>NZ_JADKSM010000001.1:593512-1720660 GCF_015351285.1 Pseudoclavibacter sp. VKM Ac-2888
CCCCCCCCCCCCCCCCCGGGCAATCCTTGCACCCAGGTCAAAACGTGGCACTTGGTATGAAGTGCCGCTCAGAGAGTAAGAAATTAACCGGATTTGCGAGCAATTTAGTGGCACGTTTTCGTTTTTTGGCACATAGCTGTCGCGAAACGGTAGGCCGGAGTGTGCGCAGGGTGATGACTCGGATGTGACGACGGGATCCGCGCCCCAGCGCTGCCCGGGCCTTGTATCGCGGCAGCTCATCGGAGGCTGCGAGAGGAGGACGCGAGGATCGAGCTGTTCCTCCGCGCGCTCAACCACGCACTGCGGCAGCCTCGCCCGTGCCACCCGACGAGCGTCAGGTGAGCGCCTGGAGGATCCTCACGAGCAGCAAGACGAGCGTCACGATCGTCCCGAGCACGGACACGCTCGCTGCGGCGATACCCAGGCGGCGCCCACGACCGCGCGGCACGATCGCGAACACCGCCATGATCGACGCGGCGAGCTGGAACGGCCAGCCGAGAATGAACACCGGCGGAATGCAGCTGAAGTAGAGGCCTGTCAAGGCGAGGAAGAGCGCGGCCAGCGCGAGGCGGGTACGGTCCGGGCCGGTGTCTCGCCTGGCCGTCGCGGGTTCGCCTCTCGCTGCATCCGAGACCGGGAGGTGAGTCGGGTAGGGATTGCCGGGCCGAAGGGCTTGCAGGGTGCGGATTCGATCGGCGTCGAGGGTGCCATCACGTGCCCGCGCAGCATCGCTCATCGCGAGTGCGTCGTTCCCGTGTCCCGCTGCCTCGTGCTGCATGATCGCCCAGGCGAAGAGAGCTCGCTCCAGCGGGGTCGACCGTGTCGCCGTGTCGACGGTCCACGCGAAGGTAGTGAGGAGCGCGATGCCGATGAGCGCGATGAGGACCGCGCCGCCCGGCTCATCCGGTTTGACGACGAGGAGGACGTAGCTGGCTGCAACGCTCCCGGCCCCGAGCAGCGCGGTCACGACGATCTGCGTGCCCCAGTACCCGTTGCCCGATCGGGGGCCCGCGACTTTGGTCATGGCGCGATCCTAGGCGGCTGACGCGGAGGGGCAGCTTTGCGGCCGCGCTCACAGGCACCAGGATTCTCGTCGAGCCAAGATACGTGGATGACCTTCCCGTTGTTCGGCCTCGTGCTCGGTGCCGTGGTGCTCGCGAGCGGTGTCCTGCTCCTCACCCCGCTCGGACGACGGCGTCGAACCGTCGTGACGGTCGCGATCGTCCTGTTGGCCGCGGGAGCCCTCGCCGGCCTGGAGATCACGACGATGCTCCTCGATATCGTCTTCACCTCGGATTGGCTTCCCGATCAGAGTTAGCGCGCGACAGCGGCGAGACCTAGAACACTGGGCGGTCTGCCGTGGACACGACAACGGCTGCGACCACGGCGAGAGCGGAGACTGCGCCAGACGCAGCCCAGGTCCACCGCGGCACGGTGCGCCGTGCGGCGACCAGGACCTGCGCGAGAAGCGCGAGCGCGGCGAGGGCGGTCACCACGGTCCCGACGATCGCTGGTTCGAACACCGCGGTCTGCTCCGTGGCGACTCCGCTGGCGCCAGGCGCGGAGTACCACGTCATGCCGATCTGGCTCGCCACGACCACCAGCGCAAGCGCAGCGGTCAGCAGCAAGCCGGACGCGAGAATGATGCGCTGAACGCGGGGCATGGCCTCAGTATGCAGATCTCTGTGGTCAGCGTGCAACGGCGCGCAGGGATCGACGTGAGCGCGTTCGCTCAGGCGCCGGCGTCTGCACGAGCGTCTCCTTCACCGTCCGGGCTAGCTCTGCCTCGGACCGCGAGGAACCAGACGATTCCGATGAGGATGCCGACCAGAACCCCGATGCCCAGTCCGATGGCCCAGCTGTCCAGGATCAGTGCGAGGGTGACGCCGATGAGGAGCCCGAGGGACATGCCGACGCTCATCTGCGTTGATCCGTTCGCGCCACTCCTGTTGCTTCCGCGTTCTGCGTTGTCCATGTCGTATCCCTTCGTCGCTCTCCAAGCTATGCGCTCCTCGCCAGCGTGCCTTCGCCTGCGAGGGGGAGATTGCTCAGCCCTCTGCCGGAGACGCTGCTCACCCACGAGACGGAGGTCAGTCGCACGCATCTGGCCGCGGCGAGGGCGCGTACTACTCTTATGCGTACCCCTCACCAGCAGGCTTCGCCGAGGTGCAGGTTCCGGACGGCGCCTACTGGGACGGCGCACTCGGCGAGTTCCTCCTGCCCTACGAAGCGGTGCGTGCATCCACTGACCCGGATGCGCTTCTTCATAGCTTCTTGACCGCAACGTACAACGCTGCGGCCACGCTCGCCGACTGGGAGAGCGTCAACCAGAACGCGTAACGTCGGGCGCCAGAGCGCCGTAGCACGGGCCAGCTGAGGAGCTCAGCGGCGGGATGCCTGCCCGCGCCGCTGGTTCCAGTAGCGATAGACGAGCTCGGGATACTCGGCCATGACGTCGACGTCGGCGACCAGCAGTTCAAGCCGGGCCTCGTAGCCATCAGGGGTCAGGCCGAGCCCTCGGATCTTCTCCAGCTTCGAGACGCTGCGCTCAGGATTCGCGGTCTCGAAGTCGAGGAGCGCCCTTGCTCGTGCGGTGATCATCTCCGCAGGATAGGTGACAACATAATCAAGGCTCAAGCTCTTGATTTCCGCCACCGTTTCGTGCATGCCGGGAACCGGCATTCAGCCCTAGCCGGATACGGGACGGACGCCGACGAACTGCATCCGGTCTTCGCCGTAGAAGCATGACTGCAGCGCGAAATCGCCCTGCAACCCGATGAGCGCCTCGGTCGTCTCCCAGTGCTTCGCCGTGTGCCGCACGTCGACGACCTCGAACGTGCCTGGTTGCCCTTCGACCTCGAACTGCGTGCCGACCTCCCAGTTCAAGACGATGTCGCCCCCGCAGTTGTTGTGCGCGGCGTAGACGGCTGGTACGCCGACGGTGTTCCGGTACGAGGTCATCTCAATGAAGGCCCCGTCGCACACGTCGAGTTCCGCCTGTCCGCCTTCGACACCGAGGCGCACCGCGGGAAGCTGCACCTCAGCCGCGACGTCGTTCACAGCAGCTTTGACCTGACCGTATCCGCGTTCAACCGTCGTCGGCGCGAAGAGCGACGCCGCCAGGACCGCCGCTCCAGCGAAGATGAGGGCCGTGCCGAGCACGCCGAGAACGACATTGCCGAGTGAGCGTCGCCGGCGTCGCTGCGGCGTCGCTCGTGCGTGGGCAGGCGGCACGGGCCGGGTGCTCGTCATGGACAGCGGTCTCCTCAAGGTCGGGCGATGCCGATTCTCCACCAGCACCTTATGGTCTCCGTGTGAACGGATGCGCGACCAGCCCGGGAGGGGCCCGTCACGCACTCATCTTCGTCTCGGCTGACATGCGTACGGTCGTTGTCATGTCAGATCAGCACGCGAACCCAGAGTCCGAGAACGACGCCGCCCTCGACGAGACCAACGAGCGGCTCGAAGCCGAGTCGATCCAGGGCCTCGGCACCGGCGAACCGAACCAGGAACGACCCGACCAGCCGCCGACGCAGGTCCGCGACGACGCAGCCCAGCACCGCGACGACACGATTCCGCCCGCCGGCGTCAACGGCTGAACGGTCTCACGCAAGGCCGGGTCCGCGATGGCGGGCCCGGCCTTCGTCGTCCTCAGACCAGGTGTCGCCGGCCGGCTTCACGCTCGGAGCTCAGTCCCCCGGAGGCTCCACGTCTGCGGGTGATTTGTCCGGCCTCCATCCTCGCCAGCTCGGTTGCCGGAGCCTTCCGCCAGCGGTCCACTCCGCGAATTCGACCTCCCCGACGAACACCGGACCCACCCAGACGGCACCCTTCGCGTCTGACGCCGGTATGTCCTCGAACGGCGAGGTCCCCCTCGTCTCCAACTCGAGCTTGCCGAGCGCGCGCTCCAGCTCTCGGTCGCTGAAGCCGGTGCCGACCCGGCCGACGTAGCGAAGCCCCTCTGCCCCTGGCACCCCCAGGAGCAGCGAACCGATGGCACCCGCCCGGCGTCCACGGCCCGGCCTCCACCCGCCGACGATCACCTCCTGGGACCTGTGGTGCTTGACCTTGACCCAGCTGTCTGAGCGCCGTCCCGGCCGGTAGACGCTCTCGAGACGCTTCGCCATGATGCCCTCGAGACCGAGCTCCGCACTGCTGGATAGGGCAAGTCGGGCGTCGCCCGTGATCGCCGGTGGCACCCGCAGGCCATGCGCTTCCCGCACGACCTCATCGAGCAGGGCACGGCGCTCGACGTACGGCCGACCAAGCAGGCTCTGGGAGTCGACCTCGAGCAGGTCGAACGCGAAGTACTCGACTGGCACGGCCTTCACGCCCTGTGCCACGTCCCTCGGCGATCGCAGGCCCATCCTCGCCTGCAGCCGACCGAAGTCCGGCTGTGCCCTGCGGTCGAGCGCCACGACCTCGCCATCCACGACCACCGACCGGCCCGACGTGCTCGCCCGAAGCGCTTCGACGACCTCCGGGTAGACCGCCGTCACGTCGTTGCCGTTCCTCGTGCGCAGACGGATGTCGTCCGGCTGCACGGTGGCGACGATACGGAGTCCGTCCCACTTCATCTCGAACGCCCACTCCTCCTCGTCCTCGAAGATGCCCTTCTCGCGAGGCGTTGCGAGCATGGGCGCTATCGAGCTCCCGGCACCACCTTCCTGCCCGGGGCCGTGGAACTTCGACTTCGGCGTCTTCGTCGAAGGGCTTCCTCGCTCCATCCGGTGCAGCAGCCAGGTGTCCTTCGCGTCGCTGCTCCCCCGTGTGCGGATGAGGGCCACCCGTGTCGGCTGGCCGAGTCCGCCCGAGGCCGCACCGTGGAGCGTGACGATGACCTCCTCGCCGTCCCGCCACTTCTCGAGCTCGTAGGTGCCGGAGTCCCAGAGGTGCACCTCGCCCGCCCCGTACTCGCCGCTCGGGATCGTCCCCTCGAACGTCGCGTATTCGAGCGGGTGGTCCTCGGTCTGCACCGCGAGGTGGTTCCGCGTGGTCTCGGGGGGTATGCCCTTCGGGACTGCCCAGGACACCAGCACGCCGTCGCGCTCGAGGCGGACGTCGTAGTGGAGCCGCCGCGCGTGGTGCTCCTGGATGACGAAGCTCCGCCCGTCCGAGGGGCGTGGGGCGGCCTCGGGCACGGGCTCGGTCGTCTTCGTGGCATCGCGCATCGATCGGTAGCGCAGCAGCCTGTCCTCCTGGCCCGCCTCGGCAACGGGTGCGAGTGGATCCGCGTGTGTGCGCATCCGCTCCAGCACCTCGGCGAACTCGAGCTGCCGAAGCCTGTTGGAGGCGAGCTCTCGCCACGTGCGCGGAGCGGCGACGGTCGGACGCGCGCGCCCGCGAAGCGAGTAGGGAGCGATCGTGGTCTTCGCGGCGCTGTTCTGGCTCCAGTCCACGAGCACCTTGCCTGTTCTCAGGGCCGTTCTCATCTCGCTCACGACGAGCTCGGGGTGGTCGGCCTCCAGGGCTCTCGCGAGCTCGTGCGCGACCTGCGATACCTGCTCGGAGGTGTGGGTTCCGTCGAGGGCCGTGTACAGGTGGATGCCCTTGCTGCCGCTGGTCACCGGGACCGGGTCGAGCCCCATGTCCCTCAGGATGCGGCGCGCGAGCCGCGCAACCTCGGCGCACTCCAGGAGCCCGGCGCCCTCCCCCGGATCCAGGTCGAGCACCATCCGGTCTGGGTTCAGAGCCGCGCCGTGAGCCGAGAAGCGCCACTGCGGCACGTGGAGCTCCAGCGCCGCGACCTGGGCGAGCCACGTCAGCGTCGCGACATCACGGACGATCGGATACTCGTTCCTGTGGTCCCGGTGATCGATCCCCTCCCGCGGCACCCAGTCCGGCGCGCTCGCCTCGAGATCCTTCTGGAAGAAGACCTTCCCGGGGTGCTCTGCCGTGCCGACGCCGTCCACCCACCGCTTCCGGGTCACCGGCCGCTGCCGGATGTGCGGAAGCATGAAGGGCGCGATCTCCGCGTAGTACGAGAGCACCTCCGCTTTTGTCGTGCCCGACTCGGGGTACAGCACCTTGTCGAGGTTCGTCAGGGTCACCCGGTGCCCCTCGACCACCACCGTCTGCTGGGACGTCGCCATCGGCCCAGGATGCACCCGACTCCTGAGTCGTGGAACGGCGAATACACAGCCTCGGCCCGGTTTGCGACGTGACTGGTCGGCTGTACTGGGCGCATGAGATCCATCTGGAAAGGCTCGATCGCCTTCGGCCTCGTCAATGTGCCCGTGAAGCTGTACAGCGCCACCGAGGACCACGACGTGCACCTGCACCAGGTCCATGACAAGGATGGCGGGCGCATCCGCTACCAGCGACGTTGCGAGGTCTGCGGGAAGGTCGTCGACTTCGAGCACATCGACAAGGCCTACGCCGAGGAGGACAGGACCGTCGTGCTCACGGAGGAGGACCTGAGCTCGCTGCCGGAAGAGCGCAGTCGTGAGATCGACGTCGTCGAGTTCGTGCCGAGCAGGCAGCTCGACCCGATCATGTTCGACCGCAGCTACTTCCTCGAACCCGATTCGAAGTCGGCGAAGGCGTACGTGCTGCTGCGCAAGACACTGGAGAAGACCGACAGGACCGCCATCGTGCACTTCTCGCTGCGGCAGAAGTCGCGGCTGGGCGCGCTTCGGACCCGAGGCGACGTGCTCATGCTGCAGTCCCTGCTCTGGGACGACGAGGTGCGCGAGGCGAAGTTCCCGGCCCTCGACGAACGCGTGAGGATCTCGGCGAAAGAGCTGAAGATGTCGGCGTCGCTGGTCGACTCGTTCGCGGCCGACTTCGCGCCGGATCGCTTCACCGACGACTACCAGGAGCAGCTGCAGCAGCTCATCGACGCGAAGCTCGCGGAGGGGGACGCCCTCGACACGGCGGCGACCTTCGGCGAGTCCGAGGATTCTGAACCAGGCGGCGAGGTGATCGACCTCATGGAGGCGCTTCGCAGGAGCATCGACAAGGGGAAGACGACACCTGCGAAGAAGGGCGTCGCGAACAAGACGAGGTCGAGCGCCGGAGCTCAGGGCAGGAGCGGCAAGAAGAAGGCGGGCGCGAAGAAGAACGCTGCCAGCAAGACGACTCCGAAGAAGTCCGCTCCCGCGAAGCAGGGAAAGACCAAGGCTGCGCCGAAGGCCGATGCTTCAGCTAAGCGCACGAAGGCCGGCTCAGCGACGCGCTCGAAGGCCGGGTAGACGGGCTGCCCCGTTCACCGGGTGTTCACGTGCGCGAAGTCGCTGGGCGAGACCGTGGCGATACGGTGACCGCGACCCGTCACAGACGCACGCCCAGGAGGACACCGTGACTCGAACTTGGCAGAAGCTCCTTGCGGTGGGAACCGCGTCGACCCTTGCTGGAGGCGGCCTGCTCGTTGCCGCCGCGCCCCCGACTTTCGCGGCTCCCAGCGGCACCGAGCTCGTCATCAACGAGGCGTACGGCGGCGGTGGCAACACGGGGTCGAGCTTCTCGAACGACTTCGTCGAGCTCTACAACCCGAGCGCTTCGGCGGTGAGCATCGAAGGCTGGTCCGTCCAGTACTTCTCCGCGAGCGGCAATCTCGGCGGAGTCGCCGAACTCTCGGGCGATGTGGCGCCTGGGAGTCACTATCTCCTCGCGCTGGCAGCCGGCAGCGCCAGCACCGGCGAGCTGCCGACCCCTGATTCGAGCGGCGACATCGCCATGGGCGCGCGTGGTGGCATCGTGGTTCTCGCGAGCACGACCGACGTGATCAGCCTTCCCGGAGCGGACGGCACAGGCGCGGCTGCAGTCGTTGATCTTGTCGGCTACGGCACCGCGAGCGTCTTCGAGGGCGCAGCTCCCGCGCCGGAACTCGACAATGCCCTGAGCACGCAGCGCGCGACGGCGGGGGTCGACACCGACCAGAACTCCGCCGATTTCGTCGCCGCGGCGCCGACACCAGAGAGCTCCGCGAACGGCTCGACCACCACCCCCGAGCCCACGGCGAGCTCGACCCCGACGGTGCCGCCAAGCACGGAGCTCGCGTCGATCGCGGAGATCCAGGGCACGGGCTCGGCGTCGCCGATGGTCGACCAGACGGTGACGACCGAGGGCATCGTCACCGCGGTCTACGCGGAAGGCGGACTCGGCGGCTTCAACATCCAGACCCGAGGCGCGACCGACCCGACCGCGCACACCGCCTCGACCGGCATCTTCGTCTACGGCCCGGCAGCCGCCGCCAACGTCAGGATCGGCGATCGAGTCGCGGTCATCGGACGGGTCGCTGAGCGGTTCGAGTCGACGCAGATCAGCGCAAGCGCTGTCGAGCAGCTCGAGCGCGGGCCTGCGGACGTCGTAGAGCCCCTCTCGATCGAGTGGCCGGAGACGGACGAGGAGCGGGAGCGCTTTGAGGGAATGCTCCTCGCCCCAGCTGGCACCTACCGAGTGGCAGACAACTACGCGCTCAACCAGTACGGAGAGATCGGGCTCTCCGTCGGCGAACGTCTGCTTGTGACGCCGACGGAGGCTGGGGCACCGGGCAGCCCAGAGGCGGTCGCGCAGGCGGAGTACAACGCCGCCAACAGCGTCATCCTCGATGACGGCGCATCGACTGACTTCCTCCGTCGAGAAGGTGGCGGCCTCATCAACGCCGACATCCCGCTCCCCTACCTGAGCATCGAGTCGCCCGTCACGATCGGTGCGACAGCGAACTTCACGCAGCCAGTCGTCGTGCACTACTCCTTCGACAGCTACCGCTTCCAGCCCACATCGACGCTCACGGGCAGCAACGGCGCACCAGCCACCTTCTCCGATGCCCGCGAGCCCGCTCCCGAGCTGGTCGGCGGCAGCCTCCAGCTGGGCACGTTCAACGTGCTCAACTACTTCACGAGCCTCGGCGTGGACTTCTGCGACCCGAGTGAGAGCTACACCGATCGGGATGGCAAGCCGGTGAGCGCCAACGGATGCCTCCCGCGCGGCGCTTGGGACGAGGCGAACCTCGCGAGGCAGGAAGCGAAGATCGTGGCCGCGATCAATCAGCTCGACGCCGACATCGTCGCGCTCGAGGAGATCGAGGACTCGTCGGATTTTGGCAAGGACCGCGACGCGGCGCTCATCGATCTCGTCACGGCGCTCAACACGGCGGCAGGCTCGGAGCGATGGGCCCACGTTCCACCCCCCGCCGAGGTGCCGTCCACGGGTGACGACGTCATCCGCACGGCGTTCATCTATCAGCCGGCCTCCGTCGAGGTGAGCCACCCCTCGAGCATCCTCGACGACCCGGCCTTCGCGAACGGTCGTGCGCCCCTCGCCCAGGCGTTCTCTGACCCAGCGACGGACACGGAGTTCGTCGTCGTCGCGAATCACTTCAAGTCGAAGGGCGGTTCAGGCGACGGCGACAATGCCAACAACGACGACGCCGTCGGACCCGCAGCAGCCGTCGGCGGTTGGAACGGTGACCGAACACGGCAGGCGCAGGCCCTCGTCCGCTTCACGGAGGCACAGCGCGCGGAGCACGGCACCGATCTGGTCTTCCTGACCGGCGACTTCAACAGCTACTCCCACGAGGCCCCCATGCGCGTGCTCGCAGATGCGGGCTTCACGAACCTGGGGGATGCGCGCAACCGCGCCGCTGGAGTGCCCGGCTCACCGGGTACCGAGTATTCGTACAGCTTCGGCGGCGCTGTCGGGTCGCTCGATCACATCCTGGCGAGCAACGCAGCGGAGGACGCGGTCACGGGCGCCGACGTCTGGACGATCAACGCCTACGAGCAGGTCGGCACGGAGTACAGCCGAAACAACTACAACCGCACACAGCTCTACTCGGGCGATGTGTACCGCTCCTCCGATCACAACCCGTTCCTCATCGGACTGGACTTCGCCGAAGAGCCGTCGCCGCAGCCGACGGCGGGTCCGACGAGCACGCCGGTCCCCTCCGAGCCGCAGTCGACCCCGACTCCGACTCCGACTCCGACTCCGAGCGATGCTGGTGGGCCCGGTGCGTTCGCGACGCCCGGCGCAGGTCCCACGGCCCCAGGCGCACACGGGGACAGCTCGGACGATGGCCCAGGCGCGGAAGCCCAGCAGCTCGCGAGCACCGGGGCCGATCTCGGCGCACTCCTGGCTGTCGGCGGTGGGGCGAGCCTGCTCGCGGGAGCATTCGCGCTGCTCCTGAGGCGGCGCAGGGCACGAGCCTGATCTGACAGACGGGCGCCCGCACGGTCGGGGCTCAGCACAAGAGCCGGCCGCAGTGCAGGGATGCACTGCGGCCGGCTCTCTGATGTCCGGGCCAGCGCCCGAGCGTCAGGTGCTCGGTGTACTGCCCGATTCGGCGGTGGGCGTCGGCTCACCGGTCGGTTGCGGCTCGTTGGGACCCTCGGTCGGCTCCGGAACGGGGGGATCCGTCGGCGCCGGTGTCTCTTCGGGCTCCGTCGGGGGCGTGCTGGCACCAGGACCGTCCGGGACAGGCTGGGCCGTCAGCGCCGGCGGTACCGGCTCCGACGGGCTGGGGGCCTGGGTGGGCTCGTCGTCTCCGGAATCATCCAGTGGAGGCTCCGGCGCGTTGGGGTCCTCGCCCTGCTGGGAGTTGACGGCGGCGCTGTGGGAGCTCTGAGCGGCGGTGCCCTGGCGCACGACGGACGCGATGCCGCTCGTGCGCGCACGGTCATCGGCGGCGTCATCCAGTTCGATGAGCGCAGCATCGTAGGCCGTGAGGATGTCCGCCGATGCGAGCGTCACCTGCAGGCGATGCTCACGCCCCAGCGCGAGCGTGCTCGTGGCCATACCGCCAACTGCGTTCTGGAGCGCCGTATACGCCGTCTGCAGCGAATCTGCCTCCGACGCCGTCGCGCTGAGTGCGTCCTTGACCTGCTTGAGGGCATCCTCCAGCGCAGTCTTCTGCGCAGATCCCACCCGCTCAGCAGGCAGGCTGGCGAGCGGCTGCGCGAGCATGTGCAGGTTCACGACGTCACTCGAGTTCGCCGTCGATGCGGCTACGCTCGTCGTCTCCGGGGCAGCAACCGTGTCGATCGGCTCGGCGACCTTGGCGCCCTGACCGCTCGAGACCGTCAGCGCAGCGACCACGGCACCCACGGCGATGACGCTCATGGTCGCCGCAGCGAGCTCACCAGGGCGCTTCTTCACGAACGCCAGTACGGCGTTCGAGGTCTCCCCGTTCGACATACGGCTCCTCCGAACACGATCTGCTCTCGCGCACAGAACGCGGACAGCTCCACCCAGGGTATGGGGATCTGCGCAAAAGTCGAAGTCAGACCTGCCCGCGAGTTCAGGAAACTCAGAGCCAGACGAAATGGACGAAGATCGAGATCGCGAGAATCGTCGTAGCGACGAGCGCGCACATGAGCTCGATGACCATGCCGAGGCCCAGCGCCTTCACTGCGGTCCAACTCGAGTCGAGGGCTGCGCGGAACTCCCGAACCCTCACGTACTCCGAGGCCACGAGACCGACGGCGAAGCCGATCGGAAGCCCGAACGCCGGCAGCACGAACAGCCCGACGATGCCGACGCCGAGCCCGATGAGCACGGAGCGATTCGGGACCTGCTTCTTGCGCAGGCCACGCCCCGTGAGCACCCAGCCGATGATCATGCCCGTGATGAGCAGAACGGCGCCGATCGCGAACGCAACCCAGACGGGCCAGGAGCCGGCGAAGATCGCCCAGACGAGGAAGCCGATGACGATCGTGATGCTGCCTGGCAGCACGGGAACGATGATGCCGACGATGCCGATGATGGCGAGGACCACGGCGACGATTGCTGCGATCACAGGTGCGCTCATGCCCTCAACCGTACCGGGTTGCCGAGTCCCATCCCTTGGGGGTGCGCTCGGGGTGATGAACGAGAACGGGGGCCGTGCATCCACAGGTGTGGATGCACGGCCCCCGAAGGCCGTCCGCGTGATCAGCGGGACAGCGCGTAGCCGGTCTCGCCGTGCACGACCACGTCGACGCCGGCCACTTCGTCCTCGTGGCGCACCCGGAAGCCGATGGTCTTCTGGATGACCCAGGCCACGAGGAAGCTCACTCCGAACGAGTAGAGGAGGACACCGAGGGAAGCGATGAGCTGGACGATGAGCTGCTCGAACCCGCCACCGGTGAAGAGACCGGTGTCGAAGGCGAACAGGCCGGGCCAGATGGAGCCGACGAGGCCGCCGACGAGGTGCAGGCCCACGACGTCGAGCGAGTCGTCGAAGCCGAGCTTGAACTTCAGCTCGATCGCGAAGGCGCACAGGACACCGGACACGAGGCCGAGCAGCAGCGCCCAGCCGGGCGTCAGCACGGCGCAGGCCGGTGTGATCGCGACCAGGCCGGCGATCGCGCCCGACGCGGCACCGATCGAGGTCGCCTTGCCGTTGCGCAGCTTCTCGACGATGATCCAGCCGAGGATACCCGCGGCGGGAGCTGCGATCGTGTTGATGAAGAGCAGTCCGGGTCCCGGGAACTCGGTGCCCTCGAGGTCGCCCCACGCCGCGCCGACGTTGAAGCCGAACCAGCCGAACCAGAGGATCGCGGTTCCGAGGAGGACAAGAGGAACGTTGTGGGGCTGCGTGATGCCCTTGCCGAAGCCGACGCGCTTGCCGAGGACAAGAGCGAGGGCCAGCGCGGCCGCTCCGGCGTTGATGTGCACCGCCGTGCCACCCGCGTAGTCGATGACCTCGACACCCTCGAAGCCGAGCTGCGCGCCGAGCTGCATGATCCAGCCACCGCCCCAGACCCAGGCAGCGACGGGGAAGTACACGAACGTCGCGAAGATGCCGGCGAAGAGCATCCAGGCACCGAACTTGGCTCGGTCTGCGATGGCTCCCGAGATGAGAGCAGTGGTGATGATGGCGAAGGTGCCGCCGTACGCCGCACCGGCGGTCGCGTTGCTGTCCTGGATCAGGTTGGTGAGCGCGAAGTCGGAGAGGGGGTCTCCCGCGAACTGGAAGAAGGAATCTCCCGAGACAGCCGACATGTTGTAGCCGTAGAGGATCCAGAGCACTGCGACTAGGCCGAGGGCCCCGAACGAGAGCATCATCATGCTCACGACGCTCTTTTCCTTCACCATGCCGCCGTAGAAGAGGGCGAGTCCTGGTGTCATGAAGAGCACAAGCGCTGCGCTGATCATCAGCCAGGCGGTTCCACCGGTATCCATTGCATCCTCGCTTTCGCCACCCGTGCTGCGACCTGGAGGCCGCGTCGTCGTGACACGGAGTGGGGAGATGCAATGAGTCTGCGCAAGGCGCGTGTCAGCGATGGGGCGGGACCGTTTCCATCATGTTTCGGAGCGGCCCGGTGTGTTACGAGTCTGTGTCGCGAGCGTCATCGCGCCACCGGAGGCGTGGCACGGGACGCGCCCGTCACACGGAGGCTGTCTGCTCCTGCGCGGTCGAGGCGATGAGCCTGGAGACGCAGCGCAGGTACTTCTTGCGGTAGCCGCCGTCGATCATCCCGCCGCCGAAGATCCGGTCGAGGGCGAGCCCAGATGCCGCGATGGGGATCTGCGCGTCATAGACGCGGTCGATGAAGGCGACGAACCGGAGGGCCTCGGCCTGGTCGGTCAGCTCGTGCACATCGCTGAGGGCGAGGAGGTCGATGTCCTCGACGAGCCGGACGTACTTGGATGGATGCACGGTGGCGAGGTGCTGCACGAGGTCGTCGAAGCCGTCGTACGCGACCGACTTGCCGTCTGCGACCGCGTCTTCCACCAGCGAGCCGAGGCGCTCCGGCGGCGTGACGGCGGCGTGGCCGGACATGTCGCGGCGCCGGTAGTCGGTTCCGTCGATGCGCAGGGTGTCGAAGACGTCGGCCAGCTTCGTGATCTCGCGAAGGAAGTCCGAGGCCGCGAAGCGACCCTCGCCCAGTGCGTTCGGCGGGGTGTTGCTCGTCGCGGCGATGCTCGTACCCGAGTCGACGAGCTCACCGAGGAGTCTGGACATGACCATCGTGTCGCCCGGGTCGTCGAGCTCGAACTCGTCGATGGCGATGAGGCTGGTGCCCCGCAGCGAGCGGACCGCCTCGGCATAGCCGAGAGCGCCCACGAGCGCGGTGTACTCGATGAAGGTGCCGAAGTACTTGCGTCCTGGGTGCGCGTGCCAGATCGAGGCGAGCAGGTGCGTCTTGCCGACGCCGAAGCCGCCGTCGAGATAGATGCCGGGCTTGACGGGCGGTGCCTTCTTGAGGAAGCCGAAGAGGCCCTTGCTCCCGGACGCGGGAGCTGCCTTCACTCCGGCGAAGCGCTCCCCCGCCTCAACGGCAGCGGCCTGGGACGGGTACTCGGGATCGGGTCGGTACGTGGCGAACTTGGCGGCGTCGAACTGCCTGGGAGGCACGAGGTCCTTCACCATCTCTGCCGCCGTGACGGTCGGTGAGAGTTCGGTCAGGTGCAGCAAGCGGCCTACGCCCACGGAGTCCTCGTACTTTCCAGTGAGTAATGCCCGGTGCGGGCTCCTGCAGATCCTACCGCCAGCCGCTCAGCTGCGCGTCGTCGGGGCACCTGCCCGGTACCGTGGTGGCATGCACGACGTCACGCTTCCGGAATCCCTCGATCTGCTCCGCGAGGAGCTGCTCGAGGTATCGCCCCGCGACCGCCTCGAGCTCCTCGCCGAGATCGGTGCAGAGCTCCCCGGCGTCGACCCGGGCGACACCGCGTCGTTCGAGCGCGTCATCGAGTGTCAGTCGCCCGTCTTCTTCGACGTCTCGTTGACCCCGGAGCGGCGTGTGCGCCTGCGCATCTCCGTTCCACCCGGCGCGCCGATGACACGGGGCTTCGCGGCTGCGCTTGTCCAGGGCGTGGATGGGCAGCAACCGGAGGCTCTCCTGGGGCTTCCCGAGGATCTCCCGGGCGCCCTCGGGCTCACGGATCTGGTCTCACCGCTGCGACGAAGCGGCATGGTGGCCCTGCAGGCGCGGGCGAAGCGCCAGCTGCTCGAGCTCCTCTCGGCGGACGGACGCTCCTAGAAGGTCGCCAGCCACTCGTCCAGCGACTGCTCCCATCTCCCGCTGTCGACGTTCCAGAGCCGCGTGTGCAGGGCCCGTTCGAACTCCCGATAGGTGACGAGGTCCGGGCGCCGCCTGGCGAGCTCCCGGCTCGCATCGACCGGCACAACCGTGTCGCCACTCGAGTGGAAGAGCAGGATGGGCACCGTCAGCTCGGCGAGCCGATCGAGGATCTCCAGCTTCGAGAGCGGAATCGGCGCTTCCAGGCCGAGGAGGGGCCGGGCGAGCGGGCTGCCGATGAGCCAGATGCCGAGTGCGGTCACGAATCGAGGGAGCCGCATGGCCGATCCCTGATAACGAAGGATCGATCGCCAGCTCAACGCCGGAGACTCGAGGAAGATGCCCGCGATGAGCTCCCGGTGTCGCGCGTTGAGGGCCGCCTGCATGACCGTGCCCCCGCCCATCGACCACCCAACGAGGATGATGCGCCGAGCACCCCTGGACACGGCCCAGTCCATCGCCGACTCGACGTCGCGCCACTCCGTGGCTCCCAGACCGAACTTGCCGTCTGGCGAGGGCGGCGCCAGAGCGTCGTTGCGGTAGCTCACGACGAGCGAGTTCCAGCCTCGACCGCGGAAGAGCGGAACGGCCCGGAGGGGCTCCGTCATGACCGCACCGCGACCGTGGACGTGGATCGCCCACGAGTCGCTGGCCTGAGCCGCGGGGATGAGCCAGGCTGGCATCGCACCGAGTGGCGTCTGCACATCGACCCAGCGCCAGGGCAGGTTGAGGTCCCGAACCCACAGCTGCGGCGCGGATGCCAGGCGCACGGACCGCACCCGCTCGAGCTGCGCGCCCTGCTCCCCCCAGAAGCGCCTCGTGACGGTGCGCTCTGACTCGTCGACCACTGCACCCACGTTGGCGCGACCCGTCTCTGCCGCGAAGACGAGGCTGTAGTGCCCGGGAGCGGCCGTCTCCGGCGTGCGCGCGAGCGTGACGGTGCCCGCCTGCTTGTCGACGCCGAGCAGGCGGACCGGATCCTTGCGGCGGCGCGGCGGGGTGACGACTGCGCGCGCGACCATGGTCGAGGCGGTCGCGACGACGGCCCCGAGTCCCACGACGAGAGCGCCGAGCGAGGCTGCGGCGAATTTCGTCGCCGACGACGACGACTCGGTTGAGGCACGTTTTGCGGCACACATCACGTCGATGATGACGCAACCCGGCCGTGAACACGCCGGACGGGCGACGTTCCGACACGGCGCGCCTGATCTGCGGAGCCCAGGGCCAGGCCTATTCTCGTCGCGTGGTTGTCCCGTTGCATCGATCCGCCCCGGAGTTCGAGGCCGCCGTAGAGGCGGTCCGTGCGGCCGAGTTCCGCTCTGCCCTCACGGTGAGTGAGATCCGCCCCCCGGCGAACCTGGCCCCCGAGTCGCTCGCCCTCTCCGGAGACGTGCGGCCTACTGCTCACGCGAGCGATTCCGAGCTCGGAACCGGCAGGTTCATCCTGCTGCACGACGAGAGCGAGCCAGAAGCCTGGCGCGGCGCCTTCCGCGTCGTGTGCTTCGCCCAGGCTCCCCTCGAACCCGAGATCGGCGTCGACCCCTTCCTCGCGCCCGTTGCCTGGTCGTGGCTCATGGATGCCCTCGAGTCCAGAGGCGCGGCCTTCGAGCACCCGTCCGGCACGGCGACGACCATCAACGGTCGAGGCTTCGGCGAGCTCGAAGACCAGGGCGAGGGCGCCCAGATCGAACTCCGAGCATCCTGGACCCCACGGGAGACGGACCTCGCGGCTCACGCGGAAGCCTGGGGCGAGCTGCTCTGCCTGCTGGCGGGCATGCCCCCGGAGACCGAGGCCGACGACGGAGTCCAGGTTCTCCAGCACTTGAGGAAGGCGAAAGATGGGGCTTGATGCCGACCGTCTGAAAGCTGGCGGACTGGAGGTGATCGAGACCGAAGCGCAGTTGCAGGCGGCACTTGATCGTCTCGCCGCCGGCACGGGACCCGTAGCCGTGGATGCGGAGCGCGCATCCGGATACCGATACTCGGAGCGCGCCTACCTGGTGCAGCTCTACCGGCGAGGGAGCGGCACGCTCCTCATCGATCCCATCGCGACGGGATCGCTCGCGCGGCTGCAGGAGATCATCGGCGACGAGGAGTGGATCTTCCACGCGGCGACACAGGATCTTCCGTGCCTCCGCGAGCTCGATCTCGACCCGAGCCTCATCTTCGACACCGAGCTCGCGGCGAGGCTCCTCGGGTACGAGCGAGTCGGGCTCGGCGCCGTCATCGAGCGCCTGCTCGGCATCTCGCTCGAGAAGGCGCACTCAGCCGCCGACTGGTCGACTCGCCCACTGCCGGAAACCTGGCTCGCGTACGCTGCGCTCGACGTGGAGCTGCTCATCGACGTCAGGGACCAGCTCCACCAGGAGCTCATCGACGCCGAGAAGCTCGATGCCGCCCGCGAGGAGTTCGCGGACATCCTCACTCGCGAGCTGGGGGTCAAGAAGCCGGACCCGTGGCGTCGGATCGGCGGCATCAGCCGGCTCCGCAGCCCGAGGGCCCTCGCTGTTGCGAGGGAGCTCTGGCTCTCTCGCGACGAGGCGGCGCGCGGTACCGACACCGCCCCTGGGCGACTCTTCCCGGACCGAGCGCTCGCAGCGGTCGCGACAGCCATGCCCCGCACTCGAGGCGAGCTGGCACGCTTGAAGGAATTCACCGGACGCGCATCCCGAACCCAGCTCGACCGCTGGTGGGGTGCCGTCGAGCGCGGCCTCACGACCGAGGAGCTGCCTCCGCAGGCGCCACGGGACCCGGACCGCATGCCGCACCACCGCCAGTGGGAGCAGCGCTCCCCCGAGGCGGACCGTCGGCTCAAGCTCGCGCGCGAGTTCCTCGTCGCCCACGCTGAGACCCTCCACATGCCGGTCGAGAACCTGCTCACGCCGGAGCTGCTGCGGCGAGCCGCCTGGGTCCCTCGCCAGCCTGTCTCCGCCGACGCCGTCGCCGAGCACCTGCGCGAGCTCGGCGCACGGGCCTGGCAGACCAGCGAGGTTGCACAGGGAATCGCCTCGGCTTTTGTAGAAGCTGACCAATTGACTTCCGTGCAGAACGACGAGGATTCGTAGCTTCACACGACGCATTGGCTTCCGATCAGGCGAGCATCCATAGGATGACCGAGTCAATAGATGCTTGGAGGCAGTGTGGCCAATCGAGAAGTGTTGTTCATCGACGGCGTTCGAACCCCATTCGGACGTGCGGGCGAGAAGGGCATGTACTGGAAGACCCGTGCGGATGACCTCGCAGTCAAGGCGATCAAGGGTCTCCTCGACCGGAACCCGCAGATCCCGCACGAACGCTACGACGACGTCGCCATCGCCGCGACGACCCAGCAGGGCGACCAGGGACTGACGCTCGGCCGATCCACGGCGATCCTCGCTGGACTTCCGAACACCGTTCCCGGCCTCGCCATCGACCGCATGTGCGCTGGCGCCATGACGGCCGTCACCACCATGGGGTCCGGCATCGGCTTCGGGGCCTACGACGTCACCATCGCCGGCGGCGTCGAGCACATGGGCAGGCACCCGCTCGGCATCGGCGCAGACCCCAACCCGCGCTTCGTCGCCGAGCAGCTCGTCAGCGGTGACGCCCTGAACATGGGCAAGACCGCCGAGCGACTCCACGATCGATTCCCGCAGCTCACACGCGAACGCAGCGACCGCTACGCGATGCGCAGCCAGCAGAAGGCCGCTGCCGCCTACGAGAACGGCCAGCTGCAGCCGGACCTCATCCCCGTCGCCATCGAATCCGAAGCGGGCTGGGGCCTCGCGACCCGCGACGAGACGCTCCGACCAGAGACGAACATGGCGACGCTCTCGACGCTGAAGACCCCGTTCCGCCCGCACGGCCGAGTGACGGCCGGAAATGCCAGCGGGCTCAACGACGGGGCCACGGCCGCCATCCTGGCCTCGAGCGCCGCCGCGAAGGAGTTCGGCCTCGCCCCGAAGATGCGCATGGTGACGTTCGCGTTCGCCGGAGTGCAGCCCGAGGTCATGGGTCTCGGGCCCGTGCCCTCGACCGAGAAGGCCCTCGACCGCGCCGGCATGACGATCGACGACATCGGACTCTTCGAGCTCAACGAGGCCTTCGCCGTCCAGGTGCTGTCGTTCCTCGACCACTACGGCATCGACGACGACGACCCCTCGGTCAACCCGTACGGTGGAGCCATTGCCATCGGGCATCCCCTTGCATCCTCAGGTGTCCGCCTCATGACGCAGCTCGCGAAGCAGTTCGAGGAGCACCCGGAAGTTCGCTTCGGCCTGACCGCGATGTGCGTCGGACTCGGACAGGGCGGCACGGTCATCTGGGAGAACCCGAACTGGAACGGCAAGTCGCACGCACGCCGAGGCTTCGGCAAGAAGGGACGCTGAGCACCATGGCAACCGATCTTCGAGCACGCTACGCTCCCCTGCTCGCCATGAGCACCGACGAGGTCGTGACGCACTCGCTCGTCCGTGACGTCACGCTGCCGAGCGGCCGCACGCTGGCCCTCATCACCCTCGACAACGGCCACGACTACACGCGCCCGAACACGCTCGGACCGGAGACGCTCGCCCAACTCGGCGAGGTCCTCTCCGGCCTGCGCGCCCGCGCCTCCTCCCATGACATCCATGCGGTTGCGATCACGGGCAAGCGCTTCAACTTCGCAGCCGGAGCTGATCTCTCCAACGTGGGATCGATCCCGAGCCGAGAGGTCGCGCTCCTCCTCGCGAGGCTCGGCCATGAGGTGCTCGGCTCCCTCGGCAAGCTCGGAGTACCCAGCTTCACGTTCTACAACGGACTCGCGCTCGGAGGCGGCGTCGAGATCGGGCTCAACTCCGACTACCGCACGGTCGACGCGACCGTTCCGGCATTCGCCCTGCCCGAGACCTTCCTCGGCCTCGTTCCGGGCTGGGGAGGCGCGAGCATCCTCCCGAATCTCATCGGCATCGAGAACGCCCTCAAGGTCATCATCGAGAATCCGCTCAAGCAGAACCGGATGCTCAAGGGACCCCAGGTGGCGGAGCTCGGCATCGCCGACGCGATCTTCCCGAGCTTGAACTTCCTGGAGGACTCGCTGGCCTGGGCCGACAAGGTCATCGGCGGAGACATCGAGGTCAAGCGGCCGAACGCTCCCGGACGCCTCGAGCGCCTCGCGAAGTGGGATCTCGCGATCAGCATCGCCAGGAAGTCGCTTGAGGAGAAGCTCGGCACCGTCGCGCTCGCTCCCTACCGCGCACTCGAGCTGCTGAAGCTCGCTAAGGGCGACGACCGGGAGAAGGGCTTCGCCGCGGAGGACGAGGCCCTGGCCGACCTCATCTCCGGCGACCAGTTCGTGGCCTCGATCTACGCCTTCAACCTGGTGCAGAAGCGTGCGAAGCGCCCCGCAGGCGCCCCGGACAAGGCCCTCGCTCGCCGCATCGACAAGGTCGGCGTCATCGGTGCCGGCCTCATGGCGACACAGTTCGCGACGCTCTTCGTGCGCCGCCTGAAGGTGCCGGTCGTCATCACCGATCTCGACCAGGCTCGCGTCGACACGGGAGTCGCGGCCATCCGGCGCGAGCTCGAGAAGCTGCACGAGAAGGGGCGGATCGAGAGCGACGAGTACGGCCGACTGATCGGCCTCGTCCACGGCACGACCGACCGGAGCGAGTTCGCGGACTGCGACTGGGTCATCGAGGCGGTCTTTGAGGAGCTGGGCGTCAAGCAGCAGGTCTTTGCGGACTTCGAGAAGATCGTGGGACCCGAGACCGTTCTCGCCACGAACACCTCCTCCCTCTCGGTCGCGGAGATCGGCGCTCAGCTCGAACACCCGGAGCGCCTCGTGGGCTTCCACTTCTTCAACCCCGTCGCGCAGATGCCGCTCATCGAGGTCGTGCGGACCGACAGCACCGACGACGCGACGTTGGCGACGGCGATGGCAACCGCGAAGAACCTCAAGAAGACCGCCGTCATCACCAGGGATGCGCCAGGATTCGTCGTGAACCGCGTCCTCGCCAAGGTCCTTGGCGAGGCCATGAACGCGGTCGACACCGGCACCTCGTTCGAGACCGTCGACCACGCGCTCGACAGGATCGGTCTCCCGATGACACCGTTCGAGCTGCTCGAGCTGGTGGGGCTCAAGGTCGGCGCCCACGTGCTCGACACGCATCACAAGGCGTTCCCTGACCGGTTCTTCGAGTCAGAGAACCTCCACAGGCTGGCCGACTACGGCAAGCTGTACGACCGTGACGGCAAGGGCCGCGTGAAGGGCTTCGACAAGAAGGCCGTGCAGATCGTCGCGGGGGGCAAGACGCCGATGACCGCCGCCTCGTTCGCCGACCGCGTCGAGGTCGGCCTCGCCGACGAGATCAAGCGGATGCTCGACGAGCAGGTCGTTGCGGGGCCGGAGGACATCGATCTGTGCCTCATCCTGGGAGCTGGCTACCCGTTCCAGGCGGGAGGCATCACGCCCTACCTCGACCGGGTCGGAGCCTCCCAGAAGGCGTTCGGAGGCACCTTCCATACGCCGCCGATCCGCGGAGCCGCGTCGCACTGACCCCGTCAGCTGACAACGAAGGCGCCTCCTAACCCGGAGCTCGGGTGAGGAGGCGCCTTCGTGTCGTGGGGTCGTCGTCAGTGCTTGGCGTGGTACTTGACAGGCTCTGGGAGCCCGGCCTCGGCGCGGATACGGCGCGAGAGCCGCTCGAGCGAGGTGAGCGCGGCGATGACATCGTCGGACGTCACCGCGAACGGCATATTGTGGATCGTCTCCCCCGCCACGGTCGCGGCCTCGGCGACGAGCCGCAGCTCGTGCTTGTCGTCGGTGGACAGCCCGATCTCCGTGAGCGTCGTCGGAAGTCCGAGCTTCGTGGTGAAGACGATGAAATCGCGGATCTCCTCCGCGGGAGCCCCCTCCAGGATGAGCTGAGCGATCGATCCGATGTTGACCTTCTCGCCGTGCTGCAGGCCATGCGTCTGCGGGGCGGCTGTCAGCCCGTTGTGGATCGCGTGGGCGGCAGCGAGCCCACCTGACTCGAAGCCGAGTCCCGAGAGCAGCGTGTTCGCCTCGATGGCGCGCTCGAGAGCCGGCGTCACCACGCCGTCCTCGACGGCGTCCAGCGCGGTCGCCGCGTTCTCCCAGAGGACATCCCAGCTGAGCTTCGCGAGGGCCGTTCCGGTCTGCGTGGGCAGCCCACCCGCCATCGTGCTCGCGTTGGAGCGGCTCGTCGCACGGGCCTCGAGCCAAGTGGCCAGCGCATCACCGAAACCAGCCACGAGGAACCGTGCGGGTGCATCCGCCACGAGCTGGGAGTCGACGAGCACGAGGTCAGGGTTGCGCGGGAAGAAGCGGTACTCCTCGAACTCCCCTGCCTCCGTGTAGATGACGGCGAGCGCCGAGGTCGGCGCGTCGGTGGATGCGACTGTCGGGACGCTCACCCATCGGACACCAGCGAGGTAGCCCGCGGCCTTCGCGGCGTCGATCGTGCTACCTCCACCGACGGCGACGATCACGTCGCTGCCGCTCGCCGTGATGACCTCGACGATGCGGTCGATCTCTCCCGAGGAGGCGACGCCGTTGAAGCGCTCGCGCGGGACCTCGGCCTCTCCTCCGGTGAACGAGGTCGAGAGGCGCTCCCCGAGGAGGTCCCAGACGAAGTCGTCCGCGAGCAGCAACGGGGTGGACCCGATCTGCGCGACGAACTCCCCGAGCCGTGCAAGTGCGCCCTTGCCCTGCACATAGCGGCCTGGGCTCAGTACGGTGCGGATGGGAATCTCAGTGCTCATGCGGAACTCCTTCGTCGTGGGAAATCGCTCCAACGGTATCGACCGGAGATGCACGCGCACAGCGCCCGTACTCAGCGAGGGAGGACGCGAATCGTGTACGACGCCGAAGGGCGGAGCCTCTCGGCTCCGCCCTTCGGTTCTGCGCTGCGCCCGCTACGCCGTGGCGAGCTGGCGGAGCACGTACTGCAGGATTCCGCCGTTGCGGTAGTAGTCGGCTTCACCGGGGGTGTCGATGCGGACGACAGCATCGAACTCGATCGTCTGCTTGCCCTCGGGCGAGTCAGAGGTGGGCTCAGCGATGACGTGCACTGTCTTGGGCGTGGAGCCCTCGTTGAGCTTCTCGATGCCCTCGATCGAGATCGACTCCGTGCCATCGAGGCCGAGCGATGCCCAGCTCTCGCCTGCCGGGAACTGCAGCGGGACGACACCCATGCCGATGAGGTTCGAGCGGTGGATGCGCTCGAAGCTCTCGACGATGACGGCGCGGACGCCGAGCAGGCTCGTGCCCTTGGCAGCCCAGTCGCGAGAAGAGCCGGAGCCGTACTCCTTGCCACCGAGGACGACCAGCGGCGTGCCGGACTCCGCGTAGTTCTGCGCGGCGTCGTAGATGAACGACTGCGGGCCGTCGGGCTGCGTGAAGTCACGCGTGTAGCCGCCCTCGACGCCGTCGAGGAGCTGGTTCTTGAGGCGGATATTCGCGAACGTTCCACGGATCATGATCTCGTGGTTGCCGCGACGCGAGCCGTAGGAGTTGAAGTCCTTGCGGCCGACGCCGTGCTCCGTCAGGTACTTTCCGGCGGGGCTGTCTGCCTTGATCGATCCAGCAGGGCTGATGTGGTCGGTCGTGACCGAGTCGCCGAGCTTGGCGAGCACACGCGCGCTCTTGATGTCGGTGACCGGCGTGAGCTCCATGACCATGCCATCGAAGTACGGGGGCTTCCGGACGTACGTCGACTGGTCATCCCACTCGAACGTGGCGCCGGTGGGCGTGGGGAGCGAGCGCCAGCGCTCGTCGCCGTCGAAGACCGCGCCGTACTCGCGCGTGAACATGTCCGTGTCGATGGACGTGTCGATCGTGGACTGCACCTCGTCTGCGGTCGGCCAGATCTCGCTGAGGAAGACGTCCTTGCCGTCGGAGTCCTTGCCGAGCGCCTGCGTCTCGAAGTCGAAGTCCATCGTTCCGGCGAGCGCGTAGGCGATGACCAGCGGCGGCGAAGCCAGGTAGTTCATCTTCACGTCGGGGTTGATGCGACCCTCGAAGTTGCGGTTTCCGGAGAGGACAGCGGTGACGGCGAGGTCGTTGTCGTTGATCGCCTCGGAGATCTCCTCGTTGAGGGGACCAGAGTTGCCGATGCACGTCGTGCAGCCGTATCCGACCGTGTAGAAGCCGAGCGCCTCGAGCGAGTCGGTGAGTCCGGCCTTCTCGTAGTAGTTCGTGACGACCTTCGAGCCGGGGGCGAGCGTGGTCTTGACCCACGGCTTCGCCTTCAGGCCGCGCTCGCTCGCCTTCTTGGCGAGAAGACCCGCCGCGAGCATGACCGACGGGTTGGAGGTGTTGGTGCAGCTCGTGATGGCCGCGATGGCGACCGAGCCGTGGTCGATCGTGTAGCTCTGGCCGTCAGCACCCTGCACCTGGACCGGCTTGCGGTCGTGCGAGAAGGTCGGCGCCGTCTGCTGCTCGCGGACGTCGGAGTCCTCGGAGGTCGGCGTGAGCTTGGCGGGGTCTGACGCCGGGAAGCTGTCCTCTCCGGCGACGTCGACGAGTCCGAAGTCTTCCGCCGTGTAGTCGTTGAGGTCGGCGCCGAACTGGCCCTTGGCCTTGGACAGCTCGATGCGGTCCTGCGGGCGGCGGGGGCCGGCGATCGACGGGACGACGGTCGAGAGGTCGAGCTCGAGGTACTCCGAGTAGGAGAGCTCCTTGCTCGGGTCGTGCCAGAGGTGCTGCTCCTTGGCGTACGCCTCGACGAGCTTGACCTGCTCCTCGCTGCGGCCCGTGAGGCGCAGGTAGCTGAGGGTCTCGTCGTCGATCGGGAACATGGCGGCCGTCGAGCCGAACTCGGGGCTCATGTTGCCGATCGTGGCGCGGTTGGCGAGCGGCACTGCGCCGACACCTTCGCCGTAGAACTCGACGAACTTGCCGACGACGCCGTGCTTGCGCAGGAGGTCGGTGATCGTGAGGACGACGTCGGTCGCGGTGACGCCCATGGGGATCTGGCCCTTGAGCTTGAAGCCGACGACCTTCGGGATGAGCATCGACACGGGCTGGCCGAGCATGGCCGCCTCTGCCTCGATGCCGCCGACGCCCCAGCCGAGCACGCCGAGTCCGTTGACCATCGTGGTGTGGGAGTCGGTGCCGACGAGGGTGTCCGGGTAGGCCTGCAGCACGCCGCCCACCTCGCGGACGAAGGTGACGCGCGCCAGGTACTCGATGTTGACCTGGTGGACGATGCCCGTTCCCGGGGGGACGACCTTGAAGTCCTCGAAGGCGGTCTGGCCCCAGCGGAGGAACTGGTAGCGCTCGCCGTTGCGCTGGTACTCGATCTCGACGTTGCGCTCGAGCGCGTCGGCCTGACCGAAGAGGTCGGCGATGACCGAGTGGTCGATGACGAGCTCAGCGGGAGCGAGCGGGTTGACCTTCTCGGGGTCACCGCCCAGCTGGGTCACGGCCTCGCGCATGGTGGCGAGGTCGACGATGCAGGGAACACCGGTGAAGTCCTGGAGGACGACACGCGCTGGCGAGAACTGGATCTCGGTGTCCGGGTCTGCCGAAGGCACCCACGAACCGAGCTTCTGGATCTGCTCTGCGGTCACATTCGCGCCGTCTTCGGTGCGGAGGAGGTTCTCGAGGAGAACCTTGAGGCTGAAGGGGAGTTTCTCGAACCCCTCAACCTTGTCGATGCGGAAGATCTCGTACTCGGTGCCGTCGACACTGAGCGTGTCTTTGGCTCCGAAGCTGTTGACTGCGGTCACGTCTCGGCTCCTTCTTTGCAACTCTGGGTGCGCGGCCCGCGCCCAGCAATCATCTCGCGTCTCGCCGTGGCTTGCCTCGAAGGTGATCCTGAGTTGATCGAGACGCTTTTATCTTGACATCAAGATACTTTACCTGGTTCACTCTGCTCTCCCGACCGGGACGCACTCAGGAGCGCCCGGACGAAGAGCACCGTCACGACCAGGACGACGGCATACATGGGGGTGCCCATGAGCAGCCGGGCGAGGCCGAGCGCCTCGACGTTGCCGGCGAAGTAGAGCGGCAGCTGCACGACGAGTCGAAGCGCGAAGAAGCCGACCCACACGAGCGTGATGACGGACATCCACCGCAGCATCGCGCGGTCCTGGCGCCAGCTCGACCCCTGCCCGGTGATGAGCCCCGTGACCAGCCCGATGACGGGCCAGCGGACGAGGACCGAGACGAGCAGAGCCGCACCGTAGGCGGCGTTGGTGTAGAACCCGACGAGGTAGAAGTTCTCGCCCCTGCCCGTCGTCATCGCGAGGATGCCGGAGATCAGGAGCGCGACGAGGCCCGAGATCGCGGGGACGACGGGCTCCTTCTGCACTGCGCGGACCACGATGAAGAGGAGGCCGAGGACCGCCGGCGCGAGGACGGCGATCCACAGCTCGGTGCCGAGGGTGAACAGCACGAGGAACACGATGCCAGGAAGCAGTGTCTCGACCAGGCCGCGAACACCGCCCATGGCAGCCAGGAGCGACGCGCCGGAGATGCCGCCCTCCGTGAGCCTGCCGAGCGACGACGACTTCGCGGCGTCTTCCAGCTTGCGCCTGTTGGGCGCGTCGGCGGAGGGCTCTGCCTGCTCGGGCCGTTCGTCCTCGGGCAGCGTCATGCCTGCTCTGCCTCCCCGGATGCGGCGTCCTCGGTTGCCGTCTTCGACGTCGGGTCGGCCATGGCCTTCGGGACGACGAGCGTCAGGAGCTCACGTGGCGGCAGCGGGGCATCGCCGCGGACGACGACGACACTCCTGAACAGCTCGACGAGCTCGACGCGGGTGGCCTCGTCGCGCAATGCCTTGCCCGTCAGGACGCCTCGGAGGAACCAGCGAGGACCATCGACGCCGAAGAAGCGCGCGGACCTGGTCTGGTTCGACGCAGCACCCTTGATGACGACCGGAATCTTCGTGTCGAGGACGGGGCCGAGGATGCCCTCCACCTCTTCCGCCGTTCCGCCCTGCTTGCGGACCTGCTCGGCGAGCTGGGCCATGATCGAGTGCCAGAGGCCGGTGGACCGTGGCGCTGCGAACGCCTGGATCTGCATGGTCGACTCCTTGTAGTCGAGGGCGACGGCAACGAGTCGCTTCGTCTTCTCCTCGACCTCGAGCCGGAGACCGAGCCCTTCGCGAGCCGGGATGCGCAGCGCGCCCAGGTCCACGTAGCGCTTCGCGGGGCTCGCCTCGGAGATGTCGAACGGCCCGCGGGTCTCGCGATCGTCAGGCGCGGACTTCGCGTCCATGTCCTCGTCGTCTTCGAGGTCAACCGCGTCGTCGAGTTCTTCCTCGTCGATGCCGTCATCGTCGACGGTGAGCTTGTCGGCCTTCTCAGGCTTCTCTTCTTCCTTCTTGAGGAAATCAAACAGTCCCATTGGGTGCCTCCTGGTCAGACGAATAGCCGGTGGAGCCGAAGCCGCCCTCTCCACGCTGCGAGGCGGAGAGCTGCTCGGTCTGGATGAAACGCACTGGCGCGAGCTGCATGACCACGAGCTGCGCGATCCGGTCGCCTGCCGCGATGGCGTAGCTCTCGGACGAATCGGTGTTGAGCATGATCACCTTCACCTCACCCCGGTAGCCGGAGTCGATGGTGCCAGGCGCGTTGACGAGCGTTATGCCGTGCTTCGCCGCCAGCCCCGAGCGCGGCATCACGAAGCCGACGGTTCCCGCCGGAAGCTCGAGTCGAACTCCCGTGCCCACGACGGCGCGCTGGCCGGGGGCGAGAGTGACGGATTCGGTCGCGATCAGGTCGGCCCCGGCGTCGCCTGGCTGGGCGAACGTGGGGAGGACGCCCGAGACGGGCACATCTATGGCAATGCTCACCGTACGAGCCTAGCCGAGGCGTGACCGGATCGTGATCTGACAGCGGCGCACGACAAAGCGTGATGCAATATCTCCATGCCTGTCTTCCACGAGCGCTTGTGGCCAGCCGCGTGGGTGTACGCCGTCGGCTTCCTCATGGTGCCCGCCGTCATCCTCGTGTTCACGCCGATCAACTTCTGGATCGGTGCGGCCATCGCAGTGACTCTCTACGCCGCGTTCCTCACGCTCGTCCTCGCCTACTCGCCCATCATCGAGGTCACGGCGACCCAGGTCCGAGTCGCGGGCGCCCACGTGCCGCTGAGCTTCACCGGGCAGTGCCTCCCCCACACGACCCGTGAGCGTGCTCGTCTCGCCGCGGGCCCCCAGCTGGACCTGCGTGCCTGGCTGTGCATCCGCGGCTGGATCCCGACCTCGCTCACGATCGAGATCACCGACGACGCGGACCCGGTCCCCTACTGGCTCATCTCGACGCGTCGGCCCACCGAGCTCGCGGCTGCCATCACCGAGGCTCGGGCTGTGAACAGGCGTCAGACGAGCTGATGCAGCGGGACGCGCCCGTCGCGCGACTCTGGGCCGCGTTCCCCTGTCTCACCGACAGACGACCGAAGCCGCATCCGTGAGGATGCGGCTTCGGTCGTGTGCTCTGCCTTCGATCAGGCGGTTGCGCAGTCGTGGCAGATCGGCCCGAGGGCCGAGCTCTTCTCGAGCTGCGAGCGGTGCTTGACGAGGAAGCACTCGACGCAGGTGAACTCGTCGGCCTGCGGCGGGATCACCACGGTCTCGAGTTCAACGTCTGCGAGGTCTGCTGCAGAGAGGTCGAAGCTGCCGGGGTTGTCCGCATCTTCGGCGTCAACGCTGCCGGAGAGACGATCCGGCACTCGCTCCTTCAGCGCCTCGATGGACTCTGCGTCATCGTCGGTCTTGCGAGGTGCGTCGTAGTCGGTCGCCATACCTATCCAAATCTCTTCAATGGGGGGGAACTCCCCCAGGCGCGGCAATTGTGCACGACTCAGGGGTGAAACTCAAACCGAAGTGAGCAGTGTTCGCGCGGAGCGAGATCGAATACTCGCCTGAGTTGGACGGCGCGCCCCGGGGCTCCCCGATTCCGCCCTCGTCACGTGTGATGCTGTGGCGCAGGAATCGGCAACGCCAAGGAGTACGAGCATGCATGAGCTCAGATTCATCGACCTGGATGAAGGTGCCCTCGTCGTGTCCGGAGATGACGGCCAGCGCTTCCGCGTCGTGATCGACGAAGCGCTCCGCGACGCGCTGCGCCCGCGCATCTCCACTCGCGTCGACGCGCCGAAGGTGCCTCCGCGGGCCATCCAGCAGCTCATCCGCGCCGGGAAGACGATCGACGAGGTCATCGAGCTCACTGGGGCAGCCCGTGAGGACGTGGTCCGCTTCGAGGGACCGGTTCGCGCCGAGCGCGACTACCTCGTGCGCCAGGCGCGCGCGGTCACCGTCCGGCTGAAGACCGACACCGACCCCCTCGGCCAGGACGGCACGAGCTTCGGCGAGGTCATCGACGACCGCCTCGAGGCGTCCTCGGCGGCCGCGGTGATTTGGGATGCCTGGAAGGACGACGAAGAGGGCTGGAGAATCGGCCTGTCGTTCGCCGTGGACGAGATCTCGCGAGAAGCGCTGTGGGGCTTCGAGCCGAAGACGCAGGCGCTCACCCCTCTGAACCCGACGGCGACGATGCTCTCGCAGCAGGGCGAGCCCGCGTCGCTCGGCAGCCCCCGGCTCCGCGCCGTCATGGAGTCCCCGCAGCGTGAAGCCTCACCGGCACCCTCCGTGGAGCCGGTGAGCAAGGAGCCGGTCTCGTGGATCGGTGCCGCGGCGTCACGGCTCGAGCGAGCGACCGAGCAGCAGCACCACGAGACGGCGGATCTCCTCGAGGCCCTCCGGCGACGTCGCGGGGAGCGCGTCCCGCAGTCCTTCGAGGACGACGCCGAGGACGGCGATGATCAGGACTCAGGGCGCGAGAGCGACAATGCTCACTCGACAGCGTCCGAGCAGACGCCCGTCAAGCTCTTCACTCCCCGAGTTCGGGACGAGGACAGCTTCGAGACGGAGACCATCGAGCCGAGCGATCTCGGCTCAGGTGGTGTGCGGGCAGTCGACGTCCCGCTCGACGGACTCGATGACCCCAAGCACGAGGCGCACGAACCCGCACCGTCGAAGCACTCGTCGAAGCGCACCGGGCGCGCCGCGATGCCGAGCTGGGACGAGATCGTCTTCGGGACCCGCAGCGACGAGTAGCGACGCGTCTCAGCGCGTGAAGGCCCCCGCGCGGATGAGTGGGACGATCGTCTCTTCCGGAGTGATCGATCCATGCTGGCCGACGACGAGCCTTGCACCTGACTGCATCGAAGCGGCGTAGAACGTGACTCCCTTCGTCGCCGCGACGACGACATCGCCGATTCGCTCTGCAGCGACGGGGTCGACATTCGGTCCGTACCACCCGTCGGAGACCGCCTCCTGCCGCGTGACGATCGTGGCGCGCGCACCCTGGGATGCGATCCACCTGTCGCGCAGGTCTCCCGCCGCGTCCGCCGGCGCTCCCGGCTCGAGGTAGAGGTGGCGAAGCCGTGGCTCGCCCGCCATGGCGAGCACGCCGTCGAAGAGCGGGTCGTCGTCGTCGACATCGATCTGGCGATGCCTGGGGATGTCGATCATGCCGTGGTCGGCAGTGACGAGGATGCCGGTGCCGGCATCCACTCCCCTGGCGAGTCCGTCGAAGGCCGCGTCGAGCTCCTCCAGGCGTGCCAGCCAGGCGTCCGACTCCCAGCCATGGGCGTGCCCCGCCTGGTCGAGCTCCGCGTTGTACAGGTAGATGAGCGCGCGAGGGTGGTCGTCGAGTGCCCGCAGCGTGACCTCGACCCGCTCCTGCATCGTGCCGCCCTCAAGGTAGAGGGCACCACGGAGGGAGGCGTGCGTGAGGCCGGAGTCGCGGTACTGCGGCATGCCCACGACGATGCTCTGCACCTCGGAGCCCCCGTCACGCAGCTCCTCGAAGATCGTGCGGCGCAGCTGCCAGGTTGCGGGGTCCATCCCGTCCCCCCAGCCCGAGAGCTGGTTGCGGATGACCCCAGCAGCCCGGTCGAAGAGGGAGTAGCCGAGCAGCCCGTGCTCACCAGCTCGAGTCGCCGTCGTGAGCGAGGTGATCCCCGCGACGGTGGTCGACGGGAACGAGAAGGCGGTGTCCTTCTTGCGCCAGTCCGCCGTGAGGCGCCTGGCGTGCCCCGTGCGGGCGCGGAGCATCGAGGCTCCGAGCCCGTCGACGAGCATGACCACGACCGAGCGGGTCTCCGGCAGCCCGAGGGACCCGGTCTCACCCCGCAGAGAAGCGAGCGAATTCGGCAACACGTCGGAGAGCGTCGGGCGACCGCTCGCCGCGCTGAATAGCATGGACGACATCCGTCCCAGTCTCCCACAGGGGCGCCGAGCACGACCCTCCCGACAGGTGACATGAGTACAACACGCAACGACGACTCCGCTTCGATGAGCGAGCAGCGCATCGAGGACATCGACGTCTCGACAGAGATGCAGTCCTCTTTCCTCGAGTACGCGTACTCGGTCATCTACGCGAGAGCGCTCCCGGATGCGCGCGACGGCCTGAAGCCGGTCCAGCGGCGCATCCTCTACCAGATGGCCGAGATGGGGCTCCGACCCGACCGGGGGCACGTGAAGTCGGCGCGCGTCGTGGGCGAGGTCATGGGACGCCTCCACCCCCACGGCGACACCGCCATCTACGATGCGCTCGTGCGCATGGCCCAGGGCTTCGTGCAGCGCGTGCCGACGATCGATGGGCACGGCAACTTCGGGTCGCTCGATGACGGCCCGGCAGCCCCGCGCTACACGGAGGCTCGCCTCGATGCAGCCGCTCTGGCGCTCACCGCGGAGCTCGACGAGGACGTCGTCGACTTCGTGCCGAACTACGACAACTCGACCACGCAGCCCGAAGTGCTTCCTGCTGCCTGGCCGCATCTCCTCGTCAACGGAGCGAGTGGCATCGCGGTGGGCATGGCCACGAACATGGCGCCGCACAACCTCGGAGAGGTGATCGCGGGGGCGCTGCACCTGCTCGAGAACCCCGGTGCGACGCTCGAGGAGATCATGCAGTTCATCCCGGGCCCGGACCTGCCGTCCGGCGCGCGGATCACCGGCCTCGACGGCATCAGGGATGCGTACGCGGGAGGTCGCGGATCGTTCCGGACGCGTGCCACAGCGAGCGTGGAACGGGTGACGGCCCGCAAGTCGGGCATCGTCGTGACCGAGCTCCCCTACATGGTCGGACCCGAGAAGGTCATCGAGAAGATCAAGGACGGCGTCCAGGCGAAGAAGCTCGCCGGCATCAGCGACGTCGCCGACCTCACCGACCGCAAGCACGGCCTGCGCCTCGTCATCGAGATCAAGACCGGATTCGACCCAGACGCCGTGCTCGAGCAGCTGTACCGGCACACGCCCCTCGAGGACATGTTCCACATCAACAACGTGGCGCTGGTCAACGGGGGTCCGCAGACGCTCGGGCTCATCGAGCTGCTCCGCGTGTACCTCGACCACCGCATCCAGGTGGTGCGCAGGCGAAGCGCGTTCCGGCTCGCGCGGAGGCTCGAGCGCCTGCACCTCGTCGAGGGCCTCCTCGTCGCGATCCTCGACATCGACGAGGTCATCCAGATCATCCGGTCGAGCGACGACGCCTCGGCGGCCGGCGAGCGGCTGCGCATCGTCTTCGATCTCTCGGAACTGCAGTCGGACTACATCCTGGAGCTGCGCCTGCGCCGCCTCACGAAGTTCTCGCGCATCGAGCTCGAGTCGGAGCGCGATCAGCTCAAGCAGGAGATCGCCGAGCTCGAGCGTCTGCTCGGCGACGAGAAGCTGCTGCGCGCGCGGGTCGGCACCGAGCTTCAGGAGACCAGCGATCGCTTCGCGACGCCGCGACGCACGCTGCTCACCGAGGGCCAGGGCACCCCGCCGAAGCGTGGCAAGGCGATCGAGACCACGCAGCTGCAGCTCGCGGACTCGCCCACCCAGGTGCTGCTCTCCACCACGGGGCGGCTCCTCAGGGTCGACACGGCTGACGCGGATGCGCGCCTCCAGCAGCCGTCGAGGCGCAGCAAGCACGACGCTGTGCGCTCCCACGTCACCACGACGGTCCAGGGCGAGCTCGGCGCCGTCACGAACCTCGGGCGGCTGATCCGCGTGCCCGTCGTGGCCCTCCCCTCCAGCCCCCAGGGGTCGGTGCTGCTCTCGGCCGGAGTCAAGGCACACGACTTCATCGGGCTCACGAGCCCCAAGGAGCAGGTCGTCGCGCTTGTGCCCATCGACCAGGAGACGCCGATCGCGCTCGGGACGAAGCTGGGCGTCGTCAAGCGGGTGACGGGCATCGACTTCGGCAAGAACCGAGAGCTCGAGATCATGACGCTCAAGGCCGGGGACGAGGTCGTCGGGGCCGCCCTCGCGTCCGACGAGGATGAGCTGGTCTTCGTGACGGATGACGCGCAGCTGCTGCGCTTCTCGGGGAAGCTCGTTCGTCCGCAGGGCCGTTCCGCGGCCGGCATGGCCGGCATGAAGGTCTCCGACGGCGCCGTGGTCCTCGCGTTCTCCGTCGTCGCGGCGGCCAACGTCGAGATCTGCGAGGTCGCGAGCGTCGCGCGCAACGAGGACGCCCTCGAGGGCACCGACTCGGGCACGGCGAAGGTGTCCAGCCTCAGCGAGTTCCCGGCGAAGGGGCGCGCGACCGGCGGGGTCCGGGCCCAGCGGCTCCTGCGCGGGGAGCGACGCCTCAGCGCCGCCTGGGTCGGCCCGGGCGCCCCGTTCGGCAACGCGCGTGATGGTGCCATCCGCGCCCTCCCGACGGGCGGCGCGAAGCGCGACGCGTCTGGCACGCCACTCGACCAGGTCGTCGACCTCATCGGACGCGGCATCGGAGACCCGACACCACTCGCCGACGCCGACGCCGCCGCCGACGCGTCGTCAGCCGAGAGCAGCCCTGAGACACCGGCGACAGACTGAGCTGCTGCGCGCAGCATGCCAGAGGCCGGCCCCCGATCGGGAGCCGGCCTCTGGCGTCCGGCGTCCTGGCCGCCGAGTTGTGCAGCTAGACGTCGATGTCCGCCCGAGCCACGTGCTCGGATCCTTCGATGATGAACTCCTTGCGAGGCGCGACCTCGCTGCCCATGAGCAGATCGAACACGCGCTCGGCGTTGTGCGCGTCCGCGTTCGTGACGCGCCTGAGCAGGCGCGCGCTCGGGTCCATGGTCGTGTTCCAGAGCTGGTCCTCATCCATCTCGCCGAGGCCCTTGTAGCGCTGGATCGGATCCTGGTACCGCTTCCCCTGCTTCTCGAGCTTCGAGAGCAGCGTGTGCAGTTCCTTCTCGGAGTAGGTGTAGACGGTCTCGTTGGGCTTCCTGCCCGCATGCATGATGACCACCCTGTGCAGGGGCGGCACGGCCGCGAAGACACGACCCGCGTCGAGCATGGGCCTCATGTAGCGGAAGAAGAGCGTGAGCAGCAGCGTCCTGATGTGCGCGCCGTCGACGTCGGCGTCGCTCATCAGGATGACCTTGCCGTAGCGAGCCTGGCCGATGTCGAAGCTGCGCCCCGACCCTGCGCCGACGACCTGGATGATCGACGCGCACTCCGAGTTGGAGAGCATGTCGGAGACCGAGGCCTTCTGCACGTTGAGGATCTTGCCGCGGATGGGGAGGAGCGCCTGGAACTCCGAGTTCCTCGCCGGCTTCGCGGTGCCGAGCGCGGAGTCACCCTCGACGATGAAGAGCTCGCTCTGCGCCACATCGTTCGATCGGCAGTCGACGAGCTTGGTCGGCAGCGAGGAGCTCTCGAGTGCGTTCTTGCGTCGCTGCGTCTCCTTGTGGGCGCGAGCGGAGAGGCGCGACTTCATCTCCTGCACGACCTTGTCGAGCAGGAGGTTGGCCTCGGCCTTGTCCTGGCGCTTGGTCGACGAGAACTTCTCGGTCAGGCCTGCCGTCACGGCCTTCTGGACGATCGCCCTGGCCGCTGGCGTTCCCAGGACCTCCTTCGTCTGCCCCTCGAACTGGGGCTCCGGGATGCGGACCGTCACGACGGCGGTGAGGCCCGCCAGGACGTCGTCCTTGTCGAGCTTGTCGTTGCCGACCTTGAGGCGTCGGGCATTCTTCTCGACCTCTGCCCGGAAGAAACGGAGCATCCCCTGCTCGAACCCGGCGAGGTGAGAGCCGCCCTTGGGCGTCGAGATGATGTTCACGAAGCTCTTCACGGTCGTCTCGTAGCCGGTGCCCCAGCGCAACGCGAGATCGACGTGCATCGTGCGCGCGACTTCCTTCGTCACGAGCTGGAGGCCCTCGTCGTCGAGCACCGGGATGGTCTCCGTGAATTCCCCGCTCCCCTCGATGCGCCAGGTGTCCGTCGTCGGAGCGTCCGGTGCCAGGAAGTCGGCGAACTCCGTGATCCCGCCGTCGAAGCGGAACTGCTGCGTCGTGGGCGCGACCGACTCGTCACGGGCATCCTCGATGACCATCTCGAGGCCTGGTACCAGGAACGCCGTCTGCCTCGCGCGCTCGGCGAGGTCGTTGGTCTGGAAGCTCGCCTCGCGGATGAACACCTGCGGGTCAGCCCAATAGCGAACCCGTGTGCCGGTGACGCCGCGCTTCGCTTTGCCCACGACGCGGAGCTCGCTCGTATCCGTGAAGGGGACGAAGTTCGATGTCGGGCTGGGCCCGCCGGCACCATCCTCGAAGATGCCTGGCTCGCCGCGCCGGAAGCTCATCGCGTAGGTCTTCCCGCCCCGGTCGACCTCGACGTCGAGGCGCGCGGAGAGCGCGTTCACCACCGAGGCACCGACACCGTGGAGGCCTCCCGCCGACCCGTAGTTGCTTGCGCCGAACTTGCCACCCGCGTGGAGCTTGGTGAAGACGACCTCGACGCCGCTGAGACCGGTCTTCGGCTCGATGTCGACGGGGACGCCTCGCCCGTCGTCATCGACGCTGACGGATCCATCGCTGTGCAGCTGGACTCGGATGCGTGAGCCGTGACCGGCAAGGGCCTCGTCGACCGAGTTGTCGATGATCTCCCACAGGCAGTGCATGAGGCCACGCGAGTCGGTCGAGCCGATGTACATGCCCGGCCGCTTCCGGACCGCATCGAGCCCGTCGAGCACCGAGAGGTGTCTGGCTGAGTATGCGTCTCCGGAATTCGCCACCGAGGTCCTCGTCCTTCTTCTGCGTCATCGTGCCTGTGATCTCGGCCAACCGCGTTCAGCGGCAGGCCACCTTCGAGCGTAGACCGGATGCGGGCTTTCTCGCGGCTCCCACACCACAGCGCCCACACGCGCGCCTCAGCGGGCCACCGAACCGCCGGTGCTAGCCTGACCACGCCAGCGACGACCAGAGAGGGCACAACGTGCAGACTCCCGAGCCGGTGCGCAGACGCATCCACATCGACCTCCGCGCGATCCGCGAGAACTCGACCCGACTCCTCGGTTCGGAGACGGCCAGCTACGCCGACCTGCGCGCAGACGCCTACGGCCATGGCGCTCTCCGCGTCGCAGAAGCACTCGACAGCGAGGGATACGACGGCTTCATCGTCTCCCCTGGGCTCGAGCGCGCCTCCCTGTCGCATCTGAGCACGAAGCTGCTCGACGCGGACTCCGTGAACTCCGACAGGATCACGGGCGGCTCCCTGTTCGGGCTCACGGATCGCGCCTACCGGCCCGCGATGCGCGTGAGCGCCGAGATCCTGGCCGTGAAGGATGTCGGAGCCGGCGAGGGCGTGTCCTACGGGTACAGCTACGTCACGACGGAAGCGACGCAGCTCGCACTCGTCGGCGTCGGCTACGCCCACGGGGTTGTCCGCCGTGCCTCGAACACCGCATCCGTGCTCATCGGCGGGAAGACGCGCACCATCGTCGGCGCCATCTCGATGGACCAGTTCTCCGTCGACCTGCTCGGCGCAGAAGCGCAGCCGGGCGAGCTGGCGACCCTCTTCGGCGACCCGGCCGTCGGCGAGCCGAGCATCCTCGACTGGCAGCATGCGACCGGCCTGCGAGCTGCGGCCATCGCGAGCCGGATGAGTCCCCGATTCGAACGGAGCTACACATGAGCCGCGCAACGGCGCACGTCGATCTCGAGGCCATCAGCCACAACATCAGCGCCCTGAAGGAGCTTGCCTCCGGCTCGCAGTTCATGCTTGCCGTCAAGTCGAACGCCTATGGGCACGGCCTGCACGAGGTCGTGCGCACGGGGCTGGAGGCTGGGGTCTCCTCCTTCGGCGTTCTGGAGTCGACCGCGGGGATCGATCTCCGCGCTGCAGGCGTGGAGGTACCCCTCTTCGCCTGGATGCATGGCCAGGACACCGACTTCGCGGCCGCGGCAGAAGCGCGAGTCGACCTCGGCGTGCAGACGTTCTGGCAGCTGGAGGCGATTGCGGCGAGCGACGCGGCGCGCACACCACGAGTGCACCTCAAGATCGACACCGGCCTGCACCGCGGGGGCGCCGACCAGCCGCGCTGGGCCGAGTTCGTCACGGAGGCCCTCAGGCTGCAGTCGCTCGGCAAGCTCGAGGTCGTCGCCGCGTGGAGCCATCTCTCTGACACCTCGCACAGTGCCGACCTCGCATCGACGGCCCTGTTCGAGGCCGCCGTCGACGAGGCCAGAAGCCTCGGCGCGGAGTTCGAGCTCCTCCATCTCGGAGCGAGCGCGGCCGTCATCGATCTGCCCGAGGCGCACTTCGACCTCGTGAGGGTCGGCATCGCCGCCTACGGCATCTCGCCGTTCGGCGATCGAAGTGCGGCGGACCTCGGGCTGAGGCCGGCCATGCAGCTGCGAGCCCCGGTCCTGGATGCACGCCACGGCCTGGCGAGCATCGCCGTGGGCTTCGGCGACGGTATCCAGTCCGACCCCGACTCAGGCGCCTACGTGGTTGTCGACGGGCACGTCGCACCGGTCGTCGAGGTGGGCGTCGACGAGACGGTTGTCGCGCTCCCGAGCGATGCTGATGGCATTTCGGCGGGCGCACCGTGCATCGTCTTCGGCGACGGCTCGCAGGGAGAGGCGACCGCGGAGCAGTGGGCGGTGTGGGGCGACACCGTCGGCGACGAGATCGTGACGGGACTCACCTCCCGCGTCCCGCGGAGTTTCAGCCGCCGCTGAGCGACGCGCTGGCGTGCGCTGAAGCACGCCAGCGCCCCACTCAGACGGTCAGACCGTCAGACCTCTGGGTCAGACTGCTGGAGCGGAGACGCCGATCCTCCGCATCAACGCGTGGCGTGCGTTCTGCGACCAGCCGTCGAGTCGTTCCAGTTCCGCTCCGCCGTCTCCGAGCGTGCGGTCAGCATCGTGACGATGCACGGCCTGCTGCAGGAGCTGGTCTGCCAGCGTGGGGTTCAAGGCGAGGATGGGGCCGTGCAGGTGCGTCCCGATCGCGCCCAGGCGCTGCACGCCCTCGGCTCCGCTGTTCTCCGCAGCTGAGCCGCCGTTGCCGAAGCCACGGACAACCTCGCCGAGCGGCTCCGACCCCGCGTCGAGGGAGGTGACGGCATTGTGGTTCGCGAACCCCGCGAGGAGTCCACCCGGGGTGCGCACGACCGTCTCCGCGACGCTCTGCGCCGGCTCCCGGACAGCTCTGGAGGCGAAGACGCCGAGACCGGTGAGCTCGCCGTCATCGTGGGTGATGCTCGATCCGAGCAGCTCCCACCCTCCGCCGATCGCGAGCAGCGGCAGGCCAGCCGCGACGAGGTCGCGGAGCTGCTCAGCGTGCTGCAGCGCGTCCGCCTGCACCGTCTGCACGGCAGCAAGAGGGCCGGAGCCGACGTGCAGCAGGTCGATGTCGCCGGGCAGCGAGGCCGCCCCCCGTCCGACGTTCACGACTTCGACATCGAAGCCGCGCACCCGCGCACGCTTCGCGAGCACCGTGACGTTGCCGACATCTCCGTTGATCCCGAGCTCCACCGGGTAGAGGTGAGCGATTCGCAGCTTCATGAGTTGACCTTCCCCTCGATACCCGATTGCCCGAGTCGGCGGCGAATCGACATCATCTGCTCGTAGTTGACGATCATGGTCTTCATGCCGCGGCTGGGCTTGGGCAGCGCCAGGAACTTCTCGAGCGCCTCCCCGAGGCTGGGCTCCACGAGACCGACTGGAATGTCGCCGTAGCCGAGCCTCGTCGCGATCTGCCAGGCCTTCGTGCCGGAGACAACGTCGACGTGCTCGAGGCGGCTGAGATCGGCACCGAAGATCCAGGACGGGTCGGGGGTTCCCTCGTCGACGGAGACGAACACCTGCTCAGGAGCCTCCTCGAGCGCATCGAGGTTCATCTGCAGGCTCGGCGGGTTCTTCATCATGATGATCTCGATGTCCTCCCCGCGGACGCTCATCACCTCACCACGCCCGTACACGGTCTGCGACTCGCCGAGCGCCTCCGCGACAAGCGCGGGAACGAAGGAATCGCCGAGGATGCGCTGAGCAGTCGCCGCTGCACCAGCAGCATCGAGCGCGTAGTGCAGGCCACGCGCGGGGAGACGGATCTCCAGCTCCTCGTCGCCGATCCGCAGCGTCGCATCGCGCCCCTGCAGTGCCACGACCTGCACGGCGCGCTCGCCTGCGGCGACCTCGACGCTCGCGGCTGAGATGTCATCGAAGTTCGAGAGACCATTCGGGGACTGCTCGATGAGCTCAGGGGCGACCCCGAACCAGGTCACCGGTGCATCCAGCGAGACGGGAAGTCCGCGAAGCGATGCGTCATCGGCGTTCAGGACGCTGAAGTCGCCGCACGCGGCCGCGATGGTCCTGAGGAACTCAGTGACCCGAGACGGGTCGTAGAAGCGGTTCAGCTGATCGACCTGCACGTTGAGGAGCAGCACCCCGCGTGGATGCAGGTGCGGGAGGAGGCGGGGCCCGTAGGCCTCGTCGACCTCGAGGACAGCGATGTCCGCTCGCAGGTTGCCGTTGACGTCGACATCCGGGAGCATCGACGACGCGATGCCCTGCGGGAGGTTGCCGCCGGAGGAGTTCGTGAACACCCTGAGCCCGTGCCGCCGAAGCATGCGGGTCAGGAAGTGCGTCGTCGTCGACTTGCCGTTCGACCCGGAGACGAAGATGACGCCGAGCGGGAGCTTCGCCACGGCCGTCTCGAGGAAGTCCGGGGAGATGGCGAGCGCCACTCTGCCGGGGACTGCTGAGCCGCCTCCGCGGAGACGCATCGCTCCGCGCGCGCTCCGTCCGAGACCGACGGCGATCATCCGCCGCAGCTTGCCACCCATGCACACTCCTCATCCTGCGCAACCACGTGCGCGTCAGCGTCTGCGGCGAGAATCCCCCGGCTCGCCGACCGCGGCCAGTATCTCACGCGCCCACGACGGACCCCGGGTCGTCACGCGGGTGAAACACTGCTACGCGCAGGGCGAACCTGACCGCCGAAAGCACACGGGAATCCGGTGCCCGTGCTCTAATTGTCCTGATCGGCAGATCACTGAAGCTTTGGAGGCATCATGACGGAAAGCACAACGGCCCTGCGCACCGACTCGGCGCCAATTGCCGCAACAGACCGTTGCGACGCGTGTGGAGCTCAGGCCTACGTCCGCGTCCAGCTGAGCGCCGGCGAACTCCTCTTCTGCGCGCACCACGCGACGCGCCACGAAGAGAAGCTCCGCAAGCAGGCGGTCGCCTGGCACGACGAGACCTCGCGCCTGCACGGCGAGAAGGCTGCGGCTGGTCAGCCGGCGGAGTAGCCGCCACCGAGACACCACCGCGGTTCGACCGCGTACGACGAAGGCCCGGATGCAAGCATCCGGGCCTTCGTCGTACTGGATTCGTGCCTACTCGAGGTAGTCGCGCAGCGACTGCGAGCGTGACGGGTGACGCAGCTTCGCCATCGTCTTCGACTCGATCTGGCGGATACGCTCGCGGGTCACGCCGAACGTGTCGCCGATCTGGTCAAGCGTCTTCGGCATGCCGTCTCCGAGGCCGAAGCGCATGCGGATGACGCCAGCTTCGCGCTCTGCAAGCGAGTCGAGCAGCGACTCGAGCTGACGCTGCAGCATCGTGAAGCTCACTGCGTCGGCTGGAACGACAGCCTCGGTGTCCTCGATGAGGTCACCGAACTCGCTGTCGCCGTCTTCACCAAGCGGGGTGTGGAGCGAGATCGGCTCGCGACCGTACTTCTGCACCTCGACGACCTTCTCGGGCGTCATGTCGAGCTCCTTGGCGAGCTCCTCAGGCGTGGGCTCGCGACCGAGGTCCTGCAGCATCTGGCGCTGCACGCGAGCCAGCTTGTTGATGACCTCGACCATGTGCACCGGGATGCGGATCGTGCGCGCCTGGTCGGCCATTGCGCGCGTGATCGCCTGACGGATCCACCAGGTGGCGTACGTCGAGAACTTGAAGCCCTTCGTGTAGTCGAACTTCTCGACTGCACGGATGAGGCCCATGTTTCCCTCCTGGATCAGATCCAGGAACTGCATGCCGCGACCCGTGTACCGCTTGGCGAGGCTCACGACCAGTCGGAGGTTGGCGCCGAGGAGGTGGCTCTTCGCGCGATCGCCGTCACGAGAGACCCACTTGAGCTCGCGAACGAGCTGCTTGTCGAGCTCGCCCTCCTGCTCCTTGAGCTTCTCGGCGGCGAACAGGCCCGCCTCGATGCGCATGGCGAGGTCGACCTCTTCGGCCGCGTTCAGCAGTGCGACCTTTCCGATCTGCTTCAGGTAGTCCTTGACGGGGTCGGCCGTCGCGCCGGTGATCGCAGCGGAGTAGACCGGGGTCTCTTCCTCGTCGTCACTCGGCGTGAGCACGATGGCACCCTTGACGCGCGCCTTCTCGGAGTCGGCCTTCGCGTCCTTCGGGTCGGCCGGCTTGACCGAGTCGTCGTCGGAGTCGACGGCATCGGACGCATCCGCGTCGACATCGACCTCTTCGATCTCGCCTTCTTCGACGCCGTCTTCCGGCTCGTCGCCTTCAGCCTTCTTCTTCGTCGCCGCCCGCTTGCGGGGCGCAGCCTTGGCTGGCGCGCCCTCCGAGGCAGTCGCTGCCTTGCGCTTCGCAGGTGCGCGCTTCGCGGCAGGCTTCTTGGTGCCCGCTGCTTCGTCAGCTGCGCTCTCGGTCTCGACAGCGGCACTCGATTCGGCGCTCGCCTTCTTGACCGGCGCTGCGCGCTTGCGCGCTGGCGCCTTCTTGATGTCCTCGGTTGCTTCTGCAGTAGCCGTGGTAGCTCCCGTGCGTGTCGCCATGTTCAGACCCCTCTCGTCACGGTGCGGGCATAAGGAAGGCCCTTGTCAAGTCTGCGCAGAGGCAGACCCGCAGGGTCCATCCGTTGATTATGGCACGGTTTCGGGAGAAACCTTGGATTCACGCGTGACATTCACATCCCACGCCTGCCCGACCCGAACCATCTCCTGCCTATTGCAACCCAGAGCGGGTCGATGATTATTCCCTCATCGCGCGCCATGCGGCCCCTCGTGCGTCGTCTGCTGAGCAGCAGGCCGCTCAGCCCGATGAGCATGATGCCGGGGATCACCCAGAACGCGAGCTTGTACTGCTGCCAGTCCACTGCTCCCGCCACGCCGATGCCGAGCCCGTCCAGCGAGATGCCGATCAGGAACATGGTCGTGAAGCTCGCGACGAAACCCCCGACGTTCACGATGCCGGACGCCGATCCGAGGCTCGAAGCGGGGTTGAAGGTGCGAGCGTAGTCGAAGCCGATCGCCGAGCCCGAGCCGCCGATGCCCATCACGACCAGGAGCACGATCAGGAGCCAGAGCGGCGGCAGGCCGGGCCACAGGAGCATCGCCACCCAGACGCCCAGGATGAGCAGGGCGCAGATCAGCACGAGGTTGGAACGCCGGAGCGGGTATCGCCCCGTGAGCACCCCGAGGAATGGGCCGAGGACCATTCCCGCGAGCACGATCACGGGGAGCAGCGACGAGGCAAGGGCCGGCTCCAGCCCCATGCCCTGCGTCATGAGCGGGAACCCCCACAGCAGGCCGAAGACCGTTCCAGGGAACTGCGTCGTGAAGTGCGCCCAGAATCCGAGCCTCGTCCCCGGGCGGCGCGCGGCCTGGGCGACTTTCCCCATGACGCCACGGACGCTGATCGCCTCGCCGGCTCTGCGCAGCTCCGGGCTGTCCCGCAGGAACACCGCGACCGCGACCGAGGTGATCAGTGCGAGGCTTGCGACGGAGAGGAACGCCGGCGTCCAGGACGTGGACCGCAGCAGGAAGCCGAACGGGACAGCAGAGAGCACCTGTCCCAGCTGGCCGAGGTTGCCGTACCACTGCACGAAGACCGGCACCCGCCGCGGCGGGAACCACGCGGCGATGATCCGGAGCCCTGAGACGAAGGTCGTCGCGTCCCCGGCACCGACGAGCATCCGGCCCATGACCGCGACACCGAGTTCCGGCGCAAGCGCCACGATCAGCTGCCCTCCGGACATGAGCAGCGCCCCGACGAGGATGAGCCTCGACGGCCCGAATCGGTCGAGCAGCATGCCGACCGGAATCTGCAGGGCGGCATAGACCGCCAGCTGCGCGACGGCCAGCGTCGACAGCGCAGCGGCCCCGACCTCGAAACGCTCGCTGGCGAGCACGCCGGCGACCCCGAGTGACGATCGCTGCGTGACGGCGACCATGTAGGCGATCGCCGTGATGGCGAACATCGCGGGAGCAAGGCGGCGGTTCATCTGAACTATTGTCTCGCGTCCCGCCACCGGGACACGCCACACGGCGCGGACGAGAAGGCCGTCACACCGAAACGGTCACCGGGACGAACCCGGGCAGGACCTCAGGCGTCGTCGTCGCGGCCAAGCGCCAGATAGCGCTCGATCTCCGCGGCGAGCTGGTCTGCAGAGGGCAGCTCGCCGGCCGCGTCCTCGAAGTCGTTGGTCACCGCGAGATTCTGCAGGTAGGCGTCGTGCTGCGTCTCGAGGGCGTGGATGAGCTTCTGCCCATCCGGATTGGACTCGAGCTCGGCATCGACGCCAGCGCGGAACGTGCGATCCCGCTCACGCAACGCCTCGGTGGCGATCATGCGACCGGTCGCGCTTCCCAGGGCGGACAGCGCCGCGACCGCGCCCGCCGGCACCGAGGAGTCGGCGACGTAGTGCGGAATCAGCATCGCGAGGCTCAGAACGGGATGGCCGAGCTCCTCAGCCCGAACCTGGAAGTACTGCATGACGTGAGCCGGCGCCTCGGTCGTCGGGTTCCACACCGAGAGGGAATCCACGAGCTCCTCGCGATTGCCGGTCGCGGCGATGCGAATGGGACGCGTGTGGGGAACCGGCATGGGCACGGCGTGCACCCAGGTCGTCGAGGAGACCTCGAGCGCGTCGACAGCATCCACGAGTGCCTCGCTGAACAGCCGCCACCGGTAGTCCGGTTCGAAGCCAGAGAGGAACAGGAACTCCTGGCCGAGCTCGTCGGCGACGAGCCTGAGGTCGAGACGAGGTGACGACACGGACTTCACTCGACCATTCGAGACGGACACGATCGGGCGCCGCGCGCGGTAGTCGTAGAGCTCGTCGACATCGAACTCCGCGACGATCCGGGCGTCCTCGTCGAGACCGATGATCTCGTCGGAGACCTGCGCCGCCACGGCTCCGGCGTCGTGACCGCCACGCAGCGCGACGATGAGGGGCAGGCCTGCAGGGACGTCATGCCATGCGGCAGCCACTCGGAAGATGCGCTCAGTCTCGCTCATAGCTCCAATGCTAGGTCGGAAGGCTGACGTTGGTACGGGCGTTCGCGCTTGGCGCACGAGACGGCAGGCGTGGCTCCACGCGCTCGCAATATGCTGGCCTGCATGACGCTTGCCACCCTGGAACTCGCCGAATCCGCTCCCGATGCACAGCTGCTGGTGCTCCCCGTGATCCGACTGGAGGAATCGCTCACCGTCTCGGCTCCCGCCGGGCTGCCGGATCTCGAGCCGTATCTCGCGGCCACGGGCTTCCTCGGCAAGAGCGGCGAGACGCAGAAGATCGCCATCCCGGTCGAGGGCGGCGTCCGGGCGGCCATCGCCCTCGGTCTCGGCGACGCGAGCGACGAGGAGCAGGCGAGGCGAGCAGGAGGTGCCCTGGCTCGCGCGGTCGCCACCTCGGCCATCTCCATCGATGTCGACGCCCTCGACCCCGCGATCCGCGAGGCAGTCCTCCTCGGCGCCGTCCTTGCCAGCTACCGCTTCACGCCTTACAAGTCCGAGGAAGATGACACCGCGCTGGCGACGATCAGTGTCGTGACTGCCGATGAGGCTCGCGCATCCGCCGAGATCGCCAGGGTGAGCGCCATCGCGTCATCCGTCGCTCTGGTCCAGGATGCCGTCAACACGCCACCGAACGACCTCCCTCCCGCCGCCCTCGCCGATATCGCGGTGCGGGTCGCAGAGTCGAAGGGCATCGAGTCCCGGGTCTGGGACGCCGAGCAGCTGCGTGATGGGGGCTTCGGCGGCCTGACGGCCGTCGGACAGGGCTCCTCGCGCGGCCCACGTCTCGTCCGTCTCGACTACCGGCCGGAGGGCGCGCAGCTGCACGTCGCGCTCGTCGGGAAGGGCATCACCTTCGACACGGGCGGACTCTCGCTCAAGCCAGCCGGCTCCATGGTCGGCATGAAGTTCGACATGGCCGGAGCGGCGACGATCGTCGGCGTTCTCCAGGCAGCGGTCGAGCTCGACATCAAGGTCGCCATCACGGGCTGGCTCTGCATCGCCGAGAACATGCCTTCGAGCACGGCCACACGCCCCGACGACGTCGTGACGATCTACGGCGGCAAGACCGTCGAGATCACCAACACCGACGCAGAGGGCCGCATCGTCATGGCCGACGGCATCGCCGCAGCCAGCGAAGAGCACCCCGACCTCATCATCGACATCGCGACGCTGACCGGCGCCCAGATCGTCGCCCTCGGCGACCGCACCACCGCGGTCATGGGCAACGACGACGCCTGGATCAGCAGCGTCATCGAGGCATCGCGCTCGATCGGCGAGCCCTCCTGGGCGATGCCCATCCCGGAGGAGGTCGGCGAAACGCTCAAGTCCCCCGTGGCTGACCTCGCCAACATGCGCTCCGGCAACCGCTCGGCCGGCATGCTCGTCGCGGCCGCGTTCCTCGAGCGCTTCGTCGGAGAACGAGCCGACGGCGAAGGCACCATCCCCTGGGTGCACCTCGACATCGCGGGCCCCTCGAACAACACCTCGGCCGCCTACGGCTACGTCCCCAAGGGCGCCACCGGCGTCATGGTGCGAACGCTCATCGCACTGCTCGAGTCCCGTTCCTGAGCTGGTTATTCCTGCCAGTTCGACGCGTGTAGGCTTCCCTGAGGGGTAATTTCGCCGCGCGTGGCGACCACAAACCGGCCGCCGCTTCTCTATGAATTCCATTGAGGGAGTTTTCCGGGTGTCAGAACACAATTTCGACCTCGTCGTCCTTGGCGGAGGAAGTGCGGGATACGCCGCAGCTATCCGCGCCGTTCAGCTGGGCTCAACCGTCGCTCTGGTTGAGAAGGACAAGCTCGGAGGCACCTGCCTCCACCGTGGCTGCGTGCCTACCAAGGCCATGCTCCACGCGGCAGAGCTTGCCGACAACGCACACGAGGCATCATCGGTCGGCGTGCTCACCGAGTTCCAGGGCGTCGACATCGTGAAGGTCAACGCCTTCCGCGAGGGAATCGTCGCCAGCAAGTTCAAGGGCCTCCAGGGCCTCCTGAAGGCCAAGGGCGTCACCGTCTTCCAGGGAGAGGGCAAGCTCGTCTCCCCTACGACCGTCCAGGTCGGGGACGACACGCTCACGGGCAAGAACGTCGTCCTCGCAACCGGGTCCTTCTCGCGTTCGCTGCCGGGCCTCGAGATCTCGGGCAACGTCATCACGAGCGAGCAGGCGCTCGAGCTCGAGTGGCTCCCGAACCGCGTCGTCATCCTCGGCGGCGGCGTCATCGGCCTGGAGTTCGCCAGCGTCTGGCGCTCGTTCGGCGTCGAGGTCACGATCGTCGAGGGCCTCAAGCACCTCGCTCCCGCTGAAGAGGAGTCCGTCTCCAAGCAGCTCGAGCGCGCCTACAAGAAGCGTGGCATCGACTTCAAGCTCGGCGTCCGCTTCAAGGGCGTCACGCAGGACGAGTACGGCGTGCACGTCGAGCTCGAGTCGGGCGACGTGCTCGACGCCGACCTGCTCCTCGTCGCGGTCGGTCGCGGCCCCGTGACCGACGGCATCGGCCTCGAAGAGGTCGGCGTCACGACGGACCGCGGCTTCGTGCCCGTCGACGAGACGCTGCAGACCAACGTCCCCGGCGTCTACGCCATCGGCGACATCGTTCCCGGCCTTCAGCTCGCGCACCGCAGCTACCAGCACGGCATCTTCGTCGCCGAGCAGATCGCCGGCCTCAACCCCGTGCAGGTCGAGGACATCAACATCCCGAAGATCACGTACTCCGACCCGGAGATCGCATCCGTCGGCTACTCCGAGGCGAAGGCGAAGGAGAAGTTCGGCGACGACGCCATCTCCACGGCCGAGTACAACCTCGCGGGCAACGCGAAGAGCTCGATCCTCGGCACAAGCGGCACCGTCAAGCTCGTGCGCGTCAACGACGGCCCGATCGTCGGTGTCCACATGATCGGCGGCCGCGTCGGCGAGCTCGTGAGCGAAGCTCAGCTCATCGTCAACTGGGAGGCCTACCCAGAGGACGTCGCGCACCTCATCCACGCCCACCCGACGCAGGGTGAGACGATCGGCGAGGCAGCGCGTCTGCTCGCCGGAGTCCCGCTGCACGCCCTCTGACCAGCCAGAACCACTCAAGGAGAACCCACATCATGAGCGAAGACGTAACGCTCCCGGCACTCGGCGAGAGTGTCACCGAAGGAACCGTCACCCGCTGGCTGAAGAGCGTCGGCGACACCGTCGAGGTCGACGAGCCACTGCTCGAGGTCTCGACGGACAAGGTCGACACCGAGATCCCGTCGCCCATCGCCGGCGTCCTCGAGGAGATCCTCGTTGGCGAAGACGAGACCGTCGAGGTCGGCGCAGTGCTCGCTCGCCTCGGCGACGGCTCCGGCGCGTCGTCCTCCGACGACAGCGCTCCTGCGGCCGAAGAGGCTCAGGCCGAGCCCGAGGTCGAGGAAGCAGCCGAGTCGACCTCGCAGCCCGCCGCGGCTCCCGAGGCCGAAGAGGCCCCTGCAGACAAGGAAGACGAGGGCTACGCAGAGCCGGCTCCCGAGAAGGAGACGACGTCTGAGGCTCCCGCCAAGCAGGCCGCGACCCCTGCCGCGCAGACGGCGCCGCAGTCCGCTTCCGCTCCGAAGCCGCCGGCGCAGCCCAAGCAGCCTTCGCAGCCCAAGCAGGCTGGTGAGACGGCGCAGGCCGCCTCGAGCTCCGACCCCCGCTACGTCACGCCGCTCGTTCGCAAGCTCGCGGCAGACGCTGGCGTCGACCTCTCGAAGGTCCAGGGCACCGGAGTCGGCGGGCGCATCCGCAAGGAAGACGTCGTCGCCTTCGCTGAGTCGAGCAAGTCCGCAGCTCCGGCAGCGGCAGCCTCGGCCGGCACCCCCGGCGAGCCCACTCCGTTCGAGGTCTCCGAGCTGCGTGGCACGACGGCGAAGATGTCGCGTCTCCGCAAGGTCGTCGCCGAGCGCGCTGTCGCTTCGATGAACTCGACGGCCCAGCTCACGACGGTCGTCGAGGTCGACGTGACTCGCATCGCGCAGCTGCGTGACCGCGTCAAGGGCGACTTCCACGCGAAGACGGGCAACAAGCTCTCGTTCCTGCCGTTCTTCACCCTCGCGGCGGCAGAAGCGCTCCAGAGCTTCCCGATCATCAACTCCACGGTCGACGGAGACTCCATCGTCTACCCGGAGTCCGAGAACATCGCCATGGCGGTCGACACCGAGCGCGGCCTGCTCACGCCGGTCATCAAGAAGGCATCGCAGTTCGACATCGCCGGCCTCGCAGGCCAGATCGCTGACCTCGCCGAGCGCACGCGTGACAACAAGCTGCTCCCGGACGAGCTTGCCGGCGGAACGTTCACGGTCACGAACACGGGCTCGCGCGGCGCGCTGTTCGACACGCCCGTCGTCTTCCTCCCGCAGAGCGCGATCCTCGGGACCGGGATCGTCGCGAAGCGTCCGGCTGTCGTGAAGACGGCAGACGGCCAGGAGTCCATCGCGATTCGCTCACTGGTCTTCCTCGCGCTGAGCTACGACCACCGCATCATCGACGGTGCCGACGCGGCTCGCTTCCTCTCGCAGGTGAAGAACCGCCTCGAAGAGGGCGCGTTCGAAGGACAGCTCGGACTCTAGAGCCGTCACCGAGGAGCTGCCGCTCCTCGGACATCCCGCAGACGCCAGCCGGCCTCCCCACGAGCAATCGTGAGGGAGGCCGGTGGTGTCTCTGCGGCCTGGATCGCGTCCGCCGACCACAGATCCACCACGACGAGGTCGCCGTAGCGATCCCTGAGTGTCGCCGCTGTCAGTCCCGCGAGCTGGTCTGCTGCGCCCCCACCGCGGGCGAGGTCCGCGTGCAGGCCCGGCGCGTCACTCTGGTACACCTCCTCGAGACAACCGGCGGTCTCTCTGGCAAGGCACTCGGCCCGCCGCTCGACCAGGGCCAGCACGGCGACGGTCGGATCGTCCGCCATGGCGCGTGCGCGCCAGTCAGGGGCTCCAGCTGAGTCGGCGACGGGCATCGTCTCGTTCACCGGCGGGTTCCCGGAGCTCGGAGGGCCCGACTCAGCGGTGTGTGCGGGCCCGGCATCGCTCGCTCGCACGCTCGGAGCCGGATCCTCTCCCCCACCAGGTACCTCACCGAGCAGCCCCAGCGCCGCAGCGCAGATGCACAGGACCACTGCGGCAGCTGCCGCGATGCGAAAAGGCAGCCTGATGGTGCCCAGCGTGCGGCGCAGGAAACCCGGCTGCCGACGCGCCCGCTGCCGCCTCCTGCTCCGCCCACCGCGAGACGCCCGCTGATCGGGAGCCTCGGGGCGATCTCGACGCGTGGCTTCCCCTCGGGCCCGCAGGGAGTGCCCGAGGCGGACGTCTCTGCCTGCAGCGCCTGCCTCGGCGAAGTCCCCGTCTGCGTCGTCGTCGCCGTCGAGCAGCGAACTGGTCAAGCGGCGCGTGTCGGCAACCGCAGGATCGAAGTCATCGTGCCCGCCGGTAGCCGGAGCCACGTGCGGCAGCGTCGACTCGTGCGCCAGCAAGGCCCGACGTGGAGAGCGCTCTCCCGCAGCCGGGTCCTGGATATCACTGGCATCGTGCCAGGCGAAGAGCGCGTCGAGCAGGCGCTCGGGCAGCTCAGCATCCACATCACCGCTCAAGCACCTGTCGAGTTCGCGCTCGAGTGCCGCCGGCAACTCGAGCTCGGTCGGCAGCTGCGCGAGGACCAGATCGGCGAAGCCCTCGAAGGCCTTCCAGTCGCGGACGATGCCGGGCTGCAGCCGGTCGTCGAACCCCTCGAGGCGTGACAGCGTGTCCCATCTCTTGACGACGGGTCGCCCCTGAGCGGTGAGCCGAACGTCCTCGAGGCCCAAGCCGCCGAGAGCGAGGCCCGCTCGGTGAAGCTCGGCGAGCGTCTCGGCGAGCGGAGCGAGGATCGTCACGATCTCACCGGTCGCGAGAGGGTATGGCCGGTCGAGCAGCTCCCCCACGCTGGATCCGATCGTCGCTTCGAGTACCGCCACGGCCTCTCGGCGATCCGTCAGACCAATGTCGAGCAGCACGGGGATGCTCGGGGCGCTGACCTCGTCGAAGACCTCGCAGAGCTCGGTGAGCGTCGGTCCCCCGCTCGCCTCGACCTCCACGACAAGCTCAACCGTGCCGTCGAGAGCTGCGGCAGGAAGCTGCGGTTGCGAGACGTCTGCTGCCCCGGAGAGCCATTCCTCCTCATCCGGTGCCGCCTGCTCCCTCGACACCGCCAGGAGGCGATGCCAGGCGCCGGTATCGTCGAGCACCTCGACGACCCGCCAGCCCACGACGTCGAAGTACTCGGGGCGGTCGAGGCGGTCGGTTCCCGGCAGATTTCTGGCTCGCACAACGGGAGTCTGACGGTCCCCACACCAGCGGAGTGCACCAGCTTCATCGTCTGTGGAGAAGTCGTCACGAGTCCGAATGTGAATACGGGGTGGAGTGCCGGTATTCTGGATGCACTATGGCGAACTCTCCACAAGCCAGCGCAGCAGCGGAAAAAGAACCAGGTCGCTTCAAGCAGATCTGGCAAGTCCTCAAGATGACGGTCAAGTACGACAAGACCGCACCTTGGATCATGGCCGCTGCCGTGCTCGTCCCCCTGATCATCGCAGCGCTCGTGAGCATCTTCCTGCCTGGATCGAACGCGCTCATCTGGATCCTCACGATGATCCTCGGCCTCATGGTCGGCGTGCTCCTCTTCATGTTCACGCTGAACTGGCGCGCCGAGCGGGTGGCCTTCGGGCAACTCGAAGGGCGCGCCGGTGCAACCGGCCAGGTGCTCACCAGCGCCATGCGCGGAACCTGGCAGACCAGCGAGATGCCGGTCGCCTTCAACGCGAAGACGCAGGATGCGGTCTACCGTGCGATCGGCAAGCCCGGCGTTGTCATCCTCACCGAGGGCAGCAAGTCCGGCACCAAGCGACTGCTCGACGACGAGCGCCGCAAGACCGCGCGAATCCTGCCGAACGTGCCCATCCACCACTTCCACGTGGGGACGGGCGCCGACGACGTGAAGCTCGTCAAGGTCCGCAAGACCCTCAACAAGCTCCCGAAGAAGCTCACCAAGCCGGAGATCGTCGCCGTGACGAGCCGACTCAAGGCGCTCGGCAGCAACGCGCTTCCGATCCCCAAGGGCATTGACCCGATGCGGATGCGCTCGTCGCGTTCGCAGATGCGCTGATCCGCAGCATCCCCGCCAGAGACTCGCCCTGTCGCTCTACACGAGCCGCAGGGCGAGTTTTGTCATGATGTCGTGGCCGCCGCGCTGGTCGCTGTCCCAGACGAGCATGGGCAGCACGAGCGTCACGAGGAGCTGGCGGATGAGGGGACGCACGTAGCCGGGGGCTGAGCCATCGAGTCTGGTCACGCGCATCCGGAACAGCAGGTGTCCCGCCGAACCCCCGAAGAGCATGATGCCCACGGAGCTCATGGAGAAGAAGAGGAGCAGGATCGCGATCGACTCGTAGTCGAAGAAGAGGAACGCGACGCCGGCAGCGAGGGCGTAGTCCACGACGAGGGCGGGGATGCGTCGACGCATGGGGCCTATCGAGCCTCGCCCTTCCTCGGGGTAGCCGAGGCGGTAGCCCGGGTAGCGGTTGTTCTCCGGGCGTGCGAACTCCGGACTGCTTGACTGTGCGGGCATCCGGACAGCTTACCTTCGCCATCCGAGCCTCCTCGGTGCCCGATCCCCCCTGCATATCACGCTCTGCGTAACGTGCACGAAACATAACAGTGACCAAGGGGCAACAGCGAGTGGTTAGCTTGTGACAGGACCCCGTCCGCCAACACCTTCGACACGACCCGGAGAAGCCATGTTCAAAGAACCGTCTGAAGTCCTCGCCTATATCGCCGATAACGATGTCAAGTTCCTCGACATCCGCTTCACCGACCTCCCGGGTGTGCAGCAGCACTTCAACATCCCCGCGTCGACCGTCGACGAGGAGTTCTTCTCCGTCGGCCAGCTCTTCGACGGCTCCTCGATCCGCGGTTTCGCGTCGATCCACGAGTCGGACATGCAGCTCATCCCCGACGTGACGACCGCGTACCTCGACCCGTTCCGTGACGCCAAGACCCTGATCATGGTCTTCGACATCTACAACCCGCGCACCGGTGAGATCTACCACCGCGACCCGCGCCAGGTCGCGAAGAAGGCTGTCGACTACCTGTCCTCGACGGGCATCGCCGACACGGCGTTCTTCGCTCCCGAGGCCGAGTTCTACATCTTCGACGACGTGCGCTACTCCGTGACGTCGAACCAGAGCTTCTACTCGGTCGACTCCGAAGAGGGCGCCTGGAACTCCGGCCGCGAAGAAGAGGGCGGCAACCTCGGCAACAAGACGCCGTTCAAGGGTGGCTACTTCCCCGTCTCCCCCGTCGACAAGACGGCAGACCTGCGCGACGACATCACGCTCAAGCTCATCGAGGCTGGTTTCATCCTCGAGCGCTCGCACCACGAGGTGGGCACCGGCGGGCAGCAGGAGATCAACTACCGCTTCGACACGATGGTCAGCGCGGCAGATGACATCCTGAAGTTCAAGTACATCGTCAAGAACACCGCCGAGCAGTGGGGCAAGTCGGCCACGTTCATGCCGAAGCCGCTCTACAACGACAACGGCTCGGGCATGCACACGCACCAGTCGCTCTGGAAGGACGGCGAGCCGCTCTTCTACGACGAGGCCGGCTACGGTTCGCTCTCCGACACGGCTCGCTGGTACATCGGCGGTCTGCTTGCGCACGCCAACTCGCTCGCGGCGTTCACCAACCCGACGACGAACTCCTACCACCGCCTGGTGAAGGGCTTCGAGGCTCCCATCAACCTGGTCTACTCGGCAGGAAACCGCTCGGCTGCGATCCGCATTCCGATCACGGGCTCCAACCCGAAGGCGAAGCGCATCGAGTTCCGCGCACCGGACGCCTCGGCCAACCCGTACCTCGCGTTCGCGGCCCAGCTCATGGCCGGCCTCGACGGTATCCAGAACCGCATCGAGCCGCACGAGCCCGTCGACAAGGACCTCTACGAGCTTCCCCCGGAAGAGGCGAAGAGCATCCCGCAGCTCGCCACCTCGCTGCCTGAGGCGCTCGCAGCTCTCGAGGCTGACCACGAGTACCTCACCAAGGGCAACGTCTTCACGCCGGAGCTCATCGAGAACTGGATCAACTACAAGACGGTCAACGAAGTGCAGCCGCTCGCGCAGCGCCCGCACCCGTACGAGTTCGAGCTCTACTACGGGGTGTAGCTAGACACCAACGATTCCGGGCCTTGTGTCCGCAGCGTGTCCGCACGAGCAGTGAACGCCTTCGCGATCGCCGCTCGTGCGGACTCGTCTGTGTCCGGCCAAAGGTGGCCATAGGTGTCGAGCGTCGTCTTCGCGGACGAGTGCCGCAGGCGGGCCTGGACGACCTTCACGCTGAGCCCCTCATGGATGAGGAGGCTCGCGAAGTAGTGCCGCAGATCGTGGATGCGGAAGCCGTCCGGCAGCCCTTGCACGTTGCCGCGCACGCGCCTGAATTCCTCCTCGATGCGGTACGGCGAGACGGTGCGGCCGAACGCGCCGACGACGAGCGTCTCGCTCCCCCACTTCTGCGGGACTCGGTTCAACTCGAGCGCGAGCTCGGCGGGGATCGGGATCGCGTTCTTCGACTCGTCGGTCTTGAGCGGTTCCGCCGGCCACTGAATCGCGGGCGTGATGATGCCTCGCATGAAGTCGACGTCAGAGACGCGCAGCGCCGCGATCTCCCTGACTCGCAGGCCGGCGAACGCGCCGAGCAGAATCACGCCACGCATGTGCTCTGGCATCGCGTCGTGGAGTGCCCACACCTGGGCCGTAGATGCCACGTAGGGCCGCTGCTTGCCCGCTGGTGGCGATGTTCTACGGCTCGTGGGGGTCTTGGTCAGGAGTCCGTCGTGCACGGCGTCTGTGAGGATCTGGGCGAGTCGGGAGTGGATGGCGTAGATGGTCGAATCGGCCAACCCCTCAGCCTTGAGCTCCACCATCCACGATCGCACTTCGGACGGTCGGATGCTCGTGAGCTTGCGCGGCCCGAACTTCGCGACGATGCGCTTGCAATGGGTCTTCGCCTGCTTGACCGTCGACGCTCGCTTCGAGGCGTAGCCCTCGAGCCAGACCGTGCACCACTCTGAGACGGTCGTCTTGGCCCTCTGAGGGTCCATGTAGGTGCCGGTGACCTTGGCGGCCGTGATCTCGTCTATCCACGCCTGGGCGCTGTTCTCCGGGTCCTCAGGTTTGTCTTTGTACTTGAAGTGCCGGACGTGCTCCTTGCCGTCGTCGTCGCGGTAGCGTGCGCGCCAGACGACGGTGCCGGTCTTCGCTGAGACGCCCTTGCCGTCCTCGTCGAGGATCGGGTTGCCGTCGGCGTCTTTCAGCGGGCGCCGGATCTCATGCTTCTTGATGCTCGCCACGGGCACTCTCCTGAACGATGCGCCTGAAGGTGTGCGCAGTGGTCTTGCCGGAAACCATCTCGTGCCAGATCTGGTCTGGATCGTCAGCCCATTTCGCGTGTGCGTCCGCGACGACCCGACTGGCCGGCACGCCGATTTCTTCGACCACCTGATCGCGGTGCGCGCGCTTGTCGACCTCGGTCAGAGCATCAGCCTTGATGGCGAGATCGTAGCGAGCCATGTCGTAGGCCGCGATGGCCGCCTCAAGTTCCTCTCGTGCGTCGGCCAGACCCCGGATCTCATTGCCGACTGTCACACGCTTCGGGGATTCGAGCAGCGGCGAGCTGTTCGGGAAGAGGTTCAGCAGGTCTTCGAGGTCTGCAGCTTCGGCGAGCCGTAGGGGACGCTCGCCTTTCTCGATGGCCCAGACGGTGGCCTGTGACCACTTCCATCCCCGCTTCTGCATCATCGCGGCGAGCTCCTTCTGAGATAGCTCACCGCGGAGGCGGAGGAGGTTACGGCCGATTTGCTCGTCTGTTGCTGACACAGTTGACAGCGTATTGGATTTGCCAGTTGTCCTCAACAAGCTTTCATGGTTCACTAGCCGTGCTAGTCAATTCCCACTAGGAAAGAGAGTGACATGTCTGAGACTGTCAAGCCTGTCGAGTCCACTGCCGGAACCCTTGCCGCCACCGCGCTGCTGACCCTTTCGGAGGTCGCGGAAGCGCTACGCAAGAGCGAGAAGCAGCTGCGCTGGATGATCCACCAGGGCACCGCCCCGAAGTCCGCGCTCATCGGCGGACGCCGCATGTTCCGTGCCACGGACGTCGAGGCGTTCATCGTCGCCGCATTCGAGGACGCGTCGTGACCACGAGGAAAGCCCCCGGTGCTGTTAGCGCAGCAGCCGGGGGCCAAGTAAGCAATCCAGCACCCTCCCGAGGAGCGGAATCATGACACAGCATAGCCCAGCCATTCCCTCGAGCGCCATCCACGTCGACGAGCTCGCGACCTTCACGCCCTCATTCCGGATGCCCCACGAGCGCCTCTCGCGCAACGAGTTCGCGTACGACGAGCGAACCGGGAAGTTTGAGCTCGACGAGTTCGCCATCTGGATCATGCTCGAGAGCCGCGAGGTCATCGCCAGACCTCTCACAGCGGACCCGAGAGGGTGGCAGAAGGCCCTGCGCATCGCAGAGCGCGTGTGCGCCGGTGAGACGTTCTGCGAGGGGTTCACTGGATGGGGTGAGCGGATCATCCGAGGGCAGGCGGCCCTCTCCACAACGCTGCAGACATCGCGGGATGCGTTCAAGTGCGAACGCCCCGGATGCATCCACGCCGGCGAATGGCAGATGCTCGCCCCGCACGAGGACCCCAAGGACGCCTGCGTCTGCGAGGCCACCAGCACGCCGCTGATGGCCGAGTGCTGCGTCAACGTGTCCCACGAGCCGGGGCGCGGATGGGTCGTCAACACGGAGGCGCTGTGCTTCGTGACGCCGAAGGAAGCTCGGCAGTTCGCGACGGCACTGCAGGAGGCCGGCCAGATCGCGGCCGTGCGCAACCGTGAGGCCGCTCGTGCATCCGGCTAGCTCGTGGGCACTCATAGCCTGCGTGGCGCTCACCATCGCTCTGCTGCTCGCGGTTTGGCAGCGCATCACCATCACCATCGAGAGGACCACCGATGAGCCTGAGCGCTCGCAGATGGGCGCAACCGCTCTTCATGAGGCCCGATCCGGACACGGGGCAGTTGGTCAAGATGAGCACGACGGAGAAAGCCGTGCTGCTTCTGCTGGCGGAGTACGAGCATCAAGAGCACGGCTACGCCTACCCAGGGCTGGCAAAGATCGCGCGCGAGACGTGTGCGGGCCGGTCAACGGTGATCGAAGCGATATCGACTCTCGAAGCGTGCGGGTACATCCGAGTGGAGCGTCAGCGGGTGGGGAGCAGGAATCTACCCAACCACTACTACTTGCCGCACGTCTCGTTCGAGCTCCGAGAGACGGACGAGCGGTGGATGGACGCGGAGCGACGGGGCATGCACGGATCGCATCTGAGGCTTGCCGGGTAGTCCGGATGCGGGACCACCGACCACAGGTGGGTGGTCCCGGCACCGGACTAGGGGGTCCGGGAGGTGGACCAGGTGGTCCAGGAGTCGGACTACTAGGTAGTCCGGGAGCCGGACCCAACCAGTGAACAACACCAATGAGAGACCAATGAATGACCAGCCCCACCGCTTCGCGGCGTGGACGTGAAATGAGAAGGATTCGATGATGAACGAGGCAAGAACCATGAACATGGAACAGACGGCGATCGAGGGACTCGAGCCTGATGCGGAGATATTCGTGTGCACCCGACCCGGGTGCGCACTACAGGGTGAGGCTGACCCCACCGGAGCCGAGAACCACTTCTGCGACGCACCACAGACCGAGGCGCTCAGACTCGCGGACGTCGTCGTCTACTACTCGACGCAGGCCGGCGACTGGGTCGTCCACGTTGGGGATCCTAAAGACGAGTTCCCGGATCTCGAGAAGGCTGATCAGTTCGCCGAAGCTCTCCGGGAAGCGGGACAGATGTGTCGAGCGCTCCGCTCGTCGGACACTCGCGGTCGCATGGCGTCGGCAGGCACTCACGGGCCTGTTGATCAGAAGGCTCCCGCTTCGGACCTCGAGCCCGGAATGCGAGTCTGGGCGTGCAAGCGCCCGGGGTGCGTCAATCGAGGTGTGCCCGATCCGTTCGGTGTCGACAACCATGTGTGCGATGGTCGTCAGACCTCGGAAATGAAGGCAGCTGGTGTGTCCGTAGTCTTCGAGTCGGCGACTTGGGCCGTTGTCCTCCCTGAGTCCGTGTCGCACGAAAGCATCGACGTGCTGCTCACGGCGGTAGGGCATGCGAACGACGTCATCCGCGAGATCATCGCGGCGGCCTCAGGCTCCTAGAGCACGCACGGAGAGCCCAGCACTCGTGCGTGCTGGGCTCTCCGTGCGTCTGTCGGGACGAGATCCTCCTCAGTTCGGGCGGGAGCCAAACCTGTTGGTTTGCGATCTCTTCTGACTCTCGAGCCGGTCGACGTATTCACCCCACTCGTGCACCACTGTCAGCGGCGTGGCTTTGACGGACGGCGGGCCACCTGATCACTGCCGTTGCGTTGCGCGGCGAGTTTTCGCACCGTGAGCCCCGGCACGCGTCCACACAGCTGTGCGGGTGAGAGATATTCGGGGGCGCCCCCTCTAGCGAATGGCACGCTGCGGTTTACGGTCGTTCCCTGTAGCGGTCAGCGCGAGTTGTCTTCGTGGAATCGAGCCACTCCACGTACTCAGACCAGACGTAGAGAACCACGCGCGCGTTCGCTTTGCGGAAGGGCGGGCCTCCCCCACGGGATCGCTGGGTTGCAAGCGACGCGATCGTCAACCCGGGGACGCGTTCGCACAGCTCCTGCGGCGAGAGAAACTCGGGCGTCGTCATGAGTTCTGCTCGACGATCCATGCCTCAATATCGGTCAGCCGATACCGCACGAGCCGGCCGACTTTCGTCGCCTTCGGCCCGCGGCGGCCACCGTCCTTGTCATCGAGGTACTTCCAGTTACGGAGCGTGCTCGACTGCATATTGAGGAGTCTGGCTGCCTGCGCAGTCGTGAGGAGCTCGTCGTCAACCAGTCGCGTCATGTCCCGATCTTGCCTCATGTACCACTGTCGGGGGCCCGTGGCACACTCCCCCGCATGAACGAACCAGCCGTGCAGGTCACCGCCAAAGTCGCCCTCGAGTCGCTGGCGTTACGGTGTGAGGCGGTCCGCGAGCGGGTGGACTCGAAGTGGACGAAACGCATCGTCTGCTGGCGCCCGCTGGCGACGAGGCCCGTCGATGGCATTTCGTGGCTCCTGTGGGGCGAGACACCTCCGCTGCGTGACGTCGACGGCGAGCTCGTGCCGACGCCGGCCACTGTTGACGGCGACACCTACGAGCCGATCCTGTTCGAACCGCTCGCAGTGTTCGACGCGTGGCTCGAGATGCTGCAATGGGTCACCGCGGGTGACGTGCGCGCCGAGGTGCGGCGCGCGCTCGAGGGCGGGACCATGAGCAAGAAGGAGTGGGCGATCTCCCACAGCAACGCGCAGATCCGCGGCACCGTCATTCTCGAGGGCGACGCCCTCGCCGCGCAGAGCCTCGCGTCTGAGCTCTCGGTCGCGCTGCTCTGCATGGATCAGCGGGCCACGAGGAAGAAAGTGTGGTGAGTTCTGCATGACGTGGCTGTCTTCCCAGTCGCGTGGTCGCATCAGTAGTCTGGCTCCATCCCCCGGCTCTCTCATCGGAGACATATGAAGAAACTTCTGGCTTTCCTTTGCGCTTGCACCGCGGTGCTGCTCTTTGCGACAACTGCAGCCGCCGCCCCTGGAGTCTTGGCGAACGAGTACAACGAGTTTGACGTCGGGCCGGAACTCTTGAGCGCCGAGATCGTAACGCCGACGACAGTAGGAGGCGGTGACACCGTCCGCATCAACTGGAGTGTGCGCAGCACCCGTGACATCGCATACAGCGCAGTGGACCTCGCGAACGGCACGGTCTTCTCTCCGGAAACCAGGAAAATCCTCGGACACTACGACATGGAGATTACGGGGCGCGAAGGGGACATCGTTTTCGGCACCACGTCCTTTTCCCCCAACGGACCGGAGTGGGCGCCTGGTGAATGGCGCGTGCAAGGCCTGGGCTTCTTCGACGAGTTGGGCGTGCACGGGGGTGCGGACGAGGCATACAGCCCAGTTATCCAAGCTCTTCCGAAGCTCCAAATCGACGTGGGCACAGACGGCGACCAAGAAGCACCAGAGCTCATCGACCTGCAAGTGGACGCACCGGCAGAGGTACGTCAGAGCGACGTCATTTGGTTCAACTGGACGATGCGCGAGTCCAGCCGCGTCAAGTCTCTGCTGCTGACTATCACCGGCCCGGATGGCCGGTCGTACACGGCTGAGGGCTTCGACATGCTGACTGCGACCAGGGAAGGCGATCGTGTCTCGGGAGCACTGCACCTCACAGTGAACAACTTCACGTGGGCGCTCGGCGAGTATCGAGTTACCCAGCTCACCACATGGGACGAACACGAGAACCGACTCATCCAGGCCACGCCAGCTGACAACGCCGCACTGGCCTCCGCCGCGGCGTTCACGGTTGTCGATTCCGGAGGACCAGACGTCACGGCTCCAGAACTGCTCTCAGCAGGATTCGAGCAGTCCACGGTTCGCATGGGTGACGAACCGGATATCAACTGGACCATCCGGGATGAGAGCGACATGGACGATGTCAGGTTCTACCTCAAAAACTACCGGGGGACGATCTACACCATGCGTGGGGACGGTGGCGACCGACTGGGCGAAGTTCTTACCGGCGCGTCCGGAGCATGGCTGACCGTCACCCCCTACGAAGAGGACATACCCAAGTGGGGAGGAGGTGTCTACGAAGTTGTGGGCGCCGAGCTCGTCGACGACTACGGCAATGTGACCACACTGACGTCCGACCATCCGATCATCTCAGGCCTGCCAGACATGACCGTCCTGCCCCGCGACGCCCCAATCCCGTCCCGAACGCCCTCCCCGACCATCACCGCCACCCCCTCGCCAACAGCAACCGAGACCCCGACAGCAAGCTCCACACCGACAGAGACACCAACGGGTGTTCCTTCGCCGACGACGCCGGACCCCACCGGTTCGGCCGCACCGTCCCCCACGGAGACCGCAGTCTCGACAGCGTCACCGACAGTCACCGACTCCCCCACGAGCACGATCACCGCATCACCGACTCCGACCGGGACGACAAGCGCACCGCTTCCCCCCATACCAGCCTCTTCGACCGCTACCGCTGAAAGCGACCCATCTGCACCTTCCATGTCAGCCGCATCAGCCCCCGCGGGACACCCCACCCCACCACACAGCGAACAACCTCACGCGCTTGCATCCACCGGGACAGACACGCTTGCCCCCCTGGGCCTCCTCACGAGCTCGCTGCTCGCCCTCGGCGTCACGCTTCTCCTCGCTCGAAAGCGCACGGCCAAACCGTAGCGCCGGCCAAGCCAAAACTCAGCTCAACGACGAAACCGCCCCCTCCCGCGAAGCGTCGTCCCGGGTGTCCGGGATGGCTCCCGCTCGAGGGGGCGGCCGCAGCGAGATCTCCAGAGCTCTAGTCTTTCGGTCATGGACGAAGCAGACAGATTCCGAAGTGCGATCGAAGTCTCCACGCAGGTCATTCCGACCCTGATACTGGCGACAGCGTTTCTACCATCTTGGCGCGCCTCATTGGTTCGGCCCACCGATCCGATCGAAGCTGAGATCTACAACAGGCGCCGAGGACCGGGATCCGAGGCCCGACGCCGCACGTTCGTCTACGTCCTCGCGTCGTTCGTAGTGCTGTGGAACATGGCTGGACTATTCGAGCCCGAAGCGATCGGTTCCGTCGAGTTATCTACGGTCGCAAATCTCGTGTGCATTTTCAGCCTCCTGCTCACCCTCGCTGAAGAGGCATACCGCCATGCTCGTTCAGGACGAGAAGCCACCTCGCGTGGGGGTCGCATAGAACCACCCGAGTGCGACCCCGCGAATCAGGCGCGGTAGGCGTTCGGGGCACCTCGATTGTGGAACAGCGCGTACATGCCGAGCGGGGCGAGGGCTCCGGAGACGAATGTGGACCCCACGGCGATGCCGTCGCCAACGCGCTGCGCAGCGAGGTCACCTCAGGTGAGCACCTGTGACACACCACCGGGCTCGGCGAATTAACCCGCGAACGCTAGCGCGCCTGTGTGGATAACTCCAGTCGATGCGGCCTTTTGCATGGCAACCATGAATGGGTCTAACTCCGCCTGCTCGATGGTGAGCCGTTCTGCGAGCGCTTCGCAGGCCGATAGTCAACAGGCGAGGCCGAGGTGAACCGCCTCAACGCGGAGCACTGTCGAGCCACCGCCCAACGCGACGGCGAGGCCGGGAGTCTCTACGACCTTCGGCACGACACCGACGGGTGGCGACTCGTGCTCATCTGGGAAGAGTGACAGTGTCGATTGCTACTCGTCGCCGCGCATCAACGTGTTGTCGATCTCCGTCCCCTCGGCGATCGCGACGGCGTCGACGCCGAGCTGGCTGGCCAAAGCCGACGTCGTCGCCGCCCCAGCCTTCGCTACAGCCTGCACGAGTAAGGCAGGGGTAATGTTCGGCACGTCCAGGGCCTCCTTGGCGAGGCGGACCACCTCCTGAGTAGCCGCGGTCTGCTCCAAGGCCCCCGTGACGTGCTTCACCGCAGCGACATGGATCGCGAGCGCGTACCGCTCAGCAGTTGCAGCCACTTTCTTCGCAGCTTCGTAGATGCCTTCTGGTGTGGGATCAGTCATGAGCTCATGATCACACGTCATGGGCGAACACGAAACCGCCCCCTTTCCGCGAAAGGGGCGGTGTTAATCTCTTGGCATGCGAATGGCCATCTTTTGGGGAACTATCGCCATCGTCGGCGCTATTTTCGCTGTGGAGGTGGACCTTCCGGCGCTTCGCCTACTGGCCTCTGGAATGACTCTGTGGGGTCTGGGTGGACTGTGGTGGGTGGCGACGGCTCCACATACTGAACCACGACCTCCTGCGGAGCGATGACGGAGTAGACCGTCGAGAGGTCACCCGCGACGTTGAGCGCTCCCAGAAGAAAAGCGAGCACGGCCCCCGCTCCTACCGCGTACGGATGATTTTTGACTCGCTGGATGACGGCGGATATGCCGGGTATCTTGCTTGCCTCAGCCTCAATCCGCTCAATGATGTACTCAGTCGAGAACTTGCTCTCAGCGCGGGCCTCGATGGCCCAGAGAGCGAGATGCGCCAGGCGGCGTTGCTGATCGAGGGTCAGTTGCACGCTGGTCCAAACGTCCTCACTGTCCGAGTCCCGCTTGTACGACCCGGAGACCACGGGACTCGTTGTCCCGCAGAATGCACAAGGCAAGGCTGAATCGACGAAGTCCATCGTCATGGTGCTTGGCAAGCGAACCAAGCCGTTGACGTGGATTCCGTGCTTGGCGCACTCAACTAGCAGCATGGAGGTAATCATGCAGTACATGCGGGGACCCCGCATTCTTGGTCGTCGTGCTGAGCGCAACCACACCCTCGATGTGCTTTTGGGCGGCACGACGAAACACGCCCCTCCCGCGCAGCGTCACCCTGGGTGTCCAGGGTCGCTACAGCGAGAGGGGCGGAGTCGTTGGCGCAGAAGGTCAGCGGCCGGCCGTGAAGTCGGCGTTACCGATGGACGTGCCGACGGACAGGATCGTCGCGACTCCGGTGACGGAGGCGACGGCGAGCCAGTTGATGCCTTCCACGCTAACAGCGGGGATCAGCTCGGCGCCGGTCGACACGGTGAGCGTGGCGACGAACGCCTGAGCAGCGGTCTTGATGGCTCGTTCGCCGGTGCCGCGCCAGAACGAGACCGACCAGAGTGCGGACGGCTTCTGCTCGGCGGCGAGCTTCGTGGTGCGCTCGACGTGCTCGCCGTGCGTCTCGGGTTCAGAGATGAGGGACATGAGGTTACTCCTTCAGGTGTCGCACCCATGAGGGCGGGATGGTGTCGCCGACGAGGTCTATCTCCGACGTCGTCAGCTCGAGCTCGGGCGAGGCGGGGAGCATCGCGGCGAGAGTAGTGAAGATGCGCTGGAAGATCTGCGACTTGCGCTTGTCGCGGTCCTCGAGGCGTTTGATCTTCCGGTCCTGGTGGCCGGAGTGGGTCTCAAGCTCTTCCACGCGGGCGGTGAGCTTCGAGATCTTCTCCTCGTCGAGGGTCATCTGCGCGGCGAGGCGGTCGTCGATGCGCTTGTCGAGCGCTGCCTTCGCGTCAGCGGTCGTCTTGCCGCGCGTCCCGAGGAACGTGACGAGCACGCCGAGGAACCCGAGCAGGCCGACGGCGATGGTGATGAACCCTTGCCCGTCGATGGTGACGCCGCTGGCCTCTGCGATCATGCGTCCCCCTCGTCGTGGCGGTCCTTGATCTCCTCGCCGAGGATCGACAGGCGGATCAGGGGTGGGATCATGCCGAGGCAGAGGATGAAGACGATGAAGAGGGCTTCAGGTTCCGGGTTCGTGCGGAACACGACGATGGTCGCCGCATACCCGCCGAGGAGCATCAGAATCACGAGCTTGCAGGCAATCTCCACCCGCCAGAGCGCTGGGAAGAGCACCCCGAAGAAGCAGACGAGCCCGGCCGCTGCGAGCAGGGCGCCGAGGAAGTCCACGGCCTCGTTCGTGAACAGCTTGTGCAGGATCGGGCTCCCGAACACGAGCGCCCAGATGCCGGCCAGGATCGCGATGAAGTCGTAGAGCGGCAACCACACCCGCTTGATGGATGCGTACTTCAGCTCCTCGGGCGGGATCGCGTCTGGGTGCCAGATGCTCGCCCGCGCGAGACGGCGCCACATGACGGTCAGGCCGCGAGTCGCTTGCCGAGTTCGTCGGCGATCTGTTTCGCGGATGCGCCCGGGGCGACATCCTTGAGCGCGGACTCGACGACGGGGCGGATCGCGCCGGCGACGGCCTCACCGAGGGCCTTCTCGTCGACGTTGTCGTTCTTCGCCACTTGGCGGAGGAGAGTGATGATCGCTTCGAGGTTGTTCTGGACGGCGTCGCGCGCCGGGAACGGGTAGCCCTTCGCGTTGGGGAGCGAGCCGGAAGCGAGGGCGTTGAGGTTCGCGCGGTCCTGGTCTGTGAACATGTCGTCTTCCTCCCAGAAGATTCGTGGTGCGTGGTTGAGGTCGATGAGGCCGGGGAAGCCCGGGTGGCTTCCCCGTTCGGTGAACTGATGAGCGACGGCATTCGGCCAGGGCCCCGTGTTGACGTGCCCTCCGGCGGGAACGCCGAAGTGCGCAACCCACAGTTGGATTCCGGCGTCGACGAGCGGACGCCAGTCGTGGTTGCGCGCCCCCTCGCCCTGGGCGACGTTCGAGTTCATGTACGCCAGGAGCGGCACCTTGGGGAGCGCCTTATGGACGATGCCGAACCACTCCATTGCCGCGGCCGGCGACCACGTGGCGTAGCCGTCGATCGCTTCGAGGTCGAGAGCGATGAACGCTCGGGTGTCGGCGCGGAGGTTGGCGAGGAAGTAGTGCGCGTCGGCTGCCACCGGCCCCTGGCCGTTCATCCAGTAGACGCCGATGGGTTTGCCCTGTTCGGCGAAGCCCGCGGCGTGCTGGTGGTAGCGGGAGTCGGTGTACCTGTCGCCGGTGTTGGAGCCGCCTGCTTTGAGGACGACGAAGTCGACCGCGGCGGCGGCCTTCGCGTAGTCGACCTGCGGTTGGTGGAATGAGATGTCGATGCCGAGCATCAGGTTCCCTTCGTGAGTCGGCGGGCGAGTTCGTCCGCGACTGCTCGCGGTAGGAGCGGCGTGAGGGCGTTGGAGAGCGACGCGGACACCTCGGCGAGGTTCACGCCGGGGCGGGTGGCAACCTGCCGGAGGAGCGTGATGACGGCTTCGAGGTTGTTCTGCACAGCGTCGCGCGCCGGGAACGGATAGCCATTCGCGAGAGGCCGCGCGCCGGTCGTCAGCGCGTACAGGGTGGCGCGGTCCTGGTCCGTGAACCCGTCGTCCTGGATCATCCCGCCGAGCTTGCCGCGGGCGATGTACTCCGTGGCCTGCTTCGCCGAGACGTTGACACCTAGGTAATCGAAGTGCCATGGCTCCCCGAAATCCTTGCCCGTCCACACCCACCCGAAGAGAGGTGCAGTCTTCGCGGCCCACGCGTGCTCTTCCGTGAAGGACACGTTGAGGTTGCCGCCGAAGTCGACGGCGAGGCCCCACCCGTGATTCGAGGTGCCAGGCACGGCCGCGACTGTCCACCCGGGGCGCTTGTTGACGAACCGGTCGTAGTAGAAGTTCTGCCGGTCAAGGTTGCGCATCCCCTCGGCAGCGTCCGGGCGATAGCCGAACTCCTTCTCGAAGTAGAACGCGAACGCGTCCAGCGCGCCGGCAGCTTCCGCACGCAAGAGAACTCCGAGCGCCTCGCCGTCAGCGTTGCGACTATCCCCGTTCGGGAAGCCGATGTTCTTGGCGAACGCCATGTGTGCCTCCTAGAGACGCGAAAGGCCCCACACGGTGAGTGCAGGGCCGAGAGTGTGGGAAGTGGAGTCAGGGCAGGTCGGCGGGGTCTCCGCCGCCGTCGAGGAACGTCTGCTTGAGCGCAGCCATCTGGGCGGGGATCGCGGCGAGGTTCGCTCGCCGCTCCTGCTCCGTGAGGACGTCCACGCGCAGGCTCTCGAGGTGCCCGTCGTCGAGGTCTTTCAGATCTTCGGGTGTCACGGTCGCTCCTTAGGCGGGTCCGGGCGTGCCCGGGTAGGTGGAAGCCCACGTGATGGGCGTTGCGGGGAAGTTCTTGAACTCCCGCAGGCGCGTCGTCGAGGAGACGGTGCGGAGCATCCAGAACGGGCCGTACGCGTCGACCCGGATGCCAGCACCTCCCGCGACGGCACCGCCCGCCTGCGCGAACACCATGCCCGGGTAGACGATGCCCGTGCGGAACCCCTCGGGGAAGTCCACACGCACGTCCAACTTCTGTCCTGCGGTGATGGCGAACATCAGGTCGTCGAAACCGGGGTACACGACGCCGTTGATGCGCCGCACGAGCAGCCGACCGGACGTGACGAAGCTCGGGTTCGTGGCGATGTGTGTTGCGAACGCGGTGGTGGTGATGTTGCGCCACCCCGTGTCCCCCTCGGACACTCGCCATCCGGTGTTGCCGGTGCCTGTGGCTTTCACCCACTGCAACGCGCCTGCCGTGTTCGCGGTGTCCGTGTACCGCTGCCCGACCGTGCCGACGACGACTCCCTCTGGGGAGCCGGTGCCGGGCGGCAGGTCGATGCCGCCACCCGAGGGGGTGCGGAACACGCCGTCGCCGTGCAGCACCGTCGAGGCGGAGGCTATGCCCGTGCCGAGCCTCGCCGAGGGGAATACGCCCGACGTGGTGTCTGCCGCGGAGTGCACATGGGAGGCGTTCGCCTTGGCGGCGATCGCGGCGGCCTGGGCCGTGCTGACGGGCTTCTGCGCGTCCCTGGTGTTGTCGACGTTGCCGAGCCCCACGAGCGTCGCGTTGAGCCCCACGAGGGACGCTGCGTCGTGTGTGTGGCCGACTGGGGACGCGCCGACGTCGCCTGGCGTGAGCACGACGTCGCCCGTCTTGTCGTTGACGGACTTCACGGCGCCACCGCCGAAGGGCTGAGTCATGCTCGCCGTGTACTGCGGCTGCTGCTGGACCTCGGCCTTGTACTCGGTCACGGGGTGCCTTCCTTGGTGACGTCGTCCCGGATGCGGAACTTGCCTTCGATCCAGGTCGTGGGCTCCGTGTCGTCGGTCCGTGTCGCCTCGGCGTCGTACGAGCCGGTGACGCTCTCGGCCGCCCCGAGGAGCTCGCGCGTCTGAGCACCCGTCAGGGTGATCTCGAGGACACCCTCGGCGAGCCGCTCAGTGCCGACCTGAGCGGCGACGACCTTCGTCCCGGCCTTCCACCAGCACCGCCAATCGGTCCACTCCGAGAGGTCCACCGCGGTGCCCTCGCTGGTTGTGACGGGGATGCTGATCGGGTCGACGCGGTCACCCGCGAGGAGCGTGACGGTTTCGGATACGACGGCGCGAGCCATGAGGCCTCCAGAAGAGAGATTCAAACAGTTGCGCCCGTAGAAACGACGCTGTGAACGGACACCCGGCCTCTGCCCAGCTACTGTTTAGCGCAACGGGCGAGGGAGTGGCGATGGCAAAAGGACAGCATCAGAACAAGGAATGGAACCGAGAGGCAACAAAGGAGGAAACCCTTGAGTACCTCGTCCGTGCCACGTCGCGTTTATCGCGCCACCTCACAGCTCATTTCGACGGCGACTTCGCTGCGATCGACGATGTCGCAGCCATACTCCGGACGCTTTGCGGAGACGGGCTCATCAAGCGCGCTATCGATTGCTTGGAGTTGACGGACCCGAGCCTGTTGATCTCCAAACCCCCCGAGCTCAGCAAAGGTACTCACATCAGCATCGGTAATTTCCCGTGCTCGGAGACCTACGCGAAGCCGAGTCGGCCGGAACACCAGGCACCTCGGCCGTCGACGCTCTTGACGTGGCTGCAGTCTCCAGCCGCGTACATCACCGAGACCTCGAAGCGAGGCGGCAAGGAGCACACAAGCCAGCGCATGCGCCCATGGTCAGGCCTGATTGCCGACATCAGTAATACCTGGGGCTCACACGCGAGCCCACTCATTCCGCCATGGATGGACACGAGCCAAGTCATCGGAGTTCAGGAGCTCGACCTCCCCGGTTACGTGATCGAGCGGGCGGCCGTGGCCGTCGAGGTGTCCCTGACCCTGCTCATGCAAGAGGTTGACCTCCCGGAGATGGCCCCGGCCCCTCGCCTCGGACCCACGAGACCCGCACACGTCGATTGGCTCGACATACGACGCGTCGATAAAGAAAGGCTCCACATCGATCTCATCGCAGGAACAGACGACGGAGTTCCTGATGGCCTCTACAAGCTCATCCGCGTCGAATATGGCACCCATAGCGTCGGGTTCGATCTTCTAAGGATCGACGACGTGGATATGCTGCGGGGCTTCTACACCTAAGAGCGCTCGGGCCAGACCCGCCGACATGCCTCACGCCACCTTGGTCAGCGGGTCCGTCCAGGTGTCGGCGTTGTACTTCCCACCAACCGTCTGGAATCGACGCACGAAGTCGGCCTTGATGGCGGCCAGTACCGTTGCAAACGGTCGCCCAGTCGCGGTGAGGTTCTCGACGTACGTGAGCTTGTGGTCGATGCTCGGCACGACGTTGAGCGTGTCGACATCACGGGGGCCCATGAGTACGAGGGTGTTGCTCGCGGTCCACCCGGACGGCATCGGTCCCTTCGCGGCGACGACCACAACGACGTAGTTGCCGATCTTCTCGACGCTCGCCCCTACGAAACGTGAGCTGTCGGTCGGGAAGCCCCAGGCGTTCGTCCCGGCCGTGCCGGCAGCGTTGAGGATGTTCGACAGGGCGAACGTGGATCGCAGCGCAGCAACGGGCAAGCCGACACTGGATCCGGCCTTGGCCGGTCGCGTGATGTTGAGGATGCTCGCGATGAGGAACGTGTCTCCGGCCGCAGCGCGCGCAGTGACGTAGTCCCGACGCGGTGTTCCGAGTCCGACCGAGTAGTTCGGGTAGGACGACGTCGTGCCGCCGCTCTGCGCGAAGCCAGCGTGCAGACCGCCCTTCGCGGTCCGCTCGACGAACGCCTGCGTGGAACTCGACGGGATGTTGTTCGTGACGCCGAACCCACCAGAGGGCTGCCCGAGGGTCGCGACGACCCATTCCTCGGCGGGGTCAGCGAACGACTCTCCGGTCGAGGGAACGCCCGTCTTGCCCGAAGCAGCGTGACCGGGCTCGAAGAGGGCCACTACGCCGGGGGTTCCCTTGGGAGGGAGGAACGAGACAGGTGGTGGCGACGGGACGGACTCGGTGGTGTCGAACGGGAGAATCAGCGAACCGTAACTTGGCATGACGTTCAGCCCTTCTTGGGGTAGGCGACGAGTGATATCTGCACGCGCGGGTCGGTGCCACCCACGAACGTGAGACGCGAGGTGACATGCTCGCCGAGGTCGATGAGGAGGCGTGTCGGGAAGTGCTTGATCGTGACCTTCCAGGTGCCCGGGCCGGTGATCTCGGGGAACCAGGCAGCCTTGCCGCCGATCACGTCAGTGTCGAGGTTGAGGTCGGAGACCGTGAACCAGCGCACCTTCGTGTACTGCCATCCGGCTCCCGCACCGCCCTGGTCCCACGGTGCCCCGGTGTTTGCCTGGCAGTACATCAGTGCGGGCTTCATGGACATGCTGGTCGGGTTGCCGTGGACTGCCCTCACGGACAGCACGAACGTCACTTCGGTGTAGTCCGAGAAGTCCACCCAGTTCGCGGGCTGCGCGAGCGAGATCACTGCGGCCGCGCCGGCTGAGCGGGGGCGCACTCCCTCCCCCTCCGCGATCAGGATCATTGCGCCTGTGCTAGTTGAGAACGTCACCGACGGTCACCTCCATGCGGGTCAGGACGAAGCCGCCGATCTGGCCGGGCAGCGGCGTGGAGGCGGAGAATCCGTAGTTTTGTCCTCCGGCGAAGGAGTCCTCGGGAGTGCCGACCTGGGGTGCGTAGTTGGACCAGCCTGCGCCGAGGCCGCGCAGGTCGAACGAGCGCCCACCGATCTGGAGGTGGCCGTAGCTCCCGAAGGTCGCGGGATGAGGCTGCGCCGGCGTGCTCTTCTCCGAGCGGAATGAGAACGCGATGTACGTGTTGTCGAACTTCTGCTCGTTGAAGCCGGGGAAGTACGTCGCGCCCGGGACGTCGACGTACGTGCCCTGGTTGGTCTGGATCTCCCACTGTCGGCGAGTGTCGTCGAAGTGCACCTTGGGGTAGGCGCGGCGTGTGTCGTCCCATGCCTGCATGTCCATGTGTGCGCCGAAACCAGCGACCGCGCCCGCGGTCTCGCCCATGAGTGAGAACCGCCCCGAGAGCGTGAACCACGTTCCCTCTTGGAAGCGGTCGTGGTTCAAGTACATGGCCGCGCCTGAGTTGCGGGACCCGTACCCGTCAGCGGCGGCTCCACGTCCCGTGACGATGAGGCCCTTCGGGTAGCCGCCGATGGAGAGCGGGTTTCGCGGCCACACGTTTTCGTAGTGCTGTCGGACGAGCGGGAAGCCCGTGGTGTGGTCGTACTGGAAGAGCAGTCGGCCGCGGCGCACGAGGACACCGCCGTCCTCGGCCAGGATGTCCTCGGGGATGCGAGTCGTGCCACCACCCCCGAGGGGCTTCACGTTGATGCTCATGCGTCTTGGCTCACTTCCCAGGCGCGAATGCCCGTGCTGGATTCGGGGTCTGGCCGCAGCCAGAGGATGGTCTTGCCCGGGTACGGGAAGGGCAGGTCGGGGCCGCCGTAGAGCCCAATCGTGTTCACCAGGGCCCACTTGGCGATGACTGTGGGCATCCCATCGGCACCGACCCCAAACCAGGTGTCGTTTCCTGCCCAGGTGCGCATTTGGAAGCCGCCGTCGGGGCCGGGAGTGAAGTACGGCATGCCGGCGCTGTTGAGCATCCGCATTCCCGAGGGCGCGAGGTTGCCGGCAGCGTTGAAGCGAACGAACGTCTTGGTGTTGTTCGTGGTCTTGAACACGAACCGGTAGTCGGTTTCCTCGTCCTGCGGCCCGTAGAGCTTGGACTCGGTCAGGATCCCGGCCGATTCGACCCTGTCGGTGACCTGCGCGGTGGCGATGTTGCCGACCATGCCGACGATTACATCGCCGAGCTCGGCGGAATTGGCCAGCGCTTCGCCGATGGCGGGCTTTACGCGCGCGTCGACGGACCGCCGGAACATGGTGTCGGACTGCATCAGGCTCGTTGCCGACGGGTCGTCCATCGCTCGAGCTTCGCCGAGGTCTTCCCAGACAACTTCGCTCATGCTTTTCGTCTCCTGATTCGTGCTGGTGTGACTCCGGTGTTGACCCAGACGCCGCCGACAGCGACGAGCGCGCCGGGGTCAACAGCCGAGTAGGCCGTGGCGTTGAGCGGGCCGGGTATGTCGAGGAGGGTGGAAAGCGCGCCTCCGGCGGCAGGGACGTGTAGCGGCCAGTCGATGACCGCGTACCCTTCGAGGCGGTCGCTGGTCTTGCTGAACCACTCCGCGCGCAGCGTGAAGTGCGTCGCGGGCCTGAGCAGCGTGGTGCGGGCGAGCTCCACCTGAAAGCCGCCCGTGGTCGGGTTGATGTCGTCGTTCTCGACGACCACCGGCCCGAGGACCAACGTCCCGTCAGGGCCCATCGCGGCGCTGTTACTCGGGCTGAAGATGAGTCGCAGTCGATGCGAGGTGAGGTCGCCGAGCCCGAAATCGCGCACTCGGCCATTGATGACTGGCATGTGGCCTCCTAGGCTCCGGGGTCGACAGGGCCGCCGCCGCCGCCGCCGTCGAGACGATCGAGGCGGTTCTCGAGCGCGGTGATTTTGAGGTTCTGGATCCGGTTCGTGTTGTCGAGCGCCGTGATGAGCTCGGCGAGTCCCGCCATGCCGCCGACCGTGGACTGCAACGCGCCGAGCGCCCCTTCGAGGCTCCCGAGCCCGGACTGCAGGCCGGACACGTTGGACTGCAGCGCGGCGATCTGCCCGGCGTGTACGTTCTTCTCGCCATTCAGGTACGAGATGGACGCGTCTTGGCCGGCGTTCTTCGCGGCGTGCTCCGAGAGGGTGATCGCGTGCGACGCGCCGAGCACGTCGAGGTAGTCGAGCGTCGCCTTGTGCACGGCCGCGATCCCCGCAGCCGAGGTCACGGCGCCGTCGTAGACGTAGCTGATCCCGAAGCCACCCGATGGGAGCTCGCCGACGTAGCCGACGTCGACGCCGTCCTCGTCGTAGATCCGAATGCGCTGACCGGGTCCGAAGCTGATGCGCGTGATGCCCGCCTGCTCGAGGCGAGTGATTCGTCGGTCGAGCTTCGAGAACGCGGTTCCCTCGATGTCGTGGCGCATCAGATCTCCAACGTGTCGAGCGTGATGAGCTCCGACCCGACCCGGTGCTGCCACCCCGTGACGTAGCGGGTGTGCGTCCCCGCGGGGAAGGTGCGCGGCTTCGCCTTGTGGAGCGTGACCCGCACGCCCGGAATCCGCTCGCCCGCCGACACGTCCCCGTCCGACTGCGCGGCGAGCGAGAGGGTGCGGCGTGGTCGCTTCCGTGAGTTCGCGATCGACTGCGCGTGCTGGTTCAGAACGGCCTGGTCGTCGATGTCGCCCATGCGTTCGATCTCGTCCAACCACGGCCCCGTGTAGGCGGGGTCGATGGCGGAGGCCTTCGCGAAGAGCGTGTCCTGGTTCTTCCCGCCGCCGAGCACCACGACACCCGTGACCTGGTTGATGGCCTCGAGGTCCATGTTCACGTCGAGCGCTCCTGACAGGGGCGAGTCGATGTCGAAGTCGTATTCGGGGGCCTGGAGTCGGGGTGTGCCGAGGCGGCGCTCCCAGAACCAGGACCCGCCGACGACCCCATCCCGCCACTGCGGTCGGAAGTGGAGGTCTGACCCGTTGGGCAGGTCCTCGAGCTCCTTCATGATCTGCTCGATGCTCTTGCCGGCGTACCACTCGTGCGTGCGGCGCACCGTGCCCGGACTCACCCATGAGTCCTCGAAGTCGTTCACGGGCAGGGTGAAGCGCGGTGAGGAGCCGACGAGGCCCTTCTCGAGCGTCACGAGCTGCCCGCCGCGCTCGTCGAGGTCGTAGATTCCGTACGTGGAGTCCTTGAACGCGTCGATGCCGGACGGGAGGCGCTTGGAGAGCCAGATGCGGAACGCGTGCGAGCGCACCTCGATGGTCTCCGCAGCCTCGTTTGTGCGGTGCCCGGTGATGGTGCCCGCGAACGTGATGCGCCCGTCGTAGTCGACGATGATCGATCGCGTCCACGGCTGGAACATCACTTCCGTGTCGGCCCAGTACAGGTCGAGCCCGTCCTCGCCGAGCGAGAACGTGTGCGTGCCGCGCCCGATGGTCTTGCACGAGTCCTGCTCGGACCCGCTCAGCGGCGTCACCTCGACGCAGTTCGAGCCCGGGTTGGTGTCGCCGATGAAATACCGATACTCCGGCATGCGCACCTCCCTTCAGTGGGCTTCGTCGAACTCGATGACCGCCGAGGCCGTGCCCGAGATGGGTTCCACCTGGAAGCTGCAGATCTGGTCGCGAGGCACGAACCAAGACGTGCCGGAGTGGCGCGCCTGCCAGACGATGACCCCGTCCGCGTAGACGCGGCCCTTCGCCATGTCGATGCGGTGCGACTTCCCCGAAGCGAGCGCAGCCTTGATCCGCAAGTAACCGAGTTCGGCGCCGGCGGAGTTCTTCAACCGCAGCCCGTACCCGCCGGGCATCGCCGTCGTCGCGGTGACGGTGATGATCGGCCAGGCGTGCAACGTGCCACGGTTCGCGACGGCGACCGCCGTGCCCGAAGTGGCCGTCTGCTTCTCGTGCTGCCCGTACCGGATGGAGTCCGGCAGGAGCAGGTCGAGTTCGACGTCCGCCTTGGGGGCGTAGCCGCGCGGCGTGAAGCTGACCGCTTCGAGCACCGCCGGCGCCCACAGGGTGCCGTCCGACTTCTGCACCTGCAGGCGGCATTTGTCGCCCTCAGCAAGGAACCCCAACACGGTGCGCTCGAGCTGGTCGAGCTCCCAGTCGGTGCGCTCCTCAGCCACGGCTCGGATGCTCACGGTCTGCGCGTCGCGGCGTCGACGCCCGAGGAGGGTGCCGTGCCGTTCCACCTGGCGGACGGCCTCACCGGACAGGGACTTCTCTCCCCACCCGGTGAACCCCTTCGCCTTGATGCCGAGCCCGTACTTGCTGCCCCCGTGGCGGATGCCCGTGAAGAACGTCAGCACGGCCTCGTCGGCTTCGCGGACGAGGTGCACGAGGTAGTCGTCTACGCCGGCCACGTCGCCTCCTCCCTGATCCATCTGCGGACGAGCCGCTCGAGGCGGCTGTCGTCCGACGATGCGCCGGTGAAGCTCACGCTGCGGTTGTCCTGGCGCGCATCCGTGACCGATGAGGACTGCGCGAACGACGGAGACGAGTAGGACACGTTCGACTGCGACGCGACCTGCCCCCACCCGCCATACGGGTCCCCGCCCAGCGCGAGGCCCTGGAAGGCTCCCCGCTGGATGAGTTCACGCATCTTGTAGACGGCTGCCTGCCCGCCGAGCTTGTCAACGTCGCCGGCCGTGAGGACGTGCTCACCAGGGGCGAGCATGAACGGCATCGAGTCGACACCCTTCGGCCCCGGACCTTCGATGGCACCACCCATGGCGCGGCCGGTTGGTGCACCCTGGTTGTTGCGGATCTCCTGCGTGCCGGAGGCCGTGTTCGTGTAGATCGTGATGACGTGACCGCTGTTGTCCTGGACGAACTTCGTGATCTTGCCCTGAGCGCCATCTGTATTGACGCTGACCTCGGTGTAGACGTTCCCGGGCACCGTGCCGAGCGCGAGGACGTAATTGCCGACACGTATCCGAGCGGCATCAGCGTTCTCGACGATCTCGGTCGCGACCTGGTCCGGGATGCCGACGAGCTGGTCCGCGTAGGCGCGAGCCTGCTCCTCGGAGAGTCCCATCTGCAGGCCGAGGTCGTAGACCTGATCCCACCCGGACTGCAGGGCGGCCTGCATCTGCTCCGCGCTGCCCGTGGTGTTCCACAGGTCCGCGGCGTAGTCACGAGTCGCCTGCCCGACGTCCATGAGCGACTGCATGGCGTTGCGCCCGCCCTCCGCTTGGAGGTTGAGTTTGCCCGTCATGCCGTCGACGAGAGTTTCCCCCTCGTCGAGCTGCTCGTTGAAGTCCTCGAGCCCTTCCCGCGCCTGGTCGACGGCGTCGAAGTAGTCCATCTCCGCGCCGAGCGAGTCGTAGAGGATGCTGTTGTAGTTCGACAGCTCCTCAGCGAGGCCAGCGATCGCGCCGGACGCGTCCTCGGCTTGCGCTGCCTGCCCGGAGAGGGCTTCCGAGTAGTCGTCGACGACGGGCGTGCTCTGCTCAGTCGCGAATCGGGCCAGCTGCTGCTGCCCGGCGAGCGTCTCGAGGTCGCCGATCACGACGCCCTGCGCGTTCGCCTGCTCGAGCAGGGCGTCACGGTACGCGGGCATCTCACCCAGGAGGGTGGTCAGCTGCTCCGTGCTGCCGTCCGTCTCGTCCGCGAGGATCTTGAACTTCTCGGCCGCGACGAGCGGGTCGAGGTCGGCGAGCGCCTCCCCCATCTCCTCGAGTCTGCTCTTTGCGTCCCAGAACCCGGTGTCGAAGAACTCCCCGAACTTCCAGGGCTCGTCAGCCTGCGCGCGAATGTCGGTGAGCAGCTGCGGGAGGTCCGCGAGCTGCTTCATGCCCTGCTCGTCGAGGTAGCCCTCGAAGAGCTTCTGATCGGCCTTCGCGACGGTCTGGAACAGGGTGGCCGCGTCGGTCGCGCCCTTGAGCTTGTTCTCTGCCTCCTCTGTGGAGAGTGAGAGTGCCCGTGACGCGGCCTCCAGGCCGGCCACGGCGGCTGCTGCGGCCACGACGGCCACGGCTACCGGGTTGCTCAGCGCGGCGACGACAGCGGCGCGTGTGGCCGCTGCGGTGATGCCGAGCGAGATGAGTGCGGCTTGTGTGGCGGCGACCTGCGGGATGATGACCAGCGCGGATCCGCCGATGAGGAGGATGCCGCCGGCCAGCGCGGTGGCCGTGAGGAACGCGCCTTGCATGGCCGGGTCCGCGTCGCCGATCGCGTTGACCATCTCGACCGCCGACTGCACGACCTCGCGGAGTGGTCCCTGCGCGCTGGCGCCGATGCGGATCATCGCGGTTTCCCACGCTCCGCCGAGCTCCTCGACGTCGCCGCCGAGGTTGTCGAGGCGCGCGGAGGCGACCAGAGCGGCGTAGCCGGAATCGTCGACTTTCGCGATCCAGTCGTTGATGTCGTCTTCGCCTTCGGCGTAGAGGACGTTCGCGGCGCGGATCGCGTCCTGCCCGAAGATGATCGCCATGGCGGCGTCACGAGCGGCCGGAGTAAGCCCCTTCATTCGAGTCTCGAGCTGTCCGGCCAAGCCCGCCATACCGATGAACTCGCCGTTGGCGTCGCGCGTTTGGATGCCGAGCTCGGTGAGTTTGTCGGCGGCCTCGCCCGTCGGGTTCGTGAGGCGCATCAGCATCGTGCGGAACGAGGTGCCAGCGTCGGAGCCGATGAGGCCCGCGTTGGCGAACGCGGTCTGCGAGCCGACCGTCTCCTCGACGGAGAGGCCCATCTGGGAGGCGACGAGGCCGGACTGGTTGAGTGCCTGGCCGAGGTCGGAGACGCCGCCCTGTGCCTTCCCAGCACCAGCTGCGAGGAGGTCGGCGACGTGCGTGGCCTGGTCTCCTGCGAGCTTGAACTGCGAGAGCGTCGTGGCGGTCTGCTCGGCCGCGTCGGCCACGGACAGTTCGCCAGCTGCGGCGAGGTCGAGGGCGCCCGTGAGGGCGCCACCGAGGATGTTCGACGTGGAGAGGCCCGCCTTGCCGAGCTCCTCGATGCCCGCTGCGGCTTCGGTGGCGGTGAAGACCGTCGACTGGCCCGCCTCGAGCGCAGCGTCACGGAGAATGCCCATCTGCTCGACGGGCGCCATCGTCGCGGACTGCACGGACGACATCGACGATTCGAACTTCGAGGACGTCATGACCGCGGAGAGCGCGAACGCCGTCATGGCGGCGCCGGCGACGGTCATCTGCGTGCCGACGTGCTGCATCGCCTGCTCTTGCGACATGAGCCGGTCGCCGAGCGCCGCCTGTGCCGCCTCGAGGTCTTCCGTGGCCTGCGCCGACTGCTTCGCCTTCGCGAGGTAGTCGGCGTTGTTCATTCCGAGGGTGACGAGAACGCTCTTCACGGCACCCCCTGTGTTGAGTTATCTGGGGACCTTGGTCACCTCGTAGATGAGGCCCGCGCGAGCGAACCGCTTGGCGTCCTCATCGAGGCTCTTGAGCGAGCCCGTGGTGAGTTCACGCTCGAAGTCGGCTCTCGCGAGCTCGATCGCCTTCACGGCGTAGTTGGTGCGCGTGCTGACCTGCCACTCGAACGCGCCGTAGCCGTTCTGCGGGTCGCCCTCTGGGTCGACCTCATCAGCGAACAGATGACCTCGTGGGGACGTCTGCGCCTGCTTGTCGCGGGCGGCGTGCATGAGATCCAGATCCTCGCGCGAGAACTCCGGTTCGCCGGCTTCGGGCGCCCACCCCCAGAGGATGCGGGGTGAGCGGCCGAGCTCGATGGCGAGGAGGACGTCGCGGAACAGGCGAGGGTCTGCGTCTAGCCTTTTTTGCCGCGGTGTACCCGCCCGAGTAGACGATCTCGTTGATGGTGAACTGGGCGATGACGAGCGCGGACAGGTCGCCGTAGCCGATGTTCGCGAACACGTTCTGCCACACCTCGGGGGTGGGCTGCTCGGTTTCCTCGCCGTCGACCTCGAGTGCGGAGAGCTCGAGCGCAGCCTTCGTCGTGGCGTACGCGTCGACACCGTAGCGGTGGTCCAGGACGGACCAGAGCGACTTGTCCTCGGAGAGCGGGTTGCGTGCCTTGACTGCCTGCCACTGGTGCGGGGGCAGTTCGACAACGCGGATGACGGCAAACTCGTCACGGATGGACTCGAGGAACTCCTCGAGCTCGTGCTTCGCCTCGGTGTACGCCTGCAGAGGGAAGCGGGGGTCGCCGTCGTACCCCTCCTGCGTGCTGAGCGCGTACTCCTCCTGCGCCTTCAGCATCTTGTCGGTGCGGCGCTTCTGCTCGCCGAGGAGCTCTCGGTTGAAGCGGACGTCGATGTCCTGGTATTCGCGGGTCGCGGTGCTGGCCTTGCTGCTGAGCTTGCTCATGAGTCTGATCTCCCATCAGTTCCCATCGGAGTGGTGCTCGGGGCGGGCGGATGGGATACGCCCGCCCCGAGGATCTGGTGCCGCGCTACGCGGTCAGCGCGACCTGGTCCTTGAGGACCGGCTGCTGGTAGCCGTACGTGACGACCTTCGTGCGCACGGAGTTCGTGTGCGGGGACTTGACCTTGCTCTTGACCTCGACGTTGTGGAAGTCCCACTTGTCGGTGGCGCTGATGGCCTGGTTGTGCGGCACGGCGTCGCGGACGGCGATGATGAACTCGGTGTCCTCGATGAGCAGCGGGTCCGCGACTGCCGCGGCGCTGCCGTAGACGATCGTCGACACGAGCGTGTCCGTCGCGAGGCCTCGCTCTTCGCGCTTCTGCGGGAACGTGAGGCGGTCGTCGGGGAGCATCTCGTAGCCGGGTGTGTAGACGAACCCGTCCGGCACGTGGCTGTACGTGATGTCGACGGCGCCGGCGGCGTTCATTTCCGCGATCGTGGCCTTGCCGGTCGGCGAGAGGACAGCGCTGCGCGGGATGGCGAGGATGAGGAGGTTCCCGAGGCCCTTGACGGACTTCTCGGGAGGGGTGAGGGTGATGGCCATGCGGCGCTACCTTTCGGTTTCGGGCCGCACGGGCGGCTCATCTTCGGACTCAGCGGGCGCTTCGTCCTCGGTCTGGGTGGGGGCGGGGAGTTCCTCGCCGAGCGTCGCGGCGCGCGCGAGCTCCTCGACGGTCGGGCCCTCGGTGATGGACTCACGTCGGGTGGACGGCGCGGCGTGCTTGCCCGCGTCGCCCTCGTAGGGCTTGAAGAACTGCGGGAGGTCTTCCAGGTACGAGGCCGGGACCTCGATCGGGCGGCCTTCCGGGCCTTCGGCGAGTGCGATGTCCTGGCTCATGGCTGGGCTCCTAGGTCGGTTCGGACGTGAACTTGTAGAGGACGAGCGCCACCCAGTCGGAGGGCTTCTCGTCGTCGATGGGGTACGTGTCGGTGGCGCCGCGCTCGATGGGCGAGCAGTCGCGGCCTTCCACGGAGAGGGCGACGCCGAACTGCATCGGCGGCGGGCGGAGGCGCTTGTCGACCTCCTCGGCAATGAGCAGCACAGCGTCGAGCGACTGGCCGACGCACTTCACGGCGTAGACGAGCTGCTCGGCGGCGTACGGCCCCGTCTGGCGTGTCTGCTCGTCGTCGGTACTCCCGGGCAGCACGAGCGCGTACGGCGGCTCCTTGCGGGTGCGGCCGACGTCGACCTTGTCGGCGAGGTTGCCGGTGCGGAGGAGGGCGACGAACGCGTCGAGCTCACCGATCATGCGAGGACGCTCGCCAGCGCCTGGTGCCCGGCGATCTCGATGCCGCGCTCGAAGTCAGCCGTGTTCGCCTCGAGCGCGGACGCGCCCTGGCCGAAGGGTGAGTTGTTGCGTGAGCCGTACTCGATGAGGTTGCCGAGCGCGCCCTGCGTGCGGGCCTTGTCGGGGCCGATCTCCCACCGGATGGACTTGGCGAGCTCCACCGTCTCGTAGCCGATGGAGAACGGGTAGGCGCGTGCCGATCCGCCGCCGAGGTCAGCGAGGGCGAGCGACTTCCAGTCGTCCTTCACGTGACGGGCGGTGACGGTGCCGGCGGTCTTGACGTTCTTCTTCAGCTCACCTTCCAGGTTGCCGAAGCTCGCGACGAGGCGCTGCACGTCGGAGTAGTCGAAGGATGGACTCACGCGAGCTTCACCCCCTCGAGGAGGAAGCGCCGCGAGGACGCCGCCGACTTCGCGACCGGACCGATGATGCGGAACGTCTCCCCCACGAGCGCCGCGTTCTGCGACGTCGCGATCTCGACGACCATCCCCGACTCGACGCGCTCTGTGTCCCTCATGGGGAGCTTGAGCGTGTACTGCAGGGTCTGGATGAGGCGGCCAGCGTTGTCCTTGAGCTCCACCTGCGTGGCGGACTCCTTAAGCTCGCACGGCCACGGCTCGGCGTTGATGGGCGTGAGCACGGTGTCGTGCTTGAGCGTCGCCGGGTTCGGTTTCTCGCTCAGCGTCTCGACGTTGATCGTGCACGTGTCGAGGAACGTCGCTTCCGTCACCGCCTGGGCTTGGGCGAGGAGTGATGGTGTCAGCATCAGAGCTCCAACTGCATGGAGTAGACGCCCTGGCTGGTGCCCGCGATCGGGCGCGGCTGGAAACGGGCGAGGTCCTCGTCGGAGATGAAGATCTTCCCGCTCGCCAGGGAGGGGTCGACTTCGGACGAGAACTCGTCCGTGCCGAACCTCCGCAGGCCGCCGGCGTTGCGCACCTTCCGCTCCACCGCGTTCACGAGCGCGTCGCGGACGACGTTCTCGCGAACGTGGCGGGGGTTCTCGGGAGGGAGCGCCTTGCGGGCTTCGAGGTCCGGGACGGCGTCGAGGAGCTTCTCGACGGCCTGGTCGATCCACTGCGGGATCACCCGGACCTCGTCCGCGGTGAGAGGCCGCTCGATGACGCCACGGATCGAGTTGACGTTGATCGGTGCTTGCATGAGCGGCCTCCCCTGCTACGCGGCTGGCGTCGTCGGGGGCGTCTCGGCGGGGGTCTCCGCCTCGACGATCTCCGTCTTGCCCGTGTCGAGGTTGTGCTTGACGCGCACCGTCGACCCGTCCGGGCGGACCGCGTCGTAGTGTTCGATGCGGTGCTCGGACTCCGGCGCCTCCGTGACGGAGGGCTTCTCGACGGGGAGCACAGCGTTCTGCGTCCCCGCGGCGATCGCTTCCTCGCTCGGTGGGAGCGGCGTCACCGACGTCGCGATCTCTGTCGGATCGGTCGTGTCGGCTGGGCCGTCTCCCGGCTCCGTGACGGAGGGCTTCGTGGTGTCGTCGTCGAGGGTCGTGGTCTTGGCGCGAGTTGCCATGTCTAGATCTCCTTGTCTCAGGCCGTGAGCACGCCAGTGAGGCGCGCTGCTGCCTTGCCGCCGAAGACAGCGAGGCCGCAGTAGAACTCGAGGCGGTGGCGGTAGACGGGCTTCTCCTGCAGCTGCCCGAGGTCCTCGACCTCGATGCCGCCGTTGGTGAGGCCCGTGACGCCCTGGTCCCCCTCGTCCTCGCCGAACTTGACGGCGTAGATCGAGCTGGCGGTGGTGGCGGTGCCCTGCGTCTCGTTGCCGAGGATTGCAGCGCCCGCGGCGGTGTTGCCCGGGTCGAGGACGGGGATGCCGTTCCACATGAGCACGCGCTTGCCGGTGATGTCCTCGCGGACCGTCTCGACCCCGCCGAGGCGACGTCCGGCAGAGCGGATCTTGGCGTGGACGGCGCGCTTCGCGTAGATGGCGCCGTTGGTGCCGTCTAGGCCGTTGACCTGCGCGACGAGCCCGTCGAGCAGGTCGAAGAAGTCCTGCGCGTCCGAGGCGCCGTTGCCGACGATGGGCGCACCGTTGGTGCCCGCGGAGAGCACCTGGGAGCCGGTGAGGCGCTTCCGGAGGCCGTCGAAGCCCTTCGGCTCAACGGCGACATCTCCGTTGAAGAACGACTCCTGGAACTTGTAGGAGGCGGCCTTGATCTTCATGCCGAGCTGCACGGCACGCTGGTCGTTGAGGTTTCCGCGGGTCTTGACGATGAAGCGGTCAACGTCGGCGTCGCCACCGAGGATGACCAGGCTCTCAGTGAGCTGGTTCACCGTGCCGGTGGACTCGACGTAGGCCTCGTTCACCGAGCGGAACGCGACGCCGGGGAGGGTCGCTTCCTGGTTGTAGGCGTACGCGTTGCCCTCGATGGGCATGAGGGGCAGTCGGTCGAGGACGGACGATTCCTGCACGAACGTCTCGATGACGCCGCGCTGGAGGTCGTTCTCGCTGAGGACGGCCGCCTGTGGGAGGGTCACAGCCATGGCTGCTGTTCCTTTCGGGAGTGGTTGTGTACCGCCACGGCTGTGACGGAGGGGTTACTTGCTGGCAGCGATAGCAGCCGCAATGCGACTGCGTCCCGGCTGCACGTTGGTTGCACCTCCGCCGGACCCGACGGAGCCGATGCCCGCGGTGCGGGAGTCGGTGACGGTGTCCTTCACGAGGTACGGCTTGGACTTGGCGAGGGCTTCGAGGAGCGCCTTCGCGGCGGCCCCGTCGACCTCGTCGGCGTCGGAGACGGAGAGTCCCGCGATCTGCTCAGCAGTGAGGAAGGCTCCGACGTCGTTCGGGTCGTTGAACCCGAGGACTGCGGCCTGCGTGCGCAGCTCGTTCGAGCGGAGCTTGTTGTGCAGTCGCTCGTTCGCAGCGTCGTTCGCTTCCTTCGTGGCCTGCTCGCGGATCTTGTCGGCGCTCTTGTCCTGGTTGGCCTGGACGAGTGCTTTCAGGTCGTCCGCGCTGAGCCCGAGGGAGGTGAAGGCCTTGAGTTCGCTCTGGGCGGCGTTGCGCTCGCCCTTCATCCGCTCGATGGCCTGCTTGCCGGCGTCGCCGAGACCGTCAGCGCCTTGCGCGCCGTCGCCCCCGCCTACTCCTGCGGCTCCTGCCTGCTGACCGCTGCCGTCTCCGGCGTCGGTCATGTAGCGGATGCCCATGACGTCGAACTTGCTGCGGAACCCGATGACGGGCGTGAAGTGCTTGCGCATTTCGCTTCTCCTTCGTGTGACGCCTTGCGCGTCGGTGAACCCGGCCCGGCCTTGCGCCGGCGGGAAGTCAGATGAGGCCGAGGAGGCGCGCGAGGTCGCGCACCTGGTCGGTTTGGCGGTCGAGGGTGCGGACCATCAGCTCGAGGTCCATGCGCACGCGCTCGCGCTGGTCTGTCGTGAGGCGCACGGCGCCGGTCGACGAGAAAGGGTTACGTCCGGCCTTCACGGCCTCCCAGTTGAGGTAGGCGACGTGCAGCCGTCGCTCGGCGGCGGTCTGCGTTCCCGGGTTCAGTGGGTCGCGCTTGCCGGTGCGGATCGCTTCCCGGTAGGACTGCGTCGCGCCCTTGCGGGTGCCACCGCGGCCCATCGTCCCGGCCATGAGGCCGCCGAACTCGGAGAGACCGTCGTTGCCGCGGATGCTGCCGCCCGGGACCTGACCGGCGGGGAGGATGTAGCCCTCGTCGGTGAGCATCCTGATGGCGTCGTCGCGGGACGTCGCGAGCTTGTTGATGTCGTCGACCGTCATGCGCGTGGGTGTGCCGTAGCGGCGCGCCTGGCGGCTCTTGCCGTCCGAGAGGCCCCGGTTGCGGACGTTCACCACCCGGTAGATGTCGCCGCCGTCACGGATCGCCTGAGCGTCCGCCTTGCCGAAGATCTTGTCCTGCTCGGCCTTCGTGAGGGACTTGAACGCTTCGTAGGGGTCGGTGCGCAGCTCGGCCATGGACTCGCGAGCGGGGATGTGCTCACAGTCGCAGCCACCGTGCCGCTGGAAGCCCTGGTTCCACCTGTACCAGCGGCCCGCGAGGATGATGCAGTCCTTGCAGGACGGCAGGTTCAGCATGCGCACGTACCCGATCTGCGGGGTGCTCGTGACCGTGGTCGTCGACATGCCGGACGCGGCGCCCGTGAGCTCGTTCGCCGTCAGCCGCTCGAGCCACGACCCGGCCTGCGTGAGCGCCGAGGCGACGTCGACGCCGGCCCCAACGAGCTGCTTCGCGCCAACGACCGAGGTTCGGGTGACGCGGTCGAGCTCGATGCCCTCGCTGGTCCATCCGACGAACGCGAACGGGTCAGCGAAGCCGACGGGGTTGCCGAGGTCGAGCTCGTCGCCCATGCCGAGCAGATGCTCCTGCGCGGATATGGACGCGGCGAGCTGGCCCGCCATGATCGCGTCACCGACGTCGAGGCCGATGCGCGACCAGGAGAGGTCGAAGTCGTCCGTCATGCCCCGCCAGAGGCGACGCACGGCCTTGACCGTCTTGACCTTGATCTGCTGCTGCTCCTGGTAGTGGACGATCGCGGACTCGAGCACGACGCCCCCGATCTACACGGCCGGTTCGAGCTCGTCCTCGTCCACCTCGGCGGGAGGTGGTGTGCCGACGCCGCGGAACTCGCGAGCGACGCGCGTGAGGTTCGAGCTCAGCGCTTCCGCGTCCATCTGCTGCATCCACCGCTCGACCTTCTGCGAGGTCGCGCCGGGGATCATCTCGAACGCCGCCTGGTGCGGGAAGTCGACCGCGATGAGCTTCGTGAGCGCGTCGACGATCTGCGAGAACGAACGCGCTTCCGTGTCGGCCCACTGGCACTCCGCGGAGGGGTCCCACTCGTGGTCCTCGCCGCGTGCCTTCCACGCGAGCTTCGCGACCTGCTCGTTGCCTTCTCCGGCGGAGAGCTTGATCTCCTCGAGCAGCGACGCGAACGTCGATTCCGCCCCCGCGAGGGCGTCCCCGGAGAGGTTCGCCATGCGAGAGAGCAGGTACTGCGGCGGGATCTGGCCGGTGGCGAAGAAGTTGACGAGGAAGTTCTCGTGCACCTTGATGTAGTTGCCGAGGTCCGACTCCGGCAGGTCCCACACCCTCGTTCCTTCACCAGGGAAGGCGAGGATACGGTCGACGCCTGCCTTGCCGGGGCTGTGGATGATCGGGATGGGCTGCCCGTTGGCGTCGAGCAGCGGCTGACCGTCCGTGTTCGTCCGGTAGACGATGTTTCCCTCGGCGTCGAGCACGCGCGGGTCGAAGCCCGACACGGCGCGCTGACGGAACGCGGAGAACTGCATGGCGAGGAGCGTGTTGAACCGCACCGTGTTCAGCGCGTCCTGCTGCGGGATCATGTGGTCGAGGCCCGACCACGGCTCGCCGTTGTCCTTGACCTTGTAGTCGTAGAGCGCGAACGGCACTTCCCCCATGGGGTGCGTGCTCTCGAAGACCTTCTCCCAGCCGCCGCCGAACGCCGACGAGACGCCGCCCCGCTCGAAACGGATCATCTTCTGGTCGTCGTAGACGATGCCGATCGTCTTCGTGCGGCTCATGCCGTTGGGGAGGATGAACGCGTTGGCCTGACCCGTCGCGAGGTCGTCCACCTGGTAGACCTTCGCCGCCCACAGCGGGGTGAGCGGGTCGTCGGGGTCCATCTCGATGTGCACGAGCTCGAAGGACTCGTAGCGGACGATGGGCTGCTTCGGGTTCTTCTTGTTCGGCCACACCGACGCGATGCCTCGGCCGTGCCGCATCAGGGACGCGTAGACGTGCGACTGGCGCACGTCCCACTTGTTCGCCTGGAACACGTCCCGCCAGATCGTCTTGTCGATCTCGCCAATCTCGCCGGCTTTCGGCTTCTTGTCCTTGGTGTCGAGCCCCGCGCGGATGCCGTCCATGCGGAGGCGCTGCACGGGGGCGCTCGACCAGAGGTCCAGCCAGTTCGCGATCGACATGTCGCGCAGCTGCTCGTACTCCTTGTTGACGCCGTTCGGCGCGAACGGCAGCTCCTGAATGCCGCGCACGTACCGCTCGCGCTTCTGCACCGTGGGGCGCCGGAAGTTGATCTTCTGCTCCGCGTAGTGAAGGCGCTGCTGCGCAAGGGTGGCGTCCACTGCGCCTCCTCTCAGTTGAAGCCGAACGCCACCGTGGAGACCTTCGAGGACTGCGCCTTGCCCAGGCCGGCCGCGATCGAATCGCAGGCGGCCGCGTGGGCGAGGACTCCAGACATCAGGAGGTCGATCTTCTGGTGGTCCTCGGGCTTGCCGATGATGAATGTCTCGCCCGCTCGGGCGCGCACGACCGCGTTGGACACGTTCGTGCGCATCTCCGAGCAGCCGTCGTGAGTGAAGGCCGAGTCGACCTCGAGGACGTCGTCGCGGAAGCGCACCAGCTCGGCGTGCATCCGCTTGATGCCGTTCGTCGGCCACTCGATGACGCGCTTCTCGCCGTACTTCTGCGCCCACGCGGCGATGTCGGTCTGCCACAGGTAGGGGTCGAAGTAGCCGCGGGTCACGTCGTACGTGCGGAAGATGTGCTCGACCGCGGCGCGGACCTCCTCGCGAGGGATGCGCCCGCCCCACTCCTCCGGCTTCCACAGCGCGAGACGCGTGACGTCACCGGCCGTGTACGTGGGAGTGAACTGGTGCTGGCCCAGCGTCTCGAGGCGGATGCCCGTCCAGTCGTTCGCGTCCGAGCCGTCGAAGCCGAGCGCGACCTTGGTGCGCGGCCGCACCTCGACGGGTGAGCGCTTGCCGTCCCACGGCTGCATGTCGGGGAAGAACTTGCCCTTGCCTCGGACCATGCGGTTCCCGAAGAACCGCTCGGCCTGGCCGGGATCGCGTTTCGCGAGCGCCGCCGAGAGCGCTTCGATGCCGTCGACGCTCACCCAGGGCGAGTCGCGGTACACGTAGCGGAAGATCTCGATGCGGTCCTCGGGGATGGAGAAGTCGAGGTCGCGCGGCGGCTCGTCCCAGTAGATGAAGACGTCCTCGCTGGCTTCCTCGATGAGCTTCTGCGCCGCCGAGTTCTCGGACGGGTCAGGGGCGTTCGTCGTGGCGAGGGTCCGCCCGTTCATGCCCGTCGCGTTGCGGTCCTGCGTGTCCGCGACGTTCTGCATGCCGTTCGACTCAAGCCACAGGCCGAACTCGTCCTGCAGCGCGAAGTGGATCGGCTGGCCGAGCTTCGAGGAGGCCTTCGACGTGACAGCGTCGATGCGGTCGCGCTTGCCACCCAGCGAGGAGCCCTGGATGCGCACGAAGTCGTCGCGCACCAGAAGCAGTCTCGAGAGCGGCTCGGCGGCGATCATCTCCGTCAGCGGGCCGTAGACGTTGTCGACCTGGTCGACGGTCAGCGCCGTCAGGTGGATCAGCGGGGACGGGTGTCGGCCACCCATGGGCTCACCGACCTCGTACGCGTACTCCCAGCCGCAGGGGCAACCCCAGTCGGCGCAGCGGTACGCGTCGCCCTTCTTCGCCCAGCCGATGAACTGCGTCGGGCCGACCGCTTCGGCGGACGTGAGGCCGGCGGACCAGGGGCCCTTGCCGGACTTCTGCGGGCCGATGATGAGGCTCTTGCGGTAGACGAACGCCTGCGCGCCGAGCGGGCGCCCGTCGACCGACTGCGCGCCCTCGCGGATGCGGTAGTGGTTCGCGGTGCACCAATATTGCCAGCGCGTTTGCCCGAAAGGCTCGCCGCGCTGCCACCCATCCGGGATCGAAACGTGCTGAAAGAGCCACGAATCGAGGAGGTGTCCCAGCGTGGGGAACGGGATGACGAGATCGTTCAAGACGCCACCACCCCGAAGTTCCTCCGGCGCTCACCGCCTGCCGACTCGACGCGCTTCTCTTCGCGCTTGACCGCGGTTTCGTCGACGCCGAGAACCCACCCGTTGAGGCGGAGCCCGTGCGGCGTCATGCCCAGCTGCTCGGCGAGCTTCAACGCGTTCTGCGCGACCGTGCCGGACGAGTCACCGGCCTCCATCCGCACCAACATGCGGCAGTAGTTGCCGACGAACATCAGCCGCCAGGACTCCTTCGACCACTGCGCGGCCTGCGGAGTGCGCCACAACCAGCGCCACATCTCGGCCTCGCGGTCGGTCTTCGTTGGGAGCGGGAAGCGCGGGATCTTGCCCTTGAACCCACCCGAGGGGAGGGTGATGAGCTGCGTCCCGCGCTTCTCCGACTTCGCCGAAGTGGGGTCCTGCGGGGGGCCTGAGTTCGATCTAGCACCACCAGCTGGCATGCCCTCACCCGCCCTTCATCGACCCTTTGAACCCTCTGGACGGTTTTTTCCTCTCCCCGGCGGTCCTGAAGCCGGGGTCGGAAAGGGGGTCTCCCCCACCCCCTGAGCGCCTCTGTGACGGGTCAGGATGGTCGAGTCGAGGGTGAGTGTCGTCTGGGTGTGTCCTGGCTCACCTGTGGGCCTTGTGGCCTGCCTCTGCTCGGTTGCAGTGCCTGTGCTCTGGCCCGGTGTGCTGTCTGCGGTCGTCGGTGTGGCCGAGGTCCCAGTCGTCGTGCTTGGTCACTGGGTGCTGGCACTTGGCACAGGGGAACGTCTCGCCGGCTTCGAGCCTCGCTTGGTAGTGGGCTCGGCGCTTGGTGTGTGCGTGGTCGTAACCGCGTTGGCTTGGCCTGCCTCGTTGCTGCTCGTGCTCTCGTGCGTGGGTGGGGCACCACCGTGTCTGGGTGAGCTCGGGGCAGGGGAAGTGAGAGCAGACGCGCCAGGGCATAGCCTCTCCTCATCTGACCAGCGAGACGAATGAGGCGACCGTGGACCTGACCTGCATCTATTGCCAGAGCACCGAGCGACCGAGGATGCTGAGCTTCGAGCAGCGCGAGGACACGCATCACGGACATCAGCAGGGAGTGTCGAGGGTGAAGCGCTTCGCCCCTGAGCTAACGGTCCAATGCCTCTCATGCCGGAAGCCGTACACCGTGTACCCGCCTGCGGGTTGGGAGCCGACCGCTGAGGACCTGGTGCTCTGACCTACAGCCCGAGCCGCTCGTTGAGCTCAGCTGCCTGCTCTTCGGTGAGCACGACGGTGACGGTGAAGCTGAGGCGGGCGCCGATCATGTTCGTGTAGCTGAGCCCGTTGAGGGCCTGCTCATCGCTGATGCCGGTGACCTCGCGGGCGAAGTCGCCGAGGGTCTTGGCGTTGTCGGCGCTGGCGGTGGTCTGGATGCTGGCGGTCACGGTGTGCTCCTTCGGTGGGGGTGGTGTGTTGCGGGCGCGCAGGTGCACCTCGGCTCGAGTACGGGGCTGCCGATTGTGGGTGTCCTTCGCCGTGTGGGCGGCGTTGACGCGCCCGCAAGTGTGGGGTGAGGTGGGGCCGCTGACTCCCCCGAGCCAGCGGCCCTCGCCCTCTGCTCGTCTGCGACACGACGCTGAGCTTGCGTCCCGCGGCCGTCCCGTCCTGCCCGGTCTCACGCGGGGGCGGGTGCACTGTCCGGATACGACGAAACCCCGGTGCGCGATGCGCTGCCGGGGCTTCTGAAACTGTGTCGATCTTTACCTAACAGGGTGAAGACATACCCGTGTCAAGTCGATCGGAAGAATTTCTTTGGATCTCGCGGAGCTTCCACTTCGTCATGGGGTTCGCGAGGGTCTTCGTCCTCCGCCAGAGAAGCAGGTGCTCCTCCTCGACCTCCATGCGGCGACCAACGAAGCGCACCTGCATGCCGTCGCGGCGCCACGTCCGCAACGAACGAACCGACCTATTCACGCGGCGTGCTGCTGCACGCGTCGTGAGATAGGTCGGCTCGGAACTCATGGGATCGATTATCCCAGATGGGGCCGCAATTGGCCCTCTATGAAGTGAGCGCGGCAAGGACCGTACCCAGAACGGCTGCCGCCACCATGAGCGCGGGGTACGCGTAGGGAACCCGAACGAAGAACGACAATCGTGAGCCCTTGTCCGCGTCGGATACCGCAATGTTCTTGAGGGAATTGATGACATGCACGTTCGGTTCCTCAGAAGTCAGAACGGAGATCCGCGCCTCGGACCCCTTCTTGATGAGTTGAGGTGCGAGTTCAAGTGCATAACCAGACCCATGACTCGCTCCTCCGCCCTTGATCGCGAACCCCCCTCGACTTGCTGAGTCCAACCAGATCACGGTGATCTGCGCAATTCCGAACATGAATGCGACAGGCTTGCCCGCGTCGAAGTCGAGAGTCTCGATGTCGACCCGGCTGCGGGACCATATGCGCAACTCGACTAGATGTGGATCCGGCAAGGTCAACCCCGAGAACGAAACCTCAAGCCCCGGAATGTTGCCATTCTGGACGACGAGCGACTTCACGGATAGTTCGTACCGCAATTCCTTCTTCGGGTTGCTCTTGAAGTAGCCAGCGATGAGAAAAACCAAACTCACGACAGTGGCTACTGCACCGACCCCACCAATCCAGGCGAGTATCGTGATGAAGTGCGGCTCTGACATCTTCTCAAGAAGGTTCACGGGAGAACTCTAGACTGACGAGACACCCCTTGGGCCATGTCCACCACTCAAACTCCTTCGATGAGGTTGATGATGTCGGGGGTGAGCTTGCGGAGTCCGAGCCCGCCCTTGAACGGGATCGGTTCGGTGAGAGGGCGCGGGTTCGCGAGCACGAGGTGGACAGGAAGTTGGTCGGCGAGACCGCTGGCGTGCTCAAACCCCGTCTCAGCCCATGGCGTCTCACAGCAGCCAAGATGCCAGCGGTTGTCTCGGTCCCAATAGCCAATCGCGCCGTGCACGTCGACGAGATCCACGACACCAACGATCGCGCCGCCCAGCACTGGCTCACCGCCTAGCCACGCGCCGATCAGACCGTCGATGTCGTGATCCAGGAGGAGTCGTTCCTGAGCGTCCGTCAGCGCTGCGGTCTTGCCGAGCGCCGCGTGGATGGCGATGGGCCCGCGGTAGTCGCCGGCGAGCTTCCGCGACCGGTTCTCGACGTCCTTCCCGCCGTGGAGGATCGCCCACGCCCAGGGCTGACGGACCGTGAGGACGCGCATCAGAGTTCCTCCTTCGTGAGGCGGCGGGCGAGGACGAGCGCCGACGATCGGACGCCGCGGCCCTGGTCAGCGTCGTGCTCGGCTTGGCTCAGCTCGGCGAGAGCGAACGTGCGCACGGCGACGAGCACGGGGTTCGTGGGGTGTGCACACTCGAGAACTTCGCGGGCGGCCTGCACGAGCTGCAGGTCGGTTGTCTGGGGTATGGTGTGTCCTTTCGTTGGTGCGGTCAGGCCGCGAGGGTGAGTGATTCGGCGACAGCAGCGAACAGGTCGCGCGCTGCTGGCGGGGTGACGGCGTTGCCGGACTGCTTGACCTGCTCGCGCTTGTTGCCGAGCAGCTGGTAGTCGGCGGTGAACGCCATGCCGCGCTTGATCTCGTCGGGCTCGAGCATCCGGAACTCGCAGTCGTCGACGTCGAGCGACGGGACCTATGCGCGAATCAGCGACTGATGGCCCGCGGTGGTGAGTGTGCGCAGTGGCTCGACGACGGGGGTCGTCATCTCGGCACCACCCGAGTTGTTGCGCATGACGAGGCCGTGGTGGTTGCCGTCCGCGTTCACCGTGTCGATGGGTGACGTTGCGTGCTTGGCGACGCCATGGTTGCGGAGTGGCACGAGCAGCCCGGTCTCCTTCCTCGTGGTCTGCGTGCGGAGCGCATCGGCGGCGCTCGCCGCTTCCTGGCCGGCTCGCCCAGTGACCGGGATCAGGAGCGAGGCGTGTGGGCCACCGGCGACGAGCAACGGCCGGGTGCCACTCGTGGTGCTCGAGCGGGTCACGCCGGGCAGACCCTCTTTCGCTCGATGCGAGGAGCAAGGGGAGCCGAACACAGATCTAAGGGTCAGCGGCAGTGAATCTGCAACCAATCGCTGCATGATCGGTGCATGCCTGGACTCCCCGACGACCCACTACTGACGACCGAACAGGCCGCCGAGATGCTCGCGATTCGCCCCGACCTGCTGCGCGAGTGGAAGTACCTCGATCTGCGTGACGGCGGCGATCGCGGCCCGCAAGCGATCAAGCTGGGACGGCTTGTCCGCTACCGACTCAGTGAGCTAGAGGCGTGGATCGGTAGGCACAACCCGTGAGCGACCCCAACTTCCTGACGCCGCAGCAGCTGTGTGATCGCATTCCGGGGCTGACCGTCGCCGCGCTGGCCAAGCAACGATCGCGCGGCGGCGGTCCCCCGTTCCGGAAGGCGAACGCTCGTGTCGTGCTCTACGAGTGGCGCGAGTACCTCGACTGGCTCGACACCACAAAGGCCACCCGCACCGACCGCTACGGCGAAAGTTGAGCCCGTGTGTCCGCGCGGTGTCCGCAGCAGTCCCGTTTCGGCACTCTCACAGCCCATCTCTGCCTACACCTACTCACCCGGAATGGCGGGGCAGACAAGCAGAGCCCATCACATCCGTCACCCCTCTAGGCCTTCGAGCTCTACTACGGCGTCTAACTCGTCGCGGTAGCTCCACGCCCGGCCCGTCTCGCAAGCTGCGAGGCGGGCCGGGCGTTTTGCGCGTGGCGATGTGCACGCCGGCACCTCCGTGCCGTCCAGGTAGGTGCTGGACGGCATGGCAGGCTGGGTGGATGGATGAAGCAGAACTCCACGAGCAGGCTCTGGCCGCGATCGACCACCACAAGCGGCTCGCCGCGAGCATCCACGCCGCGGCCGTCCGTCGGCTCTCGTCCGAACCGCAGAGCGAGGACTGGCATCGGCACAACGCGGACGTCGACAGTGCCATCGACGAGCTCCTCGCCCACGAGTTCACGACGCCGAAGTCCGCGTTGCAGGCGCTCGCCTCGCACGAGGCCCAGCACGCCGTCGGCATCGGCAGGCAGTCCGGCCTCGACGCGGTCCTGATCGCCGACAGCCTCGAGCGCGCCATCATCGAGCAGCAGTCCGCGCAGTCCTAGGTCCTAGGCTCTCAATCCTCGTGCCTCGTCCGCGTCTGACGGAGCATGGAGCGGGCGGTTATTCGCCGTAGAAGAGTCGCTCGAACACGCGACGAGCGCGGCGGGTCTCGCCGAGGTAGTCGTCCTCGAGATGTGGGCCCGAGCCCGGCGAATAGCCCAGCGCACGTGCGACTGCATCGAGCGTCGGACCGTCCTGGGGCAGCAGGTCGGACTGCTTGTTCGTCGCCAGGTACAGCGCCGAGCGCACCCGCGAGGCCAGCAGCCAGGCGTCGCGCAGCTGATTGGCGTCGGTCGGCGTCAGCAGTTCCTCGTCCTGCGCAGCGTCGATGGTGCCGAGCGTCGAGGTCGTCCGAAGGGATGTGCGGTGCGTCGCGTGCTGCAGCTGCAGGGTCTGGGCGAGCCACTCGACGTCGCTCAGCGAGCCGCGCCCGAGCTTGAGGTGTCGCGTCGGGTCCGCTCCCTGCGGCAGCCGCTCGTTCTCCACCCTCGCCTTGATGCGCCGCACCTCGCGAAGGCCGTCCTCGGACAGCTCCTTGCCGTACCGGACCTCGTCGACGAGGTCCATGAACCGGTCACGCACGTTGGCATCCCCGACGACGTCGTGGGCACGCAGCAGCGCCTGGGTCTCCCAGCCGAGCGACCAGCGGGCGTAGTAGCTGCGGTAGGCGGACAGCGACCGGACGAGGGGCCCGGACTTGCCCTCAGGGCGGAGCCCCGCATCCAGGTCGATCGGCATGCGCGGGTCGGCCGTGAACTCCACGATCCGGTGCACGAGCGACAGCGCTCGCCGACTCGCCAGGTCGGGGTTCTCGAAGTCGCCCTTCTCGAAGACGTAGAGGACGTCGAGATCCGAGCCGAAGCCGAGCTCGCGACCGCCGTAGCGGCCCATGGCGATGATCGCGAACGGCGGGTACTCGACCTTGTCGATACGTCGGACCGCGTCGTACGCACCCTGGAGCGTCGCCGTCGCGATGTCGGAGAGACCGGCTCCCGTCTGCTTGATGTCGATGAGGCTGAGGAGGCCGCCGATCGCCAGGCGCAGTACCTCGCGTCGACGGAACGTGCGAAGGGCCCTCCGAAGGGCAACCTCGTCGTCGTGGCGGCGGATCGTGGTGGCGACCTCGTCGAGCAGCGCGGTGAGGGTGCGGGGCTTCAGCTGGGCGTCGTCGTCCAGCCACTTCACCGCCTCCGGGTAGAGCTCGAAGAACTCTGCTGCGAACTTCGAGCCGGAGAGCAGCTGCGTGAGCCGCTTGGCCGCCGCCGAGCTGTCGCGCAGGAGCCTCAGGTACCACGCGGTGTCGCCGAGCCGCTCCGAGAGCTTCCTGAAGGCGAGGAATCCGCTGTCGGGGTCGCTGCCCTGCGAGAACCAGTCGATGAGCACCGGCAGCAGCGTGCGCTGCATGATCGCTCTGCGGGACACCCCCTTCACGAGCGCAGTGATGTGCGCGAGCGCGCCCCGCGGGTCGAGGAAGCCGATGGCGCGCAGGCGAGCCTCCGCCTGGTCCGAGCTCAGCGCGAACCCCTCCGTGGGCAGCGCCGCGACCGCGGAGAGCAGTGGGCGATAGAAGACCTTCTCGTGCAGACCGCGGACACGGAGCTTCACCCGCTGCCACTCGTCGGTGAGCTCGCGTGAGTTCGCGAAGCTCGCCGAGCGAGCCAGGACGGCACGTTCGATGTCGCTCGTCGGCATGAGGTGCGTGCGCCGCAGGGCACGCAGCTGGATCCGGTGCTCGAGCAGGCGAAGGAACTCGTAGTCGGAGGAGAACTGATTCGCGTCGTCGCGCCCGATGTAGCCGCCCTCGCTGAGCGCCTCGAGCGCCGCGAGCGTCGACCGTTCCCTCACGGTCTCGTCATGCTGACCATGCACGAGCTGAAGGAGCTGGACGGTGAACTCGATATCGCGGAGCCCGCCAGGTCCGAGCTTGATCTGCAGATCGACTTCCTCTGCAGGGATATGCTCGGTCACGCGCTCGCGCATCGCCCGTACCTGGTCGACGAAGTCCGCGCGGCTGGCGCTCGCCCAGATCAGCGGCTCGACGCGGCGCTCGAATTCCTCTCCGAGCCTCAGGTCGCCCGCCATGGCCCTGGACTTGATGAGTGCCTGGAACTCCCAGTTCTTCGCCCACCGCTCGTAGTAGCGCGCGTACGAGTCGATCGTGCGCACGAGCGCACCGTCCTTGCCCTCCGGCCTGAGGTTTGCATCCACCTCCCAGAGCGCTGGCTCGATGTCCGTCGAGTCGATGACGCGCATCGTGAGGCTGGCGAGCCTCGTGCCGATCTCGACGGCCTTCGGGACAGCGACGCGCTCCGGATCGGAAGATTCCGCGACGAACATGATGTCGACGTCGCTGATGTAGTTGAGCTCCTCGGCGCCGGCCTTGCCCATGCCGATCACCGAGAGGCGAACGCACTCGACGTCCTCGGCTGGGAAGCGTCCGAATCCGCTCGGCGGCGCCTGGGTCTCTGCACGGGCGACCATGATGGCGGCATCCAGCGTCTCTCCCGCGAGGTCGGCAAGAGCACGACTCACCTCGCGGACGCACCCGCGCTGGTCGTCCTGGGCCAGGTCGAAGGCGGTGATGCGGGCCAGTTCGGTGCGGTAGCGGATGCGGAGGGATCGAATCGCCTCAGAGCCCGTGATCTGCGCGACAGCCATGCCGAATCCGCCGTCGGCGTCCGCCTGGTCGGCGTCGACGCCGACACTCGCCGCCATCCGGCGCTGCAGCTCGGCACGGGTCGGCAGCTCGGACTCGCCGGACTGCACGACCTCCATCGTGCGCGGGTGGCGCAGGAAGAACTCGGCCAGGCCTGTCGACGCCCCGAGCAGACGGACGACGGTCTTCGCGTTGGGTCGCTCCGCGAACAGCGAGTCGACGGCACTCGGGTGCTGCCGCGCGAGATACACGAGCCACTGGAGCGCCTGGTCCGGATCGGCGACGCGCTCGTCGACGACGGAGAACACGTCGTCTGCACGCACCCCGGTCAGCTCGGCGAGCTCCACAAGGCGCGGCTCGGCTTCGCTGGGCGCAGCGAAACCCGCCCTCGCGAGGCGCGTCCGCAGACCGTCAGAGCGCACGGCTTACAAGGAGTGCAGGTTCGAGGCGAGCTCGAACGGCGTCACCTGAGCGCGGTACTGCTTCCATTCCGCACGCTTGTTCGCGAGGAAGTAGGCGAAGACCTGCTCTCCGAGCGTCTCGGCGACGAGCTCCGAGTTCTCCATGATGGCGATGGCCTCGTTGAGGCTCGACGGCAGCGGGTCGAAGCCGAGCACGCTGCGCTCACGCGGCGACATCTCCCAGATGTCTCCCTCGATCTCGGCCGGGAGCTCGTACTCCTCCGACACGCCCTTGAGGCCGGCCGAGAGCAGGACCGCATACGCGAGGTACGGGTTGGCCGCAGAGTCGATGCCGCGGTACTCGACCCGAGCCGAGCCGCCCTTGTTGGGCTTGTAGGTCGGGATGCGCACGAGCGCAGAGCTGTTGTTGTGGCCCCAGCACGCGTAGCTCGGGGCCTCGTCTCCGCCCCAGATGCGCTTGTAGGAGTTGACGAACTGGTTCGTCACAGCCGTGATCTCCGGCGCGTGCTTGAGGAGACCCGCGACGAAGTGCCTGCCGATCTTCGACAACTGGTACTCGGCGCCCGGCTCGTGGAACACGTTCGTGTCGCCCTCGAAGAGCGAGACGTGCGTGTGCATGCCGCTGCCAGGGTGCTGCCACATCGGCTTGGGCATGAACGTGGCGTACACGCCCTGCTCGATGGCGACTTCCTTGACCACGGTGCGGAACGTCATGACGTTGTCGGCCGTGTTGAGCGCATCCGAGAACCTGAGGTCGATCTCGTTCTGGCCTGGGCCAGCCTCGTGGTGGCTGTACTCGACCGAGATGCCCAGGTCTTCCAGGATGCGCACTGCGCGACGACGGAAGTCGTGAGCGGTTCCGCCTGGCACGTTGTCGAAGTAGCCAGCGTTGTCTGCCGGCACCGGCTCGCCGCTGAGTGCCTCGTCGGACTTCAGCAGGTAGAACTCGATCTCGGGGTGCACGTAGAAGGTGAAGCCCTGCGCCGACGCCACGTCCAGCGCGCGGCGAAGCACGCGTCGCGGGTCGGTGACCGAGGGCTGCCCGTCCGGAGTGGAGATGTCGCAGAACATCCGAGCGGTCGGGTCGATCTCACCGCGCCACGGGAGCATCTGGAACGTCGACGGATCCGGGTGCAGGAGCATGTCGGCCTCAGACCGCCTCGTGAACCCCTCGACGGCTGAGCCGTCGAGTCCGATGCCCTCGTTGAAGGCACCCTCCACCTCCGCCGGTGCGATTGCCACGGACTTCAGTGTTCCGAGAACATCCGTAAACCACAGGCGGATGAACTTGATCCCGCGCTCCTCGATCTGGCGGAGTACGAAGTCCTGCTGCTTGTCCACTCGGGCTCCAATTCTTGTTGTGCGCCTCCCCCTAGGCTACTGGGCCTGAGGCCGCCCCGCCGTATGATGGCCTGCATGTCTCAGGCCAGTGCACCGAAGCGAGTCCGAATTCGACACTTTCAGACGGCCAAGGCCGCCGGCGAGCGCATCACCGCGCTCACGAGCTACGACGCCATGACCGCTGCGGTGTTTGACGAGGCAGGCATCGACGTGCTCCTCGTCGGAGATTCCGCGGCCACCACGGTGCTCGGTGAGACCTCGACACTGCCCGTCACGGTCGACGAGCTGATTCCCATGGCACGCTCCGTCGCACGCGGCGTGTCGCGAGCCCTCGTCGTCGCAGATCTTCCGTTCGGCAGCTACGAGCGCGGACCCGAGCAGGCTCTGGACACCGCGGTCAGGTTCATGAAGGAGGCCGGCGTGCAGGCCGTGAAGCTCGAGGGCGGCGTGCGTTCGCAGGCCACCATCAAGCGCATCGTCGAGGCCGGGATCCCCGTGATGGCCCACATCGGCTACACCCCGCAGAGCGAGCACGGCCTCGGCGGGCACGTCGTGCAGGGCCGAGGCGACGCGGCGGAGCGAGTTCGAGCGGACGCTCGTGCCGTGCAGGAGGCCGGCGCGTTCAGCGTGGTCCTCGAGATGGTCCCAGCCGTCCTGGCCGCGGAGATCACGCGGGAGCTCGTCATCCCGACCATCGGCATCGGCGCCGGTGCCGAGTGCGACGGCCAGATCCTCGTGTGGACCGACGCGATGGGCCTCGGCACCGGTCGCATGCCGCGCTTCGTGCGCAAGTACGCCGACCTGCGCGGCATCCTCCTCGACGCCGCATCGAGCTACCGCGACGAGGTCAAGTCAGGCGCGTTCCCCTCGGAAGCGGAGAGCTTCGAGGACCAGTCCGGCTAGGGCCGCCTCGAGAACGAGGAGGGACGCCGAAGGTCAGCGGTCCTCTTCGGCCTCTTCCTCAGCCCAGGCCTTCGCGCGCTCCTGAAGCTTCTCAGGGGCGCGCTTCGCCTCTGCCTCGGATGCGAACGGGCCGACGAGCTCGGAGCCGAGGGACTGCCGTCCGACCTCGACCTCGCCCGTGCGCGAGTTGTACCAGAATTCCTGTGCATGCGTATCGGTCATAGGCTCAAGCGTATGCCGAAAGACCCGAATACAGGACTCCTCATCCCCGGCCGCAGCGCCCCGGCCAGATCCGTCCCAGCCGCCATCACCCGCCCGCCGTACGTCGGCAAGCAGGCGCCGGACACGTGGACGGGCGGGGACGTCTACACGCCGGAGGAGATCGCCCGGATCGAACGGGCATCCGCCATCGCCGCCGATGCCCTCGACCACCTCGAGCAGTTCGCCGTCCGAGGCGTCACCACCGATGAGCTCGACAGCATCGCGCACGACTTCGTGACCGCGCGAGGCGCCTATCCGTCGACGCTCGGCTACCGCGGGTTCCCGAAATCGAGCTGCACCTCGCTCAACGAGGTGATCTGCCACGGGATCCCAGACGACACGGTGCTCGAATCCGGGGACATCCTCAACGTCGACATCACCGCCTACTTCGAGGGCATGCACGGAGACACGAACCGCATGTACCTCGTCGGCGACGTCACCGACGAGTCGCGGCTGCTCGTAGAGCGCACGCACGAGGCCATGATGCGCGGCATAGCCGCAGCCAAGCCCGGACGGCAGGTCAACGTCATCGGGCGCGTCATCGAGAAGTACGCCAGCAGGTTCGGCTACGGGGTCGTGCGCGACTACACGGGCCACGGTGTCGGTGGAGCCTTCCACTCCGGCCTGATCATCCCGCACTACGACTCCGCGCAGCACACCACGGTCATCGAAGAGGGAATGGTCTTCACCGTCGAGCCGATGCTCACGCTCGGAACCTCGGACTGGCGCCTCTGGGATGACGGCTGGACCGTCGTGACCGCCGATGGCTCTCGGTGCGCCCAGTGGGAGCACACCGTCGTCGTCACCTCAGACGGCCCGCGGATCCTCACCGTGCCATCGAGCTGACGGCGCGAACGGGCACCCCGCTCCCGATATGCTCACACGCATGGGCAAGAGCAGAGCCACCAAGGCCATCGGCATCGACATCGGCGGCACCGGCATCAAGGGGGCACTCGTCGACCTCCGCACGGGCGAGCTGCTCTCCAAGCGGCGCAAGGTGCCGACGCCGGTCGGCGGCGACCCGCGCGAGGTCATCGACGCGACCATGGAGATCGTCCGCAAGATCTGGGACAAGGACCTCGACGGCGACACGGACGTCCCGGTGGGCATCAGCGTTCCCGCGATCGTCAAGCACGGGGTGACGCGCTCCGCGGCCAACATCTCGCCGCGCTGGATCGACTTTGCCGCCAGGGCGGCCTTCTCCGAGGCTGTCGGGCGCGAAGTGGCGCTCGCCAACGATGCCGACGCGGCCGGCATCGCGGAGGTGCGCTTCGGCGTCGCGCACGGGCGACTCGACAGCGTCATCATGACGACGCTCGGAACCGGGATCGGGACGGCCATGTTCTACGGAGGGCACCTGTTCCCGAACTCCGAGCTCGGGCATATCAGCATCGGCGACCACAGCGACTACGAGAAGTTCGCCTCGTCGAAGGTGCGCGAGCGCGATGAGCTGTCGTTCTCGGAATGGGGTTCGCGACTCACTCCCTATTACCGTCAGCTCGAGGCGCTCTTCTCCCCCGATGTCTTCATCGTCTCGGGCGGCATCTCCAAGCAGGCAGACGAGTTCCTGCACTACATCGACGTCGAGACCCCCATCGTCGTCGCCGAGTTCATGAACAACGCTGGCATCGTCGGCTCAGCGTGCCTCGCAGCCGAGCACTGGGTCTGATCCCCGACCCTCGACACGCGCTGAACCGAACGAACGGGCGAGGCCGGGCCGGAAGCCAGAACAGCTTCAAGCCCGGCACCGCGACCAAGAGAGTGAGCAGGCCGACCGATACGCCGGGTTCTGTCCCGATGTGAATCGGGGGCGGCCATCTCTCTCGCGCACACGTTGCCGCGTGCATCTAGCGGCCTACCCGGGGACTCGGCGAGCAGCGTCGTCATCCCCTGTATGGCCTTGCTCCGGACGAGGTTTACCTTGCGGCGCCTGTCACCAGGCGCCCGGTGGGCTCTTACCCCACCCTTTCACCCTTACCCCTGCATCCCGAAGGACGCGGCGGGGCGGTCTGCTTTCTGTGGCACTGTCTCGCGGGTTTCCCCGGGTGGGCGTTACCCACCGTCCTGCTCTGCGGAGCCCGGACGTTCCTCGGCATGGCTTCCCATGACGCGACCGCCTGGTCGACCTGCTCACGCACCATCGTAGTGCCTGGAGAACGCTCCGGAAATTGTCCAGACAACCTGACCCAGCGTGAGCGAATGATGCTTCCATGAGCAGGGGTCAGAGCGAGGAACGTGCCATATTCACCGCAGCTGGACATCCCTTCATAACGACTTAGTGAACGGCGTGGATCAACTGAGGAGTTCGTGTACGCTCCAAAAGCGCACGGCATTTCCACACGCAGCTCTCAGGAATGTCGTAGCCGAACCGACGAGCTCTTGCAGCAAATCTGGGCAATGACTGCCCGGAACGGCGGTTCGCTCGCAGTCAAGGACTTAAGGAGGAGTTCAATGACAACATCCACGAAGCGACGTGCCGCAACATCGGTTGCCGCACTCGCAGTCGCCGGTCTCGCCCTGACCGCCTGTTCCGGTGGCCCCGGCGTGCAGGACAGCTCGGGCGGCCCAAGCGACAACAAGGTCACGATCTACGGCACGATCGTCGACGCCGAAGCCGAGCTCCTCGAGGAATCGTGGGCCGGCTGGGCGGAAGAGAACGGCATCGAGATCGTCTACGAAGGCTCCAAGGAGTTCGAGACGCAGATCTCCGTTCGAGCCCAGGGCGGTACCCCGCCGGACATCGCAATCTTCCCGCAGCCCGGCCTCATGGGCGACCTCGCCAGTGGCGGCCTGCTCACGGAGGCACCGGAAGGCGTCGTCAGCAACCTCGAGCAGTACTGGTCGGAAGACTGGAAGACGTACTCCTCGTTCGACGGCACGGTCTACGGGGCGCCACTCATGGCGAACCTCAAGGGCTTCGTCTGGTACTCGCCGAAGTTCTTCAAGGACAACGGATACGAAGTGCCGAAGACGTGGGAAGAGCTCATCACGCTCACCGGCGAGATCCAGGCCAAGACCGGAACCGCGCCCTGGTGCGCCGGCTTCGGCTCAGACGCCGCAACCGGCTGGCCGGGCACCGACTGGATCGAAGACCTGGTCATCCGCCAGCAGGGACCAGAGGTCTACGACCAGTGGGTCGCGAACGAGATTCCCTTCACCGACCCGCGCATCCAGGCCGCGTTCGATGAAGCAGGCAAGATCCTCACGAACCCCGACTACGTCAACGCAGGCTTCGGCGACGTGCGCTCCATCAACTCGACCGCATTCGGCGACCCAGCCGCGAAGCTCGTCGACGGCACGTGCGCGCTGCACCACCAGGCTTCCTTCTACGACGGCTTCATCACCGAAGCGGGCGGCACTGTCGGTGAGGACGGCGACGTCTGGGCCTTCATGACCCCGCCCGTCGAGGGCAAGGAACTCGCCGTCACGGGCGGCGGCGAGATCGTGGGATCGTTCAACGCGGACGAGGACACGGTCAAGGTCCAGGAGTACCTCTCCAGCCCTGAGTGGGCGAACAGCCGCGTCTCCCTCGGAGGCGTGATCAGCGCGAACACGGGTCTCGACCCGGCAAGCGCGTCCAGCCCCATCCTGCAGGAGTCCATCGCGATCCTCCAGGACCCGGCGACGACCTTCCGCTTCGACGGATCTGACCTCATGCCCTCGGCAGTGGGAGCAGGAACGTTCTGGAAGGGCATCATCGACTGGATCAACGGCACGGACGTCAACACCGTGACCACCCAGATCGAATCAGGCTGGCCCTCCAGCTAAGCACCGTGTTGTGGAGCACTCGGCGTCGCGCCGGGTGCTCCACACGCATTCCACCGCACGGACGACGACGTCCCCCGCGCACGTGCTTGTCTGCCACCCTGGAAGGTCACAATGGCAAGTTTCTTCACGTGGCTGGCCCAACTGCCGCCACTCCTGCAAGTCCCGATCGTCATCATCGCGTTCCTCGCGGTGGTTGCGCTCATCGTCTACTTCGTCGAGCTCGCCCCTCGACCCGGCAAGAAATACACGATCCTGCGGCTCGTCGTCTGCATCGCAGTCCCAGTCGCACTCGTGTTCATCCTCGGCACCTACACCTGGGCGGCAATCGTCGCCATCCTGCTCGGTGCGCTGCTCTTCTGGTTCGACCAGCGGTCGCGTGAAGGCGCCGGCTACCTGATCGGCCTCATCGGCTTCCTCGCACCTGCGCTGATCCTGGTGATCATCGGACTCATCGTCCCGAGCATCCAGACCACCGGCCAGGCGTTCACGAACAAGTCAGGCGACTTCGTCGGCCTCGAGAACTTCATCTGGATCTTCACGCAGCCAAGCGGAATCCGGACCGTCCTCAACACGATCATCTGGGTCGTCGTGACGCCGATCCTGTCGACGGTCGCGGGCCTCGCCTACGCCGTGTTCATCGACAAGTCGCGTGGTGAGAAGTTCCTGAAGGCGCTCGTCTTCATGCCCATGGCGATCTCGTTCGTGGGCGCGTCCATCATCTTCCGGTTCATGTACACGGCACGACCAGCCGATCAGGACCAGATCGGCCTCCTCAACCAGATCATCGTCTGGTTCGGCGGGCAGCCATACGACTTCCTCGCCGAGTCGCCACTGAACACGTTCTTCCTCATCATCGTGCTCATCTGGGTGCAGACCGGTTTCGCCATGGTCGTGCTCTCGGCCGCCATCAAGGGCGTTCCGATGGACCAGATCGAAGCCGCGTCACTCGACGGTGCCAACCCGTGGCAGCGATTCATCAACGTCACGGTCCCCGGCATCCGTTCCTCGCTCGTCGTCGTCGTCACGACGATCTCCATCGCCTCGCTCAAGGTCTTCGACATCGTTCGCACGATGACCGCGGGCGCGAACGACACGAGCGTCATCGCGAACGAGATGTACACGCAGTTCAAGACCTTCGAGACCGGACGATCGGCCGCCTTCGCGGTCGTGCTGTTCATCCTCGTGCTGCCGATCATCATCTACAACGCGAACCAGATGAAGAAGCAGAGGGAGATCCGATGAGCGCCATCGTTCCAGTCGAACTGCCCGTCGACACGAAGACGGCGGAACAGCTCGCACGAGGCGAGAAGAGCACAAGCGGCAAGGTGAAGAAGAACCTCACCAGCCGCTGGGCCACCATCGCTGCGATCACGATCGCCGTGGTGTGGACCATCCCGACCTTCGGGCTCTTCGTCTCCTCGTTCCGGCCCAAGGCGGAGGTCGTCAGCACCGGCTGGTGGACGATCTTCCAGAACTGGGGCCTGACCTTCGACAACTACGTCGAGGTGCTCGCCTCCGGCAATACGCAGCTCACGATGGCGCAGGCGTTCCTGAACTCCATCGTCATCGCGCTCCCCGCGACGGTCATCCCGCTCGCGATCGCGCTGCTCGCCGCGTACGCGTTCGCGTGGATGGACTTCAAGGGCAAGAACTGGCTGTTCATCCTCGTCTTCGCCCTCCAGGTCGTGCCGATCCAGATGGCACTCGTGCCGCTGCTGCAGCTCTTCGCCCGGGGTGAGATCTTCGGTGTCCCCGTGATCGCCGCGTTCGGAGCAGATGCTGGCTTCGCACAGGTGTGGATCGCTCACTCGATCTTCGCCATGCCGCTCGCCATCTTCCTGCTGCACAACTTCATCTCGGAGATCCCGCGTGAGGTCATCGAGGCAGCTCGCGTCGACGGTGCGAGCCACGGCCAGATCTTCTTCCGCATCATCGTGCCGCTGACGCTGCCCGCCGTGGCCTCGTTCGGCATCTTCCAGTTCCTCTGGGTCTGGAACGATCTGCTGGTCGCGCTCGTCTTCGCGGACGGTGCGGTGGCCCCCATGACGAAGCTGCTTGCCGAGATCACGGGTTCGCGTGGTCAGGAATGGCCGCTCCTCACGGCTGGTGCGTTCCTCTCCATCCTCGTGCCCCTCATCGTGTTCTTCTCGCTGCAGCGCTACTTCGTCCGCGGCCTGCTGGCAGGATCCACGAAGGGCTAGTCCCGTCGGCGCCTCGGGCGCTCGCATCACACGACTGAGGGGGAGCCAGCCGGCTCCCCCTCAGTCGTGCGCTGACGCAGCAGTTCGTGGTGCCCGCTCCCTCGCTCCCCTCCCCCATACCGACGCACCTCCTCGGTCGCACAGCAGAACGCCCTCCCCAGATCTGTGATCTGGGGAGGGCGTTCGCCGCTCTGGAGAAGCGTGCTAGTTGGCGGCTCCGCTCGCGAGAGCGTCGTTCGCCTCCTGCAGGCGGATGGCCTCCGTGAGCGCACCGCTGATGCGCTGCTCGGTCTCCGGGTCGAAGATGTGGATGTGGTCGTTGTCCGTGGTGACGTAGATCGTCTCGCCCACCTCAGGGTGGCTGCGGCCGTCGACGCGAGCGACGATGTCCGTGCGCGTTCCGTCGATGATCGAGTGGCCGTAGAGGTAGCCCTCAGCGCCCAGCTCCTCGACGAGGTCGACCTCGACCTTGAGGCCCGGCTTCTCCTCGCGCGAGATGATGATGTCGTCGGGGCGGACTCCGACCGTGGCGGTACCGGACTTGAGCTTTGCCAGCGTGGCGCGCTCGAGCGGGATGACGTCGGTTCCGAAGCGCACGCCCTCTGAGGTGAGGTCGGCACCGAAGATGTTCATCGACGGGCTGCCGATGAAGCCGGCGACGAAGACGTTCTTCGGCTTCGCGTAGAGCTCGCGCGGCGTTCCGACCTGCTGGAGGACCCCGTCCTTGAGGACCGCGATGCGGTCACCCATTGTGAGGGCCTCGGTCTGGTCGTGCGTGACGTAGACCGTGGTGACGCCGAGGCGGCGGGTGAGGCTCGCGATCTGCGTACGCGTCTGCACACGGAGCTTCGCGTCGAGGTTGGAGAGCGGCTCATCCATGAGGAAGACCTGGGGGCTGCGCACGATGGCGCGACCCATGGCGACACGCTGACGCTGACCACCGGAGAGCGCCTTCGGCTTGCGGTCGAGGTACGGCTCGAGGTCGAGGATCTTGGCGGCCTCGAGGACACGCTTGGCGCGCTCTTCCTTGTTGATGCCAGCGATCTTGAGCGCGAAGCCCATGTTCTCGCCGACCGTCATGTGCGGGTAGAGCGCGTAGCTCTGGAACACCATGGCGATATCGCGGTCCTTGGGCGGGAGGTGCGTGACGTCGCGGTCGCCGATCAGGATGCGGCCGTGATTCACCTCTTCGAGCCCTGCCAGCATGCGCAGCGATGTCGACTTGCCGCAGCCGGATGGTCCGACGAGGACGAGGAACTCTCCGTCGTCGATCTCGAGATCCAGGCTGTCGACCGCGGGACGAGCGCCCTCGGTGTAGACGCGCGAGGCGCTTTCAAAGGTCACAGTTGCCATAGGAGTACTCCCTCATTACCGGCAGGTACGTGCCGGACGATCCGTAGTAATAGGTGAGGAGCAACGATGCGTTTCACTTCAAGCGACGCCGTCGGCGCTCCGCCACTGAGTATGTCAGAACTCAGCGGCGGGCGCTCGACTTTCTCAGATCAGAGCGCGGACTTCTCCGTGCGGACCAGGACGGCGCCAGAGTCCGGGCAGATCACGACGTCATCCGGCGCGGCGCGGCGGATCTTCTCGAGCTCGGGCCGGTCGAGAGCCACGTTGGTTCCGGTCGTGATGTTGCCGATGAGCTCGGCCGCGCCGACGCCGTAGCGCTCACGCTGCTTCTCGTACAGCGCGACGAGGTCAGCCGGCAGGCTCGCGAGGACGCTCGCCCGCTGCTCGGAGAGGACACGGTACTCGCCCTTGAGGTTGTCGCGAGCGGCGTCGCGCAGCACCGTGAGCTCCCGCGCGCGGTCTTCGACGCTTCGCTGCGATTCGAGCGCGCCCTCGTGCGCCGCGGTCTGCTCCTCCACGCGCTGCATGACCACGAGCTCGCCGTCCTCGAGGATCGTGCGGCGCCGCTGGAGCACCTCGATCTCGCGCTGCAGCGCCTCGATGTCCTTCCGGCTCGACGCACCCTGCAGCCGGTCGTTGTCGCGCTTCAGACGCGCCTCGACAGTCTCCACATCCGACTCGATCTTCTTGAGTTCGCTGCGCGAGTCCTCGAGCTGACCGAGCAGCTGCACGACCTCAGCGCGGTGCTTCGTCCGCTCCTCGTCGAGGGCGTTCAGGTGGTGCTGCTCTGGCAGGTTCTTCGCGACGTGCTGCACACGGCGGCGCTTGGTGTCGACCTCGGCCAGGTCGAGCAGACGGCGCTGGTCTGCTTCGCTGGCCTTCATGCCTGGCCCCGGTTCATGTCTTGGTTGTCGTTCATAGTTCCCTCATTCTGTCGTGAAGTCGTGTGCCGCCCGCGCAGGGCGCGCACGTGGCCCGCCGCGCACTACTGGGGAATGGCGAACTCCCACGGGTCGGTGCGGAGCTCGGACACCTCGACGTCGAGTTGCGGGAATTCCGCGCGCAGCTCACGAGCAGCATGGTCGAGCCACAGCCACTCGCTCGCCCAGTGCGAGGTGTCGATGAGTGCGGGCCCCCGACCGCGTGCGAGTGTCTGCTCGAGCGACTCCGAGGCCGGGTGGTGGCGAAGATCGCTCGTGATGTAGACGTCGGCCCCGACGACCTTCGGGTCCTCGAGCAGCGAGTCGCCGGCTCCGCCGCACAGCGCGACGGTCTCGACGAGGCGGTCGAAGGAGCCCGCTGCTCGGATCCCCGTCGCGGTTGCCGGCAGTATGCCCGCGAGAGCCCGTGCGAGCGCCCCGAGCGTCATGGGCTGCGGGAGGACGCCGACGCGTCCGAGGCCGCGGTCGGGGTTGTCTGCGGACGGCACGATCGGCGTGACCTGTTCGAGCCGGAGCGCAGCGGCGAGTGCCGCCGACGTGCCGGTCTCCACGACGTCGGCGTTCGTGTGCGCTGCGAGAAGCGCGCAGTCCGCGCGGATGAGCTGCGCGAGGAGCGAGCCCTTCGCGCTCGACTCCGCCACGGTCGTGACGCCGCGCAGAAGCAGCGGATGATGCACGAGCAGGAGGTCGGCGGATGTGTCGACGGCTTCACTCACGGTCAGCTGGGCGGCATCGACTGCGAGGAGGATGCGGCCCACCTCAGCGTCGAGCGCGCCGGAGACGAGACCGACCGAGTCCCAGGACTCCGCTCCTGACGAGGGCCAGTTCCGCTCTCCGAAAATGAGCACGTCGCGCAGTCGGGTCACCATGGGGCGATTCTACCGGCGGTGCTGCCGTCGGGTACCGCACTTTCCGCGTAGTGTTAGCACTCCGAAGCTCCCTCCCCCGGAGCCCTTCTCCCAGAGTTTCCCCCAGGAGACCTCTTGTCAGAGCAACAGCGTCGTGCTGTCCCAAATCCCGCAAAGCGTCCAACGATTCGCGACGTGGCGGCGGTTGCCGGCGTGTCCAAGTCGCTCGTCTCGCTCGTGTACAGCGATCCGGAGAAGGTCAGCGAGGCGCGGAAGAGCCGTGTGCTCGCAGCCGCCGAAGAGCTGGGGTTCCGACCGAATCTGCTCGCGAGGTCGCTGGCGACCAACATGAGCGACTTCATCGGGATTCTCGTGGCAGACCCGATCAACCCCGTGTTCGCGGAGATCATCGACGCGGCGAGCCTGGAGTTCGACCGGGCCGGTCGGCGCGGGCTGATGACAACCGCCGTGCTGCCAGAGTCGGGGACCGTGCGCCAGCTCGACGAGGGCACGATCGCGACGCTCAGCGATCTGCGGCCGAGGAGCGTCCTCATCGCCGGCTCCCTTCCTGATGCCGCCTCGCTCGGTGCTCTCGCGGAGGATCGTCCCGTCGTCGTGGCATCCGGCCTTGCCGAAGGGCTGCCGAACGCGGGCTGCGTGCGAACCGACGACCGCAAGGGCCTCGCGCTCCTGGTCGAGCACCTGACCTCCCTCGGCCACCGCGACATCGCGCATCTCGGAGGGCTTGCCGCCGCCGGCCGCAGCCGGGCGGAAGCCTACGAGGAAGCGATGACGGCGCACGGACTCTCCGGACACGTGCAGGTCCAGGAGAGCGACTTCACCGAGCTCGGAGGCTACGTCGCGGCGACGAGCCTGCTGTCCCGTGCGACCCAGCCGACCGCGATCATCGCACCAAACGACCTTGCCGCCCTCGGCGTACAACGTGCACTCGAGGAGCGCGGCCTGACGACGGACGACGTGGCGCTCACAGGCTACGACAACTCGTTCCTCGCATCCATCGCCGGTGTCTCGCTCACCTCCGTCGACCCGCACAACGGGGTCATCGGACGAGAAGCCGCGAGGTGGCTCATCGAGGCCGAGGCGGGCAACGAATCGCTGCCGCAGGAACTGCTCGTCGAACCGCGGCTCGTCGTCCGCCGTTCTTCGGGCAAGGGCGTCTGAGCTCAGCTCTCGTCTGCCGGCGAGAAGCGAACTCCCCACGAACCGCTCCAGACCTGCGCGACGTCGAGCTCGATGAGGTCGACGCCCGAATTGAGGGCGTCCGGTGGTGACGTCATCGGCTCCGCGGCGAACGCAAGACCAGTGCCTCCGTGGTGCTCTTCGGGGCGGGGGAAGTTGGCGGGCGTGTAGAGCTGGAGGTGCCGGAAGTCGGCGTCGCCCCAGAGCTCGAGGCGAGCCCCGGCCGCGGACTCGACGCTCAGCAGCGTGCGGTCACCGGAAGGGCGGACGCGGAAGGCGTAGTTGAGGTCGAGATCGCCCACCCTGCGACCCGCACGAAGGTCGAACGTTCCTCCCGACACGACGGGCTCGGTTCCGACCGGGAGCAGTCGATCATCGAGCAGCACGCGCTCGACGAGGTCGGCGCTGACGACGAGATCGGCGATCGGCTCCTCTCCGACGCGGAAGTACGGGTGAGCTCCGACCGCGAAGAGCGCCTTCTGCGTGCCGAGATTGGCGACCGTGTGCGTGACGACGAGACCGTCGTCGACGGCCTCGTACCGCACCGTGTGGCGGAGCGTGAAGGGCCAGCCGTGCTGCGGGAACACCGTCGCGGAGAGTTCGAGGCCCGAGCCTGTCTCTCCGACGACCGCGTACTCCGTGTTGCGCAGAAGACCATGCGAGGCATTGCCCTTGCTTGGCTCCGTGATGTCGAGCTGCTGCGTCTTCCCGTCGTGCGCCCATCGGCCATCCCTGACCCTGTTCGGCCAGGGGAACAGCGTCAGGCCAGCGCCGAAGGGTGGGAGGACATCGTCGCCGAAGTCCTCGACGAGCTGCACGCCGCCGACCTCGAGGGAACGGAGCACCGCAGCGACCCGGCCGACCTTGACGCGGACTCGTCCGCTCACAACCTCGTGCTGGGGACCGGTGACTGGTGGATGCATGCGTCCACCGTAGCGGGACGCGCCGACGGCTCAGTCGCGGCGTGCCCAATCGCGCAGCACGGCGCGTGCAGCGTGCAGACCCGGCATGCCGTGGACCCCGCCCCCGGGCGGCGTCGACGACGAGCACACGTAGAGTCCCCGTCGTCCGGCGCGGTAGGGATGCAGCGAGGGCGCCGGCCGGAACAGCTGCTGCGTGCCCGCCATCGAACCGCCGCCGATGTCACCGCCGACCAGGTTCGGGTTCCACGCTTCGAGCGCGCTCGGCGACCACTCTCGACGTTCGAGGACCACGTCTGCGAATCCTGGCGCGAAGCGTTCGATCTGTGCTTCGAGGGCTGGGCGCACGTCGAGCGCTGTCCCGTTCGGGACGTGCGCGTACGACCAGAGGACCTGCCTGCCATCGTGTGTCCTGCTCGCGTCCGCAGCGGATTGCTGCGTGACCATGACAAACGGCTTCTCCGGCATGCGCCCGCGGTTGATGTCGCGTTCGGCCTCGATGATCTGCCGGAACTCCCCGCCGACGTGCACGGTGCCGGCGGACGCGACCCGCGCGTCCTCCCACGGCACGGGCCCGTCGAGCAGGTAGTCGATCTTGTGCACGCCAGCCCCATACTTCCATCGTGCGAGGTGAGCGGCATAGCGCGACTCCAGCTGCTCGGGGGCGATGCGGAGGATCTGCTTCGGCGTGAGGTCGAGGAGGACGGCGTCAGCCCGCGGGAGGTCGCGGAGGTCGGTGACCTCTGCGTTGGTCTCGATCCGGCCGCCGTTGGCGAGCAGCACCCTGGCGAGCGCATCCGTGATGCTCGCCGAGCCGCCCTTCGCCACGGGCCACCCGGTGCTGTGGCCGAGGGCGCCGAAGGCGATGCCGAACGCCGATGTCAGCGGTCGGGTGAGCGGCAGCGTCGCGTGCGCCGAGGAGCCGGCGAGGAGTGCCTTGGCCGCGCCGCTTCGGAAGACGAGGTTCGCGAGCGTCGCCGCCGGCAGGGCCCCCAAGACCCCGAGTCGCACCATGTCGACGGGATGCGGGGGAATTCGCAGGAGCGGACCCATCGCGTTCTCCACCGTCTCGAAGGGATGGTGCGAGAAGTGCTCGTGCAGGCGTCGCCAGTTGGGGCCGTCGACACCGAGCTCCTGGACCGTGCGTTCGATGTCCCTGTGCAGCATCGCCGCGCGGCCGCCTGGCAGCGGGTGCGCCATCGGGATCTCGGGCTGCACCCACTCGAGCCCGTTCTGCTCGAGCTCAAGCTCGCGAAACGCCGGGCTCGCGACGCCGAAGGGATGCGCCGCAGCCCCGAGGTCGCTCACGAAACCGGGCCCGAACAGCTCGGCGGACCTCGCCGCTCCTCCGATCTGGGGGTCCCGCTCGTACACGGTGACCTCGACGCCGCGCCTCGCAAGGAGCGCTGCAGCTGTGAGTCCGTTCGGACCCGCCCCGACGACAACCGCTCGGCGGCTCACCGCCCTGCGCCCGCCCGTGGGTCCTGCTCGAGGAATCGTTCCTCGACGGAGTCGCGGCTGATGCTCTGGATGAGCTCGATCTGGGTGTGCGCACGGGCTTCGAGTTCCTGCAAGCCGGAGAGCACGAGTCGCGGGTCCCGGGGCTGCACTGCGATGAGCGCCTCCCACATGGAGAGCTTGGCGCGCACCATGCCGGTGAGGGTGTCGAGTTCGAGCTGCGTGCTCGGGCGCTGCCTGAGGCGCAGGATGTTCACCGGGTTGAATGTGCCGGCCACGCGCGCCGCGTTCGTGAGCCAGAGCTTCAGGAACGACTCGCGGTAGCCGAGCTGATCGATGAGCGACGCCAGGTCGCGGCGGTCGGCCGCGATGTGGGCGATGAGCAACCGCATCGTCTGCTCGTGCGGCGATCCGGCCCACGTTGCCTTGGCTGACTTGAATGCGCGCAGCCCCGCCTCCGAGGCCAGGAGGTGCGCGTTGAGATACCCCGCGTAGACGTCGTGGTCGAATCCTCGTGCCGTTGTCATGCCCTGCTCCTCTCGCTTGCCGTATCCCGATTGTCTCGTGGCTCGAGATTCGGGGCGCACAGGTCTTCCAGGTAGCCAGCGAAGCCGCCCGGCGTGCGTCCGCGTTGCCGTCCCGATGTCAGGACGGGTGAGCTAGCCGTCGAATGCACGGTGAAGCCGCACGCGCTGACCGCGGCGGCGAGGCCGGTGTCCTCGTGTTCCCGGATCGGAGGGAACCCACCGGCGGCGAGGTAGGCAGAGGCCCGGACGCCGAGGTTGGCACCGTGGATGTGCGGGTGCCCTTCGACGCTCGAGTAGTCCCGACGCCACCCGGCCTCGATGTGCGGAGCATCCGACTGGGGTTCGACGTTCACCGTCCCCAGCAGGAGGTCGATGCCTGCGTCGGCGAACTCGAGCTGTGTGAGCAGCCAGCCCCGCGGCACGGCGGAGTCGGCATCGGTGGAGGCGATCCACGTCGAGGTCGGGTCGACGGCTGTCGGGTCGCCCCCGGAGCTGAGGCTGAGGGCGGCCCTCACCCCCGCTCGTCTGGCTTCGCCGACAGAGCCGTGCAGGCCCTCGATCACGCGGATGCGCTCGTCCCGCTCGGAGGCTCGGGCCGCTATCCGCGCGCTCGCGTCGCGGCAGCTGTCGAGGACGAGGACAAGCTGCACCCGAACACCTGCGCTCGCGCAGCGGATCGAGTCCATCGCGACCGTCAACGCGGCGAGGCACTCGGCCAGCGTCTCCGCTTCGTCGCGGGCGGGCACCACGATCCGCAGATCGCGGATGGGGGTGCTCGAGCTCCCCGCACCGGTCGCCGGACCGCTCACCGGACTCGTCACCGTCATCCGGCCGCGCTCGCAGACTGCCCCGCACCAGAGGCTGCGGCCGAGGCGAAGCAGGAACCGCCACTCGGCGGCATCCCGTTCTCGTAGATGTCGATGAGGGTCTCGTCCTGCACGTAGGAGGCGAGGCTGCGCATGCCGAGTTGCGCTGCGAGGGCGTGCACTCGGTCGCCGTCGAGCGGCCAGCCGTCGATCGGACCACGCCAGTGGCAGAGGACGAGCACGCCGGTCGGCGAGAGGGCTCGGCGGGAGTTGGCGAGGAGCTCGCAGAGCTCGTCCTCCGCCAGGTAGTAGCCGGTCTCGGAGACGATGACGAGATCGAGCTGACCGGGTCCGAGACCGAGTCTGTCCCAGTCGTGCGGCAGGGTTGCCTTGGCCAGATCGACGCCCGTGAGATCGGCGAGTCTCGCCGCGGCGAGGCCGAGGGCGGTGGCACTCGCGTCGACGGCGAGCAGGTGATCGCACCGTTCAGCGAGCGCTGCGGTGCTCTCGCCGATGGAGCAGCCGATCTCGAGGGCGCGCCGGTACGTCTCGCCGGGCAGCATCCCGACCATGAGGGCGAGCTTGCGCCGCTCGTACCAGCTGGACCGAAGGTCCCAAGGGTCGTCCGCGTCTGCATGGACGCCATCGAACGTGTGACTCGCCGAGCCGGCGTCGCGCGTCGCGCTCGCCGTCACCCGGAAGACCTCGAAGCTCCTCGAGAAGTGCTCGACCTGGCTGGCCCCGAGCACCGTCTCATCGCCGATCTCGTCGGAGAGCGCGTGCAGCTGCGAGGCATGCGCGTCGAGGGCGGCCGCCTTGGCGTCGGTCTCACGCGGTGAGATCGGGAGCCGCATCCAGTGACGCCACTCGCTGTCGCGCGCGGGGTGTGCCCAGTGCCAGAACCAGATCGGGAACTCGAGGAGCAGCGCGCCGGACTCGGCGGCGGCCCGCGCGAGCGCGGCACCGACGGTGTCGTGGTCCGTGTGTCCGTCTCTCCGGTAGGGCGCGGCGATGACGACACGCTGTGCCGGCGAATCCCGGACCATCTTCGCTGCGGCGTCTGCGATGAGGTCGGTGGACTGCGAGAGCTGGCCGTCGCCGAGGCCGAGCTCGACCGACTCGATGGAGCCCGACTGGCCGCCGGTGGCCTCGGACCCCGCTGACGGACTCGTGCGAAGCCGTCTGAGTGCCTCGTGGAACTCTGCTCGTCGCAGCTCGGCGAGCGCCGGGGGCTCGACGCTCGGCGAAGCTGGGTGCGAGGCCTCGCCCCAGGTGCACAGCAGGACGCGCACGGCGGCTCCGGCCGCGAGTGCCCTGCGGATGAGGCCGGCGGCGCCGAGGCACTCGTCGTCGGGGTGCGCGGCTCCGACGATGAGCAGCGTCTCCGGGCCGAGGGCATCTTTCAGCGCGAGGGTCGGAAGGTGCTCGATACCGGCTTCCAGCCAGGCTGCCTCTGGTGTCCCCGTGTCCAGATGTGTGAACTCCACCGATGCGGCGCCGATCACGAGTCGTCCCCCGAGATCGATGGGGCTTCGGAGGAGCGGTGCAGCGCGGCCGCGAGCTGCTGCCCGTGCGCTGCGTCGTCGCGGGCTCCGTGATGCTGGCTGAGGTACATGGTGAGGTCGGCGACACGTCGTGCGTGCGTGGCGTCGAAGGCGAGGGGGCCAGGCCCCATGGCCTCTCCGCAGAGTGCCAGCAGGCGCCAGCAGGCGGAGGCGGTGTTCCCGCGCACCCGTTGGGCAAGAGCCCAGTCGGCGCTTCCCGCGTCGATGCGGTCGGCGGCGTCGTCGAGCTGGACCTGGACGCCGTGCAGCAGACGATCCGCCTCACCGAGCCAGGCGAGACCGAGCTGGTCCGGTTCCCTGCCGCCCACAGCGCGTTCGAGCGCACGCCCGAGGGCCACCGCTCCCCCGAACCACACGGCGGCGACCGCGATCCCACCCCAAGCGAACCCCGGACGCGAGGTGTACCAGTCGGCGACATCCCCCACGGCTCTCGCAGTCGCCGAGTGGAGATCGACCGGCCCGCTCGGCACTCCACGGAGGCCGGTCAAGGGTGCCCCGCCTTCACGCGGCACCACCGCCGCCTGCCGGAGGTCGACCACGAACATCCACTCCCCCGTCGAATCCGACGCGGTGACGAGTGCACGATCGAGTTTCGCTGCGAGCGAGCACCAGCGCTTGGTGCCGGTCAGCTCCGCGTCCGGAGCCTCGGCGACGCTGTGCGAGTCCGTTCCCGAAAGCCAGCGGACAGCCACCGGCGACGCAGAAGCGAAGACGCCCCAGGCTTCACCGCCTCCGGCTTCTGCCCCCGCCTGCGCGAGGATCGCAGCGGCGTCGAAGTGCGGCTCGACGACACGGGCGGCGGTGAGATCGATCGCAGCGATGCTCGACAGCAGATGCAGCAGCGAGCGAGTGCGACCGCGTCCAGGCACTGGGACAGGAGGGAGCTCGCGCAGGACGCCGAGCATCTGCGGGGCGTCCCCTGCGCACTCCTCGGCGGCCTCGAGGAGCCGGGCGCTGCCGTCCCAGAAGTCGGCGTCGACCCCGATCCTGCCAATGAACTCGAGCACCCTGTTCTCCCTCCAGCCATACCCAACGGCGGGACGCTGCACTCCCCGGTCCACAGCACGCTACGCACGCCGACCGTGAGGGCACAGGAGGGTTGACACCAGGTGAGCGACCCGATAATCATGCGCGCTCCCGAGTAGCGGCAGGCGCTCAGGCACGCGGAGGAAACTCCCACGGAGCGGACCGAGCCTTCCCGTAGCGTCGTGACCCTCATGACGCAGACTCCCCCCGGATTCCCCCTTCGCGACTACGCCGCCATCGGCGACGGGCGCACCATCGCCCTCGTCACGCCCGACGGGCGAGTCGACTGGCTGCCGCTGCCCAACCTCGACTCGCTCCCCGTCTTCGCGCGCCTCCTCGACGACAAGACCGGCGGGTACGTCGAGCTGACCCCCGCGGGCGACTTCACGTCCACGAGGCGCTACATCGAGCAGACCAACGTGCTCGAGACCACCTACACGAGCGCGAGCGGTGTGGCACTCGTCACCGACGCCATGGTCACGGGCGTCGCCGGGCGCCTGCCCTGGGCCGAGCTCGCCCGACGAATCGACGGCATCGAAGGCAGCGTCGAGTTCACCTGGCGCGTCGTACCCGGCACGATGCTCGGCACCAGATCCCCGTGGCTCGACCGCGTCGGTGAGCACACCATCATCCGCTGCGGTGAGCTCTCCCTCGCCGTCGTCGGCAGCGAGCACGGCCCCGAGAGCGCCGACCCACGCAGCGGAGCGGAGGAGGCCGAGCTCCGCGGCGGGTTCACGACCGCACCCGACTCGCGACACCTGCTGGTCCTGACCGCCACCGAGGGCGAGCCCCTCCGCGTTCCCGAGCCAGAGAACGTCGACAAGGGCATCGACCGAACCATCGAGAGCTGGCTGAGCTGGTCCGAGGAGTTCTCCTATGAAGGCCCATGGTCCAAGCAGGTGCAGCGCAGCGCGCTGGCGCTGAAGCTCCTCATCTACAGTCCCACGGGTGCTATCGCCGCGGCGGGGACGTCGTCGCTGCCCGAGAACCCGGCAGGCGGCAAGAATTGGGACTACCGGTTCGCCTGGATCCGCGACCTCGCCTACACCGCGCACGCCCTCGTCTGGTTCGGACTCAGAGAGGAGACGCACGCGGCCATCTCCTGGCTGCTGCGCACCATCCGCGAGCAGGGCCCGGACATCTACGTCATGTACTCGCTCAACGGCGAGACGTGCGCGGGCGTCGAGAAGTACGACGTCCCCGGGTGGCGCGGCAACGGCCCCGTCGTGACGGGAAACCCCGCGCAAGGGCAGCTGCAGCTCGGCATCTACGGCGACCTCATCGCCATCAGCCGCACCTACGTCGAAGACGGCAACCTCCTCGACGTCGAAACCGCACGACTCCTCGCCAAGGTGGCCGACAAGGCCTGCGACGACTGGCGCAAGCGAGACGCAGGAATGTGGGAACTCGGCGAAGAACAGCACTACACCTCCTCCAAGATGGGGTGCTGGCAAGCGCTCAACGACGCGATCGCGCTCGCGGAGGGCGCGCACATCGAAGGAGACGTCGACCGCTGGCGAGCGGAACGGGAGCGCATCCGAGCGTGGACGCTGGAGCACTGCTGGTCCGAGGAGCTCGCCAGCTACGTCATGCATCCCGGCTCGGATCGCCTCGACGCCTCCGTGCTGCTCCACGCGCCGAGCGGCTTCGATCGCGGTGAGCGCATGTCGTCCACCATCGACGCACTGAGCAGGGAACTCGGCCACGGCGCTCTCCTCTACCGGTACTCGGGAGTCGCCAGCGAAGAGCACACCTTCGTCGCCTGCGCCTTCTGGCGGGTCTCGGCGCTCGCCTGCGTCGGCCGTTCCTCGGAGGCGATCGCGGCAATGGACGAGCTCGTCGAGCAGACCAACGACGTCGGGCTGCTCGCCGAGATGATCGCCACAGGCGACGGTGCCTTCTGGGGCAACCTCCCGCAGGGACTCAGCCACCTCGCGCTCATCAACGCCGCCCTCCTGATCAGACAGCTCGCACCGGAAGAAGCCACAGATGACCAGTGAACCGACCGTCTTCCGCGAGCTGCGCTCGGTGCTCGTCGAGAGCATCTGGTGGGATGCTCGCACCTCCGAACTCGCCTGGGTCGACATCACGATGGGCACCTTCCATCGGGCGAGGCTCGACGGGGCTCGCGACGGCAGCGACGACCGAGTCTCCGCTCTCCCCGCCCCGGTCAGCGCCGTGCAGCCAGCCGCCGGGGGTGGCTTCGTGGCGTCGCTCCAGGACCGCATCGTCGTGCTCGGGCCGGACGGTGAGCTGCAGAAGACCATCGCCTCCGTCGTCCACTCCCACGGTGGCATCCGCTTCAACGAGGGCAAGGTCGACCCGTTCGGCCGCTTCGTCGTCGGGTCGATGAACACCACGTCGCCCGCGGCGGATGGAGCCCTGTACACCTTCGACGCCGACGGCACCGTCCGACTGCTTCTCGGTGGGTTCCACACGACGAACGGCCTCGAATGGAGCGACTCCGGCGACACGATCTTCGTGACCGACACGTCGACGCAGACCATCTACCGGGCGAGCTACGGCCCTGGCCCCGACGACCTCGGCGAGCTGGAGCCGTTCATCCACGGGCGCAACTCGGACGGGCTGGCCAGGGACGTCGACGGCTCGTTCTGGAACGGCATCTACGGGGCTGGACGCGTGGCGCACTGGGACGCCAGCGCATCGCCATTGGGTGACCTCACTCTTCCGGCGCCGAACGTCACGTCGGTCGCCTTCGGCGGCGACGGGCTCTCGACGCTGTTCGTCGGAACGGCGCGAGAGAACCTCACCGAGAGCGACCTCGTCGACGCACCCCTCAGCGGCTCGATCTTCGCCATCGAAGGCGTCGGTCACGGTCGCCCCGCCAACGTCTTCGGGGCATCCGCGAGCCCGCAGTGACCCCCTCATTCTTCTCTTCCCCACGCACGTCACTTCTCGAACCAAGACTGGAGACACGCACATGGATCTCGGCATCACCGGCAAGAAGGCACTCATCACCGGAGGGGACTCCGGCATCGGCTGGGAGACCGCCAGGCAGCTGCTCGACGAGGGCGCGATCGTCGTCCTGAGCGACAAGGACCCGGACGCACTCGCGGAGGCGGCCGCCAAGCTCGAGGCGCCGGACGGCAGGCTATTCGCGCACGCGGCCGATATCACCCGACTCGATGAGCTCGCCGAACTGCACGGCTTCGTGCAGGAGCACGTCGGCGACATCGACATCCTCGTGCAGTCCGCGGGGATCACCGGGGCGCAGGGGCTATTCCACGAGATCGACGACGAGGGATGGACGAAGACCGTCGAGATCGACCTGCTCGGTCCCGTCCGGCTCGTCCGGCAGTTCCTCCCCTCGCTCCGCAAGGGCGGTTGGGGCAGGATCGTGTTCCTCGCCTCCGAGGATGCGGTGCAGCCCTACGACGACGAGCTTCCCTACTGCGCGGCGAAGGCCGGCATCCTCGCGCTCTCCAAAGGACTCTCGCGCAGCTACGCGTCGGAGGGACTGCTCGTGAACGCGGTCTCCCCGGCCTTCATCTCGACGCCGATGACCGACGCGATGATGGAGAAGCGCGCCAAGGAGCTCGGCACGGACGTCGACGAGGCGATCGAGTCGTTCCTCGACGAGGAGCGACCGTACATGGAGCTGGGCCGCCGCGGCGAGCCGAGCGAGGTCGCCTCCGTCATCACCTTCCTCTGCTCAGACCGGGCCTCGTTCGTGAACGGCTCGAACTACCGGGTCGACTCGGGCTCGGTCGCGACGATCTAGCCGCCGCTCGGCGCCCGCACACCACGACAGACACCACGTACAGGAGACGAACATGGCAAATCAGTACACCTTCACCGACCCCACCAAGCTCTACAGCGAGATCACGCCGAACTCCGACGACCAGACCGAGCCGGGCCTCGACGCGAAGCTCCGTGACACGGCGGACCTGGGCGAGAGCACCTACGAGGGATCCGGGCGCCTCAAGGGGCGTCGCGCACTCGTGACCGGCGGTGACTCCGGCATCGGCGCCGCCACGGTCATCGCGTTCGCCCGCGAAGGCGCCGACGTAGCGCTCGCCTACCTGCCCGAGGAGCAGGAGGACGCCGACCGGATCACCGCCATCGCCCAGGACGCGGGCGTCAACGTGGTGCAGCTCCCCGGCGACCTGACCGACGACAAGTACGTGAAGGGCCTCGCGGATGCGGCGGTCGCGAAGCTCGGCGGACTCGACATCCTCGTCAACAACGCGGGCAAGCAGATCTTCAACGAAGACCTCACGACGCTCACGAGCGAGCAGTTCGACGAGACGTTCAAGGTCAACGTCTACGCGATGTTCGAGATCTCCAAGGCCGCGATCCCCCACCTCCCGCCGGGTTCGACGATCATCAACACGACGTCCATCCAGGCCTACTCGCCCGCGGCCATCCTCGTCGACTACGCGTCGACGAAGGCGACCATCAACGCCTTCACGAAGGCGCTCGCCCAGCAGCTCGCGCCCAAGGGCATCCGCGTGAACGCCGTCGCCCCCGGACCGATCTGGACGCCCCTGCAGGTCACAGACGGGCAGCCGCCGGAGAAGGTCGAGGAGTTCGGCGAGGACACGCCGCTCGGCCGCATGGGTCAGCCGGCTGAACTTGCACCCGCGTACGTCTTCCTCGCGTCGCCCGAGTCGAGCTATGTGCTCGGCGAGACACTGAACGTGAACGGCGGCATGCCGACACCGTAGGGCTCCCCTGTCCCACGGAAGCGGACGCCCGGGCCTCAGGCTCGGGCGTCCGCGCTCGTTTCCGGGGTCGCCTCCGGACCAGCCGTCGTCGGGCAGGTGATGGTCACGGTCGTTCCGGTCTCGTCCGTCTCGAAGCGGATACGGGCGTGCACCAGCGCTGCGCGCTGACGCATGGATGCAACCCCGAACGTGGTCGCCGCGAGCTGCTCGAGGGGCGCTGCGGCGCCGGTGCCGTCATCGGTGACCGTGAGCACCAGCGTGGAGGGCCGCCAGAGCACAACCACGTCGATGCGGCTCGCCCCTGCATGCCGCCGGGCGTTCCGGATCGCCTCGACGGCGATCGCGTGGAGCTCTTCGGCGGCTGGTGCCGATACCGCTCCCCTCGTCCCGATCTCCGTGACCTCGACGGGAGCCGCGCCCGCCAGCTCGTGCGCGGCGTAGTCCATGAGGGCATCCGGGAAGCCTGCGGGGGCGGGACGCTCCAGATCCCAGGCCATCGCCTCCACGAGGGCAGCGTCATCGCCGGCAAGCGAGGGCAGCACGGTCTCGCGAAGCTGGCGAGCCAGCCTGAGCTCGGCCACTCGCTGGACGCCGGAGAGCTGGGTGCGCAGCGTCTCGGCGTAGGCGAGCGCACCGGGGACGAACCTGCCGAAGACGCTCGCGTGCAGGACGAGCGCGACGGTCACGGTCGGCACAGGAAGGCGACCCGCGAAGACGGGGAGCGCGGTCTCGAACAGGAGGTTCGCCGAGACGAGGGGCTGCGCTGGGTGCAATCCCTGCGACAGGAGGACATCGGCGGTCGCCTGCATGAGGCCCAGATCCATCGCGGCGGGCGCTTGCAGGTGCCCGTAGTCGCGGAGACCGGCCAACCTCGTCCACGCCTCTGTGAGGATGCCGACGACGTGGGCTCGGAACACCGGATCAAGCTGCCCGTCCTCGACGGCGGCGTCGCCACGCTCGAGGAGCAGCGTCGTCGCGGTCTCGAGGACCTCATCGATGGCATCGGCCAACCCGGCTTCGGGCGAGTCGGGGGCTGCTTGGTCGCGAAGGAGGGAGTCGTCGGTCACGGTCCCGATCGTAGATGGGCCGGTCGCAGTCACGTGTCAGCCGCGCGGCCCTAGGCTGACGCAGGTGACGAGCACTCCGAAGACGACGACCGCGAGGGCGCCTGCCCCTGTCGCTGCGCTGCGGATCGCCGTCGGGCTCGGCATCATCGGGCTGCTCGGGTTCACCTACGCGGGCAGAATCGAGGTCGGCGACGACAACCCGTTCGACTTCTTCGGCTACTTCACAAATCAGACGAGCCTGTTCACGAGTCTGCTCCTCATCGCCGCTGGCGTCCTCGCTGTCCGCGGGCGCACGGCCCCAAATTGGCTCACCCTGCTGCGTGCGATCGCCACGAGCTGCATGATCATCGTCGGGGTGATCTACAACACCCTCGTCCCCGGAACTGGCTCCGCACCTCCCTGGGTCAGTGCCATCCTGCACGTGGTCTTCCCCGCCTACGTGGTCCTCGACTGGCTGCTCGTCGGAGATCGCCGCCCACTCCCGTGGCGTGGGCTCTGGCTCGTGCTCCCCTACCCGCTCCTGTGGATGCTCGTCGTGCTGCTGCGAGGCGCGACTGACGGGTGGGTGCCATACGGCTTCCTGCTGCCGGAGCGCGGCATTGCTCTCCTGGCGCTCCACGTCGTGGGCCTCCTCGTCGCCCTCATCGCGGCCGCGTCGCTCGTCTGGTGGGCCTCGCGATTCCGCGGCCTGCTCGGGGCGACAGTTCAGCAGCGAGTCACCTCCACGATCCGCCCACGGCTCTGAACTGCGGGCATCCGCTCGCTGACGTCAGCCGTTCGTCGAGGCCCCGCACGGTCGCACGAGCACGGTGGGCGAGCGGAAGACCGCGGTCGGTCAGAGCAGCCGAGCCACGGCGTCGGCCAACGCCTGGCCGAGACCCACAAGGCGCGTCCCGAACTGGATGCACTGCTCGAGGGTGCGCAGAGCGACGTCGGGGACGAACAGCCACAGGATTCCGAACGTGGCGGCGAGCGTGACGGCGGTGACAACCAGCAGGAAGCCGGCCGCCGCGAGGCGGGGATAGCGGAGCGATGAGGTCACGGTCGTCGGCTGCGTCCACCAGGGAGTCGCGCGGCGCGCGCTCGGCGAACGCTTCGCACGCGTCGCAGTCCGCGCGGAGGAGTTCTGCCGGCGGGGCGGCTGGCTCCGCTTCGCTGTCGTCGAGCCGACGCGCGGCGGGCGGGCATTCCCGCGACCTGCCCGCGTGGTCGTTCGGACGCGCTTCGCGCCGCTCGCTCCGGGGCTGCGACGCTTGTTCGACGACGGGCGGGCCACAGGCGCTCCTCCGTGTTGGGGAGCCATCAATCTATCCCCTCTGATCGGCCCGGACAGCTACGTTCAGGTCACGGTTCCCCGGTCGCGCAGGTGGCCCTGTCGTCGTCGTGCTGAGGCCCGGCGTGCACGGCTCTGCCAGTCCAGACCTGACCTGAGCCGCCACATGGGCAAGCGTTGCTCCCTTCCCAGATTGAGTTGTGCACAACTCACTTGTGTGCAATGCTTTATCCATGCCGGTAACCGACGAGATGATCTGCTTCTCCCTCTACGCCGCAAGCCGCGCCACGACGCAGGCCTACCGCAAGCTGCTCGAGCCAGTTGGCATCACGTATCCGCAGTACCTCGTGCTCGTGATCCTCTGGAACGACGGCGAGCAATCGGTGAGCTCCCTCGGGGAGCTCCTGCAGCTCGACTCCGGCACCCTCTCACCGCTCCTGAAGCGCATGGCGGATGCAGGACTCATCACCCGCGAACGACGTCGAGGTGACGAACGAGTCGTCGTGGTCGCACTCGCCGAGCGCGGCACCGCATTGCGCGGACAGCTCTCGCACATCCCGGCCCGCATCGCCGCGGGGACCGGCCTCGACAGCCAGGAATCGGCGGCGGCGCTCCTGCGCACGCTGCAGCACCTGACTGAGACCATGCAAACCACCGCCGCACAGGCGGAATCACAAGGAAAGAAGGACTAGCTGTGGACGTGCTCTACACCGCGGAAGCGCTCTCGACCGGCCAGGGACGAGACGGTCGCGTCGTCACGAGCGACGGCACCGTCGACCTCACGATGGCCATCCCCAAGGAGATGGGCGGGCCAGGCGGCGGCGCGAACCCCGAGCAGCTCTTCGCCGCGGGATACGCGGCCTGCTTCCACTCGGCGCTGCACGCCGTCGCCAGAGGCAAGAAGGTCGACGTTCGAGACTCAAGCGTTGGCGGCCGCGTGCACATCGGGCCGAACGGCGAAGGCGGATTCCAGCTCGCCGTGCTGCTGGAAGTCGTGATCCCGAACCTGGGACATGACGAAGCACAGGCACTCGCCGACGCCGCCCACCAGGTCTGCCCCTACTCGAACGCCACCCGCGGCAACATCGACGTCACGATCACAGTCTCGGAGGACTGAACATGCGCACCATCACCCACTCCACTTTCGGAGAACCCCAGGACGTCCTGACCGTCGAGGATCACGAGCTTCCGCAGCCCGGCCCCGGCGAGGTGCGCCTGCGCATCCTGCTCTCCCCCATCCACAACCACGACCTCTGGACCGTGCGTGGAACCTACGGCTTCAAGCCGGAGCTGCCGGCGCGGGCCGGAACCGAGGCCGTCGGCATCGTCGACGCGCTCGGCGCCGAGGTCGATTCGCTGGCTGTCGGTCAGCGGGTCGCCACTGGCGGGTCGTTCGGCGCTTGGGCCGAGTACGTGACCACCCCGGCTGCAGGCCTTGTCCCCGTGCCGGATTCCGTCCCGGACGAAGCGGCCGCGCAGCTCGTCGCGATGCCCTTCAGCGCCATCAGCCTGCTCGAGTCGCTTGGCCTCGAGCGCGGCGACTGGCTTGTGCAGAACGCCGCGAATGGCGCGGTCGGCCGCATGATCGCGCAGCTCGGAGCCGCGCGAGGCGTGAACGTCGTCGGCCTCGTGCGCCGCGATGAGGGCGTCGAGGAGCTGCGCGAGCAGGGCATCGAGCGCATCGTCGCGACCAGCTCCGAGGGCTGGCGGGACCGGGTCGCCGAGATCACGGGCGGCGCACCCATCAAGGTCGGCATCGAGTCGGTGGGCGGCAAGTCCGCCGGCGAGGTGCTCTCGCTCCTCGCCGAGAACGGCGAGCTCGTCGTCTTCGGCGCCATGGCGTCCCCCACGCTCGAGCTGTCCTCCGGTGACGTCATCTTCAAGCAGGCCACGGTGCGCGGATTCTGGGGCAGCAAGGTCAGCCAGTCCATCGACGCCGGCCTCAAGCAGCGCCTGTTCGGGGAGCTGCTCCAGCACCTCGGATCTGGTCAGCTGACGGTTCCTGTAGCCGAGGTGTTCCCATTCGAGCAGATCACGGATGCGGTCGAGGCGAGCCTCACCTCCGGCCGTGTCGGCAAGGTGCTGCTCCGCCCGTAGCTCCCGCCGAGCCCCTGCCCCGTCCCACGAAGTGTGGGGCGGGGGCTCTCGTCGTCCGGACGCAGCTTCACTCTCCGGACTCATTCAAACGACGCAGGCATGCTTGAGCCATGTCGAAACTCTCACAGCTCCTCGCACCGAAGCTCCCGCCGGGGATGAGCATCCCGGAGCCCCTCGAACGGGCCTGGACGTGGATGGAGGCTCAGGGGTGGGGGTTCGAGAACAAGCACGGCTACTTCCTGACTCCGTACGCCGGAACGGCAGAGCTCGGCATCACCTTCTCACCCACCGAGACGCTCACCGGCTGGTTCGAGCCAGGAGAGAACGGACACGACCGACTGTTCCCCCTCGGCCAGACCGACGGAACCGGAGGCTTCGCGGCGCTCTGGCGAGACCCTTCCGACGAGGTGCGCGTGGTCGTCCTCGGCTCCGAGGGCGAGCGACTCTTCGTCGCTGACGACGCCGTCGACTTCCTCCGCCTCCTGGCCATCGGCTACCTGGAGCTGAACAGCTACTCCATCGGCGAAGCACCCATCGACGAAGACGCCGAATCGGTGGCTGCCCTCGCAGAGTTCCGCGCCTGGGTCGAGCAGGAGTTCGATGTCTCCGTGCCACCGGAGTGGTCGGTCCGCGAGCCGGACCCCTTCGACGCCTGGGTCGGTGAGGTCAAGGGCGAGGAGCTGGAAGTCCCGGCCGGGGGTCCCGCACCGGAGCCGGACACCACCCCGTTCGTCCTGCCGTCCGTGGACATCGGTGCGGTCGTCTCGGCCTGCAGGAAGCTGCTCCACGAACCGCGTATCGACGGCATCCGCTTCCGTCGACTCGATGGACTGCGGCTGACGACCGCAGCCTGGGGGCACGAGCTGGAGATCATCACGGGGCGGGAGCCAACCGGGCTCGACGAAGAGACGACCCTCGCCAGCCTGATGAGTGACGTGCGGTCCGCGTTCATCGCGGCATGGGGCGCCCCGCGGGCTGAAGCGCCAGCGAAGGACTCCTGGGTGGCAAACAAGCTGGTGGTGACGTCGATCGAGCACGTCGACCTCTGGCCAGTGGGCGACGACCTGTTCGTGGCGTTGTTCACGAGCGCAACAGAGGGCATGCAGATCGCCGCGGTCGTCTCGGCGTCCGCGGTCGACGAGCCCGCGAACTACTGACGCCCGATGTCCGAGCTCACCTACGCGGAGGTCGGCGCAACCGCCGAGAAGAGGCTGCCGAGCGGCTACCACCACGTCCGCGAGTCGCTCGTCATCGGGCACGGGCGCGGCACGTTCGAGCGGGCAGCCGCCGAGCTGCTCGAAGGACAGGCGCAGCGCCGAGCAGGAGCCGAGGTTCAGCTCTCCGATGTCCCGCTTCGCGAGGGCACGCGCGTGGTCATGCGGTTGCGCATGGGGCCGCTACGGTTCCGAATCCCCTGCCTCGTCGTCTGGGCCGAGCGCACCTCGACTTCCTGTGGCTTCGCATATGGGACGCTGCCCGGGCATCCGGAACGAGGTGAGGAACGGTTCGAGGTCCGCTTGACCGAAACGGATGAGGTCGTGTTCAGCATCGTCGCGTTCTCGGCTCCGGGTCGCTGGTTCACGCGCATCGGCGGTCCGATCGCCCGGCGCGTGCAGACGGGGATGACTCGGCGGTACCTCGAGGCGCTGAGGAGTCGCCCGTGACAGCATGGGGAGATGTCACGCACTCCGAAGGCGCTCACCCTCGCTGGCGCTGCACTCCTGCTCGGAGCGACCTCCGCGTGTTCAGCCGCAGCATCCACCTACGCCGACCTCGACGAGGCCCCGCAAGCTGACAAGGTTGTACCCGCCGACCTCCCCGAGTACGCCCTGGATGAGTTCGACGCCGACAGCGTTCGATGGGTCGGAGACTACGCCGGTACCGACCTCTGGTTGAGCGCCGGATCCGACGACCTCGCGGTCTGCCTGCTCGCCTACGCGAACGCTGACGACTGGGTCGGCGGATGCGCTGGGCCCGGCGGCACGATGACGACAGGTACCGGAGGCGGACCCACGTTCTTCGTCGTCCCGGACGGGCACGATGCGCCGAGCCACGCGACCCAGGTCTCGAACAACGTCTACGCGGTCGGAGGCTGAGACGAGAAACGCGCATCTTGCCACCTGACGAAGCCCGGACTCCTGCGAGAACGGCTGGTCTCTCCGGTCGCGGCGTCAGCGGCCCTCACTGATCCTGCGGAATCCCCAAGCGCTCCCTCACCTCCGGAAGGTGCCACGGAGTGCTCGCGATCTCGTCACGCAGCGTCTTCCGTGGTCTCCCCTTGCGGTTGACGAGCACCTCGAGGTCGATCGTCGTCGACTCGGTGATCGCGTCGATGACAGCGCCCACCCCGGCAAGCGACGCCATCCCCGAGTCGATCATGACGAGCAGTGGCGGCCCCTGGCGTTTCGACACCGCATTCGGGTCGGCACCGCCCGCGATGAGTCGGCCGACGAGCACCGCTTCCCTGTCGAGGTCGTGCTCTCGGTTCGAGAAGAGCAGGTGCAAGGCGTTGAGCCCCGACCCGATCATGACCGCGGCATCCGCGCCGTCGTCGAGGAGCCGTTCCGCGATGCCGACACGGGCGAGCAGATCGGCATTCAGCATCGCTCGAAGGAGCGGAGTGTCGCCGGTAGACAACGCGAACTTCGCCTCGACGGGGGTGTAATCCGTGAGGAAGTCGGCGAGCGATTCCTCCTCGGCGCGGTGTGCTCGATTCGGCATGATCTTCTCCTGAGCTGTCGCTGCCCATACAGGTCCGTGCCACCTTAACGAAGGCCGGACGGCAAGGACTGAGGGTGAGCCGACGATTCTTGAGCGCAGACAGACCCCTCGCCATGATGTTCCAACTTCTCTAGGCTCAGAGCATGCGCCGAAGTCCAGGAGCGAGTTCTCGACGAAGCGCCGGAGCACGTCCTCAGCTCTTGATCGCGTTGCTCGCGGCAGCAGTTGTGCTGGCCGGATGCTCGTCGGTGGCGCCCCCTGAGAATCAGGAAACAGACTCCGCGCCTCCGCCACCGTCCTCGCTCGCTCCCGCGGCCGACTCCGCCGAGTGGGCTTCCGAGACCTTCGGAACATTCGATGAGTACACGTCGAGCGGCACCGGCGAGCTGCGCGTCGAGCTGCCCGCCGAGGTCTCCAAGGCCCGTTCCGGCATCATCGACGTCGCCTATGACGGCAGCGCACCCCTGACGCTGTGGTCCGAGGACTCCGAGGGTGCTCTCGGGATGATCCTGCTCGACACGAGCATCGAGGGCTATACAGCAGACCCGACTTCCTTCGCCGGCCAGACGATGTGGTGGGCAGCGAACGAGCCGCCCTCGGCACTGCTCGTCGACGCCGACGGAGCCTGGGAGGTCACCGTTCGCCCCATCGACTCTGCGCCCCAGCTCCCCGAATCCGGGACGGGGTACGGCGCGTATCTCTACGACGGTCCGGGCGGCGCGTTCACGGGCGTGAAGCCGGACACCGGGGTCGGCATGTCGATCACGGAGTACCGCTCGGGCGCAGACGGCACCGGCGGTGGAGAGACACCGTACGAGGCAGTCAGCGAGCAGCGCAGGGATGCCGACTTCCGAGGAGAGCTCGCGGCCGGTCCTTCACTGATCTTCGTCTCCCAGCGGGGCGAGTGGGAACTCGACCTGCCCTGATCAGGACCAGCGACGAGCCGTCGAGCGCCTTGCTGGGATACGCCGTAGATTCCGGGCCTGTGCGGACTTCGCTGCTCGGTGTCCATTTCTGGAGCGTGGACTGGTGGATCACAACGCCACTGCTGGCGCTTCGGGGTGTCTTGCTGGCGTCGCCCTCGAACTGGCGACCACAACCGTCGTCTGTGTCGTGCACAATCGTGGACTCCGACCTTCGTCGCGATGCCCGTGGCCATCGGACTGGGTGGTGTGCCGCTCTTCGTCATCACGAGGACCGGACTCACGCCGGCGCGACCGGCGACCTCGATGGAGGCAGCTACTGCCCTGTGCTCGCACTAATGGCGGACCTTGGAGGAGTTGCTAGCTCTCCTGCACCGCCGCTCGATCATCTGCGGTCAAGTGAGCGCTGGGATGAGCACGCCGGCGCTCAAACTCGCGGGGGCCACGTGGGCAGTATCGCCGATAGGTTTGGGACATGTTCGAGTTCGTGCTGTTTTGTCTCCCCGCGGCGATCTACTTATTCGTTCAGTCGCGCGGTGAGAATCGGACGCTCGCTGCCGCACGCCTGCAACTCGGACTAACGTGGGGGTCGGCGAACGGCTATGCGTGGGCAGGTCTCCTCCTCTTCCCGCTGCTCTTCGCGGGTTGGCTGGCGATTGTCTCGGTGCCAGCTGAGGTCGTTGATGCCCCTGGCGTGTCAGTTGCTCGTCTCACTTCCCTGGGAGTCGCGCTCAGCGTCGTACTGCGCGCTTTCGGCGAGGAGATTCTTTTCCGCGGTCTTCTCGGAGGCGTCCTCTCGCGTCGACTCGGCTTCCAGAAAGGAAACCTGTTGCAGTCCCTAGTGTTCGTCGTGCCGCACCTCGGGATCCTGCTGGTCGATATCCGCGCCTGGCCTGTTATCCCGGCCCAATTTGCGGCCGCTTGGATTCTTGGCTGGTTGCGTGAGAAGACGGGGACCTTCGTGCCCGGGGCACTTGTGCATGCAGCGGCAAACGTGTGCGCAGGATTGCTGTTGAGCTGACACCTGTGCGCAGTAGGCATAAGCCCTGAGAGCGGTGGTGTCGTCAAGTACGCACAGAAACATCCGTCCTCGCCCGAGGAAGAGCGAACTTCGCTGGCACAATCCTCCTCACGTGCTCGCCGCGGTCGACCTCGTGCTCTCTTTCCGCTCTCACGTTCCATCACATCGTCGTCCCCGACTCTGGGCCCCCTTGTTCCCTTCTGTGCGTTGGATGCTCCCCGGTTGAGGCAGAGGCCGTCCTCGTCGCTCATGCGTGTTCACTGCTCAACATCCACCAATCCGCGAAAAGGCCTGAGGATGCCGTAAGCGTGGGCTTTTCTTTCGTCCGCCAGACAAGCGCGAGTGACTTCTCAAGCAGGCCCAGTGTCTCGCTTGTTCTCGAGGCCGGCAGGACCAACGAATCTGACTCACCTTGCATTCGGAAAGCCCGTCTGGCCTGGACAGAGCTGCTGCACAAGGACGTCCGGATGCGCGCACAACGGCCCCACGCAGGCGCTCGAATGTGTTGCCGGAGGTCGGTCGGCGTCCGGCGGCACTACCCGAGGAACGCTTGGATGATGAGCGCGATCGCCGCGCCGAGGATGCACAGTCCGATGACCCCGCCAGCAGTCCAGAGCCCGATCAGGACAGACCTGCTCAGCCCCGGCTTCAGACCGAGCTCCTGCCCGATCACTCTGATGCGAGCCCGTTCCTCCTCGGGGCTGAACGCCACCTCGAACCCACCAGGCGCGACGCCGAGCTGGATCACGCGACCGTACTTGACCCGACCCGACTGGTACGACATCGAGAAGCCGAGTCGAGGGACCATTCCTGACACCCCGGCGCTCCAGCTGATCCGACGCAGGGTGTCGTTGATGCTGAACTTCCCCGCGCGCTCGTTCACTCGAACGTTGTACGTGATGCTGTCGCGAACGTCGTTGACCGCAAGGATGCTCACCCACCGGGCATCAGCGAGTGCGAAGCCGACGTCAAAGCCGCCTCGTACTCGGACGACCGCGAAGGGCTTGTCGGCAAGTTCGGCTTCGACGAGCCCCGCGAAACGTTCGGTGATGTGCACCGGCTCAGCATAGGCCTGACGGCGTCACCGCACGGGGCAGCGCTGGGGTCCGTCAGAGCGTGATGATGAGGACCGTGATGACGGTGACGAGCAGCACCGCGGCGATGCCGGCTCCGCATCCGATCGCTGCGATCGCCCCGTACCCGAGCCGCGAGACGCGCGCTCCGGACAGTCGTGCGGCATCGAGGAACTGCGGACCTCCGCCCACATTCCACGAGTTGGCAGCCGAGATCTGGTTCCGGAGGGCTCCGACGTCGGCTGCGGCTCCCGCAACCGGTCGGTCGAGGACGGCCGCGACGGCCCCGGCCGTGCTGTACCCGAGCGCGCGAATCACGGCATCGGGGTCAGCGAGGAGCAGGTACTGCCGTCCGCCGACGGAGAGGCGGATCTTCTGCGCGGTCGACCTGACGCTCACCTCTGGCGCTGGCGCACGAACCACGACCGTCCACCCGTCTGGCGTGAGTGCCCAGAGCGTCACCCAACCGTCGCTGACCTCCACGTTTCCTGGCACGTACCCGTTTCCTGCCGGGTTGACGAGGGCGCCGGAGAATGTGGCTCGAATGAACGGCATCTGAGAGGTCATGCCCACATGTTAGTTACTGGGCACTCACAGCTGACAGTGCCCCGCGGCGAGCGCACCACGGTTCTGCTCCCGTGAACACGGGCACACGATGAGGCGAGCGATGCCCGGTTGAGCCCCTCGTGGTGCTGTTCGACTGGAGGGAAGACCAGGACGCCAAGATGGTGGACCCAAACCTCAGCGTGTACTCCGTCGAGAGCATCGCCTCCCAGACAAGCACGTTCCGCGCGGAGCTGCAGCAGAGCATCGCCGATGCGCAGGCTCGCCAAGTGAATGCGAGCGGGTCTGTCAGCGAAGGCATCGTCGACGCGGCCGGGCGCAGCAAGATGACCACCGTGCATGAGCTCGCGCACGTGTTCCAGAAAGCAGACGACACGCGTTACACGGACGACAGCGGCGGCTATCAACCACTTCTCCTCCGGGGCCTGTTCCAGGGCAGCAAAGAAGTCATGGCCGACTGCTATGCCCTTACCTACTACAACGAATGGACCCTGAGCGATGGGGTTACTGAAAGCGCCTACGGGTACATCTGCGGCGACAGTGAGCGTCAGGCGATCCGCGACTGGGCAGCCAGCATGGACGCGCCCCTCGGGTAGCGGGTGTGCCGCCTGCTTGAGGCTTCACCTCACTCGGCGTGATCCGCTGGAGAGCCGAGCGCCACGAGTGCTCTCGAAACCAGCGCATTCTTCGCGCTCGCTGGCGAGCGCTCCGGTGCCGGTGAAGACTGCGGACCGCGAACGCCCCCGCGCTTCGCCTGGCAAGCGTGGGAGCTCACAAGCCTGCGCGGGGGCGTTCTGCTCGGGGAAGACGCTCCTCGAACCCCTGAAGGAACGCGGCTAGCGCACGTAGTACACGTCGCCCGCGCTGATGCGCACGTTGTTGCCTGTGTTCGTATCGACAGTTCCGGTTGGGGCTGTGATGCGGGCGCTGAGACCGCCCTGCTGCCGCTCGGCGCTAATGTCGGCGATATTGAACGCGATCTGGATCATGAACTCCGATCCCGATGGGATAGGGCGATTGATGGTGAAGACCCGATTCATTGACCCACCGCTGGATCCGGAAGGGCCAGAGAACGTCAATGCTCCACCCGTCATAGTGGAGCTGTTGATACCAAGTGCCGCGGTACCGGACTGGAATGCGGAAATGTCGATGTACGCGCCTGAGGCGGGGTACACGACAATCGAAATGGTGAGTGTCGACCCCGCTGGCATCGTTTCCGGACCGTTATTGCGAACGTAGATGCGCGTGTTATAGGCGCTGTTGTCCTGGTAGATAGCCGAATTTGCCGACGTGCCGGTCGCTTCATACCGCAAAGGAGACTGATCGTACGGTTGCGTCGTGCTGCCTCCCGAGCTCACACGCGTGACCGTCGGATCCACGCGAGGCTCACGGGATGCGGAGGCAAGCGGAGAGGAGATAGCCGAGACCAGGATCGGCACGGACCAAGCCCCTGCTGTCACGATGTTGCGCCGGGAGAGATGCGTGCCTGAAGGCTGGTGCGCGGTTTCACGTGGGTTCATGCGGGAAAAGTAACAACGCGGGGGGCGCAGAAGTGCTTTTCGGCGCTGAGATGCGGAATTTCGTCGGTTGCGTGCGTTTTTGTGTCGCCAGCGGTCCGCTCGGGTGCCTGTTCACGACACCGAACCGCACTGACATCAACTCACGCGCCTCTGTCTACAGCTCTTCGGTGACGCACTCGCTCGAAGTCCCCACGGAACGACAAAGAAGCGTGCGGGACATTTTGCGCAGAAAATCGTCGCTTATCCGCAGTCAGGAGATCACCCGTCGCATTCCCGCGCGGATCTCCCCAGGATGAGCAGCAGTTCCGAATGCGCACGTGCCGCTCTCACGCGAGCCGCGTCCCCCACGACTCGAGAAAAGCGAGAGAACACATGACAGGTGATGCAAAAGACCATGGCCGGCGCAGAATTCTGCGCGGGGCGGCATGGAGCCTCCCCGTGCTGGCAACAGCAACGGCAGTTCCAGTCGCGGCGGCATCGACGTGCACGACGGCCAGCCAGGTCTTCAGCACCGCCGGACAGCTGACCACCTTCACAGTGCCCGCTGGGGCGAGGTACGTCGATTTCGTTGTGCGGGGTGCCGGGGGCGGTGCGGGCTCCACCGTCGCTGGCGGCCAGGGGGCGAATTCCAGTGGGCGCATCACGCTGCCCACCAACGCCACTGTCGCGCAGCGTACCTTCGGGATCGTGGTCGGGCAGGGCGGCGAGGTGAAAACAGACGGCACCACGGCCGCCGGCGGAACTGGGTACGGCAGTGGGGGAAACTCGACGCCCGGCCCCCGCGACAACCCTGGTGGCCCTGCGGGTGCCGGTGGTGGCGGCAGCGCACTCCTGCTCGGAGCGCTCGGTGGAACTCCGCTCGTGGTCTCCGGCGGAGGAGGCGGTTCTGCCGTACGAGAGACCGTTCAAGGCTCGACGCAGCAGACGACCGTGTATCAGGCACCGGACGCGACGACTGGATTCAACTACGGGACAGCGAACGCCGGTAGCTCCGCCCCCAACGGACGTGTCGGCGCGGTCGGCAGCGTGAACTCCACCGCTCCGGGACTCGCGGTGAACCCTGCCACCGCCGCGGATGGCCCTGTCGGCGGCACGCGCGGTGGCACGGCCCAGTATCGGGTCGCCAATGGCAACTGGGGACCGCCGACCAGGGTCGAGGGGTCGAACGGTCAGAACTTCGGGCTTGGCTCCAACGGCGGCGGCAATGGCGGCAACGGTGCCGCCCGGTTGAACAACGGCGGGGGCTCCTTCGCCGCTTCCGCCGGTGGCGGGGGCGGCGGCTACGCAGGGGGCGGAGGCGGAGGAATGGTCGGGTCGCAGTTCACCGGCACCACCCGTCTCACCATCTCCACCGGCACTGGAGCCGCTGGCTCTTCGTACCGCGCGGCGACTGCCCTCGGCACTCCCATCAGCAACTACGTGCTTGCACCTTCCGGTCTCCTGTCGGGGGCCGCTCGTGGGCACGCGGGCTACATCTCACTGAGCTGGTGCGTCTGAGGAGGCAGGGCGAGCAACCGCACGCGACAGGGTCCGAAAACCTCCCGTCCAACATGGTGTGGTGCGCCCACGAGCCCGGTCTTGTGGGCAACCTCAGTCGGGGAGTTCGGCGAGTGCGCGTCGCAGGCCCCGAGCGGACGCGAACCCCGACCTCGAGGCGACGACCGATGCGGCGAGGGAGGGCTCCTGTTGCCAGATGCTGCGCGCGATGACCGCCCGGCTTCGTCTGATGGCGGAGACGACAGTGTCGCCTTCCTGGTTGTAGCGAACCTGCAGCTTGCGCGTCGAGACCTTGAACCGATCTGCGAGAGAGACGGGGGTGAGGCTGGCGTCAGCAGCATGCAGACGGATGTGCCTCAAGGAGGCCAGGTAGAGGTCGGGCTCCTGCAGGTGAGCCATGCGCGCCAGCAGGCCTCGGGCGAGGGTTGCGGCAGCGTGTTCAATCGTGTCCGCGGTCGCTTTGGACACTGGCGTGGGTGCCTGCGAGAGGCCGTAGCAGGCTGTGAAGACGAACGTGTTGAGCGTTGGGTCGACGAGCCGCGTGATGCCTTCCAAGGGAGAAGCAGAATCGCCGCGCCCGGCAACCGGCAAGTCGATGCTGAACAGGATGACCTCGGTCCGCTCACCCGCAGCGATGAGCTCGATGGTTGAGCTCCCCGGGGCGACGGCAGACACCTCCCCGCGGGCGAGCGGCACCGTCTGCCCGTCCAACCCGACGTGGACCTGACCGGCGTTCGCGAAGACGAACAATGTCCGCGACTCGATCGACGTTCCCATCCGGTGCACTTGGTAGCTCGATGCCGGGACGCTCGCCCACGCACAGATGAAGGATGGGCCTCGGAGCGCTGAGATGCTGTAGCTCTCGGCATGTTCCGTGTTGACCAGCGTGATGCCGGTGCTGTTGAGTAACGCGGCAAAGTGAACGCTGTCTTTGGATTCCCGAGCCTGGAGACGGGCATACCCGAGTGGGGATGATTGGGGCACGTGGAACTCGTTTCGCTCTCTTGTGCAGAGTCCAGCACGCGAGCAGATTCCTCAGGCCGCCCTGGCGCAGGATAGAACCTCGCTGTCGCGGGATCGACGGCCAAGGTCTCCACCCCAGACCGGCACTGGAAAGTGAATCACCAGGTGATGCGCGTTCCGTTGCTTCCCCCAGCTCGATCCGCAGGTGCTCCTCCATCCCCGAGCGCCACGGGTTACATCGGAAGCACGTTGAAAGCCTCGCGGTGTCGTGCACCCGGATGCGCGCGGCTTCCATCGATTCGCACCCCAGGACCTGTCTCTCAGCAACCTGCGAGGGCCCCGACTCTCACCGCCGAAGCGTGCGCGATCACCGGCAACCGACGTGCTCTTCTGCCAACCGCTCAGGGCTAGGTCTACTGCTCGTCCACCGGGTTCCTGGAGTCTCTGACGATCGCCCATCGGGTGATCCCGACTGCGAGGAAGAACGGCACGGCGCAGAGGGCGAAAACCAGGACCTTCATCCACCAGGCTTCGACGAGCGGCACGAGAAAGATGACTGCCAGCACGGAAACCAAAGCCACAGCACGGAATATCCCGGCGCGGCGCCCGTTCAAGAAGAGGCCCATTCCGTGGCGTTCCGGGACTCTCTCCCAGGCGTCGACTCCGGCCCTCCAGACGATGCCTGACGAGTCGGTACGCTCTGTCCCCACCGGCACTGAAGAGCGAAGTGGCAGGTCTGGGACCGCGTTCTCATCCCCCGCCTCGAGATCCATGCTTCGACGGTACAGGTCGGATGCCCGAAGCGAACGCGGGTGCGCCCATGAGTGTTCCCCCTCGGGGGCAATGGATATGTGTGCGCCGCTGTCACGGCCGGTCACGGGGTGTCCCAGAACTCGAGTCAGACTCCGGGCGAGTCCCCAGCGGAACGGGCAGAACTTCCCTGGCGACGGATCGCTGGGCGCCGATATGGTCGTGGCACCAAAACAGAGCGGAGTGAGGAGACACCATGGGTTCCACAACGAAGAAGATTGTCGGCGGGGTCGTTGGAGCGATCATGCTCGCCGCTGGCGCAGTCACCGCCGCGGCGCCCGCGCAGGCCGGAGTCGCATACGCCTACGTGACGGGCCCCTCGTTCCAGCTGTGCGAGCACTACGCCGACCGCTACATGGCCCGCCAGGGCGGCAACGGCTATGACGCCGCGTTCAGAACGACCTGCGCCAAGAGCGGCAATGTGTGGAAGTCCAAGGTCACGCTGTCCTATTAGTCGACAAGATCACGACCGCGCCGCTGCCTCTCATCTGTCGAGCCAGCGGCGCTCTCGTGTGGAGTACCCCGGGGCCCTGGTCGTCCGGGGCGCACTCTTCTGGGGCGTGAAGTCGATGTCAGGTTCCTTGACCGAAGACACGTTCCCGCTGGGAACCATCGCTGCGCTACGGAAGTCGACGGAAACGCAGATGGCCCTGACCAGGGATACGCAGTGGTGGGCCCTGCCGGGATCGAACCGACGACATCCACGGTGTAAACGTGGAAGCGACTGGTGAGCATCGGCAAGCGTCCGCTACTAAAGCGCTGGTCATGGCGACTTTCGCTGAGTCTGGGCGTGGTGGTTCACTCGCCCATTCTTGCCGATAATCACCCAGGGTTTCCGACCTCCACCGGAATCTCACCGGAACGTTCCGGCGCGGTGCTTCCCACGGTTCTCGCGATCAGTGGCCACAGTTTGCCGATGCTGTCTCTTCGCCGCACTCACCCGTCGACGGCTTGAGCGGCCCCGCATAGGGGTGCATGAGCACTCACGACCCGCACCCGTCCCTCATGGCCTGCATCGATCTGGAGACCACCGGTCTCGACGAACAGACCGGCCTCGTCCTCGAAGTCGCCGCCCGCGTCGTCACGAACGACCTCTCCCCCGTCGACGACGGGATCTCCCTCGTCATCGCCCAGCAGAGCCCCGGGGATTCGATCCTCCCCGTCTTCCCATGGCGGGACCGCATGAACGACTTCGTCGTGGACATGCACGCCAAGAGCGGCCTCATCGCCGACGTCGACCGAGCCAGCCTGCCCGTCGCAGACGTGGACGCGCGCATCGCCGCCTACCTCGAGTCGCACTCAGGCGAAGTTCCACTGCTCCTTGTCGGCAACTCAATCACCCTCGACCGCAACTTCCTGCGCGAGCACCTCCCGCTGACCTTCGCGAAGCTCCATCACCGCAGCGTCGACCTCACCAGCGTCGAGTTGTTCCTCGCCCGCTACAGCGGCCTCGACATCAAACGGGTCGCACCATCCACGGGCCACCGCGCGATGGACGACGTCAACGCGTGCCTGGCGACCGGTCGGAGCATCGGCGACACCATCCAGACCGTACTCACAGCGGCGGACCGCTCATGACACCGAGCGACACCCGTCCGAGCGAGGCCGCGACTCAAAGCTCCTCCACTCCCCCTGCCGCTGCTCCCCTGCCAGCGTCAGAGTCGAAGTACGTGGCCGTCCGCGTCGGCCCGCAGACCACATCCGACGGGTGCGTGCGCATCGACCGAGCGCCCCGTCCCGCGGCCCACCGGACGGGCACCGCAGACTGGAACCAGCCATGAACGACCCCTATCTCCTGAATGGTGAGCACCCCGCCGACCGCGTCCTCCAGCAGGTGCAGGGAGTGCCCGCGCAGCACGTTGCGAAGGTCCTCCACGTCCTCGCCGACCTCACGCACCAGAAGCACATGCTCAGCCCGGCAATTCTGACCCTCGGCTCGCCGGACGCGTTGAGCGAGGCGGACGTGTCGCGTCCGCACGCGCTCGGCCGGTACTTCCACGGCCTCGGCGACGAACTCGACCGGCACTCACCTCCGACCGAAAGGCGCTTCCGCATCCTCATCACGGGCTCCCGAGACTGGGCGGACCGAGAGCTCATCGCAGCCGCCATCGACCAGGCGTGCGCCCGTCTGAATGGCCGTGATCTACCCGTAGTCCTCGTCCACGGCGGATGCCCGACCGGAGCGGATCTCATCGCTGACGGGATTGCCTACGAGCGCGAGTGGGACGTGGAACGCCACGCCGCGCGATGGAAGCGCGACGGCGGCAAGCGAGCCGGTCCCGTCCGAAACCAGCGCATGGCTGCCCTCGGGGCGAACGTGTGCCTCGCATTCCCGCGTCCGGGATCCCGCGGCACCCAGTCCGCGATCGCGGCCGCGCAGAAGCACTGGATCCTCACCTACGTCACTACCGAAGCGGATGGCGTGAACTGGTGATCTAAGTCGATACGGCGTGTCGCTCTTGACTTACAGGCCCAGCGGGAGCCTGGACGTACAGTTGGACTGATCGAAGTTCCGTTCGATGGAGGGCTAGATGAAGTACTTCTTCTGTAATCTCTGTTCCAACTCCGCTGGCGTCACCGAAACTCGCAAGATCACCCCACACGACTTAGCACCGGACGTGCGCTGTCCAGCAACAGGCGGCTTCACGCCGGATCCGCTCTTCGACAGCGCGGAAGCAGCCATTGAAACCCAGGCGCGAGCCACTGCAACTCGCGCCGAGGCCACTGGATACGGTTCCGACGTGGACTTGTCCGAATTGGCCGAGACGCTCACACCCGAGCAGCGGGCACTCTTGGAGTTCCAGCCGTGGTCTCCCCCGGTGAAGCCAAGCGCAGACCTCCGGTTCGAGTACTTGCCACGACGACTCTTCCCCTCGAATCGTGAGTACCTCGCGCACTGCCGTGAAGTCATCGACTCGCGAAACTCACAACACGCTGCAGTCGTGGGTTCGGGGGCCCGAGTCGTCGTCAGCGGAACGAGCGTTCGGACCCTCTCAGGTGGTTTGCCGGGCCTAGGGCGTAGGCGGTAGATCTGAGCGTCTGGCGTTGACGCTTTCGACGTTTGAGGCGGGCAAGTCCGCCCGCCACACAGGCGGCCGAGGGCAACACCGCAACGGGAGGCAGCGCAGCATCGATCCTGCGCTGCCTCCCGTTGCGGTGCGGAGGTGGCTGGTCGAATTAGGCGTTCACCTCCGTCCCGGCCGGCGCGGTCAGGACGCCCGCGATCGCGGTGATGATGTTCTCGCGGTTGCCTTCCAGCCATGAGTCGACGACGTCTTCGCCGGCGGACTTGGACTTGGATGCGGACCAGGCCGTGTTCTCGGCGGTCGGGGTGGAGTACTTGATGAACTCGACCGTGGAGAGGACTGGTTCCTTGCCGACGGGCAGCTTGATCGTGCCGTCGTCGCTGCGCACGGCCGAGGCGAGGTGGGCGGTGGTCGCCTCGTCAGTGACGCGCTTGCGAGTCAGGACGAGCTCGGGCTTGTGCTCAAGGAGCAGCGCCATCGCCTCGTGGATGCGCTCGGCGTCGATCTCCTGATAGTCGTCGACGCTTTCGGCGTCGTTCTCCAGCGCCCAGCTCAGGTGGCCGGCAGCGTCGTCGATGGATGCCTTCGCGGTGCCCGGGGACTTGTACGAGAGGCCGCCGAGAGGCGTCTCGAGGGTGCTGGCTTCTTTGAGAGCCTTGTTGTACGCCGTCTTCGTCTTGTAGTCGGACTCGACGATGCGGGACCGGCGCAGGCGCATGGCCAGCAGCGCCTTGCTGCGGTCGGCCGCGATCGGGCCCTGGAGGAGCTTGACGAGCGTCTCCTGGACGGTGACGCGACGTGCCGCCTCCTGCCCCTCCTGAATGGCGATTTCGGTTGCGCGGGCGACCTCGATGGGGTTCGGTGCCGGCGCGGCGGTGACGGGAGTGGACTCTGTGGTGGCCGTAGCCTCTGCTGTGCTCATGGCAGGTCTATGCGGGGACCGCCAACCGAGCCACCCCGGAGACTCGCTGGATCGAGCCCTTGCCGAGCGGGTTCTCGAGAACGGGCGCGGACCAGTGCGGCGTGATGAGGTACTCGGCGCCGATCTTGCCGCGGTGCGCGGAGTGCGGAATCTCGAACCGGTCGATGCGATGGCCTCGGTAGAGCTCTGCGACATCTGGATGCTCGTCGTACGTCAGCGCCCACGGTGCCGGACACCGATCAAGCGCCGTCGCGAGCCGTCGGTGCAGGCCCGCGTCCATCCCCTCGGCATAGAGCCGGTTTCCAACGCCCACGTATGGCGGATCGGCGAACACGAACACCTCGTGCTCGATGCCGGACCCGGGCAACTCCTCGATCCGGGAGATGCCGTCGTGGCCCTGCAGGATGAGCCGGCGCGAGCGTCCGAGGCCCGCGATCACGCGCAGCCGGTCGGCGAGCCGGTCGGGGCGCGCAAACCGTGCGTTCCCGAGCCACTGCCCGGTCTGCGCTCTCCCGCCCATGGGGCCAACGTTGCCAAGCACCATGCCGGAACGAGAGCACCGGTTCAGCACGAACGCGGCATACCCGAGCTCGTCGACGGGAACGGACTCCCCTGCCAGCGATGCGGAGACGAGGTCGCGGCTGCGCCAGAACAGGTCGAGCGTCACCGTGGTCCGTTCGACGCGGTCGGCGAGGTCGTCGCTCTCGAGCGCGCACGTCCAGAACGCGTGCAGGGCGGGATTGAGCTCACACGCCCACACCTCAGGGACGCCGTGGTCGAGCAGCGCCGTTAGCGCAGCTCCTAGGCCCCCGCCGAACGGTTCGATCCAGACCTCGATGTCGAGCATGGACGGGCTCGAGAGCATCCGATCCGCGAGCCAGGACGTCATGCGGGCCTTGCCGCCGGGGTAGCGGAGCGGGCTGGCGTATCGGGTGGTCATGACCGTTCTATGCGGGGGTGAACAAGGTGACCGCGGGGCCCCGGCGCGTCCCCGCATAGGGAAGGAGTCAGCTCGTCCTAGCCTGGAAGGCACGCATGTCTCTCTCCTCCACTCTCCGCACAGCGACCGCCGGAGCGTTCCTCGCCCTCATCGCCTCTACCGCCGTCGCATCCCCCGCGTTGGCTGCACCCGTGGCGACGCAGGCTCCGATCACGCTGGACGTGGCGAAGAGCAACGTCGCGCCGCTGGTCGATGCTGGCTTCGCGTCCGAGGTGGACGGCGCCTGGTACGTGGACGGTGCCGCGGTTGCCGCGGCCGCTGAGGGGCTTCGGACGGTGAACTCGTCGCAGACGGGCTATGACCGCGACCTGTTCAAGCACTGGTCCGACCCGGACGGCAACGGATGCGACGCTCGCAACGACATGCTCCAGCGCGACCTCATCAACGTCGTCCTCCGCGACGGCAGCGACTGCATCGTCGAGCGCGGCACCCTCAACGACCCGTACACGGGCGAGGCGATCCCATTCACTCGCGGCGCCGCGACGTCGGGAGCTGTCCAGATTGACCACATCATCCCGCTCGCCGCCGCGTGGACCGGGGGTGCGAACGAGTGGGACGCAGCCAAGCGCGAGGCCTTCGCGAACGACCCGATGAACCTGCAGGCTGCCGAGGGCCGGGCCAACTCGGCCAAGGGCATGCGGCTCGCCTCTGAGTGGATGCCGACCAACACCGCCTTCCACTGCACGTACCTGGCCCAGATGACGAACGTCCTCAAGAAGTACGACCTCGCGATCACCCCCATCGACCAGGACGCGATCATCAATGGCGGCACCATCAACGGCGTCACGTTCGCCGGGGTGAGCTCGTGTGCCCTGCCGACGGGCGCGGTCGTGACTGCGCCATCGGCCACGCCCGTCGAGACGGTCGAGGTCACCGCGGCCCCGGAAGCCACGAACTCGACCGTGCCCGCCGGGACGGAGACGCCCGGGGCTGTGGCGCCCGCCGATGCGAGCGCCACCCAGGAGCCAGGAGCAGGCTCCCCCTCCCTTGCAACGACCGGTGCTTCCGCGCTGCCGTGGACGCTTGGGCTCGCCGGTGTCGCCCTCGCTGCTCTCGCCGCAGCTGTCCTCCAGCACCGCAGGAAGGCATAGACCGCCGGGCTCTCAGCCATCCCGAACCCCGCCATGCACCGAGCGTGGCGGGGTTCGTCGTCGTCCCCGCATAGGTGAGCACGCCCTCACCGATCGGAGCCCGCCATGACCGCAACCGCCCACACCATCCCCGCCGCAACGAGCATGATCCAGCTGGTCCCCGTCATCGAGCGCGGCCCCAGCCTCGACCGCGGGCACACCGAGTCGGTCCGAACGATGCGCGGCATCCTCGTCGGCCTCGCCATCGTGGTCCCGTTCTGGGGCGCCGTCATCGCAGGCGCGGCCCTTCTGCTGAGCTGACTCTCAGACGCACGACAAGCGGCCCCGGTGCACGTGCCTCGAGGCCGCTTCGTCGTGCGTGGACACTACTCGGTGGATGCGTCTTCCGTCGGCTGCGCGGCGACCGTGAACGAGCCGCCATCGGCGGGGTCGAAGACGAGGCCGTGCTCGGTGGCAAGGTCTTCCACCTCCTGCTGTGCCATGTGAGCTTCGACCGCGGCGCTCCCTCGAATTTCCCACACAGCTTCGACGGTCGACGCTCGGCGTTCCTGCGCCGACTGCCACTGGGCCACCTTGCCGTTCATCTCGTCACGGTCCTCTGGGTCGAGCTGGTCGAGAACGCGTCCGCGGTACTTGTCGAGGTGCTGGTGCGCGTAGCGCTGCTCTGACGGCAGGTCCTCGAACCCCGTGTCCCGGTGGATCGCGGCGGTCTTCACGGTCCAGTTGGACGGACTTGTGGATGCGGGGTTGAACACGTCGATCTTGGTCGACTCGAGCTCGTTCAGGTCGGCGTACCCGTACTCGCCGTCGCCTTGCCCGATGATGCGGGCGTAGCCGAACACCTGGCGGGTCTCGGGGTCGTATTCGCAGACCCAGTAGTCGTAGCCGGGGCCGGAGTAGTGGGCGACGAACTGCTTCCCGCCGAGCCCGGACCCCTGCCCTTCTGTGCCGTAGAGGCCGGGCCATTCGGCGGCGCTGGCCGGGACGAAGTCGTGATCGCGCACGTCCCGGTTCGTGCCAGGCCACGCGGCGGACGGGGCTGGGGCGGGTGGGGTGTGGTCCTGGAAGCCGAACTGGCCTCCCGCTGTGCCGTTGCCGCGGGCGGCTTCCCGGCGTGCTTCTGCTGCGGTCGTCATACCGAGCTACTCCTCTTATATGCGTGAAACTTCGGTCGGTTGTTCAGTGGGATCGGGCGGCGACGTTGTCGGGATGCCAGCGGTGCGCGCGCCATGCCTTCCGGTGCTCGGGCATCCTCGACAGCACCTGGTCGTGCCAGAGCTTCGGGAACAGCATCTGCAGTTCCGTCTTCTCGCCCATCTCGCACGTCGGCGCTCGGTCGCAGACCATGCATTCGCCGAGACCAAAGCCGCGGTTGGTGGCGAGGACAGAGACGTACATGCCAGTGAATCCGACAGCGAACAGCACGACGGGGACGCCCACGGCCGCGGTGACGCCGATCCAGAACGACGGCCAGTCCAGAGTTGCGATGAGCTCAGGCATCGAACAGGGTGACGCTGGTCGGGTCAGAGCTGGGACCCCACAGGGGCATCTTCCCGAACGTGCCGGTCGATGCCGGCAGGCCCTTCGAGGTGCGCTGCGGGTCGATCCCGTAGGTGGCGGCGTCGCGGGCGAGCTTCGACATCTGTCGCAGGTTCGCGTCGTTCGTCTTAGCGTTCAGGTCATGGAGCCCCTGCTCGGCGAACTCCACCAACTCATTGATCTCCTCGGTGTCGCCGCCGGTCGCGTAGTCGTAGATGACCTCGCCGTATCGGTCGAAGATGCGGTTGACAACGGTGTTCTCGTGCTCCTCCTCGAACGCGTCCACGTCGCGAGTGTGGATTTCCACGTGGCCCACCTGGTCGAGACGATAGTCGTCGGCGTAGGCGGCGAGGTCCTGCCGGAAGAGGTCGATGGTGGCGTGCGCTTGGGCGCGAGCTCCGTCCATCGCCTCGAAGTAGAGGTCCTTCGCCTTCTCGACGGAGAGGTCCGCCTGCGAGACGCCCAGCTGGTACTCGCGGTTGAAGTCCGCCGACATCGCCTGATGCTCCATTGCGGACAACGCGATCTCGGCGTGCTCACGCAGCCGGTCCCGGTCGGCCTCGAGGGTGGTGAGCCTGTTCAGCTCCGCCTTCGTGAGCTTCCGGCGCTTCTCGGCCGCGGCGTCTTTGATCTGCTCGATGTCGTCGTCGAGCTTCTCCACGAGGTCGACGTGGTCCTTGTCGAAGATCGCGTAGTCCTGGACTCGCACGACGTCCGGGTCTTCCACGAGCTCGTCGAACCGGCCGATGCGGTCGGCGAAGGTCACGTCCGCGCGGACGGCCGTCGGGAACAGCGCCAGGAGCTGCTTGCCGGCGTAGACCTTGCCGGTGGCGATGAGGTTGTCGCGAGCTTTCGTGTACGCCGCGATCTGCTCGTCCATCTGCTTCACCCGATCGACCGGCAGGAACGTGCCGGGTGTGGAGTGGGTCTGGTGGCCGAACTGGCCGGCGGATGCGACGCCGTTTCCTCGGGCGGCTTCGCGTCGAGCGGTTGCAGTCGTCATAGGTGTCGCCTCCGGAGTCGGGTGTTCGTCACCGGCACTGTGTGCGGCGACGACTCGATACCTCTTCTATGCGGGTGAAGGCGAATCGCGTCAGCCGCACGAATGTGGCCTTGACGAGGCGGCGACCTGGCCAAGACGATCCGGGGACGGCAGGCGCGAACCTCGCGGCTCGGGGTGTGCGTAAGCCGTTCGACTTATGCAACCGGCATCCGGGTCAACGGCGATCACGGGATTGCTCGACCCACGGTGTGCGTAAGACCTGTGCGTTGAGAGTCGCAGTCAAGGGGCTTCTTGAGTCACACTAGAGCGTGACTTCGCTCAAAATCGGGTACGCCCGCGTCTCAACCCTCGATCAAGACCTCACCGCGCAGACGGACGCACTCACTCGTCTCGGAGTCTCCGAGGACCGCATGTACCTCGATCACGGAATGACCGGAGCCAACCGATCGCGACCCGGCCTCGAGAAAGCTCTCGCCGTGTGTCGGTCGGGAGACGTGCTCGTGGTCACCAAGCTCGACCGCCTGGCAAGGTCTGTCAGAGATGCGAGCGACATCGTCGACGAGCTCATGGCCAAAGAGGTCACGCTGAGCATCGGCGGGGCCATCTACGATCCGACCGACCCGGTCGGCCGGCTCATGTTCAACGTGCTCTCCATGGTCGCCGAGTTCGAACGCGACCTGATCCGGCAGCGCACACGCGAGGGACTCGCCGTCGCGAAAGCGAAGGGCAGGCTCAAGGGAAAGCAGCCGAAGCTCTCCACGTCGAAACAGCGCCACCTGGTCGAACTCCACGGCGAGGGCCGCATGAGCATCGGCGAGATCGCTTCACTGTTTGACGTGTCGAGGGCTACGGTCTATCGCACCGTGAAGCGCGCGGACGCCGCATCAGTCACTACCGACGCCCAGGCCTAAGCCGCGCGCGGCACCACACCTGCGAGCGAACGGAGGGCGACGGCGCTGGCCTCGTTGACGTCGCGGATCCAGTTGGTGATGAACTGCAGGATGCTCGCGCGGTGCGCCGGGGTGAGGACACCACCGGGTCGGGACACGTCACCGTCGACGTGAATGCTGGAGTCGCTGCGGGAGGTGGCAGTGACGTGAAGGACGGGCGTGAAGCCCCACGCGGATTCCACGAACCGGGTGAGGTCGGTCGTGAGGAGCCTCGTGAGGGTGTCACCGGGGCTGGCGGTTGTTCGGGGTGTAGCGGCGGTGCGGGTCACGGGTGGCTCCTTCGGCCAGGGGTTGGTGTGTACCTCTTCTATGCGGGTGTGACGTCCGAACGTTCGGGTGCAGCCGTGAGGGAGGTGAGCGTCAACGCGTCCGGCCAGGTCAGGTCGGTCCCGGGGATGGGCTGGCCGGCGAGGTCCTCCGTCATCTCGCGGAACTCCTTGTCCTTGCGCCAGCGGCCCGCGAACTCGGCCACCACCTCGTCGGGGGTCTTGTCCTGCCTCGCGGCGATCGCGTCGACGAGTCGGCCGAAGTCGGCGCCGTGGCCTTCCGAGTGGGCGAGCATCTTCTGCCGGTGCTCGGTGCTGCAGTCGTCCTGGGCCGATATGTAGAGGACGGTACCGACGCTCCGCAGCTGCGACTTCGCTTCCGTCATCGCGGCCCGCTCGGTCTTGATCGTCTGCGGCCATCTCGATGCCCACGCGCCGACCTTGAGCGGCTCCCCGTCTGGGGTGGTGATGGCTTTCGCGGCGGCCGCGAGCTTCTTCTCGTCCCGCTCCTGCGTCTGCACCTGTCGGGCTTCACGGGCCTGGCGTTCCTCCGGGAGCTCCATCTTCGTCGGCCGGTCGACGGGCGCTGAGGGGAAGCAGACGGTGCAGGCACGGTCGCCGGCGTCCTCGACGAGCTCGGTTTCCGTCTTGTCGGAGTATTCCGGCAGCAGCTGGAACCGGGTCGTCGGGTAGCAGGTGGAGCAGCCGAGGGATGAGTGGACGTGCCCTTGCGGGACGACGAACGCGCGCGGCCACCGGCCTCGACGGGCGTGCTCCTCGTCGATCGCGTCGATCTGTGCGCGCATCGGTTCGATGATGGCGCGGGCGTCATTGACCTTGGCCTGGGCTCGCTCGAGCCGCTGGGCTCGGGTCATGCCATAGCGGAGGCGTTCGTCCGAGTGCTGGATGACGTCGACCTGGCGGAGGGCGAAGGCTCTGGCTTGCTCTGCAGTCGAGAGCTTGTCGAGCACATCGTTCAGCTCGGTGTCGACGTCGAATGGCGTCATGGCTTCGTAGGGGGACGCAGTCTCGAGATCCCCCGCCGGCGCAGAATGCTGCTGATGGCCGAACTGGCCGCCGATAGTGCCGTTGCCGCGGGCCTGCTCCCGTCGTGCTCGCGCGTCTGAGCTGAGCTGCGGCATCAGGCGCGTCCGTGCATTCGACGTGCGGCGGCAGTGCTCGTGGCGATGTCTTCGTCGAGGGCGAGCCGTTCGATGACGGCGGGAGGCGTGGACAGGTTGATGGCGACCGAGTGGCGCACGCGCGCGAGCGAGTGCTGACTCAGCGCGTCGGCATCGTCCTCGGTGAGCGTCACGTTGCTGGCCGCCGCGGCAAGCACGCGCGGGTCTTCATCGACGAGCAACCGCTCCCGCACCGCCTCCGGGAACGGCCGGTCGGCCCACGCGGCGACCTGGAATCGCTCGTCAGCGTCGGGGCTGGTGGCTCCCGCCTCGAGCACGTGGTCAGGGCAGGATCGGTGGGCGAGCACGTGCTTGCGGCGGAACGGGTCCTGGCTCGTCCACATGACCTCGGACGCGATCACGGGCAGGTCATCTCGGCGGGCAGCGGCGATGGTCATGGCCGCGGTCTCGTCGCTCTCGATGAGGTCGATGACGAGATCCTCGGGGGTGGCGGAGTTTTCGACGAGCGCCTGATTGATGTCGTCGTTGCCGAGCGCTGCGAGCTCGAGAATGCGCGCCCGCTCCTCAGTGGCGCCGGCCTCGTCACGGAGCTTGTCGATGACCTCGGCCGCGGTGTCGTAGCTGTCGACCTGGGTGGCGAACGCGGACTCGTTGAGCGCGGGCGCGGAGTGTCCCTGGAAGCCGAACTGTCCGGGCTGGGTGCCGTGGCCGCGGTGCTGCTCGCGGGCCTTGTCGGCGTCGAAGTTGGTCACGGAGGCTCCTGTCAACGGGTGTGGGGTGCTCTTCCCGCACTGTGTGCGGCGGAACTCGCAACCAGGCCGCCACCGCAGAAGTCGCGGTGACGGCCTGGTGATTGGGGTCGGCGGGTTAGGTGCCGGGAGCGATGTCGATGCCGAGATCCGCCGCGGTCTGCGTGAAGATCGGCGTCTGCCCACCAGCGGCGTCGGCCGTCTCGGACGCGGCGGCCTCGGCAACCACGGGCTCGGCCGCAGCTGTTTCGACGCTCGGCTCCGAGAACGACTCGACCTCGACCTCGACCTCAGCCACGTCTGCCGCCTCGACTTCCAGAGCGGGCGCCGTGGTGGCCTCGGTCTCGGCGGGTGCCGTCGCCTGCTCGGTGAGTGCGGGAGGCGCCCAGAAGCTCAGCTCCTCGTCGGGGTCGGTCGCGCCGGCGGGCGCGTACGCCGCGTCGTCCTGCGTGAGGTCCTCGGTCGGGGTCGCGGGGGCGTCGGTGGTCGTCATGCTGGCTCCTGTCGGCGTGGGGGTTGCGGTGGCCTGCGTGCGCTCGGTGACTCCGCTGGTGGGCGTCGTCTCCTGCAGCGAGGGGACCGCGGTCGGGGCGGGCACGAGCGGGATGACGACGCCATCGCCGGTCGTGTACGAGTCACCGCAGGGCACCCACGACGCGGAGCCTGCTCCCCCGGTGTTCACGACCGCGAAGTTGATCACGAGGCACGTGGACAGATCGAGCGGACCACCGTAGGGCTGGCCGGCGCCGGTCTGGTAGAGGATGTCGCGGTCGGCAGCGTTCTCCCACCACGTATTCGGGGCGGCCGTGCCAAGGCTCTCGAGCGGGCCCGCGTTCGTGCTCAGCCACGTCGCCTCGTTGGTAGGCACGACCTGGCCGGCGTGTGGGTCGGCGGGCATGGTGCCGAGGCTGAGCTCCACCGCCTGCTGGCCCCGCTTGAACGAGAAGTCGCCGGTGCCGACGAGGAAGCGGTCCGCGGGCAGCGCGGCCAGGCCGTTCTCCACGCGGATGGCGTTGTACTGCTCGATGAAGGCCGCGAGCATCTCCTGGGTCACGTCCGCCTCGTGCAGGCCCGGGATGACCGGGTTCTCCGGCGTCTCCGGGTCCGTCGGATCGGTCGGGTCAGTCGGATCGGTGGGAGTGGTACCGCCGCCACCGTCTCCCGAACCGGGGTTCGTGCCACCTCCTCCGCCAGGATTCGTGCCGCCACCGCCAGGGGTCTCTGGGGTGGTGCCACCGCCACCGGAGCCGCCGTCGCTCCCGCCGTCGCCATCCCCATCGCCACCACTGCCGCCGCCGCCGATGGGGTTCGTGATGACGCCGCCGACGGGCGGGGCGTAGTTGGGGAGCTCGGGCGAGGCGTCGACGCTCGTGTTGCCGTTCCCGTTCCCGCTGGGCGCGGGGGTGAGGGCGTTCGGGTTCACCACGACGTACGTGTCATCGTTGGTGCCGCTCGTGTTCGGCGAGGGAGAGGGCGAGGTGAGCGGTGGGGCGTCGCTGACCGCCTGGGGTGTGGTCGGTCGCGGGGTCGTCGGAGCCGTCGAGGAGGGCACGGACGAGTTCCCGGTCTTGGTCGGGTCGGGGGTGCCGTCGGCGACGTTGGACGTCGGCGAGCACGCGGCGAGCGCGATCAGCGCAACGGACCCGACACCGAGCGCGGTGACCGTCCGTCGCTGGCGGGTGAAGGTGGATGCGGACATGGGAGCCTTTCGCGAAGAGCGTGCGGGTGGTCGTCAACTCCTCCGGCGCAGAGTCGTTTCCCTTCCCTATGCGCGAGACGGCGTTCGACGCGGATCCTGGGTCCACTGAAGCCACGCGCTGAAGTCCGAGACCGGGATGCGCGCGACTTCCGTGTCCTGGTCGTTGAACGCGAGCACCCACTCGCCCGGAGCGGGAGTGACGCCCATCATCCAAGCGCGCACCGACATTTGCTCCCCGTCGAGGGTGACGATCAGCAGCTCCCGCTTGCCGGGCACCGTCGGGCCGATCTGCATGACCTGGCCGACGACACCGTTCGGGGCGTGCTCGTTCACGAACGCCGCCCACCTGCGAGCTGCCTCGTCGCGCCTCTCGATGCTGATGCGCGCGTGCCGGTACCCGAGGGCGTCCATGAGCCCGCCGACGGTGACGTTGCGCAGGAACAGCACCCCGTAGGTGGGCAGCGCGACGACGATCGGCATGAGCCACGGCTTCTCGGAGGACAGCGCGAAGAACTCCACGATCGGCGTCCACCCGAACCAGCTGAACAGCAGCATCAGCGCGAGCATCAGCACCGTCAGGACGGGAGTCGCGATCTGGAAGACCGACCAGCGCGGGGAGAACAGGGTCGGCAGTGCCAGGATCATCGCCCACACCGCCAGGAGCGTCGTCCGGCTCGAGACCACAGCGATGTCGGCCGGCCAGAACGCCCAGTGCCCGTGCAGTAGCGCGAACACTGGTGCCACGATCATCAGCACGTTGAGCACGATCGCTGCGACCCACCACCCGGATTTTCCTGGCCGCTGCTCTTTCGGGAGCCGCGTGGGCGAGTCCATCGGCCCCTCACAGCGCGTGAGATCGGGCCGCGGCGCAGCAGGGCGCGGCGGCATCGTGGTCGGCGCCGAAGGCTTGGACGACGTGCCTGGCTGAACCCGTTCGCGCGCCTGGCGCAGGTCCGCGTCGTAGAGGTAGCGAGAGTCGGGCCTCGAGAGCACGTCGAACGCTTCGGTGACCAGTGCCGCGCGGGCCGGGTCGTTGCCGCCAGTGTCCGGGTGGAGCTGACGGATGAGGCCTCGGAAGGCGCGCTTGATGTCGGCCTCGGACGCGTTCTCGTCGACGCCGAGCACCTCGTAGTGGGTGGCGGAGCCGGTCATGGTCGTATCTCGGCTCGTCGGACCTCGTCGGTGTCTTCATCGATCGGGAAGGACCAAGGGTCATTCACGAACTCGAGCGCTTGCGTGAAGCTGCCCGAGAAGAAGACATCGTCGTTGGACACGCGTCGATACGCGAACCGCATGTACTGGAGCGAGAGGGGCCCAGCGACCTGACCGCGCCGGGCCGCCTCGACTGGCAGGCTGGCGAACGACTCCGACAGCACCAGCTCGGTGTTCCCGCAGGTCTTGTAGGTGCAGCACTTCCGCGTCAGCTTCTTCGGGAGCATCTCCAGGTGCGGTTGCGGGATGATGACGCCCCAGTAGTCAGCCAGTTCCTCGTCGGTGCCGATGAGCTGGCGGACGCGGTTCTGGTGGGCAGGGTCGAATCGTGCAACAACGGCGTCGATCGCGCTCTCGGGCATCGCGGGGTCCTGTCTGGTCGGTGGGTGGTCGCCGGACTATGCGGGGATAAGCGTCCGGAACCGCTCCCGCGTCAGCTCGATGTGCTCCGCGCCCTGCTCGATCAGGAACGTCTCGTGACCCAGGCCCACTCGTTCCGCGGCTTCCGCGGTCGCGCCGGTGCCGGCGAACAGGTCGAGGATCTTCATGCCGGGGATCGGGCAGGCGAGCTTCACGAGCCACTCCATCACCGACACCGGCTTCACCGTGTGGTGCCGTACCCCATCCACCATCGGCCGTTCCCGCCCGGTCGCGCGTCCCGAGTAGTGGAACTGCGGGAAGTAGCGCGCGGAGCCGCGCTTCTGCGTCTCGAGCTCCGCGGCGGGGCATCCGTCCTCGCAGAGCACGCCTTCGATGCAGTCGGCCCCGTGGATGAGGAGCATGTTCGTTGGCCACCGGCCGCCCGGGTGGCTCAAGGAGGGCGCGGACCCGCGGGACATGTTCACGACGTCGCCGGCGACCGCTTTGCCCGGCGGACGGGAGCGGTCATCGTCGGTGGGGACGCGGCACGCGTCGATGCCGAGCCCGCCGACGCCGTGCTTGATGATGTTGTCGACCAGGTCTCCGTCGAGCGGTTTCCGGGCGACGAGGATCGGCTCGTAGGCCGGCTTCATGATGTTCTGCGCTCCCGCGAACGTCTCCGCGAGGTCCGGGCGTCCGCGCTTGGCGAGCAGCTCCTGCAGCTCCAGCCGCTTCGGGAACCCGTACGACTTCACCCACGCCACGATCCCGTCTCGCACTTCCCAGCCGGCGTCTTCGACCGCGGTGACCAGGCGATGGTGCGTGCGTGGGGCACCGAACGCGATGAGGTTCCCGCCCGGCTTCACCGTCCGCATCGCTTCCGCCCACAGGTCGACCGAGAACGCGATCCCTGTTGCATCCCACGACTGGTTCACCTGGCGGGCGAAGTCCACCTCGTACGGCGGGTCCGTGACGATCGCGTCGAACGTGTTGTCGGGTATAGCTCGAAGGGCGAGCTCCGAACGGGCGTGCAGGAGAGATGAATGGGCGGAGAGGCGCTCGGCGCTCGGAAAGGTCATGCCCTTTCTATGCGCGAGCGGGGTGGGTTCGGCTTCCGTCCGCTATGGTCAGTTCCCTGCGAGCACCAGTGGGAAGGATTGTGCCAGTGCCGATGTTCGACCCGTTGCGCGACGTTTGTGGGCTGTGCGAGACGCTTCCCTCAACGCCAACTGGCGAACATGTGTACCCAAAGTGGTTTCTCGGCGATCTCGACGCCAGCCATCGCCCACTCTTCCCATGGACCAACAACGGCGTGCCTCTCATACGGGAACGAGATCAGAAGCCTCTGCATCCACCTAAACGAGTGCGCGTGTTCTTCCCTGCCTGCCGCCCTTGCAACTCGGCTATGAACACGAACATCGAGGAGCCTGCAAAAGCAGCGATTCGTAGATTGCAGTCTCAGGGTTGGTCCGGATCGGCGACGGCCTCGGAGTGGCAGGCAATCGGAGTCTGGTTCGCCAAGACACTCCTACTCTCCCTCCACCCAAGCGCAAGATATTCCCTAGAACTCGTAGATCAGAAATGGGACCGACACTTGCCCTGGCAGCCGCCGGTGTCTTGGCTCTCGGCTGATCCGATCGCCATCCCCGACGACGTGTCCGTGTACCTGCACCGAGTGGACCTCGCGCAGAACCCAACCTTGGCCGCTCCGCGCCGATATTATGTTCCAGCCATTGCGGACCCCGATAACCCAGGTGAACGACAGATCGCCGCTCTCACCAAAAGTACCGACGGGATAGGCGTTTCCCTACTCGTTCATCCCGGGTGGGCAATGGACAACCCGATGGTCGGCGACAGCGAAGCAATCGATGCCCTTCGAGGTGGGGTCAGTCGTGACTTGGCTGCATTCCCACCTTTCGGCCCCGGATCCATTGGTTGGCTCGCAACATCCGCGCAACTGAAGCAGAGGAACAAGCTAGGAGCGCTCGAGCCTTGGAAACTCACGACGAACTTGTTCGCCCCGCTTCTCGAAAGAAATGACCTCGCGTCCTGGTGGCAGTTCCAGGTCTAGAGCGCGCAAGACGCAGCGGAATCGATGCCCGCATAGTGTCCCTGCGGCACCCTTCCTGCGGAGGCGAGGGTGCTGCCGCCCCTGCCCTCCTTACTCCGATTGCGAGCCCACCCCTTGACTCCCACCCCGTCCCGTCGCGCCTGGGTCACCGAACCCGGTGAATCACTCGTCGACGTCGCCTCTGCCCCCACGCACCCGTTCATCCTCATGACTCGCTTCGACGAGTTCCTCACCCAGAGCGGCCTCCCACCGGGCACGGTCGTCTCCCCCGACTCCATCGCGTTCACGCTCGCCCCTCGCTGGCCTGACGAGAAGGACTACGCCAAGATGCGCGGCGGCCTGCTCTGGCATCCGCTGTTCTGGCTCCCGCTCGAGGTCTCCCTCCCGTCCGTCTCCAAACACCCCGAAACGGGCGAGATGACGATGGAGTCCGTCGACGAGTTCGGCCTCCGCGTCGCGCTCGAGCTGGAAGCGTCCGGCCTCTACGACGCGGAGACCGGCACCTGGCTTGACGTCCTCAAGACCTTCACCGGCCTCGACGCGGACGACCCTGCCGTGCAGCAGCGCGTGCTCGCGTTCTTCGGCGGCGCCGAGGATGCGGAACTCGCCGGCATCGACCTCGACCCGATCCTCGCGACGGCAGAGGACGCGGCCGCGAACCCGAACTGGGCGTCCGATGTCGCGTCCGAACTCGCCGTCGACCACGCTCGCGTGCGCACCCTCCTGGGCCTTGTCGCGATCGAAGAGATCATCGAATCCGACGGCCGTGGGCTCGTCTCGCCCGGTGACGACTCTCCCGCCGAGCTGAAACTCCTCGCGAGGTCACTCGCGCCGGCCCTCGCCGCGATGCCGGTGCCGGACCCGATCACCGTCGAAGGTGGCGCCCAGGTGCCCGCCAACGACTACTTCCGCCAGACTGCCGACTACCTGGAGGAGCACGCCGACACAGGCGGCGTGGACTACCGCGGCGTCCTCGACGGCCTCCACCGGGTCATCGAGCTCGTCACCGCAGGTCTCGATGCCGAGCTCGAGCAGATCGCCGCCAAGCACCGGGAGGCCGACGCCGACAGCGAGTAGCCGTCCCGATCAACGGCCCCAGCGACGCTGTTTCGCTGGGGCCGTTGGCGTGCCCGCATAGACGGGGTGACCAGTCACCGCCGAACCAGAGGACGCACGACATGTGGCCTTTCCGCCGTCGCAGCACCACCACCGACGCATCTGACCCCGCCGAGACGTTCGCGCGCCCACCGGTGCCCGAGCCCGTCGATGATGACGTTGCCGAGGACTCGTTCTGGACTGAAAGCCCCGCGTCGCCACGCCACCCCGAGTACATCGACTTCGCGGACGCCGTCCCCGCGCGACACCCGGCCATGCCCCTCGCGACGATCCTCCTCGACCGGCCAGCACCGGCGTGTCGAGAGCTCCCGCCGACGGACCTCGACGCGGCCGTGCACGACATCCTCAACGACCTCGTGGGACCCGCCGGCCGGTATCGGTTGGTCCCCCGCACGCCCGGCGAGACCGACGGTGACGAGATCTTCACGAAGCTCATCGTGCAGAACGTCGCAGATCGCATCGGCGCCAGCATCGACGAAGCCTTCGAGCGGCAGGAGCTGGAAGCACCCACAGCACCGGTCATCGCGATCGAACCGCACCGAGCGAGGCGCGGATAGTCGGGCCGTTCAATCTAGACGCAGATTCAACAAAACTGAACGGACGTCTAGGTTGAACGCGCCCCGGGGCAGGACCTCCCCGTCATCGCCCGAGCTCAGCGGCGATCTGCGCGGACCGCAGCAGCGCGGCGGGGAAGTCCGACTGGCAGTGCAGGTGCCGCACGACCTAGCTGCCGCTGTGCCCCGCGAGGTGGCCGTCAGACGAAGTGCGCTTGAAGCACGCCGCCAGCTTCACCGTGGCGCCGCGGTGGGTTCGTGACGGGCGTCTGGCGAGACCACCGGGGAATCCGGGCCGACGCGAGTCATTCGCCGCCGGCTGCAGCGGTCGAAGCTGTGGGGCTGGCTTCACTCGGTGCGGGCTCGGGGGCTGCTGTTTCGGTTGGCTCGTCCGTTGCTGGTGGGGTGGGTTCAACGGTGGGTGGAGTGGGCGTGGACGGGCTGGGTGGCGTTGGGGCTTCGGGCGTCGTGGTTGTCGGCGAAGCGGGCGCGGCCGGAGCCGGTGCGCCGGGCGTGGGGGCTGCCGGAACGGGTGCCACTGGGGGCTGATATGTCGACGACCTCTCCGGTGTCCAGGAGTCGTCGATGGTGTTGTCGGTGGTGTCTGGAGCCCAGTCAGGGCTGTTGCCGAAGATGTCGACGGGTTTCCCGTCGGCGTACTTTTCCAAGAAGAGCTTGGGGTCCACGTGTGTTCCCGCGACCAGCACCTCCAGGTGCAGGTGTGGGCCAGTGGATGAGCCGGTGTTGCCGAGGAACCCAAGAAGTTGTCCGGGGGTGACGTTGTCGCCGATAGCGACCGAGGTTGAGTTTGCCGTCAGGTGCGCGTAGACGGACTGGACCTTCTGCCCGTCGATCTGGTGCTCGACCACGACGTGGGTGCCGAGCCCAGAGGCTGCGACCGGGACGACGTCGACCACCGTTCCGGCAGCGATGCTGCCGATGCGGGTGCCGGCGGGGCCTGCGAAGTCCAGGCCTCGGTGGTTCGTGGAGCATCCGTCGCACGGGGCTACTCGAGGGCCGAAACCGTCGGTGATCGTGACCGCCGTGAGATCGATCGGCCATTGAACTCCGGACGCCGTGGTGGACACGGCGATGGACGACGATGCGCGTTCCTCGAAGGCCCCGAGCGCTGCGGACGCGGGAACGGTGTACGTCTCCCCGGTGGTTGTCGAGGTGCCGTCGACGACGGGCGCGGCGAGATCGCTCTCCTGGAGTGTTCCTGAGATCGCGGCGCCGGCGACGGATGCTGCGAGAAGCACCCCGGCGGTGATCGAGAGCGCGGGGATGCTCATCATCCTGGAGCGCGCTCGTTCACGGCGACGCTGTTCGCGCCGACTGGACGGAACAGTGCCTTTGCTTCGAGCAATCCACAACGCCATGAAGATCTCCAGTGATCGAACGGTCTGCGCCGAGTGTAGAGAAGACAGGCGCGCGCGCATAGAGCGACTGGGTAATTGACGCGAAAGGGCGGATTTTTCGCTCACTTTCGGACCGATTTCCCCTGTCTGGTGCCGTTCTGCCCAAAAACGCTGTCGCTATCGCACTGCGCGCTTGCGTTCACGTCCGCGCGACCGTCGCGCTACGCCCGGCGCGGCCGTTGAGTACGGACGGCCGTATGTCGGCGTCAGTCCTCGGAGTGTTCGATGAGGTTTGCTCTGTCCAAAACCCAGCGGAGCATGTGCGAGCCGGCATCTTCTTGCCGGAGCTCCGTCGGCGTCCTCGTCACCGACAGCCAGAGGTCGTCTCCTTGGGCTCTGAGGCCGGAGTGGGGTTCGTCGAGCCTGGCCTCTATCGTGACGACCTCGTCGCCGCCGGTTCGGTACGTGCAGGATCCGGCGGAGGGAACAGCTTCTAGCTGACGCAGATTCAGTTCCTCGGCCACGTTGGCCGCGCTTCCGAACAGGCGTTCACACACCTTGACCGTGTCATCGGCCCCCGACTCGGTGAGTTCCTCGTAGGTCACGAGATTGCGTGCGACCTCGGCGGCCATGGTGGATGCTGGCCCTGTGGGCTTCTTTCGAGTGACCTGGTCAGAGCCCCCGCACGCAGTCAAGGACATCGTGACGAGGACGACGCCGCATGTGGCCACGACCACTTGCGGAGCGGACGCTCGACTCCACGGTGGCACGCCTCGCCACCGAGCACGCCTACTCGCTGCCTGCACGGGTGGCGCCCCCTCGGCCGGCGCGGAGGCCTTCCTCGTATCTCGCTTCTTCGCGGGCGCTGATGCCGCGAACCAGCATCAACCATTCTTCGTTCTCGACCTGTTCTCTCCACCATCGCCACCCGGCGTACCCCGTCGACATCACCAGAATGAAGACCGCGGCGAGGACCATCGAATTGGTGATGAAGCTCGAGGGAGCGTTAGCCCCAGCAACGGCGAATCCGAGGAGCAGCAGTACGATGCCGCACGCCGCCACCGTGGCGCCCGCAACTGCAGTTGTGAGCCAGGTTCCGACGAGTGAGATTGATCGAGGTTCCGCGGGGTAGCCCAGCGCAAGGTCTCGTCGTCGAGCTGCGCGCAGGTCGATGCTGTCGATGACCCGCGACGTCACCCAGATTCCGGTGAGCACCGGCGTCCCTGCGAGCAAGACCCACATCATGACCAAGGTTTGTCCGAGTAAGGCCAGCAGCGTTGTTGCGACGAACACGAGCGCTGCGCCGGCAAGCGTCCAGCTTCGCCATCGTTGTGTCCCACGCCGCCCGGGGAGTCGGGCGAGTCGTGCATGCGCGATGGATCCTGCGATGAAGATCCCGATGAAGATGGTGAGGCTGATGTATTCCATGCTCTGGCTTCTGTGCGGTCATAGCGGTTCAGGAGGCGGTGGGCTGGGCCGCGATGATGTTTCGGTGCAGACCGAGGAACCACAGGTCAGGTCCTCGCGTCTCGAGGACGTGCGCCTGACCTGTCTCCAACGTTCGATACACGCGCCCCGCGCTGCGGTGCCCGAGCAGGATGGCGTTCCCTACACGGAAGTCACCGCACTCTGCTGTCGTGACCGTTCGCAAGGTGACGTCTTCGACGCCCTCGCTCTCCCGTTTGCTGGTGATCGTGCGCGTCTTGGCTGGCGACGTCACCGCGAGCTGCAGCGTCAATGCAACCCCGAGCGCGGCTGCGGGTAGCGCGAGGCAGGCAGCGAGAGCCACTGTCGTTCGTGGTTGCCAGCGCGCACTCCCGCGACGAGTGCGCGTGTGTGGAGGCCGCGACTCACCGAGCGAAACGGATGCGTGATTCGGGGACCGGTGCAGGTCGGCTCGGGACGGCCCATTGGGCACGAAGGGTTTTCTGACGCTCGTCATATGCAGCAGCTCTCGATTGCGGATGCGCACGAACATCGGGGGCTGCTGCGCTCGGTTTAAGGGTGGGGTTGCGAAAGGTTCTCATCGTCCGCGCTGCCGCGCGCGCTGTGACACGCTGGACCTGGCCAAAATGGACGAAATGTGCACTTTTCCGAGAAATATCGGGAGGATGAGTTCACTTGCTGCTGCCACGAGCAACGAGGTCAACCGGACGCCTACCGGCCTGAGAAGGCTCGGAGCCCAAATTCGAGCCATCTCGGCGAGCGCCCCGCATATGCAGCGCATGACACGTCAAGCCCCTCGGAATCACTGCCCAGAGTCAAAGCGCGGTTGCATGCTCTCGTTTGAAGCGCACCTGCTCCGGACGCAAGCTTTCGCGTACCGCCACCACGGCCTGCCGCGTCAACGCCGGTGTCCGTCGTTCAGCCCCGAGGAGCAGCACCTCGGGCAGTGGTTGCGCACGGTCATTGCCAAGCGGCGCACCGGCTCATCCATACTGTCAGAATCGCAGTCGTGGCTCGTGCACGAGCTCATGACCGCACACCCGCAGCGGTGGGAACGCGTCCGACCGCCGGGTTGCGAAGGGCCTACGACCGATGATGGGCGGCTGTTGGTGATCCTGGGATTCGTCGCCCAGCACGGACGACTCCCGCGCCTCTTTGCCGATGCGCCTGACTGGTCGGAGCAGATCGCCGGCGACGCCCTGGCCGGACTCCGAACCCGAGCCCGCGGTAGCCGCCTGCGCGGCGAAGCGCCCGTGCCGACCCAGATCATCGCGACGTTGGACTACCTCTGCCCGGAGTGGCGAGGCCCGCGCGCACTGGAGCCGAAGCGGACGCTCGTGAAGCGCCCCCTTGCTGCTGCGTAGAGTGCAGACCGCGGCCTAGAGACGAGCAATAAGCTTCGAGTGACAGCGGGACGTCGGTCCCCCGAGGAGATGCGATGCGTTCGATACTGGGTTGGGTCCGCAGGGCAAAGAACTCTCAGTCCGCTTCCCCGGAGTTGCAGGGCACACCCGACTTGGCAGACCCTCGCCTGGCTGCCGCGATGATCGTGACGGTCCTGCGGTGGTCGGAGTGGTGCCACCGGCGTATTGACCGGTACGAGGCCGAAGGCGGCAATCGCGGGCGAACGAAGCACTCGATCGACATGACGCTGCCCCTCGACACGCGACTGGCCTACGACGTCAGCCAAAGAAGCGCAGTCCGGCCCAGTGACGTCAAGGGGTCCGTGATTGCGCCGCTGGCCCTCCTCGCCAAGGAACCGCTCCACGAGTTCGATGTGAGCCTGTCTGGCACCGGTTCCGTTCCCATGCTCACGCGATCCCAGAACGAGACGCTCGTGGTCGCGATGCTGGTTGAGGCCTATGGACGTGTGCTCGGAGACGAACCGCATCCGCTTCTTCGCGAGGCACTCGGGCACATTGTCGCCGGCACTGGCTCCGAGGCATGGCCTGTGGCCGTTGAACTCACTGAGCAAGGAACCTACAAGAATCACGCGCTCTTCGAGCCAAGCCGAATCGACACCAAGCTCCTCTACCTCACTCGTGATCTCGCTTCCGGTTTCCTCCTCTGCGTCCTTCTACCGAGCGACGCACTCGGCATCAGGTCGCTCGTGAAGCTCTCCCATCTCTGGCGTACGGACACACATCGTGCCGGCTGGTGGGCGAGGAATGTGGAATCGGTTCACGACTTCGAGCTGACCATGACAGCCGCAAGTGACGCTGAGTCCTACCACTTCGAGTTCATTGTCCCTAGAGGTGTCCACTGCCGCTATCTCGCGATCCCGGAGGGCGACGCCGCTGGCGATCGCCACCTCATGAAAGAAGCGCGCGACACCACCGTGCATCTGCACGCGAACTACGCGGAGCCACCAGGGCCCGCTCGAGTGGTGCTGACCAGCATTGGCAGCGCACCCCGGAGGATGGCATTTTGGTGGATCGTCGCCACAGCGATCCTCTGCTGGGTCCTCGTATCGTGGGCGAACTTCGAGCAGCTTGTGACCGGCGGCGGGAGCGGAGTCAGTCTCTTGCTCTCGCTCCCCGCGCTCCTCCTAGGCGTCGCTGCCGCGCGTTTCGGCCCAACTTTGGCAGACGCCCTGAACTGGCCATCTCGTCTAGCAGCGGGTGTGTGCGCTGGCCTCTTGTTCGCCGAAGCCGCGGGGCCCCTGATCATGCCCTCAGGACACGCGCTCTGGCTCTACTGGCTGAGCACAGCGGGGATCGCCACCGGTCTGCTCGGGGTGGCCGTGTTCCAAACGCTCTTCGCACGCCAACGCATGGCCTCGAAGTTGACGAATCTCGGACCGAAACGTAGATGATGCCAGCCTCGACGCATAGACTCCCCGCATAGGAGGTCTGCCATGGACAACGAACGAACCGTCAAGCACACCAACAACAACGTCAAGGGTTGGACCAAGAACCCCACGCGCGTGATCGGCATCGCCATCCAGCGCGAGGCACCAAAGCCCGACTCGAAAGTCGTCCGCTCAGAGGCGCTCTGGTCCAAGACCGGCAAGGCGTCGACCAAGCGCTACGTGTAGACAGATTGGCCACACCACTCCACCAACGGCCCAGCACATCGACGCTGAACGCGACGTGCTGGGCCGTTGGTGTCAGGGGTGGATAGCAGGACAGTGAGTGGGGTCTGAGAGAGATCAGGCACCCCGAGCGTCTCGACGAACCTCGTATTCTGCTGACCATGACGATCAGGATTCGCCAAGCGTTGCCGGGAGACATCAACGACGTGCGCTACGTCGGCACCATCGTCTGGCCATCCACCTACGGACCGGACAAGGGCGCCTCCTATGTGATGGCGGGGCTGGACAAGTTTTGGAGTTTTGAGGCAATCGCGTCCGCGATCCAAGCGGGCAACATCGACGTTGCGGAGTCGGAAGCCGGCGTCATCGGCATGGTTCACGTCGAGAACTTCGGCGACGATCTGGTGATGTGGAAGCTGTACGTCCTTCCGAACCAGCAGCGCAACGGAGTCGGGAGACATCTGGTTGGGATCGCGAAGGACCGCGCGCGCGTCCAGGGCAAGCGTCTCTTGACTGAATACGATTTGAGCAACGGACGCGTCCGCGACTTCTACCTGCGAGAGGGCTTCCGTGATGCTGACGCCCCGTGGCCCGGAGCTGGCACCGTCTGGCTTCGTTGGGATGCAGCTTCGAAGGCGCGGAACGACTGACCTTCTCCATGCCAACTCGCTGAAGCGGCCCAGGAGGGCCGCCTGATAGTCCCGCTGTGGAGCTGCGGCACCACGCCACCGGCCCCAGCACATCGACGCAGAACGCGACATGCTGGGGCCGGTGGTGAGAGGAGTGGTGGCCTGGGCGACGTTCTCGCGAGCGTCGAGCTGCTGGACTCGCTGTCGAGTCACTCCGAGGGTCTGCGCGGCCGCCTCGACGGGGCAACCAGCGTCGCGGAGACGGTGGACCGCATCGCGTCGAAGCGCCGAGGCACGATTGAGAATCGCCCGACTTTCCGCCTCAGCGTCGCCACCTTCACCGACAGCTTCGTGACCTCATCTGCGACCACGACGCGCACGTTGACGTCCCCCTCGGCGAGTTCGACACGAGCCACCCTGCAGCGAGCGCACGCGGACTTGGCGACGCCTTGGCGACGATCGCACGGCCGGCGGGGCCAGGTGAGGTGAGCATTCGGAATGCGGATTGTCCACCATCCACCGGTGTCGTGGGTCACAAAAACCTCCGCGCTTGGGATGGTGTGTGTGGTGGCCCGCATCCTGCACGGAGGTTTTCCTTTACGTCAGCCAGTCATAACATCCTGAGGCAATACACCTGGCGCGCTTGATTTCAGCGACACTGCGCCTCGGACGCTTCGCGGGGATCTTGCGCAGGATCCTCGCGCGCTGCGAGTCCCGGCTTGCGTTCATGTAGCCATCGATGCTCCAGCCGCAGTCCTCCGTGTTGAGGCAGCGGATCTGGGTGCGCTTCGTGCCGTGGCCGCTTGGGTTGAGCTGGCAGGCCGGGCACGCCTGCCCGTGAGCTCCATGGACTTCCTGTAGTTGCCCTCGGCCCCCGTGAAGTGGCCGGTGATCCAGCCCCGGATTTTCACGCGCTGCCCGAACTCGCCGAGAATGATGTTCCAGACGACGCTCACCATCTTGTTGGCGAGATCGTCGCTCTGGAGCACCTGCTCGTCGGCGAGGGCCTGCACGATGCGCGCGGCGACGTCGCCCCCGGAAGCGGGCCGGGCTGGGTACTGGGCCAGCGTCTCGTCGATCTTGCAATTGACCGATTCGTTGGCGGTCCAGGCGACCGCGACCGTAACGGCCAGGAGTCTGGTGGGCACAATGTGGGCGCTCCGCCTGGGCCTGATCGGGCGGGCGTCAGAACCGGGCTTGATCCTGGCAACGGTGGTGGTGGTCTGCTGTCGGCGGATCGAGATGAGAAGTGGAGTGGAGACCTCGAGACACAGGGCGCCCCGTATGGTTTCTCACCGGCAGGACGCGCAATAGCGGTTGTCCGTGCCGGCGGCTCGATGCGAGACGCTTCCTGGTCTAACCCGTGTGCTCGCTGACGCTCTTGATTCCTCCCCCAAAGCGGCTCCGTTGCTCGGTTGTCCCCGCTGTGCCACTGCCAGCGGCGCGCAACCCACCGTGACGTCCAATCATCGTGCCCAGATGCCTAACGTTGAAGTAACGATGCATTGCAAGACGTTTCAAACCGCGCTTACCCGAGTTTTTCCTGCGCGAGACCTCCGTCAGCGCTGAACAAATGTGCCACCGAGCACCCGGGACCGAACGGGTTGGATACGTTGAAATGAATGCAAGGTGACACCGAGAACGGAGATAGAGATGTTCGCTACACCGGAAAACGGATCCCTCAACACGAGTGAATTGGCCCAGTACCGACGACTTTCGACTCGACCTAAACTTGTCGTTCTATTCGCTGCTCTGCTGATTGCACTGTCGAGCGCCCTCTTCGCACCGCAACAGGCGCAAGCAGCTGAGACTGACTGGAACATTCGAACGACGTTTATTTCAGGCGGTGGTGACGATGTTCCCCTTCGCTGGGGACGCGCAGACACTCAGGGTCAGGTAGGCACCGGCTGGAATCACATGGTGTCTCGAGGCCATGCCAGCGAGGCGACGTACAACAGTTGGGTCGGGCACATCGAGTACGTTCTCGACACCTGCAACCCGAACTTCATCGCAGGCAAGGCCACCTGTGCCCGTCAGATGGAGGGCAACCCCGACTACCAGTACGTTGTGGTCTTCACTGACCGCGTCGACCCAGCAAGTGGAGACGGGCGACCTGTGGGCGTGGTGACCGCGTACCTGCAACAATTGAACTGTGGATGCTAACGACATGAACGACTTCAGAGAGCAAGTACGCCAGTTCGCCGAGAAGTTTGTCAGTGAAGGCGACAACGCCAGCCGCATGTCCGTCGAGCCCGACGGCAGGGTGGATGAATACGGGGCCTGGTTGAAACTGCGGGCTACACACAGGGGCGCTGAATACACCTTTGAACGTGTCGTTCGGTCAGCGGACGCAGGTCCTGATTCACCCAGTGCTGAATCAGAAGCAATCTTCCTGATTAGCGCATTCGAGGAAGAACTGGCAATGCTCCCGCCGCGTCCCAAGGACCCGACGGAGGGCGAAGCATCACCGAATACCGTCGCGCTGTGACGCACAGACGCCACTCCTCATGACTCTCGTGAGGGGTGGCTTCTGCGTTGACGGCGATCGCGAGAGCCTTTAGCGGTCAGAGGCTCACGTCAAGCCTCGGTCACTTCCGAGGACAGTGACAGCGGGCCCTTCGACCATGAGGGCTGGGAGTGCAGGGAAGACCTGAAGCGTCGCGTGGAACCCGTGACGACGACCACCTAGCAACGTATACCGATGTATAGCAAATTGCTATACATCGCTAGATTCATTTCCTTCCGGAACGCCTGGTACTCCTCAAGGGGCTTGGTGGGCATGTCGCGCTCCCAGTCGATGTGGCTCTGCGCGCGGCGTGCTACGTACCGGTCATAGTCAGCGCGTTTCTGGTCGGTGACCGCGTCGAGCCCGGACACTGGACGGGGATCACGTCGTCGGCAAGAACCAGGCTCCGCAATCCGCGCCCTCGTCGAACGCACCACCAGAACTATCCGTCTCCTCCACATCACCGTGGAGGATGGCAGTGTCACTCTCCACGCGGCGCCCAGGCAGAACATCTGCGATCTCGCTGCGACCGCGTTCCGGGCAATAAACTGGAACCAGGGCATCGAAATCTCCCGCACCGCACAATCGCGACAGGGGTCGACAGTGACGTGTTCTTCGCTGACGCGCACTCACCCGGTAGATGGGATCGAACGAGTAGACGAATAATCGCCTGCACCAGTACTTCACCCAAGGGAAGGGGCCTCAAAGCCCACCGTTGAGCGGCCTAGGACGAGCTCAATGAACTCTCACGACCCGTTTTCAACGGCTGCACACCAACCCAGCTCATCACCGAGCGACTAGCCTCGAACCAGAACCGAGCTTTGCAACGATGACGAGAACCTGCCACGGCCCCGGGGGGTGAATTTCGCTCACCCGGTGACAAGGGGTGCTGCGACGAAGTCACCAGGTCCGGGGACCCCACCGGCCCCTGCACGTCGACGCAGAACGCGACATGCTGGGGCCGGTGGTGGGAGGGGTGGCTAGCGGTCGAAGCAAGTGTCGACCTGAGGCCTCACGAGAGTGGGGCCTTCAGCGCATCTAGGCGTCCTAGGGTTAGGCGACCTCAGCCGCGGCTTCAGGGGCTTCCCACTGCCAGAGCACAGTCGCTCGGGTTCGAGGGTTCGCCGATTGCACGACATAGAAAGCCCGGACCGCGGGCAGTCCAGACCTGGATACTCTGCGTACATGGAGCATTCTGCAGGCGAAGTCGTGAAAAGAGTCTTTTCCTCTCTGGCGGACAGCCTCCTTGGCGCGCGGCCCGTGTTCATCGGATGGCTGATCCTGGCGGGCGTGGCTGCGGATTGTGTCGTGGCCGGCCTGTTGATGCAGCAGACCGGCCTGCAGGTGCTCGCAGGTGTCCTTGACTTTCTACACCTGCCGAGTTCCGCCGGGAACTTTGCCCGAGGCGTGGATGCTTGGGCGGCCTCCACGTTCGCCCATGAAGTTGGCCACATGTTCGCTTCGGTCGTCATCGTAATCTGCTGGGTCGTCATCTTAACCGGTCGCAGGTCCGGCAACCTGCCGCGGACGCCGAGTCCTGCGACGCTGTGGATCATGCTGTTCTTTCTGCAGAGCGCCGGCTTCTCATGGCCTGCAGGCTTCCTTGTCGTCGCTGCTGTCGCCTCCATCGCCGTCGTCTGCATTTGGCGCCGAAATGGGTACCCAATGGCGCTTCTGCTGCTCGAGCTGGTCGTCGTTCCGGTCTATCCCCTACTCATGACCGGGCCTCTGTTCCTGGACACCGAACGGAACGACATGAAGAAGCGTTCGCAGGCATGACGCATCCGATCGCCACGCAAGGCCTCAGGTCACCAAACGCGAGAGGTAGGCACCGGAGTAGTTGAAAACTCCTAGAGATCGCCGGGGACACGCCGAGGCTTCCGGATTCGAGGTTCGAACGCGACAGTTGCGTCTTGAGCATGCAGATACGGCCCCTTAGCCGAACGTTTCAAGGTACCGAACCCGATCACGTCGCGACCTGCAAGCTCGGCAACCGGAGGGTTCCCGAGCCGCCGCAGTGTCTTCGCGTCGATGAGCAGGCCGACCCCGTCCCTCGAACCGGCCAACGTCAGTCGAACGCCCTCGAACTCTGTAGTGTTCGCTCGCTGGATCGTTCCCCAGAGGATGTAGTCGCTCCCCCGCTTGTCCGGCTTGGGGTCTCCAGCGTGGTGGATGACACTCGCGGCCGTCACGATTCGCGAACCCAGTTCGAGCTCATCGTCCAGCCGGACTTCGCTTCCGCGCAGGTCACCCAAGAGCGTGCCGAACGACGTGGATCTCGGGGCCTCCGCTGCTCCTCCACCACCCTCAGCGCGGAGTCGAGCGGTCCTCGTGCCTGGATCCTTGTCGTGCGGGCGGCGACGCCCGTTCGGCCCAGATGACGGCGCCGAGAGTGTCATCCGCATCTTGCGAACTCGTCCGAGCGGCACCTGCCGCACCTGTCTGCCGGCATCACCCTCGCGATCGGTCGAGCGCTCAGACCCGTGGTCGCACCCAGGGCCATGGTGCGCTGCGAAGGCGGGGTGCTTCACCGTGCTGCTCATCGCGGTCACCCACGCCTTCGCCTCGCACGCCTCCCCATCCAGGAGATACCCAGGGCACCAGAGGTCGGGATAGGTGATGAGGCCTCGGAGCGCCTCGACGGAGACGCGCCGGCCGTCGGCGTTGATTGCTGAGTCCATGAAGCTGTTTAGATCAACGAGCGGACGCGCGGGTCCGGTCGTCAGGGCCATCAGATTCGACATCAGCGCCGAGCGGACGCCACCCGACGAACGCAAACTCGCTGCCGTGCATCTCCCCTCGGATCCGCCAACCATCCTCAGCGCTGCCGAAGAAGTCTTCGAACGAGAGAATTGATGTATCTGAGACATCTGCAGTGACTTCCACGGCGCCGAGCGCAGAAGCCTGTTCCCATGAGTGGATCGGGCTTCGAATCTCAGTCTCCTCAAAGCGCCTGAGCGAGCAGAAAAGCCGCGCTTCCGCGCGATCCCCGCTGGGCTTGCCACGAGGGTCGGCGATGAATGAGAACGTCTGACCGGCTGCAGCTGGCCGGACACACCACCAGACGTCGTCGGTCCCATACGCGTCGGGAATAGCCCTGAGAATCACAGCAATGGTGTCGAGGTCTTCGCGACTGGTGATCTCCCAGTCGAGGTCGAGTCCTCGAAGATCAATGTCGAACGTGTCCTCAGCGTCGTTCCGATAAGACGCAGACGCCGAAGCGCTGTCGAAGTACATCTGTACCTCGATCTTCCGTGGATCGCCGTCCAGGGTTCCATCGGCGCGAGCTTCGACGAGAGACCACAGAGCTTGTTCGTGGTCGATGTCGTCGAAAATCTCCTCGGCGATTCCACCATTAATCGCGACGCCCGATGCAGCTTCGGAGGATTCGTACGCGCGAGGGTGAGCAAAAGTTGGCTCGGTGTCTGCGGTGGCTTCTTCGAAAGGCTCATGGGGCTGCATGGCAGGAACCTATGCGCACCGCCACGCCGGCAGCAAGCGGGTTCCCTCAATTGTTTCTAGATGCTCCGTATTCGGGAGGAAAATCCGTGAAACTGCTCGCCAGTCAACAGCGATTAAGGCGACCGGGGCAGGAGACGTTTGCATCCATCGTGCGAGTTTGCAGACCCCTCCCGGTGTGTACGGCGCGAGCAGACGCTTACATTAGGAGGGCGACCACCGGCCCCAGCACATCGACGCAGGACACGACGCACCGGGGCCGTGGGCGGGAGCTATGGCTACTGGTCGAACGCAGCCTTAGACCACTCGCTGAGGCGATAGCGGCTTGCGAGCTCTCCGTAGTTGAGATGCTCTTTGTCCTGCGGCACTGGCATCGCCATCAGGTGATTCTTAAGACTGTCGTCTTCGAGGAGGCCTCGAAGACGAACCATCTGGAACACGCGCGCGTAGATGCGGGTCTTCAGAGGAGAGATAGACGCCCCTCCGGGCCAGCGTTCGGCCAGCTTCTTGGACGCGTACCGGTCGGCGTAGTCGTCCTTGCGAGTGTCAAGCTCGGCTTCGACCTCATCGGCAGACGCGGCGCGGAACCATGCAACCACATCGTCATCGTTCTCGAAGGCGAGAAGTCCCTCGCGGCGCAAACTCTGGTAGTCAAGGTTGCGCGCGGTCAAGTAGCAGGTGTTAACGCGGGCAAGCGTTTCGTCGTCGATCGGCTGCGTTGAAAAGAACGCGTGGAACTCGTCGAGCGACCCGTTGAATGCTTCGGGATCGGGGAAACGGAAGCTGCCGCGCGGGTCGCTTGGTGGGAATGACATCGGGATGACCTCCGCAGGTCGTTGGTGTGTTTGCTCACCAAACCTACCTAGGTCGTCGCGTGCGGACTCCCTCCGCGTCAGTGCCTCCCTGCCGCTTGCCGGCTGTGCCATCGACATGTCAGTCCTCACTCCTCGACGTTGAGCTCATTGGGCTGAGTCGTGCCCTGCTGATCGCCTGAGCCCGTCTTGTTCTTCTTGTTGTCCGTGTCCTGCTTCTGGGCGGCCGCGAACTTCGTCGCGACGCTTTCTGCGATGCGCTCCTCGGAGGCCTGAGTCTTCTCGGCCGCCTCGTCTCGGGCGGCGCGTTCAGCTTCCTTCGATTCCTTCCTTGCCGCCTCCTGCGCGTGCGCATCCCGGTACGCCTGGAGTCGGTCTGCCTGGTGCTCGCCCTTCCTGGTCCCGGCGAGGTAACCGCGGGACTTGCCGATGGCCTTGTGTGCGGCGAATGCGGCGATGGGTGCTGCGGCGAGTCCGCCGGTGAGGCCGATCGCTGCTGCTCCGGCTCCGACCTTCGCTGCGGTCTTCACGCGGCTCATCGTCTTCGGGTCGTTGTACGCCTTCACCGCTCCCGCTGCGATCTTGCGTGGTGCAGCCTTCGCTGCCGCGCGCATCCGGCCGGGGGCTGCGTTCCAGGCCGCTTTGGAGTCGGCGATCGCCTTCGTGCCTCGGGCTTTCGCGGCCGCGGTTGCCATGCGCGCTGGCGTGGAGTCGTTGCGGAGCTCCAGCAGTTGCGAGCGGGTGGCGGTGGCGAGGTTGATGCCTCGGCTAGCGGCAAGTGACTGGAACCGCTTCTCGCGTGCCGCCTCGAGTGCCGCTCCGACGCCCCTGCTGTGCTTGAGGACCATCTGGCCTTGCGCGTTCCGCGCGACACGCAACTGTTTCGCGTTGTGCTGCGCCGCCGCCAGGGTCCCCGTCTTCCCGCGCGCCAGCGCTGCGCCCGCCGCTGCTCGGTAGCCGCCGCCGTCTCGAATACCTCGGTGGCTGGAGAGGGCCTTGCGTCCGGCCGCGCCGATGCCTCGGCCGAGGAGGCCAGCGCCGGCGACGGCGGGGAGTACGGTTGCGCCGGCGAGGCCGCCCTTGCCGTCTGCCTTCGCGTGTCGGAGGGCCGCGACCTGCTCGGCAACGGTCCCCTGCGCTGCTGGCGCGCCGAGCGGTACGGTGACCGCCTCGCCGCCGACGCCTGCACCAGCACCAGCTGCCGCGCCACCCACTGCACCACCTGCGACTGCTCCTGCGCCGGCCGCGTCTCCTGCGGCCGCGTTGGCGAGCTTGGTGCGGCGCTTGCCGCCGCCCATCGCACCTTCGCGGGTGCTGGGTTCCTGTGGCGAGCCGAACTTCTGCAGCTGTTCTTTCGCTGCGCGGGTGAGTCGTCGTGAGCCGCCTTCGATGGGGTCGCCGTCGCCGCGGCCTATGCCGCCGAGCATGGATCCTGCGAGGCCGCCGCCTCCGGCTGCTGCGGCGTTGGCCCACAGCTGCCCGCCCTTGATGGACATGGGGCTGGGGAGGCGGAAGACCTTCTTGAAGATGAGGTTGAAGCCGATGAGCGCCATGGCGGGGGCGAGCCCCATCCACGCGAGTGCCCAGATGGAACCTCGGTCGAAGAGGCTCGCGCCGACCGACATGAGGAGGTTCGTGAAGATCACGATGAACGTGAGGATGAGGACGGCGCCGGCGGCAAATATCTGCGAGCCGATCATCTGGAACGTCGTTTGTTTGACCTTGTTCCAGCCGTTGGCGGTGAAGAGGCCAGCGATGAGGACGAGCATGAGCGCGAGAACGTAGAAGAGGCCGAGGAGCTTCGCGATGATCGTGCCGACGCAGACGATGCCGAGGGCGATGATCGTGGCGAGCGACCCGAGCAGGTAGATCAGCGCGGAGCCGGAGCCGCCGCCGCCGGTCCATCCGCCGTTGAGCGTGAGGAGGTAGTCGCGGATCGCTTGCACGTCCTCGGGGTTGCTTCCCTCGGCTGTTGCGGAGACGGCCTTTTCGATGCCTGCCGGGGTGCCGTCGACGTCGAAGATGTCGGGGATGTCTGCGGGGTCGCTGCCGTTGGTGCCGTTCCACCACTGCTCGCAGTCCGTCTGCTGAATCGCCTTGTCGTCCTTGGTGTACTCCTTCGCCCATGCCGGGTCGACGGTCCAGGTCGCGCCCCAGTCGGTGGTCTTGCACGCGGCCCAGGCGGTCATGCCGGCCATGCGGTTCGCGTTGTTGTCGAACGAGAGGAGGTTCATCGCTGCTGCGCCCTTGTCAGAGGTGCCGCCCTGCGGTCGGGTGACGCGGTTGAGCTCGGCGCCGTTGTACCCGTCCGCTCCCTTTTCGGCGACGGTGCGTCCGGCGTCCATGCGGGTGAGCTGGACCCCGATTGGGGTCGACGCGTTGGTTTCGAGCATGCGGCAGTAGACCTTGTCGGCATAGACGTTGGAGCCGAACTGGACGGTCTTGTATGACTCGAGCCCGGACGTCGACCAGAGGTCAGAGAGAAGGAAGCTGAGCTGGACGCGGCTCTGCGTCAGCTGGTTGGAGGAAGACCCGACCACTCGCGAGGCGTCTGCACGCATGCCCTGGACGTATTCCTCGCAGGTCATCTTGCCGAGGTCCACCGGTGCCTGGTTTCGCCATTCGAGGTCGGCGGAGTCGCGGACGAAGTCGCTCTGCACGATGCCGGCGAGCCCGGACGCGAGTGTGTTGATGCCGCTGTTGGTTGTTGAGATGACCCAGCCGGGCGAGAGCACCCCGGGCTTGTAGTCGTCGCCGGTGCCGGTGGATGCGGCGGCGCCGTTGCCTGCGATCCCGATGACGGCGAACAGGACGAGGACGCCGGCGACGCGTTTGATGCCGCCCTGGCCACCCATGCGGGTCGCGCGGACAGCGCTGAACACCGCGATGACGACCACGATGACGATGGCGATGATGCCGACCGGGCCGAGGGCGATCTTCGCGAGGCCTGCGGTGAAGCTGTCGAGCCCCGCGCCGAACCCGTTGATGGGCTCGAAAGCGAGCGCGAAGTCGTAGAGACCCTGGAGGAGCATCCACAGCACGGCGCCGCCTTGCATCATCCAGCTCGTGCCGGTCGAGCGGGACAGGTTCGTGATCATCGCGCCGATGTCGAAGGAGTTTGAGTTGTGCAGGGTTCCCGTCGCGTTGCCCCACTCACGCAGGAGCGAGTACGCGAAGTAGAAGTCGAGGTTGGGTTCAGCTTCGTCCGCCATCACCAGGATTCCGCCGTCTGGCCCGATCGCAACAGGGACGGACGCGATGGCGGCGGCCGCGGGGGTCGCGAAGAGCGCGAGGATGGCGACTGCGCCCGCCCAGGAGGCGAGGGTGCGGATGCGGGTGCGTGGCATGCGGGGTTCCTGGTTCTCAGTCGTCGAGGACGGCGGTCGCGGAGCGGCGTGGGGCAGTCGGGTCGGTCGGGGCCTTGTGCCCGCGCGGGGCCCGCCGCAGCGGGGCCTCGTCCGGTTCCGGCGTCTCCCCCGGCATGACGTAGCCCCCGCGCGGCTTCGTCGGGGCAGTTCGGTCGACGCCGATCACGGATGGGATGAAGTCGATGATTTCGGGGCGGACGAGCTCTTCCCCGTTGACGAGGATCCGGTTCGTACGCTTCGCCGCGCCTTGGCCGTTGCGCTGCAAGAGGATGTCGGTCAGGGTCCGGCCGCGCTTGGCACCGATCGACGCGTCGAGTGCCTTGAGTCGGGACACACGCAGCGCCTGCCGCTTGGTCGAGCGCATACCGATGAGGAAGAGCGTGACGGCAATGGCGAGGACGGGGATGATGAGGCCGGCGATGCCGAGGAACGCGATGCTGGGGAGCGCGACCGGGAGGGTCGCGCCGAGCACGATGAGCACCAGGTACGTGGTGCGTCGGTCGGTTTCGACGGTCATGAAGATCATGCGTCGCCCGCGGTTGCGTCTCTTCCCGGTGACCTCGGTGAGGTCGTACATCGCCGGCATCGTCGTCTAGCCGCCCATGTTCGCGGCGAACCAGGACAGTCCGCTCGAGATGAGGGTGAGCAGGCCTTGGACGATCGCGAGCACGAGCGGGACCAGGATCTGGAGGGCCGCGAAGAACAGGCCTGCGAGGAGCCCCATGACGGGGAACCCGCCTGCGCCTCCGGACCGACGCTTCCACAGCCAGGACACGATTACCCAGACAATGAGGCCGACGCCGAAGACGGTGGCGAACGTCAGGAGGCCCTGGCCGACGCCGCCGGAGAGGCTGATGAGGTTGTTCCAACCGCCGACGAGGCCGACGCCCATGAGCGGCGGGAGTGAGGCTCCGGCGAACGTCGACGGCGCGGTGCCGCCGGCGAGGACGAGGAGGGTGGATGCGAGCGCCATGTCTGGGCCTTTCGAATTCAGCGGGGTGGCGGTGCTGAGGTGTGAAGTTGGTTCCTCGCCCTATGCGCGAGCGAGCGAGGAACTCGAAGGAAGCGGTTACGAGGTCTCGGGAGTGGCTTCGGGTTCGGGCATGCGGGCGGTACCGAGCGCGGACGCGTAGAGGCGGTCGGCGTACTTCGGCTGGGCGATGAACGCGGACGCGATCGTGCGCAGCTCCCGCAGCGTCTTGGACTTGGTCCCACCGAAGGGGGCGTAGAACGCGTCCGTGGCGGCCTCCGACGCGGACCCGTCGTTGATGGCGAGCGCGAGTCCTGCCGCTCCCCCGTCGAACTGCTGGACGACGACGCCTGACGCCGTGGCCTCCTTGTGCGGCAGCGACTGCGCGGTCACCGTCGGCGCGCCCGTTTGCTCGGCGAGGGTGTTCCACGCGTTGTCGGGGGTGAGACCGAAGTCGGCGGCGACGGGCTTCTTGTGCCCAGCCTTGCGCTCGAGCAGCTCGTACCCGCCCTGTGCCGCTTCGAACTCCTCCACCTGGAGCAGCGGGTTCGTGTCCTGGGCAAAGGCCTGCGGCGCCGCGAACGCGCGCGCCTCCATGAGCTCGCCCATCTCGAACCCGACCCCGTCCGAGGAGGTGCCGACGAGCTGGTTCACGGACACGTTCGTCTGCCGCTTGTGGAACTCGAGCGTCGGCTTCTTGTCGCCGAACTCCTCCTCGCGGATGCGCATGGCTTCGCGGTTGCGTTCGCCGTTGTTCATCGACCGGCCGTGCAGCTCCTGGAACTTCACGTCCGACTGTTGGAGGAGCGCGGTCGCCTTGATGTCGCGGTGGTCGATCTTCTGCTCACCGAACATCACGTCCTGGCTGGAGCGCGGGATCATCTGCAGCAGCATCCCGCCGTGCTCGCGCAACGCCCGGTGCAGGTGCAGCGGCGTCCGGTTCTCCGGCTCACGCTTGAGCTGGTCCGTCCAGAGGCGGTTCGCGAAGTACACGAGTGCTTCCTGGGCGATGTCGTCGACGTCTTCCTTCGACCACTTCCGAGAGCCGGCACGCTTCATGACTGCGCCCTTGAACGTGTCCAGCACCTCCCGCATCTCCTCGGACGTGACCGACGGGTCGAACAGCGGGCCCGTGGGCGCCGAGTGCGGCTGATGCCCGAACTGGCCGGCCTGACTGACGCCGTTGCCCCGGTGCGCTTCACGCCTCGATGCGTGCGCGTCCTGTCGTACTGCTGCTGTTGCACCCATGGGTGGGGCCCTGCCTTCCCGCTCTGGTCCGTCTCGCAGGCACTGTGTGCGGCGAAAACGCGGACTCCGTCGGGACTTCTATGCGCGAACGGGGGCAGGACGGGGATCGGGGTGAGGAGCGGTGGCGGTGGGCATCCTCATTCAGGGCGGCCGCGAGCTCCTCCCCGCATAGATGGACCATGACAACCGCATCGCCGTCCACGCTCCGCCCCGCCCCGCACGTCCCCGCCTCGTACGTCCCGTCACCGATCGAGGACCTGGTGCGCGAGCACGGGTTCACGTCCGTCCCGACGCTCGCGTCCGCTGACGCCGACATCGGAGCGTTCGGGATACTCGCCGTCGAGCACGGCCCCGAGTCGACTCCTGGCCAGGTGGTGACGCTCGCTTCGGCTATCGCGCAGCACACGGGTATGGTCGCGAAGATCCGCATCCTCGACGGCGACCGCTCCCGCACCATCACGGCAACCCCGACGACCGTTCGGGAGCGCTGATGGCCGCGAAGAAGAAGGTTCTGCATCCCCGCCCGATCCTCGAACCGGGCGCCCGTGTCGTCGGCATCGACCTGTCGCTGAACAGCACTGGTGTCGCGGTGATCGGCCCAGACGGCACTTTCGAGCACGTCGGCACGGTCCTGGGGACAGCGCCGCACGCGGGCGACCTGGTGAAGCTCTACGCCCGTCTCGACGCGCTCTTGGACGGCATCGAAGCCCTCGTCGGCGGGTTCCGGACCAGCGACCTCGTCGTCATTGAAAAGGCCCTCAGCCACCACTCCGGCCCGTACGGGGAGATCCTCGCGAACTGGCACAACGTCGCTGGCAGTCTCACGCGCCGCGGCATCACTGTCATCCCCATCGCCCCCGGCACCCGCGCCGTGTACGGCTCCGGCGGGGGCAAGAGCGACAAGTCGCAGGTCGTGCTGCAGGTCGAGCGCCGCTTCCCCACCGCCCGGGTCGCGAACAACGACGAAGCTGACGCCGTGGTCCTCGCCGCCATCGGCCGCCACCTCGCCGGCTGCAGCATCGAACCGGCACCACTGCCGGCCACGCACCTGTCAGTGGACAAGCTGTTCGAGGCGCAATGAGAGCCAACCGCTCCGAGAATCGTGCCAGGTCATTGAATCCGTCCGATTGCATCTAGGCGGAAACGCTGGCTCTCAATAGCATCGGTTCGACATAGGCAATTCACAGACAAGGATGCTCGTGGGCAAAACAAAAATGCTGCTAGTTCCGACGGTCCTAGCGACTGTCCTGGTCGGAGGAATGCTGAGCGGTGCGTCGCTGGCGCCGACTCCGGCGGTCGCAGGTGAGCAAGAACTCGACATGACGAACCTGAAGATCGTCGAGAATCTGGACGAGCACGGGAGGTGCCTGTTCGATCACCAGGTGTACCCCGGTGGGGGTGTTGGATACAAGGACTCTTCCCTTCCCTACGACGACTTCGAAGAGGAGGGTGATCGCCTCCTCAACACGCTTCGAGCGGAAGTGCTGAGGAACAACTCCTCTTCAATCCTCGACGTGTTCTCGGATCCCGAAGCCGACGGACTGCGCGTCATCGTCGTCGGGGAGAGAAAAGCTGCGGCGGAGGGCAACACGGTCGACCAGCTACTGGCGAAATCTACGCCTGGGCAGCAAGCTCTTGACGGTCTGCGAAAAATGGGCGTTCGAGTTGACGTGGAACACACCGCTCAGCTCAGTCTCGAGTCCGCTTGCGAGGTTGAGGCGCGCGTGAAGTCCGCCGCCGAACAGCCCGAGACCCGATCAACGTTCTTCTACAGCGTGAACGCAGCAGAGGGACGATTGAAGGTTGTGGTTCCGAAGGGAAACACAGCATTCGCGGACACCATCACGAAGCAGGACGGCGACAAGGTTCTGCTCGAGTACGTCGATGGGGAGCTGGAACAAGCGTCACGCGGCAACGGAAATCCCCGCATGGCTGGGGCGTACATGAAGTCTTGGACCGGCAGCTGCAGCACAGCGTTCCGGGTGAACTCCAACAAGCTCATCACGAATCATCACTGTGACCGAGCGGGCGGCGCAAGTTGGGGTGCGTGGTACGGGTCCCAAGCAATGGGCTTCACGAGCCAGAACCTGTGGACCGCGAACGTCGACATCCAGCTCCTGCAGTCGGCGGGTTCGTATTCGGGACGGATGTATACCGGCCAAGGCGTTCTGTACGGCGATTCAAGCTCGTCCCTGCCCGCCTACGGAATCTACCCGACCTACCTACTCAAGCAGGGTGACAATCTCATCTTCTCAGGAGGCTTGACCGGACAAGCGAACGCGACCTACAACACGGACGTAGGATGCGCCTACCTCGCCGACAAAAACGGGAATCCCTGGTGGACATGTCAGATGTTCCGGACGGAACTGCCAGGGGGGATCGGCACCCAGGGCGACAGCGGAAGTCCATATGCCGCCTACGACCCGGCCAATGGGCGAGTCATTCCGGCAGGGATCCACACCGGCGGGCAGGGCGGGGATACCGCCTGGCACAATAACCACTCTGGCTTCGCCACGCATATGCTTGCAATTTCCTACCTCTACGGTGGCGCGAACATCGGTTGACCAAATCGGGTGGGCAGGGCGCTCCCTGCCCACCCGGCTGGGTTGTTGACAACCAGAAAGGAACGACAGTTGAGAACACCAGAGCTACCGCGTTCGCGCCGGATCCGCGCGGCTAGGTTCAGTATCGTCGCGATGACCACGGTTGCAGCGCTTGGCGGATGCGCTGCGACCTCCGGCGGCACTGCACTGCAACATGCGCCGGTCGAAGTGTCGGCGAAAGAGATCCAAGACAGCCCCGAGCTTCAGCAGATCTATGAGGCCATTCCGACCGACGGAACCCCCTACGCATATCGATCCCCAGATTCAGCGAGTTTCGAGATCGCACGCTATCCGACTGGTGGACAGTGTCCTTACGTCGTCGACACGGCAACGATCCAAGATGAACTCGTCCATGTTTCGTTCGCTGAACTTGACGCGGGCACACTCTGCACCTCGGACTTCAGCGTCGGAGTGGAAGGATTCGAGCTACCCACCGAAGTGATGCACCGGGCGATCACGGTCGAGATTCAGTACCCTAATCAGGAGGATTTCTACCTCTACGAGCTTCCTGCGACAAGCGAGTAGACAGTCCAACAGCCCGTCGCTGTAGCCGGTAGCCGCGCCGAGGGTCACTGTAGTCACGTCTTCAAGGGCGAAACTGTCCCCGTCGTCCGGGAAGAGATCTCAACGCAAGTTCGAACAGCAAGGCCAGGATCATGCCCTCTGCCGACATCACTTCGTCGAGGCGCGGTTCAGTGCAGGCAAGCAGCGCGTCGTCGTTTCTGAAAGACCTTCGCTGGTGCCCTTCCTCGCTGATCAGGAACCGCCAGAAACTCTGAACAGGTCCTGGCAGGCTGGCCAACGCCGATGCTTGAAGGGTGGTCCCAGCACATCCGATGGGGTGGCGGGAGGGGCCCTGGGGGCTTAGGAAACCGACTACACCGAGCAGGTTGGTGGAGACAGCCCTACGCTCCGGCCACCGGCTTGAGCCCGACGAACTGCATCCGGTTCTCGCCGTAGAAGCAGGACTGGAGCGCGAGCTCGCCCTGCAGGCCCACGAGCTCGTCGGTGGTGACCCAGTGCTTTTCGGTGTTGCGGACTTCCACGACTTCGTACGTGCCGGGGCGGCCGTCGATGGTGAGCTGCGTGCCGACGCTCCAGCCCAGGACGACGTCGCCGCCGCAGTTGTTGTGCGCGGCGTACACCGGCGGCACGTGCTCTGCGGACTGGTAGGAAACCATTTCGATGAAGGTGCCGTCGCACCAGTCGAGTTCGTCCTGCCCGCCCTGCACCCCGAGCGCCACGGACGGGAGCACTCCCTGGGCTTCCGAGACGGACGCGGACACGTCGTTGACGGCGCCGCGGACGTGCCCGTACCCCTGCTCGATCGTCTGCGGCGCGGTGAGCGCCAGGATGAGGATGCCGGCGCCGGCGACCATGGACGCGCCGCCGAGGACGTTGCCGATGATGCGGCGGACCTTGCGGCCGCTCGGAGCGGGCTTGCGGGCGTGACGGGGAAGCTGGTCGGTCTCGGCAGTGGTGGTCATCGGGGCCTCTCGGTGCGGGAGCCGACGGGAGTGTGGCCGGCTTCGGTCCTATGCGCGATCTGCTCTGAGCGCGCTTGTGAAGTGGTCGCGGATCTCGTCGAGCGGGATCAGTCCGGTGCCGTGCTCGCCTCGAGCTCGCACCCACGGTGGCCCACAGACCAGCGACAACGACTGCAGCTGCGCGCCGAACAGTGCCCCGTACTGGCGGACGACGCTGTCGACGATGACGGCTTCCTCGGCCGTGAGTCGTTCAGCGTTCCCGAACGGCCAGGCCGTCACGGAGTAGTCGCGGCGGTGGAGCTTGAACAGGTGGGAGCTGACAGGGCCCGTCGACCACGCGTGGTGCAGTTCCGGGAAGAGCGGCTCCCCGCGCAGGCCGAGGCTCCAGCCTTGCGCGAGGTAGACGAGCGCTTGCAGTTACGAGGTCGAGACTCGGCGTTCGAACCGGTCGATGGTCGCCGCTGCGACGTCGTGCACGCTGGCCATAGCCGCTCCTCTCGGGTTCGGCGGTCGCTCGTCCTATGCAGGGTCATCGACGGCGAACTTCGCCCGCGTGATCCTCGTGATGTGGTCGTCTCGGTAGATCTCGTGGTCGCTGACGGTCGCCCGCTCCATCTGGAACGTCGAGCCTGGTGTCGCGTCCATCAGCTCGACGGGCGGGTTCGACGCCTTCCAGGTGAGCAGGTGCCCGTCGTCGTCGATCATGCGGATGTACCAGTTCGGCTTCGGCCGGTAGCCGAACGAGCCCGGGACTTCGGTGACGCCGAGGACCTCCATGGTGCGTGGCGTGAGCTTGTCTTTCGGGTTGCCGACGAACTCCTGGCGGATGCGAGCTCTGGTGGCGTCCTTCGCGGCGCGCTGCGCGGCCCATTCGCGGTCGCGGCGGAAGCTGGCGATCGCGGAGGCGGCGAGGCCGACGTGCTTTGCGTTCACGTATCGGCGGCCGTCATCGCTGGTCTGGAACACGCTGCGGAGGTTCCGGAGGTACTCGTTGCCGGCATCCTCGGGGATGGTGCTCGCCCACGCGTAGACGTCGTCGACGAGCTGGCGTTCCTCGTCCGTGGCCGCGTCGTCGGCGCCGGTGCCGCGCTCGAGGGCATCTCGCACCGTGTCGGCGGTCGCGGGGACGCCCATCCATTTCGCGTCGGTGCGGGAGACGTAGTCGGCGCCGGAGTCGCTGGCGCGGATCGCGGCGAGCATCACGTCGCCGGCCGCGTGGAGCGACGCTGACGATGACTGCGCCCACTCCTCGTCGACGTCGATCTTCTCGAGCGGGTCCGCGTAGAGCGCGTTGAACCCAGCTGGCGAGTGGCCGAGGAACAGGTCCAGGCAGCTCGATCCGAGCTGCTGCTGCTCGCCCGTGGCCTCGTTCGTGACGGTGAACATCTTCGTGCGGTGCCGGTTGGAGCCGCAGTGCCCGCACGTGATCCCCTCGGGCGCGCGGCGGTCGCCGGACGCGTTGAACCGGGAGATGAACGCGCCAGACTCGGTCGCCTCGTGGGAGCCGTCGAAGCGCCACCCGTTCGCCGCGAAGTCCGGGCGTTCGAGCCTCACCTCGTGCATCTGGACCATGAAGCCGCGGTCGTCACGGACGAGCTTCGGCTCGCTCATGAGGGTGAACTCGCCGTCGATGCCGTGCCGATGCAGACGCCGGTTCGCGAGCTCAACCAGGTGGTGCGCTCGTTCCAGCGTCCCGTCGGTGAACAGGCCAACAGCCGTGTCGTCAGCGGCGTCGATGTCCTCCAGGTCCCGGTCGTCCGGGTCAGCCTCGAACGCGGCGGGCGCGGAGTGGGCCTGGTAGCCGAACTCCCCCGGCTGGGTGCCATGCCCGCGCGCTGCTTCGCGGCGCGGCACTGCGGCGGTCGTGATCATCGTCATGTCCGGCTCCTCTCGGTGTCGGTGGCTATGCGGGGACTGGGGCTACTCGAGGATGAACTCGCCGTCATCGCTGAGCGCGAGACCGAGCTCCCCGATCGTCGGGTTCAGCTCTCGGCTGAGGTGGTCGAGGCGAACAGCGATCTCCCGCGCGCGAGCGTCGGTGCCGATGCGCTGGCCGCCCACGAACCCGTCGCCGATCTGCCCGAGGTACCAGTCGCCGGCTGCGTCGCTGAGGTCGTAGTTGTACTTCGCCTCTGCTTCGCGCAGCAGCGGCTGTGCCTTGTCCCGAAACGCATCCCACTCCTCAGTGATCTTCTCCTTCGCCGCGTCGGAGAGCGTGTCCACGGTCGAGTCCTCTTAGATTGCGAAGTCGTTTGGGTCCATGTCACCCTCGTCGCGAGCGTGGGCGACACCATCGTCGATGAGCAGCTCCTGCACGTGGAACTCAGCGTCGTGGAGCTCATCCTCGTCGTACGAGTCCTGGCTGTGGTCCTCGTCCCAAGAAGCCGTCACCGCACCCGTGTCGTCACGGCGGAACTCGAACACCGGTTCGTCAGTGGTGCCGCCCAGCGCACTGACGCGGTCGGCGTAGAGCTGCCCGATCTCACCCTCGAAGTTGTCAAGGCCGAGACGCTCAGGGATGCTCGCGTCAGCGATGGCGGGGCTGTACCAGCGCGTGGCAACCGTCGTCTCCGTCACGCGCAGGCGGGGCGCGCCGTCCTCGCCCGTCTCGACGATGCCGCGCAGCGACTGGAACGTGGGTCCGTGCGCGCTCGTCATCGCCTCGTCGAGCCGGCCTGCGATTTCGTCCTGACGGGACTCGAGCTCGGCGGCGGGGTCTGCGAAGTCGGCGGGCGCGTTGTGCGCCTGGTGGCCGAATTGGCCGGCGTGGGCGACGCCGTTGCCGCGGGCGGACTCGCGGCGGGCATCAGTTGCTGCGTGGATGGTCATGGCGAAGGGCCCCTCTCGTTGGCTACCGGCACTGTGTGCGGGGGCGGCGAGGTGAAGCGACAGGGTCCGGCACTGCAGGTGGATTCTCTGATCATCGTGTGGACTGGGAGTCTCAACCCTGGTCTGTCGCTTGGGACAAGAAGAATGCTAGAAACGATGACATGCCGATCTATCCGGACGCACATGCCCTGGGGCGTATCGACGTCGTTGACCTCGCTGATACAGCGGCCCTGAGCCAAGACGTCACTCTCGACGTCGAGGCAGTGCAAGCCGCTTGGCCAGACTTTGAAAGAGGTTTCGACTCACTCCAGGGCCGCAGGATGATGGGCCTGGTATTCGGCGAAAGCGGCGTCTACCGCTTGGCGTCCGTCCGCCTAGAACGAGATAACGCCAACTCGTTCAAGCTTGACGAAACGACAATCCCAGGCGGCGCCTATCTTCGTCTCCGACTTCGTGGCCGTGCGCCGGGCATCTACGAGCAGATCTCGCCTGCTTTCGATGCACTCTTCGCTCTCGCAGACTACGACACCACCCGACCCCACATCGAGTACTACAAGCGAGAGGGTGAAGTGGACTGCCTCGTTCCGATTCTCCCCGTCTCAAGCGAGTAGACGAGAGCGCGGGCAAGGGAGGAGCCCCACCCGATCGACGACTGGGCCTCGTCGGGTCAGCTGTCCTGCCAGCTCGGCACGTCTGCATTACGTCAGCATCTGCCGTGACGCCGCCTCGACCTGTGCGAGGGCCTTTTCCGGCAGGTGGTAGCTCGTCAGCTCCCCGATGAGGCGCTGCGCGCGAGAGTACGCGTGGCGTCGTTCCAGGTCGGACGAGCCGGAGTTCTCGGCCATCGCGAGGAGCGTGCGGATCTCGGCGACCTTCTTGCGCTCCTCAGCCGGGATCCCCGCCTGGCCGAGTATCTTGGCGTGCCGGTAGGCGGCTTCCCAGGCGAGCGCGAAGTCGTCGACGGCTTGCGCGTATGGGTGCCATGCGGTGTTCGTGCGCTCGAGGTTCTCCTCGGGCATGCTCACCTCGGCGGAGGTGGCGGCGTTCATGGCGCGGAACATCGCCGCAGTCGTCGGCACGTTCACGTCGGTCAGGGCGGGGTAGCTGAACAGCATGTCCCAGTCCGTCTCGGCGTGCAGCACCTTCGCCTCGAGGGAGCGGTGGCGTTCCTTGAGCTTCGCCCACCTGCCTTCCGCTTCCGCACGGGCCTTCGCCAGGCGCCGCTGCTCCGCTCGGCGTTTCGCGAGCTCCCGACGCCCGAAACCGACCGCAAACCAGACGGCGGCGAGCACGAGGAGACCGAGCGGGATCAGCCACAACGTCTCGAGGTTCTCGACTCTCGGCAGCACGATCGGGTCGGACTCGACCGGTGGCGTCGGAGTGGCTGTCGGCGTCGCGGTGGCCGATGGCTTCGCGGTTGAGGTGGGCGCCGGTTCACCGCTGAGGGTTCGAAGCATCCGTGTGAGGGTGTTGAACAGGGTTGGAAGGAGCCACCCCATCAGCATCAGAACGATGCCGCAGATCGCCGAGAAACCACCACCGCCCCCGTACTCGCGGCGACTGACCCAGCGGAAGAGACCGACAGCCGTCACGAGCCCTCCCACGGCAACCATCAGGACGCTCGCGATCGTCAGTATCGGCGCCAGGGAGTCAGACATAGGAACGTCCTTTCATGGAGAAGACCGCAGGCCGGGTTCGGCCTGCGGTCTTCTATGCGGGGACGCTGATGCGGGCTAGAAGATCTCGTCCTCGTACGCCTGCCGTGCCGTCTGGAACTCGGGCGAGGCCACGTCGTACCGGGCGACGGCTGGGGCGGAACTGCCGAGTGCCTTGAACAGGGCTCCGTTCTCGTAGACGCGGCCGCACTTCGGGCACACGGCATGGTCGGCGTCCTCGGTCGACTGCTGGCGGTCCGGGTCGATCTTTCCGTCCGGGTCAGCATCCAGCCAGTAGCCGTCGCCGACGGCCGCGTTGCCGCACACGCACTCCTGGTCCTCGCCATCGTCGGAGATGGTGACTTCCCCGTCGAGGGGTTCCGAGGAGAGCGGGTACGCGTGGACCCCGGTCGTCGTCGTTCCCGGGTCGAAGTCGGCGGGCGGCGTGTGCGCCTGGTGGCCGAACTGGCCAGCGTGGGCGACCCCGTTGCCTCGTGCCTGCTCGCGCTGTGCGTCGCTGTGCTGCGTCATGCTCGGACCTCTCTCGGGGTGATGTCGATGGTGTACTCGCCAGGTTCGGACTCGTCGGCGGAGCGGAGGCCGCGGGGGTGGGAGTGGTGCGCGGAGAGGGTGGAAGCGAGGCCGTCGAGCGACTCCATCCTCCCGTACTCGTTCACGTCGATCACCTCGCCGTTCACGGTCACCGACTCGACGTCCATGAACGTGCCGTTGTCGTAGCTCGCTTCCCGCAGGTGGAACGCGGTCAATTCGGGGTCGACAGCTCGGGCGTAGCTGCGGAGGCTGTCGATGGTCGTGCGCTGCAGCTCCGCTTCCGCCTCGACCACGAGCTTGCCCCGGATCTCCACCCGCTGTCGCAGCAACGGCATCAGCTTCGACGGGTCGGTCGGGTCATCGAGCTTCGCGGGCACGTAGTCCGGGGCTGCCAGGAGCCCGCGTTCGCGAAGGTCCGCCGAGAAGTACCAGGTGGTGCCGCTGTCGAAGCTGAACTCGCGTCCGGTGTCGTCCACGTAGACGTCGGTGATGACCTGAGGGACGGCGAACTCGCCCCGCATGAGCTCGCGGTCCTCGTCATCCAGGTCCTCATCCGCACGCTCGATGTGGCCTTCGATGACCTGGCGCATGTCGACGCGGTCGCCCTCCCGGAGCGAGTCGATCGGGACGACCGTGCCGGTGGGCGTCGGCTCAGGCGCGGCATCGTCGGCGAACGCGCCCGGGGCGGTGTGTGCCTGGTGGCCGAACTGGCCGGCGTGGGCGACGCCGTTGCCGCGGGCGGACTCGCGGCGGGCATCAGAAATGTAAGTCATGGTCGGGTCTCCTCGTGGGTCACCTGGACTGTGTGCGGCTACTGCTCGTCGGAGTTCTTGACGAGGCGCTTGTAGTCCTGCTCCTGCTGCTCGCTGAACTTCGACCAGTCGATGACCGCGCGAGTGCCGCCGAGTCCGTCATCGACACGGGAGACAGCGCCTGGGACGCTGGCAATGCCGCTGCGCATCTTCGCGAGCTCGCGCGCGTGGACTTCGTGACGGTCCTCCCACCGGTCGTAGCGCGGCCACGCGTCGTAGACGAGGGCGGGCGGGCGTCGGTACTTCGTCTGGAACCCTGCGAGCGCCTCGCCCACTTCGAACGCGATCCCCTCGTCTGCGGTGCGGCTGCCGTCCTCGTAGGTGCGCCGCGATGCCTCGGCCGTGGCTTTCGCTTGGTCCCATTCGTCGAGGGTGAACACGGTGTCGCCGGTGATGAAACCGCGGTCGTCGACGGCGCGCGCGTACCTGGCCGATTCGAGCTGCACGCCCCAGGGTTGCGCGATCAGGACCGGCTCGTCGATGTGCCGGTGCACGATGCCGTCAACGATGATCCACCTGTCGGCTGCGTCCTGCTGCAGCGCCTCCAGGTGCTCTTCGTCGATCGAGGGAGGGTCGGACTCGTCCTGGCCCCAGCTGCGCTCTCGAACTCGGGAGTCGGCGAGCACGGCTTCCTCGAGGCTCTTCCCGGTGGATTCGATGAGGTTCCCGTCATGGATCAGGAGGGAGCGGGTCTTCCCGTGGCGGTCGGTGATCGTCGCCACCGCCGGCACGTCTGCCCGCTCGACGATCGGCACCTCCACGCTGAGGACACCGGGAGTCGAGTACGACTGCTCTTTCCGGTGCCTGGTACTGGGGAGGCCGAATCGACGCACCGACACGTCGATGGAGGTTGCGGCGATCGTGTCCGCGGGCGCCTCCTCCTGCCCCCACCAGTTGTTGTCGAACGCGCCTGGCGCCGAATGGGCTTGGTGCCCAAACTGGCCAGCCTGGGCGACGCCGTTACCGCGTGCCTGCTCGCGTCGTGCGTCGGTCTGGTTCGTCATGCTGGTCTGCTCCTGTGCTGGTCTGGTCGAAGTCGTGGTGCGGGTGCGCCCGGGTCAGCGCTTGCCCTCTGCGGAGTCCTGGACGAGGCGGTTGTAGTCGTCCTCCTGGTCGACGGAGAACAGGCTCCAGTCAACGCGGGCGCGGGTGCCGCCGAACCCGTCTGGAACGCGGGTGATGGCGCCGGGGATTTTCGCCATGCTCGCGCGCATCCGCTCGAGGTCCGCGGCGTACGCCTCCGGGGTTCGCTCCTCGGTGGGGCGGCGACGGCTTCGGTCGTAGTCGAGGGCCGGAGGCCTGCGGTACTCGGACTGGTACTCGTCCATCGCGGGTCCGAAGTCGAGGCGGATGCTGTGGTCGTACTCGTCCGGTTCGCGTTCGGCAGCTGCGACCGACACGGCCGTCTCGTATTCGTCGAGCCGGTACCGGTTCGGGTCGCGGAGGAACCCGCGAGCGTCGGAGCCTCTGCCGCTGATGCCGGAGTGGTCGTCGATGTTGACGACGCCGTTGAACACCCGCAGTGTCGGCTCGGGGATGGCTTCGTAGACGAGCCCGTCGATGACGACCCAGTCCCGGTCGATCTCGGCCTGGATCAGCGCGAAGTTGTCCTCGGGCAGCCATGGCCGCGGCTCCTGGGGCAGCCATGGCCTGGTGCGCACGCGGTCGTGCTTGGCGAGGGCTTCCGCGGGTGTGCGCCCGCGGGTCGTGAACAGGCGTCCGTTGTGGAGGACGATCTCTCGGCGCCCGTCGGGGTCGCCGGGGCGGGTGAGTGTCATCGCGCGGGGTGCATCCTCGGCGTCGATGACCGTGATGGTGACGTTGAGGATGCCCGGGACCTCGTAGCTCTGATCCTTCCGGTGCCGCGGAGTGGGACGCCCGTACATGCCCACGAGCACGTCGATCGACGCTTCCGCCGTGCGCGCCTCGGGGGCGTCTCCTGCACCTGCGTCAAACGCGGCAGGCGCGGAGCGGCTCTGGTGGCCGAACTGGCCGGCCTGGGCGACGCCGTTGCCGCGCGCTTGCTCGCGACGGGCGTCTGCGTGGTGGCTCATGGTGCTCCCTCGGGTGTCACAGGCACTGTGTGCGGCGGGGTCCGGAGCTACTGCCACCGGTTCATGCGGACGGTTGCCGTCTTGGGGGCGATCTCGGTCAGCCCGGAGTCGACGATCGTGATGGTGTGCGCGGGATCCGCGGAGAGCTCGTCGAGGTCGCCCATGCACACGGCCAGGTGCGGGTGCTCGCACCACGCGAGGAACGTGGCCTCGTCGATCGCACGGAGCTGGATGAGCCAGACCATGAGGGCGTGCGCGACCTGCGCCGCCGTCTTCCCGGTGGTCATGGCTACGTCGCGGCTGACGAGCATCTGCGGCTGACCGGTCTGCGCCGGCCCTCGCTCGGTTGGTCCATTGACGCGGAGCCCCTCCCCGTCTCGCTCGAGGTCCAGACCCGCCACGCGCAGCTGTCGGAGCCGCTTCGGGAAGTCGTCGTACGCCACCGGAGCGAACGCGTAGGCGGTCGCTCCCCCGACGGTGAAGGATCGGCTGGCAGGGTCGGCCGCGGAGAGCTCAGCAATGAACCGGGCGTCGGCGGGCTTCGAGATGCGCCGCACCGTCTTCGTGAAGGCGCGCGACAGCCACGTCCTCCACGGCTCGGCATCCAAATCAGCGTGCGCGGCTGCGAGGTTGGACGCGATTGCGACGGCGGCGATGGTCTCGAAGTGGGCGCCGGGCACGACGGCGATCGGCTGGACGAGGTTCGAGGCGGGAGCCTCGACAGGCTGAATGTCGGACATAGGCGAGCTCCTCAGATCGGTCGCTCTCCTATGCGGGGCTTTCCAGGTCAGTGCGCAGGTCGGTGCGACCATGGATGCGTGGCTCACACGACGAAGGCGATGATGTTGGCCGGTGCCGCGCTCCTCATCGGAGCTACGGCCGGGTGCTCCGAGCGCGTGTCCACGTACGCGGACCTCGAGAACGATGCGCCCGTCGACAAGCCCATCCCCCCTGATCTCGAGACCCAGGCCCTCGACGGGTTCGACACTGACTCCATCCGATGGGTCGGCGAATACAGCGGATCGCAGGTGTGGCTCGCTGCGGGCACTGGCGATTTTGAAGTGTGCCTCCTCCAGTACGCAGACGCTCAGGAGTGGAGTGGGTCCTGCAGCGGCGGCAACGGTATCTCGAGCTCGCGGATCGGCGACGGTCCCCAGTTCCAGGTCGTGCCAGACGGTCAGGAACCGCGCGAGGGGTCCGACAGAGTGTCCACCAACGTCTACGCGACCGGCGCCTGACCGGACCGTCACGACGACGCCCTCTCGCCGCAACAGTTGCGAGCGCGTACACGGGCACTCTTCTGGGCTCCCTTCGCGGCACAGGGTCCTCGACGCGAGTTGAGGCAACCGCCCTCGCCCGCGTACCGTCGAGGAGATGACGGCAGATCAGGCAACACTCACGGCGATCTGGTTCAGCATCGCCCTGCTCGGAGCGGGATACGCGCGCTCACGAAATCGCTCAGCGTGGACCTGGTTCCTGCTTACCCTCCTCACCGGGCCCATCGCGCTGTTCCTGCTGGTGGTGTGGCCCGCTCGCGAGCCCAAACCAGACGAGCGCCAGAATCAGCAACCGCGATCCCGCTAGACCACCGCCTCCCGCAGCCATTCGGTGACGTCGTCCCAGTCGCGGCCGACGAGCGCCATTGACGACTCGACGTCGCTCTTGTGGCGCGACGCGACGAGGCGTCGCCCTTCCCCGTACACGCGGTACTCGGCGCCGGATGGGGCGTGCACGGGTTTCTTCCGCCCCATGAATGAAGTCGTGCAGAGGCCTGCGGCGCGCGCGGACCGGTCGAGAATGGCGCCCATGTCGTACCGCTCGCCGGCGCCGCGGAGGATGGTCGCCCCTTCGTCGGTTGGGAGCTCCAGCATCGGCGCGAACACCTCGTTGAACTCCGCGATGATGTCGGCGGTCTTCCGCGGCGTCTGCTCTTCGACCGGCAGGAACCGCTCCCACTCCACCGTCGGGAGCCGCCAGCGTCCGCCGATGCCGCACACGACGACGTAGTTGCGCGGGATCAGGACGGCCTCGGCGTGCTTCGTGTTGGACCAGCGCAGCATTGACAGACGGGTCCCGTCGGGGCGGACGCCGGTGATGAGGCCGGGGTCGTTGACGAGCTCGTAGTCGTTGGCGACGAGGATCTGCTCGAGCAGGTTCATGGGCGGGGCCTTCCAGTCAGCGACAGGGGGCACAGCCGAGTGGCCGTACCCCCTGTTCTATGCGCTCGGCAGGCGCTATCTCTCTCGCCAGCCTTCCGGCAGCCGCACTGGCTTGTCTGAGTTCTCGGACTGGTAGACGAGCCCTTCGAACTCCGCCTCGCCGTCGTAGTCGAAACCGATGGACGGATCGTCGGGGTCGATCTCGACGTACTCGAAGCCGTCGAACGTTGTCCAGCGCTCCGCGATGTCGACGGCGCGGATCTCGCACTCTGCACCGGTGTAGGGGTCGATGAACGCCGCGTAGGACTCCTCGTCGTCCGGGTCGGCCGGGCGGAACCCCAACCGGGGGTACTCGGCGCTCTTGATGTCGTGCTCGAACCCTTGGTATGTCGCGTACCCCTCGGCAGGGTCGACCTCCAAGAGCTTCCTGAACGACTCCTGCGCCTTGTCGCCGGCGCCTTCCTTCGTGCCTTCGTGCGCGCGGGCCGCGTCGAGCTTCGCGAGCTCCTCCGACCAGTCGTTGGACTTGTCAGCTCGGAGCTTCTCGGCGAGCGCTTCCGCCCACGCGTTCACGCTCGTCGGCGCTTCGGCGGGTGCAGCGGTCGAGCCGGGGTCGAACGCGCCCGGTGCTGTGTGGGGCTGGTGGCCGAACTGGCCGGCCTGGCCGACGCCGTTGCCTCGTGCCTGTTCTCGGCGTGCGTCTGCAGCTGTGGTCATGCGTTGGGGTCCGTTTCGGTGTCGAGAGTGAGGGCGATGTCGAGCTGGTACGGGTGCTGCTCCAGGCCGTGGGCTGCGAAATCCACATACCCGGGCTTGCCTTCGTCAGGGACGCTGCGCCAGAGCCACTCGGGGTCATCACGGTCCATCTCCCCCAGGATCGCGTGCACCCCCGACGACATCTCCTCGAGGTCTGGACGGTCCTGCAGCTCGTCGAACTCGATGAAGCTGCCGTCGCGGAGCTCCAACGCTCCGAACCGGTATCGGGCGTCCTCGTCGTCGCGGTAGACGTGAACGGCTTTCGCGTCCGGCACCGTCATGCGCACGAGGCTCGCGGCGGTGACCGCGGCCTCACGTTCGAGGTCGTTGCGTCGCCGCCAGAACGCCTGGGATCGCTCGTACAGCTGCTGGCGGCGGTTCTCGATCGCGTCGTCGTCGGAACGGTCGAGCACTCGCGCTGGCGCGCGGTCCCGGTCGGTCGAGGCGTGGCCCGGGTGGAAGTCCCAACGCGCACTCTTGGACTCGTCCGTGTCGGCGAACGTCACGTATATCTCGCCGTCGTTGACTTCGACGGCGGAGACGGTGCGGGGGCCTCGTTGGAAGTTCCGCTCGAAGTCCTCGATCAGGTCGTCGTCTTCGGGGTTGCGTTCCAGGTACGCGGCCGCGAGCCGGGACATGTCGAGCTGGTCCCCGGCTTCGATGTCGAGCGGGTCGATGAGCTCGGTCATCACGGGCACTGGGATCGCGTGTGCGGGTTCCGCCTCGAACGTCCCGGGAGCTGTGTGGGCCTGGTGTCCAAACTGGCCGGCGTGGGCGACGCCGTTGCCTCGGGCGGCGTCCTGCTGGGCTTTCGCGGCTGCGCTGATCTGGGTGGTCATGGTCATGCTCCTTCGGGGAGGCCGTTGGTGCGGGCGGCGGTTTCGGCGGGTTCGTGGCGGATCCACTCGTACTTGCCGTCGGCTTCGGCTTGGTCGAACTCGCGGCCGCGCGCGTTGTTGAGCTCGATCGGGATGTGCGCTCGCCAGTGGTGTCCGTCGCGGTCGATCTTCACGAGGTGGTCGCCGCCCCGGAAGTACGCGGCTTTCTCGCGGTAGGTGACGCCGACGCCCGCGTGCCCGCGGTTGCTGGTCCATTCGTGGATGCCGGCGCGGACGTTCGGGTTCTCGGCGGTCTCGATGCGCCGGTCGATCTCCGCGCCGATGTACTCGGCCCCGAACGTGCCGGGGTCGGTCTCGTTCGCGAACCGGGCGTGTAGGTTCCACGCGGCCTGCCCGACGGTTTCGTCGGAGAGCTCCTCGTCGGGGATCCTCGCGGTCAGGGACAGGCTCAGGTTCGAGTCTCCGTCCTCCTGGTATTCGAAGTCGTCCACGTCCGCGTCGAACCAGTCGGAGTAGGCGTCGGCGATGAGCAGGTCGTGCTGTTGCAGCTGCTCGTGTGTGAACCGCTTGTCCCAGTTCGGGTTCTCGCTGTAGTCGAGGACGAGGGTGGAGTCCGTGTCGGCCGGGTCGTACTTCATGAGCGTCATCATCGATACGCGCTCGTCATCGAAGCCTCGCGCGTCATCGGTGAGGTCGATCTCCCGGTTCGCTCGAGCTTTCGAGAGGAGCCCGTCTCCGGGCTCGGCGATGGTGAGCGGGGCCGGGGCCGAGTGCTGCTGGTGCCCGAACTGGCCGCCGGTGGTGCCGTTGCCTCGGGATGCTTCGCGTCGCTGCGCGGCGTCGCTGCTGATGGTCATGCGTTGTCCAGTTCGTAGAGGCGGGCTTGGGCGCTGAGGGAGACGTCGTTGATGTTCAGGAGGTACGCGGCGCCGTGGTCCTCCTGCAGGTCTGCGTCGTCGCCGGTCTCGTCGATGTAGTCGATCCACTGCGGGCTCTCCCACGGCATCTCCCGCAGGCAGGACTCGAGCTGGTCGTCCCCGTCGACGCGGTCGGTGTCGACGGTGCCGTCCGTGCTCCGCACCCCGACGAGGGTGTACTCCCCCGTCATGTCGTTCGTGCCGACGAGGACTTCCTTCGCGTTCGGGTGGAGCTGGCGGGCCATGAACGCCGCCGTCGCGCCGACCTGGATCTGGTACCGGTCGGCCTGCTTCGCCAGCCGGAGGGATGCCTGGTCGACGGCCACCTTCGCCCGCTCCGCCCTGACCGTCTCCTCGCCGCGCTGGGCCTCATCGGCACGTCGGGCCGCGATGTAGGTGTTCAGTTCCGCACTGTCGGGAGTCGCCCCGACGGAGCACCGTTCGCCGATCGGCCACTTGGCGTAGCCGCACGCGACATACTCACCAGCGAAGGTCCCGGCTTCCTCGCCGTCCTCGTCATCGCGGAGCGCTTCGAGGGCCGAGATTGGCCAGGAGTCGAGGATGTCGCGGGTGTGCTCCGGAGCCATCTGCTCTTCGTCGCCATATCCCTGCACGGTGCCGCGTTCGTTGTAGTACGTCGCGCTTGCCCACACGCGTGGCGTCGGCGTCTCTGCCAGAGGCGCAGCCTCGGGGCTCGCGTCGAACGCGGCTGGCGCGGAGTGCTGCTGGTGGCCGAACTGGCCGGCCTGGCCGACGCCGTTGCCTCGCGCCTGCTCGCGGCGATCGTCTGCTGTGGACATGCGTGTCTACTCCTCTGGTCCGGGGTTCACCGGCACTGTGTGCGGCGATCGCGAGTACGGTTGTGGTCATGGCTGAGCTCACGTTCGACAACGCCCCCTGGTACGAGGTTGGCGGCGTGCGCTACATCGACGAGCGCGCCTTCGAGCAGCTCCTCGGCCCAGTGCTCGAGGACAACGCAGAGCTCCTAGCTCGCCTCGGCGATCGCTGACGGACTACTTCCGCTTCCGCCGCTGCTTCGCGATGAGCTCGTCGACCATCTGCTGGATGACGTCGGCGGCGCTCATGAGGTCGTCGTTGCTGTTGTCGAGCACGGCGATGTTGCTGTCCTGCTGGTAGACCGCGCCGAGGGTGTGGCCCTTCTTTTCGAGCGCCCGTTGGATGTGCTCGTCGAGGGTGCCGAGCGCGATGAGAGAGGTGGCGAGCACGTTCTCGGTCTGGCCGATCCGGTGTGCACGGTCCTCCGCCTGGCTCATGATCGCGGGCGTCCAGTCCTGCTCTGTGAAGAGCATGTCCTGGGCCCGCGTGAGCGTGATGCCGGCGTTCGCGACAGGAATGGATGCGAGCAGGATCGCAGTCGACCCCGCCTGGAAGTCGGCGACGACCTGGTCCTTGTCCTCGAACTTCGTGTCGGCGTCGATGACCGCGAACGGGCGTCCGTCTTTGGTAAAGCTCTCGCGGAGGGCGGCGCCGACGTCCTTGTGCCAGAACCAGACGATGAGCGGACGCGAGTGCAGGCCCTCCTCGTCGGGCGCGGTGTCGTGCAGTCGCACGTACTCGGCGGCGGCGTCGATCTTGGTGAGGCCCGCGGCGACACGGAGCTTTGAGACGAACCGGATCACGCCCTTCGAATACTCCGCCACCATGTCGTCCGTCGGGGCATCACCGGTCTCGGAGACGACCTTGTCGATCCACTCCTGGATCTTCTCGGCAATATCCTTGTGCGCCCGCCGGTACTCAGTGAGCGGCACCTCGAGAGCGACGGCGTTGCGGAACTTGCCGGGCAGCTGCTTGAGGACCTCCTCTTTCGCGCGGCGGACCCACACGTGAGCGCGCATCTGGTTGCCGAGGTCCTCGAGTGCCCCGCGGCGGGGTCGGAACCGGCCGAACGGGTCCTGCGTGCAGTAGCGTTTGAGGAACTCGTCCCGGCTCCCGAAGAGCGGGCCCAGCATGCCGACCATTTCCAGGAGCGCGGCGATCTCCGACGGCGAAGCGAACATGGGTGTTCCGGTCGACGGAATTGCGCGCTTGGAGGACGACGCGAGCTTGAGGGCGGCCGTACCGCGCTTCGAGCCGAGCGTCTTCGCCCGGTGCGCTTCGTCGTACACGAACAGGTCAGGCGACCATTCCCGGAGCTGCTCGACGAGCTCCGGTCTTGCGACAAGCGTGGAGTCCGGGACGATGACAATGCCCTTCTCAGGCAGGTCGAGGCGCTTGTCCCGCTTCATCTTCTTCGGGTTGACGACGAGCACCGTCCCGCCGTCCATCGCCCCGTTGACGAGGATCCCGACCTTGTCCGCCTCGGTCTTCCACGCACCAGTCACGACCGACGGGCAGGTGACGACCATTCGCTCAGCCCCGATCGCGGCGGCGACCGCGAGGCACTGGCTGGTCTTGCCCAAACCCGGCTGGTCCGCGAGGAGTCGGTGCCCGAGCGCGATGGAGAGCACGCCGAGCGCCTGGTACTCAAAGAGGTCCATGCCGAACCATTCGGGGATGAACGACAGCCACTCCTGCAGCGCTTCCTTGCCCCCGAGCGCGGCGTAGTCGGGTGCACTCCCCAGCGCGGCGGCGAACGCCTCGAACCCCGTGACCGGCAGCGGAGCCCGTGCTGCGAGGGATTTTTCGAGGGTGTCTGCTGGCCACACGACACCGGGCCGGAGGGTGCCGCGGACGGTCGCGTCCGTGTGCGGGAGCTCGTACCAGTCCTCGTCTTTGTTCCAGACGGCGCCCCAGCCGAGGAGGTCGCCGGCGAGGTCTTTGCCGAGGAGACGAGGACGCACCTGCAGGCCGAACCCGTCGGGTGCGTGGCGGGCCATGGGAGCGGTGAGGTCTTCGAGGGAGTAGCCGACGAGCGGCCCGTTCTGGGGGTAGTCGATCCAGAGGCCGAGCTTCGCGAGTTCCTCGCTGGGGCGTTCGGTGCCGAGCCCGGTGATCGTCCACGACCGGGTCGCGCGATCATATGCCCGCCCGGGCAGGCCTTTCACCCAGCCCTGGAAGGTGCGGCTGCCATCGAGCGGGAGGGGCGCGTCCAGGGGTGCGCGGAGGCGGAGTTCGGGCCGGGTGATCGACCCGGTCAGCTCGACCGTCCCGACTCGTGTGGACATCAGCGTCATGGTCACGCCGGGACTCCCGCGCCGATGCCGAGCTCAAGTTCGGGCTGGACGATCACCAGCGGGCCGGCCTCAGATGGCGCCTCTTCCCCCGCCGCAGCCTCCTCCCCCGCCGCAGCCTCCTCCCCCGCAGGCTCCGCGTCCGGTTCGGCCTTGGGCTTCGCTTTCGCGGTGAGCGGGGTCTTGATGGGCTTGCCTGTGCAGTCGCGGGTGAGGATGCACTTCGAGGGGGCCGCCTGCGCTTTCCCGTCTTGGGTGCGCCCGAGGAATGACACCTGGCCGCAGTCCGAGCACACCGCGACGATCCGCTGCGGGTCCACGGAGATGAGCGAGACGACGTTCAGGTTCCGGTCGAGGCACGCCTGCTGGTCGGGTGTGAGCCGCACCTTCGCGATCGCCTCAGCGTTGGAGACGAGGTGCTTCCAGGACCCGACCTTCGTGCCTTTGAGGATGAGGAACGCGATGTGGGTCGCGCGCACGACATCGGGAAGAGCGTCGTTGTCGCGGATCTCGATCGGCTTCGGGGGTTTTGCTGTTCTGGCCATGCCCTCCTATGCGGGAGGGTCAGCCTGCCGAGGATTCCTCTTCGTGCAGCGACACCTGGATACTGTCGCCATGCGGCTTGAGTGTGAAGAGAGCCCCGTTCTCGCTTGGCACCTTCTCAATTACTTCAGCGCCCAGGAACTCGTACCCGATGGTCCCCAACGCGATGCGCTGATCCCCAACCTCCGCGACCAGAGGGGACGTGAGAGTGAATGACCCAGTGGGTAGGACGACCGAGTGCGCCAATTCAATGTAGAAGCGCCCGTCCGGTGATACGGGCCTCGCATACGACTGACCGCTAAGTAAGCCGACCACAAACCTCCAGTGTGCAAGGTTGTCACCACTGATTGAAGAGAAATCTGGGGTCAGTACGCGGGCGTCCGTGCGCTTCTGAATCTCGACGAGCAGGTCCACCGCGTCCATCGTGACGTGCAGGGCCTGCGTCAAGTCCTCCGGCCAATCGACGCAAAGGTTCCGATCGAGGACGCCTCGGCCCTCGGGAGTGTGAGCGTGGCTGATCCTGCCTTCGTTGGGAGGGCGACAAACAGAGAGGAAACGAAGGCCGCGTTGGACGTCGAGCACGCCCTGTCCGGCGAAATCCCCTTGTCCGATGGCTCTGACTAGTGACCCCTCGGAGTGGTATCGATCCTCCAAGGTGAATGTCTTGTAACGCTCCTCCAAGAGAATCCTGACGCCCAAACCTCCCGACGACACGTCCCGACGTATCGCCTCGACCGAAGCAAGGACATCACCCTCAGGAGAAAGTACTTCGAGCCGAAGAGGGTCTCCGACCTCGCTCGTCGTTGGGGATAGTTGCAGACTGGCCCCTGTTAGCTCGGCCGATAGGCCGCCTGGCGCATCGAGTTTCCCCTGAAACGAACCGTGGGGGGATGTGAACGGTGCTCCGTAGCCTGCGAATGATTCAAGCGCCGCCTCGAGTTTTTCGTCTCCGGCTGGCACGACGATCTTTCCTTCGAGAGTCACCGGCCTGAGGTTCTGTGATTCTGCGCACCTCGCGATCACATGGACGGCGGTCCAGCTGGTGTTCGATGCATCGTCTGTCCGAGCTACCGTCATGATTAGGCCTGTTCTCGTCCCGAAGCGCTTCGGCAGAGGACCATGACCGGTTTCGTAGTCGTAGGCGTACAGGGGGTCGTCGTCCAAGACCCTACGAGCGTCTGCGAATCGCGTGGCGAGGTCCATCGGCGAAGGTGCATCCTCGAGATCCGAGTACTGAGATATCGTTCTGAATGCTCTGAGGATGGCGGTCTCCCCGTCGCCGAGGTAGTAGTCGATGACGGCGGGGTATTCCGCAGCGAGACCCTCGACGTAGTCGAGCCCGTGCCAGATGCGGGTGAGTCCAGGTTGCTCAGGCTCGAGGTCATCGAACCACGCGTACGTTTCGGGGGTGGGGTTCCAGGGGGTTACGAGCTTCCACTCCTCGACGTTGAGTCTGTCCCAGCGCGGCGTGCTTTTGAGAGTGGTGAACGAACTGTGAATTTCACTCTTCTGTTTACTCGTGAGCGGTTCGGCATACTTCTTCACTTGGTAGACCACGTCGCCCCCACCTGGAGCGGCACCTTTTTCGAGGATGTCGACACCGCCGTCACCGGTTGAAGGAGTGATCCGAATCGAGTTGGGCCGCTTTCGGTTTACGAGGAGCGCGACAACCGCTTCAACATCGCCACCCTCGAGCCTGGTCCAGGGGATTCGCTTCATGACAGCCAGTATGCGGGTTTGCCACCCTCAGGGTGTGAAGTCGATGTCTGGTTCCTCGACGGAAGTGGCTTTCCCGCTGAGGGCCATCGCTCCCCTGCTGAAGTCGACAGGGACGCAGATGGTCCAGTAGTTGTCACCGAAGCGGGTGGCGTCGTTGCTGGATCCGGTGGTCCAGTTGGCGGTGTAGTCGACGACGGTTTTGTAGCAGGCTTCGGTCATGAGGCCGGCTTCGTCTTCGGGTGGCGCGATCAGGGCGGGGTAGGTGACGTCGTGGACGGTGACGGTCGCCTTGTATCCGGAGTTGGAGATGCCGAGGTCGCTGCGCGCGAGGAGCGGGGCCACGGAGATCTGTTCAGGCGTGAAGTACGGCTCGAGGCGGGCTGCGCGGTCTTCGGTGGGTTCGGTGGAGTCGAACGTCACCCATTCGCGCAGCGCTGAGGTGAGCCACGCGTCGATGCTGGCTTGGTCGGTGCCGGAGAGAAGGTCGTTTTCGGCGGAGTGGTCGTGGTCGTGCCCGGCGTCTCCCCCGGCTTCGGGTTCGACGTGCTCGACGGGTTCCCGGTTCTCATCTACCGGGGCGGCAGTGTCGGTAACGGTCGCGACCGGGGTGGGTACGGCGGTGGGCGGGAGCTGGTTCGCGCTGATCGCCCAGGCGGCGACGGCGGAGATGGCGACGACGAGGACGATAGCGGCGCCGACGATGATGAGGCGGAGTCTGGTGGTGGTCATGGTCTGGTCCTATCCGCAGGTCTGTTTCGAGGAGATGCCGGAGATCTTGTACGCGCACAGGTCGAGCCCCATCCCTTTCAGCGTGGTCACGGGGTTCACCTTCTCTCCGGCTTGGTCGTAGGTTTCGAGGTGCAGATGTCCGCCGAAGCTGGACCCGGTGTCGCCGACGGTCCCGAGCTGCTGGCCGGCTTTGACCTTGTCGCCCACCTTCAGCGGGGACGGAGCGACCATGTGCCAGTAGGACGTGGAGACGCCGTTGTCGTGCTGCACGGTGACGTAGTTGCCGGCGCCTGAACCGTACGCGGATTCGGTGACGGTGCCCGCAGCGATTGCGAAGATCGAGGCGGACCCTTCGATGCCTTGGATGTCGACACCGCGGTGGAACGACGACCCGACGCAGCATCGGGGGCCGAAGAAGTCGGTGATCTGGTGGTACGGGTCGTCCAGCGACAGCGGGTACGCGACGCCGCCGGAGACCGCGCCGACGGACGTGCCAGACTCGGCGCACGCGACCCCGCCTTGGCTCTTGCCAGGGAGCGCGCCGTCGCCGCCAGCGCTGGGCGCCCCGGTGAGGTCGCCCGGGAGCGGGATGGCCGGTGAGGTCTTCTCGTACGCGTCCCAAAGCTTCTCGGCGAGCGGCTGCGCCTGGTTGTACTTGTCGTAATACTGGAGCGCGTACACCTGCACTTCGTGCGCGGCTTTCGCGAGCTCCATTCCTTGCCAGCCGGGCACCGCGCGGAGCACGGACAGGAACTTGCCCGTCGCCCAGGCGGGGGTCAGGCGCTGCTCGCGAGTGCCCCAGGAGTCCTGCTGCTGGTACAGGCCGATGGACGTGGTGGGGCTGCCGTCGGGGTTGAGCACTCCCCCGGTCTCGTAGTCGCCGTAGCCGATGTTGACGAGCGTCGACTCCTGGTAGGCGGTCGCGATCGCGACGATCCCGGCCCACCGGGTGTCGGCGGTCGGGAACATCGTCTTGGTCGCCCCGATGATCGCGCGCACGTTCGAGACCTGCTCGGAGGTGAGCCCGTTGACGTCGACCGTGCCGCTGCCGTCGCCGGATGCGGGCGCGGTGATGGACCCGGCTCCAGCGTCGCCGCAGGTGTTACCGATGGCGAGCGCCCACTCGCGAGCGGTCGTGAACGCCGTCTTGGCGGTCGCCTCGTCGAGGTGCCCGGGCGGTCCGGCACTGGGGGCGGCGGGCGGAGCTGTCGGCGCGGGTGCCTCGGTGGCTTCCGCGGTCGGCGTTGCCTCGGGCGACGTGGAATCAGCGGTCGGAGTCACATCAGGCGTGGCCTCGGCCGTCGGGGTCCCCAAGGGGGCTAGGGTTTCTGGCGCGTCCGCGGTTCCGTCTGGGCCATAGAGCGCGAGGAGGGCTGCGACGAATCCCTTCTCGGCGGTCTCCTGTCCGGCCTTGTCCACGTCGGAGTCGCCCAGCTTGAGGCGTCCGGTCTCGCCGTCGCGGACGGATCCGGCGATGAGTTCGCGGTCGTCGTCGTTGGGGATCTGCCGGATGAGCTCGGCGTCGAACGCGCGCGGGTCGAAGTCGACGTCGGGTTTCTCCCGCTCCATCCACAGCGTCAGCTGCCACGGCGTCGCTGACCCCTCCGAGGCGGCCCGGGCATCGCGGATCTCGGACGCTTCGGCGCCGGCGGCGGCCGCGGTGTCCTGGGACTGGCTGGACAGGGCCGCGGCGAAGGCGTTCACGGTCGCGGAGACGAGCGCTGCGGCGAGAAGCGTGATCGCGAGGGACATGATCGCGAGCATCGCGAGGATGCGCAGCATCGTGCGCTGCCCGGCCTTGTTGTCGACGAGCCCGACGGCAGCGCCTCCCGCGGCGCCGATGGCCGCTCCGACCCAGCCGCCCTTCGTCGCGCCTTGCAGCGCCCCGGACGCCGCGCCCTTGGCGAGGTTCTTGGTGGCGGCTTTCGCGTCGTCGCGAGCACCCGCCAGGCCGCTCCGAGTGGACGCGTTCGACTGGGGCCTCGTCGCGGCTTGCTTGAGGCGGTCCTTGCCTTTGGTGGCTGCGTCGGCGGCGAGCTTCTTCGCTCCCGTCGCGGCCGTCTTCTCTGCCCCAGCCTTTGCTGCCTGAGCACCTGCAGCCTTCCCTGCAGCCGCAGCGCCGCCCGCGGCTTTTCCGCCGACGGCTCCGGCGACGATGGAGGCCGCTTCCTTGCCGAGGCCTTTCGCGGTGGCCTTCGCGCGGTCGCCGGCGGACGGCTTGTCGGGGCCGGTGGGCGGGGTGTCTGGTGTGCTCATAATGGACCTCCAGATCGTCCTATGCGCGCGCGGTGGTTCAGCGGCCGAACCACTGGCCGGCGGAGACCAGCGACGGGTCGCTCATGTACTTGCGGCGGCGCATCTGGAGCCTCGCGGTCTGGAATCTCGACGGGATGCGCGCGGACTTGGAGCGGTTGTGAACACTGCACAGCGCGACGAAGTTGGCGGCGCTCGTCGCCCCGCCTTTGGAGTGCGGGAGCCAGTGGTCGCCGGCGTTCGCGGGCCGGGTGCAGCGCACGAACGGCAGCCACTCCCCTTCGCACCGGCCACCGGCCCGGTCGAATCCGGCACGGCGGTCGCGGTTGCCGTAAAGGCGCTGCGGGTCCCGAGCTTTGCTTCCACCGCCCTGTGGACCGGTGAGGGCCTTGACGACAAGCACGACGAGCACGAGCACGCCGATGACGAGCGCGGGCTGTTCGGTGGTGAGGATGGTCAGCTGATCGACGATGGACTGCACTAGCTGCATGAGGCACCTCCGGTGGAGTAGGACACGGATACGGACCCGTCTGCGCTGCCGGTCGCGGAGAACGACTGCCCGGGCTGGCCGAACGCGGTCACGGATGCGGACCCGGCGCCGGTCGCGGACTGCCCCGCAGCGCTCAGCTCGACCGTTCCGCCGCCGGACGCGGTGAACGTGATCGAGAACGCGGACGGCGCCTGGCAGGACACGGAGATCGACTGCGACGCTCGCTTGACGGTGGGTGCGGACGGGGCATTCACTGGTGCGGCGTCCGGGGTGGGCGCAGATTCAGGCGCTCCGGCCGGTGCGGGCGTTTGGACAACGTGGCCGTCTGCGGTGACGGCGCTGGCCTTGGTGAGCGCGTGCACGCGGAAGGCTTGATTGTGGCCGGAGAGCGTGGAGTTCGCCGTGATGAGCTTCGCTTCGCTCGAGCCCGAATCGTCGAGGAGCGCCTGGGCGGCGTCGCGGGCAGCCGAGAGCTCGTCGATCATCGCTTGGTCCGTGGCAGGGGCCGGGTACTGCGCGAGGAGCTGGTCGGCAAGGCGCACCTGTTCGGTGACGGCATCTCGTGCGGCTGAACTCGTCGGGGCCGGGTCCGAAGTCGTCGACGATGCCTGTGACGGTGATGCGTCGGTGACGCGGATCGTGGGCGCTGGTTCGACGGCCGTGGAGGTGGGCTCGGCGACCGGCGGGGAGGCCGGGGGTTGGGACAGGACGGTCGGGAGCGTGAGGCCGGCGACGACGATGCCGACCGTCACGGCGAGGGCACCGGCGATGGTGAGCATGCGGGTGCGGGGATGACGAAGGTGCCACGCCAACTCACCGGCTCGAGTTCGTTCGAGTCGGATCTTAGGTTGCTGGCGTGACACCGTCGGGGCCCTCTCACGGAGGTAGGGCTGAGAGCCACCAGGCGGGTGAACGTCTGGTGGCCCTCAGCGGTCAGGGGTTAGAACATGTCGCCGTCCGTAGCGCCGGGACCGAACGGGTTCGCGCCCGCTGCGGGGACGCCCGCGGGGACAGCCTGCTGCTGGGGAGCGGCCTGCTGCTGGACCGGCTGGCCCTGCTGCTGCGCGTACTGCTGGCCCTGGTCGTACGGCTGAGCCGGAGCCTGCTGCTGGACCGGCGGCTGCTGCATCTGCTGCGCGGGCGGGTTCTGGTACTGGCCGGGAGCCTGCTGCTGCGCCGGGGTGTACCCCTGTGCCTGGGCTGCCTGCGCCTGCTGCTGGACCCCGCCGCCCTGCTGGCCGTACTGCGCCTGGGCCTGCGCGTTCTGGTCCGGGCGAGCCGACTTGCGGAACTCGGTCGTGCCGAAACGGACGGAGGCCGCGAGGTGCTCGGCGGTGACTTCGAAGCTGGTGCGCTTGACGCCTTCCTTGTCGGTGTACTCGTTCTGCTCGAGCTTGCCGACGAGGATGACCTGCTGCCCCTTCTTGATGGACTGGGCGGCGTGCTCGCCGAGCTCGCGCCAGGCGGAGAAACGCACGAAGGTCGTCGGTCCGTCCTTGAATTCGTTGGTCTGCCTGTCGAAGACGCGGTCGTTGACGGCGACCGTGCCGTTCGCGACGGCGACGCCGTTCTGCGTGTATCGCAGCTCCAGGTCCGCGGTTGCGTTTCCGACGAATGTGACGAGGGGGTTCACCATGATGCTGTTCCTTTTGCTTGGTGCTGTGTGGGTTTCCGTGGCGGCGGAGGTGCTGCTGCGGACGGCGAGCCGAGGCTGCCTGGCTCCCTATGCGGGGAGTGGTTCTGGCGGTCGTGCGGTGGTGCCTGGTCTCCTATGCGGGGGCCGTTCTGGCGGGTGTTGCTTCGGTGCCTGGCGTCTCTATGCGGGCACTCGTGTTCGGCGCAGCTGCGACTGGAATGCGCGGGCGAGGGTGCGCACATCCAGGGCGCTGATCCCGAACGGCCGCTCGCTGGGACTGACCGTCGTGACACCGCTGACGGCGAGCGCGAGCGTGCGAGGCAACCAGGCGTACAACTGCGGGCGAGTGTCGCCGGTCCGGACGATCAGGTCGAGTCCGGGGGCGGCCCGTGTGGTGAGCTCTTCCGCGATGCCGAGGTCGATCGCGTCGAGGCCAGGGAAGATGCCGTCACCGAGCGGGTGATCGTTCACCGCGCCCGTCGGGCGGATGGACTGGGAGAACGACCAACGCTCGCGACCGTGCGCGTCCAACCCGACACCCGCCACCTCCCACGGATTCGGCGAGCCAGCGGCTTGCACGTCGAGGATGAGGTGGTGGATGCGGTCGGGCATGGGATGCGCTCCTGGGGGTGGAGGTGGAAGGGCGGTGTGCCCTCCCTATGCGCCCGCGTCCTCGTACCGGCCCTCGCGAGCTTTCGCGCGCGCCTTCTGCTCCCGCTGACGGGAGGAGAGCTTGCCGGTGACGGCCTCGAGGATCTGCGCGCGGTGGAACTTGATCGCGCGCGTGGGTGTCCGGTGCCCGCGGTGGCACTGGTGCAGGTCCGCGGTGTCCTCGTTCAGGAACCGGCGGCACTTCGGGCACTCGACCACATCGAAGCGGCGGCGTTTGCCCTTGATGAGGGTCATGTACGCGTGCCCTGGCGTGCTGGAGGTGAGCATCCGTTTCGCGACCTCCGCAGGCACCTTGTACCCGTACTGGCGGCCGGACAGGTTGAACGTCATCTCCGCCGAGTACTGGTTGTAGCCGACGCCTTCGATGAACGTCGACGCGTACTTCGGCGGGGACTGCTTCGTCCCGGCGGCGAAGAGTCGCTCCCGGCGCCGCTCGAGGAGGTCCTGCGTCTGCGCGAGCGCGAGCGACGGACGGCGGTCTTCGAGGATCGCCTGCACCGCCTCCGACACGTACTCGTTGCGGCCATCAGGCATGCGAACGCCCGACACGCTCCACGTGCCGTTGGGTCCAGGCGTGATCCGGACGTGCCCCATGACGGTGCCGGCGGGGGTGTTCGCTTCCACGGGCACGTCGAACGTGCGCCCGTTGAGCTCCTTCGCGTACTTTCGGATGCTCGTCGCGCTCGGCATCCGCAGCTGCACGCCCGCACCTTCGTACTTCATGCGGTGCGTGCGGCGGTTGCCGGAGAGCGCGCGGCCTTCGGTCATGCCGGGCGTGTAGTCGTCGGGCATGATGTCGTACCCGCCGCCCTTGACCTGCTCGGCGTGCGCGAACGAGTGCGCCCACCATTCCGGGCGGTGCTTCGTCGTCTCCGGGTCGAACGGGTCCGGCGTCGCCTGCGCTTCCGCGTACCCTTCCTCGCGGAGGAGGTCCGCGCGGCGCTGGATGGAGGCCTGGCTCTGCTCGCGCAGCTCCCGACGCTCATTCGCCTCGCGCTCCTCCTGCCGCAGCCGCTCCTCGAGCGCCGACTCCTGCTCAGGTGTGAGCGCGTCAGGGGCGGCCACGAACGCGTCAGGGCTGGGCGTGGAGTGCTGCTGGTAACCGAACTGGGAGGCGCCGGCGACGCCGTGGCCTCGCGCGGCCTCCCGTGCGAGGCGCTGCTGCTCGGAGAGCTTGTTCATGCGGTGGCTCCTTCCAGGAGCGTCGAATCGGCGGGTTCAGTGGCACTGTGTGCGGCGGGTTCGGCCTCAGGGGCATCGTCGGGGGTGGGCTCCTCGGGAGACGCGACGACGTACGCGACCACATCCCCCGTCCGGTCGTCCCGGATCGGGAACCCCTGCAGCTCGCTCACCCGCACCTCCCCCGCCGCGATCTGCGCGGCCAGGTCGAGGTCGATCGCGAACCCGGCGTTGCGCAGCCGCAACCGGACCATCGCCGAGCTGAGGTTCGCGTCGACCGCTACGACGGGGACGGCGGCGCCCGTGCGGACGTCGACGAGCGGGACGGTCGCATGCTCGGCGAGTTCAGCTTCGCGCGCGGCGACTTCGAGCTGCGCCTGCTGGAGCTGCTCCAACCGCGCGATCTCGGCCGCCTGGGCTGCGGCCTCGGATTCCGCGTCGGCGGCGGCCTCGGCGAGCACGTCCGGGTCTTCGGTGCTCGGGAACTGGATGCCCAGCTCCGGGGCGTCCGGGAGCGTGTAGGTGCCGTCGTCGGCGACCTGGATCTCCTCGAGGTAGGAGACGGTGAGCTCGCGCTGGATGGTCGTCGAGACTTCCCCGCTCTCGCGGTCTTCGATTTCTACCTCGCGGATAGACACTTTGCCGCGGGCGAGCACGAGCGCACCGGCCGGCGGCAGCCCCTGCGGGGATTCCAGGTGCTCTGCGAGCCGGTCGTTCCACATGACCCCGTTGATCCGCGCGGACGATCCTTCGAGCGTGAGCTGGGCGAGCTTCCCGCCGCGGTACGCCCGCGTCGACACTGATGCCAGGAGCGCGAGCGTGGAGATGCGGGCACCGTTCACGTCCGGCAGCGCCTGCACCGGCAGGAGCGACGCGCGGAACTGCTCCGGGTTCATCGTCCCCTCCGGCACCCACGAGCGGACCTCTGCCTGGTGGAGCACGAGGGGGTGCGTGCCGAAGCTGATGCCGATGCGGGCGCGCTGACGGATCGCGCGCTCCAGCGTCGACCACTCCAGGGCGGGGACCGGGAGGGCGGCGGTCGCGAGGGCACGGCTGACGACGTTGATGCCGAGCCGCGGCCCGTACTCGTCCATCGCGCCCGCTTCCACGAGCGCCTCCAGCATGCGCTTGCCGAGCGTCGCCCGGTTCGCGGTCGGATCGAACGCCCGGTAGATCGACGGTAGGTCCGGGAACGTGCCACCGTGCGCCTCCCGCGCCCGGATCAGCCCATACGCGTCCTCACCGGCATCTTTGACTTCCGCCAGCCCGAGGCGCACTGAGGGGCCCTCCGGCTGTGTGACGGCACCCGAGCGGTTCACGTCCGGCGGGAGCACTTCGATGCCCTCGTTCGCGAGGCCTTGCATGATGCGCACGCGCCGATCGACCTTGTCGACGGTCGCGAGCAGGGCGGCACCGTACGCGGCAGGCCAGTTCGCTTTCACGTACGCGGTGTCGAAGGTCGTCCGGGCGTACGCGTAGCTGTGGCTGGCGTTGAAGGCGTAGCTGGCGTTGACCTTGATGGCCTCCCAGAGGCGTTCTGCCGTTGCCACGCTGAACGCCGGTGAGATGATCTCGCCAGCCTCGTCGCGGTATTCCTGTGTGGCCCGCTGGACCCAGCTGAGACCGATCGCGTCCATCTCGGAAGCGATCTTCTTGCCGATTGCCTTGCGCAGTTTGGATCGCTCAGCCGCGTCGAACCCCGCGACGACGCGTCCCAGAGACATGATCTGTTCCTGCATGACCATCAAACCCTGTGTGGTGCCGAGAACCTCTCCAATCCACCGGGCCTCCTCGGGGTCGTCGGTGAGGTAGCCGTAGTCGATTGCCTCGAGTCCGTGCTTGCGCGCCCCGTAGTGCTGGTGCATGCCGACGCCCATAGGGCCGGGTCGGTAGAGAGCGAGGATGGCGGACAAGTCATCCCAGTTCTCTGGCTTGATGTCTTCGGACAGCGCGGTGATGCCGTCGGATTCGAGCTGGAAGACGCCGCTGGTCTTGCCTTCGCGCAGGAGTCGGTAGGTGGCGTCCACACGCGGGTCGCCCTTGGTATTCGGGTGCGGGATCTCGTCGTGCGCGAGTTCGATGCCCTCGAACTCGCGCAGGTACTCGAACGCTTTCGCGAGCCCGTCAAGGTTCGCGAGGCCGAGAATATCGATCTTGCACAGGCCCAGCGCTTCGACGTCGCGCCCGTCCCAAGCGGTGTAGCGCAGCCCGTCCTCGTTGACGCGCACCGGCACGAGCTCGGCCACTGGCACGTCGGAGACGAGGAACCCGCAGGCGTGGACGCCGAGGGTGGACACGAGGTCCTCGAACGCTTCGGCGAGCTCCACCACGCGAGCGGCGTCTTCCCCGCCGACAGCGACCGCGGAACGGAACGAATCGGCGTCGGCGCGTGCGGGGTCGCGGAGCTTCTCGAACGTGAGCGGCTTGCCGCCGTCGATCGGGACTTCCTTCGCGAGGGTGTCGCCGACTCGGGTGAGTTCCAACACGCGGGCAGCGTCCTTGATGGCCTTCTTGGTGCGGGCGAACCCGAACGTGCCGATGCGGGCGACGTACTCGTTGCCGTATTTCCTGCCGAGGTAGGCGAACACCTCGTCGCGTCGGGCCGCCTCGAAGTCGGAGTCGATGTCGGGCATGCCTTTGCGGCCAGGCTCGAGGAATCGCTCGAAGAGGAGGTTGTGCTCGAGCGGGTCGATGGTGACGATGCCGAGGCAGTACGAAATCAGCGAACCTGCCGCCGACCCCCGGCCTGGGCCGGTGAGGATGCCTTGCGAGCGGGCCCACGCCATCATGTCGGCGACGATGAGGAAGTAGTCGGTCATGCCCATCTGGGCGACGACGTTGAACTCCTCCTGGAGCCGCGCGCTCACTTCCGCTGGCCGGTCGGGGCCGTAGATGCGGGTGGCGCCCTCGTTGATGAGGCGCACAAAGTACGCGGTGGTGTCCGTTTCGCCGTCCGGGAGCGGGAACTTCGGGAGGCGGATCTTGGATTCGGGGAGCACGTCTCCCGAGGCGAGCGCTGCGATCTCGCCGGCGGTCGTGACGGCGTCCTGCCACCACTGCTCGGGGCGCTTGGCGCGCATCTCCTGCTCGGAGGCGAGGTGGAACCCGGCGCCGTGGAAGGCGTACTTGGGGTTCGCGAGGGTCGACTTCGATTGGTGCGCGAGCCACGCGGCGTGAGCAGTGTCTGCATCCGGGCGGACGTAGTGGGCGTCGTTGGTCGCGACCATGCGCACGCCGTACTCAGCGGCAAGTTCTGCAGCTTCCGGGAGCACGCGGGATTCAGCCTCGATGCCGTGCTCCATCACTTCGACGAACACGCGGTCGGTGCCGGCGATCTCAACGAGTCGGCGGAGGGTGTCGGATGCGCGGTCGCGGTCGCCGCGGGAGAGGGACCCGAGGAACGCGCCGCCGAGGCAGCCGGTGAGGATGACGAGGCCCTCGTGATGTGCGGCGAGCAGCTGCAGGTCGATGCGGGGCTTGCCCTGGTGCTTCGACAGCTCGGCGGCGTTGGAGAGCGCGAGGAGGTTCGACCAGCCGGTCTCGTTCGTCGCGATGAGGGTCAGGTGCTCGTGGAAGCGCTTCTTGAGCTTCCGGGGAGGCGCGAGGAAGGTGGCACGCAGGGAGGCGAGAGCAACCAGCGCGTCGTCCAGGGTGACTGGCTGGTCTTTGTTCTCCGCGTCTCGTGCTCCCTTTTGTGTCGAGGAGAGCTCCCGGAACGCTGCGCTGGTTTCGCTGAGCTGGGCGTAGCCAGCGAGGAGCTCGATCGAAATGTCTCCGTCGTCGGAGGCCAAGAGATCCTCGATCATGGCGACGAATTGGACCGCCTGGGCAAGCTCACCCTCGCTGAGCTGGTCGAGAGCGAGCGCATCGCACGTGCTCGCCTTCTCCCCCGTCCCGGACTTCCCGTCGCCTTCGTCCGCGGAGGAATCGTCGGCGGGGATCTCGATGTAGTCGCGGTCGAATCGGGACCCGACGGCCAAGTAACTCTCCAAGCCAGCGAGGACTTTGATGTTGTGCTTGCGTCCGGCCTCGGTCATCTTCCAGAGCCCCGCGAGGGTTCCGTGGTCGGTGACCGCGACAGCGTTCTGACCGATGGAAGCGAGGTAGTCGAACATGTCGTTGCTCGCCATCCCATCCAGGAGCGAGTACTCCGTGTGGACGTGCAGGTTCGCGAACGGGACCGGGGCGGCGGCGGTGCTGGTGTCGGTCATGCTCGTCCTATGCGGCCGAGCCGGTGTCGGCGCTGTCGGCGCCATCGCCGAAGAACGATTCCGCGTCGAGGATCGCGTCGAGCAGGACCGGGACGCCGGAGCCTCGGGAGCTCTTCGTCGTCTGGTCGGAGTTACCTGGCGATCGGAGGGTGGCCTGGACGGTCACCGTTCCTGGAGTCGCCCGCTTGACGAACAGGCTGGTTGCACCCTGGTCCCACATGTCTCGCCACCCGACGGCGGCTCCCATGCCTGGCTGGATGAGGGTTGGGTGGTGGCGCTTGGCCTCGCTGAACGCGTTGTCCCGATTGAGGAATGCCACGAGCTGAGACTGGCCATCCCTGTGGAGTTCGAGGAGGAACCCGATGCGCATGCCACGGGGAACCCAGGCACCGTCGGCGCCGCGGCTCGCGTCGAAGACCCAGCCGAGCCGTTCGTTGAGGCGGTTGTTCTCGACGCTGTTGGCAGGGAATGGCGGCATGCCCGCCTCGTCGGGGTTCGCGAGGTGGGCTTTGCCCGAGCCAAGCGTGTTGTCGAGCGCACGGAGGAGGAGCTTGCCTGGTGACGAGTTTCGACTGGCCTCAACAGCGTCCCCGAAGAGGGCGTAGATCTCTCTGGTGAGGGACGCGGGGCTGGTGGTGTTGAGCGCCTGCATGACGTCCTCGTCGGCACTGAGACCCGCCCAGTGTCCGAGGGTGTGCATGACGTCAAAGACCTGCGCGAACTCGGCCGCGTTCTCGCCCTGGCGAGTGGAGTCGGCGTGGGACATGCCGAGGCGAAGCATGTGCTCGGTCGCTGCTCTGCGCACGCTCTCGTAGACGTCGTCCGTCACGTGTTCGTGGATGCTGGGCCAGTCGAGCTTCGCGTAGTCCTCGTGCAGGTGCCAGAGACGGATCATGGCCGCAGACATGCGGGCCTGGGTGAGGTCGCTGGTGAAGAACGTCTTGAGCGCGCGCACCGCAGCCGGGTCGTCGCCGAATACGCCTCGGGCGCCGACTTCCAGCTGGAGGGTGCGCTGACGCACCGAGTCGATCTGGAACTCGTTCTCGCTGGTGATGATGAACTGCGCGCGCGGGTCGTTCGTCGCGCGCTGCACAAGCTCGGCGCTGCCGCGTCCCTTGCCTTGCCCGTTGAAGACGCTGCGGATGAAGTCGGAGAGTTTCTGCTCCTGGGCGACCGCGGTGCGGGCGTCGACGGCCGCGGCGAGGTCGTCGGCGACCCAGATTGGGGTCCGTGAGACGTTGAGCTCGGTCGCCACGAAGGTGTCGTTGGCACCGCCGGGGAGGGAAGCGCGCCACGCGTTCGCTACCTTCTGCCAGGCGCCCATGATGGCCATCGCGAGGTAGCTCTTGCCGGACTTGGGAGGTCCGAACAGGGACAGCGTGACGCTGGGGCGGGTGGGCAGGGTCGGGCGGAACATGGTCGCCCACGCGACGGCGCCGAACTTGCGGTGCGCGAAGGCTCCGGAGGCGAACCAGTGCGCGTACATGCTGCGCAGGTCGTCACGGACCTGCCGCTTGTAGTCCTCGATCGGCAGGTTCCGGTACGTGTCGACGACTCCGAACCGCGGGGCGGCGGCGAACGAGCCTGCTGTGACGCCCGGGAGAGTGGACTGCTCGTCAGTGGCACTGGGTCCGACTCTGACGTCTCCGGCGATGAAGACGGGGTGCCCGCTGGCGGTGGGGACGTACCCCATCGTCTCCCACGCGTCTTCGTGCACGATCTCGTCGCGGCGGTTGGATTTGATCGCTTTGAGGAACTTGCTGCCGAGGTCGCGGCGGAAGTCCGGATGGTTCGTGAGCTCCTGGGGGATGTCGACCTGCTTGCGGAAATGCCCGCTCGTCCAGTCGCCTGGGTTCGCGGCGAGCATCTCGCCGGGGCCTGTGGCCGTTGCGGTGAAGGTTTCCCCGTTCTCGACTCATTTGAACTCGACGGCCGCCTCCACTCGCACCGAGCGGCCATCCACGTCGGCGTCGATCGTGCCGGTCTGCTGCTCGGTCGAGGTCGGAACTCGAAGGGTCCGCACGGATTTGATGCGTCCGCCGATAGCGACGACCGGCTCCCAGTAGAACTCCTGCGTGATGGCGCTCTGCACGTACTCCTCGACGAAGGTGCCGTCTTCGGATACCCGGTAGTCGCCTTTCCGGTAGCCGGCATCTTCTGCGGCGACGGGGGAATCTGGAAGGATCTCGGCAACACAGGAGAGGGCGTCGTTCCAGCTGCCGACGCGGCTGAGGAAGTCGTCCATGCCGAGGCGCTCGCCGCCGACGTAGCCGACCGATTCCATGCGGAGCACCGCTTCTGGCCCGTCGAGGTCGATGAGTTTGGGGATGCCGTGCTTGCGTTCGATGAAGTCGTAGAGCTTCCGTGCCTGGTTCCACACGTTGCGGTTGCGGCGCACGTCGCCGTCGAAGGCGATGAGGCCGGTGCGGTTGTGGAAGACGATCTCCACGAGCCCTTCGACGTTGTTCCAGTTGCCGACGCCGATGAGGCCGATCACGAGGACCCGCTTCGCGCTCGGCACTCGGTCCAGGAGCGCGCGCAGCGCCAGCCGGTCCGTACGGCGGTCGCCGCTGGTCTGGGTCAGTTCCGCGTCGGTGACACCGGCACTGCGGAGGATCGCGGTGAGCGTGGAGTCGGCTTTCAGCGCTCCCTCGACGAAGAGGATCGTCGGCGCATCCATCAACCAGCTGTGCGGCACCGACGGCGACATGTCGAACGTCGATCGGCCGCTTTTCTCCAGCAGGTACTTGCGGGCTTTCCCGTTCTCGACCAGGGGCGTCAAGGGGCGGTACTGGAATTGGAGCGGCATGACGTCGACGCCCGCGGCGTTCACGTCCTGCAGGTCGTACCAGGGGATGACGAGCGTGTCCTCGCCTGTGGCTCCGCGCTCGAGCATGTCGGTCTGCTGCTTCGGTGGTCGCCCGCGTCCACTCTTGCGCATCTTCCGGACGCGCTTGAGGTCATCTTCGTCGACGACAGTGTCGTAGCCGCGGGCTGCCGCCACGAGCGGGGCGACGCCAGAGTCCGCGAGCTTGCGAGCACCGGAGCCTCGCGCGATGGCGTGGAAGTGCTCGGCCTCCCACGGAGTGAGGGGCTCGAGCTCGGAGAGGTTGGCGATGGGCGAGGGGTTCGTCATGGGGAACCTATGCGGGGGACGAGCGCGGTCGGTCCCTCGAGCAAGGGGTGCCCGCGACATTGCCCCGCCATCGCAGGCGACACGCCGTGCGTCGCTGGCAGGCGCGGCTCACGCCTCACCGCAGAATCGGCGACACGCCCGGCGATGCTCAGCTGCAGGCCCCATGGGCGTGTCGCGTGCTGGGATTTGCCTGTGAATCCAACAGTCGGCGCGGAACCCTGAAAACGGCGAAACATAGTTGGAACTTGGTCCCCGCGACGAGACCTAGGGCACGGATTCCTTTTTTGACCGGGACTTTCTCGGTCAAAACTTACCCTCCCGCCCAAACTAGCGATCCCGGAAATGTATACATAGAGGGATCAATAAAACAAAAAGGGAAATGAGACGAATTACCCTATAGATATATCTATCTATCTATAGATACCTTTTCCTTTAGCTAGTAGTAGTAGTAGTAAGGGTCTTCCTCTACTGCCGATTGGGCACTCGACCTAGGCGAGGTTCTAGGATCGCCTAGGAATCCCGGCTCTCACCTAGGTTTCGCCCAAAATCGGGCCTCAAAACCGGCACTTCGGCACCCGCAGCGGACCCCGCCAGCCCGACCCGACGACCACCCGAAATCGCCTCGGAAGCCCGGAACGGCGCGGATCGACGGAAAAATCACGACCGACCGCCGGGTTGCGCCGCCGGTCGGTCCGGGGTAACTTTTCGACAGCTGGGACCAGCCCACCGGTCTGTCGAGCCAGAGCCACGTCTCTGCCCGGACTCCGCCCCGCGCGCACCACCCACGCCCGCCGCGAGACACTCTCGCCGCGGGCGTTCGTCGTTTCCGTCCGGTCCCCGCATAGAGTGCGCATGACCGCCACTGCTCTTGCCCCTGTCTCCCACGCTCTCGGTGTCGTCGACGCCCCTCAGCTCGCCGACGCGCTCCGCGACCTGAACTTCGACGTCGTCGACGCAGCCGTGGAGACCCTCGAGCCGGAGCTCATGTCCGCCGCCACCTCTCGCGGCCCGTTCCGAGTCCTCGTCGCCGCCCCGCTCGGCGGCATCCCCGAACACCCTGCCGCGTTCCTCGCGCGCATCGTCAGCCAGGTCACGGTCGTCGTGCTCCACGCGACCGACGATGACCTCGCCGCGCACTCGCTCCCGGGCGCGCACAACCTCGTCCGCCCCGTCACCCTCGACCAGGTGCTGGCGATCCTCGGATACCAGCAGCTCGGCGATGCCCGCGGGGCCGTCCCGCTGGACGCGTATGTGCCGCCGGAGCCGGTCGCCATGCCGCTGCCGATGGCCCTGCCCCAGCCGCGGGCGCTGCCGACCCCAGCGCCCGCGGCGGCTCCAGGATTCGCGCTCCCCGCACCTGCGCCCGAGCTCGTCACTGCTCCTCCGGCGGCGCCGACCTTCGCTCCCCCTGCACCGGCCCCAACGCCATCTGCCCCCGTCTCGGCACATCCGTCCCCCGCTCCCGCCTCTGAGCCGCCTGCTGTACCTGCACCTGCACCTGCACCTGCCCCAGCGCCGGCGCCGGCTCCCGTGCGCGAGGACATCGGCGACGATCTCTTCACGTCCATCCCACCTGTCGTTACGCGGTCCCCGATGCACCCGGCTGGCGCGGAGGTGCCGCGGGAGACGCGGACGATCATCGTGTCCGCCGGCAAGGGCGGTGTGACGAAGACGACGCTGAGCCTGCTGCTCGCAGCTCTCGCATCCGAAGTGCTCGGCACGGATGCACGCGTGCTCTACATCGACGGGAACCGCGGCCAGGGCGACACGCAGGTCCTGCTCAAGGTGCCCGCCGGCGCGATCCCGACGGTGCACGACATGGCGCACACGCGTCCCGCCGATGTCGTCTCCACGCCGTCGCAGGTGAACGCCGCCCGCGGCATCCTCGGCAAGCACCGCCCGATCGGGTTCCACTACGTGCCCGCTCCCCCGCGCGGCTATGGCGGCGCGGACCGCACGCCCGCATCCTCGTATCGGGCGCTGCTGGACTGGGCGCAGGGGCGCTTCGACGTGGTCGTCATCGACACGCAGATGCTCGAAGACTCCCTCACGGACCTCGAACGCGACGTGTGGATCCCGGAGTACCAGCGCCGCGGCGCGTGGCTTGTGGCGCTCACCGACGAGTCCCGGATGGGCTTCAAGGGCCTGGAGCGCATCCTCGACGCGTACACGCACGGCTCCGACTCCAGCCGGGCCGTGTTCGTGAACGCGCTCCTCGCGCCAGAGACCGAGTTCACCGACGAGATCGAGCACCAGTGGCGAGCCGCTCTCGCGGGACGCGCGGACCACTTCGGCGGCACCACCGCGGAAGACCCGAGCTTCGAGGGCCTCCTGAACGCGGGCGCGTTCGACCCGCACCACCCCGCCGTCTACGCCACCGTCGCCAACCTGCTGCACCTCGCCACAGGCCGCGACGAGTTCGAGCTCCCCGACGACACCGAGACCGACGACGACTCCTCCGGCGCACGCGGCGGGCTGTTCCGGAAGCTGTTCGGCAGGCGGTAACCACACCGGGAACCGTGCGCTCGCGCATAGGTTCCCCATGCACCCCGCCGCCGCCACCGACGCTGACCCTGACGCCACCCCGGACGCCCGCACCCCCGTCGCGCATCTGCTCGCGCGCATGCGGATCGGCGCGGACCTCGCCCGACTGGGCCCGTCGGCGGGCTCGAGTGCAGCGGTCGCCATTCTCCCCAGCTTCGCGAGCATCGACGGCCATCCGTCCTGGGTGATCTGGGGCGGACCTGGAGAAGTGCGGTCCGTGGCCCCGGCTGGCACGCGCCTGACCTGGTCCGTGCGCGGCTCGTCGAGCTCACCCGTGCTGAGCGGTGCAGGCGAGCTCGACGAGCGCGGCGTGTGGACGCGAGAGCTGCCTCCGGGATGTGACCGTCCGCGGGCCTTTTCGCCGCACGCGCAGGCCCTCGCCTCGTTTGCGGCCGACGCGGCGGTGGCGCAGTGGGAGCTCGTCCAGCAGCTCGCACCGAACCTTGCCTCCCTTGCCCGCGCCTATACCGCCGCGCAGTTCGTCCTCCTCGACGCGGACCCGCTCGTGCGCCACCTGCGGTTCGGCATTTCCTGGCGCTCCGCCCCATCTCCGCTCGGGCGAGCTCTCGCCGAACTCGTCGCCACCGATGACCTTGCCCGCTCGGACGTCGACGCCGGAGTTCTGACCCTCGTCGGCGACCTCGTCCGGCGCCGCATCGACGAGGCCATTCACGACGTCGACTTGAGCTCGGTCCTCACCCGCGTCCGGGAGTCGCCGGCGCCGGCGCCGGCGCTGGCCGAGCTGATCCAGCTGTGGTCGATTGCGAACCCGACGCTGCAGGTGCGCCCCGAAGCGTTCGTCGCAGCCATCGGGCGTGCCACTGCGCTCCCGCCGTCCCTCGCCACCTCGCTTGCCGAAGACGCGGCGCGACACCCGCAGGTCGGGTGATCGCGCGTGGATGCCCTGCTCCTGAACGAGCGCAAGGACGAGATTCGTCAGCTCCGCGCCGCCGAGCTCACCCGTCTCGCCGACCGGACCTCCACCCTCGACGACCTCCTCGAGCGTGCCAGCACGCCAGAAGGTGAGCCGCTGCGTCGGTTGCGGATCCTTCAGGTGCTCGTCACCGCTGGGGTCGCGAACGCGGCCGCTGTTCGCGCGATCCGGCTGGCCGTCGATGAGGTCGAAGAGAGCGTCGATCGACCGACGTCGCTGACGCTCGCGTGGCTGATGGACGCCCGTTCCGGAGAACGCCGCCTCGACGCTCTCGGGGACGCCCTGAACGACCGCGAGGCTCCGCCCGAGCGCGGGTTCCCGTTCGCGGCTCCCTCTCGGGTGCGGCAATGACGGCGCGCACGAGGACGGTCCGGTCGCGTCCGGAGTTCGATGAACGCACCCTGTCTCGCCAGATCCTGCAGATCGCGCACACCACCACACCCGACGAACGGCGACGCCTCGCGGCCGCGGTTGCCGATCACGCGGTGCGCTCCGGGATCCTCAAGTCATGGACGGAAGTGTTCCTCGCGAAAGGCCAGGCGCTCGGAGCCAACGACGAGACGTCGGCGATCATGTCGAAACTAGATGTGCAGCAGATCGTCGCAGAGTCCCTCCTGACCCGCCTCATCGCAGTCACCCCTGCCGACTACGTGAAGGTGCAGAAGTGGTCCGGGTGGCTGTTCATGCGGGCCCGCGAGGCTGTCCGCGACAAGCGCGAGTCATCCGAGTACACGTACGCGTCCGGCATGGTGACGCTGCTGCGGCGCCGCAAGATCATCCAGACGATCACCGGTCAGCTCACGCGCGACCTCGGCCGGGAGCCGACCCCTGCGGAGGTGATCGCCGCGTGCGAACGGCGCGGCACCGACGCCTCCCGCCGACGCGCCGGGATCGCGCTCACCCTCGCCGACTTCGACGACGCCGCCGTCACACCGATGGCGGTCACCGCGGACGGTGGCGACCCCTTCGCCGAGCTCCCCTCTGCTGGCCAGACGCCGGAGGATGCCGCGCAGGAGTCCGAGAGCGACGCCAACGCTCGGAAGCTCGCAGGCAAGCTGCTGGAGCGTGCACTGGCGCTGGCAGGAGCCGCTGGTGCGCCCGTGCCAGCGGAGCTGGACACTGTCGGCGCCGCCTGGCTCGACCTAGTTCTCGAGGGGGTGCAGCAGCCGCGAACGGCGGACCTTGCCGAACGCACGGGGCTCGAGCGCCGACTGGTGGACCCGGCCTTGAAGCGGTGGCGGACGCTGCTCGTGCAGGCGCGGGCGCAGCTGACGCTCCCCGCGGCGTCGTAAACCCCTCTGCCGCCGCCACTGAGTGCCTTCCAGGTGCCCTGGTCGTCGTGCGTTCTAGACTCGTGGCAACTCGACAACGACGTGGGAGGCAGTCATGAAACTCAGGACCAAGCTCGGCGCCGCACTCTTCGCGGCCGCACTGGTGACCGGCGTCGGCGCCACCTCCGCTCAGGCCGCCTATCAGACGGGGCACCTCGTTCAAGGGCCGACCATGGCGGCATGCCAGACAAGCCTCAACAACGCGGTCAACACCTACACCAACGCCGGGAAGACGGTCACCCACATCTCAAAGTGCGTGCGGAATAGCGCGAATAAGTACACGGGCGCGGTCTTCGTACGGACGTACTGATCTCAGCCCACATCACAGCCCCGGTGTAGGAATGTACATTCGCACATTCCTACACCGGGGCTGTTGCTGTCCTGCCGGGCGCGCCCTAGAAGATCCGATCCTCGAACGGGTCGGGGAGGAAGAACCGGCCGTGGCGGTCCTCGGCGATGTCGTTCTCGTCGGTGCTGCGGGGTGAGAGGAATGTGTGTCCGTCGGCGACCCAGTAGATGGTGGTGCCGATGACGCCTTCGGTGAGGAGTTGCTGGCCGGCTTTGTCCCAGTCGATGAGGTTGAACGGCCAGTCGGTCATGTCGAGCACGGGCCGGTAGGTGCCGGGGATGTGGTCGAGGTTGTGGTGGACCTTGAACGCGATCGCGCGGGCGACGCCGGCGAGGGTGTCGTGCTTGCCGAGGTAGCGCAGCCACATCCCCGACAGCCATCCGCTGGTCGTGAGGTCGTTCGTCGCCGCTTCCACCTCGGGGAGCCGCTCGTACTTGAGGAGGTCATCGACGACCTGCTCGGTGATCGGCAGCGGCCCGTAGACCTTCTGCTGGTAGGCGAGGTGCTCGAGGAACGTCGATCCGGGACCTGGGATGGGCACGCCTCCGAGGTCCATCGTCGGCTCTGGCGGCAGGTGCGCGTCTTCGATGCCGTCGGGCGCGTAGTCGGGGGTGGGCGAGTGGAACGGTGCGTCGGTCATGGCTGGGCGGGGCTTTCGGTGTCGGCGACCGCGTTGGCGGCGGGCGGGTTGGCGGGTTCGAGGTTCCCGTCCGGGGTCATGAACGAGTAGCGCTGGCGGCCGGGCTTGTCCGAGTCTTCCACGACGGCGGGATCCTCGACAGAGATGGCCTGGGCTGTCGGCTCAGGAGCGTCGGCCTCTGCTGGCGTCGCCTCGACGATCGCCGCCTCGGCCTCCGGCGCCTGCTCCTCCGTCTCCTCGTCGCGGTGGCTGGCGGGCGTGAAGATGAGGCGGGTGATTTCTTCGGCGGAGAACAGCGCGGCGAGGGGTGCGCCGACGGCGATGAGCGCGCCGAACCAGGCCTCGCGCTGGGTGAAGTCCCACTCCCAGTAGCTCGCGGCGTGGGCGAAGTTGATGGCGACGCTGACGGCGGTGAACCCGCACAGCACGAGCATGGTGCGCACGACGCTTTCGCGACGCCAGCGGAGGATCGCGAGCGACAGCGTGTAGCCGAGGATCGCGCCGTCGATGAAGACCGGGGCGAGCCACTGCACGGCGCTGGGGATGCCCGTCCAGATCGCGGCTTCCGCGATCGCGGCGTAGGAGAACACGTAGGAGGCGCCCATGATCATGATGATGAGCAGGATCGCGAACGCGCCCACCCCGTACCGGTCGGGGCTGATGCGCGCGGCGCGCGGGACCTTCGGGGTCGTGACCGGTGCCGCCGTGGCGACGGGAGGCGTTTCGACCGTGGGGGTTGTCGTCTGTGGTGCAGGAGCTGCCTGCGGTTCGGGGGCGATGGTCTGCTGCTCGGACATGGCGATGGCCCTTTCCGGGGTCGGCTCGGCAATGCCTGGCGCGTATTGGGTGACGGCGTGGGGTGTGGCGATGGTGGTCATGAGGCGCTCCTGGTCGGGGCCTGCGCGCGCTGGCGGGCGGCGACTTCGGCGATCTTCGCGATGGTGGTGGGCAGCTCGTGCTGGACCCAGAGGGCAGCCATCGCGCGCAGGCCCGTCTCGGGCACGGCGGCGGCCGCGTCACTCAGCGGCACGGCCGCAGCACTGACGGGCGCGTTCACGACCTGGGCGATGAGCTCCTGCAGCACGATCTGGGATGCCGACGCCTGGGGCGCCGCGTTGTTCGGGACCGCCGCGGCGGCTGGTGCGGGGACGAACGCGTCCGGGGTGAGGGCGATGACCTCGCGCGGCGCGGGTGGTGCCGCGATCGGCCTCGGGACCTCGACGACGGGGCCGCTCGAGCTTTCGATGCCGCCTTGCCAGTCTTTCGCCCAGCCGAGCTCGGTCGCATCGAGGTGGTCCTTGGCGCGGGTGACGGCGACGTACGCGAGGCGCGCCTCTTCCCGGCGGATGGGCTTCGGGTTGCCATCGTCGTCGTGGCCGGGCTCGTAGAAGTCGTTGTGGATGCGCACGCGCGACCATTCCAGGCCCTTCGCGACGTGCGCGGTGGACACCGTCACGTCAGCGTCGTCAGGGTTCGCCGTGCAGGACTCGATGGCCTTGATGACGGTGCGCGCGGTGTACTGGTCGACGATCTTCACCAGCGGCTCAAGCTCTCGCAGTTCGCCGGACTCGACGAGGTTCTGCACCTCGCTCCAGCTCGCGAAGCTCGACAGGTCCCGGTGGTTCGTTTTGCCACGGTCCTGTAGTTGCTCGCACGCGGTGGCGAGCTCCAGCAGCGTCTTCGCTTGGTTCTGGCCGGCGACGTGGACCTTCTTACCTCGCTCCTGCTGCGTCATGATCGCGCGCAGGCTCCCACCGTTGGAACGGGCGAGGATCCCGTCGGGAGTGCCGCTCATGCGCCCGATCTGGCCGGACTTGCCGGGCAGTCCCGTCAGTCGCAGGCTCGCGTCGAGCCCGTCGAGCCACCAGTTGGCCTCGGTGGCGATGGTCTCCCCGAACCGGAACGACGTCGTCAGCTGGAGGATCTGCCCGCCGAACGCGTCCATGCTCATGGAGGCGCCACGCCAGCCATAGATCGCTTGCTCCCTGTCTCCCACCGCCACAATTTGCGTGTTCTGCTGGGCTTTCAGCGCCTGGATAATGACGGGGTTCGAGTCTTGCGCCTCGTCGAGGAAGATCGTGTCGTACGGCAGCTGCGGACTGGAGAGCGCCCACTGCTTGAGGTAGGTGTCGTGGGTGAAGGGGAGCTTGCCGTCGTTCCAGACGAGGTCTTCCCACGCGGCGATCGTGCACGTGTGCAGGTGAGCTTCGAGGAAGGCGCGGTCCTCTGTGACGATCAGGTCAGCCCACGCTGGCAGGGCCGGGGTGACCTCGATGATCTGGGTGACGCCGGAGTTGAGGAACTTGTTCAGCGTCTCGGTGACGAGCTTCGTCAGCTGCTCGCGCGAGAGGGTGCGGCTGGGCTTGTCGGCGCCGTCGACGAGGCGGACGGTCATGGCATCGTCGGTACCGTAGATCTTCGAGCGCTGCGCCCACGGCATCATGCGAGGTCCCGTGTTCATCCGCTCCTTGCGCGGCGCTCCATGGCTCGGGAAGGCGAGGGCGTGCATCGTCTTCGCGACCACGCGCGTGCCGGCAAACTTCTGCGCCGCGTCGGTGGCGATCGCACGGTTGTAGGCCAGGTAGAGGCTCCGGCGATGCTGGGTCGCGTCAGCGATGAAGGTGAGCGTCGCGGTCTTGCCGGTGCCCGCTCCCGCCTCGATGGTGAGGTTCTGGCCGGTAGCGGCGGCGGCGATGATGGCGGCCTGCTCTGGGGTGGGGGTTCGCGCGGACATGCGGCTCCTGAGATTCGACGGGTTCGGTCGCTCTCCCTATGCGGGCATGCTCCTGCGGGTCCGGCGCTTGAGGCTGCGCCGCTCCGACTCGTCGAGCCCGCCCCAGACGCCATCGTTGTGCCGTTCGGCAAGGGCGAGGGCCAGGCACTGCTCCCGCACGGGGCAGGGCCGGCACACGCGCTTCGCTTCGGCCCGCTGCGCCCTGCCTGCAGGGGTGGACGCCAGATCCTCGGGGAAGAACAGGTCCGGGTCAGCATCTCGGCAGGCGCGCAGATCACGCCAGTTCGACCCGTCCGCTCGGATGACTGGCGCGGACGGCGCTGGCAACCGAGCCGGGGCGGCAGCAGGTGCCGGAGATGCGCGGGTCGGCATCAGGATCGCCGTCATGCGCCGGTGGCAGGTACGAGGCGCAGGTCGGGGCGTCCGTGCTCGGCGGGTGACTGCTTCGCGCGTTCCGCGTCGGCCTGGCGTCGGTGCTCTTCTTCGTGGAGCCGGGCCCGGACCACCTGCACGTGCTCGTCGAGGGAAATGAGGAGGTGCGCGAGCTCCGTCGCGTCGTCGAGCTCCAGGCGCACCGGGTCGGCCCCGAACACGTCGATGACGGCGGACCCGCCGACGATCTTCGGGGTGCGGTCGATCTCGATGGTCACGGCCGCGCTCGAGCCGATGGCGGTCGTTCCGGCGAACTCGCGCAGGCTGCGGTCGGTTATCGCGCTCATGCGGCCGCTCCTGGGGTGAGGTCCTCGGATGCTCGGACCCACAGGACCAGTGTGGTGGCGACCATGAGTGCGTACCAGCTGAGGCTCGCGACGACGTCGCCGTGGACGAAGCCGGCACGGACGCCGAAGATCGCGGCACCGATCATGACCAGCGCGGCGAGTACAAATGTCGCTCGGTCCACGAGCCGGTCGAATGCTCGGCTGTTCGCGGCGGATGTCGTCAGGAGGCCCGTCAGGAGCGCGAAGGCGAGGATGGCGGTGAAGCCGATGTTGGCGCCGATCCATCCGTAGGCGAAGAGCGTCACCGCCTGGATGACGGCGGTTGCGAGGATCAGTGCTCGCACCGCTCCGGGAGCAATGCGGCGGAGGGCGTCCGGAGCGATCGGCGGGCGGAGAGCTGTGGGGAATCTCATGCCGACCCTATGCGCGGGATGCGCAGGTCCGCGCCCCGGTGACGGCACCGCCGGGAGCATCACCGGGGCGCGGACCTGCGACGAGCCAAGTGGTGGTGCGCCCCAGGACTGGCCCGTCCCGGCAGACGGTACACAGATCCGGCAAGGCTGTGGGGCAAATACGGCGAATCGCTGTCTTAGAGCGTCGGCGTCAGGTGCCGGGTCGAAGTCGGCGCAGGCCGCAGCGCGGCCGCGGGCGTGAGCGGGGCATCTTTGGCGTCGGCGATTTCCGTCAGGAGCCTATCGAGCGCATCTCGGAGATCCGTGACGTTGGAGAGGTCGATGACGAGCACGGGCGAGTCGGCGACGCGGATTTCCGCGATGCCCTCCTCACCGAAATGCGCATCCGTGGGAGTCGCGTCGACGCGGGCGTGAATGGACGCGTCGTCGGCGAACACCTGGATCGTGTGGGAAGGGACGGAAAGTGCGCGGACGTTCGACATGGGGCGGTGTTCTGAGGTTCTCCCCCTCGCGCCGGCGGCGCAGGTGGGCTCAGCGCACCTATGCGGGCGGGGAGAACGTGCGCCAGTCGTTCCAGCCGGGGAGGTGCTCATCCAGCCAGGCGCGCCTGGTGTCGTCGAGCGTGCCGTGCTGCGCGAGGACTCGGTTGCGTTGCATCCATTCCGCGTGCTGGCGTTCAGCAGCGTCGTCGCTGCGTCGCCGCGGAAGGCGTTCGTTCTGGCGCGTGAACGCGAGGTACTCGTTCGCGGAGGCCGTCCATTGCTGCGCACGCGTCGAGCTCCGCCCCTCTCGGGCACTCTCGGCTCGCCCGAGGCGTGCGTGTTCGACGCCGGCTGGAGAGATGCGCGGCTTCAGCTCCCCCGAGCGAAGCCGCTCATGGACGTCGATCAACGCCTGCTCCCCCGCTTCTTGGAACCTCGCCCATGCCTCTGTGCCCTGGGCCGCTTTCGCGGCGGCGGAACGGCGACGTTGCAGCTCCAGGCTCGAGAGCGGTTGCTTGCGGGCGAGGCCGTGCTTGTCCCGATATTCGTCGCTGGTCATGCCGTGGGTGTGCTTGAGGTGGTTGGGGAGCCATGCCAGGCGCTCTCCGCATTCGTGGCAGAGGATCGTGTGCTCATCTCGGTCCACTTCCCCGTAGATGCCGAAGCCGGATGGATCGATGCCCACTCTCGGTGTCATACGAACTCACCCTCGTCGTCGGTGCTTGCCCGCGCGTGTGCGCCGTCACGGTTGCGGACAACGGTAGACGCATCGGACGCTCGCGCATAGCCCCCGAATGGTGAGTTCTGCCCGGCATCAGACGGAGACGGTGGCGCCGAAGCTGTGGGAACGGACGAGCTGCTCCGCGGCGGTGAACGCGGCTTCTGCACTCTCGTACCAACGCGCTGTCGGAGCGATCTCGAGGTTGATGAAGTTGTCGTCAACGAAGGCCCCGTCCTCGTCGTACGCGGTCACGCCGAGACGCGCGTCGATCTCGTAGCGGCCGTCGCCGTTGTCGTACACATGGGCCGCGATGTCCTGCGAGAGCGCGCGAGTGCCCTCCAACGGCGCAAGCTCGCGCGACCTGGAGACGAATCCCAGCTGCCCTTCGGGACCTTCGGCGAGATGTCGGATCGGTTCGGTGACTTCGGCGAGCACGAACAGCCCGGTGATGGCATCGATGTGGGTTTCGAGGACGTGCGGGCGGTACTTGGGCGTGGTGAGCGTGGCCGACATGGTGGACTCCGATCGTGACGTGAGGGGCGATGCCTGGCTATGCGGGCTTCGCTTCTGCACTGTGTGCGGTGCCTGCCCGCATAGATCAGCCATGAACTTCCCACTGCTGTGCTGGGCCGCCCTCGTGGCCGGCGCCATCCTCCTCGTGTCCTCATCCATCGCGGGCGTCTTCAACGGCGCGAGTCTCATCGGCGTGCTGCTGGTCATCGGTCCCCTCCTGGTCCAGATTCCCTCCTCCGCCAACCAGGGCGGTGAGTGACGTGGAGCTTACGAACCACCACCGACGCGGAATGTCCGTTATCAGTGAATGGGGTTCCATCGTTGCCGAAACGCGACAAAACCTCGGATTTCATCTCGCGAGTGAGACAACCGCCGAGCCGTGCATGCGACATTCCGGTCACGACCGCCTCCGCCTCTACACGCGCGACGCGGTCCTGCAGCAGCTCCCCGACGAGGTTCCCGCCGGGTCTGTGCACACGCTCCGCGCGACGTTCACGAGGTCCCCAGTCACCCCGCCACTGTTCGGCGAACGAGGGCAGCTGCTCTGCGCGGGCCTCGACGTGCAGTTGCGCATCTTCGACCTCGACGGTGCGCCGGCTCGCGCGTCGTGGGAGGTGACCGAGCGCACGGTCCAGGGTCCGTCCGAGCATGAGACGGCAGCGATCGTCCTCGCCGGCGTCCTCGACGCCGCCCATGAGTTCCTGCGACGCAACCGCACGGCCCGCCTCGAGCTGCACCTGCCCGACCGGCTCCTGCGCATCTTCGGACCAGGCGACCTCGGCCGCCTCTCGCTGCTCGTCGCCGAAGACCTTGACCAGGTCACCGCGAATCTGCGCGCCGCCGCGGTCGCCCGCTGGCTGGATGAGCTGAAGACGCTCGGCTTCGAGCGACGCGCGGCCCTCCTCGCACAGGCGAAGACCAGCGCGGACCAGGTGCCCATCCCGCACCGCTCGGAAGTCACGTACGCCACGGACGCGTCCGTGCATCCGTGGCCGAGCCGGTACGGGAAGGCGCGAGCCGCGTGGGTGCGAGAGGACGGACGGTTCTTCGTCTCGCCGGCGCAGGGCACGATCAACGTCCTCGCCGTCGAGCTCCGCGCGATCCTCGCAGCGCTCACGCACGCCGCCACCCACGAACGCATCCGCGTGCTCACCGACAACCTCAACGCCGTGGAGCTGCTCACCCCCGGCAAACGCCAGAACACGGCCGAGCACCCGAAGGTCGTCACCACGGCGCTGGCCTCCATCCGGGAACGCCTCGACCAGTTCGAAGTGCGCCCGCTCATCGAGCATGTCCGAGGTCACTGCGGGCATCCGTTGAACGAAGCGGCCGACGGTCTCGCCCGCAACGCTCGCATGGCCGACAGCGCCGAGCTCCCCTTCGCGCTGGATCTCGTCTCCCGCGCCTGCACCGACTACGCGGACCTCCGCCGCGCCGCATCCCCGGATGCAGTCACCACGCCCGTTGTCGCGCGGGTGCCTCGTGCTCGGGTGCGGCAGCGCGTGGAGAAGGCGCTCGAGCTCCTCGAGAGCGCACGATAGCCGCACACGACAACGGCCCCCACGAAGTTCGTGGGGGCCGTTGCTCTGCGCAGGCTCAGTCCGGCTGGACGATCACCAGGCGCCGACCGGCGAACACTGGGGCAAGCACGTACGACGGCGTCCCGTTCGGGTGCTCACCCACCGGCGACTGTGCCCACAGTCCGTACCGGACCTTCTCGTGGCGGCGCTCGTGGTCATCGATCGGGTAGAAGACGGTGCCCACCTCGAGTGTCTCGAGGAACGCGTTCAGCCGGTCGGCGACGGAGAACTCCACCGTCTGGCACCGCTTCGCCTCGGCGAGCTCGTTCCCGTTGATGGGCGCCTCCGCACCTGTTGCGAGGACGTCGCCGACGGTGGACAGGTACGGGTTGATCCCAGTGGTCTGCACAAGCATGGTCATGCCGCCTTTCGATCTGCGGCGACCCGGATCGAGTGGCCGATGCTGAGGTGATTGGAGTGGAGCCGCTCGAATCCATCGAGCCGGTCCCCGAACGTCAGGAATGCCTCGCCGCCGACGTGCGCGTACTCGGTCACGACCGCATCGCCGCCGACCATGGCGTCATCGCCGCCGACCGCGGACCCGGTGAGATGTCCGTGCCCGAACCCTTGGAAGCGGTCGAACACGGATGCGCCGTCGTCGAGGCGGAAGTGCTCGGACAGGCGGACGTGGTTGTGGGTCTTCGCGTCTCCGGCCACGATCACGTCCCCGGAGAGGTCTCCCCCGGCGAGCTCCGCCTGGTCGGCCGCTCTGGCGCGGTCGCGGAGGCGCGTCGCGCCGTGCAGGTGCGCGCGGTCGAGGGCTCGGGAGTCGTCTTCCATGACGACGTTCCCGCGGACGGTGGCCGAGTGGCGGGCCTGGGCGCGGTGACGGAGGACGGCGTTGCCGTGCACTTCCGCGTCATCGAACACCCACGCGTCGTCTTGCAGCCGCAGGGTCCCGTCGGCAAGGTGGACGCTCTCCACCCACCCGCCGAAGTCGCCCGCGGAGACGTCGACTGCGGGGATGTCGCGCACGGCTCGGATGCGGCGCAGGCTCACGCGCCGCCCCTCGGGATTGCGGGAGGCGATCCGCGCCTCATCGGTCAGCTCGAACGAAGGCAGGTCGACGGGGCCTGCTGGGCTGTACCCGTCGAGCGTTCCGGCGCTGGCGGGGACGTATCTCAGGTTCCGGGATTCGACCGTCGCCATCACGCGACCGCCTTGAACAGCGACTCGTCAAGCATTTGCGCAGCGGTCGAGCTCCCGATCGCCGCGAACCCGCGAAGCAGGTCATCGCGGCTGGTGATCGTCGTCGGCACCTGGTCCGCACTGGCAGGAGGCCAGACAGACGGGGCGCGCAGGGAACGGCGTCGGTGGCGGGCGATGTCGGCGCCGGAGACAGGGCCGGCGACGGAGGTGGGCAGGGTGGCGGTGCTGGCCATAACGGCTCCTCGGAAGAGGGGTGAACAAGGTCACCGCCCCTATGCGGGGACCTTTCAGATCAAGGCTGGTCGAAGGCGGCCTGACTGTGCTCTTCCTGCAGGAGGCACAGGAGGCTGTTTATAGCGATCTCCACCGTGGTCGAGGAGAGCGACGCCGCGACTAGCAGTAGTGGTCGGGGAATCGACGCTCCTGCATTACGTCGCCGCTCTGAGGAGTGCTCCCGATCACGCTTTGCGTGGTCCGCGACGTCGTGTCGCAAATGGTCCGGGCTCGGCCGGTCAAGTACGGTCATTGCTAGATATTTGATGCAATCAGCGAGTGAGAGTGTTGCCATGGGGAACGAGCGAAGCACCGACCAGTTCGTACGCGACATGTTGCGTGAGATCGGCCACCCCAGACCATGGGAGCAGAGCTGCTCCGACGCCCCCGCGTACATCTACGAGGCCCTCGAAGGCGCATCTAAGTCCGATGGCTCCGGTCGAGGCAAGCCCGAGTTCGTCATTGAGGCCGGCGAATTCATCGTCGTGGTCGAGGACAAGGCGAGGTTCGAGGACTCTCTGATGCTCGATGACGAGGGCGGTGTCGCCCTCGACGCGCCGTCGAGGGTCAAGTTCGCGCTGAACGGTGCCGTGCACTATGCGAAGATCTTCGCTGAAAAGACCAACAAGAAGGTCTTCGCCGTGGGCGTCGCTGGCACAGAGAGCCACTACGACATGACCGTCGCGTACGTGGCGCCAAGGCTCGAGCCCAGGGTCTTGGATGGGCTGGAGACGCTCACACCGTTCGCGGCGGAGAACATCGACGAGTACTACCGCGTCGCCGTGCTCGGTGAGCTTCCTCGTGAGGAGCGTGAGGTCCGTGAGATCCGCAAGGTGGCGGCCAACCTCCACGAGGGCATGCGCAATTACGCCTCGCTGGAGAACGAGAACAAGGCGACGCTGGTCTCTGCGATCCTGCTGGCGCTCAAGTACCGACCCGAACTGCTCGACGACCTCTCCGGCGACCAGCGCAACGGATACCGGGACGGCGAGAAGGTCTACAACGCCGCGAAGGAGTTCTTGGAGAGCCCCGAGGCCGATCTCGGGCCGAAGCAGAAGATCGGGATCATGCTCGATCGTTTCTCCTTCATCAAGCGTCACGTGCTGCTGAATCAGCGGAACCGCGATCTTGGGAAGACACCGCTCCAGTACTTCACGGAGATCCTCGATCATGAGGTCTTCGAGGTCGTGTCGTCGCCCTCGCACTCAGCGTTTGACGTGCTGGGAAACTTCTACGGTGAGTTCGTGAAGTACGGCGGCTCCGACGGAAACTCGCTGGGCATCGTGCTCACGCCGCACCACGTCACGGACCTAATGGCCGAGCTGGTCGACGTGAACAGCGACGACGTGGTGCTCGATCCGACCGCAGGCTCTGGGGCATTCCTGATCGCTGCGATGCGCCGCATGTTCGCCGACGCGACTATGCGACACGGTGGTGACCCCATACGCCTCGCTGAACGCCTCGACGAGATTAAGAAGTTCCAGCTGCATGGCGTTGAGCTCCAAGACAAGCTCTTTGCAGTGGGGACGACGAACATGATCCTGCGCGGTGACGGTAAAGCGAACTTTCAGCGCAGGAGTTTCTTTGACTGCACGCGAGATGATTTCTTCCCGTACAACCCCGAGCGCCCCGGTCGCTTGGAGGGGTTCACCAAGGCGCTCATGAACCCTCCCTATTCGCAGTCGAAGGACAAGACGACCAGGCACCTGTCCGAGTTGTCCTTCATCGAGGGGGCGTTGTCCCAGCTGGAGACCCGAGGGCGTCTCGCGGCGATCGTCCCGCAATCGGCCATGGTCGGAAAGACCAAGGAGGACAAGGCGCTCAAAGCTAAGATCCTCAAGCACCACACGCTCGACGCCGTCCTAACGATGAACCCGGACACCTTCCACGGTGTGGGAACCCACGTCGTGGTCGTGCTTTTCACCGCGGGCGTTCCGCACCCTGACACTAAGAAGACGGCGTTCATCGATTTCAAGGACGATGGCTACAAGGTCCGTCAGCACGTCGGCCTGGTGGACGACGGGCGCGCCGCCGATCGGCGGAAACATCTGTTCGAGGTCATCCGGGACGGCGTGCCCGACGACACGTCGTTCGTGGTGCGCTCGGAGGTACTGGCCACCGACGAGTGGCAGCATAGCTACTTCTACTTCAACGACCAGCCGCCGGCCTACGAGGACTTCTACGCTACGGTGGCGGACTACGTCACCTGGCAGGTAGACATGCACACCCATGGACAGGGCGATCTCATCACGCCGGTGATGGAAAACATCGAGGCTGAGCATGAGGAAGGCATCGACGCATGAGTGCATACGACGACCTGACCTTTGCTCCGGTGCTGATCACTGATGTGTTCGACACGATGAGCGCGTCGTCCGCCTGGTTTGACAAGAATAAGCTCCGGAAGGGCCCCGGTTCGTATTCGTACGTGAGTAGGTCTGGCCTCTCGAACGGTTTCGAATCCGAGGTGGGGCGTCAAGACCTGGAGCCGAATGCTGGGAACGCTGTGACTATCGGTGTCGACACCCAGACCGTCTTCTACCAGCCTGCGCCGTTCTACACGTCCGTGAAGATCCAAGTTTTGCGACACGAGCTTCTCAACGAGGCGTCTGGGTTGGTACTGGTGTCATTGCTGCGGAGTCAGATGCGGAAGTTTGCATGGGGGAATGGTGCGTCCCTAGTGCGCCTGGCAGCGACGCGCATCATGGCTCCCGTGACAACTGATGACGACGGTGAGCAAGCTGTCGATTGGGTGGGCATGACGCGGCTAGGTGAAGAGCTGATGGCCCAGGCGATCACACGCACACACAGCGCTCGCACTTCTGGCGATGCCGACGCCAACGCGGGCCTCCCGAATCTGAGGTTTGCACCGATGTTCGTGATCGACGTGCCCGGTCGGCAGCGGGGCATCTTCCACGCCCACAAGGGGAAGCGCCTGATCACAGCACATCGCAAGCCTGGCCGAATGCCTTTCGTTGCTGGCTCACGGAAAAATAACAGTATCGCGGACCTCGCTGACATCCCCGCACTGTTTCCCGGTGGCTGGATTACGTTGATCTATAACGGCGACGGTGGCACCGGCCATGCCAAGTACCAGCCGATGTCGTTCAATGCATCCGACGATGTCACTGCGCTTGAGCCAGTTGCGGAGGGCGCCACTGAGGGAGCGCTCCTCATGCTGGTCACGATGCTTACGCAACAGTGTGTCCCGAAGTTCGGATTCGGATACAAGTTGACGCTCCATCGCCTTGGACGCCAGCGGATCATGGTTCCTGTCGTGACTGACGACTTTGGCGACGAGGTCATCGATTGGGAAAGCATGACCCTCTACGGGAAGGTTCTGCGGGCACGTGCAGAACGGCGGCTGTCCATGCCTACGACGGTGTCCGGGTGACTTATGAGTCGACCTCCAGGACAGGCCAAAGGTTTCGGGAAGAGTGTGCAGACGGCGCGACTTGAGCGCGGGTGGTCGCAGGAGGAACTGGCCGATAAAGCGGGAATGTCCCGTCCGACCGTGTCGCGGGTGGAACTCGGTCAAGAGCCGTCGATGCGCACGGCTCGCAAGCTTGCGACCGCGCTCGGTCTATCCGTCGAGATCGCCGGCGGAGATGAGGCATGACCAATTGCCGAGCGCAAACCCCCGGCTAAAGCCTGGGGTTTGCGCTCGGCAATTGGTCACCTGCGCCATGCGGGCACCGTCACGGGCGGCGCCGGGTCGGCACTCCGGGTCCCTCGCCAGTAGCTGGGGTTGGTGCGTCGCTGGAACCAGTCGTACCAATCGAGGAGCCCATCCGCGCGCCAGCGTTGGACGCCGCCGCCGTTGGGTTTGCTGCTGGTGAGGATGCCGGCGTCGACGAGGCGTTCGAGGTGGCGGTAGGTGCCGGAGCCGGTGCTTGTCTCGAAGAGCGCTTTGGCGCTGCGGCCGTCGAGGACGGGGCGGGTGAGGAGCGCGTCGAGGAGGGTGTGGACGCCGGAGTGGGCGCGGGTGCCGACGTGCTCGCCCCAGCTGGCGCGGAGGCTCGCGAACGCGTCGATGACCTCTTCGGCGCGCCAGATCGCTTCGGCGGTCGCTTCGGCGAGGACGGTGACGATCGGGTCGACGTCGCCTGCCCGGTAGGCGGTGAGCGCGTCGATGTAGGCCTGCTGGCGAGCGCGGAGGCCGACGCTGATGGGCACGATGACGTGCCTGGTCTGCCCGGCGCTGCGGAGGACAGTGTGGATGAGGGCGCGGCCGGTGCGCCCGTTGCCGTCGGTGAAGGGGTGGATGGTCTCGAACTGGGCGTGGGCGACGGCGGCTTTGGCGAGGGCGTCGTGGGTGCGGATGCTGGCAGTGTGCGCGGCGAGGTCGTCCATGAGCGCTGGCACTGACGTCCATGCTGGCGGCACGAATGCCGCGGTGCTCGGTCCGCCCCAGCCTGCGCCGATCCAGACCAGCTGCTGTCGAAGCTCGCCCGGCGTGTGGGCGATGTCGGAGGGGTCCATGAGCGCGCGGTGCACCTCGAGCGCGTGCACGGTCGCATCACTCCCCCGCGTCTGCTCGGCGACCTGGGCCGCGGCGAGGTTCCGTGCGATGGCCAGCGCGGCAGGGTCGGCGGTCCTCCCGATCAGCGCCTCGCCAAGGTGGACGGCCGGAGTCTGCAGCCCCTCCATCTGGGAGGACGCGCCCGCTTCGAGCACGCGCAGGACGTGGCCGGCGAACGGGTGCTCACGCATGCGCTCGTCGAAGCGGTGCATCGCGGCGGTCGCTTCGGCCACGACCTCGCGCGTCTCCGGCGTGAGCTCGAACGATCGGCCCTCGATGAACGGGACGACCGCCTGCTCGTAGGTGGCGGGCGTGCGGCCCGGACGAGGCTCCTCGTCCACGGTGGCCGTGGTGACGCTCGGCCATGAGGTCGGTGGAGTTCCGGCCAGAAGTCGCACTGCCGCTCGGGAACGCACCACTTCGGGGAGGTTGTGGGACGTTCCCGGCGATGGATTCTGAGTTGAAGTCACGACGACGCCCACTCAGACATCGCCTGCGCGCTCGAGAGCGACGGCTTGGCGGGGGCGAGCGTGGCGGTCATGGTTCAGCTATGCGGGCACGCGTCAGGCGCCGGGACCGGATGACCGCGCCTGCACGTGCAAGTGCAGCCGCTCGTCCCAGCGGGCACGGGAGTCGTCGCAGGAGTGGTCCCGCCATTCTGCATATGCGATCGCGTCGTCGGCGGTGACCGGCATCCCGTCGTCGCCGAACTCGATCACCGACTTCGGACGAGGCACGCGCCACAACACGTGAGCGGCGATGGCGACCAGCGCCAGCACAACCCCTTCCGGCACCTGAAAGACCGCGCGCAGTACCCCTGCCACCAGGGACGCGGCGAGTCCAGCCGCAATGAGCAGCAGCAGAGACGCGGGAGCCCCGCGTTCCGCGACGCCCCGGGCGCGGACAACGAAGATCGCGACCGTCAGCAGGATCCCGAACGTCAGCGTCCCACCCGACAGCGGCTCCCACCCGTCCTCGAGGATCGTTGTGATGGCCCGGAACGTCGTCGTCAGCGCAGCAACCTCCAGAGCGACTTCAGCGAAGTCGTGCACGGAGTACCGTCGCGTGCGAGGAAGGATGAGGCGCAGGTTCATTGCAGGCTCCGGATTCGGGAGTGTGGCTGGTCGCCGCTCCTATGCGGGAACGCTCGGCCCGGCCTCGCTACCATCCAGCCATGGCAGACACGAAGCAGACGAAATCGGTCGGTGAGCACTGGGTTGCGAGCGAGCTTGCGCGTCGGGGGTGGGCGCCGGCGTTCACCCGAGACGGGCTCGCACGAACGGACATCCTCGCGGTTCACGACTCCGAGGAGCGCCCGATGATCGAAGTGCAGGTCAAAGCCACGGTGAGTACCCCTGTCCGCGCGTCCTGGCCCCTCGGCGAGAAGGCGCAGCTCCCGCCGGCCAGCGAGCGAGAGTGGTTCGTCCTCTGCGTCATCAATCCGGACGTGACGGTGCCCGTTCGTGGCTTTGTGGTGCCGCGCGCCCACGTCGCAGCCGCGGCCTGGATCGCGCACATGTCCTGGCTCACGGACCCGGATGCGCCCGCAGGGAAGCGCAACGCGCCGGTTGAGCGTTCTCGGGTCTCGGCAACCACGTTTCAGGCCTACGAGGGGCGCTGGGATCTACTGGAGGAGACCGCTTACGAGGCGCCCGTGCTGCTGCCCACGAACTATAGAGATCTAGCGATCGAGCCTCGCGTTGGGTTACCTCCGAACCACCCATGGAAACGCGGCCTGCCGATCTGGTGACTAGCAAACAGCGCTGAGCCGCAGAGGGGAACTAGAGGGCTTCGCCGCCATTTACCCGGGGCGTTGGCGGGGCCCCAAACAGGCAAGTACCCTCCGAGTCTTAGGACAAGAAATCAGCCTAGAACCGTGAGTCTGTCCGACACCTGGTGCTCACGAATGGGTGCCCCGACGAACGCGGAGAGATTCAACTTGATACGCATGATCACTAGCGTCACCGAGATCGATATCTTTACCGCCGCGGACCTCCTGATCGCCGGGGTCGGGCTCATGGTGGCCCTAGCTGCCATCGTGCTGACTGTCGTGGAATTTCGAAACGCGCGACAGGAAGCTGCGCGGCACTCTGACCGTGCGATCCGGGCCGACTACCACGCGCTCCTTGAGCTCTACGGTCAGATGACGAGCAAGGACGCACTAGTCGCCCGGCAGACCCATGCATCTGGGTCGCCGTCAAAAACCCCCATGGAGTTTCAGTACTTGCGTGCGTTGCTGTACACGGTGAAGGCCAAGCACAACGCCTTCCTTCGGGCGCTGCGTGCGGATCTGACCGTAGTAGAACCTCAGGCTCAGTCGAAGGATGCCGAGCGGTTTGAGGCAAGCACCACAAGCGATCTGGACTGGCCACTCCTGGTGAGCAAAATCACCGAGGAAATCGAAGCGATTCGACGGCTACCCGGGCTGGAAGACGATGCAATATCCGCCCTTGACTCCATCAGCCGGTCCAGCGATCACTCGAAGTACCAGTGGCGGGACGAGCAAGCTCTGCTGGGCAAACATGGCGCAATCCAGAGAGTCGCACAGCACCTCGCTGCGGACAACCCCTCGATGGGGAGGAAGGAACTTGCGGAACTCCTCCGCAGGACTTTTCGGGTTCCGCTCCCTCTCGAGCGCTGGAAGGAAGCGAATATGTTCCTACGGGTAGATTCCGACGACGACGCGATCCGAGTCGTGAAGTCTCCTATTTGCAGCTTCGCTCTGGCGGGTGAACCCGGGCACTGGGTGGTTCGGCATACGCTCGGCTACTCCACGCCGCAAGGCAGCAACTACGCCGACGCCATTCAACTCCCCGCCATCGCCGCGTTGATGACGCAATACCCTCATCTGAAGCGTGTGCGCTAACTGACTTTCTGGGTTGAGAACAGCCTGCGCACGCACAACATCAAGGACGCGCGATATGCGGGTGGCGCGGTGGCTGTGCGTTTACGCACGACACCCCCGCGCGGTGGCGGGGGTGTCTGCAGGGCGGGGACAGTTGATGTGCTGTCTCGATCCGCACGGTAGCAACGATCGCGGCGCCTGTGGGACGAAAACGGCTAGCGCGTGCTTAGGGTGCGCCCGGATGCACAAAACCTCCGCGACCGTGCGGGGTCTCGCGGAGGTTTCGGCAAGGCGGGTAGCCGGGGCTGCCTGCAGGTTTGAGGATACGTGGTGGGTTAGCGGCGCGCTCGTGATGCCGCGCCGCGCAGCTCCCGATCGATGAGGACTGTGCCTTCCTCGCGGGTGTCGCCACGGATGCTGCTCATGCGACTGGCGAGCTTGTCGACGGCGGTATTCAACGGGTGCCGGTTGTCGCGAGCGTGCGCCTTCACCTTCCGCCAGAACACGGCGGCGGTGCGGGCCTGGAGGATGTCGATGATCTCGAAGATGAGGTCCACGTTCTTCTTCGTCGACCACACCGCCTCGCCCTGACGTCGCCAGTTGGGTCCCCACTCGGTCACGCACTTCTTCGCGTACTGCGAGTCGAACTCGATCGTGAGTGCGATGTCGGGGAACGCGAGCAGCACCTCCTTGATAGCGGTCAGCTCGGCGATGTTGTTCGTCGTCTTCCGGAATGAGCCGGCGCCGTAGCGGGCGGGCTCTCCCGGGGCTGGCTCTTCGGCGACCCATGCCCAGCCGCCGGGGCCGGGGTTCGGGTTGCATCCGCCGTCGGTGGCGACGGTGAGCACGGGCGGGATCCCGGTGGTCGTCGTGGTCATGCGGTGGGGTCCTGTTCGGTCGGAGTGGAGTTCGGGCGTGCGACGGCCTGCAGCCAGCGCTCGAACTTGGCTGTGTCGGCGACGATGATGCCGGTCTCCTCGTCGATGTAGAGGCGACGGTGGGTGTAGTTGTCGCGGTCCTCGTTGGCTTCGGGATCGTACTCGTAGATGAACGCTTCGACTTCCTCGTACCTTCGGGGCTCGTCCGCTGCCGTCGTCGAGCTCACGCTCCTGCCTCCTGTCCATTGAGTGCCGCTTCGGCACCGAGGCCGCTGTAGCCGGCGATGTCGACCCACGAGTCTCGGTGCGTGGGCGATCGGCCCAGGCGGACGAGCTTGAACGCGATCATGGCCTGTGCGACCTGCGCCGCGGAGACCGGGACACCGAGGATGATCTCCCAGTGCCGGCCGATAGCCGTGAACGAGTCGGTCGCGCTGCCGTACGCGGCCTGACGGGGCCCGGCGATGGTGGCGCGTGCTTCGTCCAGGATGCCGGCGCTGACGGGCTCGACTGGGTCGAAAAGGTTCGGTTCGACTGTGCCTGGCTCGAGCTGCAGTGATGGTGCGGTCGGGGCAGCATCGGCTCCGAACCATGCGGCTTCCATGGCGAGGTCCTGGCGGCGCGCGGTCACGTCCGCGTCATACCTGTCCCACCGCACGCTGAGCACTCCGTCGCTCCCCTCGCCGAGGACGCGTCCGGTGCTGTGGTACTGGTCGAGGTAGCCGCCTTGTTCGAGGGTCGATTCCCCGATGAACACGACGCGGCTGCCGGCGACGATGTGCTGCTGTCCGGCGAGGACGCCGATCTGATGGCGCAGGTCCTGGTTCTCGGCGACCCAGTCGGCGAGCGTGAACGGGGTGACCTCGGACGGGTCGACGCGGCAGTAGCCCGCTTCGGGGCGGTCCCATGCGACCGTGAAGCCGCGGTCGTCCGAGGACAACCCTGAGGGCCGATCGACCGTCCCGGCGTCGCCCGCGCGCATACGCGGGCGGTAGCCATAGAAGCGTTCGTTGGCTCGGACGCGTCCGCCCGGGACGAGCTCGGGCGTGGGCGCCGTCTCGGCGACGGGAGCGGATCTGGACGGTCTTGGCATGAGGTTCCTCCTGAGGGGTCAGTACTCCTATGCGGGGCTCTTCTGCTGCTCGGAGGGCCGACGTATGCTGACAGCATGGGGACACCGACTGCGGCCACGCTCGAGCGGCGAGCGCTGCTCAACGCGCGTCGTCCGGAGTTCTTACAGCTTCTGGCGCGGTATTCGGCGCGTGACCCGAAGCTGTTCGGGTCCACTGCACGGGGCACGGCCACCGCGGGGAGCGACATCGACATTCTGGTTCAGATGGAGCCCGCGGACGGCAATCTTCTCCTGCGCGCTTCCGGTCTGCTCGAGGAAGCGCGCGCCCTCTTCGGCCGGTCTGACATCGACATCCTCCCGGTGCAGCTGATGAAAGCCCCCGTCTCGGACGCCGCCCTGCGAGACGCGGTCGATCTGTGAGCAGGAGCACGGAAGATCGCGTCGCCGACATGCTCGCCGCGATCGACCGTTGCCAGCAGTACCTGCCGTGGTCGCACGACCAGGCTGACGCCCTCGAGCAGATGGCGTTTGACGCGATCTCGAGGAACCTGCAGATCCTCGGGGACGCCGCGAACGATCTGCCAGAAGAGTTCACGGCGTCGATCCCCGGCATTGCGTGGGCTGAGATTCGCGGGCTCCGGAACATCCTCGTGCACGAGTACTTCCGAGTTCAGCCGCAGGTCCTGTTCGACGTCGTTGAGCACCGGCTCCCAGACGTCGCCGCAGAACTTCGCCGCGCTACAGGCTCCTGAGTCGACGGCCGGTTACCGCCCCGGCGCCTCTCCGAGCGTGTCGCTGACGTGCATCCCGTCGCCGCGTCCGGAGATGAGCTCGAGGGTGCGGAGCTTGGAGAGCGCGTTCTTGAATCCGCCGGACGTCGGTGAGTAGTTGGTGGCCGCGGCGAGCTCGTCGTGGGTGAGGTTCTCCGGGAACACGTCGAGGAGAGCTTCGAGGATCGCGCGCTGCGCTTTGTCGGCCTTGCCGAGCCAGTAGTCGACGAGCGCTTGGCCGGCCGGGAGGGCGTCGTACTGGCCGGCGATCGCGTCGCGTCCGTCTGCGCTGATGACCATGGAGGTGCCGCCGCCGATGAGGAGCCCGGCGGTGCGGAGCTTGGAGAGCGCGTTCTTGTAACCGCCGGACTTGGACGAGTAGCCGCTGAGCATCGCGAGCTGGACGTGCGTAAGGGGACGGTCGTGGGTGGCGAGCACGCTAAGGATGGCTCGCTCCGCCTTGGACAGGCCCTCTGCAGCACCGTTGGGGTCTGGGTCGTGTTCGCGGACGCGCGGGGGCGGCTTCGGGCGGGAGGCGGGCTCCCGGCGGCTCGGCGGCACCGCTGCAGCTGCTCCCCCAGGGCCTCGGGCCGCGCTCACCGCCTGCGCGAGCGGTGCAACGGCTTCCTCGATCCGAGCGCGCACCTGATCAGCCTCCGCGAGCAGTCCAGCCAGCCGGTCGAGGTCACTCTCCGTCAGCGCCGGCACCGTCACGACTTCCGGGGCAACAGGCTCGGGCACGGCTGACTTGGCGGTCCGGAGTGCGGCTTCGAGGTCGCTGATGCGTTTCCGCATCCGGGTCGGGTCAGTCTCCTGGGCGCGTTCGACGGTCGCGGCGATCTGCGCGCCGAGCTTCGCGATGTCCACCTCGGCCATCGCAGCCGGGACGATGCGCCGCTCCCCCACCTTGGGCGTGGCGGAGGAGTCGAACGTAGTGCGGCGCCGGATGCGGACCCTTTCGAGCAATTCCAACCAGCCTGGCGACCACACCCAGGCGGTGCCGGTCGGGAGGGACGCGAGCGAGGCTTTCACTTCGCGGGCTTGCTCGTCGTCGGCGTTGAGGCGGATCCACTCGTCGATCGCGGCGACGTCGCGGGGCCCGGTCATGCCGAGCGCGATCAGGACTTCCGCCTGGGTGAGGACGTCTTTGTGGATGACGGCGGGGCGCTGCGTGACGAGCGTGCAGCCGAGGCCTCGCGCGCGTCCGCGACGCACGAAGTCCTCCATGGCGCCGAGGAGTCGTCGCCCTTCCGGTTGCGGCCGCTGCGGTGCGAACTCGTCCGCTTCGTCGAAGATCACGTGCAGCGGTTCCCGGTTCACGCGGTACAGCTGCTCTACGAAGTCGGCGGCGAACCGGCGCATGCCCGCTTTCGACAGGCGGGACAGGTCGAGGACCGCGGGCACGCGCAGCTGCATGAGCGCTTCGACGATGACCCTGCCGGCGGTGTCCTCGAGCGGCACGTCGGCATGGTCTCCGCCGAAGATCGTGACGGCGAGGCCGGGGCCCTTCCCGTCGGCGGAGGATCGCAGGCCCCACCAGACGCCGACGGTGTCGAGGACGATGACGGGCTGGCCCGCGCGGATGAGCTCTTCGGCGAGCACGACGGCAGTGGAAGTCTTGCCCTTGCCGCGCTTGCCGAGGATCGCGAACGTCTCGGTCACCGCGTCAAGCGGGAGCGTGGGGCCGCCGTCGGCGGAGATGGTGAGGTGCTGAGCGGTCATGCGGTGGCTCCGTTGGCTTCCGCCACGGCGTCGATGCAGCGCGGACGACAGGCTCGCGTGCATCTGCCCCGAAGCGGCGGGCGGACGCTCACGGACGCCACCCTTCGATGCCGGCTCGGATGACCGCCGCGGCGGCGAGCGGCTTGCCAGTTTGCACGTCGAAGTATCCGGCGCGCTCAAGGAAGTTCGCCAGCTGACGGGCGGTTGTGAGGTTGTGCTTGCCCACGGCCGTCGGGACCGGCGCGCGGAGCCCGGTGGCGACGTGGACGACGAAATAGGGATGCTCTGCAGGGCGAACGACGCTGGTACCCGCTTTGGCTAGCCGGTTGCTTGCGACGACAAACTGACCGTTGCCGGTGCGGTGAACCACGGGAAGTTCCACCTCGACGGTCGTGGCGAGGCGCACGGGAAAGGTTTCGAGGCCGATCTCCGGCTCCACGGCACGGTCAGAGGCGGTGTCTTTGGCGGTCATGATTCGTGTCCTCTCGGGAAGCTGGTGTGTCCCCGACCTATGCGGGCGGCACACCAGTCCCCCATCCACGGAGCACGCACATTCCGACGAGGCCGACGCCTCCGAGCCACAGCGTTTTTCCCGCGGAGACGGCCGCGCCCGTGGAAGGCAGCGAGAACGTTCCTCCGAAAGTCACGGGGCCATGATCATCGCGAGTACTCGATCAATGCCAAAGGCGCAGATGCTTGGTACGGCACGAGCCATTGCCGTGCGTTTACTGGCGAGGGTTGGGTCCGGGGCCCCCTGAAGCGAGGAGCGCCCGTCGCAACCTGCGAGTGCTACCGAAGCCTGAGCGTGCCGCGGCGTCAGCTCTACTCTCCCCCTGGGCAAGGCACTGCAGAGCGAGGCGGACTCGGGCTCGACGAAGGTTCGCGGAAGGCGTGTCCCCTGCCTCAGCAAACGCGCGGTTGAGTTGTGATCTCGAGACCCCTAGCGTCTGCGCGATCGTTGCGATCGTCGTCGTGGCGTCGCGTGCGGTCTCTTCGATCACGCGGATGGCGTCAGAGTGAAGTCGTCGGCAGGCTGGTTCGGGCGAGGTGACTTCGAGAAGATCAGTCTCGGAAGAGATGGCGACTATGAGTTCGCGCAGAGCGCGCTCGATTCGCACGAAGGTGGGAGCAGAAGGGTGGATCTTGGAGTTCAGCATTGCGTTGACTGTCGAGATCAGGATTGGTAGGTACCTGCTCGGTGAGGCTGCGTCGCTGACGAGGTTCGCACTGGTTCGCGCGAGTCGCGGAAAGAAGATCAGCAAGGTTGCGACCGCCTCGTCGCATCGCTTGCCGACGAGGTCCTCCGGGTTGACGATGAGGACGCGGCCGGGTTTGAGCTGTTCCTCGTGTCCAGCGATCGTGACCGTCATTTCCCCTTCGAGACATGCGAGGAAGATTTGCGAGCGCTCAGGCTCGAACCCCTCGGGCATGCGGTAAGTGAAGGCGGACTGCGTGTGCCAGTAGCGGGCGACCGCCAGCTCTCCGCTCTTGATGATGTCACCGAGCAGCGTGAATTCCTGCCGAGCCTCTGGGAGAGCGTCCCAACCCCACTGACGAGTCAACTCCATTGCCTCTGCACCCTTTGCCTGGATCGAGCGCACGACGACGTGGTCTGCCACGGCCCAGGGGGAAGGCGAGTCCCTGTCGGTGACATCGAGACACACCTGCCCTAAAGTGTGGGAGCGACGATGAGTGGATTCGAGTCGAGTGTGTTGCGCGGCCGTGATGTCCACCCCCGGCCTCTCACGCATTCGCGGATGAGGAGAATGCTCGCAGCATCCGTTTCTGACTCCCGAACCCAGACTGGACAGCGGCCTCATCACGGCTGAGACCACCCTCGAGAAGTTCCTGCGCGTGCCGGCACCGTATTCCCTGTATTACCAACCCTGGGCTCTCGCCGACGGCCGCGAAAGCACGGTGGAGCTGAGAGCGTGAGACGCCGAGACGGTGAGCAGCTGATGCCACATCGAAGCGAGGGTCTGGTGCCTCACACTCGAGCAGGTCGGTCGCCTGCTGGTAGAGACGAATCAAAGGGTCGGCGGAGAGGAGCGCTGGGTCGAGCGAGGCTGCTCGAGCCAGTTCCGCGATCGCGCGCTGCACGCGGAGAAACCCTGGGTCTGAGGGTCTGGCGACGGAGTTCAGCATGGAATGGGCTGCACTCGAGAGAACAGCGAAATATGGGCTTCGCGCCGGGCCACTCATCGGCTCCCGAAGCGCTCTGGCGTCGAATCCTTGGTGGATCACGAACATGCACGACACGTTCTGAGGACACGAGGCTCCCGTGAAGCTGTCGGGGGTCATCCGCAGGATGTGTCCGGGCGAGAGCAGGTCAGACCGATTCCCCGAGTGAAGGAGAAGTTCCCCTTCGACACCGGCGAGCAGCATGACTCGTTCTTTGCCCGCGAGCACAGTCGGGAGCTCAAAGGTGAATTCCGCCTGGTTGTGTGAGTAGCGGCAGACGACGAAGTCGTCGTTTTTGACGATGTCAGCGTGGAACTCGAACGCGTCGGGAGAAGAAGTTGCGTGCCAGCCGGAGGTTGCTAGGAAGTCGAAGGCTGACTGTCCGCGAAGGACCAAGCTGTGATGCGAGTAGACGCTCGCTGACTCGACGTGTTGTGTCATGCGGACATTCTGCACAACGGAAACTTGGCGTAGAACCAACAACTCCTATCCGTTGGCTAGCCAAAGACACAGCAAATCCGTCGAATCAGCAGAAACCTCGGAGAGCACGTGGACATTCGCCCGAGGAACCGGGTCAGGGATCACCCCGAGATTCACCCTGGCCTTGGCGTGTCCCGCGCGACGACACAAATCACCTCGGCGGATCAGCCGAAGGAAACGCTCACACGATACGTCGCGCGTTCGGATGCACGCGTCAGCGCCTGGACACAAGACGCTCCGTGCGGGGCCTCGTTGATGGCACTAAGCACAGCGCCTCTAGGACGCCCGGAACCGCCGCATACGAGTGTTCCCTGTCGGGATAGACCGCTGCCGAGTGGCGAACAACCAGCACAGTGGGGCGCCACGCTAACTCGGATTCGTGCGCCAGGCGCCGCTCTGACCCGGTCTGAGGCTGGGGGCTGCTGACACGACCTCGGAGCTTCAAGGGCACGCTCAGATTTGATCCAAGCGCTTCTGGAACTTGAGTTGCTGGAGCCGCTCAGCGACCACTTTGAGTCGGAGACTCTCCCAAAATGTCGCGAGCACCAAGGCGCCGTGGACCCCAGAAATAGCATCGCCTCGACCGCGCAGGCCCTCATGAGCCGGCGCAGTCCCCCGAGAAGCGCCCACGCAATCCCCCACAGAAGCAGCGCGCCCCATCTGCGTGCGCGTCCCACGGCGGCCCGCCCCTGACAGGAGTCCCTGATGTCACACCACCCCACTTCCCCGCAAGCCAAGAAACCCGTCTCGCGTCGCGCAGTTGTGACCGCAGCAGCCTGGACTGCCCCAGTCATCGCAACCGGAATCGCCGCGCCTTTCGCGGCGGCCTCCTGCGGATCCCCCGACTCGCGCGAGTTTGGACCGGGGACCTACGACCTCGCAATCCCGACCTGCGTCTCGTCGGTCACATTCGAAATCATCGGTGGCGGATCAGCCGCTGGCCAGGGATCGGCCGCACTCGCGGGAGCCCGCCTTACGGGCACGTTCGCACTTCCCAGCCGCGGGGTCACGTTGCGCTTGGTAGTCGGTGCAGCTGGAACCCGCAGCGCATCCGGGGGCGTGGGCGGTACCGGCTACGGCAACGGCGGTTCGACCCCCGCCCAAAGCCGAGGCGGCGTCGGCGGCGGAGGCGGCACCGCGATCCTCATCGGCACCACGCCCTACACCGTTGCGGGAGGGGCCGGCGGCGCCCACGTCGCGAACTGGCAGTCGAGCTCCACCGGAGACGGCTGGGGAGGAGAGGCGGTCCTCACGACCACCACCAATGGCGTGCCATTCGGCTCCGGCGCGGCAGGAGCGACACCTCAAAACGGCAACGGCCGGAGCCTCAACTACTTCGTGGCCTCGACCAACACCACGAACACACGTCCCGGTCTCGGCTCGCCCGGCCGAGCGGCGTCCGGCGCAACCGGCGGCGCAGGCGGAACCGGACAGGCCTACAACGCCAACGCCCCACAGATCGCCTTCTCATCACCGGTCAATGGCGGAAACGGCGGAAACCACGGCACGGGCAACGCCGGAGGCGGCAACGGCGGAGCGGGCAGTCTCGTAGCGGTGGCCGAGATCCAAGGCGTTTCCGGAGGCGGCGGAGGAGGCTACGCGGGAGGCGGCGGAGGTGGTGGCGTCGGCGCGACGGCGACCGCAACCAACCTGCGGGCAACACTGGTCACCGGAGGCGGCGCAGGATCCTCCTACTCAGGCGGCTCAAGGATCGCATTGACGTCGCAGGGAGCGGCCCCTTCCGGCGGGAACCAGGGGTTCATCCGCATCTCCTGGACCTAACCAGTCCCAATCTCTCGCCCTCATCCGAAGAGCAGGCAACCCGCCAGCCACGAGAACCTCAGGCGACCCTCCATGGGTGCCTGAAAACAAGCACGCGCTGCACCCTCCCAAGAAAGTTGGGGAACCTCTTGGTCGAAGGGTGCAGCGCGTTCTCACCTCGGACCGCAACACGTAGAGCCTCGACTGCGCCCCTCTTTCCCATCTGGCTGCCTTGACGTTGCACTCGCCGCGCGCGCATACGTGACTCGAACGCGTCGCTCCAGGAGCGCGGAGACCGGCTCCGAATCATGTGCACTCATCGATTTCGATCGCGGGGAAACTCCGCGGCCTTGCGGTTCCTGATGCCAAGCATCTGAGTTCGGTGACATTCGCGATTTGACGATGCAGCTGCCGAGTTCAGTGTCGTTGCACTGCAGGACGGTTTCCTGCATGTGGGGACGGCACTTGCTCCCAGCTAGAAGTGAGCCGAAGGATGTCAGCCTCGATTTCGACCTGGTTCAGCAGACTCACGTCGTCCGATTTGCTCGACACGATGCCATTCCTCAGCACCCTCATCGCCCACGGCGACCTGCCGACAAGCGTCGCCGTGGATTTCGCCCAGGTCTTCGCGAAGATTCAGGCGGCGGAGCTACGCGACTCCCCCGAAGCTGCTGATCCGATCAGGGGCGAGGAACGCGAGATCGTCGCGCACCTGCGCGAGTACCGGCACCTGCGCCGAGCCGTGGAGCGTGGCGAGGCTCCGGCGTCAGCGCTGGATGAAGCATGACTTCACACCGGTGCTCGGCCCCACCAAGCTTGTTGTGCCCCCTACTCGGCGGGTGTGGCCGCAACGATGCTCGGGACGAGGCTGAGGAACTCGATACGGTCGCCGCGGGTGTCGAATGTGTACGTCTGCCCGGTCTCGATGGAGCGGTAGAGGTCCCCGCGGGTCCCGGCTTCGACGAGGATCGGGTCGGCGATCCGGAAGCTCCCACACACGGCGGTGTCGATCCGCAGATGTTCGATCTGCTCGGGCCCATCAGTGGCGGACTTGGCGGTCACGGTGCAGGTCACGGCGTCGACGACAGGTAGCTGCTGACGGGCGCTGACAGTGAGCGCGGCAGCGGCCAGGAGTGAGACGGCAATCGCGGCTGCGGTGGTGATGGCGGTGGTTCGTTTCATGAGCAGGCCTTAACTTAGGGAAGCAATGGACCGGTACGGGGGGCGACACGATGAGTGGGACGGAATGAAACAAACTGGCGACAGTCATGCGCGATTCCCGTCACTTCCGCTCACAATTCCCCGGGGCATCTCGTGATGCACGGGGGAAGCTGGCTCACCAGGTCTCTAGCGACGACGTGGCCCAAGCCACGACCGCGCTGCAGGAGATCTGGCCCCCGGCTCGAGCCAGCACCAGGGCAGGCGAGAGTTCCGCCGACGTTGGCCACCGCTGCGGTCGCGGGCCAGTCGGATCGTTCTATGTCCATGCCGCATCTATGCGGGGCCCGATGCTTCCGGCCCCGCCCGCCTCGAGATCAGGCCGACGGGGCCGGAACAGGCCAGGCTGGTTCGGGCTACTTGATGGTGAAGTTCGTGCAGCCGAGGTTGGTCATGTTCGTGTCGGATTCGATCGCGACGGCGCACATGGAGTGCTTGCCCTTGGAGAATGCCGCGGCTGTCCAGAAGGCGTGCTTGCCGGGGACGCCGGAGAGATACGGCGACTCGCGGTTGGCGCTGGTCACGTGGTGCCATTTGCCGTCGACGAGGATCGCGACGGGGATCGACCGGCTGGGGGTGCTCGGCGCGTAGGACCATCCGGCGAACTGGTGCATGCCGTTGGCGGCTGGTGCGTCCATGACTCCACCGATGGGGGCTGCGGACTTCTTGACGGTGATGGTCTTGCACGGCGGGAGGCTGTCCTTGCCGGCGAGGATGTTCGCCCCGACGGTGCAGATCTGGTACTTGCCGGGGCTCAGCGTCTTGGACCAGGAGTAGCCGTGGTTGCCGGGGATTCCGTAGGCGTGCAGATTGGAGGAGCCCTGGTTCGCGAGGGTCGCGTTCCATCGGCCGTTGACGGTGATGCCCATGTAGATCGGGACGTACATGTCGCTCATGTCGAAGGCGTGGCCGGTGACGGTGAGCTGGTTGCCGGAGACCGAGATGTTGGCGGTCGCGTTGACATCAAAGCGCTGGACCGCCTGGGAGTGGGTGTAGCCGTCTCGGACGAACCGCTTGATGAGGTTGCCGACGACGGTGTTGCCGGACGCGTTCATGTGGGTGGTGTCGTTCGCGTCTTTCCAGAACGAGCGGGGCATGAGGCCGACGCTCATGGCGTCGCGGTCGGCCTGGCTGGGGGCGCGGCCTGCCTCGTAGATGGCGCCGTTGAACAGGTAGTCGGAGAGCGGCACGACCTTCTCGCCATAGGTCTTCGCGATCCAGGCATTGACGCTGTTGCGGTGGTTGTTGATGGGGTTCGAGTAGTCCCAGCGCGGCGAGAGCTGCATGACCACGTACTTCGCGCCGACGGCGTTGTTCTGGTTGACCATCTTCGAGATGACCTCCTTCACGCGCGCTTCATCTTCGACACCGTTCGCGCCGACCCAGATAACGCTCGTGGAACCGGGGGCGGGCTTGTCGAGAGAGTTGAGGTTCGTGCCCGCACCGACCCACTTGGCGGAGCCGGCCGAGTCGCGGGTGAACTTCCAATGCGTGCTCGTGTCAGCGAGGTCTGGGTAGTGGGTGAGCTCGCCCGTGATGCCGCCGATTTCGACGTCCATCTGCAGGCGGCCGAGGTACTTCGCTTCCATCGGAAGGCCCCAGACGCCGCCGATGTTGACGGAACCGGACGCGGGGATGAGGACGGTCTGCCCGAGCTGGGTCTGGTAGATGCCGGAGGTCACGCCGATGGAGACGGGGCCGACTGCGCCCATGGCGTGGTTCTTGACGGTCCAGCCGGGCATGTTGAGGAAGCCGCCGCCGCAGAGGTAGTCCGCCGAGGAGGAGCCGTAGCATTGCACCGTCTTGGGGCTGTACGGCAGCGCTGAGCGAGCTTCCGGGGCGGAGAACGTCTCGACGACGGGTTCGTCACTCGGGGCGGGCGCAGCGGACTCGCTCGGGGCCGTCGTCGCCTCCGGGGTCGGAGCAGCGGCAGTCGGCGCGGTGCTCACCTCGGCGGTGGTCGCGGGCGCGGCGACCTTGGAGGTGCTTTCCGGTGCCGCGGTCGGGGCCGAGTCGACCGTGGCGTTCGTGAGTGCGAGCGTGGAGGCGCAGTCCTCGGACGCTGTCGGGGTGGGCGTCGGAGCCGGGATTGCCGTAGCCGTCGCGGTGGCTGTCGGCGTAGGCGTAGGCGTAGGCGTAGGCGTCAGGGTAGCCGTCGCGGTCGGAGCGGCAGTGGGGGTGATCCTTGCCGTCCAGGTGGGCGTGGGCGTCGCGCAGGCATCGCCGCTCGGTGTTGGGGTGGGCGTCGGGGTGAGGGTGGCAGCGACGGCGGGGGTCATCGTCGTGCCGATCAGGGCTGTGCTCAGCACCAGGGCGGAGAGCAGGCGGCTTGCTGCGGTTCGCATCGGGGGTTCCGTTCGTTTCGTCTGGGGAGGCGGCACTGGGACTGTGTGCGGCTCGGTCGTCTCAGCTATGCGGGGGCGTGAAACGAGCAGTGGCCCGCACCTCGGAAGAGATGCGGGCCACTGGGTTCACCTGCTGGGACTAGTCCTGCGACTCAGCGCCCGTTGCCACGGATTCGCGGCGACGGTTGCGGCGGATGAAGAACGCAGCTCCGCCCAGGAGGGCGAGGATGCCAGCGCCGATCGCGGCGCCGAATCCAGCCTGCTCAGCGCCCGTGGTGGCGAGCGAGGAGCCGTTGGAAGCGGGCGCCGGCGGGACCGGGGCGGGCTTCGTGGGAACCTCGTCGTCGTCGTTGTCCTCGACAGGGCCGCGCGGGGTGTCGCCCGTGACCTTGCCGACGTTCACGAACTTGCCGGCGTCAACGTCCGCCTGCGTGATCGTGTACGGCTTCGACTGGGTCGAGGCGGATGCACCGACTTCGAGGGCTCCGACGTTGCCGCCGTCTACGAGCTCGACGCCCGCAGCTGCCAGCTTCTCGTCCGTGACGATGGCTTCCGTGATGGTCACGTTGCCGGTGTTCTTCACATCGAAGTCGAAGACGACCGTGTCGCCAGCATCCGTGACGCCGTTCTTGTTGGCGTCGACGACGGCCTCAGGCTTGTGCGACTTCTCGATGGAGATGCCGGGCGTGCCGTCGGTGGGAACCTCGTCGTCATCGTCGTCCGTAACCGGCCCCTTCGGGGTGTCACCGTCGACGACTGCGACGTTGTGGAACTGGCCTGCGTCCACGTCAGCCTGCGTGATCGTGTACGCCTCCGACTTGGTGGAGACCGTCTCGCCGACCTTGATGGTGCCGAGCTTGCCGCCGTCAACGAGCGCAACGTCGAAGCCGGCGAGGATCTCGTCGGTCACGACCGCGTCGGTGATGGTGACGGTGCCGGTGTTCTTCGCGTCGAAGTCGAACACGACCTGGTCGCCAGCATCGGTGACGCCGTTCTCGTTGACGTCGACGATTTCCTCAGGGACGTGCGACTTGACGAGCTCGATCGACGGCTTCTGGTCCGTGGGGACCTTGTCGTCGTCATCGTCATCGACAGGACCCTTGGGGGTGTCGCCCGTGACGATCGCGACGTTGGTGAAGCCACCGTTGTCGACGTCGGCCTGGGTGATCGTGTACGGCGCGGACTTGATCGTCGTGGACTGGCCTACGGCGATCGTGCCGAGCTTGCCGTCGCCCTCGAGGGTGACGCCCGCGTCAGCGAGCATCTTGTCGGTGATGACCGCGTTCTCGATCGTCAGGTGACCCGTGTTGGACGCCGTGAGGTCGAAGACGACCGTGTCACCCGCGTCGACGAGGCCATTCTTGTTGACATCGGTGATGTCCTCGGCGTCGTGCGACTTCTCGAGCTTGATGCCCGGGGTGCCGTTCGTGGGGACCTTGTCGTCGTCATCGTCATCGACTGGCCCCTTGGGGGTGTTGCCGGTGACGGTCGCGACGTTCAGGAACTGGCCCGCGTCGGTGTCGGCCTGCGTGATCGTGTACGGCTCCGACTTCGTCGATGCCGAAGCGCCCACAGCGAGCGTCTCGAGCTTGCCGCCGTTGACCAGCTTCACGCCTGCGGCCTCGAGCGTTGGGTCGGTGACGACGGGCTCCGTGATTGCGACGTTGCCGGTGTTCTTGGCGACGAAGTCGAACACGACGGTGTCGCCTGCGTCGGTGACGCCGTTGTTGTTGGCGTCGACGATGCTCGAGACCTTGTGGGACTTCACGAGGTTGATGCCGGGCTTGGCGTCGTTCGTGGGCACGCGGTCGTCGTCTTCGTCGGTGACGGGCCCCTTGGGGCTGGTTGCCTTGACGGTGGCGACGTTGTGGAAGAACCCGGCGTCGACGTCGGCCTGCGTGAGCGTGTACGGCTCGGACTTGACCGTGCCGGATGCGCCGACGGCGAGCGAGCCGAGCTTGCCCCCATTGACGAGGCCGACCCCTGCAGCGGACAGGTCCGCGTCGGTGACGACCGCGTTCGTGAGCGCCATGGTGCCGGTGTTCTGCGCCACGAACGTGAAGACAACCTGGTCGCCGGCGTTCGTGAAGCCGTCGCCGTTGACATCGATGATGTCAGCGTCGGTGTGGGACTTCACCAGCGAGATCGCCGGCGAGCAGTCCGCGAGCGTGCTCGCGAGGATGCGATCCGCGATGTCCTCGACCGAGATGACGTTCCCGATCGTGAAGCCAGGCTGCAGCTCCTGCATCGACTGCACGACGAGGTCAGGGTTCGCGGGGAACATCGTGTCGTCGAGTCCGCCACCGCCGACTGCGTTCGTGCGGACGAACGAGATCTGCAGCTCGATGCCCGCAGCGCGGATCTGGTCGGCGACGTCACCGGCGGCAGCAGCGGCCTGCGCCTTAATCGTGTCGTCGATCGAGTCCTTGATGTACTGACCGCTCGAGTTGGTGTACGCGTTCGCAACACCATCGGTGATGAACACGATCTTGTTCGCGCCCTGCGCCTGCGCGTTGGCGAACGCGTCCTGGAGACCCGCCTGCCAGTTCGTGGCGTTGGAGCCGCTGGCCGGCTCGCCCTTCTGATCGACCTGCCCAGTCGGGGTCGTCATGTAGTTGTAGGACGCCACCTGATCACGCAGCGCCTGAGCGCCCGCGGCAGAGTTCGCGTCCACACCGACGAGCGATGGCGCGGTCGGGAGCGGAGCCATGGACCCGAAGGAGCTCAGACCGATCGTGGTTGGGATGCCGGTGCCCTCGAACGTGTCGAAGACGTTGGAGATCTGCGCCTTCGTGTTATCGAAGTTCGCGGCGGAGAAGGACTGCGTGATGTCCTGCTCGATGACGGCGTTGATCGTGCACTGGTCGCCAGGTGCGGCGACTGCGGCAGGCGTCAGGAACGCAACGCTCGCCAGCGGCGCCGCGATCGCGAGTGCCGTGACGGCCGCGCCGATCTTGCGCTTACTCGGCCCCGAGCGGGCGCGAGGGGTGGACGTGATGGTCATGTGGTCCTTTCGGGACGGAACAGTGGAAGGCGGCGCAGCGCCGAAGCGAGTGCCAGTGCGACGTAGATCCCCGGCCTGAGCTGGGTGTCCTGCTCCCTATGCGCGAACTCGGCCGGAACCGTGAACTCGCTCTTGGGGGCTGCGTCGTGCTCCCTATGCGCGAACCCGGGATCGGACCGTGGCGTCGCGGCGTGGAAGCCGTGCACGTGCCCTATGCGTGAACTCGGCCGGAACCGTGAACTCGCCCTTGGGGCTAGGTGCACGTGCCCCTATGCGCGAACTCGGCCGGAACCGTGAACTCGCCGTGGAGCGCGTGCACATGCCCTATGCGCGAACTCGGCCGGAAACGACGAAACGCCCGCCGGGCTCTCTGTGCGAGAGAGCCCGGCGGGCGCTGAGCGTTCGACGTCAGTGCAGCGTTCGGTACTCGATCGGCACCTCGTGCGCCCAGCTGCGAGCCGCGGCGATGCCGGCTTCCATGCCGGGGCTGATGCCGAGGTCCGTGTAGACGACGAGCTTCGACGCGACGCCGGTCCAGGCGTGGCCTACGGCGATGCCCTTCGCTCGTTCGGCGGGGTCTGCGTCGTCGAGGATGCCCGGCTGCGTGTAGAGCAGATGGGAGGCGATCGGCGCTTCCCCGCGGTCGAGGCTGTCAGCGATGGCAGCTCTGGCGTAGGCGAGGTTCGAGTCGACATCGCCCGCGTGCGGGGACTCGAGGAGGATGACGAGGGTGGGGCGGGGTGCGGGGTCGGGCTCGGGCTCGGCGAGCTCAGCTCCACAGGTATGTGGATCTCGGCGTACTGGTTGGTCCGCTGGATCGGGGCGACTTCGAGAGCTTTGCGGTCACTGTCTGTCGATCCTCTCAACGCGACGAGGTCGTAACCGTCGGCGTGCAGCTCATGCCCGGGCATCGGTCGTCCGTTCGTCGGCGCGAGGAGAGTGGTGCCGGGCCGCGGCAGACGAACCGCGGGCCCGGCAACGAGCGCTGACGGTTCAGAAACCGGCCATCTCTGCCGGCTCGCCGCCATCCGTCCCAGCCCACGTACTTCTGCGTGCACGGCTTCCACAGGCACTAGTAGGGAGTTCCGGGGCGTCTCCGCCCGCTCGACAGCCGGTCTAAAAAAACGGCGCCACTGGATTCAGATTCACATCGTGACTAAGTTAGCCACCACAGACTGTGGAGGCCTGCATGCAAAATTATCTGCCTAACGACGCCGACGATGCCCTGGTCAGGGCGTGCCGAGACGTGTTCGAAAAAGGTGAGTCGCTGGGCCATGACACGACCCGAGGGTCGTCCAAGGAGCTCCTCGGCTATAGCACTGGAATGGCCAATCCGCTGGCGAGAATTGGCATCAAGGGACGTGCCCTCAACACGGTGGGCGCGATCGCGCGGTTCGTCTGGCTCATAGCCGGCTCCGACCGCCTAGAAGACATTGCGTACTACGAGAGTCGAGTCAGGAGCTTTTCGGACGACGAGCTGTCCGTGCCTGGCTCCTCCTACGGACGCCGCCTCTTCAACTCCTCGCCCGGGACGAATCAGATCGCCGGTGTGGTCGCAGAGCTCAGACGAGACCCAGACAGTAGGCGCGCTGCCGCTGTCGTGTGGCTCCCCGAAGACGCCGTCCGCGAATCTCGCGATATTCCTTGTACGTTCGGTTTGTTCTTCCATGTGCGGGGAGGCGGCCTCGTCATGACGACTGTGATGCGTTCAAACAACGCCGTCACTCTGTTGCCTTACAACTTTTTCGAGTTCTCGATGCTCGGCGAAATAGTTGCAACCGAGGTGGGGGTGCCGTTCCTGCGCTACGTTCACTGGGCAGCTTCGATGCATGTCTTCGACAAGATGGAGTCAGATCGCGCGAAAATTGCCGACACGGATGCGCCTGAATCAAAGACCATGCCCTCCATGCCGCCTGGGGACGCTATGGCAAGAGTCCAGAAACTCGCTGTCTTTGAGGCGAAGATCCGGAACGCTGCAATGGCTGAAGAATTGGCTCCGCTCGCGGCACAAGCTCGGGAGGAGCTCGGCGAATACTGGGTCGACCTCTTCGAAGTGCTGTACGCCTACGTTTTGGCTAAGCATGGCCTCCGTGACGAGGCGCGCGCCACCTGTCAGGGCCTCGCGCCTCACTTCCGATCCGGAGCTGAGGCGGTCATTGAGAAGGTACTAGGGCCAGACCCCGTAGCGGGCGATGACTTCGGCGACGCGCTTTTTGACCTCGAGGATCTCGATACTCTGAACCGGACTCCCACCGTCGCCGAGTCCGTCCAGCGCGCCGCGGACAGTTCTCGAGACTTCGATTGGTTGATCTCAATCCTGCGTGATGAACAGACAGCGGATGCGCCGGTGACCGTCGACGAGTTGCTCCAGGTACGTACGACCCTGGGGCATTTGGACTTCACACTCGCTGCTCGGGATGGTGCACAGTCTGAGATGACCCGCAACGCCGTGGTCGAAGTTCTGCGCGAATTGCGTCGGAGTAACTGATCCGTGTCGGACGCGCTCAGTGCATTCTCCGCATACTGGGGAGCCGAGACACCGGAACGCGCCGTCGCGCAGGCGGTGGAGGACACCATCAGCGCCTTTCGGCGCGTCACCCCCGTCGATCCTCGAGCTGTTGCTGACAAATTTGGAGCGACCGTCAAGATCATGCCCGGATCGCGAGACGCAGGAGGCAATCTGATCGACCACGGTTCCCTCGCTGTCAGGGAGAGCGCGTGGCATATCCGTGTCCCTAGCGAGTTGTCGAGTGAGCGGCGTCGGTTCTCCATCGCACACGAGATCGGTCACATCCTTCTCTTCTCGGCTGTAGCGGACAACCCGGAGCACGTGAGGGAGCTGCGCTCCGACGCACTCCATGCACGCGTAGAGCGACTGTGCAACACAGCTGCCGCACAGATCTTGATGCCGGCGCAGTCCTTCACCTTCGCCCTAGAGGAGCTGGGCGAGCTCTCACGAAGTTCCATAGACGAGCTCGCGAGGCGTTTCTGGGTCTCAAGGGAAGCAGCCATGCGACGAGTCACTGAGGTGCATCCGAACTGGGGAATCATGTTCTGGGAGCTGTCTCGTGACCATCCACGGGGGGTCGCTTGGCGGACATCAAAGACCCAGAACCGCGGCACCGCCACCTTCTTGCCTCCAGGACTCTCGTCGTCACGACTGCACCCAGACGTTGTCGAGATCGCCGCAACCGCAGGGGAAGCGTTCGCGGATGAGGTGCGTCCAGACATCCCGGGCATGACAGCGATGTACCATGTGTCAGCCTGGAAGGTCGAGGTTCGTCGAAACGAGCTCGTGGGCCTAGAACGGGCGACACCCACCCCGGATGAGGGGCGAATCTATGTTCTGTACCACACAAAGTCGCCGCGCGCATAGGAGCAACATGCGTATATACATTTCAGGCCCCCTACAAGGTTCGAACGATCTCCAGACAGCGCGCGGTTTCTACGAAGCACTCGCCGCTGTTGTCGAGGAGAGTGGCCACGAAGCCTACGTACCGCATCTCAGCACTGATCCGATCGCAGACGGAAACCTTTCTGCCGAGACAGTTTTCGCCACTGATGTGGCTGCGCTGAACGAGGCAGACGCGGTCATCGCTCATGTCGGGCTTCCGTCCACCGGAGTTGGCGCTGAGATCGTCTTGGCGTTGGCATCCAACCGTCGCGTACTCGGACTGAAGCGCGAAGGCGAGAGGGGTTCTCGTTTCGCAGAGGGCCTGATCACCGACGCGGGTGGTGTCGTTTGCACGTTCCATGGCGGCGCGGACTTGCGGTCGTCTCTCCGAAGCTGGCTCCAACGACCCACCGAGTGGTTTGGCGAACCAGATCAGATTCGATCTTTGCACAAGGCAGCAGTATGACCCCGAAGTACATCGTCGTTACTGGGAGTGTGGGGGCGGGCGCGACGACCCTTGCAGCACAGATCGCAGACACCTGGGAGGCTGAGACCCTCCTAGAGGGAGCCATAGAAGAGCTGAATCCCTTCTTTGGAGACGCCCAGTCGAACCCAAGCAGGTGGGTCTTTCAAAGCCAGGCGCATTTCTTAGCGGCATCAGCAAACAGGCATGATCTCCTTGGGGAGCTCATCGCGGCCACCACGGCACAAGTAGTGCTCGAGGATCGAACCCCTTTTGAACATCACGGCGCATACTCGAAGTCATATTTGGATCAAGGGGTTCTCAGCACCCGAGAGTTCGAACTGCTCCAGGAGATCGCCACTCGATTCGAGCGCGACTACCTCGTGCCGGACCTCCTGATCTATCGAGAGATGAGCCCGGCACAGATTGTTGGGAGAGTGGAGGAACGTAGCCGGCAGGGTGAGTCAACTGACGGCCAACGACTCCGGGCCATCCACGAGGCTTTCGAGCAGTTCGTCAGGGGGTGGACCCGATCCCCACTCCTTAGAGTGCCTCACCATGTAGATGTACTTTCCGGGGAAGGCTGTGAGTGGATCCGGGAACACGTTCGGCCTTATCTCGACCAGGCATGACTAGGGCCGGGACCCTTCTCGATGCGCTCCTCGAGATCCCACCGTCAATGTGCCTGGAGAACTTCTATCAGGACGAGAGCGACGCCCGCGGCGGGTTTTCTTCGACAGCTTCCAACCGCCGCGAAGCGCTGGCGCAACATCTCCAGGCCGCAGCCCATAGCGACTTCGTTCTCGTCGGAGAGGCGGCCGGTTGGCGAGGATGTCGTCAGTCAGGGATCCCCTTTACCTCTCCCTGCGATGTCGGACTTACCGGAACACGCGAAGCTTCCGCTTCAGTGGTGCAGTCAGCTCTGGCCTCGACCGGGCTGGCTCCTCGCGTCTTGCTCTGGAACGCACTCCCGCTGCACCCGCATCCAGCCCTTCAGTATCGGCAGAACCGGACCCCCACGGCAGCAGAAGTCCGGCTCGGACACAACGCGTTGCTGGCGGCTTTGACTCAACGTCGAGTGATATGCGTCGGCACCAAGGCGGCTCGGGCGGTCTCGGAAGTCACTCAATCCGTCGTCCCCGGAGTCTACGAAAAATTCGGCTCGGGTACGGTCGTTCAGCTTCGTCATCCAAGCTTTGGAGGAGCATCGCGCTTTCGCGCGGGGTTTGACCTCGTCGCCGAGGCTTGGGCGTAATCCCAATCGAAGTCAAGCACGAAATTGGAGCGCTACCCCCGGAACCGGCGAGATCTGGCGAGAGCTGGCCTTAGCCTCGGCGGCGACCCGGATGAGGTCGGTCGGACCGTTGCCAGACCCGGTCGTGCCGATGGTCTGAAGAATGGCCCCGGGCGCCCCGCGCTGGCCGAGAACCCTGCAATGGTCGCGTTCTTCGTCGCCGACCTTCTTGTGGTCGAGCAGGACTGCACCGCCGGCATGAGAACGGAAGGACACCGTCGGTCTCACAATATGCTTGGCGTCTGACTTTGCACGCCCGCGGCCGCTGCTGCTCCGGTGAGCGGCACCTCGCGGCTGGACGCGGCAGCAGGCAGGTCACCGGAGACTGTGTACGTCACTCCCCCACGACCGTCGGCAGCATCCGAGCTCGTGACGATCGGCACGCTCGACTGACCATCACCGCCCGCGGCCGCCCGAACACCGGCGGCCCCGAACGTCGCCCCGAGGACGAGCGCGACGGAGGTAACGGCGACCGCGACGGACGCGATCTTCTGCCGCTTCCAGCGTCGCTCATGCGCGCGGCGTCCGGCTCGGCTGGTCGGCGTCGGGGCGGGAGTGCTGGATGTGAGGGGTGTCACAGCGATAGTTCTCCAGTCAGGTGCGGTCGTACTGAGACGGACACCGCCCGACCTGGACCTCGCAGGGAACATCCGGTCGGGCGGGCGTATTCGTTCGTCCCGAGGTGCCTATGCGTGAAGCAGATGAGAGCGCTACAGAGACGAATCCGGTCTTCGGCAGCCTCAGGCGAGGGTCCGTATTGATGGCCGATTCCAGGGCCACTCAGACCTGCCATCCGTAGCCCGCACTAGAGCGAGGGCGACAACCCGCCCCCCCCCTGTCGCAAATCCAACGATCAAGACTCAGTAACGTCCCTTGTTCTGGAGCATGGTTTTGAGAATCTGACTGCCGCGAGATTCTGACACTCGCTCACTTGATCCGATGTCTCACGAGGGTCGTCGCGAAACCCTCGGATTTTGTATCCGGGTTCGCCTGTCAGATGGTCGTCGGTGTTCAGCGCGTGATCCGCGTGCTGAACCATGATCTAGCGGCTCCCGGCGGGATCGTTGCTGACCCTTGTCGCATGTACCCGTTTTGGGTATATTGCTGAACATGAAAGAGCTGAGCTTTTGGGTACTTACTTCACTCGCCGGTGGTCGGCAGCATGGGTACGGCATCTTGAGGGACGCGGAGCAGCTGAGTGGTGGGAGTGTAAAACTCAGCGTCACCTCCCTCTACGCATCGCTTGACCGTCTGGAACATACGGGGCAGATCCGGCGAGCTGGCGAGGAGACTGTCGACGGGCGAGCGCGCCGATACTTCGAGCTGACCGCGGAGGGGCGTGAATCCCTCCTGATTGAGACTCAGCGCCTTCAAGAGCGGGCGCGAACCGCGGAGCAGCGACTGGCGTCGTTGCAAAACATCAAGCTCAAACCAGGCCCGGTAGCGATGAGAGGTGCTGTCGCACTGTGAGTTACGAGAGCCTCCTCCGCTGGTACCCAAAAGCCTGGCGCGATGACAACGGTGCGGTGTACCTCGCAATACTCGAGGATGATGCGAAAGCTCGGGGGCGCTCTCGCCCCGGCTTTGGTGAGGCCTGGACGATCCGCCTGCACGGCCTCACCGAGCGCGCCACCTTCAAATTCGCATTCGTTTGCGCGGTTTTGGCCTTCCTGAGCTTCTCAGCCCCGATGGTGGCGACGATGCCGGAGCGACTGTCGGCAGGTGCTGTGTTCATTTCTGTCACCCCCGCACTGATCGCCGCCGTGCTCGTATCCCGCGTTTTGGCTACTGGGGCGTTTGCTCTTGCCGTGGTCGCCGCCCTGGTCCGTGCCCGGCGAATCTCGGCGTCGACGGCACTTCTCGCGGTGTCCGCGCTGCTGTTCTGTGCGGCGACCTACGGTGTCGATTTCGCTGTGGTGAACTTCATTGGCGATTCGCCAGGGCTGATCTTGGACGTGATTAGGGTCGGTGGGCCCGTCGCCGCTGCAATCGGCGTGGCGGTAGTCGTCAACGACATCCTCAACCGCTGGACTCCCTCTGCTCTCCGCTGGAGTATCTCGCTGGTTGCCGGGAGCCTCGTCGCCTTCCTCTGGTCAGTAGCTGTTTTGCAGCAATCGGCGGCACTCCCCCTGGCCGCCGTGGCTCTCTTGTGTGTGATGTTCACGCTCTTCGCCAACAGTCATGGTCGGTCCGCACAGAACCCCATAGCGATGTCTGGCGCTACCTCCAGTCATTCGCAACGTACCGCAATGCGTCGGTTCGCACGGGCGGCGACGTTCAGTGGCCTGGTTGGCGGGATTTGTCTCATCGCACACGACTTCAACCTCACCTGGGCGGACCCGTGGTCCGCGTCAGTGCTAGTCGTCGGGGCGTTGTCGCCCGTGCCGCTGGTCGTCACCGGCGGGATGCTCTGTCGGCCACTCGTTGGGGCAGTGATCCATGCGGCCAGCGTCCTGTGTTGGAGCGGCTTGGTGGTACTCAGTGCAGCGCTCGCTTCCGGACCAGGCATGACCACCGTTCAGCTCCTCCTGGCCTCGGTCTTGATGATGGCAGGAATTGCACTCCCGTTCGGTCGCCTCCTCCAGCGCGGTCGCTTCGTGAGTATCTGTGTTTCGCTCGGGCTCGGCGCTACGGCAGGCCTGTTGGTCGGCACGGGTGTTCAACAGGTGTTGCAGGTCGCCCCGTTCGTCTCTGCGGGGGCGGCGCTGTGGGCATTCGCATGGCTGCAACGCCAACGGGCCGAAACCAACGCGACACCGAGTAAGGCCGCGACCCTCGTCTAGTTCGGTGCGTGCACGAGTGCTGCCAACCTTTGCCCGGTGGCAGGCCGAGCGGGATCGCGCAAGAATGCCTTACGGAAGGGTCGAGGCGTTTCCCGCCCGAAGTATCATCTGTCGCAAGACCTCGCTGTCTTGAAACCTATGGGTTGTGAGACATCGACAGTGGTCCGCTCGCTCGCGAGGGTGTTTGCATCATGACGTCGCCCCTTCGCCTGACGAGCGAGTCTCGTCAGAGCTCGGTTCGACTTCGATTCATCCCATGAAGATCAGGACGGGAGTGTTCCCGTTACGACGAGGTCGCGGCCGCCGGCGACTCATCTGGACGCAGCAGCTCTCTGAGTCGGATGCGCGCGCGTTGGTAGCGACCGCGAGGGCGAGGGTCGCATGTATCTGCGCGCGTTGCATCTGGAACGGAGCCCGGGCTCGCGCACTCTCTTCATGGCTGTCGAAGTTGTCGTGGGCGAGCTTGCTGAGGCGGATCGCTTCGGCGTGGTGGTCGATGGTTTCGGACATGGTCACCTCCGGGATCGGTGGTGGTGGTCGTGTCAGTCAGCTATGCGGGCAGGCGCTCAGGCCTGCACGACTTCCCATGGATCGACGCGTCGGCAGACGACTTCACCGCCTCGGTACTCCGGGGCTTCCGCGCGGGCGGTCTCCTCCGTGTACGGCTCGTCTTCGAAGTCCTGGTTGATGAGTCGCCCGTCGTGCTGGCGGACGTTCCACTCGACCTCGCGGGGCTCGAGTGCGGGTGCGCCGGATCGGGCGGTAATGATGCCTTCGATCAGCAGGTCCCTCACGCGCGTCGCGACGGAGAACGACTGAGCCGCCGAAGCGATGGTGGAGCTGTGCTGCTCGTTGTCGCGGCGCAGGAGTGCGTCGGCGAGCTCTTCGGGGGGTCTGCGCTGCAGCTGTGTTGATGGTGGTCTCTTTCATGGTCGCCTCCGGCGTCGGGGGTGGTGTGATGCCCCAGCTATGCGGGGATCGGAACGGGGACCGGCAGGCAGGAGGTGTAGTGCGGCGACGTGTGCGCCGCGGTCAGTGGGCAGGCGCCGCACTGGAAGCCGCCACCGGGAACGATTGCGTGAACGGCGTGCCAGGAGGAGTCGCACGGGCGTCCGCAAACGGGCTCGTCCTCGTCGATGCGTTCGGCAGTGAGGTCGTGGCTGTCGAAGGTGAGCTTGCAGTCGGCGCACACGAACGAGTCGCCGTCGTGCTCGACGTCTCCGTGGCAGGCGCCGCAGCTCGGGTTCTGCCACTCAGCGCTCGGGAGCGCGCTCATGCGGTCAGCTCTGCGGTGCCTGGTGCCTGGTCGGATGGGGCGTCGAGGTCGCCGACGGGGCGTCTCCACTCGCCGGGGCCGTACCGTTCGACGAGGTGATGGTGCGCACTGTCATCGTCCCACTGCTGCGCTTCTTCTCGCGCCACCGGCCCGGAGATCCGGCCGTGGATGGTGCTGAGCACGCCGCACTCGACGGCTTCCGGGATGGCGGCTCGCGCGGCACGCACCTCGTCGATCAGGGACCGGGCGGTCCGGCCGGACAAGGCGACGGACCCGAACTGCCGCGCGAACGCGTCGAGTCGGTCAAGGTCGTCCGCGGGCGCCGGGCGGTCGAGGGTGGGCCGCTGCAGTCGTATTCGCAGCGCTTCGACAGGGTCGGCGTCATGGGCGATGCCGAACAGGTCCTGGATGTCGCGGATCACGGTGTCGGAGAACGGGGCGTGCCCTTCGGCGCGTTCGAGGCCTGCGTGGCTCGGGAGGGTGCTGGTGCCGGTCATCGGTGGGTCCAATCGGAGGCGGGCGTCGTCTGGGGCAACTCGGCGTGGGAGGCTTCGGTCGGTGCGGGGCTCAGAACGCCGTATCGCCGTCGTTTCCACAGCGGGTGCCGTCGAGCAGATTTTGCGCCCGCTCTCGAACTTCCAGTTCCTGCCGTTCGCGATCGGCACGTCGGGCGTCTCTAAAGCGCCGGGCGATGAGGTCGATTCCGGCACGCAGCACTTCGACTGGTTGCTCTTCCAAGGCGAACAGCTGGTCGCGGGACTCAGGGGTCAGGTCCCGCCAGACGAGGTAGATCTCGTCCCACGGAAGATCGATCCCGTCCAGCTTCGGCACCGGAAGAGTCAGATGCTCGCCCGCGAACGTGAACCCAACCGCGGCCCCAACGCCGATCCCGGCCACAAATCCGAGCACGCGGGCGGCTGCGCTGATCGGGTGTCCCCAGAGCCCTTCTGCGATGAAAGCGAACACGTCGGCGACGATGAAGGCTCCGGCGAGGAGGCAGGCAAGGCCGACAAGGACGCCCAGCCAGTAGCGGCGGCGTCTGATCGGGCGAACTCTCGCGAGTTCCACGGTGAGCTTGGCGAGCGCACTGCCGCGCACAACGACAACGGACTCGTCGGTGACCCGTTCGGGCTCGCCGCGACCAACCCGCTCTTGTCGTTCGGTTCGGATGCGGATGGCGGTGTCGGAGGCGTTGACGTCGTAGCGGTGGCGTCCGACAAACTCGGTGCGCGTTGGGGTGTGGTTCAGCATTCGTGGACTCCCGGTCGTGGGTCGTGGGACGGATGGTCAACACACCTATGCGGGGCCCGCGCGAGAAACCGCCCGCCTGGTCCAGGAGTCCTGGGCGCCGGGCGGGCGGTTTCGGTAGGGCTGAGGTCAGGCGGCGAGCTTGGCTTTCTCCTCGGCGGTGACGCGCGTGAGCTCGATCGGGTTGTTGCCGGTCCACAGCATGCCGGTGGCGTGGTCGATGACGATGGGCGCCTGCATGTGGCCGAGCGACTTGTAGTGCTCGCGCTCGTCGTCGGTGAGCATCCGGTACTCGAACGGGACGATGCCGTCGTTCTCGAGCTTGCGCTTGGTGGCGGTGCACTGAACGCACGATGCGGTGGCCAGGACGGTCAGGCGTGGCGCGGGGGCTGGGTCCAGGCCGGCGTCGGCTGGCACGTAGTCGGCGACGGACTGGACTTGCAGGTCACGCTCGAGGACGACGGGCGTGTACGCGCTGAGGTCGGCGGTGGCGGTTCCGGGGACGGTGATCATGGTCATGAGGTGCTGGCCTTTCGGTGGCGGTGGGGGTTGCTGAGATGTGGGGCGCGGCATCGGCAGTCGTCGGGGCCGTGGGTGCTCTATGCGCTGTGGCCGCTCGGGTGGGGATCCGCGTGCCCGCACTGTGTGCGGCACTCAATCACGGGCAAGCCTCAGTCGAGGTCGAGGAGGTGAAGCCCCGCGGTCTCGGGCGGCGGGGACTTTCGAGTGCCGGAGGTGCGGGCGACTCCCGGGGTACGGACGGTCCTCGCTGGCTGGCGTCCTCGGGAGGTCACGATCGCGATGAGGATGACGACGACGAGCGCGGCGACCGCGGCAACCCCGAGGGCGAGGACGACGTGGGTCATGACCGCCGTCATCATGCGATGGCTCCGATGATCGGCAGTTCCTGCTCGGGGGTGGAGTAGTGCACGTCGATGAGGCGGGGCGTGCCGTCCGCGTCGAAGCGCAGTTCGACGTCTCGGAGGTTCCAGCCCTTGCCGTCGTCGCGCTCGGACGGGACCCACGCGGTCGCGCGCCAGATGAGGCGCTCGTGCTTGGCCTTGCGGAACCGTCGGTGACGGCGGAGCGCCCCCAGCCCGCCGATGTCGCCGTAGCGCGCGGTTGCCCAGTCGGTGACTTCGAACGTGGTGCGCCGGCGTATGGGCGCGTCCATCCAGCGGTCATCCCCCATCTCGGCGGGGACCAGGGAGAGCCAGAGGTGGCACGCGGCGATGAACAGGGCTCCCGCGACGATCCCGGCGATGAGCTGCCAGAAGTTCAGGTCCCCCCGCTCCCCCGTCCATGGGAACAGGATGGCGGCGACGACGGTGGCGATGCTCGCGCGGACGATCGTGAAGCGGACCTCGTCGTACTCCAGCTCCTGCACGCTCGAAGGGGTGAAGGGCGCCGCGGCGACGTCGTCGGCGGGTGGTGAGGGCACGAGAACTCCTGCGGGGCCGATTGGTGGCGTCCTGGGCGGACGTCACTCGCGGTGCCCCTATGCGGCCCGGCTACGCGGACGCGCGCCCTTCTCTGGACCGCAGCGCCTCTCGGAGGGCCCGCATTGAGGAGAAACCGCTGGCGAGGGCAACGCTTCGGAGGTCGTCGGTGGAGGCGACGCTGTCCCCCAGCATCGCTTCGGCGAGGCGGAGGCGGGCGTCGCGCAGGTGCGCTGCGGGGGTCCGGTCGGTGCTCTCGAGGAGGCGGTGCACCTGGGAGCGGGAGAGCCCAACGAGCTCAGCGAGGTGCTGGACGGTGAAGGCAGGGTCGTGGGCGTGCTCGTCGATGAGGGCGAGGATCTCTTCCGCTCGGTTCGAGGGCGGCTGTGCGTCATCGTCGGCGCGGGCGAGGTCGGGGTCGGTGTCCACGTTGGAGATGGTCGCGGCGAGCAGCAGCTGTTCGATGCCGACCGACCAGTACCGGTACGGGGTAGTGCTTCGGCGCACGTGCCCGCGCAGCGCTGCGGTGACCGACGCGACGAGGGTGCGACGGTAGAACGGATCCGCTCGGTAGGAGTGCCCATGGATGAGCTGCGCCTCAGGGACGCCGTCGAACAGCGAGGACGGGACGCCGATGAGGAGCCGGGAGGAGGCTCGCTTTGTGCGCAGCTGCAGCCCGGTGTTGCCCGCGGAGTAGAAGTTTGCGCCGGCGGGTGCCGATCGGGTGTTCCCATCGGCGAGGAGGTCCATGGTCCCCTCCAGCACGAAGGACGCCACGGTGACGTTCTCGAACTCACTGCTGGGGATGATCTCCAACGTCGCGGGAGTGTGCCAGATGCGGCCGATGACGAAGGTGGGCGTCCACGCGAAGTCGGCGGTGAGACGGAGGTGCTGATGGCTGCGAGAGGTGAGCTTCCATCCGCGATCGGCGAGCCAGGTTTCGGCGTCGCGGCCGGTGAGGGACTGCTGCAGTTCGGTGCGCATGATGGGGGTTCCGGCGGGGTCAGAAAAGCAGTTGGCGGTGGAGGGGTGATGCGGCAGACCGGCCCGCATCCTTGGGGAAGCTAGACGAAGACCTTCTGAGAGATGGGCGTCGGCATCGGTTCGATCACGATGGGGCGAGCCGCGATCTCGGTGATGGATGGGACGGGCTGATGTTTCCGGCGGGCTCGGCGGAGGTGTGCGCCCGGGGTGAGCCCGGTGGATTGGAACGCGCGGTAGAGCTGAGCACGGGAGGTGCCCATGCGCTCCGCGAGGCGGCCGACCGACAGCTGCGGGTCGTGACCGTGGATCTCGATGAACAGGAGCGCGTCCGCGAGTAGCTCCCGTTGTGTTTCCGCTTCCTCCGCGGTGGGCACCTCGTCGCCGCCGTCGGTGTCGTTGATGGTGGCGGAGAACGCGGCAGCCAGAGCGAGCGATTCCATGCCGGCGGTCCAGTACCGGTACGAGTCGTCCGCGCGGCGAACGCGACCGCGGAGGGAAGCGAGGGCGGAGCTGATCATGGTCTCCCGGTAGAGGGCTTCGGCGCGGTACGGGCGGGCGGGGATCGTGAGCTCCTCCGGCATCCAGTGGTAGAGCGTCTCCGGGAGCCCGATCACAAGCCGGGAATGCGGTTCCGAGGAGGACATCTGCACCGGCAGGGTCCCGTCGACGAAGAAGTGCGACGGCGCTGACACACGGCGGGCATCGTTCGGTGTGACGAGCGTCACTGAACCTTCGAGGACGAAGGTGACGAACTTGAACTCGGCGCAGTCCTCCGGGAGCTCGATGGAGGTGACCGCGGCGGTGTGCCAGATGTGCTTGAGGATGAATTCAGGACTGCGAGCGGAGTCCGCCGTCATCCGGAAGTCGTCGCTGGAGCCGATCACTCGCCAGCCGTGGCCGCGCATCCATGCGACCGCGTCAGCACCGGTCAGCACCAGGTCCCGCTCGATCTGCACAGCCGCCTCCCTCGGTGGCCCCGGGTCTCAGGGGTTGATCAACGCTATGCCCGGACACAACGGGCAGAGCCCCGGGTCCACGACTTGAAACAGATTGGTGCGGGGTTGGGAACGATTCGTGCGCGTAATGGTCCTCCCGCGTCGTCCATGCCGCGTCGGGAAGGATTTTCGGCGTCAGCCCTGGTCGTGCTCGAGCAGGGCTCGGTCGGTCATGATCGCGAGGAACGAATGCTCGCGTGCGCAGTCGCAGCGCGCCTGGTCGTCGGGGTAGCCGATGGCGCCGTTGCAGGCCAGCGGGAACTCGTGGATACCGAGGCGGTGCCCGCAGGCGCAGACCCCTGAGACGGGGATGTGGACACCGAGCGCTCGCTCCACCGCGACCACGTCGGCGCTGGTTTCCACGCCCGCGTCGTCGTCGAGTCCAGTGACGACGAGTGTCCCCTGGATCATGTCGCCGCCGAGGATGCGTCCACCGATGAGAGTGAGCGCGCGATGGTTGATGGCGAGGCCCTCGTAGAAGCCTTCGGCGTGCACGTATCCCGAGGCTGAGTCACCGACAACGATGGCTTCGATGTCACCGCCGACGAGACGCTGGAACTGGCCGAGCGGGTCCCGCTGGGTGATGGTGACCGCGGCGATGTCACCCGTGGGCGGGATGACGACGACGGTGATCGGGTACGGCATGAGCGGGCCTTTCCTAAGAGCGTGTGTGCGGGAGACGCTCCGCTGAACCAGCTATGCGGGGCACACCCGGCACGGGCTCCTGATCCGGCTCCCTGACCCTTGCAATATCGCTGTCGTCAGCTCTGGATCGCGGCCGGTGGCACCAGCCTCGATGTCGCCTTTCTCGCCTGGGTAGGTCACGCGCTCACGCCCGTCGACTCCGCCCGGTCCGCGCTGAACCTGGCCGGTACGTGCGAGACGGACTTCGTCGCCGCAACCAACGGCGGGTCAGCGGAACGCATCCTGGCACTCTCGTGCGCACGCATCGGCTGACGCTCCGGGCGCGGTGGTTTTCCACAGATCCTTCCGCCTCGCCCCAGGCATCGACGCCGGCGCTTACGATCCGGGCATGGACGACGACGGAGAAGCGATCGGCTGGCCAGCATGCCCGGGCTGCCTCATCCTGCTCGCCATCAGCGAGCGACTGCACTGCACAGGATGCGGGCTCGTCGTCCTCTGAGCGGCCTACCGGCGAAGCGTCGTCCCCAGATGCTCCAGTTGCCTGGCATCACAGTCCCACGTGAAGATCGCCGAACCGTGCGACGCGGCCATCTGCCGCCCGTCCTGGCGAGGGATGCCGAATTTGAGCCGCCCCTGGACGAGCGTGACTGCATCAGCTGAGGCGAGCGCGGTGTGGAAGATGCGTGTGTCCGTGTGCGCAGGGATCAGCAGGGCGACGTGAGCCCCGGCGGTCGCCGCGCCAATGCACCGGTGGACCCAACGCTCCCGCGCCTTCGCGTACGGCGGGTTCACGAAGATGGCCTCAGCATCCCATGGCAGGGCCGCACCGTCGTCGGGAAGGCAGATGAAGCGTTCTGCACCGGTCGGGTTGTCGGGTTCCGTGCACGGGTCCAGTTCGATGGTGCCGCCGAGCGCGGCCCGGATCGGCTCGAGCGCGTACGCCGGCGTCAGGTGCACCTGGTTCGGGTGCGCATCCGGGCGGTAGCGGAGCGTGTTGCTGAAACGGGTCGATGCGGCCATCCGGCGGTTCCCCTCGAGCTCAGCGAGCGACGTGCGTCGTCGCCTGTTGGCTGAGCTATGCGGGAACCAGAGGAAGCACCGGACGAGACCTAGCTGTGGTGCATAGCATCCAGGTCGACAAAGACCAATTCGCGTCCCTGACCGCGGCGGCCTCGACCGCGCACCGGCTTGGGGGTCGATGATCTGGACTGCACCGTTCCTCGCGCTGGGGGTGCGACGTTCGCGAACGGACGACGACCGTACACGGCGACGAACGCATCGACGTGGTCGCCCTCCACGTCTTGCGAGTAGTCCCGGGGCGTCTCAACCCAGCAGACCTGCAGGGTGTCTGCCTCCGCGAGCTGCCAGATGGATCGGCCGCCGGAATGGTTCGCCCGGTTTGGCTTGAACCCGCCGAGACGGTCGCGCAGGCCACGCTCGGCTTTCCCGATGTAGAGCACCTCGGCGCCATCGATCCAGCGTCGCTCGAGGTCGCCGATGGCGTAGGCGCGCAGGAGACTCTCGTCCGAGAACAACGGCGGACGGACCGGGTCGGCGCGGAGCACGACGTAGATGCCCCGCCCCGGCGGCAGATCACGGCCATTGAGCCCGATCAGCGGAACGAACCCCTCGAACCCAGCGCGGACCAACGCATCGCGGGTCCAGGCATCCGGGAGAGGGAAATCCGTCCGGCGTTCGTCGGCCACCTCGACCTACTTGACCGTCTGGAACTGGATGAGTTCCCAACCTTCTGGCACCTGCGCTTCGAGCTCCGCGCGAACGTCCTCGTACTCGGCGGCTTCCGCCTCGAGCGTGCGTCGTTCAGTCGAGCGAATGATGCCAACCAGTTTCGTCATGATGCGGATCGTATGCGGGACAAGAGCACCGGCGGCAGAGGCATGCCGCTAAGCGCGCCTCCACCGCCGGTGCCTGCACTGGATTGACGTCTCGTTTCGGTACGACGCTCCACGCCGATCAGTTCAGCGCGAACCTCGCAGTCGCTCGAGCCATCGTCGCTAGGAACAGGTCGATCTCGTCGTCGGAGTGAGCACTGGTCACGCCGACACGCAGGCGCCCTTCGCCGAGGGGAACGTGCGGATACACAAACGTACCCGTGAAGACGCCCTCATCCATGAGCCAACGAGAGACTTCGACGGTCTGCTGCTCGTTCCCGAGCCTGATCGGAACGATGTGGCTCGTGGTTTCGATCAGGTCGAGCCCGAGGGAGCGGAGCCCCTGCGTGACTCTCGCGGTGTTCCGAGCCAGGTCGGAGCGCAGCCGCGGCCCGTCTTCCGCCAGGATGCGAAGCGATTCGAGAGAGGCGGCGGCAACGGCCGGAGCGACGCTTCTGGAGCTGGTGAATGACGGCGAGAGGTAGCGCATCCGCCGCTGCTGCTCCGCGCTGCAGAGGACGAAGCCGCCGACGCTACCGATCGCTTTGCTCATCGTGCCGACGACGACATCAACGTCTTCCAGAACACCGAACTCGTCGGCGACGCCGAGACCGTTGGGACCCATAGTTCCGAAGGAGTGAGCTTCATCAACGACCGTAATGGCGTCGTACGTTTTTGCGAGCTTGACGATCTCCGGAAGGGGTGCCACGTCACCGTCGGCGCTGTACAGGCCGTCTACGAGGATCACCCGGGAGGCCTTGTCCTGCGTCTTCTTGAGGATCGCTTCTAGCTTCGCGACGTTGTTGTGCGGGAACGTCCTGAGCTCCGCCTTCGACAGCCAGCTGCCCATGTACAGCGAGATGTGGGCGGTTCGGTCGCTGATGATGACGCTGTCCGGACCGGCAAGGGACGAGACCACAGCCTGGTTTGCCGCCATCCCCGACGGAAAGATGAGCGCAGCCTCAAAGGACCCCAGACTCTGGAGGTGCTCCTGGAGTTCGTTGTGCACCGCCGTCTTCCCGCAGAGCAGCTGCGCGCCGTAGGTGTTGGTTCCGAAGGCGGCGATGGCGTCGATTGACGCGCGCTTGAGACGGTCGTGCTGCGAGAGACCGAGGTAGTCGCAAGAGCCGAACATGAGCATGGTCCCGATGTTCGAGACGTCGACGGAGTTCCCGCGGTTTGCCTCGACGACCGGGAAGAACGGGGAGATGCCGCGGTCCTCCCACTCTGCGTACATCTCGAGCGGTTCCGTGGGTGCCTGTGTGGTCATGGTGTTCATTCGAGTTCCTTTCCGATGGCGTGCGCGAGGTGGGTGCGGTCGACCTTCCCGTTGGGCGTCCGCGGCAGTGTTTCCACGATGTGCAGCCGGTCGACGATCATGTAGGTGGGTAGGTGCGTTGCGGTGTGGCTTTTGAGTCCGAGAAGGGACACTCGGCGCCCGCCCTTAGGGACGACGACGGCCGTGAGACTTCGGTCAGTGCCTTCCCCGACGGCCAGGACCGCGACATCCTGGATCGCTTCGTGCAGGCCGAGGACCGCCTCGATGTCCCCGACTTCGACTCGATATCCGCGAATTTTCACGAGCCCATCGCTTCTTCCGACGTACTCGATTTCGCCCGCAACGCCGATTCGTCCGAAGTCGCCTGTCGCGTACGCGCCATCTTGCGGGGCCTGGCCCCAGTAGCCGACCATGACGCTTGGGCCGTTGACGACGATCTCCCCTTCGTCTGGTCCCGGCCGGAGCGTGACGTTGGCGCCGGAGGCCGGATACCCGATGGGGATCGGTGTGTTGCGCGTCAGGTCTGAGGCGGAGAGTTCGTAGCCAGTGCAGACGTTGGTTTCGGTTGGTCCGTACCAGTTCATCAGGCGCACACCGGCCCAAGTTTCGAGCAGCGCTTTCGCCCGTCCGAGCGGAAAAGGCTCCCCGGCAAAGATCATGACCCGAAGGTCGTCCGGAGCTCGCGCAATGAAGAGCCCGCCGTGATCGATCATCAGCATGAGGGCCGAGGGCACGGAGTACCAGACGGTGATCTGACGCTCGCGGATGAAGGCTGCCAACGCGGTCCCGTTGTTCGCTGCAGAAGACGGGATCAGGTCAACGGCGGCCCCAACTGCGAAGGCACCGTATAGGTCGAAGACGGAGAGGTCGAAGCTAAATTGAGCATGGCTCGACAGCCGATCATCAGAACCCACGCCGGCCTCGACGACGGCCCAGTCAACGAACGCTCGAGCATTCGTGTGGGAGATAGTCACGCCTTTGGGGACGCCCGTCGATCCCGAGGTAAACAGAATGTAGGCCGGGTCATCCGGTGAGATTGTCGGAGCCAGGGGCACCACATCTTGCTCGGAAGCCAGGAGCAAGTCGAGCGTCGAGCTGCCGAGTCGGGTGGCGAAACCGATCGGACCGTCAGTCACCACGAAGGAAGCCCTGGCAAGCTCGATGACCTGCTTCACCCGCGAGATCGGATTGCTCGGCGCCACGGGCACGTAGATAATCCCGAGGCGAAGCGCGGCCTGCATGAGTGCGACCGTGACCGCACTCTTCTCGGTCCACATGACCAGCCGGTCCTCGGCCTTGAGCCCGTGCCGAGTGAGTGCCGACATGAGGTGTTCCACAATCTCGTCAAGCTCTCCATAGGAGTAGGTCCGTGGGCCGTCGTGCACGGCTGGCGCCTTGGCGTCCTGCGAGAGACTGTCCAAGAAGTACTGCTGCAGGAGTGTGCTCATAATCCGAGCCCCGCGGCAACGAGGTCACGCTGGATGTTCGAGGTTCCGGAGAACACGGTGCTCGCGGATGCGTCTCGGAGTGCTCGCTCCACCTCAGCATCGCGCATGTACCCCAACCCACCGAACAGCTGCGACGCCATTCCGGCGGAAGCGACCGCTGACTCGGAGACCGCCAGCTTGGAGAGCGACGAGAAGAGTTCGGCGCCGTCCTCGTTGTCGATCCCCCACGAGGCTCGGTAGAGCAGCAGACGGGCGCTTTCGAGTCGAATCTTCATGTCGGCGATCTGGTGCTTCACGGCTTGGAATCCAGACAGGCGTTGTCCGAACTGGCGACGATTGCGCACGTGACCAACCGTGTGATTGAGGATCTTCTGCTGCAATCCGATGTAGATGCCGAAGAGGCAGGTCCGCTCCCACAACATCGACTGCTGGAAGATTCGTCCCCCCATGCCGGGGACACCTAGGACATGGGAGTCCGGCACGAACGAGTCGTCGAACTGCACCTCTGCTGCGGCGCAGCCTTCGAGGCCGCTCTTGACAAAGACCGGGCCCACGCTGGTCCCGAACGACTCTCTGGGTACGACGAAGGCTGTGCGTCCCAGTGACCCGGCGTTTGCGTCCGTCACGGCGTAGGTGACGAAAACGTCCGCGATTGGTGCGTTGGAGACGAACGACTTGACGCCGTTCAGCACGTATCCCCCATCGACGCGGGTTGCCGTCGTCTGCAAGGCGCCGACATCCGAACCGGCACCCGCTTCCGTGATCGCGTTTGCGCCGATGACGCGTCCTGCGGACATACCTGGGAGCAGCTCGGACCGGAGTTGCTCGCTGCCGTGATGCAAGACGGGCGTCACGCAAGCCAGGAGGTGCGCCGCACCGCCAAACACGAGTCCGAGGTTCGGGCTCGTCTCGCCTGCGGCTTCGTAGGCGCGAGCCGTTCCCTGCGCCGACCAGCCAGCGCCGCCGTACTCCTCCGGGATGCACCCACCAAGGAGCCCCATCTCCCCGAGTTGCCCCCAGCCGGCACGACTTGGGGAATCGTGCATCCCGTGCGTCGGGAGCTGGGATGCAGCTTCGCGGATTCCTTTGAGGAGGGTGAGTTCCTCGGTGCTCGTCGAGAAATCGACCATGCGTTTGCTCCGTTATTCCAGGTCCGAGGCCTACTTCGACGCCGGCACGGCGAGCAGGTTCTCGACCAGCGACGAGATGGCATTGATGTCGCGCATGTTTTCGGCGATGACGGCCTCGGCAGGGACGCGCACTCGGTACTCCGTCTCGATGAAGTTGACGAGCCTCGTCAGCTCGATGGACTTGAGCACACCCCACTCGAGCAGCGGCGTCTCGTGTGTCAACTCCTCATCTCCGTCCAAGAACTCGTCTTGGACGAGCTCGATGAGAGATGCCTGGATTGCGGACCGTGTTGCCTGTGTCATGACATTTCCTTTGTTCGGAGGGCTTGAATGGGTGTTGCTCGGGATGCGTCGTCTTCGGCCAGTCGGATGTCTAGGTCTTGGAGGGCCCGAACGGCGAGGTAGCAGACGTGTTCCGAAGTCAGATGCAGGCGGATGAGTTCGAGCGGTGGTCGTCCGCCCAAGCTCGCCTGCCGGTTTTCCTGCAGGATTGCGGGAGTGTTCAGTGCGATTCGAGACAGCGGCTCCGCCACGCCGATGCCCCAGGCCTTGGAAGCTGCTTCTCGCATGACCCACTCCTCAAGCGGATCTGCAGCGGAGTCGTCAAGGTCGAGGACTGCGGCGACACCGTCGGCCTGACGGCTGCATGACTCGACATCGATCCCGACGCTCGACGTTCGAGGACCCGCCGCGGCGACAGTGAGGTCACTGGCATGAGAAACCGATAGTGAAGCTTCCTGAGCCTCCAGGCGGCCATGCTCGTTCGAGCCGCACCCGGGGCATCGCCGTGTCACCGCCTCATGAGGTCGCCCGAGATCGCGCAAGCACGCACGAACGAGCTGCGCACCAGCTCCTCGTCGAGCCTGGACCCGCTCGGCGTACCCGGTCGGGTGCCCCTTGTTCTGGTCCCCCGCCGGCGGGCGGGTCTCAACTTCCCTGACTGCAAATCTCACGATGACGATCCCCCCGATCGAGCTCATGTGATGGGCCTACTCGCGTGTCTCGGTAACCGACGCGCTCCGCTGAGGCAGGGCTGCAAGTCCGGTCGCAAGAACGAGGGCAGTGGTGGCGATAATGCCCGTGAGCGTGATGCCGCCGAGATCGAACGTGAAGACCCCAAGCGCCGACCCAGTTGCTCCGCCCAGGAAAGTGATGGACATGTAGATGGTGTTTGTTCGCCCGGCCACGGTGGGAGCCCGGAGAATCCGAGTCTGGTTCGCAACCTGGGTGAGCTGATTCGCCAGAGTGACACCGAACATGGCCGCCAGAATGATGGGCACCTGGTTGGATCCAACAGCGATGGCGAGAGCGCTCACGCATCCGAGTAATGCGGCGGCCAGCAGGAATCGCGCCGGCCCCCACCGGTCGACGAAGCTGCCCGCCTGCTGCGTCAGCACAGCTGCGACGATCCCCACGAGCCCGACGAGTCCCGCCTGCGCAGTCGTCCATCCGACGACCTGCGTGAAGTGCAGAACTGTGACGACCCAGAGCGCGTTGAAGCCGCCGAAGACGAGGAACTGGATGCAGGCTGCGCGACGCAGTGCCGCGTCGGTCCGGATAATCGCCGGGAGGCTTGTGAGCAGCGCCCGATAGGACGCCTTCGTCGGCGGCCGAACGGAGTCGGGGACGCGCCAGCGAACCAAAAGGATGAGCACGAACATTAGGCCTGCAATCGCGAGGACGGCCGCACGCCACCCAAAGGCGTCACAGGTCCACGCAACCACGATGCGGCCGCCAAATACTCCGAACAGCAAAGCCCCAGTGAGGACCGCAGTGGTGCTTCCGGAGCGCCCCTCGGGACTGAGTCTGATCGCCAGCGGCAACAAAACTTGTGCGACGTTGCTGACCAGACCGGCGCAGAACAGCGCAATGGCGAGCTGCATCGGAGATTGCGCGAACGCGGCGATTCCGAGGAACGCCGCCGCGAGAAGGAGCTGAACCTGCGCCTGGCGCCGTGGACGGACGACGTCCGCCAGCGGCAGCAGCGCGACGATACCCACGGCGTAGCCAACCTGTGCCGAGGTGGCGATCCACCCGAGGCTTCCAGTGGACGTCGAGAACTCTTGAGCGACGACCGTCAGGATTGGCTGCGCGAGGTAACTGATTGTGACGGCGCCGGCAGATACGACCGCGAGCATCGCGAGGCTGAGCCCCCATGGCTGAGCAAGCGATGGCGTCGCTTCCTGGTGTAGCTCAGTCATCAGCGTCCCCCGCCTAGATTTGTTACTAACCGTTCAGTAACCCCGCCGCAAGACTAACCAGAGAAGATGGGTTCATGCAATACGACAAAGACGCGACTCGAGCTCGGATCTTCGCGGCCGCTGATGACGAGTTCGCACGCGACGGCATCAACGGCGCCAGAGTCGACAAAATCGCGGCACGAGCCGAGACGAGCAAGGCGCTCATCTACAACTACTTCGGCAACAAGGAGCAGCTGTTCGCGGAGGTCGTCACCGCACGACTCACCGATTTTGCCGAGTCGGTCGACATCGACCCACTCGATGTGCCTGCGTACTTCACCTCGGTCTTCGACTACCTCGTCGACCACCCGGACATCATCCGCTTCATGCAGCACGAAGCACTGCATTACCACCCGTCCGAAGCCCCGGGGTTCGAGATCCGACGCCAGCGCTACCACCTCCGCATCGAGGCGATTCGTGAAGCGCAACGCCTCGGCACCGTCGATCCCGAGATCGACCCCGAGGCCACGTATCTGCAGCTAATGGGCACCGTCAACTGGTACTTCGCCGCGCCACAGATCGCCGAGATGCTCGTGCCTAGCTCATCGGCGGAGAGTCTGCTCCGGTTCCGCACCTCGCTCGAACGAACAATACGTAAGGCCCTGGCCCCATAGCGCGCCGATCGCGCCTGCCAGCTTCGTCCAGACGCGGTCGGACGCAGACTGATGTGGGTGGAGGCGCAGGCGAGCCACTCCCTCGCAATGTCCAAGAATCCGCATACGAATTCGGACGGTCAGATTCGCTCCCCTGAGTAGCCTTGACGCGATAACGGACGGAGCTGCAACGCTGCCTCGACGTCGACAGTGACCGACCACGACCACGCCCCGTTCACCTCAGAAAGACCGCCGCCGTGGAACCCGACTTCATCGTCACCGTCATGATCCCGCTCTTCGCTCTCATCGGCGTCCTCGGGTGCATCACCGCCAACGCGCATGCCCGCACCAGACGGCATCTCGTGCGGACGTCATTCAACAGCGCGGGCAAGGCACGCGAGGTTCGGAAGCGAGCTCAAGCCCTGGCCGCCGAGCGCGCAGGAGTAATCCCCGACGACGAGCTCGATGAGCTCCATGACTCCGCCGAGCTCGAGGGGCTCTTCGACGACGCCGACCACCTCGACCGGGCGTCCGTCACCGCGGCCGACGTGTACGCCCATACTCCGAGCGCGAACATCACCACGCTGGTCTCCGCCGTGCTCTGGTTCGCCGCCGCGGCCTTCGCCGGCCGGCTCGCTTGGGACCAACACCAGGCCGCGACCGTCATCGACACGGGCGTCCTCAGCACAGGGGCGATCATCACTGCTGGCGGAGCTGTTGTGTACCTCGCTGTCGCGATCGCGTTCGCAGTCAGCTACCCGATGCTCTTGCACGATCGTGCGGTGCTCGCCGACCATTCGAGGTAGGCCTCGCTACGTCAGCGACCCGTCCGCATCAGGTGTGGGGCTACTCCTGCTTCCGCTCCGCTCGTCGATGTGACTAGCGACGATGAACTTCACCAACCAGATCGCCAAGATCATTGCCGCGAGCCACAACAGGCAAGGTCTGCCTGCGGCAATGAGCATGGCGAGCGCCAGCGGAGTAGCCGGGAGCGGGTCAGCAGCGGTGTCGCCCAGTTCGTAAGGCGACCGACTCCACCGATCTGCGCTCCCCAATGGACAGGACGGCCCAGTCTTGAGGATCCTCGTTCCTCGCATCCGATCGCAGGGCGAAAGGGACATGGAATCCGGATCGCCAGCGGTCTCGGCGGGGAGATAGCGATCACGTCGATTGCAGCGCCTCGGTTTTCGAGTGGGTCTAGTCGGCGATGGCTGGGAGTTCTTCGCCGGATTCGGTGTTGAGCAGGTGTGCTTTGTCGTCCACAAACACGAGCGTGACGTCGACCAACGAGACTCGTCCGTCCACGCTGAAGGTGACATCGTGGGCGGCGAAAACGGCACCAGCCGGACTGTCGGCCCGAGACACCGCACCAAATCCGTCCACGAGACCGTACGTTTCTGCCGCCCAGTCCGTCACCGTGGCAGTGACCTCCCCCGCTTTCGCGTTCTCAGCTCTCTCGTCCATGACGTTGATGTTGATGAAGAACAAGCTCGCACCTGCCACGATGCCGATGAGTCCAACGACGGCGGGTGCGAAGGAGTCCTCCGTCAGGGAGAAGGAGATGGTGAAGATCCCTGCCAAGATGAGCGCAACGCCGAGGATCGCGCCCATCGGGGTTCCAAACAGGATGTCACGGAACACCACGAAGAGATTCTCCGCTTCCAATCCCGACATCGAGGGAAAAACGGGCTCGGCTGGGACCAGTACATCGTCCCGGGTGAAGGTTGTCGCGAGGGTCGCGGTCGTGAACATGTGCTGCTCCAATGAGTACGTGGCCGGCTCGCTGAACACAGCGGGCCTCGGTGCTACGACACCTATGCGGGGACGCCAAGACGGGGGCATGAAAGTCGCGATCCGCGGTGTGCTCCGCGTCACTGCCAGCGTCTGGGCCGTCCACGTTCCGCCGCTCCATCTCGCAGTACCCGTCGACAGCAAGGACGCTGCTGTCACCGACGCGTTGCGAGCCTTCGCTGCTGCTGCTCCGAAACGGTCCCCGCGCAACATCGAATTGGACGTGCATCTCTCAGATGGGACGGCTGAAGTCGTCACCCGCCAGCGACACCGTAGTCTCCCCGACCAGCTGCGCAGACTGGACATGCTCGCCGACGAACTTGCCAAGCAGGAAGTCGAGATCCGCAGTCGCCTCGAGGCGCGGCGCGAGCAGGTCGACGAAGCGCTCCTCGCGTTCGGTGTAGCCCATGCTGGAGCCGGCACGGTACCCGAGGCGGACCTCATGCACCACATCTACTGGCAAGCGCCGCTCGTGCGCGCCGAGACGCTCGCTCGCGTCCTGCACGTGAACTCGGGGAGCCAGGCGCACGCTGAAGTCGACCCACGCACCTTGGCCCGCACATGCCCGAAGTGCCACACCGACCTGACAGGTCCAAGCGCGAACCCATCAGATCCAGCCCGACTCGATCAGCGCTTCCGCGATGGCTGCATGGCCCGAATCTGGAGCGAAGGCAAGGAACGCCCAGCAGAGTGATCAGCTCCGGAGCTCGCACGGGAAACGTACGAGCCAGAGCGATTCAACGCCGCGGTCCGAGACGGCATGGAAACCTCCGCGATCCACGTCGAATACCCGGGGCTGGGGGAACGTGGCAGGTCGACAACGCGCGAGTGGCTTCGGCGGAGAGTGACGGCGAGGCGACTGAGAGGCAGCCGCGGCTATGCGGAAGCACGAGCGTGCGCCAAGATCATGGGATGACCGAGCGCCTGCCCCTCTTCCGCGACCGCATCCGTGCGTTCGTCACGCCACCGCCGATCGTGAACGGCCCTCTCTGGAAGCGCGTCTGCATGCGGGTCTGGGTGCGCGCCTGGCGGATGATGGTGCTCGCTGTTCTTGCAATCGCAGCCATCGCACTGGGCTACCTCCTCCTCGCCGGGTTGCTAGTGGCAGCGCCCCAAGCCATCGTGACCGAGACCATCGGCGATAGATGCGCCAGGAACGGTCCGCTCGACTGCACCCGTGCCATCGCCGACGCACGGCAAGCTGTGCTCTTCTGCGTCGGTGGACTCATCGCAATCATCGGCCTCTACTTCACCTACCGACGTTGGATGCTTGAACATGAAAACACTCAAATTGCAGCTGACGAGGGTCGAGTGATCGAGCAGCGACACCGACGTGAGGGCGAGCAGCTAGAAATCGGGCGCATCACTGATGCCCTCAGTCTTCTCGACAGCGAGAATGAAGCCAAGCAAACGGCCGGCATCAGCCTTCTCACTGACTACGCGCTCCACACCCCGGAGACCCGACACGTGCAGGTCATCCTCGATGTCTTGAAGGCGTTCATCGAACGAGACCACCGTGTCGGGTGGAAAGAGTTGGCTGGAGAGCGAACAGACGAGCGCCTCGCCGTCTCACCAGAGGCAGCCGCCGCCCTGCGTGGACTGCTCCGCGCATCGTCGCAGCGACGCATGAACGTCGAGCTCAGAAACCTCACATTCCGTGAACTCGAGGCACCCAATACCGACTGGAGCTACGTGCAGTTGTACAGGGTCAATTTTTCCCGCTCGAACCTCAGCGAAGCGCGCTTCGGACCGGCAGCTGGAGGGCACTCACACGTTAAGTTCGAGACGACTGAGCTGGACCTGGCCGACTTCACTGACGCCCGTCTTCACCACGTTCAATTTTACCTGTCAGACCCGCTCAACGCCGGCTGGAAGCTAGGTCTGACTGGAGCAAAGTTCACTCGCGCGCGCATGCGAGTAGTGAGCTTTCACGGCGGATTCATCATGGAGCCCGATTTCGACGGTGCGAGCCTTCGCCAAGTCATTTTTACGGACAACTCCGGCGTCACGCCTAAGGCGTTCGTGGGGGCGGACCTGATGAACGTCACTTTCCCCGAGGACGGGCAAAACAGCCGACATGGTCTCGTTTCGAATCGCGGCACCTTCCCCATGCGTGGGCTCATCAGCCCGAAGCTCGTGACAGGCACCGTCGATCTCACCGAGGCAGCCGCCACCGACGGTGCCCAGCCGGTCCGCGATAGCGGCTCCCCCGCGGGCGATAGCCGCACTCCGGAACCAAACCCGACGGACGAGTCGCCTACTTAAGATCCCTCGGTCGCTGGCGCTCCCTCGGGGCGTTCTGCATCGTCCCGTTACGTTCTGTTTCTGTTCGCTGTCCGGGCTTCGCCCGTCCCGTCATGTTGCCTCCCGCATCGCCCTCTGTTGCTGCCGCGCGGGGCGCGGCCACCGTCTCTCCCCGGCCCGTCTCTGCACACTGTCACCCGTCTGCACTTCTGCCACCTATCCACATCTACATTCCTGCATCCCTACATGCCTGCGTTCCTGCATCCGCTGACCCCATGCAGGGTGTTCCGTCGTGCATCCCGGCTCGTGGCTGCGCCGCTCGTTCCTCGCGTCGCGGTCCTGTGGTTGCGCCGTTCTCACCAGTCGCCTTCTCGGGTCCCCCAGCGGCGTGACCTGCGGTCTCGCGCTTCGCCGTTTCCGTCGCCCATCCTGAACATCTCTCTGCTCTCCCCCGCCTGCAGTTTCACCCCCTCTGCCGCTGCGTCCTGGATCGTCTCGTCGCGGCTCGTTGCTGGATGCTTCGCGCTGCGTTGCAGCGGGCTCGTTCCTCGCCCGCGGTCCTGTGGCTGGGTGTTCGAGGCATGTGTCGTTTCGTAGGGTCCCGGGTGTCCACTTCGTGGCCACGCTTCGCCGCATGGTTCGGTGGTCTGGGAGGTGTCGTTGTCGGGGTGGTTGGCTTGGCTCCCGCGGGGTGGAGTCTGCGACGGAGGTGCCGGTTGTTCCCATCCCCGGCATGCACCCGCACTACCCGTCTGATTCGTCACACTTTCGACCCGATGCGGGACGTTTCGGGGTGGATGTCCGGATTGAGTCAGCGCCTGCGGCGCGATCCTGTGGTGGCGTCCCAGAAGCAGGCGAAAGAAGCGCGGACGGTGAAGCCAGGGACCGATGCCGAAGTGGCACTGATGAAGGTGGCTGGGACACCGACAGCATGCCGCACACAGTGCACGCAGGACGCCACGAAGCGCAGCAGCAGCGGAGAAGTGGCCGGGCTGTCGAAGCGCGGGACGTGGATGGTGGAGCAAGCGAGACCAAACACAACCACGCGCAGGGCCGAGGAACGAGGCCAAGACCCCGCGGCGACTGAGCGGACGAGGCACCGCCTCGGAAAGCCACGTGGCACCTGAACGCCCGAACGCCGCACTCGAAGACGCGCCAGCGGCTAAGACTGCAAGGCACCCGGAAAGACGCCCCAGCGGCTTACCGGCGCGAGAATCAGAACCCGAAAACTTGCAGGGTTGAGGAGACGAGCGGGGGCTGGAGCGGGATTCGGCACTTTTGACCGGGGATTCTCAGGGGAATATCCAGATCGATTTCTTGGCTGATTTGCCCGATATTTCTCGGCTGGGTTCGCTCCTCGCTCGGTCGTCGGGGGTTCGCGCATAGGACTCACTATGAGTGTGATTTCTGAGGTGTCCACGTACGAGTTGTTCAAGGCCGGCCCCCTGGAGCTGAACGCGCCGACGCTGCTGCAGAAGGCGAAGGCGTTCCAAACGCAGGCACCGGACGGCACGACGTTGATTCTGCTGCGCGATGAGGCTGGAGGCGCGCACTCGTACGTGTCGTTCCCAGCGTCGAAGCACGCGTCCGCGTCGATGGCGTTCAAGCTCGGGGACGCGGTCGCCGCTAAGGCGGTGTACGTCGAAGATGGGCTGTCGCTGGCGGACGTGGAGCAGGTGTCACAGCTGTCCGTGCAGAAGCTCCCGGATGTCGGTCAGTCGACGCAGGCGGGCGCGGAGTTCGGGACCGTCGTGCAGTCCATGGTCGGGTTCCTCGCTGCGGGCGAGTGGGTCGCGATTTCACTGCGTGCGCCGACGAAGTCCGAGCGCAAGAGCAACAAACTGTGGCTCGCGCATCGGGGCGTCGCCACGCATCACTCGTTCGAGACGGGCGCGGTCATTGCGTCGATCTACGCAGGGTCGTCAGATGCGATGCGAGCGGCTGATCTGGTGCGGCATCTCACGTCCACGCTGCCCGGGTTCGACGTCATCGCGGATGCACGGCGAGCGTCGAAGCTCGACGGGTCGATGCCGTTCGTGGTGACCGCGCTCGTAGGTGCTGCGACGGCGATCGGGATGCCGCTGCTGCTGCGTGAAGTACCGGCGCTCGGAACGGAAGTTCCGCAGCTGCTGGACGTGCCGTGGACGGTGCTCGGCGTGCTCGTCACGGTGGCCGCGATCGCGGCGTTGATCGGTCGTCTCCTCGGCCGGTTGCCGTCATCGTGGCGGACGTTGCAGCGCCTCCTCGGGCAAGGCTTGGCGCCGGAATCTCCGACGCTCATGGGGACGCCGAAGCGGCCAGCGAAAGAGTCGAGGACGCTGACGAAAGATAGCGAAGGGAACCCGGTGGAGAAAATCCGTCCGGAGTTCGCTGGCGAGTATCCCGTGCATCCGCACGCGGCGTTCCTGGGACCGCATCTGCCACTCGCGCTCGTCGCTCCGCACGCCGGTTCCGCCTTCTCCGGAGGCGCCACCGGCGACCGCATCGCGCCGGTCGAACTGCGTCGCAACATCGGCCCCGTGATCGGCTCTGACCGCGACGGCGCAGTGCATCTGAGCTCGGAAGATGCGTGGGCGGGAATGTTCGTCACCGGACTCGCCGGATCGGGCAAGTCACGACTGCTCGAAGCGCAATGGGGCTGGTTCCTCTCCAGCCGTCTGCAGTCGAAAGTCCGGCGCGCCATGATCGCATTCGACACCAAGGGCGACGGCGTCTCTGCGGCCGCGCACGCACGCTGGGCCACGAAGTTCGACGCCCCCGTGGAGGCTGTCAACATCGCCGACCGAAACGCGCTCGAGGGGATCGCGTTCTTCCCTGAACCGGGTGGGTTCGTCTCCGCGCACGACTACGCCCGCGACATCGTCGACACCCTCAAAGCGGTGTACGGCGTCGACTCCATCGGACCCCGCTCCTCGCCGTCGCTCATCGCAGTATTCGAGGCGGGATCGCTGCTGTCCCGTTCGGGAACCGGCACTGTTCCGGAGGTGTTCACAGAGGCACTCTCGCGCTACCGCGGACGCACCCCGTTCTGGTACGCGAACCTCCTCATCGGCAACGGCGACGACCAGGAAGCGAAAGAGATCGCCGGCCTCATCCAGGACGCAGCCGGGCGGCATCCGGAGCACGCCGAGCTCGTGTCCGCCGCCGACCATCTCGGGCCGACATACGGCGGTGGTGTGACGCCGTCGCAGCGCAAGAATCTGTTCGACGCTCCACGCTCGAAGGTGGAGCCGCTGATGACGCTCGAGCACTGGTGGGCACGCCCGAACCAACGCACTTGGGACGAGCTCCTGGAGGCCGACGCGAACGTCATCATCGACTTCGGACCGTCCGCATCCGGGCACTCGCTCGACGACCGCGCACGCGAGCAGATGGCGGCTCTTGCGATGCACACGATGTGGAAGGCGATCCGGCGCACGTGCATCGGCTGGGGCCTCGAAGACCGACGCGTCGCCGTATTCGAAGGCGAAGTCAAACACCTCGCCGCGCACTCCGGAGACGTCCTCTCCTGGTTCCGCAACGACGGCCGATCGTTCGGCGTCGAACCGTTCTTCGCGACCCAGTTCCCGGAGCAGCTCGAAGACACGGTCCGCAAGACGATGCTCGGCTACGGCACCCGCATCGTGCTCCGCCAGGAGGACGCGAGCGTGATCCGCGACCTCGTCGCCAGTCTCGTCATCGACGGGTCCTCATGGGAGCCGGAAGACGTCGCCAACCTCCCCAAATACACCGCCATCGTGAAGACCACCCTCGACAAGGAAGCCATGCGCGCGTTCACCCTCAAGATCCCCGACTTCGAAGCCATGAGCTTGGCCGAGTTCCGGAGCCTCCACCAGACCGACATGGGCCTCGCCGCATGAGCGCCATCCCCGTCGCCCACATCCCCTCGCGCACCCCCAACGCGAAGATGCGCGCGAGCGTCCGGCAAGACCCATTCACGAGCGGATTCTGGGACGTGGGAGCTGCCGCTGCGTGGTCCTCGATCGACCAGGCACGGCGCTCCGCCGCATCCGGGATCGGGCATGCCCCGAAGCGATTCCTCAGCGATCCCGCCGAAGCACTTGCTCGCGTCCACAAGTACGGCAAGCACTGGCAGAACACTCTCCGCGTCCTCGCAGCGCTGAACGCCTACCGGACTCTCACCACCCAGCAGCTCGCCTACCTCACCGGCATCGACAAGGTCCTCTCCAAAGAGGGCAATCTCATGCGCGACCTCTTCACCCTCGGACTCGTTGACATCGGCGCCTACCAGACGCCATTGCACGTACCGCAAGCGAGAGCCCGCATCGAGCTGTACCGGCCATCCCGGTCCTCCGCGTTCGAGGAACTCATCAAGCCGAAAATGACGTACCCCGAGTGGGCGACCACCACTGGCGCGCACCCGTGGTCCGCGTCATCGAGGTACGACCGGCACAACGTGCTCGTCGCCGAGATCATCGCCCGCGCGGCCGAGTTCCTCCCGATCGGCGCGGTCGTCGGAGAGCGGTTCGCGGACGTCGCCAACCTCGCCTACACGAGCATCGGCGACGAGCCGCCGCGAGGGCTGCAGCGCGCTGCAGATGCCGTCCTGCTCCGGGAAGACGGCGCGCGCCTCGCGATCGAGCTCACCGCCTCTACGGGCAAGAACCTCACCGAGAAGGTCGCGAAGTGGGTGCAACTCTTCGGCAACCGCAGATGGGACGACACAGGACTCCACGTCGTCTTCGTCGTCGCCGGCAACCCCGAGGCGGCCGAGAACCATCACTCCGCGGCAAGCGACCTCAGCCGAGTCCGCCGCGACATCAGTCGGGCGCTGCGTGATTGGCGAGCACCCGCGCATGATCCGGCGAAGTTCCGCATCTCCATCGTGCAGTGGCAGGACTGGTTCCCCGGTCCCGACCTCATCGACTCGTCGTTCCTGACCCTGCGGGCGCAGAGACCGACGGGGCAGAACGCGGACGACCCGTGGGAGAGCGTGGATCTGCTCGACCCACGCCAGGTGCCGACGCCTGCGAACGAGGACCTCCCTCGGAGTCTCGACATGCTCGCCGTCCAGCGCTTCCAGCCGTCGTGGCTCGCCGAGGGGCGCACGCCACCGAACCTTCACGAGATGCGGAAGGCCACGAGCCCGTTCCGGCGCCTCACGGTGAATAAGACGGTGACGAAGACCGGCCTGCCAGTCAAGCCGCGCTTCTACCCGGAAGGGATGGGCCCGCCTCAGCTGCCGATGCGGCTGCGCACGAAGCTGTCCGCGCCCTGATCGCGCATAGGAGGCTTACGCGTCCCCACCGATTGGAGCCTGTCCATGGCTGACCAGGATCGACAGCAAGAGATGGAAGAGCAGCTCGGCGCCATCCGCGACTTCTTCGCGTCCCCGCCCGGCTGGATCTTCGCCGGAGCTGTCGCGACCGCAGTGTTCATCGGCATCGTCCTAGCCGGCTTCCCGGGTGTGCTCGGCGTCGCGCTTGCCATCGGGATCGGCGTCACCGCGCTCGCTCTCGCGGTGACGATCACAGTCCTCTACCTGCGAAGGCGGGACTGAGCCGGCGCGAGCATCAGGCGCCACGAACGACGAAGCCCGCCACCGCAGAGATGCGAGTGGCGGGCTTTGTCGTTGAAGGAGCGCGCTACCGGTCCGCGGGCTTGCGACGCAGCAGAAGCATCGCAGCGCCAGCCAGCAGCACGAGCAATCCGACGCCGACCGCCAGCGCACCGCTGCTGTCTACGCCCGTCGTCGCGAGACCGCCCGAGGGTGCTGGGGTGTTCGAGGGTGCGGGAGCGATCGAAGCGGCGGATGCACTTGAGGCCGGAGGGACGGTCGCGGCTGATTCCGAAGAGGTCCTCGTCGGCTGAACCGTCGGTTCCATCGTGGGCTCCGCGGTCGGCTCAGTCGTGGGTTCCCTGGTCGGCTCGACCGTAGGTTCCGTTGTCGGCTCGACCGTAGGTTCCGTTGTCGGCTCGACCGTAGGTTCCGTTGTCGGCTCCGTCGTCGGCTCGACCGTCGGCTCCGTTGTCGGCTCCGTCGTCGGCTCGACCGTAGGTTCCGTTGTCGGCTCCGTCGTCGGCTCGACCGTCGGTTCCGTCGTCGGCTCGACCGTCGGTTCCGTCGTCGGCTCGACCGTCGGTTCCGTCGTCGGCTCGACCGTCGGTTCCGTCGTCGGCTCGACCGTCGGCTCCGTTGTCGGCTCGACCGTAGGTTCCACTCCCAGCACATAGATGTCAGGGAAGGTGGGTGTGCCACCCGTGATGAACTCGACTCGACCGTTATTCGACGCCTGGTCGTAGATGTTGACTGAGTACGGCTTGTAGACCCCACCTGGCCACGTACCACCATCAACCGTCGCTGTCGCAGTTCCGGACCAGCGGTCACCAGAACGGCTCGCGGGATCCCGGTTCGCGTCCCAACGAACCTGGAACAGCGATCCAGTCGGAGCCTGCAGATAGAAGATCGCGCTGCTGAGCTCATTCGCCTCACGCACCACCCAATCGAGACGAATCTCGTCGTCAGCACCCACACTCGCCGGAGACACCAGCTCCAGAGATTCCAGCACCGGAGCCGTCAAATCCGCGGCGTCGTTGTTGACTGTGATGTCAGGGAAGGTGGGTGTGCCACCCGTGATGAACTCGACTCGACCGTTATTCGACGCCTGGTCGTAGATGTTGACTGAGTACGGCTTGTAGACCCCACCTGGCCACGTACCACCATCAACCGTCGCTGTCGCAGTTCCGGACCAGCGGTCACCAGAACGGCTCGCGGGATCCCGGTTCGCGTCCCAACGAACCTGGAACAGCGATCCAGTCGGAGCCTGCAGATAGAAGATCGCGCTGCTGAGCTCATTCGCCTCACGCACCACCCAATCGAGACGAATCTCGTCGTCAGCACCCACACTCGCCGGAGACACCAGCTCCAGAGATTCCAGCACCGGAGCCGTCAAATCCGGATCGACTGGAATCGGTGCCGCGTTCGCGGTAGTGGCTACGACTCCTCCAAAGAGGAGCGCAACGATGAGCGCGCTGATGAGCGCGTAGAGCTTTTTCACTTGTTCTCCGGCGGTGGAGTGGACTGGGGTTCTCTCGACGTTATCGGCAAACGTTCAGGTTGACGAGGGTTTGCGGTCGAGTCGAATCCCCGGGGAAGCCACGGGAGAGCTCCCTTCTGCTTGGTTCCGCATAGGGAGGCCAGCGGGCACTCTGCCCGACTGGATCGGAGTGAGCCATGGGCAGCGTGTATGGCACCGCCGGCGGGAGCCTGGAGCAGGCCTCAACCGCGTCGTGGGCCGCGAACGAGCGCGTCGCGCAGATCGGCGCCGCCGGCGAACGGTCCCTTGCGCGCGTGTTGGAGGCGTGGGCGGTCCGCCCGGACGGGCCTGACGTGTTCCATGACGTGACGGTCCCGAACGGGCACGGCGCGAACATCGACCACGTCGTGGTCGGGTCGTCCGAGGTGCTGTTGATCGACGCGAAGGCGTGGCGGCCGGCGTTCTACTGGACGTACGGCGGTGTCACTCGTCGAGGGTTCGAGGCGTTCCCGTTCGGCGACAAGCGCACCCTCCCGAACGCGCTCGCCGCGCTCACGACCTTCCTGGAGCGTCGGGGCGCGCTGATGCCGTTCACGGTCCCGCTGATCGTGACCGTGCCGGCGAATACGCATCCGAAGTCAGCTCAGGTGTTCGCGTATCGGCCAATCGACGCTCGTGCTCGGACGCTCGAGTCGCTCGCTCGCTTCCCGCAGCTGGTGCTCCCGAACGGGCAGGCACCGCATCCGACGGCTGCCGCGTTCGCCGCCCTCACCCGCTGAGCCCAGCTTCCTCGCTTGACCCGTCCTCGAAAGGACTCCACCGCCTCATGCCTCCCGCCGCCAAGCGTCCACAGCAGTCGCCGCTCGCCGTCCCCATCGCCGTCGCCGCGGTGCCCGTCGGGATCGGGCTGACCTGGCTCGAGTACCCCGGGTTCCTCGCCGCCCTCGTGGTGGTGTTCATCGCGACGTTCAACACCGTCTCGCCGATGTACACGGGCCCGAAGCAGAACGGGGTGGAGACGCCCGCGAACGAGTACGAGAAACAGCTCGCCCGCCGCTACCGGGCCTGGCAGTCACTGCGCGGACATCTGCTCCTCTCCCCCGCGCTGTGGCCGGGCAAGCGCGTCGCGCTGCTCCCGATCGCAGCTCTCGCCTTGGCGGTCGCCGTCTGGTTCCTGCCGGTGCTCGGCTCCGGCCACGCGTTCGACCTCGGCGCTGGCGGCGCACCTCTCGTCGTGCCGGTCATCCCTGAGTCGTGGGAGGCGGGACTTCGCGCGGTGAACGCGTACGCGGTGATGGCGCTCGTCGTCGCGGGACTGGACACCCTGAATCGTGCCGCGGCGGAACGCGAGCCGCGCCCGTACGCCGGCGTGCTCGACCTCATCGACCGGGTGAAGACTTCCGTCCCCTCGCGGGTGGGCCTGATCGCCTGCCTGATCGTTCCGGCGTCGCTCGTGACCGTCGGCGTCCTCCAGCTCGAGGACGTGCCCGAGATCGCGCCGTGGCTTCCCTCGCCGACGGTCCAGGCGGTCGCGCTGGGCGTGGCCGCGAGTCTCGCGGTCGTCATCGGAGTCTTCTCGAAGCCGCTCATCGAAGCATGGCGCGAACGGTGCGAGGCGGCCGAGCGGTGGGCGGCGGTGTGGCCGGAGCTGAAAGAGTTCAAGCAGGCCGAGCCTCGCCTCGTCGACCATGCCGCGTACCCCGACATCGACCTGCAGGTGGACACCTTCGACGCGCCCTCCGCATACGGCACCGCAGGCATGTTCAAGCTCGGCGACGCCATCGGCCTGCAGCTCGCTGGTCACGGCCACTCCCGCGACCTCGCGATCCTCTCCACCCCGGAACTCGACCAGCAGGGGCAGCCGAAGCCGGGCACGCGTCACCCGCTGCGGTTCCGGGTCGCGTCGTGGCCGAAGGACCAGAAGCCGGACCTCGCCCGCCCCGACAGGTCCGCGGAGATCGCAGAGCTCGCCGTCGACTCGATCCTCTACTGGGCCGCGACCGCGAACAAGGCGACGCCGGACTTGTGGCCGCTCCTGTCCGGATTCGAGACCATCTCCACCGCCCCCGAAGGCGCCGAGCCCGTCGACGCCGACGCGAAGCCGGACCTGCTCATGGAGACCCCGGAAGCTGAGGAAGCGCCGGAGTACACCGTCGCCTACGCGTGCACGATCGCTGACGCGTCTGGGCTCGGGCACGCGGGAGCCGCCGCGAACCAGGTCTACAGCTCCGGGTTCGGCGAGCTCGTCGAAGCCCGCGCGGTCCCCGACCCATACGGCGCATCCACCCTCTACGTCGGCGCGCTCACCGCGGACTCGACGACGCTCCAGAACCCGGGCCTCTTGGATGACTTCGCCCGCATCGACGAGGAGGACCTGTGGTCTCGCCGTTGGGGTGACACAGTCCTCAGCGCCGGCATCGTCGGCGGCCAGAAGCCGCACACGGCGCTTGTCAAGCACAAGAAGGTCCACGAGTTCGTCAACCACAACCCGCACACCGGCTCCACGCGCCCGCCAAGGCCAATGTCGATCGAGGTGATGCCGTTCCAGGTGCTCCAAGGCGTCGACGTCGGCACGTTCCTGCGCACCAAGGTCGAGACGACGCTGACGACCGCGCTAGACTCGGCCCCGTTCGTGTACCTGATGGCGTGGAAGGCCGCAGGCTCCTCCCGGCAGGGTGAGCGCAACTCCGGGGCGTTCGCGGTCGCCTGGTCGAAAGACCCGATCGAGATGAACCCCGCCCGCCTCTACGCGAACCTCTCATCCAGCAAGAAGATCGCGACCGCGAAGGCCGAGACCAACCAGGTCGCGACGATCGTGCTCGGCGCGGGGCTCGCGAAGGCTTTCGAGGCGTCGAAGCTCGCCCGTCCCGAAGTAGTTCAGGTAGAAAACCTCACCGGCCCCGACACCGACTCCAGCATTTGGCGCGTGACGCTGCGCCTCTACGGAGGTGTGACCACCGATCAGGTGCGCAAGTCACTCGGCAGCATGAAGAGCCTGATCGGGTGCGACTGGATGCAGGTCACCGGCGCGCAGGACGGGTGCGTCATCGTCTACGGCGCCCGCCCGAACGCGCCCGATGTGCAGTTCTCCGGCCCTCGCGCCCGGTTGAACGAGGACTACTGCACCGCCATCGAGTGGGAGGCGGCGTTCGAGGCGACGAACCTCATCGGCACCGACGGGCTCGCCCCGAAGCTCCTGTCGCTGGAGCCGCTGCCCGGCAACGAGAAGGTGCAGCAGGCGACGTTCAAGATCCCGCTCGGCCGGTCCATCGACGACTTCCGCGAGCCGAAACGGCTCGGCACGCTCCGCTCCACCACCAGCAACAAGTTCATCGACGTCCAGCCGGCAGACACCCCCAGCGAGGTGCTGCTGCGCATCAGCCGGGAAGACCCGGTGCCGTTCCCCGCCCCCATCGACTGGGACGCCATGAACGACGGCGGCCTCGCAGTTCCTGTGGCATCCGGCGTCGACGGCGCCCCGGTTCGCTTCGACCTGGACCTGGACCCGCACCTGCTCGTGCTCGGCGGCACCGGTACCGGCAAATCGATCACCCTCGGCGTGCTCCTCACGGGGTTCCTGCTGCGCGGCTTCGACTGCTACCTCGCCGACCCCGTGAAGTTCGGCGCCGACTTCCAATTCGCCAAGTCCTGGATGAAGGCGGTCACCGGTGAGGTCCTCGAGACCAGCCGAATGCTCGACGAGCTCTACGCGGAAGTGCAGCGCCGGAAGCGGTTCAACGCGTCCCGCGGCGTCGGCTCCATCACCGACCTACCGGCAGCCGAGCGGCCGCGCCGCATCGTCATCTTCATCGACGAGTTCACCTCCCTCATGATGGCCGACCGCGTTCCCAAGGCGACGGACGGGATGACGCCGGAGATGCTGCAGGAGATCGCGGAACAGCAGGCGATCGCGAACGCGAAGCAGAACATCGGCGCCAAGGTCGGCCGCATCGCTCGTGAGGCCCGAAGCGCCGGCGTGCACCTGGTGCTCGCGACGCAGGAGCTCAAGAAGGACACCATGGACCAGATCCCGGGAGGCCGGGATCTGAAAGGCAACCTCGCCCGGCTCGTGCTCGGCAAGCTCTCCTTCGGCAGCCTCATGTCCGCGCTCAAGGACGCAACCGCCGCTCCCGACCTCGGGGAGGCCGCCGGCATGAAGGGGCGCGGCATGCTTGAGTCGAACCAGCAGGGGCCGACCAAGATCCTGCAGTCCTGGTACGGCACCGAAGGCTCCCACCTCTCCCACAACGCTGGCATGGTCGAGCAGCTCCGTGCACACGTCGACGAGATGACCGAGCAGATGGACCTCGCCGGGATGGTCGCGGCCGACGCCGCGACGACGAACACCGCCGGCGTCTTCGGACAGGTCCTCGACGACACCCCCGCCGACGTCATCGAACTCGTGGCTCCCGTCGAGGAGGTCGCCTTCGCCGGACCCGACCTCGCGTTCGACTTCGACGACGACAACGAGGACGAGGTGACCCCGGTGGACCCGCTGGCGCAGCAGGCTCCGGTCCTCACCCCTCCCGTCGGGTTCAACCCGTTCGACGTGCCCGAGGGGGATGCGGAGGACGACGAGCTCGAGGACGACGTTCTGCCGGAAGCAGTGCAGTCGGAGCCCGTGCAGGTGGCGCCGGTCCAGCGTCCGTTCGACCTGTTCTCGTCCGCCATCGACGCGATCGACGACGAGCCGGATGACACCGACTCGTACGATTCCGTCGAGCCCACCGCAGACGCCGCCTTCGAGGTGCACGCGCCGACGCTGTTCCTCGACGTCGACAACACCATCAGCCCGCTGTCGATCCCCGTCGGTGTATGGGATGACGCGGAGATTCTGCCGGACACTCCGCACGGCGCGGTCTGGGTCTCCCGGACGATGCTGCGCCGGCTCGGGCAGCTGCGGTGCGAGATCGTCTGGCTCACCGACTGGGACACCGACGCCGCGCCCACGTTCGACGCGCTGTTGGGCCGCGAGACGCGCACCCTCACCAAGCCCAACGCCGTCGACGGGTGGCGCAAGGCCGCCGCGCTCCTCACCGTCGAGATGACCGCGCAGGTGCCGCTCGCGTGGGCGGATGACCACCAGGAACGACATGACGAGGACGTGGAGCGAGTCCGTGACCGCTTCCCGGGCATCCATCTCGTCAGTCCGTCCCCGTGTCTCACTCCGGCCGATCTAGACGGTTTGGAGGCACTCTTCGGCACGGATGCGCCGGCAGCTGCTGCCGCCCCGGTGGCAGCGCCCTCCGCCGCGGCCTCAGAGCCTGCCGCGGACCTGTTCGCGCCGCCGGTGTACTCGAACGCGCCCGCGCCTGGTCACAATCCCCTGGTGACTGGTCTGTTCGACTGAGCGGCGATGATCGTCCGCTCGTGTCGCTCTGCGGCGCGAGCGGCGACGTCCGGGTACTCGGCCATGGCGTCCGGGTCCAGGAGCAGGCGGTCGATCTGCTGGTAGTGGCGTCCGATGCGCCAGCCGTGCGCGGTGAGCCATTCGAGCTTGGCAGCGCACATGTCGGGGTTCGCGCGCTCGTAGTCGAGCAGCGCCCGCGCCTTCGGTGACAGCATCCACGCAGATTAGACGATCGCCGAATCGAACGTCGTTGGGTTCGGCGTCATCGCGCGGACTTCGACACCGAGCGAGTCCAGGTGGACAACGCCTGTGCACAGCCGGTCGAGCAGTTCGGCCACCGTCTGGGCGGCGATAACCACTCGTGGCGGACGGAGGAGTTCGGGAAGCCCACCGATGCTCGTGGCTTCGTTGAGCTCGAGGAGGATCGCGCGGGCGGTGAGCATGTCCCGCAACGCGGCGATGGTGTCGGCGGACGCGTCGGCGTCGGTGCTGTCCCAAGTGAGATTGACAGGTTCAGGCGGGGCGAGCATGGTGGTGATGGTGGTTCCGGGTTCTGCTGGGCATGGTGAAGCCCCACCCGGCGAGCAGAGCGTGCCTGCGGAGGCCTCGTCGGGTGGGGCGGTCTGGGTGGACGGCGGTGCGGTAGGGTTACACCGGCTGTGCCTGCTGCACCATGTGGGCGGGGACGCCGTTGTTGGGGAGGTTCGCGAGCTGCGCCGCGTCGATGTCGGGTGCGTAGCCGTGCGGGTTGTGCAGGGGCGTGTTCCGCAGCTGCGCCCAGTTGCGGAGGTCGACCTGGTTGCCGCGATGCTCGGGCTTGACCTGGTACTCGGGGTTGCCGGCGTTGTACGCCGGATCGACGCCACGGTCCTCGAGGCCCGCGAGGACGCGGTACTTCATGTCACCGTCCTTGCTGGCAACCATGTTGACGGTGACGGCGACCTTGTGTCCGACGAGCGCGAGCGTCTGCTTCATGAGCTCGCTCACGGCTTCGCTCTTGGGCCCATCGAGGCGGTCGCTGCGCACGAGGTCCTGGCCGAGCTTGTTGTGCTTCGGGTGGACGCTCGTCTTGAGGATGACGATGCCGCGCTGGGACTTGAGGTCGCGGTCGACGTGGATGACGGTGCCGACGAACGTCTTCGTCTCGACGACCTTGGCCGCCTCGAAGTCGAGCGAGCGGACGATCCGGTCGATGTTGGAACCGGGCATGGTCGACTCGAGGATGCGCTTGATGGCGTCTCCCACGTGCTGGTCGGTGTAGTCGGCCCCGTGGCCCATGGCCGCGATGAGGTGCGCGGTGGGGAGCACGTCCATCTTGGTGCGCTCGTACAGTTCGATGATGGGTCCGGATTCGGACATGGCTGGTCTCCAAGGCTCAAGGGGTGTGGATCGGTGTTGGGTGACTATGCGGGCGTCGATGCCCGCGGCTCACAGCTCGGGCGTGCTCACGCGAACGGGCCACCCTTCTGCGCGGTTGCGGCGGTGCCGAGGGATTCCATGAGCAGCTCGACGCTGATTGCGTTGTCGTCCCAGACGGTCATCGCGGACTGCGCGAGGACCATCAGGTACGGGCCGTTGGTCTGGTACCAGACGTTCCACACCTCGGGGCCGGCGCCGACGGGCAAGGGGCGCTGTTCGAGGACGCTGCGCAGCAGGCCGCGGACGCGCGTGTTCGCGCCAGAGGACCAGCTCGTGGCGCTGGTGATGCCAGCCTCGGCCCGCTGGACCATGCGCGCGAACACGCGAGCCAGGGCGAGGATCTGCTCCTGCGTCGGGGCGGCCACACCGGCCTTGGTGAGCGACTCACCGGCAAGGCCCACGAGACCGAACACTCCGGTCGCGGCATACGAGTTGAGGTTGAGCAGAGGCACGCCCCCGGGGCCGTTCACGATCTCGTCGAACGGGCGACCTTCGGGTCGAGGCGTCATCTGCTGCTGAGGTGCCTGTGCCGGCATCTGCTGGGCGGCCTGCTGTGGGGCTGCGGTCATGGTCATGGCGTGGATCTCCTGGATCAGCGGTGCTGGTGGTGGTGAGGTCTCTATGCGGGCACGCTCCGCGGGTGCCGTCGCAGCCGCTTCTTCCGCTTCGTGGCGCTCTAGCGCGGCGAGCACCAGCGGCGGGACGACCGGGGCCGGCTTGAACTCCCGGGAGCCTGCGATGCCGAGCTGGTCGGGACTGAACTGCCCGCTAGCTGCAGCCACTGCCTTGCGTAGTGAGACCGCGTCTTTGAGCATCCAGGCGCGGCGTTTCTCCGTCAGCGCGACCCCGTTGCTGAGCTCGAGGGCGAACTTGTCGGCGTTCGTCCACTTCTTCGGCGACCCGATCTGCCCGACAGGGCAGGCGTTCACCAGTGGGCACCACGCGCACAGCGGGCCCGGGTTCGTCGTGAACTCGCGAGCCTCGACCGCGCGCTGCTGCGCTTGGTACTGATCGGTGAGCCACTGCACGGAGTCGTCAGTGGCTTCCACGCTCATGTCGACCTCGGTGCGCGCCCGAGCGCCCGTGTAGAGCAGCTGCCCACGTGTGGGGCGGATGCCGGTCTGCTTCTCGTAGCCGCGGCCGTAGATGCGGATCTGGTCGGCCTTCTCGTCGCGGTTCCCGAAGGCGGGGTTGAACTTCTCGTACTTGCCGGTCTTGTAGTCAGTGATCTCCACCTCTTCGCTCTCGCCCGTGACGAGCCGCTCGACTCGGTCGATGAAGCCGTTCAGGTTCAGGAACGTGTTCAGCGGGACCGCCTTGAACCGCCGCTCGACCTCGATGACGTTGACCTTGGTCGGGTCTTCAAGCTCGAGCACGCCGAGGGCGAAGTCCATGACTTTCAGCTCCTGCGTGATGCGCCCGTCCGGGTCGAGCTTCTCCTGGTCCGCTCGGAACTCGGGGCTGAGGAACACCTGACGCACGTGCGCTTCGAGCGCCTCCCGGGTGCGTTCAGCGGCGGGCACGTCCCGGTAGAAGGACTCGAGCGCGGCGTGCGCGTGGACGCCCAGCGGGGCCGCCTGGAGGGGGTCGTCCTCGCGGGGCACGACTTGAGAGGCGAGCCATTTCGCTTGGCACTGCGCGATCGCCTGACCTGCGGACACGGAAAACGCTCGACGGTTCAGCGACGCGGCAGTCTCATCCGAGGTGACGAGGAGACGCCCGTCAGTGGTCCATCGCAGCCCCGTCAGCGGGAGGGTCTTCTCCCGGTACGAGGAGGGGGCGGGCGGGGGCGTCTGGGCGAGTACGTGGGTGGTCACCCCAGCTCTATGCGGGTGCCTCTGTCAGGGCGTCGACGGGCGCCACGGCGGGGCCGTTTCGAGACCAGATTTGGGCTCGCGCGGGCACCTCAACTGGGAGTGCGACACGCCCGGGGAGGTTTTCCCGCAGGGGTTCGTTGGCGTGTCGGCTGCTGTGATTTGCCTGTGAATCCCGTCCTTGGCACGAAACCCCAAAAACGACGAAACATAGTTGGAACTAAATTCCCACCCCGCGGCCTAGTACACGGATATCACCTTTGACCTGGGTTTTCTCGGTCAAAACTTGCTCAGCCAGCCCAACTAGCGATCCCCGAAATATGTATATAGAGAGATCAATAAAAGAAAAAAGAGAAAAGAGGTAATTACCCTTTATATATATATATATATATTTCTTTAGCTAGTAGTAGTAGTAGTAAGGGGTTTCCCCTACTGCCGACTGGGAACTCGACCTAGGTGAGGCTCTAGGAGCGCCTAGGAATCCGGCCTCTCAACTATGTTTCGCCCAAAATCGAGCCTCGAAACCGGAATTTCGACGCCCGCAGCAGACCCCGTCAACCCGGCCCAACGACCACCCAAAATCGCCTCCGACGCCCGGAACGGCGCGGATCGGCAGAAAAATCACCACCGACCGCCGAGTTGTGCCGCCGGCCAGCCCGGGGTAACTTTTCGACAGCTGCGACCAGCCCACCGGTCTGTCGAGTCAGAGCCACGCCTCCGCCCGAACTCCGTCCGCGAGTCCCCGGGCCCGCACGCACCACCCACGCCCGCCGCGAGACACCCCTCGCCGCGGGCGTTCGTCGTTTCCGGGGACTTTGCGCATAGGCAGACCATGAGCTCCTGCCCCGCACCCTCCGCCCTCTCTTCGGCCCGTCGTGCTGTCTCCCGTTCGGGAGGTGGTGCCCGATGACCGACAACACCTCGTTTGGCTACAGCCCCGCCGTCGCCTTCGGCGCACCAGTCCCGTCCTCGGTTCAGCAGCTCCCGCCGCGCGAGCCGGACGCCACTAGGCCAGCCCCGCTGCCCGCGGCCCTGCCAGCGACGGAGACCGGCGACGAAACACCCACTCGCCGCTCTCGCCGCTCATCCACGCCTGCCGCGAAAGCTGCACGACCAGCCCCCGCGAAGCTGACCCGCGCGGTCGTCGGGAAGATCCTTGCGATCCACGCACAGGTGTCCACGCTGGACGACGGCGACCGGGAGCTGCTGGCGGGCCTGCTCGGTGGCGCCCGCTCCATCTCGAACGACGTCGCATCGCTGACCACGCAGCTGGCAGTGGAAGGCGGCGGCTCGAAGTCAACCGGGAAGATCGTCGAGACGCTGCAGGAGCTGCGCAGTATCGGCAGTGAGCTCGACCGGATCGAGCGCCTGTTCGGCCTCGACGATGCGCGCCGGCGACTGCTGTGGCGCGTGCTCGCCTCCCTCGGCCGCCTCGACGGCTCCCCCGCCGCCGGCGACGCGTTCGGGACTGCAAGGAAGATCGCGACCGCCGTTGCCGAACTCTCCGACTGGGACCTCGAGCGCATCGAGCGGCTCCGTCAGGCGACGAACGCGAAGTAGCCACCGCCATGCCCACCTGCACCCTCTGGCGGTACCTGCCCGGGAAACCGGGAGCGTCGACCCTACCCGGGAAGAGCGCCGAGTCGTGGCGCCCGTGCCGGGAGCCGGTATCCGCGGGCATCACCGGGTGCGCGGATTGCTTCGAGGCGCTCATCCAGCACCCGGACTCGCAGGTGCGCATCGCCGCCGCCACTCACCCCGACGTTCCCGCGGACGTGCTCGCGGTCCTCGCGCTCGACGGGGACCACAAGGTCGCGATCGCCGCGGCCGACGCCATCCACCAGCGCGCCATCACTTCCGACTCCACGTCCCCCTCCACCGCCGCACCCGCAGGAGCACTCCGCCCATGAGCCCCAAAGCCAAGCCCACCGCCGCGCCGACCCCGTTCGACGACGACTTCCCGATGGCCACGAACCGGCAAGCCCCGGCCGCCAAGAAGCGCGAGATGAGCCGCCGAGCCGCACGACGCTGGCTCATCGCGATCGGTGTCGGAGTCGTCGGGATCGCAGTTGTTGCCGGCGGGTCCCTGCTCCTGCAGCAGCGCGAGGAGCCCGCGCCCGTACTCTCCACCGACCTCGTCGATTCCGACGGCAAAGCCTTGGCGATGGCGAGCATCACGACGTGGCTCGGCCAGGACCCAGCTCCCGTGCCCGGTGGCGTGCTGCTGTCGTGGGACGGCGTCGACACCACGCCGGCGCCGACGGCGACTCCGGGCATGAGCGACCGCGAAGTGTCGGCGCTGCCCGGATACGCGGTCGAGCTTCACCACTTCACGATCCGCGACGGGCAGGGCTACCTGTACGAGGCGAGCGTGCAGGTGGAGTCCAACGAGCTGCTCGGCTCCCGCGTCGCCGGCCACCCGAGCCTGCTGCGTATCGCCCCCGACGCTCCCACCGGGGAAGCCTGGGGCCAGCACGTCGTCTGGCCCGGCTGGGAGACCGCCTCCGCGCCCGAACCGGTTGAGGAGGCGGTCCAGGCGTGGGCGGCCGCGTTCACCTCTGGCGATCCGAAGGCGCTGCGCCTCGTCGTCGGCGATCCCGACACCACCCACTCGTACATGCCCGTCGGCATCGCCCTCGGCGCGAGCGTCGAAATCGCCGAGTCCGCGCTCCCCATCCCGGCCGACGGCGAGGACGCACCGACCGACACGATGCTCGTCCGCGTCAACCTCAACGCCCTCCTCGGCGCGCAGGCCACCCCCGCACCTGGAGAGTCGAAGAAGTCCTCACTCATGACCTACGACCTGCTGGTCACGGGCGCGGACACCGGCAGCCCCCGCGTCGTGTCCTGGGGCGGCGCGGGCACCGGCACCTCCCTCGAGCCGTACTCCGTTGCCGTCACCGGCCGCGATGTCGGACCCGCGCAGGACGCCACGATCAGCGGCGAGACGCCCGCCCCGACGGCCGCTCCCGAAGCGACGACAGCGCCGGCCCCGACTCCCACGCCATAGCTCGTACCGACGCTTCCCGCACACTCTCGACAGACAGGACCCGATCGTGGCCTCCACCATCACCGGCAAAGACCCCCGCGACACCCCGACCGCGCCCCCGCTCAGCACCCGACACGGCAAACCCCTCCCGGACGGGCGCGTACCGGGCGTGGACGGGTCGGTGTGGCTGTGGCGGAAGGTGCCGCTCGGCGCGATGCGGGATGTGCGCACCGAGGAGGAGAAGGCGCGCCTCGGCGGCCGCGTCGACGCCGCCCTCCACGGCCTCGCCGGCCTTGCCCGGCAGCGCGGCGTGAACCGGCAGATGGTGAAGTCCAGCTACCGCCGGTTCAAGCTCCTCAGCCTCAACGTCCCCGCCTGGTTCGAGGCCCCCACAGGGCTGTCGACGAAAGCGCAGCTCGACGAGCAGTTCGAGAACGAGCTCGTCCCCCAGCGCCTCGTCATGTTCGGCGTGAAGCTCCTCGCCGACTCCGGCTTCCACGGCATCGGGTCCATCGTCGAAGACGTCACCACGTTCTTCACCACCATGGATGGGGCGCCGATGGCGGACTTCGAACGGGACGCGAAGCGCGTCGCCCGGGAACTCGCCCGCGCCGAGCTCGCTATCCCGGACGCGGAGGACTTCCTGTTCGCCGGCAACTGGTGGAACCACTCAATGGACCGCGCGTCCGCTCGCGCCGTGCCCACGCTCGCGCACGTCGACCACCAGCACTTCCTGCGCTCCCCGTCGCTGCGCCGAGCCGTTGACCGGCGCCTCGCGGAGACCGAGGAACGCGACTGCGACCAGTGGCCGCCGGAACTCGTGAACCACCCAGACATGGCCACCATCACCTTCGGCGCCGTCGAAGGGTACGACTACGACTTCGAGGGCACGAGCTCCCCATCGGCCGCGTGGGCGGTCGATCTGCTCGACGCCGGAACCCGCGCCATCACGGTGGAAGGGCTGGTGGAGCCCGCGAAGATCACGAAGCAGGAGATCCGCCGCCAGCGCCGCCAGATGTCCGGCGACCGCAAAGAGTTCGCGCACGCCGGCAAGGAAACCGGCGTCGAGATGCAGGACAAGGAAGACCTCACCGACGACCTCTACAAGCACTACAGCCGCGCCGGCGCTCCGCCCACCCTCGTCGACACGAGCGTCCTCGTCGCCCTCGACGGACGAGTCGACGACATCGACCTGCTCGCACCTCCATCGCTGCGCATCGACCCGATAACGAACCTGCAGGGCGCCGCCTGGCAGGAAATGATGATCTGCTCCTCCGTCCACGCGAACCCACACCTGCTCGACCTGCCCTCCTGGACGGTGTCCTACGCCGGCGCCTCCTCCATCCAGGCCGTCAGCGACTCGCCCCTCACCGCCGACGGGCGCAGCGTCGGCGCGCTCGCTGGGTTCACCGAGGACGACCACCAGCCCGCGTACCTCTCCAGCGACCCGCAGACCTCCGGCGACAACCTCCCCATCCGCCTCTTCGCCGCCTCCCCCGGCTCCGGGAAACTCCTTACCCTCGACACACTCCTGCCCACCCCCGACGGCGGCCGCGTCGCGCTGCGAGACGTGCGCGTCGGCACGCGCCTCCTCGGCCGCGACGGACACCCGTGCACCGTGACCGCCCACTCCGAAATTGAGAACGAGCCGGAGCTGTTCCGGATCACCCTTGACGACGGGCAGCACTTCGACGCCTGCGCCGACCACCAGTGGATCGTCACAGCCCCCGTCGAGGTGCTCCCCCGCTTCGCTGACCTCGAGTACGCCGTCGAGACAATCCGCGGCCTCTACGACTCGATCCCAACCACGTCCCCAATGACGCCGGAGGCGACGTTCTCGCTCTTCCAGCGCGTGTTCGGCGAGCGTTGCCCGTGGCCGACGCTCCAGATGATGCACCGCAGCGCTGCCCTGGTCCACCGGGACCTCTCCCAGCTGCACGACCGCGCGATCCTCGCCGTGCTCGCCACCCGCCTCCAGCACCTCCAGGACGCGATGAAGACGATCGACGCCGGCGAGCTCGTGCTCACCACCGGCGAGATGCTCGAGCTGGCACCGGCCGCCGACTGGCGCATCCGCGCGTCTGCTGCAACCCCGGACGCGCTCGCCCGCCTGAATGCGCTCGCCGGCCTGCACGTCTCCGCGCTCGACTCCGGCAGTGAGGCAAGCATCACCGTTCCGGCCGGAGCCGCCCCTGCACTCCTCGAGGCCGCCCGACGAGCAGGCCACGTTGCCGAGCTCGCATCCTCTGCGATGACGTCGACCGTCTCGTGGACGGTAGGCGCCTCCCACCACCGCATCGCGTCCATCGCCCCGATCGAGTCCCGCCCGGGGCGGTGCATCAGCGTCGACTCGCCTGACTCGAGCTACCTCATCGGCGACTACGTGCCCACCCACAACACGATGCTGCTGCTGTGGCTTGCCCAGCAGTGGCACCGCCAGGGCTCCCCGCAGCTGATCCTCGACCCGAAGCCCGAGAGCGACCACTCGGCGTTCATCCGCCGCGAAGGCGGCAAGAGCATCTCCTTCTCCGACCTCGAAGGCGCCGACGGCATCCTTGACCCGCTGCGGTTCTCCACGAACCTCGGCTCCGGCATCACCCTCGCCGCCGACATGATCACGCGCATGGCACCGTGGGGTGTGGGGCGCGGCGAGGAGTTTCAGACGGACGTGCTCGACGCGATCCGCCACGGCGTCGCCCAGGGCGCCCGCGCAACCGGGCAGGCGCTGCGCATCGCTGAACGCGACGGCGTCATCAGCGAGGCGATCACCGCGCCCATCCACAAGCTCGCCGCCTCGTCCCCGATGTTCCGCACCACGTTCGGGTACGGCAGCACGGAAGAGACGATCGACTTCGGCGCCGGCATGACGTACTTCTACGTCGGCAACGGCGCGTTCGAGCTCCCCGCGATGGCCGACACCGAACCCGCCGAACGCCACGCCTCACAGTCGGTACGCGCGTCCGCGAACGCCATCCGCATGCTCTCCCGCGCCGGCACCGTCGGACTCGCCCGCCGAGGCGCTGTGCTCCACTTCGACGAGGGCTGGGTGCTCGACAAGCTCGCCCCCGGAGAGCTGGAAGCCCAGGGCCGCCTCGCGCGCGAGCTCGGCGTGCTCATCCAGGTCTACACGCAGACCCCGTCAGGGCCGGTCGAGAACAAGACCGCGAAATACGTCGGCTCGGGCGCGATGGGCTACGTCGAAGACCCAGACGAGGCGATCGCCGCGATGAAAATGATGAAGTTCCGCGAGCCGCTCGATCAGCGCGTCCTCGACCGACTCGTCGCACCCCGCAACGACGCCGGCCAGTCCGACGGCATCAACCGGCAGTCGCTGCAGACGCTGTTCAAGAAGGATTCCCGCGAGGTCGTCCGCGGCAGCGTCTTCTACATCTCCGACGCGACCAGGCGCCTCGCCCCGGTCGAGGTGAAGCTCCCCGCCGCATTCCTCAAGCAGGTCTCCACCAACGCCAACGACCGTCGAGCCCGGGACGCCGCGGAAGCTGCGAGCAGCCCCTCCCCCGTGCCCGCATAGCGGTTGCGCCTCACCGAATGGTGTGCGCTAATTGGGTGCGGGCAAGGCATTCCCTGCCCGCACCACCGCCACCCTCGAAGGACGTCATGACTGTCACCGCCACCGCATCACCCTTGTCCGCACCTGAGAGCACCACTCGGGATGCTCACATCACTGCCTTGCCCGCACCTGAGAGTGCCACCCGACTCACAACCGTCAAGTCCTTGCCCGCACCTGTGCCAGTACCCACGATCGTGCACGCCTCCCCCGAAGTGCAGGAGTTCGCTGGTGAGCGCCTTGCCGACTTCCATGCCAACCCGGCCACCTTCGGTCGGATCGCGGCGTCTTGCTGCCCGGAAGCGGCTGCGTTCGCTCGTGCAGACCTCCTCGCCTCCGGCATCCCTCCGCTCGCGGATGCGGTGCTGCGCTCGACGTTCCAGCGGAAGTTTCCGGTGACGTGCGCGCGCATCCTCGCCGACCCGCAGGCGTTCACCGCAGGCCATCTCGTCGCCGCACTCCTGGACACCTGGCACGAAGTCGCCGTCGAGATGCTGCTGCGCTACGTGGTTCACGAGGGCGTGGAGACGCGCCACATCGACGCGGTCTGCCGGAATCTCGCGACCCACGCCCTCGACGCCTCCGGCGGTGTCGGGAGCGGCTACGTACCCGGGGAGCGCGAGACCGGCGACCTCGAAGCAGTCGAGCTGCCCGCGCACCCGGCGAGGTTCCACGCGACACTGCGCGTACGCCGCTACCTGGCGGAGATCCTCGCGAACCCTGTGCTCGGCATCCCGCACCGCATGACCGAGCTGGGCTTCCGGGACTACGCGGTCGCGTATCCCTCCATCGAGCATCTGTCGCACGACGAGGTGTTCCAGGAGACGAGCGTGGACCTGCGCCGCAAGGTGTTCTCCGACGCCATCGACGACGCCGAGCACCTGAGCTCCTACCTGCAGCTGCCGAAGATCGCGGCCGGCGCCAGCGCCGTCGGCTGGTTCAGGCAGACCGGCCGGGCCGTGGGGAAGTCGAAGACTCGAGACGCGATCAACCGACACGCGAAGCTCGTGTCTGCTGACTTCGCCCGTGACCTCGCAGCGAGCGAGGATCGCATCGGCGGCGTCTCCCGCGAGATCCTGCAGGACGAGTTCCTGCGCGAGCAGGCGATCGCGGACCGGGATGGCCTCGACACCGACTTCGAGCTCGACAGCCGGAACCCCGTCGGCGTACTCGTCGACGCGCTCGAATCCGCACGCGAGCTCGCCGGCGGCAACCGCCTGCGCAACAGCGCCATGCTCGTCCTCGCGGGTGCGAGCGTCTTTCGGAACACGTTCACCCTTCCTGAGCTGACGCTTCCCGCCGGCCAGGACGGGCTCGAGCGCGTCCGGGTCGCGATCGAGAACACCCCGGGAGAGGTGCACCGCTCTCTCAAGGCGTGGCACGACGCCCTCCGGGGTGCGAGCACTCGAGACCAGCGCGACATCGACCCGGCACTGGTGGAGCTGTGGCAGCACTACTCCGCGCTCGAGGCGGATGCACTCCTGGGCCGCGGCCCGCAGGTTGCGCTCATCCTCGCGCGCGCCGCCGTCGCGGTCCTCCCCACTCCGAAGACCGACTCCCGTCTCGCGTTCATCGCCAGCATCACCGCAGCCTCCACCGACCCAGCCTGGGCGAAAGTGGCCCCACGCATCGCGTCCGGGTTCACCGCTCGGTTCTGCAAGCGAACACCAGACGAGGAGTCCCAGGCTTGGCCCACGGCGCTGCGCCTCGCGCTCGACGCCGAAGACGCTCCCCTTGGCATCACCAGCGCCGACGTCGAGCGCAACCTGCGCGAACTCCACCTCCTCAGCCACCTGTCCACCCAGGAAGCCACGCAGCCGCTTCACGAGCTGCTTGCCCGCATCTGAGACTCGTACTCACCCCTCTCGAGAGCAGTTACCGCCACCCATGACCATGCAGCGCATGCCGATGACCGTCGGCCAGAAGTTCGACCCCACCAACCCGAAGCACGTCGACAAGGTCCTGTCCGCCATCGACCCTGCTCAGTACGGCACCGGGTGGAAGATCGAGCACTACGATCAGGCCGCCGGCAAGCTCTACGTCACCCGCCAGGACGCCGTCACCTCGGTCGAGGCCGGCACCAGGAAGGACGAGAAGGTCGCTCGCCTCGGCCCGGAGTACGGCCCTGGAGATGGGGAGAAGGCTGCGAAGCGCTTCGAGTCGATCCCTGACTTCGCCGGCTACGTGATGACGCACTACGACTCGTATCGAGCCATCGCGCACCTCACGAAGCTCTCCCCGGACGAGATCCGTTGCCGCGACGCGATCGCGATTGTGGTCGCTGCGAAGCCGTGGGAGGTGCAGGTCTCGAAGCGACGGGGCGGCGGCTTCCACGTTCGGCTCCCGAAGACGTACACCCCGTCGAAGCACGACGCGAAGTTGAACGAAGTCGTGACCACCGCGGTCGGCCTCCCGGGCTGGTACTCGAAGATCGACGTGCCGAACTTGTCGATGGAGATCATTCCGTCGAAGCCGCCGACCTTCCCCGGGATGGTGCCCTACCCGCTCGATCGAGTGCGGGAGCTCAACACCCAGGACCAGCTCCTCTACGGGTGGTCGCTCCCAGAGAACGGCGACGACCCCGGCGAGTACCTTTGGTTCGACTGGGGGGATGGCCCCCACGGACTCCTTCAAGGCACCACAAGCTCGGGCAAGACGGTCTCCATCAACGGGATCCTCACCGGTGCCCTCGCGGCAGGCATGGAGCTCGCGATTCTGGACACTCCAGCCAAGTCCGTGGACTTCATGTGGTGCCGGAAGTTCGTACGCCCAGGAGGCTGGGGTTGCGAGTCCTCGGGCCACGCGCTCGCCGTTCTCGACGGTATCTACCGGGAAGGCAACCGTCGAGCCGCGATCATCAAGGCCCACGGGGTGCAGAACATCACCCAGCTCCCGCCAGATGTTCGCCAGGGCATGCCCCGCATCCTCACGCTCGCCGACGAGGTCGCAGCTCTCATCCGCCCAGCCGAGGTCATCAAGGGTCTCGACAAGGAGGACCCGCGGTACCTCAAGCAGCAGGAAGAGGGCATGATCCGTGGTCTCACCAAGCTCCTTTTCCTCAAGCTCACCGCAGAGATGCGCTTCACCGGGCTCCACGTCCTCCTCAGCTCGCAGGTCATGTCGCAGAACACGGGCTTCCCGACCGAGCTGCGTGACAACTCCTCGAACCGGTGGCTCATGGGCCCAGGTGCCAACGACCGTCAGCGCAACATGGCGTTCAACAACCCGGACTCCGCCCCGAAGTTCTCCGACCACCCAACGCTCCTGCAGGACAAGAACGCCGTCCGCGGCACCGGCGTCGCCGAGCTCCCCGGCCAGCCGACCCGCATCTTCAAAGGCCTCTACGCGTCCACCGATGACCTGTCCCGGCGACTCGTCCAGCTCGGTGTTCCGACCTACCCGGAAGAGTTCTCCTCGCCGAGCTACCTCGAAGTGCAGCGAGCGATCCACGGAGACGACGTCGAGGTCAAGCGGAACCTGTCCGGGCCACCGCTCGCCAATGACCCCGACGCGGGTGCCCTGGACCAGAACGGGAACCGCCTCACGGGCGCCGCCGCCGCGGCCGCTGCGTCGAAGCGGCACGCGGGCGTCTGAGCTCGCGCGGATCGATGCGTTCCCCGCATAGGTCTCTAGACTGAGGGGTGCGCCCCGACTTCATCCACTCCTCGAGAGGTTCTTTCCCACCCATGACGACCCTGATTGTCGCGGCCAGCGCTACCCGCACCGAGTCTCCACGCAACGCCGATGGAGCTCTGTTCCGCTACGCGTACATCACCGAGCGGGAGACGGTCTATGCCGACACCGTGACGGAGCTGTGCTCCTACCTCATCCCCACCTACGACCAGCTGGTCGAAGCCGGCGATGACACGAGCATGCTCGACGCTCGCGTGGAGAACCTCGCCCACCGCATCGGCATCGCCCAGGCCATGAGCCTCGAGCAGGTGCTCCTGCAGCGCGAGGAAGCCCTCCCCGACGAGGTGATGACGGCCGTGCTGGAACCGAAGGACCGCACGCCCATCCACGTCGACGAGTGGCCACTCACCGACCTGCCGCTGCTCCTGCTCACAACCCAGTACGCGCCGTTCACGGCAGTCCCCCGCCCCCGCGGTGCCGCCGTGCACTTCTACGACCCCCGCACCGAGCGGACCTTCGTGCACGACACCGCGAAAATCTCCGGCTCACAGTTCCTGGTCCTCGACCGGGCATAGGCCCGCTCGAGACGTGCGGTCTGCCGCGGCGGGGCGGCTCTAGTCTGTTGCTCATGAACGATCGAGTGCACACGCGGGCGCCACGTCGCGCGATTCGCGGGGCTGCCGTCCTGATGCTGATCCAAGGCGTGCTCATGGAGGGCCTGCCGTTCCTCGCGCTCCCCGTGCTGCTGCTGGCGGGCGTGGACGCGAGTGTTCTCGCGCACGGATTGTCGTTCATCATCCCGGCCTTCAACGATCACCTCTTCCTGATGATGGCCATGAGCGGAGTCTTCGGCGCCATGCGCGTCGTTGGAGCGATTGGCTTGCTGCGGAACCGTCTATGGGGCTTCTGGTTCTCCGTGACGAGTTGCTCGGTGACGCTGATCCTCATGGTCTTCATGCTGCCCGCAGGCGTGGCCGATGGACTCCTCTCTGGATCAGCGCTCTTCCTGCTGTTCTTGGCCAAGTTCGGCGCAAAGCCCATCTACGCTCAGGACCAGTCCTAGTCCACGAGCACAGGAGTACCGCCATGGTCCAGAAGGCCATCACCACCATCGTCGATGACCTCGACGGCACCGAGCTCGCTGAAGACGCCGCCGAGACGGTTGCGTTCGCGCTCGATGGGAAGTCGTACGAGATTGACCTCTCGTACGCGAACGCCCGTGCCCTGCGCTCTGCGCTGCTGCCGTTTACGGACGCGGGCCGGAAGCTCGGTCGTGTGCCTGCCGCGAAGGCGGGTGCTTCGACGCGTCGCGGTGACCTGGCGGAGATCCGTGCGTGGGCCCGCTCGAACGGGCACAAGGTGTCCGACCGTGGCCGCATTCACGGGCACATCGTCGCTGCCTACGACGCCGCGCACGCCAGCTAACTCAGTCCCTCAGCTGGGTCCCCGCATAGAGGGGGCATGCCAGCTTCTGTCCTCCAGACCACCTCTTCCTCGCCTGCATCCGAGTCCGCGGAGCGCCCTCAGCTCTCGGAGCTCGAGTTCCTCGACACCTGCGTTGCGGAGGCGGTCGGTCCTGGAGCGACGGCTCGTCCCGGCCAGGCGCAGCTCGCCGCCGCGATCGCCGCGGCTCTCGCCGGCCGCGCGCACACCATCGGCAAAGCGCCAACGGGTGTCGGGAAGTCGATGCCGGGCCTCGGGATCCCCGCGTACCGGGCGGCGATGTTCGGGGAGCGTTCCGTCGTCTCCACCCAGTCGCTGACGCTCCAGGACCAGTACCTCAACAAGGACTGGCCCGCGATCCAGCGGGCCGCGTCCAAGCATCTCGGCGCTGAGCTCAAGGCGGCCTCGCTCAAGGGTGCGAACAACTACATCGATCCTCGCCGCATGGCCCACACGGCCGCGGTCATCCTCGACGACCCCGGCGTCTCGTTCGCGCACCTCAGCGCCCTCGCTGACACGATTCCGCGCCTCAAGAAGGCGAAGGCGGAGGACTACCGGGCACGTCTGGAGAAGGCGTTCGGCTCGCACGTCGATGCCGTCGCGGTGAAGAAGCTCCTCATCTGGGCGATCGGCAAGCAGTTGGATTTCGACGCTCCGGGCGACCGGCAGTCGTGCGACATCGTCCACTCCGATCGGGAGTGGTTCGCTGTCGCCGCCATGAGCGCGGAGGCGGTTGGCGATTCCGACAAGTGGGGGTTCGAGACGAAAGCCCAGGAAGCGAAGGTCCGAGCGTCCGAGGCGGACATCGTCATCGTCCACCACGTGCTCCTCGCGATCCAGGCGGCGAAGGGTTTGAACATCGTCATCGGCAACGCGACGATCGGCCGCATCGACCACCTCATCATCGACGAAGCCCACACGCTCCCCTCCGCGGTGCGCGACCAGGGCGCGTCCACATTCTCCGGCGCCAGCTTCCGCCGCGTCGAGAACGCCATCGCCGGCGTCATCGACCGCACCGACCGCGGGTTCCGCGCGTGGGCGAACGACGGCGAAGACCTCGCCCAGGCCACCGAACAGGCCCTGTCCCGCTTCACCGGCAAGCGCCTCACCGACCTCGACCACCCGCTGGGCGTGCTCGAGGAGTCCATCGAAGGGTGGATCGAGCAGGGCAAGAGCTTCCTCCCGTCCGGGCGTGGTGCGAAGAACCCGGCGACGATGATCGCGCAGGGCAGAGCTGACGCCGCGATCGCAGCTGTCCTCGACGCCCTCGCCAGCACCGGTGAGCACCGCGTCGGGCAGGCCCGGTGGGTCGAGTCCCCGGCCGCAGCGGAAGGTGAACGCAAGTCGTGGACGAGCATCGCCGCATCTCCCGTCTACGTGGGTGGGATGCTTCGCCGGCAGCTATGGTTGCGCGAGCTCGCCGAGATCGGCGATGAGTCGGTCAAGGAAGAGCATCTCACCGAGCTTCCTCCGCTGGATGCGGAGCTCGACCCGGAGCCGCGCCTCATGGTGCGCCTCGGCGTTGCCGCGATGTCGGCGACCATGAGCCCGCACTTCGGGTTCGAGGCGAAACTCGACTCCCCCGTCATCGCCTACGACTCGCCCTTCACGGAGCAGTACGCGGCGTCCTGCCTGCACGTGCCAGCAGCGTCCACGCCCGAGCTGATGGCCGAGCTCACCGACTCCCCCTACGGCAAGCCGCGCCTGTCACTGCTCAAGCACGTCTCCTGGGCCCGCGCGCACGCGCTGCGCATGGTCCAGGCCAACGGCGGTCGCGCGCTCCTGCTGACCGCGAAGTCGAAGGACGGGAAGGACCTCGCCGAGTTCCTCCGCGCACGCCTGAGCGTCGCCGTCTACTCGCAGTGGGACGGTGAGGCGGTCCCCGTCATCACCGCCAAGTGGAAGGCCGACGAGACGAGCGTGCTCGTCGGCACGAAGTCGCTCATGACGGGCGTCGACGCTCCCGGTGAGACGTGTTCGCTGGTGTGGATCGACCGCCCACCGCGCAAGCCCACAAACCCCGTGGACGACGCTCGCGTGGAGTCGCTGATCGAGCAGAACTTCTCCCGCTTCGACGCCATCCGCATGGTCTACGTCAGCGACGCCGCCCTCGAGTTGGAGCAGGCGGTTGGCCGCCTTATCCGAGGGATGCGGGATGGCGGGCTCGCGGTTATTTGCGACCCTCGATTGGCCAAGGGAACGCCCATCTCCTACTCGGAGCTGGATCGGCAGACGTACATGAACCCGTTCGCCAAGTTCGGTGTCCGCTTCGCTGGCATCGACCGCGCCGAGGCGTACCTGCACTACCGCCGCCAGCTCGTGCGAGCCGCCGCATGATGGGCGCGAACCACGCGATCACAGGCGCTGCCGCCTGGGTCGCCGTGACCAGCACTGCCACTGGAGCCCTCGGCCTGGTGCCGATGGAACCCGGAGAGATGCTCGTCGGAATGCTCGTCGCGGCAGGCGCCGCCCTCCTGCCCGACGCCGACCACCCGAACGCCACCATCGCCCACTCCGTCCCGCTCATCGGGTCCGCCGGTGCCAGCGCGGTCAGCGGCATGGTCGGAGGCCACAGACACGGCACCCACTCGCTCCTGTCCATCCCCGTCATCGCCCTCATCGCCTGGGTCCTGCAGTTCGGCACAGCTAGCGTCACCTGGTGGGAACGCCCGATCGCGTGGGCCCCGGCCATCGCCGTCACCGCCCTCGTCTGCTTCGCCTCGAAAGCGATGAAGCTCGTCGTCTCCTGGCCGAAAGCGTGGGTGGCGGGCGCGATGGTCGGCGCGCTCGTGCTCTTCTTCGCCCCCGAAGACCCGTTCTGGTTGCAGCTCGCGATCGTCCTCGGCTTCTGCATCCACCTCGCCGGCGACATGCTCACCGTCGGCGGGCTGCCCCTGCTGTGGCCATGGAACCCGAAGCCCCCGAAAGCGTGGCGGAAGACACCCATCCGGTACTTCTGGATGCCCAACGGCTACTTCGCACTCCCCGTGCTCGGCAAGACCGGCTCCATCCTCGAATGGATCCTCGGGGCCGCGGTGACGGCGTACCTCGCTTGGGTGCTGATCGGGTCGTTCAATGGATGAGGCTCGGGTCCCGATGTCAGTTGCTGGTGTTCGGGAGCTCAGCCAGCGCACGTCGCAAGACTTGAACGGAGGAGAATCCCGCCTTCGACGCGACCACGGAAGAGGAAAGCGACGGGTCCTGCTGCCAGAGCCCAACCGCCCTGCTCGCCGTCCGAGCAACCGAGTGCTCACATCCCTCGCCCACCGATCGCGCCGGTGGGGATGTTGTCAAGCATCCGAGCAAGATCCCCTTCGCTGAGGACGATGTCGGCTGCTGCGGCGTTTAGGCTAACTCGATCCGGGTGGCGGGCGCCTGGGATCGGGACGATGTACTCCTTTCGGGCGAGGATCCAAGCCAGAGAGAGTTCAGCGAGCGTGATCCCTTTGCTCTTGGCGAGCTCATTGAGCGCGACGACCATCCGCATGTTCGTCGCGAAGTTCTCCGGCGCCCACCACCCCACGGTTCGACGGAAATCGTCAAGCGCGTAGTCGTCTCGCTGACGGACAGCACCGCTCAGGAAACCCCTGGCCAACGGTGAGTAGGCGACGAGCCCGATGCCGGACGTGGGACGCGCGGCGATTGAGGCACTGTTGGAACCGTCCCGCAGCCGCGACGACTTCGCGGACCGCGTTGCCGCGCTCACCGAGCTTCGCGACATCCTCGGCGAGCAGTTCGGCTCCCGCGCGGTCGACCGCCTGAACAGTGCTAGGTGGCGACCCGACCTGGTGTACACCTCCTACGACGGCCGGCTGCGCCCCTCGCTGATGGACGAGTACCTTGCCCACCGCAACTAGCTAATTGACAGCGACGACGACACGTATTGGCTCGACGACAATACAGACGACCGTGCCGAGGAGACCGCGATGACCCTCGTCGGCGACGTGGACGAGTACCGCGACGCGATCGACAGTGGAGAAGCGTGGAGCGCGCTCACCACGTCCGAGTAGGACGGCCACCGCCTGTGGACGATCGACTGGGACGCCTCGGGCCCGGCCAGCCAGAGTGGAGTCACGCTCGTCCCACTCAACGCAGCAAACGCGTGCTCGTTGCTCGACCGCGAGCTCCCTGACCTACCACCGTCACCTCCTCTCGGGATTCTCTCGCTCATGAAGAGGGCCTGCTGGCGGAGGGATGAGACTCGTCGGGCGCCGGGCTACGTCACCGCGGTCGGAGTGGAAGTTCGATTGTGAAAACGGCACCTGGGCCGTCCGCGATAGCGAGAGTGCCCCCGTGGAGAGCCACGCTCGCGCTGGCGATGGAGAGCCCTAAGCCGCTCCCTTCGCTGCGGCCGCGAGCAGGATCTCCCTTGACGAAACGGTCGAAGATTCGGGCGCGCGTATCAGTTGGAATTCCCGGCCCGTCGTCCGCAACTGTCAGCCGCAGCCGGCTCCCGTCGACACGGCCGGTGACACTGATGGCGGCTCCCGGCGCATGACGAACCGCGTTGCCCACAAGATTCGCAAGCACCACGTCGAGCCGGCGCGGATCCACGACCACGCGGAGTCCTTCGGGCACATCCACGGCCACGCGCCCGGTCCAGTGCCGCAGAGCGAGGGTCCGGCCGACGAGCGCAGCGAGGTCAATCTCGTCGAGTCGCAGCTCGGCGGTACCGGCATCGAAGCGTGATACCTCGATGAGGTCCTCAACCAACCGCGCGAGATTGTTTGTTTCTTGAGCGACAAGCAGTGCTGCATCCGCAGTGTCGCCCTGAAGATTGGGGGCCTCAGCCTCCAGTACACCGACGACCGCGGTCATCGCGGCGAGCGGGGTACGGAGTTCGTGTGAAACATCCGCAGTGAAGCGACGTGAGCGTTCCTCGAGCAGCCGCAGCTGGTCGTGCTCGGCACGGAGGTCGCGCGACATGCCGTTGAAGGCTTTGGCCAGGTCACCCACTTCTCCGTGTTCTGCGGCGATCACCTGCGCGCCCAGCTCGCCCGTGGCAATCTGTTCGACCCCGGTACGCAAGCGCTCGATGGGGCGGACCAATCCGCCGGCGATGAGTAAGGCGACCGCGACCGCCGCGAGTACGGTCGGAACGGCTCCGGCGGCCGTTCCTCTGGCGATGCCGCCGATCACCGCCTCTTCTTCGGCGATCGGCGTCATGGAGTAGATGATGAGCCCGGAGGGGGTACCTTCGGCGAGGACCGGTAGGGCGACCGCAAGGTAGGGCTGTCCGTCAACGCGCACAAGTTGCGCGAGTGCTGTTGCGGCGGCGTTCGCCTCCTGTATCAGCTCAGCGGGCACGCGTTCAGTGTTGAGGCGCAGGTCGCCGAAGGAAGCGGACACTGGAGCGTTGATGCTCGGTGCCTGTTCCAGTCGGTCGATCAGCAGTCTGAGTTCACGCTCGTCCGGTGCGACCCGCAGATCGGGGACTAGGGCCTCCGTCTCTGTTCGCAGCGCCGACACGGCTGACTCCTCGGCCTGCTGCAGGACTGCGTCGCGCGAGCCGGCGATGGTTGTTCCTGCGGCGGTAGCGGCAGACGCCAGCGAGACGAGCACGAAAGCTAACACGAGTCGTGAACGGAGGGACGAGAGCAGTCGGGGTCTCACGAGGAGAACCGGTAGCCGAATCCGCGGACCGTGTGCAGATGTCGTGGAGTCCGCGGATCTGCCTCGATTTTGGCTCGCAGACGCGTCACGCACGCGTCCACGAGGCGCACCTCACCGTAGTAGCTCTGTTCCCACACCTGCTCGAGCAGCTCTTGTCTGCTGAAGGTGCGCTCCGGTCCGGCCGAGAGGAAAAGCAGCAGTCGCAGCTCGGACGGCGTGAGAGACAGCTCTTGTCCATCTCGCCGCACCCGAAGCGACGTGCGCTCGATCTCGAGGTCGCCATGCGTCTCAATTTCATGCAGGGTCCCGGGAGCGGGCATGGCACGGCGTAATACCGCGCGGATCCGCGCGTCGATTACCTCGGCCGAGGCGGGCTTAACGCAGTAGTCGTCGGCGCCAGCTTGGAAGCCGAGCACGATGTCGAGGTCGAGATCACGTGCTGAGAGGATCACCACCGGCAGAGTGCTCGTCACACGAATGCGTCGGCAAACCTCCAGACCGTTCAGGCCGGGGAGCATCAAGTCGAGCACCACAATGTCGGGCGGTGCCGCGGTGATTGATTCGAGCGCGTCCCAACCGTCACCGACGGCCTCAACATCGTGGCCGAGACGACCAAGTCCAATCGTGACCCCGCGGCGGACCGCGGGGTCGTCTTCGACGAGCAGCACACGACTCATAGTGAGCTCCTGTTCACGAAAAGGTAGCGAAGAGACATCAGCGCGAACCCGAAGACGCAATCACCACCGCGAAAGCATCGTCGCAGACAACCTCCAGCGGCTCGGCCAGGGGCGCGGAAGGTTCTATAAAAGCGACGATGACCTCATCCGCGGGACGTCCACCCGGAACTGCCGGGGAAGCCGCTGCCGTGCAAGCGATCTGCTGTGTGACCGCCGGATCGGTTTGTTCTAGATCGAGCGGCAGAACCACGTCAACGCGCCCCTCCGAACCGGTGAACAGGAGCGGGGAATAAGCGGGAGGTAGCGCCGACGTGATGCCTCGTGCTCGCTCTTCGTCGGTGGCTCCCTCGAGAAGCGCCTCCGCTGAGGCTTGGAGGAGGTCGTCGCTCGTCGGGGCGCGCCAAACTACCCAGGGACCGCCCGCTGTAGTGAGCACGACCGGGATCGTCGGGACTGTCTCTTCTGATCCGGGGAAGCCGGTAGCAGGCGCTCCTGCCGGAGAGATCTGCTCCCCCGCACATGCTGAAGCGATAACAACGATCAGTGTGGAAAGAACCAGGACCCCAACGGGGCTGCGGAGCGCTCTCACAGTGATTGAAGATCGACGGTGCCTGCCCCGAGGTCGGGGCGTGGGAGCGCCAACCAGATCAGCACGATCATCACTCCCGCGCCGACGAGTGCGATCGCGCCCGAGCGGCCTCGAGCCCATCGTGCCCCTGATTGAACCGGACGTTCGATGAACCGAGTTGACAGCCATCCCATCAGTATCGATCCCGCGATCACGACACTGGCGCGCAACCAGACTCCACTCTCCCCCGGCATCGCCGGCAGAAGGACGACCAGGGGCCAGTGCCATAAGTACACACTGTAGGACACTTTGCCTAGCCAGCGAGGCATGGCGCTCCCGATTGCGCGTGAGGCGCCGATGCGAGGATGAGCGGCGAGGATTGCGATCAGCGCGGAGGCCACAATCGAGTGCGCGAGGAATCCGCCGCGGTACAGCCAAAGCGCGTCCGTGCCATCGGCGACCAACCAGAGCACGAGCAGTGCGATCCCGAGTAACGTGCCGACCGCTGAGGCCCAGCCGCGATGCAACGACTCGGTGAGACGACGCACGGGATCCGTGGCTGCGAGAGCGCCGAGCAGGAGAGACGACGCGCGAGCGTCCGTGCCTTCGTAAGCCCGCGTCGTGTCGGTGACGGCGTACACCGCCATCAAGACCGCGGAAACGATCGTCGCCGCAACGATCAGGGCAATGAGGAGTCGATGCCCGCACGACAGGCGAGTCAGGAGCCCGAGGAGGATCGGCCAAACCAGATAGAACTGCCATTCAACCGCGATGCTCCACAGATGCGCGAAGACATGCACGTCCGTGATGTGCCCATAGCTGATCCCCGTCTCGATGAAGTGCCAATTCAGGAGTTGGACGAGCGCCCACGGGAGATCCTCGATCGCGTGGTGTCGGACAGCCGGAGTGGCCAACATCGCCACGACGATCGACACCACCCCTACGAGCGCGAGCAACGAGGGCAGCAGGCGCCGGCATCGCCGAGCGAGGAATGCCAGCACGTCGATTCGCCGAGTGGCGCGGGCCTCGCGCAGGAGCCCCGCGGTGATGACGAAGCCCGACAGCGTGAAGAACAGGTCCACTCCGAGGAATCCGCCTGGGAAGAGCGAGGTGTGAAACAGGAGCACAGCGAGTACAGCAACGCCGCGGAGGCCGTCCAGCTGGCCGAGGCGCGGCGCCAATGTTCTCGGGCTGACCAGGCTGCGTTCGCTCGTCAAGGTTTGTCCTGGCGTCAGAGGGATTGGGCCGAGTGAGGTCACGCTCCTGCCGCCGGGCAGTCCCAGTCGGCGAAGACGGGGTCACCGGTCCATGAGCCAGTTCCCCAGGACTCGACGGGGGCCGCGGGGACGCCGCCGGGTAGCGCTTCGTACTTGGTCGTCAGCCAGTTGGCGAATGCGAGCGCACCTTGCTGGCAATTGTGGGTCAAATCGCTCGAGCGGAGAGCCTTGGCGTCGGAGGGGTCGGTGCCCCACAGCTCGGCTGCGTCCAGGTAGACGACCTGTCCGTCGCTCGCACTGGCCACTGACTGGGCGGAGGCACCAAGTGTGGCAGTCGACGCGCTGTTCTCCAGGTACATCTCGTCTCCGATGGGAGGTGCCGAGATTATGACGAGGTCAGCACCGGCCTTCTCAACCTCGTTGGCCAACTTCTGCAAGCCCTGGACCTGTTGTTCGGGTGTGCCCCAGTCGTACATGGTGACCTGCCACATCACGGTGTCGGCTCCGGACTCCGCGATGCTCTTCTGCAGGTCCGGCCATATGCTCTGCACGAGTTCGCTCATCGGGGGCCCGGGATCGACGACCGCGCCGCCCCCGTCGGCAGCACCACTCTCGAAGCCCACGCCGGCTGCTTCGAAGGCGGCCTTGAGTGCGGGAGCTTCGGCGACGGCGGTCGAGTCACCGAGCCAAAGGACGGAATGGTCCGATGCGTCAGGGGACGCCTCGGGGGCACTGGTGGCGGTGCAACCGGAGAGGACGGCGACCGAGAGGACTGCGATACCAAGCAGGACCCCGCGGGCCCTGCCGCTGTGGGTCGTGCTGCGGAAGATGTTCTTTGTCATAACAATTACTTCACCAGCCGACCAGCGCCACCGAGCCTCCCGTCACACAACCGTCTCAGAACTAGAACGGAGCTGTGACGCTCGGACATGCGAGGCCGACCTGATCGCTCGAAACCTCTGGGCCCGTCTCGAGTCGACAGTCGAGGAGCGTGTCGGCTGCGAGTTCCATCTAGCAAGGTGCTCGGGAGGCGCAGCTGTGCTACTCAGGGGCGTTGGCTGGTTTGTCGCGACTCGCATTAGTCGAGGAAGTGGGCTGAGGAGCTCTCGGCAGACCACACTGCGCCCGGAGCCGCACCGCGACTCTCGGCAACCCCGCAACACGAATCATCAACCGAACATCGGGACCGCGTTCGTGCACACCACCATCAAGGATCACACCCGCATTGCGGACGCCGAGATCCACGAAGACGAGACAGCCGTCACCGGGATCGGAGTGCTGCGCCGGTCTACGTCAGGGTTTCGCGACCGAAGCGTGATCTATAAGCGGTCCTCTCCGACAATGGGTCCGCCTGTAGATCTCACGCCTGGCGAGACGTCTGCCGGGACCTCGAGATCAGGTCAAAAATGACGCGCCCCTGCCCGCCGCAGACGAACGGCAAGATCGAACGCCTCCACCGTCCCCTACACGGGGGGCAGCGCTCACGCCCGCCACTACCGAACGAGACCCCATGCCGCTCAGCGCTCCCTGCCTGACTCCACGCCTACAACCATCACCGGCTCCACACCAGCGTCGGGAAGAGCACACCCATTAGCAGACCAAGCAACCTGTTTGAGTAGTACAGCTCGGTAGCCGCCGAAACAACAGACTCCATTGAAGACGTCATGACGGCCTCTCTTAGGAATGCTCGTTACCTTCGGGCGCACTGACGGCGATCGAGGTCCACGCCCAGGTTGGGAGCCTGCACACGATCCCGGTGGAGGAGGCGGTCCCAACCCAGAGGGCGGTCTTTCTCTTTTCGAATGGGCCAGGCCCCACTGCAGCGTGCACGAGGTACGCACCGTTGAGCCGCGGCGCTGCCCGTGACCGGCCGTGAAACCAGGCTCGCTGGAATTTTCCATCGACATCGAGAACAACGCACCACGCGCCCCTGGGAAAGAGATGCGGTGTGGTCACGATTCGCACCACGATGGCGCCAACGTCGCGGGCATAGTCCGCCATCGCCATGCAGTAGGCCGCCCGAACGTCTTGACGAGCGAACCTTCCCCAGCGTGGAGCTCTTGGTGCGTGCTGCACGGGCGTCCTGTTCCTTCTGTCCCGGCTGTCTAGTAGTGGAGCTCTGGGCCGCCCCAGAGGTTGAGTGATGTGCGGAGGTCACGGACGATGTCGCTGAGGTCGCTCCCGCGTAACTCGGCGACCGCCGCAACCAAGCGTGATTGCAGGAGCACTGAGACTCCAATTGCGTCGGTGACGTCTACACGCTCGCCAGCGCTGTCGGGAATGTCAAGGTGCGCGATGACAAGCGCGAACGCTCGCGAGTTCTCTTCGGCGCTGACGGTGGCATCGAAGCAGACGAGCGCGTCGAGCATGGCGTGCCCGGCTCTGCAGGCCGGCGCAGGAATAGGCTCAAGACCTTCCGAGAACGCGACGTCTTTGTCGTTCATCCAGCTGTCCTTCGTCGGGGTGTTAGAGCCGTTGTCTTTCGGGTTCAGGTTGTGTCTCGTTGGGCCGAGGAGAGAGGAAGGTTGATGGCCCGCTGGTTTTCCAGCGGGCCATCGTGAACATTGGGAGTCCCCCGACTCCGCATGTTCAGTCTCTGTCGCCGATGTTTCCTGGATCTCCTTGCCGCGCTGTTGATGCGAAGCATGGGTGTGTCGAGGTGCTGGCCCAGCCCAGCGAACGGGCAGGACTGGGCCAGCCTTTGCATCGACCGACACTCCCCAGAGATCGGTCGGTGCTCAGTGCGCCAGTTCATTCCTGAGTTTCCCGAGGAGCGGACTGGCCACAACCCGGACACGTTGCGGCGTCTCGGGCGGCGTCTCACGAACCGCTTCCCCAGCGGGGATCGTGAGATCTTGCGGTGGGGCTGCGGTCTTCACCGACGGCCCACCAAGTGGGTACCCGCAACCCCGCACTGCTGAGGGGGGTGAGGTTGCGGGTACGTGAGAACAGCCAAGGACTCGTGGGCCTCAGCTGAAGATCGAAGTCCTGCGACGGACGACTACCTGACTAAACGTCGCTCGTCCGCAGGGAAGGCAGCAGGTGCGGTTGGCGAGGCTACGGCGTCGGCATGATGGGGACCACCGGCGACACGGCCGACAGCGCCGAACGACAATCGGATTCTCTCCGGGTCTGTTTGGAGAGGGCGTTCATAGGGGTGCTCGCATTCTGTAGATTCGCACAAGCCGCTCAACTCGCGTTTGTTCCACGCGCGATGAGTGGTGCCGTCGGGCTGTGATTTCCGCGTTGCGAGCCTGCCAGGTCGCGCTCGCCGATTCGATGGATCGGGCAAAAATGTCCGGAACTCGTCTACATTTCGTCCGAAAACTGCTGAGGAGTCGCGCGGGGAGGTGTGTTTGCGTGTTCGCCGCGTGACGTCCGATCACAGAACAACACTGCCTGTGCAACACGCGTTGCCTGGATCCGAGTCGGGCTGAACATTCGCGAGAGCAAGTGCAGCAGGCGGGCACCCCCTGTTCGGACTTCCCGGAGAGCGCCTGACTCGATGCGTGCACGTGCATATTAACCCCATAGGAGCCTCGAGCAGGTGTGGTCGCGCGAGCACGTGGACGTGGCTGTCCTCATGCCGGTGTCTTCCAAGGGATCTGAGGCCTCGCACTCCGCCAGTGGGTTACCACGAGGAACGGCCGGGTTGAAAGCGCGCCGCTTTCAGCAAGGCGCGTGGAAGGTGATGCCACTCAGCGCGAGTCCCGGTTGGCCGTCAAGCGTCGCTCCACCGTTCGGCGTCGGCCGGGAAAGGTTGATGTCGAATGTTGTGATCGGCCCAGTGAAGCTCACGCCAAGCGTGTATCGGCTGTCTTCGGTGTTCACGTTGGCTGTGGGGGGTCGCATGCGGTACCAGCCGAGTGTCGAGGGAGTGATACCGGTTCCCGAGGTGAGCACGGCGCCAACGGTAGGAATTCGGACATGCTCAACAGCGGACCCCGGGCCGTCGATGTCCCAGATCGTGAAACGGACATCGCTGACCGGCTCCGCGAAGCTCACCCTGTAGGTCGTGGTGTGTGCCGCGTCCGGAACGCTGGTGTTGCTTGAGCCTGTGCCAGTGTTCGCTGCGCCTAGATTGAGCTGTGTTCCGCCTACAGCAGCGAAAGTGGTGAAGTTCCCTACCGTGATTCGGTTCTGAGTTCCATCGAACGCACGAACCGCAAAGTTGACCATGCGTCCGCTCGCTGTGGGAGTGGACCCAGAGGCGTTGTACCGGTCGATCCGGGTAAAACTGGTGGCCCAGTCGATGCCACCCCTACCGCAAGGAGACGCTGCGGCGAGTGGCGAACTGGCCGCGAAGGCCACGATAGGCACAGACCACACTCCACCCACAAGCAGCTTCCGCCGGGCAGTGTTGATCACCGGCTCTGGACCAGGTGAGTGGCTGCCCGTTCCCGTGTTCATCTCGTGCAAGCGGTCTTTCCGATCGTGTCGTCTAAGTGTCTGTCGAGACTGGGTGGCTGCTTTCTCCGCTTTGACCACAGCAGAGTTGACCGAGCTGCGCATCACGCCGGCTCCCCCGGACCGGGGTGAAGTGCTCCGGAATACCGTGACAGCGCAAAGGGGCTGGGTCGCTTCTCCGGACGGGGAGAAGCGCCCCAGCCAGGCCGTCGACGGGTGATCCCCAGAACACCAGTCGACGGTTGGGCTCGGCTGCTTCACGACCCCCGTCGTGGGTCAGCCGAACGCCTAGTGGCGGCCCGCGTGTGCTGGGACTAGCAAGGGACAGTGAAGCTTGGGCCGGTGAGGCCGAGTCCCGTTGGGCCGTCTGTGTCGTACCCGCCCGTTGAAGTTGGGCGAGACATTTGAATGAGGAACGAACTGACTGGTCCGGTGATGACGTAGTCGATGGCGTAAGCGCGGCTCGTTGTCGCCCGGTTGGTTAGTGGCGTGTCCCCAGACCGGTAGTAGCCTGAACCGCTACTCACGAGGCCGCTTCCTGGCGTCGCGGTGGTCCCAGGAGTCTCGACGCGGACGTGTTCGACTTGGGCTGGGGCGCCGGTCGTGGAAACCGAAGCCCCATCGACATCCCACACCGTGAACCGGATGTTCGTGACGGGGCGGTCGAAACTCATGCGGTAGGTCGTGACGTAGGCGTTGTTCGGGACGAGTGGATTACTGGAACCGGTCCCGGTGTTCGAGCCCGACAGAGTGAGCATCGAACCGACGGACGTCGGCGCGACGGTGAAGTTCTGCGTCGTGACCACGTTTTGCGTGCCGTCCGTGCCTGTGAGGGTGTAGTTGACGGTTCCGCTGCCCACGACGGTCGATCCGGATGCGCTGTATCGGCTTTGCCGTGCGTAGTTATTGCTGAAGTCGACCTGCCCAGGTCCGCATGGCGTTCCGGAAGCCGCGGCCAAGGGAGCGGCCACACCCATGGCGACAACCGGGATTGTCCAGGCGGCGCCGGCAACGATGGTTCGGCGTGAGAGGCCTTCCTCGCCTGTGCGCGATGGGGGATTGTCGGTGTTGAGCTGATTCATGTGCGTCTCGTTTCGTAGAGATGTCTCCGGGACCATTCAGAGCCACCGCGTCGACTTGCCACGCTCGAGTCCGAATGAAGATCCGCGAAATACGGGCGGGCTCAATCTGCCGTAGTGAATGGCCAGTGCGCAGGTTTCCAAAGACAGTTTGCTGAAACTGGTCAATCTTCTGACCAGAAGTTTGCGCGACCTCCGGCATCACGTTGCCTAGCTCAGGATTGCTTCTCGCGAGACGCTCCATCCGTCTCAAACGGCGCAACGCGAGAGGTGAGGTCCCAGATGTCTATGGAAGATCAGGCTGCAGAGAGGTGTCGTAAATTCGGCTGGGCGGCCACGGAGGACGTGGATCGGTCGTTGGTCGCCGAGGCGGTGCAGGATGACCGCTACGGTGCGGGGCGAGCATGGTCTTCGCGCTCCAGCTACGAACTCACTCCAGCACCGGGGCGCATCTACCTCGTGTACATCGTCGAGGGAGGTTTCGATTTCACCATCGGTGGAGTCACGGCCGCAACGGAGCCGGGTCACCTCATCTTATTCGATGGCGCTGTCCCGACGCAGTCGCGGACGACGGCTGATACGGCGAGGTTCGTCTGGCATCTCAAACCCACCTTCCTCTCACCTCAGAGGGCCCGATTCGCCTTCCACGAGCCTCTGGTTTCGAACAACGCACCCATGAGGTCACTCACGTCCATGACGAACGCGATGCTGAACGCCCCGCTCTCCGGCAACTCGATGACACACTCGCATCTCGGGCTAGCGATCGAGCATTTGGTCGCCAGCGTGCTCAGCGAGACCGATGCTCACCGGATCGACAACGCGGCGCACCGAGATGGTCTGTTCGGGGCCGCGCAGCTCGTGATCGATGCCAATTTTCGAGATCCGGACTTCACTGTCGACCGGCTCATCAAGGATCTCGGGGTCAGCGCTCGCGGAGTCCATGTCGCGTTCGCAGACCTCGGGACGACCCCACGAAGGGAAATCGAGCGTCGTCGGTTGCAGGAGGTGGAACGGTTATCGGCGCAGGTCCTAACATCTGAGGAGGTTGTCGAGTTGGCTGGGTTCCCGAACATTCGGCGGTACAAGTACGCCCTGCGACAGGGAACCGTCTCCACACGGTCCCAGGTCGAAGAGACCGGCACGCACTGAAGCAGCTTTCTCGGGGCAGCCGCTCTCTTTGCTACCCACAGACATCACCGCCGCCGCTGCCATAGTCCGAGGCATCATCTTCCGGCTAGGAGGATGGCTAGACCTCGATCCAGCGACCGGAGTCTGAACCCCGAGAAGGTCCGGAGCAGCCTTAGGGTGCCAGGCAGTCGACCGCCACGAGACCAAGCGACCCTGCTGCGCGGACCGGGCGTCACTGTGCGTCTGACACGGGTCTGGTTCCTGGGCTTGCCGGTCTCGCCTCTGAGGAAACCACTCGATTGTGCAGAAACTCGTCGAAAAACGGACGAGAACGTGACAGTGGCACGGCGAGCAGGTTGGGGCAACTCAAGATGGCCTCGCGCCGGGGATGTTCGGTGTTTCAGCCTTGAGAGACGCGAAGGGTGCACCGTCCATGACCATGGGACCACAGGCCGGCGAGCACTGCGACGATTTCGGGTGGGCCCCGGTTGGAAATGTCGATCCTTCGCTCGTTGCGGAGGTCACACAGCACCTTCGTTACGGGATGGGACGAGCGTGGTCCACCTCAGCCAACTACGCTCTCACACGTGCGCCCCAGCGCATCTATCTCGTGCACACCGTCGAAGGTGGGTTCACCTTCACAGTTGACGGGGAGGCGCGAACAGCAGAAGCCGGGACGCTCATTCTCCTTCACGGAGAGGCCCCAACCACAGCCCAAACGACTGGGGAGACGGCGCGTTTCGTGTGGCACGTGACGCCTGCGTTCCTCCAACCAGCAAAGTCGAGATTTCGGTTCCACGAGCCCATCCCCGTGGCCAACGCTTCCATGCGCGCACTGATCTCAATGACGAACACGATCCTCAACACGGCGCCGCCTGAGGTGCCCACCGCACAAGCTCACTTGGGCATCGCACTTGAGCATCTGATCGCAGGCGCCCTAGACGAGTCTGGGACCCGAACCAGTGACGCCGACACCATGCACCGCGATGGTCTCTTTATGAACGCCCAACTCGTGATCGAGGCTCACTTCCGCGATGCTGGGTTCAGCATCGCTCGTCTCGCCCGCAGCCTCTCGGTGAGCGAACGAGCCGTGCACGCGGTATTCGCGGCTCTTGGCACAACGCCGCGTCGTGAGCTCGAGCGCCGACGGCTGAGCGAGGTCGAGCGTCTCTCAGCTCAAGCCTTGACGCGCAACCAAATTTTCGAACTCGCCGGTTTCAGCTCCCCTCGACAGTTCCGCGACGCCCACTCTCGCCATCGAACAAAACTCCCCCTCGACCAATAACCCACCGACATGCTGCATCCATCTCCTGCCAGCCCTCCCGATTTCGCCCCTCGAGTCAGAAGCCACCTTCTGCACGGAGGAGGCGGAAAAGCCTTTCAGGTCAGCGCGGATTGGATCCCCCAAGGCGCAATCGACCTCAAGTGCACTACTCAGCAAAGCACCTCCCGTCCTGGGTACGATTTATCGTTATGAGGGCCTCCCCCGAGCCAAATGAGCTGCATGAGCGGTTGCGAGCCTTCGGTTGGGTAGCCACGTCACCTGTGGACTCGCTCCGCATTGAAGGGGTGGGCAGCAGCGACTACCAGGTCGGCCGCGCATGGTCACCGGACGGCACTTACGAGTCACTTCCGACTCCAGAGAGCATGTACGTGTTGCTGACCATAGAGGGAGATGGCGTCGTAGCTCACGACGACCGCGTCGTGCCCTACGCTGAAAACCACATTGTCTTCCTTGACGGTGAGCTGCCAACCGATATTACACTCGCAAACTCGACGGCGCGATACCTCTGGCGCTTCGACAGCACGGTACTTCGGGTCCCCAAGGTGCGTGAACGAGTCGGAGAGCTCATCCCAGTGGGCCAGAGAATCTGGGGTCCTGCTGCCGCCCTCACGAATGGACTCATCGGGGCGGACCCACGATTGAGCGCTTCGATGCACGCGGGACGAGCGAGCGAGTACTTGCTTTCCGCGATCTTCGACAACCTGGCCCCAAGCACAGCGTCCCGGCGGGGCCCGAAATGGGTCTACCGCGACGCGATGGCCGTCATCGAGCTCAACAAGGACGACCCAGGGTTTACCTCCGGGCACATCCCCCGTGAGGTGGGCGTTCATGACCGAACAGTGCGCCGTGCCTTCACACTCATGGGCACGACCGCCCGCCGTGAACTTGAACGGCAACGGGTGCAGACCCTTCAGTCCAGGATGGGCAGCCGACACCTCACATCGCGTCAGTTCGCGCACCACGCGGAAGCGTCTGGCTTCGCGACCGTCCGGCAAGCCCGCGTAGCACTCCAGCGGAACCTCCAAGCCTGAAGCGCGCGGATCGGCAGGCACGTTCTGGGCCACCTTGGTAGCGGCGATGTGCGCTCAACGGAGCGCGGCGCGAGAACGGTCAGGACCGTAAGATCACGCCCGAGGGGAAGCATCCATGCGATCTGGCGGACTCTCGACGCTATACCCCCGTCGCCCGAGGGGGGCCGACTGGAACGAAGCGCAGAGCGCCCTCGCCTTTGCGAGGGGGGCCGTGGCGCGATAGGTGGCCACCGCCACGGCCCCGCGGGTCTCATCGCGCGGTTCCATGTCCCCCGACACTTTCCCGCCCGGAGGCCCTCAGCAAAACTAGACCCAAGCTCGAACACGCGCCAAGAAAGAAACTCAATCGTCAGAAACGAGCTCACGTCCACACCATTTTCCGCAGAATCACCTTCTATCCATGGATGGCAGGCCGTGGCGACGAGTCAATCCTGAGAATTGCCCCCCCCTAAGTGACCGTCCTCAACGCCGAGGATCGGTCCCTCAGCAGGAGGAGCGCACACCCCCTCTCTCGCTCGTGACATCTGTGCAGCTGGAACCCTGGAACCTCGCGAGGAGGTCAGGTTCGTTTGAACAGATCACATGGCAATGTGCAGAAATTCGTCCGAAAGTGTACGAATTCCGGACAGGAGGCAGTGACCACCCCTCCACCACCTCAACTCCATGTGAAGCTCTCGATCGTGGCCATGGGCCGCAACGGAGTAGCGCATCCGAGCGCTGATCCGGTCCGAGCACACCGGCTCGGTCAGTGCACGCCAACAGATTGAGACACGCATGAACGCCTCCCCTTTGAACCCCGCTGAAACAGCCGACGCGTCGCCATCGCGTCGCACCATCGTGGCCGGCGCTGCCTGGTCCATCCCCGTGGTCGCCATGGCCGCGGCAGCGCCCCTCGCCGCGGCATCCACGACTGTATGCCCCACACTGCCCGCGCTCAGCACCTGGACCCGCCAGTTCCCAGTCTCTGGAACCCCTGGACTCGGCTCCGCAGGCACTCGCAATGGTTCGCGTGGTGAGGAGCTCTTCGTCACCGCCGAGGCCGCCCCGGACACGGGCAACCTCGTCATTCGTTTTTCGACCACCATGAACGTCGTCGCGGGCCGGACGTACAACTTCAACTTCAGCTACGGGTCGAACTACGGAAACCTGCAGCAGGCCACCTCCACGCGAGCTGCCGTACGTCTGGACGTCGGTCCTGCCCCGACCACGCTATTCAACGGATCAAGCCGTGCGCTCGCCGGCAACACGACGATCCCGAACAACCCAAGCACGACGTACACGAACTACGGCAGTTCCAACCCGGCCTACACAGCAACAACAACCGGTTCGATCACTGTGGCATACGTGTTCGTGATGACAGCGACGAATACAACGACGGCTGCACGCACGGATGACATCGGCATCACCCGACCGATCATCACCTGCTCCTAGCAATCGGCGAGCAACCCGGCTCCTGGGCGCTCCCGTGGCTGTCACGGTGACCGTCGCTCACTAGGGGCCGTTACTCCACCGCGGACAATCGCGGTCCGCTCGCGAGAGCGGAACCGGGATACGAGACATGGGCAGCACGCACTTGTGGTGCACGGTCGTGTTGCCCATGGTTGTCCGGCTCGTTCCCTGACGGGGATTTCACGGGTACGAGCCGGATCTACCCCGTGGGCGGGGAACCTGGGGGTCCTTCGCCCACGGGCTGGCTGGGCCGTTGCTGCCGTCCGTGGCAGCGGCCCAGCCTCTTCACTTGGGCGGCCTCGAGCCGCCGCTCACGTTTTATGAAACGAGGCCCCACGTGGCGAACGCCCAACTCCTCAACGGAAACGACCAGTCGGTGCATTCCCCGGCTCGTCGAGACATATTGGCGGGCGCTGTGTGGGCGGTGCCGGTACTCGGGGCTGCCATAGCAGCTCCAGCCAGCGTCGCCTCCCCACTGTGCCCGACGCTGGCACCAGCCAGCGCCTGGGTGTGGCGGACTCCAGCGAGCGGAACACTCCGCACGAATAACAACGGCACGGCGACCGTGCGGACGGGCCCCAACGGAGCAGAGTTCTGGGTCACGCACGAAGCAGCCGCCGCCACGGGTGACGTGACAATCCGAGTCTCCACAACACTGAATGTCAGAGCCGGCCAGACGTACCGATTCCAGATCTCCTTTGGCTCGAACTACGGGAACCTGACCCAAGCGACCTCCACGAGGTCGACCGTGCGTCTCGATGTCGGACCGACGCCGAGCACGCTCTTTCGCGGATCCACGCGCCCCTTTACGGGCTTCACCACCATTCCGAACAACCCGGGCTACACGCACACCAACCGTGGCACCGCAGGCCCGACCTACACAGCGACCGCCACAGGAACAATCACAGTGGCCTACGTCTTCACCATGACCGCCACCACAGCTACGGCCCCGGCCGGCGACGACATTTCCATCACGCCTCCACAGATCATTTGCCTCTGACAGGCAACATCCTCGCGGCGCTGAAATCCACGTACCTGTTTCGTGTTCTGCCGGACCGCTGTGTTGCTTGCGGTCCACGTTCTGGAATCCGATCTCTTCCGCTGAACGGCGCTCTCTGACCATTCATGTCGACGGCGCCGGTACAGCATCGGTCGCTCCGGGCACCCGCTGAACGACTTGCTGCCGCTGATCTCAGCCAGCAGAATTCTCGGCTCGTGGTGAAGAACGGCGAGCATCCGGCTTGCGTGCTCGCGGGCCACTTACAGGAGATTGGAATCCTGCAGCCATTCGCTACCTGCTGCCGCTGACTACGCAAGCAGTAGACCAGTCATTCGCCACTGCCTGCGCCCAAGCCGCGAACGCCCGGTTGCGCGAGTGCAGTCCGCAGGACTGAGTTTCCCGGACCGCCAAGACGGTGAGTCCTCACCCCTGGGCGTGGGGTCAGCGCCATGGCGTCGGCGGCTACTTTCGTGAGGCGTTCGAGGGGTCCCGTCCCGAAGGCCGAGGACCAAATGGCAGCACCGACCATCAACACAAGCGTCAGGATCAGCCAGAATCTGTTCCCCTCCAGCAAATCCGTGTCGAGTCCGGAGGCGAGGACGATTGCGATCACGTGCAGCGCGTAGACGGTGAGCGGCATACTCCCGAGAGCAGCGACGGGAAGCAGAATGGGCCTTGCGAAGCGACCCAGGACGAGGCAGGCGCCGAGGACGGCCATCGCCAGCCCGCCTGAGCCCAGAATCTCGAGTGTCCCGCCCGAGTGTGGACCAGCTTTACCCATGGCGGCGAGTGCCTGACCCGGAATGTCCTGGCTGAGGAGTTGGTCGAGATAGGGAGCACCCGGGTTGGTATTCGCGCCGAATTCCATTGGGTTCGGAGTGCCTTCGGGGAAGCAGATCGAGATCTTGTCCGGGTAGACGTTGCAGGTGAGTGCCTGATTGGCGAGATCAGTGATCGGGACCGAAGCTCCTGTGCCACCACTCTCGGCAGTTGAGGTCTCACTTCTCGGCGCGTATGAGGACGAGTCTCCATTCTGGAGACTGATTGCGCTGGCAAGGCCGAAAGCTCCCGATGCCAAAGTGATGCCACCGATGAGTATCGTGCCAGCGGTTCTCAGCGAAGAGAGGTCGCAACGGCCTATCGCGAGTCCGGCCAGCATGAGTGCGAGCCAGACGGTGATTGGATAGGTACCGAACAATGCGAGGTCGAGCCCTGGCCCGGTGGCTTGGAGGCTCACGAGGCGCAGCGTTTCGAGCAGTGGCGGGCCGAGAATTGCCAGCCCACCAGCGAGCACAAAGAGCGAACGGGTCTGCAGCCGAAGGAACGGTATGACGGCGACAAACAAGAGGCCGTAGACGGCAAGGATCACGGCGATGCCGCTGTTCAAAAGCTCGAGGGCGACGCCGATGCTGAAGACGACAGCCGCGCGGCCGACGAGTTGGAGTCGGAACTTGGCGAGCTGGTTGGTGCTCGGTCGACTCGCGCCCCCGGTGAGCAGGGCGATTGAGACTCCTGCGATGAGCGCGAAGAGGATCGACGAATTGCCGTGCACGGCATCAGCCCACGTCTCGATTCTTGCCCAATCGAAGGTCTCCGTGACCCCAATGTGAGCACCAATCATGCCGACCACGGCGATGCCTCGGGCGACGTCGACGCCGACGATCCGCTTCTTCCGAGCCGAGCATGGTCTCGGGCGGTGACTGGCGTGTGAAGGTTCTCCAGCTGGTGCTCTGGCGATGCTGGTGTCGTGAGAAGTCATTGAGGCCGTTCAGTAGTGCGTCGGCAAGGAGCAGCGCAGGGATGTGGATTCGATGTGGTCGCCCCGAAGGGCTAACCCAGGCTTCGCTCGGGGCGTCGGAGGACACCTTGAAGCACGGGGCGGGTGGCCAGGAGTGCCGCACGAACGAGCAGAACACCGGCGACCAGGCAAATAGCGATCGCGATCAGCGACTCGGGAGCGAGCAAAAGAGAGAACCCCATGAGCGGGAGCGCGATGATCACCCCGAGGAGGGTTGAGCCGATGGTCACGAAGAGAAGAGGTGACACGACACCGTGAACGCGGGCACGATCCATGATGTTGATCGGTGTACCCAGACGGTCCAGGCTCACATAAAGATCCCGTCGGTCCAGTATTGCGGCCGCCTGCGCGACGCCGACGGCGCAAGCCACCATGATGAACGAGGCCGCAAGAGTCGTGATGATGCCGGTTCGAAAATCTGGGACGAAGGTCGGTCCGAGAACCCTGCCACTGAAGGTGCCAACGAGCGCGATACCGGATCCACCGATGACCGCGATGAAGCTGGTCATCGCCACTCCGCCGACGAGACGCCACGCGGTCCTGGGCGATTCTAGGATCGTGCGCGCAGCGAGCAACTGCGCTGCCGAACGCGCCCTCCTGAGTTGTCCACGCGCGAAGATGGAGATGCTCCACGGACCGACCACCCCGAGGACTGCGGTCGCACCCGAGAAGGCGATGACCAGGAATATGACCCCGGCTCCGTGACTACCAGCCAGAACAGCGAAGAATGCGACGAGGACCATGAAGCTCCCGAGAACCGGCCGCCAACGCGATGTTCGAGGCGCCGTTTGCTTTGTCCGAACCCCAAGCGGCGAGATGACGATCGGCCGCAGCCCGTTCAGGGCACTGCCTGCGGAGAGCGCGGCAACCCCGAGCAGGACAACAAGTATCCCCCAAGGCCCGGCCCAGAACACTTCCCCACCGAACGTTGCGCCGTGGAACGGGACCAACCCGAGAAGCGGGAGTGTGATCACGTGGAGGATGACGCCGAATGTCACGCCGATGAGTGCGAGCGTCGTCGCTTCGACCACGGTGATGGCCGTAATCGTCAGTGTCGTGGCTCCGAGGAGTCGCAGAGTTGCGAGGCGACTATCTCGACGCCGGGCGGAAAGACGCGCCGCAGCGCCACCCAGCGTGGCGAGCGGGATAGTGAGGAGCCCAACCATGATTGGGATAAAGTCGCGAAAGACGAGCGCGTATTCGTCGTCGGTGTTCCAGAAATGGCGCACAACGCCGGTGAGTGTCAGCAGGATGCCCGTCGTCACCGCAGAGGCAACAACCGGCAGGACCACAGTCGCCTTGCTGCCCGCCCCAGGGCGAGCGAGCATCCAGGCAATCGTGAAGATGGGAGCCTGTCGCCGCGCGCGTTGTTCCTCGCGTTTGGTACTCGTCCTCTTAGGTGGGAGTGTCTTCATCTCGCGTCCTCCTGGACTGTGGTCTGAGCTGAGTGGTTGTTGCTGCGTGGGCGGCGTCGCCGGCTTCGGTCCAGCGCTCACGAAGCCGAGACCTCGCTGATGAACGGTCCGACTCTCACCCGGATCGTTCTCGAGCCTTGAGCCGCGACTGACTCGTCCTGAGTGGCGACGCCAAGGAACCGTCACCTGCCTGCCGCACCTACGGCGCAAAAGGCCCAGGATTCTCTCTCTGTTCCTGCTCGGATCGTCTCCAAAGCCGCCGTCAAGTCCACAGTTGAGCCCGTCCGTGTGGTGCTAGTGCAGAGCTCATCCGAGCGGCCGATTTGGTAGACCTCTCCGAGTACGAGCCGTGGACCGAGATTCGCTCGAGAGACCGCGACCGATCGCCGCCAGTCTGCATCTCGCGGCGAGCTGAGTCTGGGCCCCCGCGGCATGACGCAGCTGGCTCTCTTGCCGTCGTTGCGCCTGCGCGAGGGCGTTTGCCCATTGACGACGAGAACTCGTCTGCCTCCGCCTCCGGCGAAGTGCACACTGGGTCACCGGTGAGCGCGAGCCCCGGCATCAGGCCACTGCGAGTGCCTCGGTTGGAGCGATTCTCGTCGCTCGCGCTGTCGGTGCCAGGGAGGCGATCACGGCCAGGACGACTGCGCCAAGGACGAGAAGGCCGAGTTGGGGCAGCGGGACGACGGGATAGATGGGTGACTCGACCTGGGAGCCGAAGAGAGAGACCACCCCTGCCCACCCAAAGAGTGTGCCGAAGACAACCCCAATCAGCAGACCGGCGGTCACCATCTGTGCAGCCTCCACCACGATCATGAGTCGCACTTGCGCTCCGGTGAAGCCGATCGCACGGAGGAGGCCGATCTCCCGGTGCCGTTGCACGGCCCCAAGGGCCAGGGCGTTGACCACCCCAATGGCTGCAATGACGGCGGAGAACGCGGACAGGCTGGTCGCGACGGTGCTGACGGTGCCTAGAATCTGCGCGGCTTGTTCCTCGGCTCCCGGCGGGAAAACGAACCCGGACTGCACCGGCCCCGTATAGGTAGCGAGCCCGACGGTGAACGTCATCAGCAGCGTTGCTCCGATTGCGAGCCCCATGGTGGCCCTGGAGGTGCGGCCCGGTGCGCGGAGGGCGTTGCGCCCAGAAAGCAAGACCGCGGGGTTGCGTGCCCCGACGTGCCCGAGGAGCGCCAGAATCGGCGGCACGTAGAGGGCCGCGCCGATCGTGACTCCGGTGAACGCGATGAATCCCCCGGCCATGGTGATGAGAACGGCGTAGGTCGACGTCTCTGAGATCATGACGCCCGTCGTGAGCACCGCGAGTCCAGCCACCAGGAGCAGCAGCGCGATGACGGTTCGAGCGAGACCGTCTCGAGCGTCCTCCTGGCGCTGCTCGACGCTTGAGGAGAGCGCTTCGAGTGGTTTGACATTCAGGATTGGCCGAGACCCGACGTGGAACGCAACCCAAGTTGTCAAAATGACCGCGGCTGCGGGGACCAGCAGCGTGACGGAAAGGATTGAGTAGGTTCCCTGCGGCAGCGTGCCATTGCTGCGGAGAATGGACACCGCGATGGAGCCGAGGCCGAGGGCGAGGGACATTCCGATGAGGGCGCCCACTCCCCCGACGAGCAGCCCGATACGCGCCATTTGGCGCCGCAGGGACTGCGAGGAGGCTCCGATGAGGCGTAGCAGGGCGATCTGCCGAGCACGCCCGGCGACGATGGTCGAGCAAGTATTAGCGGTCACGATGGCTGAGACGTAGAGCGCGAGCCCGAAGAACACGTAGCCGATCACGTTGAGGATCGCGCTAACGGTCGGAATATCACTCATCCCGATCGCTTCCAGGTAGCCCGTGAAGACAGAGGACGCGATCAGCATCATGGCACCGAAGAGAGCCCCGACGGCGGCGACGAGAATAGATGAGGTGTAGTCGCGAAAGGAATTCATGCGACTGGCTCCAAGGCCAGCATGGCGCGGCTGATCTCGTCCGAGCTGATATTCCCGCGGTCGGCGCGCACCTGCCCGTCACTGAGGAACACAATCCGGTCAGCGATTGCCGCGGCGGCGGGGTCGTGCGTGACCATGACCACGCTGTGCCCCAAATCGCGGGTGGTCTCCCGCAGGATCGCCAGAACGTCGTTGCTAGACCTGGTATCGAGGGCGCCAGTCGGTTCGTCCGCGAAAATCACGGCCGGTTTCCTTGCCAGCGCTCGTGCGATGGCGACGCGCTGCTGCTGGCCGCCAGAGAGCTGGCTGGGGCGATGACTCACCCGGGCACCGAGCCCAAGTCGATCGATGAGCGTTCTGATGCGATCGCGTTCTTCTCGGCTGGGCTTCCTCCCGTCCAAGATGATTGGGAGCTCGACGTTCTCAAGAATGTTGAGTGTCGGCACCAGATTGAAGGACTGAAACACAAACCCCACCCGCCGACGCCGAAGTTCCGTGAGCTGCTTGTCCCCGAGGCTCGTGATGTCGACGCCGTCGAGGATCACCGTTCCCTCCGTCGCGGAGTCGAGACCCGCTGCGACGTGCATGAGCGTCGATTTCCCGGAGCCGCTCGTACCCATGATCGCGGTGAACTCACCGGCTCCCACGTCGAGTGTGACCCCGCTCAAGGCGGTGACGTTCTGGCCGTATCGCTTCGACACGCCATCCAATCGGATGACGGCGTTCGGTGAGGTAGACATGTGGACTCCAAGGATTTTGGTTTTGAGCATGGCAAGGCCGCTCGTGCACGCATGGCAGCGGCCGTGGTGGATCGGTCGGAAGCGTCATCGGGGCGGGCCGACAGTCAGAGGCGGAGCAAACTCGGGAGACTGCTCCTTTGACGGCGGCCGCACCCTAAGAGATGCCGGGACGAGCCCAAGAGCGCACCCCATGGTCGTTGACTGCGCTGGCAGGTTGCGTGACGACGTCCATACAGAGCCTGTCGAAGAATGAAGCGACTGGAATCAGCCTGCGGATGTATGTGCGGAACGGATGTTTACTTCTCCGGGACGAATTCTCCACAAGAATGCAGTTCTAGGTCACGTACCAGACGGAAAACTGACGACTGCTGGCCGTGCGTTGTTACTCACGTCACCCGACTTCATTCCAAGCCGTACCCCGCCCGACACTCGGGATGAGAACTGCTGACCTAGTTGCCCTGTTCTGACGCGTTCACGGAGTCTCGGGCCAACGCCGTCAGGTACTCGAGGGCATCGAGGTGAGCGGCGAACGCCTGGCGTCCCTTGTCCGTCAGCGCGAGCCAGGTCCGTGAGCGTCGCCCGATGTGCCCCTTGCGGACCTTGGCGTAGGCCGCCTCCTCCAGCTGTGTTGCGGCTTTGGAGAGCGCAGAGAGGCTTGTGTCGGTTGCCTCTGCAATCACCTTGAACTCGGCCTCATCACATCCGGCCAGAAATGCGGCCACTTTCAAGCGCGGAAGACTGCTGAAGACCTCGTCCACGGACGGCAGGCGGGCACCGGTAGCGCCGTTCATCGCTTCATCCACACGAAAAGGCGATTGATGAGTTCGAAGGTGAAGGGGATAACGATCGCAGCCCATACCCAGATACCCGGATTAGGGCTGACCGTGAGGGCGAGCCCCCAGAGCGCCAGGGCCGATAGGAGGACAAAGGGTGTCACGAGCCAGTAGCGCACGGTCGCCCGTCGCCCGTCTTTCGGTACGACTCCATGCGCCCGCCACCGAGCGAGTACGAGCGGGAATGATGCTGCGTTGAGCGTCAGGACGACCACTCCGACGAATGGGACGAACCACCACACCACGACGCCGACAGTGACGATCGCGACCCCGAAAAGGTAGACGAGCGTGCTGAGTGTGGCATACCAGCGCGGGAGGCCGTGGATCCGTCGAGCCTGGTTGGTGATGTTCTCTGCAATCCGGAGGCTGTCGGCGTGGTCTGTTGGCGTTGTCATGATGTCAGTCTACCAACAACTTTCCATAAAGAAAGCTAGTGCGTACAAGAGACTGGACGACGGGCTGATCCAGCGACGCCGAGCTCCGTGGGCCCGTTGGTGCCGTAGGGCCGGTTCGGGTTGGACGCGACAGCTGAATCAGGTTTGAGCTGACTGGGCCAGCGATGACAAAGTCAATCGCGTGAGCGCGGTTCGTAGAGTCGCGGTCGGTGAGCGATGTGTTCGAAGAGTTGAGAGAGACTGGCTCGGGTCCGTCCCGCTCAGGCAGGAGTGATCGGCCAGTGCTTCTTCGTGGTGAAGTCCGGATCGGTGCGACGTCTATGAGCCTCGAACCCGGTCGACTGTTTCAGGTAGGCGGCGCGTTGGGCCTCATTCAGCGCTTCCCCGCGCAGGTCGCTGACGAGGGGGTGCCGCATCAGTAGGAGCGCGAGCTGTCCCGTGGCGACGGCGTCTGCGCGTGCGGTGTGCGCCTCGTCGAGGCGGACACCGTAGTGGCCGGTCACCGCCGAGAGCGTGCGCTTGCCTTTGCGGTACTTGTCCACGAACTTGTCGATGACGAACGGGTCGATCACGATCACCCCGTCCATGTTCAGGGGTGGCTTGCCGTGGCGGCGCAACTCACGGTCGAGGAGCGTGAAGTCGTAGGGCGCGTTGAACACAACCATGGGGATGCCTTGGCCAGCCGCTTCGGCGATGGACGCGGCGAGGAGTGTGACGGCGACGCCCGGATCGATGCCGTGTGCAGCGGCGTGCTCCGTGGTGATGCCGTGGACCTGGGTCGCACGTTCGGGGATCTCGATGCCGGGGTTGACGAGCAAGCCCATGTCGCCGTCGACGCTCACCCCACCCTCGCCATCATCGACGACGTCGCCGATAAACGCGGTAACGATACGTGCAGTCTCGGTGTCGATGCCGGTGGTCTCGAGGTCGAAAACGCGCACGCGGGTCAGTGGCGGGGTGGCGGTTGGAGTGGTGTCGGAAGTCATGGCAGTCCTATGCGGGTGAGGTAGTCGGTGAGGAAGTCGCCGACGAATGCCGCGGCCCCCGAGAGCATTCCGGAGGCCATCGACATTGCGGCGATCGCCACCACGACGACCACGGCAATCCAGAAGAGCAGGAAGCGGACGCGCGCCCGCTTGCGTCGCCGTGTCTCCCGGACTTCTCGGCTGCGGCGGTCCTCGTCGCCGTTCAAGAGCGTCTCGATCTGCGCGTCCCACCAGGCAGGGAACTCGGCGCCTCGGGCGGTGCCGGCGCGCATCAGGCGGCCACCAGTTCAGCTTCGGCAACCACCGCACGGTCGCTGGCCTGGGTTGCCTCTTCGAGCATGACCGCGTCGAGGTGCGCGAGGCGCTGGATGGCTTGCTCCAGCTGCGCGCGCTGTGGGAACCCGCTGGTCGAGGCGAGCGCCCGGCTCTTGGCCGCACGAGACCGCAACGCGTCCGCGTCGGCGCGCATGCGCGCACTCGTCTCTGGCGCTCCATCGGTGAGACGCTGGACCTGGTCGGTGAGCTCGGCGGCGACCGCCTTCATGCCCTGGCGGACGAGCTTGCGGGGCAGTTCGATCGTCGCGCCCAAGCGGATGCCGACCTCGAAGGTCACGTCGATGCGGGTCCGTTCGCGTTCGAGCTGGATGGTCGCGCGCGGCTCGGTGCCGATGCTGCTGCGGAAGTACGCGTCGCGGCGCTTGCGGTCGCAGACGCGGTCGGCGAGGTCGGCGATGATCGCTGTGGTGGCGTGCGCGGGCGATGATGCGATGGCGGCGCCTACCTGCTCCAGAGCGTCCGCGCGACGCTCCGCCTCGCCCGCATTCCGCTCGTCGGACTCGGCATCGCGGAGGAGCGTGTTGATGCTGCCGCGGTGGACGGACGCGAGCACGCGCAGGCGGGCGACTTCGGCGGAGACGTCGGCGTGCTCGACGAGGAGTGGGTTGCCGGTGGCGAGCGCCTTGACCTCGCTGTAGGACAGCACAGCGGGGCCGATGTCGACGGTCTCGTGCGTGTCGAACCCGGACGCGTAGAGGGGCGCGAACGCGCGGTGCTTGCGCTCGAGGGTCTGCCACATGAACGCGTCGAACGTGCCTTCCGTGACGTAGCGGTGCACGTTGACGGTGGAGTTTTGGTTGCCGGGGCGGATGCCGCGGCCGTCGCGCTGCTGGACCTCGGCGGCGAGCCAGGGCGCGTCGATGTGGTGGATGTCGGAGAGGCGCGTCTGGACGTTCGTGCCGATCCCGACCTTCGGGGTGGAGCCGAACAGGATGCGCACGCGTCCGTCGTTGCAGGCGGCGAACAGCGCGGCGCGGGCCTTGTCGTCGGTGGCCTCGTGCACGAACCGCATGTCGGCGGCCGGTACGCCTCGGTCGAGGAGCATGCGGCGCAGGCGTCCGTACGTCTGCGCGTCCTGAGGCTTCGGGGTGCCGAGGTCGCAGAGCACGAGCTGGAACGTGCCCGGGCGCTCACTCCCCGCGAACCGGATGCCGGCGCCGTCCGCGTGAGCCTTCGCGATCGTGTCGGCTGCCTCGCTCAGCTTGCCCGCTCCCCCGCTGATGCCGACCAGCGCCGGGTCGAGCGCGGCCTTGCGGCCCTCGTTGCAGATCACGAGCATGTTGTCGTCGCGGTCGCCGGTGCCGTTGCGGATCCCGTCAGCACGGTCGGCGAGCTCCGCCACGAAGGCGCGCATCTCGTCGCTGGGCTGGGAGACGTGCGTGTACTCGACTTTCTCGGGGCGAGGGAGCTCCAGCTGCTCGGAGGAAATGAGGTCGGCGACGCTGGAGAGCATGCGGCGCACGCCGGAGAGGTTCTTCGTGCCGACGGGGCGGTTCTGCAGGCGGAACCCGGACCCTTCCGGGGACACTTCGATGCCGGTCTCGAACCGGATGAACGTCATCGCCCACGCGACGAAGTCGAGGACGCCTGCCTGGGCGAGCACGTCGGGCTGCAGGTACCGCTGCCACACCCACGTCTCGGCGAGGGAGTTGGACCAGGGCGTGCCGGTGAGCAGCGACACGATCGGCTTGCCGGGGAAGCGGCTGGCAAGAACTTCGATCTTGAGGTGCAGGTCGGACGCGCGCTTGGACGAACCCAGGCTGACGCCGAAGCCGCGGGGCACGCTGGCCAGCCCGGCTCGTCGGTACATGTGCGCCTCGTCGATGAAGAAGTAGTCGACGCCGAGATGCTCGATGGTGAGCTGGTCCTCGTCGGCCACCTGGTGGCGCAGTTCCGCGAACCGGGCTCCAGCGGCCTTGAGCCGCTTGGCCGTGCGCTTCGCGGCCGCGCGCCCGGTGCCGGTGTCGCGGGCCTGGTCAGCGATCTCATACTTGCGGTCCTGCACCCAGCGGGCTTCCGCCTCCGGTGCAACGCCGATGCTCGTGAACGTCTGGTGCGTGACCATGACCGCGTCCCAGTCGCCGGTCGCGCAGCGCGCCACGAACGAGCGGCGACGGTCCTTGACCAGGTCGTCCTTGGACGCGATGAGGAAGCGGCCGGTTGGGAACGCCTGTCGAGCTTCGCGGGCGACCTGCTCGAGGAGGTGGTTGGGGACGACGATGAGCGGCTTCTGCGCGAGTCCGAACTGGCGGAGGGTACGTGCGGCCAGGATCATCGTCAGCGTCTTCCCGGCACCCATCGCATGCCCGATGAGGGTCCGCTCGGTCGACACGATCCGGTCGACGGCGTCGCGCTGGTGCGGCCACGGCGTGACCTCGGCGGCGAGCCCCGGGAAGGTGTAGCGGGAGCCGTCGAAGGTGCGCGGGACGATGGAGTTGAACCGGTCGTTGTAGGTGCGCAGCAGTCGCGTGGCGCGGGCTTCGTCTTCCCACACCCAGGTCGCGAAGCGCTCCTGGATGAGGCGCAGCTTCTCGGTCGCGGCGACCGTCTCGCGCACGTTCCGCATCTGGCGGATGTGCCCTTCGGCGTCGCGGACATCGTCGGTGATGACGGGGTTCGTGCCGGCGAGTCCGTGCATGAGCAGCTGGACGGGGTTGATGCGTCCCGTGCCGTAGGTGAGGCGCGTCTTCTGGTCGACCCACGCGGAGTGCGCGTTCGAGCCGAGCTCCCACATCGCCTCGTGCACGCTGTAGGTGAGCGACGCGACGGACGTGTTCAGCACCTCGCGGGCGAAGTCGTGGACGTCGGTGACCGCAAGCCAGGGGCTGCCGAGCTCGACGCGCACCTGCTCGGGGCCGAGGTCATCGGGGATGATCGCGGTGAGGGCGTCGATCTGCGGGCCGAAGGTGCCGGCATAGACCGTGTTCGCGGTGTTGGCGGCAATCGCGTCGGCGAGCTTCGTGCGCACGTTCCCGGAGAGGTAGTCGCGCGCGGCGACCGGTCGGTTCGTGGTGGGGTCGTCGAAGATCAGGTCGCCAAGCGCTTCCCGAGCCTCCGCAGCGTTACTCAGGCCCAGCAGATCCACGATGCGAATGAAGTCCACGCCTCGCCCTTCCCCGGCGCACACGGCGAGGGCTTCGGCGGCGTTCTCGACCCGCTCGACAGCGACCGGGCGGGTGTTCACGCGTCGGCTGAGGATCGGGGCGGGCGCATGCTCGCCGGTCTGCTGGTCGTAGTCTTCGACCGCCATCACGAGGTAGTAGTCGGGGTCGCGGCGGAACCCGCCGAGCGTCGGCCGACGCCACGACAGCGACGCCTCACCCGTCTCCGGGTCGGGCTTGCCTTCCACGAGCTGCCCGCGGTTCAGGGCGCCGTACTTCGCCACGTACGCGGCGTAGAGGGAGGCTGCAGTCGCCCGCAGCGGGGCCAGAACACTGTCCGGGGTGTCGAGGTCGGCTTCGGCGTCCACAAGAGCTCGGACGGCGTCGCGGAGGCGCACGAGCGCGATCAGTTCAGCGCCCTTCTTGGCGGGAATAAGCTCGCCGTCCTGCCACTGGTGGAGCACGTCGTCGACGAACTCGAACCGGCCGTCGGTGAGCGCATCCGCGGAGACCTGGAACAGGTCAGCGTCGTCCATGCCGGCGGCGATCTGCTGCGGCACGAGGGAGGTGGCCACTGCAGCAGATGCACGCTCGATGTCGGCGGCGTCGCCCGTGACGGTGATGGCGCTCTGTTGCCACCCGGTGAGGAAGTGTGTGCCGGCGAGGTGGTCGGGACGGTCGGTCCAGTACGCGGAGACCGTGTCTGGGCGCGCCCAGCGATCAGCGACCGTCTCGGTGACGGGGGTTCGCGGTGGTTCCGAAAAGACGCCGTTCCCGACTCGCTTAGGCGTCCACCCGAGCTCGTCCTCGCCGGCCGCGCGCTTGCGCAGGCAGAGGATGTCCGTGACGACGTCAGTTCCTGATTCCACGAACGCACCGGCGGGCAGGCGGAGGGCGGCGACAAGGTCGATCGTGCCGAACTCGGTGTCGCCGGTGAGTGCTTCGCGGGTCGCGTCGGAGTCGATCGTGTGGCGGCTGGTGACGACGATCGCGTATCCGCCGGGCCTGAGGGCCGCGAGGCCGCGCATGATCGCGTAGGAGTGGAGGTTCGGCATCGTCGGGTAGGCCGGGTCGAACGGGGCGGAGCGGGCGAAGGGGACGTTGCCGATCACGGCGTCGAACGCCTCGTCGGGCAGGAGTGTGTCCTGCAGGCCTGCAGCGCGAATGTCCGCGTCCGGGTGGAGCGCCTTCGCGATGGACGCGCTCAGCGGGTCGATCTCCACGCCCGTCCAGGCGATGTCGAGGTCGGCGGGCGCCCAGGACAGAAACCTTCCGGTGCCGCATCCGGGCTCAAGCACACGCCCACCGGTGAACCCGACGGCGCGCAGCAGGTCGAAGACGAGGTCTACGAGTGCGCGCGGTGTGTAGAAGCTGGTGTCCAGCTGCTCCGCGGCCTTGTCGAGAAGGGCGGCGTCGGGCACGAGCTCGTCGAGGTCGTCGCGCACCTGCCCCCACTGCTCGTCCGCACCTGCAGCGAACGCTGATGCGAGGCTCCCCCAGCCGGTCCAGGCCTCGAGTGCGTCGCGCTGCTCGGGAGTGCTCGCGGGTGCGCCGTCGAGGTCGCGGAGGGTGCGGAGGGCGGCAAGCGCGGTCTTGGCGGCAGCGGGAGTGGAGAGCGTCACGGTGTGTGTCCTTTCGTCTCCCGAGCTATGCGGGGACACCTCGGGGCGGTCGACATCCGGGGAATCAAGGCGACGCGACCACCGCATAGAATCCGCCAATGCCGAAGTCGAACGCCCCCCGCCGGAAAGCTGGCTGGTATCCGAATGCCGAGGGGCACACGCAGTGGTGGAACGGACGCGAATGGGGCCCCTTCGCACCCGGCTCTGAACGGGAGGCCGTCAGGTCCGCGCAAGCTGCATCAGGGCCGGTCCCGCAGAGCGGGGAGGGAGGGCGTGAACGGGACAATTTCCTCGTGGCCATCGGTGCGATTGTCGCGATCGCGATCCCGGTTGCCTTCGTCTGGTTCGTGTTCATCGACCCGCCGAAGTCAGAGCATGCTGCTCTGTGCCTGGATACTCTGCAGGCCGAGTTCGAGGGCAATTTCGAGAACGCGACCATCACCGAGGAGAGCGCTGGAGCCGTCGCTCGCGACGCCAGCGGCACCTTCGATGGCGGGACCTTCAAGTGCGGTATGGAAGAGACGCGGTCCGGAGTGCAGATGAACCAGTGGATCGTGTTCGGCAGCGATGGACTCCCCCTCCAGGCTGGGCCGAAAACAGCTAGCTGACACTCCTACCTACCCGGCGTCGACCGGTTCGTACTCGGTCACGAATCGACGCATGACCCTGGTCGGGATCGATCGGCTGAGGTTGCTCTGGCGTTCGGCTCGCGCGTGCGCTTCCGCTTCGGTGTAGCGACGACCTCGGCGGTTCGACCAGCCAGCTCCGGTGTCGAGGCGGTCGTATTCGCCGTCGAGGAACGTCTTCTCCTGGATCGCGAACTGCTCCGTAAAACGCCGGATGATGCCCGCGTCGAGGAGCGCGTCGGCGTACCGGGCGAGCACCTCCGCACAGTCGTCGCACTCGTCGATCGGGTCGGACGGCTCCCGCCCGCACTGCCCGCAGACAGCCCCTGCTCGGGCGAGCACGGCCATAGCTTCTGCGCGCGGCTCCGGCGTTGGCGTCACCTCGAAGAGCACCAGCGGCCCCCATTTGCGTTCGACGTACTCGCGAGGGAACGGCGCCGTTTCGGGCGTGTGCAGGAGCCCGTCGTCGCCGAGCGTCCACACATCCCCTTGCCGGTCGGTCCAGGACTCAGCCATGGTGCTCCTCCGCGCTGGTGTGCTCGCGAACCTTGTCGGCGATGATCCAGGCGTACGAGTCCGGGAACAGCCGCGTGGAGGCCTGCAGGGCAGTGATGATGCCGGCGACTATGTCGTCCAGCGGGTCGGGAGCGCGGTCGGGCGGCCGCGCGAGCGCGTCGCCGCGCTCGAGGTGTGCCCACTTGCCGGCGACGTACTCGGTCATGTCCGGGCGTTCGGGCGTCGCCTCAGCCACGGCGACCGCCGCGCGTGCGCACTCGATCCGCCACGACCCAGCCGAGCAACCGCGGCAGGTTCGCGGCAAGCACGAGCCCGAGGGAGAGAACCTCCCACCCGGGACGCTCAGCGATGGTCCACCGACGACGCGGGGACGATGGTTGCTCGTCAGCCACGACCGGCCTCCTCTCCCGTCTCAGGGCCGGCCTCCCCCTCCTCATTGGTATCGGCGGGCACGACGCGGACCCACGGGCCCACGGCGCGGGCGTAGACCTCGCCGCCGAGGGTATCCGCGACAAGCGCCGCAGTGCCGTAGTTCCAGTCCTCTTCGGTCGAGACGATCGTCTCGTTCGTCAGCGGGTCGACGCGGATCGCGGCGAAGTGGAGCTGCGGCTGCGGTTCGGTGTCGGTGGTTGCGTCAGGGGCTTTAGGGGTGCTCTCGTTGTCGCTCATGCCTTCACCTCTGCGCCGAGGCGGGCGGTGAGGTTCGCGCGGATGTCGCCGAGCATGTCTTCGAGTTGCTCGCTCGGCATCGTCGCGAAGGCGGGGACCGGGGAGAGCTCGGACGACTTGGACTCGCGAAGCTCCAGCTCCTGGACGAGCTCGGCTTCGGTGCGCTCGAGCGTCTCGTTGTCCATCAGTGTGTACGGGGTCGGTGCCATCATGGTGGTCCTCCAAGGTGTCGGGCCCGCGAGTGTCGTGCGGGGCGTCTGCACACCTATGCGGGCACCGATCCCGGCCCAGTCAGTCAGAGCGTCAGTCCGTCAGAGCGTCAGCATCTTCGGCCGCGGGGACTGCGCAACGGCAGCGCCCGCGGAGCCGTCGGCGAAAGACAGCGAGACTTCGACCTCCGGCGTCAGCTGGATCTCCGCCAGGTGCATGCCGTCCGCGAGGTGCTCGCAGAGGCCATAGAGGTCCCGGTGCAGCTCGGACTCGTCCAGGAGGACGTGCACGAAGATGCCGCTCTCACCCTGGTGGCCGAGGCTGTAGAGCTGTCGGAACTCGCCCGTCAGCAGGCGCCCTTCGCGGAGGAACTGGATGGTGCCGCCGAGGTGCTTCGGCATGAGCTCGTCCGCTCGAATCGCGGCGGGGCTGGACGTGCTGCGGAGGTCAAGTTTGCTCATGCCTGGCTATGCGGGAGCCCGCGCCGGCCGCGTGCAGAAATGTACAAAGGCAGGGACCTGTATTCGGACATTCCTAGCTCTGTACATCGCGCGAGCGGCCCCCGCATAGCCCGGCATGAACACCCCCTGCAGCATCAGCAACTGCCCTCAGGATTTCGCCTGGCACGCCCTCGCCTTCCGGGAGTTTCAGGACGAACACGGCAAGCCGCCAGTCCAGCGCCGCGCCGCCGGCGTCGGCCCACACGAGTTCCACATCGGGCAATGGTGGCGAGGCGTTCTCGACCTCATCCGCACGAGCGACCCGGACTCGCTCACCGACGAGTTCCTGACCACGGTCGCGGACCTGGCAGCGCACAAGCGCCCGCCGAGGCGTGTCCCTCGCCGACAGAAGATGTTCGCCAACGACCTCGAGCGCGCCCAGTTCATCATCGATTTCGCCGAGGAGTTCGGCAAGCTACCGCGCACCTTCGGCATCGAGCAGGACCCCGAGCGTCGCGCCGGTCAGACCCTCAACGTACTCCGCGTTCGCGCCCGCGGTTCCAGCGTCAAGAAGCTCCGCCCCATCGACGAAGAAGCGCTGGAGCTGTTCGCCGAGCACCTGCCCGAATGGCGCGGCCCCCTCGCCAACGCTCCCCGCCGGGACACCCGCGCGACCGTGCGGATGCTCGTCGCGGCGTAGCGCCGCACACAGTCCCGGTACGAGCACTCTGGAGGCCATCCGCATGTCCCACATCACCTCGGGCGCCGCCGCCCGCCGAGAGTCCGCGCGCGGGCACGGCACCAAGCCTGGCGAGTTCGGCTACCAAGCCCACTCCGCACCCGACGAGTCCGCGTTCGACGCTGGCCCGAACTGGGGCGAGGTGACGATCGCCGAGGGCGATGAAAGTCCCTGGGGCGAGGTACAGGACGTCGTGCACCATGACGTCGGCATCGCAGAGGTCGGCACCGCCAGCCACGGCGGCATCAAGCTCTCCCCTCAACGCAATCGGGCGATCCCGGAGCAGTGGCGACAGGACGGCGGCTGGTACGAGGAGGACGGGGATCACTACCTTGTGCGAGCGAGGTTCCCGGAGAGTTTCGTCCAAGGCGATGAGAGCCCGGACGACCTTCGCGAGCAGGCCGAGGAGCGAATCCGGAACTGGTTCCCCGACGAGTGGGAAGCCGTGACTGGCGAGACGCTCCAGCCCGGGCAGTCCACTGGGCGGGATGCGGAGCTCGAACGGAAGGCAAACGTCGACAACTTCGTGACGCACGGTGCCTGGGCAGCCGAAGACGGGATGGTGCGCGTCATCGCCCGCCGCGCCTCCACGGGTGAGGAGCGGCAGTTCCTGATGCCGAAGGCCGAGTACGACACCCGCACGGGCCTCTCCTACAACATCACCGACCCGTCCGCGTTCGAGGAATACTCCGTCGCGGATGCGCCACCCTCCCTCGCTCCCCCAGCCTCCGCCTGCACCTTCGACACCTGGAACTGCACCCCCGGCGCGAAGACGCGCGCAGAACGTGAGCTCGCGAAGCTCGTCCGCGACGAGGACGGCACGGTCTCGACGTTCGAGGAGTACCTCCGCCGCAGCGAGGTCCACGGCAAGACGGCCATGGTCGGCGACGACGGGCGGACGACCTACTACCTGACGCTTCCGAACTCCAGGGTGGCGCCGGTGTCGAAGGCCGTCTGGGACGCCAGCCTGGCACCAAGCGAGCTAACCCCCGAACGCGAGGCCGCGAACCGACTCCATGTGGCGCAGGCGAAGCTCGACAAGCTGGAGCGCGCACAGAACCGAGCACCGTTCGGGCGCACGACCACGGCAGAGCAGGAGCAGCTCCGCCAAGCCCGGCAGACCCGCGACGGCTACCAGGTCGCAGCCAGCGCAGCGCGCGAGGCCGCAAACGAGGTCCGCCGCAGCGAGCGGGAATCGATCAACGCTCACGTCACCCGATCCACGTACGCGGCCGAGCTCGCAGCGACCATGGCGCGCCTCGAGCGCACCGCTGACGGGCGGGTCTCCCCCGACAGCGACCCCGGCGCCCTGCACCGGTTCCAGCTCCTCACCGAGCACGGCGAGGCCAACGGCTACCTCCGCACCCCACCCACGACCGAAGGACGATGACCCATGACGATCAGCAACGACGCCCGCGACCGCCGAGAAGCCTCCCGAGGCAACGGCACCACCGGCGGCCAGTTCGGAAACCAGCAGCACACAGCCCCTAACCCGGGGCAGTTTGCCGTTGCTCCCCCGGCATCCACGCGAGCCGCAGAACATCGGTACGACGCTGCGATGGATCAGCTGCGCGCGCTCGACAACCTCGGGGAGATCGCGGATCCCGCCCGGAAGGCGGAGCTCACACGCGAGGCGATCGCCGCGGCCGCCGCCGTGCACTACCCGACCGCGGACCGGGTCGCGCTCACGTACGACAACGACGGAGGCAGCTACGCCCAGTTCGACCGGATCATGGACGCCAACGGCGACATCATCGCGCAAGGCCCCGAGTACGACATCGACGAGGACAGCCTCGAGTTCAACGCCAAGGTCGCCGACGCCACCAGCTACCACGGCATCCCGGTGGAAGGCACCTACGATCTGTCGTGGCCGGCCAGCGAGTACGACGACCGGAAGACGTTGCCGACGCGGGAGCAGGTCCAGCGCTTCGCCGCGAACCGCGCTCGAGCTGCGCGAGTCCGGGAGGCCGAGGACGCTGAGACCCGGGCCATGGCGGGCCGGGTCGTCAAGGATGCCCTGCCGACGGCCGCTCGAATCCACTTCTCCGAGGACGGGTTCATCCGCAGCGTCGAGGACTCCTCCGGCGCGGAGATCTGGGACGACCAGTCGGCGCAGCTGGAGAGCAACGTCGACCGACGGATGGTTGACGCCAACTCGCTCCTGCGCACATTCGAGTCCGATGGCCGCGAGGAGGAACGGGACCCCATGGAGCTCTGAGTACAAGCCAACGAAACGCCCACCGCGGGGACCTCGCGGTGGGCGCTTCGTTGTTCCCGGGCTAAGCGTTCCCGAGCATTTCAGGTGGAGTCTGGAGTGAAATCACCTCGGCCTCCTCGGCTCGCGCAGCGTTTGCGGCGGCGATCTTTGCGAGCGCCGCTTGATCGTTACTCGCGCTGAGGTAATGCGAGTAGATGCGGAGGGTGACGGCGGCGCTGCTGTGTCCGAGCCAAGCCGAGACCGTGGCAACATCAACGCCGTCGTTGAGCCAGTTTGTCGCGGCGGTGTGGCGAAGATCGTGGATTCGGTAACCGCGACCGGTCGTAGCCCAGATGGTCTCGCGCTTGAGGTTGCCCCCGTTGAGGTTGCCACCTCGTGGTGACGTGAAGGCTCGGTCCTCAGCAGACTTTCCCCGGGCGTTGCGATGGAACAGTTCGATCGCGCGCGGCACGAGGGGCACGAACCGGCGTTTGCGGCTTTTGGTGCTCTTGCGCTCGTATCCGTCGGATTCGCTGCTGACCACGCCGAGGCGGGGGTAAGGGAGGTCGCTGAGGGAACCAACGCGCAGATCCTTGAGCTCTCCCCAGCGGATGCCGGTGAGTGCGAGGAACTCGATCGCGTCGACGTAGTGAGACTCCATCGCTCTGAGGGCTTCGAGAATGCCCTTAAGCACCTCGGAGGGGATGGCTCGAGCGTCTTCGACCTCCGATCCGGAATCCGCCGGCAGTCGGCTCTCGAGCACAGGGTTCGTGCCGATGATGCCTTGCCGTTTGGCCCAGGTGAACGCGCTCGACAGGCTGTCGCGTAAGCGGCTCACGGTGCCACGTGCGAGGCCAGCTTTGATCTTGTCCGCGTAGAGGTTGTCGAGCTGTCCGGCGGTGACCGCGCTGATGGGCCACTTTCGGAGCTGCGCCGGCACGTGGTTGCGATAGTTCGCTTCGTCGGTGTCCCAGGTGTGCGGGTTGATGACTCCACGCATCTGCTCCACGTATCGGTCGAGAACCGTGCCGAGTGGTGCCTTGCCCGCTTGCGGGTCGACCCATTCGTTGGCCAGAAGTTTGCGCTGCTGTTCGTCTTCCCACGAGAGCGCGTCCTTCTTGAGGTCGAAGGTCTTCGATGCGACTTCCCTGCCCGCGTGGAACACGCGCGCCTGAAAGCGGCCGTTGGGTCGTTTCTTGATCATCGTGGGCCTCCGTGAATGGCCAAGCGCCGGCGTGGGCTGGTCACGCCGTCACGGCCAGCTGGTCAATCCACGCGTCCACTTCGGACACGCGGAACCGGTACTCCCGTCCGATCTTTCTCCGCGTCGGTCCTTCACCGCGCGCGAGGATCTTGTACATCGTGTTCTTCGGGGTGCTGGTGTAGACGCAGAGTTCGTCGAGCGAGATGAGGCGGTTCGCGAGGAGTGCCGGGTCGATCGTGACGGCAGTGGGCTGTCGGTGCATGTCAATGCTCATGGTGGCTCTATGCGCGAACTCACCCGAAGCGTGAAAATTCGTAGCCTGCGGTCGCGATCCACGCTTGAAATCGCTCGGCGTCGGTCGAGGTTCGCCGTTGCTGGTATGCAGCGTGGCGCGTCGGTGTTTCGCCGAAATTCGCTGACGGCAGATACCAGTGCCCGACCATCGCCGACATTTCCGATCTGCCGCGTCGAGTTCAGGTTGGCTCGAGGCCACCGGAATCTCACCGGAATTTGGCCGCTGTGTCGAGAGTCTGGGAGCGGGAGGCTCGGCACGAATGTGCCTCTGACCAGGGGTGGAGAGTGGTGGGCCCTGCCGGGATCGAACCGACGACATCCACGGTGTAAACGTGGCGCTCTACCAGCTGAGCTAAAGGCCCTCGGCGAGCAAGTGTAGCGCGGCCGCGTGGTCCGATCGAACGCGGGCCTCACCGGGGCGCGCGGATGCGGCAACCCGGTGGCTGCCGTCGGCCCTGACGAGGAATGAGCGTCGCATCGCGGTGCCAGCGGCCTCGTCGAACGCACCATACGCACGGGCAGCCGAACCGTGCGGCCAGAAGTCGCTGCAGCCGGTGAGGAGTGCATCTGCGCCGAGCTCAACGAGCCACGCTCGGAGCGCAGCTGAGCTGTCGGTCGAGACGACGAGCACCTCGGGAGCCTCGAGCGCGGAGCCCCACTCGGGCCGATTCCGGGCTTCACTCACCAGCTGGGCGAGGTCGGAGATCTCGTCGGCGCACACGGGCGTGAATGCCATGGGAACGAACACGACGAGCCGCGATGACGGTGCCGGCCCGGCCACCACGCCCATCCCACCCCGGTGGTCGACCAGAGAAATGGGCTCAAGCGGCGGCGCGAATTCGCTCACGATCAGGCCCTCTCCGACGGCGATGTTCGGTTGTGCGCGCTTCGACAAGGATTCACGCCAACCTGCGTGTGCATCGCACAAACCAAAGATAGGCTAGCCGGTGGACTGCGCGTCATAACCTGGCGCGCGCCATAGACGTGACGAACCCGGAACGAAATGAGGTCGACGGTGGCTGTTAACAACCAGGATCCGTACTCAGAGCATTACGTTGACAGCGACCCCGAGGAGACCGCCGAATGGCGCGAATCGCTCGATGCGGTCGTAGACGCGCAGGGACACCAGCGCGGACGAGACATCATGCTCAGCCTTCTTGAGCGGTCTCGGGAGCGCCACCTCGGCGTTCCCATGGTTCCAACCACCGATTACGTGAACTCGATTGCGCCCGAGGACGAGCCAGAGTTCCCAGGTGACGAGTCGCTGGAGCGCACCTACCGCTCATGGATCCGCTGGAACGCGGCCATGACGGTGCAGCGCGCCCAGCGCGAAGGGGTCGCCGTCGGCGGCCACATCTCCTCCTACGCCTCACAGGCGACCCTCTACGAAGTGGGTCTGAACCACTTCTTCAAGGGCTACGACCACGCGGATGGGCCCGACCAGGTCTTCTTCCAGGGGCACGCCTCCCCCGGCAACTACTCGCGCGCCTTCCTGCAGGGGCAGATCAGCGCCGAGCAGCTCGACGGCTTCCGCCAGGAGCAGTCCGCTGCCCCGCACGGCATGCCGTCGTACCCGCACCCCCGCCTCATGAAGGACTTCTGGCAGTTCCCGACTGTCTCGATGGGCATCGGGCCGCTCAACGCGATCTGGCAGGCACAGTTCAACAAGTACCTCACCAACCGCGGCATGAAGGACGCCTCCGGCTCGCACGTCTGGGCCTACCTCGGCGACGGCGAGATGGATGAGGTCGAGTCGCGCGGACAGCTGCAGGTCGCAGCCAACCAGAACCTCGACAACCTCACCTTCGTCGTCAACTGCAACCTGCAGCGCCTCGACGGCCCGGTTCGCGGCAATGGCAAGATCATCCAGGAGCTCGAGAGCTTCTTCCGCGGCGCCGGCTGGCACGTCATCAAGGTCGTCTGGGGTCGCGAGTGGGACTCGCTCCTCGAGCGCGACGACAAGGGCGCGCTGCGCACCCTGATGAACGAGACGCCCGATGGCGACTTCCAGACGTACAAGACCGAGTCGGGCGGATTCGTTCGCGAGAACTTCTTCGGACGCGACCCCGAGGCGCTCAAGCTCGTCGAGAACTACAGCGACGACGAGATCTGGGGCCTGAAGCGAGGCGGCCACGACTACCGCAAGGTCTACGCGGCGTACAAGGCGGCGACCGAGCACAAGGGACAGCCGACCGTCATCCTCGCGCACACCATCAAGGGCTACGGTCTCGGACCGCACTTCGAGGGCCGCAACGCGACGCACCAGATGAAGAAGCTCACGCTTCCCGACCTGAAGGCGTTCCGCGACCAGCTGCACATCCCGATCTCGGATGCAGCACTCGAGGCCGACGTCTACCAGCCCCCGTACTACAACCCGGGTCCCGACAACGAGGCGATCCAGTACATGCAGGAGCGTCGCCGTGAGCTCGGCGGGTTCGTGCCGGAGCGTCGCTCGAAGTTCACGCAGATCGCCGTGCCGGACGACAAGACCTACGCGTCTATCAAGAAGGGCTCCGGCACGCAGGAGATCGCTTCGACCATGGCGTTCGTCCGCCTCCTCAAGGACCTCATGCGGTCCAAGGACTTCGGGTCGCGCATCGTCCCGATCATCCCGGACGAGGCCCGCACCTTCGGCGTCGACGCGTTCTTCCCGACCGCGAAGATCTACAACCCGAACGGCCAGCACTACATGTCGGTCGACCGCGAGCTGCTCCTCGCCTACCGCGAGAGCGAGCAGGGGCAGATCAACCACGTCGGCATCAACGAGGCCGGCGCCATGGGCGCGTTCACGGCAGCCGGTTCGTCGTACTCGACGCACGGCGAGGCGATGATCCCGATCTACATGTACTACTCCATGTTCGGGTTCCAGCGCACCGCCGACGCCATGTGGGCGGCGGCAGACCAGCTCACGCGCGGCTTCCTCATCGGAGCCACGGCCGGGCGCACGACGCTCGCCGGCGAGGGCCTGCAGCACATGGACGGCCACTCGCCGATCATCGCAGCCACCAACCCGGCAGTCGTCACCTACGACCCCGCCTTCGCCTACGAGCTCGCACACATCATGCAAGCGGGTATCGAGCGGATGTACGGCCCGGATTCCCAGTCGGAGAACCCGAAGCAGGACCCGAACGTCATGTACTACCTCACGGTGTACAACGAGCCGATGGCTCAGCCAGCTGAGCCGGAGAACGTGGACGTCGAGGGCATCCTCAAGGGCATCTACTACCTCAAGGGAACCGAAGCGCAGGGACCGCGCGTCCAGCTGCTCGCCTCGGGTGTCGGTGTGCCGTGGATCCTCGAAGCGCAGGAGCTCCTGGAGAAGGACTGGGGTGTTGCGGCTGAAGTCTGGTCGGTCACGTCCTGGAACGAACTCCGTCGCGACGGCCTCCGTGCCGAGGAGTACAACTGGACGCACCCGAACGAGGAGCCCAAGGTTCCCTTCGTCACGGACAAGCTCCAGGCGTCGGAAGGCCCCGTCATCGCCGTGAGCGACTTCTCGCACGCGGTTCAGGACCAGATCCGTCCGTTCGTGAAGAACGACTTCACGACGCTCGGTGCCGACGACTTCGGCATCTCCGACACGCGTCCCGCCGCACGTCGGTACTACCTGATCGACAGCCACTCCGTCGTCGTTCGTGCTCTCGAGCGCCTCGCGACGCAGGGCAAGATCGACCGTTCGGTCGTGCAGGAGGCCATCGACAAGTACGACCTCCACAACCCGAAGGCCGGCACGAGCGGCAGCGCGGGCGGAGACGCCTAACAGCGCTCCTCCCCTGCTCGCCTCCTCACAGTTCGGAATCATGCCCGCTCCACGCACGAAGGAACAGACGCTCAACTGGCTGCGATCGATCTCGGGAGAGCTCTCGACCGCAACGGTGAAGCGCTTGGAAGACACCCTTCCCTGGTTCGGTGACATGCCCCCTGGGCGACGTAGTGCCGTAGGCCTCGTCGCCCAGTCGGGCATCTCATCCTTCATCGCCTGGTTCGAAGACCCGACTGCCACCCCATGGGTGGCGGCCGACGTGTTCGACTCGGCACCTCGAGAGCTCCTCCGCTCGGTGAGCCTGCAGCAGACGCTGCAGCTCATCCGGGTTGTCGTGGAGGTCGTTGAGGAGCGCACGAAGCTGACCGACGGCGACGTGCGTGAAGCGGTGCTGAAGTACTCGCGAGATATCGCGTTCGCCGCGGCCGACGTGTACGCACGCGCGGCCGAGGCCAGAGGCCTGTGGGATGCGCGCCTCGAGGCGCTCGTCGTCGACTCGATCCTCACCGGCGAGCACGACGACGAGCTCCCGAGCCGTATCGCCGCGCTCGGCTGGCACGGGCATGGCGAGGTCAGCGTGCTCGTCGGGACGACCCCGAGGATCCTCGAGGTCGACCAGATCCGCCGGACGGCGCGCCACAACAAGGTCGACCTCCTCGTCGGCGTGCAGGGAGGTCGGCTGGTGCTCGTCATCGGTCGAGCCCACCCCACCGGTGAAGGGGACGAAGGCGAGCAGGTGCCCTTCATGGAGATCGCCGAGCGGCTGGAGCCCAGCTTCGGCGACGGCCGCCTCGTCCTCGGCCCGCCCGTGCCGAGCGTGGTCGAGGCCTCTCGCAGCGCCCGCGCCGCGCTCGCCGGCTTCGCAGTGGCGGGTGCGTGGAGGAAGGCGCAGCGCCCCATGCTGGCCGACGAGCTCCTCCCAGAACGTGCCCTCGCGGGCGACCCGCTCGCACGGCAGACGCTCGTAGCGAGGGTCTTCAGGCCACTCGCCGATCACCAGAGCGACCTGCTGACGACGCTCTGGTGCTACCTCGACAACGGACGTTCGCTCGAGGCGACGGCCCGCGAGCTCTTCGTGCACCCCAACACGGTCCGCTACCGCCTCAAGCGCGTCAGCGAGGTCATCGGCTGGGACGCCACCGGACCGCGAGAGGCGCTCATCCTCCAGTGCGCGCTGATCCTCGGGAACATCGCCGAGCCGAAGCAGCCAGAACCCCGCCGCCAGTCGGGCGGAACCCCCGCAAGCAACGTGGCTCGACGCAGCCGCCGCACTTCGCACTAGAAAACCTCTAATGATCTTTCGAGTTCTTGGGACTGTTGCTACAGGGCTGAACGCTCAGGTGCTGTCATGATGGAATCCATGATTGTCGTCACCTGCCCAGGCCAGGGTTCCCAGACTCCAGGCTTCCTGCTCCCCTGGATCGAAGACACCAGGAACCGAGACACCCTCGAGCAGCTGTCTGCCTCGTCCGGCATCGACCTCGTGAAGCACGGCACGGAGTCTGACGCCGACACGATCCGCGACACCGCAGTCGCACAGCCCCTCATCGTCGCCGCCGGCATCCTCGCCTGGAACTCCCTCATGGAGATCCCCGGCGCGGCAGCGGCGATCGGTGGGGTCGCCGGCCACTCCGTCGGCGAGATCACGGCCGCCTACGCGGCGGGAATCTTCGACGCCGACACTGCGATGCGGTTCGTCGCGCGCCGTTCGCAGCTGATGGCACAGGACGCCGCCGCCACTCCCACCAGCATGAGCGCTGTTCTCGGCGGTGACGAGGACGTGGTTCTCGCACGCCTCGCGGAACTCGACCTCACCCCCGCCAACTTCAACGGCGGCGGACAGATCGTCGCGGCCGGCGCACCCGAGGCACTCGCGACACTCCGCAGCGAGCCCGCACCAGGAACACGCGTGATCCCGCTCAAGGTGGCAGGCGCCTTCCACACCCGCTACATGGAGCAGGCGCGCACGACGCTGGCCGCGGATGCTGAGCACTTCGAGGTCCGAGACCCCGTCCGCACGATCTGGTCGAACGAGACCGGCTCGGTCGTGACCGACGGAGTGGAGTTCCGTGCCGCCCTCATCCGGCAGCTCGCGCAGCCAGTGCGCTGGGACGCCTGCATGCGCTCCTTCGCCGACGCCGGAGTCACCTCGCTCATCGAGCTCGCCCCGGCCGGCACCCTGAGCGGACTCGCGAAGCGAGCACTCAAGGGAACCCCGACCCTCGCACTCTCCACTCCCGCAGACCTCGACGTGGCACGCGAACGCATCGCGGCCGACGCCTGAGCACACCGAACTGCCAAGAGCATCCTCGAGAGGACTCGCATGACCACAGCAACACCGACCCTTGTGCAGTCGACGGGCGCGCAGTACACGCGCATCCTCGCCATGGGCGCCGCCCGCGGCGAGCGCGTCGTCCCGAACTCGGAGATCATCGAGCCGATCAACTCGTCTGACGAGTGGATCCGCCAGCGCACGGGAGTCATCACCCGCGTCCGAGCGAACGAGGAGACGAGCGCGCTCGATCTCGCCGTCGACGCCTCACGCGAGGCCATCGAACGCTCGGGCATCGACCCGAGCCGCATCGGCGCCGTCATCGTCGCGACCATCAGCAACGAGATGCAGACCCCGTCGCTCGCTGCGCGCCTCGCCGACCTCGTCGGTGCGACGCCGGCTGCTGCCTACGACCTCAACGCCGCGTGCGCCGGCTACTGCTACGCCGTCGCGCAGGCGGATGCGCTGGTTCGCACTGGAGTCGCCGAGCATGTCCTGGTCGTCGGCACCGAGAAGCTGTCGGACCTCATCGACCCCACGGACCGCACGATCTCCTTCCTGCTCGGCGACGGCGCGGGGGCTGCGATCATCGGCCCGAGCGACGCTCCCGGCATCTCCAAGTCGATCCTCGGCTCCGATGGGTCCCGCTGGGAAGCCGTCTCCATGAACGCGAGCCTGCAGGACTACCGCCAGGGCGGCTCCGAGTGGCCGACACTCCGCCAAGACGGGCCGAGCGTCTTCCGCTGGGCCGTCTGGGACATGGCGAAGGTCGCGCGCCGCGCGCTGGAAGAGGCAGGCGTGACCGCCGATCAGCTCTCCGCGTTCATCCCGCACCAGGCGAACATGCGCATCGTCGACGAGTTCGCCAAGCAGCTCGCGCTGCCCGACCACGTCATCATCGCCCGTGACATCGCAACGACCGGCAACACATCGGCCGCTTCCGTGCCCCTCGCGACGCATCGCCTGCTCGAGGAGAACCCCGAGCTGTCGGGCGGACTCGCCCTCCAGATCGGCTTCGGCGCGGGCCTCGTGTACGGCGCCCAGGTCGTCGTCCTGCCCTAACGGGCCCCAGAAGTCACCGCACGCCTCCCCCACGCACCCCCGCCGACCAATACACTTGGCTCGGTCATTGACAATCAAGGAGAAACACCATGGCACTTACCAACGACGAAGTTCTCGCGGGACTCGCTGAGCTCGTAAACGACGAGACCGGAATCGCGGCTGACACGGTCACCGTTGAGAAGTCTTTCACCGACGACCTCGACATCGACTCGATCTCCATGATGACGATCGTCGTCAACGCTGAAGAGAAGTTCGACGTCAAGATCCCGGACGACGAGGTCGCAAACCTCAAGACCGTGGGCGACGCCGTCAACTTCATCGTCGCAGCGTCCTAAGGACGATCCCTCGCTTCGAGTGGGCGGCTTCTGCCGCCCACTCTTAGTGACTGTCTCACCTTCGCCCCAGTTCATTCAGGAGCAGTTGTCATGACCAAGAAAATCGTCGTCACCGGCATCGGTGCGACTTCCCCGCTGGGCGGCACCGCCCGCAGCACCTGGGAAGCGCTCCTCGCCGGTGAATCAGGAGCTCGCACACTCGAGGCCGAATGGGTCGCGAAGTACGAGATCCCCATCGAATTCGCCGCGACCGCAAAGGTCCCGGCAAGCGAGGTACTCCCCCGCCACGAGGCCAAGCGCCTCGACCCCTCAAGCCAGTTCGCGCTCATCGCGGGCCGTGAGGCCTTCGCCGATGCAGGCCTCACCGTCGGCGATATCCCCGCCGAACGCCTCCTCGTCGACTGGGCAACCGGCATCGGCGGAGTCTGGACGCTCCTCGACGCCTGGGACACGCTCCGCGAGAAGGGCCCGCGCCGGGTCATGCCGCTCACCGTTCCCATGCTCATGCCGAACGGCCCAGGAGCAGCGATCGGCATGGACATCAAGGCCCGCGCCGGTGTTCGCACGGTCGTCTCAGCATGCGCATCCAGCACGGAAGCCATTGCAGACGCCTACGAGCACCTCCAGCAGGGCCTCGCCGATGTCGTCGTCGCCGGTGGCTCCGAGGCGGCAATCCACCCGCTCCCTGTCGCCTCCTTCGCGGCGATGCAGGCCCTGTCGAAGCGCAACGACGACCCATCGCACGCGTCACGTCCCTACGACGTGAGCCGAGACGGCTTCGTCCTGGGCGAGGGTGCTGCGGCGCTCGTGCTCGAGACCGAGGAGCACGCGCTCGCGCGCGGTGCGCGCATCTACGCTGAGCTCATCGGCGGGGGCGTCACGGCGGATGCACACCACATCACGGCACCGGACCCAGAGGGCACCGGGGCGGCACGAGCGATCACCGCCGCACTGGGCCAGGCCGGTGTGTCCGTCGAGGACGTCACGCACATCAACGCACACGCCACCTCGACGCCCGTCGGCGACATCGCTGAGTTCAAGGCGCTGAAGTCGGTCTTCGGCGAGCACCTCGCCTCCATTCCCGTCTCCGCGACCAAGGCGTCCACAGGCCACCTGCTCGGCGGCGCGGGAGCCCTCGAGGCCATGTTCACCGTGCTTGCCCTCTCGGAGGGGACACTGCCCCCGACGATCAACCTCAACGAGCAGGACCCCGCGATCCACCTCGACGTCGTCACCGAGCCGCGTCCCTTCGACGCACCGGGCAAGGTCGCCATCTCGACCTCGTTCGGCTTCGGCGGGCACAACGCCGTCGTCGCGTTCCGCGGAGTGTAGATCCTCCCCCTCTGCCGGCCGCCTCGACGTCCGGCAGCAAGAACTGTGGCCCCTCAGGTGAGAACCTGAGGGGCCACAGTCTTGGAGTGTCGAGAACAGCTTCCGGTCCGCCTCTCAGCGGACCATCCGCTTGGCGGGCCTAGCCGACTCGGTGGTGCATCCACACGACGGGACTCTCGTCGCCGGCGATGCGGAAAGGCTCCAACTCGTCGTCCCAAGCCTGCCCAAGCGCGAGGCGCAGCTCGCGGTGGAGCTCGGAGGCGTTGCCGCCAGCGATCTCCATCGCGTACCGAACGCGATCTTCCGGAACCACGACGCCGCCAGAGGCATCCGTCTGGGCGTAGTAGATACCAAGCTCAGGCGTGTGCATCCAGCGACCGCCATCGACGCCAGGACGCGCGTCCTCGGTGACTTCGAAGCGAAGGTGGGCCCAGCCGCGCAGGTGCGACGCGATGGCCGCCCCAGCGCCAGGCTCGCCTTCCCAGGTGAACTCCGCACGCAACTGCCCTGGAATGACCGGTTGGTCGATCCAGGGAAGGTTGACGGCGTACCCGAGGGCGCGACCGACACCCCACTCGACGTGCTGGCAAAGCGCCTTAGGAGAGGAGTGCACGTAGAGCACCCCTCCTGCGTTCGGTGCAACCATGAGTTCTCCTCCATTCGTTTGGTGATTCGTCTTCCCCAACGATCACGTGATGAATGGATGCGAACTGCATCGTTTACCAGACGTCGACATTTCTGTCGTCACTTGAATTATGCCCGACGACGACGCCGAATGACAAGCCTGTCATTACTTTCGGCGCCGCCACCCAGGAGCGATCTCCTACACGGGGAGACGGACCAGTCCCAGCTCGGCCGAAGCCTGCAGGAACGCGTGCCTCGGCTGCACCCGGACGGTGTAGCCGAGCAGTCCAGGCTCGTCGATCGGAACGTCGACGACAAACGTCGATCCCCCCTCGTGGGCAGGCCGCATCTCGACGATCCGAGTACTCTGCAGCTCACCCTCGGCGTCGGGAGCACCCACGACGGCTTCGACGAGGACGTCGTCAGTACTCAGCCCGCCGAGTTCGACTCTTGCCGAGAGACGGACGCTCTCCCCCGCCTTCGGCTCGCGGTTCTCCGCGACCACGGACGCGACGCGGACGCCCGGCCAGGCCGCCCGCACGTCGCCGAGCCAAGTCGCGAACGAGCGTGTAGCGACGAGGTCGGAGGCAACGCGTGCCGAACCGCCCGCAGGCAGGTAGAGGTCGGTGACGTAGTCCCGCACCATGCGCTCGGCGGCGACCTTCGGGCCGACAACCGACACGGAACGGCGGACCTTCTCTACCCACTCGACAGGAAGGCCCCGCTCATCGCGCGCGTAGAACAGCGGCGCGATCTCGTGCTCGAGGATGTCGTAGAGCGCACCGGCCTCAAGAGCGTCACGCGTGCGCTCATCGACTCCGCTGGTGTCAGGAATCGTCCACCCGACAGCGTCGTCCGCCATCTCATCCCACCAGCCATCTGAGATCGAGAACGTCAGGCACCCGTTCATGACGGCCTTCATGCCCGAGGTGCCGGATGCCTCCTGTGGACGCACGGGGTTGTTCAGCCACACATCGCTGCCGGCCACGAGGTGCTTCGCGATCGTGACGTTGTAGTCGGGGAGGAACACGATGCGGTCGCGAACCCCCGCCTCATCGGCGAAGTTCACCAGCTCCTGCAAGAGCTGCTTGCCGCCCATATCGGCGGGATGCGCCTTGCCGGCGATGACGAACTGGACGGGACGATCGGGATTGTTGAGGATGCGGGCGAGCCGATCTCGGTCCTGCAGCATGAGGGTGAGGCGCTTGTAGGTCGAGACTCGACGAGCGAAGCCGATCGTGAGCCGCTCGGGATCCAGCACGTCTCGGATCCAGCCGAGTTCCGCGTCCTGTGCGCCTCGCGCCTGCCACGAGGCGCGAACTGATTCGCGGGCCCGTCTGACGAGCTCGGCCCGCAGCTCACCGCGGATGCGCCAGAGCTCCTCGGCGCCGACCGCCTCCGGGTGGTTCCACGTGCCGGACGTCGCGAGCTCGCGTCCGCCGTTCATGGCTTCGATGACCCGGAGCATCGACGGGCGGGTCCAGCTCGGGATGTGGACGCCGTTGGTGATCGAGCCGATCGGGACTTCCTCTGCGGCCACACCCGGGTACAGCTTGGCGAACATGCCTCGGGACACGACGCCATGCAGCTTCGCGACGCCGTTGGCGTACTGCGCGAGGCGAAGACCGAGGTGCGCCATGTTGTAGCGGCCAGGGTCGTCTTCGGCCCCGAGCTCCATGATGCGTGCCAGCGGAACGTCAGGCACCAGGGTCAGACCGCCGGACGAGCCGAGGTAGCGCTGCACGAGATGTGCGTCGAAGCGGTCGATGCCGGCGGGAACCGGCGTGTGCGTCGTGAAGACGGTGCTCGACCGCACTGCGGCGAGCGCGGTTTCGAACGTCTCGCCGCCAGCCATCAGCTGACCGATGCGCTCGACGCCCGAGAAGCCCGCGTGCCCCTCGTTGAGGTGGAAGACGGTCGGCTGCCGGCGTCCGTTGAGTTCCGCGTACGCCTGCACGGCTCGTACTCCGCCGACGCCGAGCACCAGCTCCTGCCGGATGCGGTGCTCGGCGTCTCCACCGTAGAGCCGATCCGTGATCGCGCGGAGATCCTCAGGGTTCTCCGGAAGGTTCGTGTCGAGGAGCAGTAGCGGCACAGTGCCGACCTGGGCCTCCCAGAGTGCGATCTCGAGGGTCCGCCCGTCCGGGAAGGCAAGAGAGACGCGGGACTGGGCACCCGACGCGTCCAACACGGGATCGACGGCGAGGTCCTTCGGCGGATGCTCCGCGTAAGCCTCCTGCTGCCATCCCTCGCGGGACAAGGTCTGCGAGAAGTACCCGTAGGTGTAGAGGAGGCCGACGCCGATGATCGGCGCCCCGAGGTCGCTTGCGCTCTTGAGATGGTCGCCCGCGAGCACACCGAGACCGCCGGAGTAGACGGGGAGCGACTCCGTGATCCCGAACTCCATCGAGAAGTAGGCAACGCTCGTCGCCTCGTCCGCGGTACCCCGCGTGTGCTTGTGGAACCAGCGGTCGCTGTCGAGGTAGGCCGAGAGATCCTCGGCTTCGTGACCGAGCCGCGCGACGAACTCGGGATCTGCCGCGAGCTCGGCGACGCGGGATGCCGGAAGTGAGCGAAGCATCACGATGGGATTGCGGCCGCACGCTCGCCACAGCTGCTCGTCGATGCCGGCGAAGAGCCGTTCGGCGCTCGAGCGCCAGGACCAGCGCAGATTCTTGGCGAGAGTGCGCAGCGGCGCGAGCTCAGGAGGGAGAACAGTGGATACGGACAGCGAGTCGTAGGCCTTCACGCGCTCCAGCGTAGCGCCGAAACACGGCGCCACCGCGTCGCCGAGATGAACGTCAGCGAACGGTGGAAGTTACCGACGCGATGAGCTCCCGCGCGGCGGCCGCACGGCCCTGGAGGTCCTGCCAGATCCAGGCTGCGGAGCGCGCATCAACCGGCACGAAGCTCGTGAGCGTTCCCGTCGGATTCGAAATGCGGACCTCGTATCCGCCGACGACGCGATCCTCCTTCACCAGCAGGAACAGGAGGCTGAAGATCGTCAGGACGAAGAACCCGGCGATCGCGACGATGATCGCCCACGTCGGGATGGCACGCTCGACGCGCGACATGTTCGTGACGAACACGGTCGAGCCCTCCGTCGGGAGGGAGCCGTACGGACCCGAGATGCGATCTCGGGACACCTCGAGCTCACCGAGGAAGACTCGGTCGAGGCCCTGGGGGCGTTCCGTGCTCGGCGCCTGGGCGAAGGCGTCGTGCTGGTCGAAGTTCGACGGCTGGTTCTCGATGGGCAGTGGGGTGCTGGTCATGATCGTCCCTTCAACGTCTCCGATCAGGCTACGCGGCGAGCCTGACGGAACGCGTCATCACCTGGACTGATCTTCGCGCGGGAGGTGCCGCAGCTCAGGCGCGAATCTGGCCGTCGCCCGTGACAACCCACTTCGTCGTCGTGAGCTCTTCGAGCCCCATCGGCCCGCGAGCGTGCAGCTTCTGGGTCGAGATGCCCAGCTCGGCGCCGAGCCCGAACTGGCCGCCATCCGTGAAGCGCGTCGACGCGTTCACGATGACGGCTGCGGCGTCGACCTCAGCGGTGAAGCGCTCTGCGGCCTGCAGCGAGCTCGTGACGATCGCCTCGGTGTGGCCGGTGCTGAACTCGCGGATGTGCACAAGCGCCTGATCGAAGTCGTCGACGACTCGCACTGCGATCTCGTAGTCGAGGTACTCCGTCGCCCAGTCATCGTGTGTCGCCTCGAGCACCTCGACGTCCCGAGGCGCCACGGCCCTCGTGCGGTCGTCGCCATGGATGCGGACCCCGCGCTCAGCAAGCGCCGCGAGGGCGCCGGGGAGAAACGCCTCTGCCGCATCCGAGTGCACCAGCAGGGTCTCTGCCGCGTTGCAGACGCCGACTCGGTGCGTCTTCGAGTTGATGAGGATCTCGAGCGCCATGTCGAGCTCGGCGGTGCTGTCGACGAAGACGTGGCAGTTGCCGACTCCCGTCTCGATGACGGGAACTCGAGACTCGCGGACGACGGTCTGGATGAGACCGGCACCGCCACGAGGGACGACGAGGTCGACGTGCCCGCGGGCTCGCATGAGTGCGCGGGCTCCGGGGCGGCCGTACTCGTCGATCGACTGCACGAGATCGGCGGGCAGCCCGTACGCATCCAGTGCCGACCGAAGCGTGCCGATGATGGCCGAGTTGGAGTGCTCGGCGGCGGATCCGCCGCGGAGGAGCACGGCGTTGCCGCTCTTCAGCGCGAGCCCGGCGACGTCGACGGTGACGTTGGGACGGGCCTCGTAGATGACACCGATGACCCCCATCGGAACACGCAGCTGTCGGAGTCGGAGCCCATTGGCCAGGGTCGATCCTCGGACGACTGCACCGACGGGGTCGGGCAGCGCCGCGACCTCGAGCAGGGAGTCGGCGATCGCTCGAATGCGGGACTCGTCCAGTGCGAGACGGTCGAGGAGACCTTCGGACATGCCCGAGACGCGCCCGCGCTCGAGGTCCTGCGCATTGCCGGCGAGGATCTCGGGCGTCGCACGCACGAGGGCCTCCGCGAGGGCGACGAGCGCCCCGTCCTTCTGCGCACGCGTCGATCGAGCCAGCACGCGCGATGCCGCCCGTGCCCGCCCGGCGAGCTCGATGATGGCGGTGCTCGCCAGCTCGTCCGCGTCGCCCTGGTCCGCCGTGTCCGCGCGCTCACCCTGCAAGATCGTCATGACAGAGCATTCTACGCCGCGAGCGGTCGCCCTCAGCCGACGCGGATCCCCTTCGGGCGCACGAGCACCAGGTCGTCGCGATGGATGACCTCGCGGTCGTACCCGGTCCCAAGCGACTCGCGCAGCGAACTCGACGACTGCCCGAGCATGTCGGGGATCTCGACGGCATCGAAGCCGCTGAGGCCTCGTGCGATGACGACGCCCTCCTTCGAGACCAGCTCGACCGGGTCGCCGGCGACGAACTCGCCCTCGACGCCCACGATTCCGGCAGCCAGCAGCGAGGCTCGCCCGCCGAGCACGGCGTCGACGGCGCCGTCGTCGAGCACGATCTTGCCCTGCACCCGCGCGGCGTGGGCGATCCAGAGGCGCTTGCGCGACGATCGCTTTCCGGTCGGGGCGAACCACGTGCCGACACGCTCCCCGTCAATGGCCGCGCGCGCGTTCTCCGCCTTCGTCAACACGACGGGCATGCCCGATCCCGTGGCGATGGAGACCGACTCGAGCTTGGTGAGCATGCCACCCGTTCCGACGTCGCTGCCCCTGCCGGAGACCTCGATGCCTTCAAGATCGCTCGGGCCAAGCACCTCGGAGATGCGCCGTGTGCCCTCGCGGCTGGGCGGGCCGTCGTACAGGCCGTCGACGTCCGTGAGCAGGACAAGCGCGTCGGCCCCGACGAGCTGGGCGACCAGCGCGGCGAGCCGGTCGTTGTCGCCGAAGCGGAGCTCATCGGTCACGACCGCGTCGTTCTCGTTCACGATCGGCACGACCGCGAGCCTGAACAGGCGCTCGAGCGATCGCTGCGCGTTCTTGTAGCGGGTGCGCCGCACGGTGTCCTCTGCCGTGAGCAGGATCTGCCCGACGGTGATGGCTCGATCCGCGAACGCCTCTGCGTACCGGGCCACGAGCATCCCCTGCCCGACGGAGGCGGCAGCCTGGGCAGTCGCCACGTCGCGCGGCCTCGATGGGAGACCGAGGGGCCCGATGCCGGCGGCGACCGCACCCGAGGTGACGAGGAGGGTCTGGAGTCCTTTGTCATGGCGATCCGCGATGACCTGCACGAGCGAGCGCAGGGCTTCGAGGTTCAGGTGCCCGTCGGCGCCCGTGAGCGATGAGGAGCCGATCTTGACCACGATGCGGTGGGCGGTCGCGAGCTGGGCACGGGCGGCTATCGGATGCATCCGTCTATTCTCTCCCGATCGCCGGAGCTTGCCGAATTCTGCCGCCGACTCGCGTCACATCGGCTCAGGGTGGCGCCGCGCTGCTGCGCGGCACCACCCTGCGTCAGCTTCCGGCGGGAGCCGCGGCGATTGCCGTCTTCTCGGCGGCCGCCTCGGCCTTGCGCTCCCTACGAGCCGCGCGCTTGGCAGCCCGTCGATCGTTCCGGCGCTCGACGCTGGAGTAGAGGACGGGGACCAGCACCAGCGTGAGCAGCGTCGAGCTGATCAGGCCGCCGATCACGACGATGGCGAGCGGCTTGGAGATGAACACGCCACCCCCGGTCAGGCCGAGCGACATCGGCACGAGCGCGAAGATCGTCGCCGCAGCGGTCATGAGGATCGGACGGAGGCGCAGCCTCGTCCCGTGCACGATCGCGTCGTGCACGCTCGAACCGCGCTCCCTGATGTGGTTGATGAGGTCGATGAGCACGATGGCGTTCGTGACCACGATCCCGATCAGCATGAGGAGTCCGATGAGCGACGGCAGGCCGAGCGGCGTATCCGTCAGCAGGAGCAGTGCCACCGCTCCCGTGGCGGCGAACGGCACCGAGACGAGCAGGATGAGCGGCTGCATCAGGCTGCGGAAGGTCGCGACCATGATGAGGAAGACGAGCACGATGGCGAGGAGCATCGCCATGCCGAGCTGCTGGAACGACTCGTCCTGGTCGGCGGACGCACCTCCGACGACGAACGTGACACCGGCGGGAAGCTCGAGACCGTCGGTCGCCGCGTAGACGGCCTGCGTGACGGTTCCCAACTGCCCCTCGGCCGGAGTGACCGAAACCGTGACCTGGCGCGCGCCGTCGTTGCGGGTGATCGCGCCAGGGGTCGCCTCCTCGCGGACCTCTGCGATGTCTCCGAGCCGGATGGGCGTCGCCTTCGTGTCGGCGAGCCCTTCCTGCCTGGCCTGCAGCTCCTTTGCCTCGAGCGACTGAGCCGCCATGTCCTCCTGAGCCTTGACGGCCGCGTCGACACCGGCGTTGGCCTGCTCGATGCCCGATTCTGCCTGCTCGATCGCTTCGGTCAGGGCGGCGATCTGCGCGTCCCGTTCCGCCTGCGCCGCCTGCTCCGGGGTCATGCTGGAGCCGGCGTCGGGAACCGCTGGGGTCAGCGGCGCCGTCTGCAGCGTCGCGAGCTGGGTCTGCAGCTCGCCGAGCTGCGCGGACACCGTGTCCCGAGCCTCGACGGCGTCGTCGACGGTCTCCTGCATCTGCTCGACCGCCTCAGCCTCCTGCTCCTCGGCCTTCGTCTCCTGTTCCTCCGTGAACGCGTCCGTCGCGTCCGTGATGGCGCGCTGCTGCTGCACCGCCGTCACGGGAAGCTGCATGAGGGCGAGCTGATCGAGGGCGACTGGCCCCTGCGTCGGCGCGATCACGATGTCGCGGTCGACGCCCTCGAGGCGCACCGTGCCCAGCGGGGTCCCGGTCAGCGCGGCGGAGACCGCCTGGCCGACGGTCGCCTGCGTGTAGCCGTAGCCTGCCGCCTTGCTGCGGTCGACGTCGACCATGACCACGTTGCCGCCCGTGCTGAGGTCGTTCGAGACCGCCGTCACGCCGGGGAGGTCCTTGACGGCATCGCCGAGCTGCGTGGCCGCCTGGCTCAGCGAGTCCGCGTCGTTGCCCTGGATTGCAAGTTGAACGTCCGATGCCAGAGCTGAGGAAGCCGCAGTGGTCACGGTCACCTCGCCGACATCGCTGAGCCCGCCGAAGTCCGAGCGCAGACTGTTGGCGACCGTCTCCGCATCCTGCCCCTCTGCGGGGATCACGGTGATCGAGGTGCTCTCTGCGTCACCGCCCCCGAATCCGCCAGCACCGCCGGCCCCGATGGAGCTCACGAACGTCTCGACGCTCCCCTTCGTGGCGAGGACGGCCTCGAGCTTCTCGGCGCCCGCCAAGCTCTCGTCGATGGTCGTGCCCTGCGGGAGCTTCTGCTCGACGAGGACCGTCTCATCACCCATGCTGCCGAGGAAGTCGCTACGGAGCGCGGTTGCGCCGATGCCGGTGAGCAGCAGCAGGGCGAGCGCGGCCGCGATCGTGCGGCGTGGGTGCCGCAGGGTCGCGTCGAGGATGGGCACGAAGGCTCGCTGCAGTCCGTCGTACGGCGATCCCTCCTCACCATCGCCCCGTGCCGCGACGACACCGGGGGCGGCGGTGGGGACCGGCAGCGCTGACTTCCCGCGCTGCTCCCGCTTCTCGTTCTTCGCCTCGAGCTTCGCCGACTGACGAGCCCAACGTCCCTCGGCTGCTTCCTCCTGGCGTGCGGTCCAGGCGGCCTGGGCTGCACGCACACGGACGAACCGCTCGCGCTTCATGGGCTTCGAGGGGCGACGCAGCATCCAGTACGCGAACACCGGGACGATCGTCAGCGCGACGACGAGGGACGCGACCAGCGCGATGGAGACCGTCACCGCGAACGGTCGGAAGAGCTGGCCGACGATGTCCCCGACGAACGCGATCGGGAGGAAGACCGCGACCGTCGTGAGCGTCGAGGCGGTGATGGCGCCAGCCACCTGACCGACGGAGCCCACGATCCCTTCGATCGTCAGGGCCCCGTCCCCCTGCCGACGCTTGATGTTCTCGATCACGACGATCGAGTCGTCCACGACTCGTCCGACCGCGATGGTGAGCGCTCCGAGGGTCAGGATGTTGAGCGAGTACTCCCCCACGTTCAGGCCCACCATCGTGATGAGCAGGGACATCGGGATCGAGATCGCCGCGACGATCGTCGACCGGAACGAGGCGAGGAACAGGAAGATGACGAGGACGGCGAAGATGAGGCCGAGCCCACCCTCGACCGAGAGGTCGTGGATCGACTGCTCGATGTACGGTGCCTGGTTCTCGATCTCCGTGAAGACGACGTTCGAGGGGAGTCCGGGTGTGACCTCTGCGAGCTTCTCCGTGACACCGTGCGCGACGGAGACTGTGCTCGCGTCGGACGCCTTCGTGACACTCAGCGTCAGGGTCTCCGCGCCGTTGACCCTGGAGATGGAGGTCGCGGGGATCTCCTTGATGTCGACATCCGCGAACTGCGAGAGCAGCACGGTCGAGTCCTCCGTCGTGAACGGGAGGGCGCGGATGGCATCCAGGGAGCTGAGCTGCGACCCGACCTGCACGGAGATCTCCCCGGTGCCGCTCGTGACGTCTCCAGCGGGGAGCACGATGCCAGCGGCAGTGAGCGTCGGCTCGATCGACGCGGTGTCGATCTTGAGCGCTTCGACGTCCGCCTGGCGGAGGCTGATCTCCACTCGCTCCTCGCGGGTGCCGGAGACTTCGACGTTCTGTACTCCGTCGACCTGCGAGAGAGCGGGCAGCACGGAGTCGGTGAGCGTCTTCGAGAGCGTCGCAGTGTCTGTGTCGGAGGATGCGCCGAGCGTCAGCACGGGGAGCGCGTCGAGCGAGAACGTGTTGAGCTCTGCCGTGGAGGACTCGGGGCGGAGCGACTTCGTCGACTCGACGGCGGATCGGAGCTCGGCCTCGACCTGCGTCTTGTCAGCGTCGAAGCTCCAGGAGACGACGATCTGGGCGAACCCCTCCGACGTCGTCGACGTCACGGACTGCACTTCCGAGACGCCACGGAGAGCGTTCTCGATGGGCTCGGTGACCTCGGTCACCATGACGTCGGGCGAGGCCCCGGTCAGTGTCGCCGTCACGAACCCCTGCGGGACCTCCACCGACGGCATGAGCTCCTGCTTGAGCTGCGCCGTCGAGATGATTCCGGCCGCCGCGATTGCAGCGGTCAGCAGTCCGATCAGAATTCGATACTTGAGACTCAGACGAGTGAGCACAGACACAGAGGGACCTTTCGACGCGACAGGGCGCCGGGTGACAACCCGACGCCCTCCCATACTGTCGACCGTGAAGATCCTCGGAATCACCCGAAAGGACTGGTTCCGGGAGTTTCATGCCCTACTCGAGACTGATCTTTGCCCGCAGAGCTGTCGTCTCGCGACGAGGTCGGCGCCCCGTCTCGATCACATGTTCACGACGACGCGACGTCGGCCGTTCGGCCCGGGTTCGCGAGTGTCACGCGGTGGACCGCCCACATCTCTCGAACGCGTTCGACGATGCTCCTGCCGTCGTTCAGATCCTGCATGAGCATCTGGATGCCGACCAGGTTCGCGAGCACCTGCCAGGCGGCCGCATCGACGTCGATGTCGTCGCGGAGCACCCCCGATTCCCGTGACGCCTGCAGCGCTTCCTTGGTCACTTCAAGCCAGGCGTCGAAGGGCCTCGGAAGCTCTTCCTCGATGAGCTCGCGCTCGCGCACCAGACGGATCGTGGCCCGCATGAGCGAATCGGACTGGAACCGCTCTGCGATCCGGATCATCAGTGACTCGAGCTCGTCGAGCGAGAGCCCGCGGTCGCGGGAGCGAGCGATCTCCGCATCCCACATCTCAGTCCAGGTCGCCGAGACGGCCTTGGCGAGGAGCGCCTTCGTCGGGAAGTGGAAGTAGACCGTTCCCTTGGTCATGCCGAGTCGGTCCGAGATATCACTGAGGACTGTGGCGGCATAGCCATTGGCCTCGAACTCGAGCGAAGCCGCTTCGAGCAGCGCCTGTCTCGTCTGCGCTCGCTGTTCAGCTCGCTTCATCATCCCCTGCTTTTCATGCATCCGAGGTCGGCTCCGACCCCGCTTCTGGGGCATCAGTCTAGACCTGCGCCCGTCGAGCCCGTCGCCCACCGCACGTGTGCGCGAATTCTGGATACAATCGACAGCGCTTGGGGCGGTAGCCAAGCTGGTTAAGGCATCCGGCTCATAACTGGACGATGCGTGGGTTCGAGTCCCACCCGCCCTACTCAGGTCTCGATTGCAGGCCACCTCGAGGCCCCCTCGTGGCACGATGGTCAGCATGATCGTTGCCTTCTCCGTCGCACCAAGCGGTACCCCGAGTCCAGACGCCCCTTCCCCGGAAGAGGGCGACGCGTCACTGCACAACGCGGTCGCCGCGGCGGTCGCCGTCGTGCGCGCCTCCGGCCTCCCGAATCGCACCGATTCGATGTTCACGACCATCGAGGGCGAGTGGGACGAGGTGTTCGCCGTCGTCAAGGCCGCAACAGAGGCAGTCGGGCAGTTCGGGAGCCGCGTCTCATTGGTCCTGAAGGCCGATATCCGCCCGGGCCACAGCGGCGAGCTCGACGGCAAGGTCGAGCGTCTGGAATCCGCGCTCGAAGCGCGTTCCGCACAGTCGAGCTAGGAGCCGTCAGCCGGCCGCGCGGATCTGCACCCCGGCGTCCGGTGCGTCGCCCGCGGCATCCGGCGCGCTGATCTGAGCCCAGACGTCGTCCAGCGAGACGCCGAGCACACCGGCTATCGCGGCGATCGTGGAGAACGCAGGCGTCGCGACTCGCCCTGACTCGATCTTCCTCAGCGTCTCGGGCGATACGCCCGCGTCGAGCGCCACGCGCAGCATGGCGCGGTCGCCTCGTGATCGTCGGAGGAGAAGACCGAGGCGTTCCCCTCGTTCGATCTCCTCGGGGCTGAGCGGGAGTCTGACCATGACCCGATACTAATCCGGTATATCTTTACCGGGATACTTATTGGCAGAGTCAGCACCTCCGGAAGGACGTCCCCCGATGATCGAGATCCTCAACGAGGCTGAAGTCGAGCGCGCCGCACGAACGGGCCGACTCGTCGGCACGATCCTGCAGGACCTGAAGGCTCGCGTCCGAGTCGGCACCGACCTGCTCGAGATCGACAGCTGGGCCAAGGCGATGATCCTCGACGCAGGCGCCACCTCCTGCTACGTCGACTATGAGCCGTCCTTCGGGCGTGGCCCATTCGGCCACTACATCTGCACCGCGGTGAACGATGCGGTCCTCCACGGCAAGCCGTACCACTACCGCCTCGCAGACGGCGACCTCCTGACGCTCGACCTCGCGATCATCACCGAGGGCATCGCCGCGGATGCCGCGATCAGCTTCATCGTCGGGTCCACCCGCGACCCTCGCGATGAAGCCCTCATCGAGACGACCGAGCGCGCACTCGAGGCCGCCATCGCCGTCGCGAGACCTGACGCCCGCATGGGCGACATCTCGCACGCGATCGGCTCGGTGCTCACGAGCGCGGGCTACGCGATCAACATGGAGTTCGGCGGGCACGGAATCGGCTCGACGATGCACCAGGACCCGCACGTCGCGAACGACGGCCGCCCCGGCCGCGGCGTTCGCCTCCGCGCAGGAATGCTGCTCGCGATCGAACCCTGGGTCATGGCCGACACTCGCACGCTCGTCACCGACGACGATGGCTGGACGCTTCGCAGCGCGACAGGATGCCGCACCGCGCACACCGAGCACACCATCGCGATCACGGCGAACGGGGCGCGCATCCTGACCCTGCCCGCGCAGCAAGAGGCCTCGGCGCCGGGAACGGCGTGAGGCAGGCGGGCGTCGAGGGAGAGCCTTCGCCCCGGGTCAGTCGAGCGAGTGGTCCTGCTCGTTGACGGAGTCGCGGGCGACGTCCTTGACCGAAGCTCCCCGGTAGAGGCGCTCGAAGAGTTCGAGCGTGCGGTCGATGTCGTGCATGCGCACGAGGTCGAGTCCGGCGCGACCCAGCTCTTCCCGCTCGGAGGAGGAGAGGGAGAGCACCTTCGAGAGCTTCTCCGCGAGGTCCCGCTTGTTGTTGGGCTCGAACAGGAAGCCGTTCTCGCCGTCGTGCACCAGGTGGGGCAGCGCCATCGCGTCGGCCGCGACGACCGGCAGCCCGGAGGCCATCGCCTCCATCGTCGCGATCGACTGCAGCTCGGCGATCGACGGCATGGCGAACACGGAGGCGCGCGTGTACATGCGGCGAAGCTCCTTGTCGCTCAGGTAGCCGTGGAAGGTCACCCGGTCGGCGAGCCCGAGCTGCTTCGCGAGCGACTGCAGGTTCTTCTTCTGGTCGCCGCCTCCCACGATGTCGAGGTGCACGTCGCCAGGGAGCAACGTGAGGGCACGCAGCAGCACATCGATCTTCTTCTCGCCGGTCACGCGACCGACGAAGAGGATGCGCTTCGCCTCACGCGGTGAGAAGTCGAAGGTGTAGTCGGAGGTTCGGATGCCGCACGAGATCGCGAGCACATCGGAGATGCCGCCGTTGGCCTCGAGGAAGTCCGCGGCGCGACGTGTTGGCGTCGTGATGGCCGTCGCACGTCCGAGGGTGGAACGCGCGTCCTTCCACCAGATGCTCGCGGCAAGCCCGCGCAGAGCCTGCGGCAGGAGCGAATGATCGACGAGGTTCTCGATCATGAGGTGATTCGTGCCGATGATCCGGATGCCGCGCTTCTCAGCCTCGATCGCGACACCGCGGCCGATGATCACAGCCGACTGGAAGTGCACGACGTCGGGGCGCACCTCGTCGACAACACGCTGCGACTCTGCGCGGATGTGCCACGGCGGCGCGTAACGCAGCCAGTCGTGTGCCCACCAGCGGTGCGAACGGAGACGGTGGGCGGTGATGTTCTGACCGTCGTACTGCTCGGTCCACGTTCCGTGACGCCTGCTGGCGGCAGGGACCATGACGTGCACGTCGTGCCCTCGCGCGGCCATCCCGGAGGCGAGGTGCTCCGTGAACTTGGCGGCACCGTTGACGTTGGGCGTGAAGGTGTCCCCCGCGATCAGGATCTTGAGCGGCCGCTCGCCATCTGCTGCGACGGCGGTGCTGCTTGGTGAACGACCTTCATTCGGCACGGGGTGGTGACCTCGATCTCATCTGGGCTCGCGACAGGTGGTGGTCGTCGCTCGCGGAATCTCACGTCATGGTACTGGCCGAGCGCTGAGGCGGAGCCGCAGCACACGCTGAAGCTCTGCTATTGGTCGATGGTGCGGGCGGGCCCGTGCTTCGAGGCGGCGCTGCGGCCCGGCGCCTCGATTCGCTGCTCGACTCGGTCCCCATCGTCGGACGGCGTGCCCGCAGCTCGGCCCTCGGCGTCGTGGCGGCGACCCTCGAGATCGAGTGCACCGCGCCCCTCCACTGCGCTCCGGCGCACCGCCTCGACCTCATCCTCGGTCTGCCCCCGCTCGAGCACGAAGACGCCCGTCACGGCGATGGCACCAGAGACGATGAACATCACGAAGGCGTACCACGGTGCAGCGCTCGCCTCGCCAAGCACGGCGATGGCGATGGCCACGGCGATGATCGGGTCGATGACCGTGAGTCCGGCGATGACCATGTCCGGCGGTCCCGAGGCGTAGGCGTTCTGGACGAAGTAGCCGCCGACGCCCGTCGCGACGAGCAGCGCGACGAGGCAGATGAGGGTGAGCCACTCGAAGTTGTCGTGCTGGATGCGGTTGATCGTGATCTTGGCCAGCGTCGCGACGAAGCCGTAGATGATGCCGGCGCCCAGCACGTAGATGAGGGCCTTGAAGCGCTTGCGGAGCAGGAAGAACGCCGTGCCGAAGACGACCACGACGATCGCGAGGAGGACGAGCACCGTCGAGACCTGCTCATCGGAGATCGCCCCCTCCTTCGCGAAGAGCGCCGCCACGGTGACAAACGCGCCGACGCCGATGATGCACAGCGCCACCGCGAAGATCTTCACGTTCGGGAGCCGCTGGCGGATCGCACGGGCGGTCAGGAGCGTCGTGAGCAGCAGGGAGACGACTCCGAGCGGCTGCACCACGATGATCGGCGAGAAGACGAACGAAGCGAGTTGCAAGACCACTGCGAGACCGAGCATCACGGTGCCGACGACCCAGGAGGGTCGACTCAGCAGCGCCAGGAGATGCTTCAGGTTGAGCCCGGCAGCACCACTCGTGCCGCTCGCCGCCTCGACCTTGCTGACACCGCGGTGCTGGTACATGGCGCCCAGCGACATGAAGACCGCGCCGACGAGCGCGAGGGGAATGCCGATCATCTGGACCGGGGAGAGCCCCGGAAGCACTGCCAGATCACTGAGGGGTGCGATGGTCATGATGGGCAATCCTATTGTGCGGCGCGCGTCGTGAAGGGATGTTGCCGCGAAGATACGCTGATGGGATGACAACTCTCCCAATTCGCATCTACGGCGAGCCAGTCCTCCACGAAGCCGCAGCCCCGGTCGACGAGATCACCGATGAGATCCGCCAGCTCGTCGCGGACATGTTCGAGACCATGGATGCGGCCCCCGGTGTCGGCCTCGCGGGCCCCCAGGTCGGCGTCGGCAAGCGCCTCTTCGTCTACTCCTACGAGGAGGCGGATGGCACGATGCGCCGTGGCGTGGCCATCAACCCCGAGTTGTACGTGACGCCGGCCGAGCCCGAGTCCCTGCTCGAGCTGGACGACGAGCTCGAATCGGAGGGGTGCCTCTCGTTCCCGGGCGAGCGCTACCCCCTCCGCAGGTCCGAGCGCGCGCTGCTGCGCGCCTCCGACCTGGACGGCTCGCAGTACGAGATCGAGGCAGAGGGCTGGTTCGCGCGCATCCTGCAGCACGAGTACGACCACCTCAACGGCATCATCTACGCCGACCGCCTCGAGCATCCCTGGTACAAGGATGCGTTCAAGGTCATGCGCAAGCGCAGCTGGGGCGGGCCGGGGAAGAGCTGGCTGCCAGGCGTGGACGACCTCGAGGGCTGAACCGCCCGGTCATTGTCGGTGGCTCCTGCGAGGGTTCCGACATGACCACAGCGCTTGACGACCCCATCGAGGTCGAACTCGTCGACGAGCTCCCATCCGTCTTCTGGTGGGAGCGCTTCGCCTACATCGTGCATGGCCTCCCACAGTCGTTCTACCGGCGGGTCCAGCAGCGTTGGTGGGCCGGCGAGGGCGACCCGTCGCGCCTCGACACCGAGTTCTGGCGGGTCAGCGCGAGTCGCGACGGGCACGGCGCAGACGCGTGCCTCTACGACCTGCGCAGAGACCCGGACGGCTGGCGGCTGGTGCTCCGATGGGAGTGAGCTCTGTGCCGCATGGTGCGGAGCCGCGCAGTTCAGGCGAGACGGACCCCCGCCTGCCAGACCGCCTGCGTCAGCTGCATCCCCGGTCTGTAGGCCAGGTGCGTGACCGAGGGGGCGTCGAGCACCTGGAGGTCTGCACGGAAGCCGGGCATGAGCCCTCCGATCGGCAGCTCCCCCTCGTGCCGACGCAGCGCGACGGCACCGCCCATCGTGGCCGACCAGACCGCCTCTTCGACGCTCAGATGCATCTGCAGCACCGCCGTGGCGACGCAGAAGGCCATGGACGTCGTGTACGAGGTTCCCGGGTTGCAGTTGCTCGCCAGCGCAACCGTCGCCCCGGCATCGATGAGGCTCCGAGCCGGCGGGAACGGCTGGCGAGTCGACAGGTCGCAGGCGGGAAGCAGCGTGGCCACGGTGCTCGACGCGGCGAGCCGATCGATGTCCTCGTTGTCCAGGAAATTGCAGTGGTCGACGCTCGCCGCCCCCAGCTCCACCGCCAGCCTCACCCCGGGGCCGGGACCGAGCTGATTGCCGTGGACCCGCAGTCCGAGACCGGAGTCGAGGCCGGCCTGCAGTACCGCCCTCGACTGCGCCTCGTCGAAAGCGCCTCGTTCGCAGAACACATCCATCCAGGCCACGTACGGACGAACCGCCTGCAGCATAGGGCCCGTCACGAGGGCCACGTAGTCGTCTGCGTCCCAGCCGTCCGGCACGACGTGCGCACCGAGGAACGTCACGTCCTGACCGAACTCCGCCGCAAGGCGCGCGGAGCGCTCCTCGGTCTCGACATCGAGGCCGTATCCCGTCTTGGTCTCGAGCCACGTGGTGCCATTGACGTTGGCGGTGCGGATGCGCTCGGCCATGAGCGAGCGCAGCTCGTCACCGCTCGCTGCGCGCGTGCGTTCGACGGACACCTTGATGCCACCCGCCGTGTACGTCTCCCCCGCCATCCGCGCCGCGAACTCCGTCGACCGGTCCCCCGCGAAGGCGAGGTGGGTGTGGGAATCGACCCACCCAGGCAGCACGGCTCGGCCACCCACGTCGAAGCTGCTGTCGGCCGCTGGCGCATCCACGTCCGCGCCGACCCACACCACCCGCTGGCCGTCGAGCACAAGCGCCGCGTCGTGCAGCACCCCGAGGTCCCCGTTGGTCGTGAGCTCGCCGATGTTCCTGAAGACCGTCGCGCTCATGTGCTGCTCCCTGCTGAGATTCCGTCGGCGCTGGATGATGGGTCCGCCGAGAGCACGGCGAGCTCGGCGGCCGCCTGCGCCATCCGCGCCGAGTCACTCTCGCGGTCATAGACGACCCGGCCCGCGACCACCGTGCGGAGCACGTCGCTCGACGTACCCGTGAGCACGAGCTGTGCGGGGTGCGAGCCCGCGGTCCGGACGGAGGCGGCGTCGACCTCGACGAGGTCGAACGGCCCGCCAAGCGTCGCGGGCGGGGCGAAGCCGAGCGACGCGTACCCGGCCGTCGTGCCGATCTCGGTGAGCTCACCGGGCGAGAACCGTCCCCTCGTCTGTGAGCGGAGCCGTTCGCCGGCCTCGAGGCCGCGCAGTTCGAGGAGGGGATCGACGACCGCGTTCTGGTCCGAGCCGACGGCCAGCCGGGCGCCGGCGGCGGCGAGCTCCGTGCCGGGGCCGATGCCGTCTCCGAGATCGGCTTCCGTGGTCGGGCAGAAGACAGCGTGCACCCTGGCTGCGCCGAGGAGCGCGATGTCGTGCTCGCTCAGGTGCGTCGCGTGGACGACGCTCAGGCGGCAGGTGAGCGCTCCGGCGTCGGCGAGCAGCTCGGTGGGCGTGCGCCCGTGGGCTGCCAGGCTCTGCTCGTTCTCCGCGACCTGCTCTGACAGGTGGACGTGCAGGGGAACGTCGTCCGGGAGAGCGCGGGTGATCTCTGCGATCGCGGCCGGCGGCACAGCCCGCACGGAGTGGAGGGCAGCGCCGAGCACAACCTGCGGATGATCGGCCCTGAGGCGTTCCCCGAGTGAGAACCACCGCGCGATCCACCGCGCTGCGTGGCCATCACCGAACCGACGCTGCTGCGCTGAGAGCCCCGTTCCTATCGAACCGGCAAGGTAGCACGTGTCGAGCAGGGTCAAGCGGATGCCAGCGGTCTCGGCGGCACGCGCGAGAGCCAGCTCCATGTCGTGGTCGGGGTAGGGCGTGCCGTCGGGCTGATGGTGGACATAGTGGAACTCGCCAACGGCTCCCCATCCGCTCGCCACCATCTCGGTGTAGCAGGCCGTGGCGACCCGCTCCAGCGATTCGGGCGTGAGCCGGCCCGCGATGGCGTACATCTTGTCCCGCCAGGACCAGAAGTTCCCGCCGTCTGCGTGCGTTCGCCCGCGGAGCAGGCGGTGGAAGACGTGCGAGTGCGCGTTGCCGAAGGCGGGGAAGACGGTGCCGAGGACCAGGTCGCCATCGGCGGCGGGCACCCCGAGCTGCTCTTCGACGACCTCCCCCGATTCGCAGCGGAGCCTGACAGCGCGCAGGACCTCATCACCGCGGACGAGGGTCTCGATCCAGACCCACTCCACGCTCATGGGCGGACCTCGCTGCGAGAGGACTCCTCGGTGATGGCGACCTCGAGGAGCGCGGTGCGCCGCTCGGTCATTCGCCCTCCCACATGGGCACCCGCAGCCCGCGTTCCCTCGCTACGTCGGCGGCGTGCTCGTAGCCAGCGTCCACGTGCCGCATGACGCCCGTGCCGGGGTCGTTGGTGAGCACGCGCTCGATCTTCTGCGCGGCGAGGTCGGTGCCGTCGGCCACGATGACCTGACCGGAGTGGATCGACCTGCCGATCCCGACGCCGCCGCCGTGGTGGAGGGAGACCCAGGTCGCTCCCGAGGCGGTGTTGAGGAGCGCGTTCAGGAGAGGCCAGTCCGCGATCGCGTCCGAACCGTCCTTCATCGACTCGGTCTCGCGGTACGGCGAGGCGACCGAGCCGGAATCGAGGTGGTCCCGGCCGATGACGATGGGCGCGGAGAGCTCGCCGGTGGCGACCATCTCGTTGAACTTGAGCCCGGCGAGGTGCCGCTCCTGGTAGCCGAGCCAGCAGATCCTGGCGGGAAGGCCCTCGAAGTGCACCTTCTGGCTCGCGGCCGTGACCCAGCGGTGCAGTCGCTCGTCGTCGGGGAACAGCTCGAGAATCGCTCGGTCGGTCGCGGCGATGTCAGCGGGGTCGCCGGAGAGCGCCACCCATCGGAAGGGTCCGCGCCCCTCCTCGAACTGCGGGCGGATGTGCGCTGGCACGAATCCCGGGAACTCGAAGGCTCGCTCGTTCCCGCCGAGCTTCGCCTCGGCCCGGATGGAGTTGCCGTAGTCGAAGACCTCGGCACCGGCATCCTGGAACCCGACCATGGCCTCGACCTGCTTGGCCATGGAGGCGCGGGCGCGCTCCGTAAAGCCGACCGGGTCGCGCTCTGCCTCGGCCTTCCACTCCTCGACGCTCACACCCTCGGGGAGGTAGGCGAGTGGGTCGTGCGCGCTCGTCTGGTCGGTGACCATGTCGATGGCGACGCCACGCTGAAGGAGCAGGGGGAAGATCGTCGCCGCGTTGCCGACCACACCGACGGAGCGAGGCTCGCGGGCCTCCTTCGCGGCAAGCACGCGCTCGATCGCGTCGTCGAGGTCGTGTGTCATCTCGTCGAGGTAGCCGTGCTCCACGCGGCGCTCGAGCCGGCTCGCGTCCACGTCGACGATGAGGACCACACCTTCGTTCATCGTGACGGCGAGCGGCTGCGCCCCGCCCATGCCACCCGCGCCACCCGTGAGCGTCAGGGTGCCCGCCAGCGTGCCGCCGAAGCGCTTCTCGGCGGCGGCCGCGAACGTCTCGTAGGTGCCCTGGAGGATGCCCTGCGTGCCGATGTAGATCCAGGAACCCGCCGTCATCTGGCCATACATCGTGAGGCCGGCAGCCTCGAGTCGTCGGAACTCGGGCCAGTTGGCCCAGTCCCCGACGAGGTTCGAGTTCGCGATGAGGACCCGAGGCGCCCACTCGTGGGTGCGGAAGACGCCGACCGGCTTGCCCGATTGGACGAGCAGCGTCTCGTCGTCCTCCAGAGTCGTGAGGGTGCGGACAATCGCGTCGTACGCCTCCCAGTTGCGCGCCGCCTTGCCCGTGCCGCCGTAGACGACCAGGCTCTCCGGGTGCTCGGCCACTTCCGGGTCGAGGTTGTTCATGAGCATGCGCAGCGGCGCCTCGGTCTGCCAGCTCTTCGCAGTGAGCTGCGACCCGCGTGGGGCCCTGATGTTCTCGTGTGCGTTCATGTGCGTGATCCCTTGGTGACCGGAAAGAGTTGAGGAAGGGGGACGAGTGCTGCCCGGGCCGGCTCAGGCAGGGCCGGGGCGCGCTGACGTGGTCGCGCTGAGTGAGTGCTCGATGCTGGCGGCCGCGCCGCTGAGGAGGGCGCCGTAGCGCTCGACCTTGCTCGGCGTGATGCGGTAGCTCGGAACCAGCACGCTGAGCGAGGCGATGACTCGCTCGTGGAGCACGACCGGGGCCGCAACCGCGGTGACGTCCTTCTCGACGCCGCTCTCGAGCGTGACGTAGCCGACGGCGGGCCTCTCACCACGAAGCACCCGTCCGGAAGCCGAGCCCTCGAGCGGAATAGTGCGTCCGACCCAGTTGGTGTGCCGCACCGACTGGGTGCCCTCATGGATGGCGATGTAGAGCGCCTGGTCCGCGTGACCGGGCACGCTGAGGTAGACCGACTCGCCGGTCGAATCGGCGATGTCGCGCATAGCCGGCGAGCAGAGCAGCACGAGGTTGTCGTTCGAGAGCGCTCGCGCCCCGAGCTGCACGATCCGGCTCCCGGCGTGGAAATCACCCGCTTCATCGCGGCTCACGAACCCCGAGGATTCGAGCGTGCGCAGCAGCCGGAGCGACGTACTGGGTGAGAGTTCCGCAAGGCGCGAGCTCTCGGCCAGGCTCAGGCTGCCGTGCTCGCAGACGATCGCGAGCAGGGAGAGTGCCCGTTCGACTGTTCGGGTCGAGGGTTCGGCCATCGTGCCTCCTTCATTGCAGGCAACCGTAGACGTGGATCGTTACTCGGATCGACCGCGCTTGTTTCCACCTAGTAAAACGGTTCTGCCACCAAATGGCAATGCACCCTTCAGTTCCGCGCGGCTGCTCGAACGACCGCGAACAGCCCGCGCACGCCGGAGATCGACGGTCTGACGCTTCCCTCGAGCACCACCGTGTCGAAGCGGGCGAGGACAAGCGGCCCGCAGATCAGCTCGCCGTCGAGAACGACGACTGCCACGGAATCGAGTGGCAGCTCACGAGCATCTCGGACCACGGCGACATCGAGAGCGGGAATCGCATCGGAGTACATGAGATTCAGCACCTGCGAGCTGCCAGCGACGGATGCCCCGACGACGTGCTGCGTGCCGGCGAACCGCGCCTGCTCCCCCGGGCCGAGCACCACCTCTCGGCCGTCGATCTCGAGACGCACCGCGTCGATCGCGAGCTGCACACGCTGAGCTTCCGGGATGAGCGAGAACTCGGCTCGCTGCTCGATCGTCGCGATACTCAGCGACCAGCCACCTCCGGCCGGCATGGCTCTGATGGTGCGAGTCACCCCCAGACAGTTCTGCCAGGGCGCGGGCTGGAGGTCGTCGTAGCGGATCACGTCGGCGGAGGTCATGCCCCCATTCTCCAGCCCCGCGACCGGGCCGAGAGAGGTCAGCCGCCCGTCGAGCTGCCGCTGCCGCCGCCGCCCTTCACCGTCGAGCCGAACCCGGACTTCCCCGTCGCCCCGAAACCGCTCTTCAATGGTGCCCTCGAGCCGACGGTCGCTCCCGCTGGGGCCTTCTGGGCGACGTCGGAGTGAGCGGAGGAGCCGGGGGCCGCAAACCCGCCGGAGGTGACGGGTGCCCACGAGCTCACGCGAGTGCTGTTCCAGCGGGAGGACGCGAAGAGCACCGGCCCCAGCCAGAGTGCGGAGCTGTAGTGGGTTCCGTAGCTACTGGACGACTCGCACAGCGACTCGGCGTCCCCCTCGACCTGCTCACCCTGCTGCTCGAGGAGCTGGATCTGCTCGTTCACATCGGCGAGGCAGTCCTCCTTCGACGTGTAGGTCGGGCGTTCCGCACCATCGGGCAGCACGTAGTTCTCGCCGTCGGCGCCTTCGACCACGACCCCATCATCTGGGACGGTGCTGCAGCCAGCGAGGAACATCATGGCGGCCGCGACTCCCATCGCTCCGACGGTCTTCGGCGTCGACGGGCGGGCGATTCCGGACAGGGTCACGCCACGGCTGCGGCGCAGCTTCGGTTCGTACGTCATGGTCGCTCCTCATGGTCGGTGATGTAGTGGGGCACGAACTCGGCGAGGTCGCCCGTGATGGGCCCACTGGTCTCCCGAACGTCGATACCGGCAGGCGTCTCACCCACGACCCAGGAACCCACGATGACCGTCTTGCCGTCGATGTTCGCGAGCGTGGCCCGCTCCTGGTACACGAAGCCCTCGGCGCCGTAGTCGCCGCCGTTCTCGGCCGTCTTGCGCCCCACGAGGTCGTACATCGTGACGTTGGCGCCCTCGCGTCCGAGCTTCGGCTTCTCGACGTACGCCCTGCCACGGAGTCGATCGGGAGTCGGGTAGGCCGCGAGCAGCAGCGGATGATCCGGGAAGAGTTCCCAGAGCACGACCAGGAGCTGCTTGTTGGAGAGCATCATCTTCCAGATCGGCTCGACCCAGGCGGTTGTCGCTCGCGTGGTCGGGAAGTACTGCGCGAACTCCTCACGCACCATCCACTCCCAGGGGTACAGCTTGAAGATGCGCTCGATGCGCTCCCCGTCGCCGTCGATGAAGCCGTGGGCGTCCTCATCGAACTGCACATCCTCCATGAAGATCTGCTTCACCTCGAAACCCGCGAGACGCGCGGTCTCCGCCATGTAGCCAACGGTGTCGGCGTCCTCGACGATGAGCTGCCCGTCGCCGCTATCGTGCAGCGACGCGAGATGGAGGCGCGCGCCCTGCGGGAGGAACCAGCGCTGCACTCGGAGATGCACCCACTGCTCCACGAGCAGCTCGTGCAGGAGGTTGAACTGGTCGGCGCCGTCGCCCCGTGTCTCGACGAGCCACTGCCATTGCGCGGCGGCGGACTCCACGAGCGACGTGGGCGTATCCGCGTTGAATTCGAGGAGCTTGATCGTGCCTGCAGCGTCGTACGCGAGGTCGAATCGTCCGTACACGGTGGGATCGTCCTCGTCCCAGGACTTCTCGACGAGGTCCCAGAGCTCGACCGGGATGCCGAACTCCGCGAAGCGACGATCGCGCACGATGCGCTCGCAGGCCTCCATGCAGAGCCGGAACAGCTCAGCCGTCGCCTCCTCGAACGCATCGATCTCGGCTCCTGAGAAGCCGTAGGCCGCTTCCTCCTGCCAGTACGGCCGCCCACCCTCGGACTCCATGTCGTAGAAGGTGAAGCCGATCGAGTCGAACCTCGCTCGCCAATCGGCGCGCGGAGCACTGTACGTGCGAATCACAGCTCGTCCATCCTCGGATCTCTCCACTCACCGGCTGAACTGCCGACGAGCATCCCCCAGCAACAGTAGGGCCAGGGGGTCGAGAATACCCGGAGAAATGGCGCTGAGAGGAGGCCGCGGCCTGGCCCTTCCAGGGCCGTGGCAGAGTTCCGTGCCTACGAACCCGTCGACGGGCCGGGTGCGGCCGACTCGGACTCCGCCGGCGGCGTCGGGGCCGCTGGCTCCTGCGACTGCGACGGAGCTGGGCTCGGAGACTCGGGCTCCTGGCTCGGCGACGTGGACGGCGGCGGCGTGGACGACTCGGTCTCCGTGGGAGACGGCGCCGGCGACGTCGTGTCCTTCGGGGGCGTCGAGGGCTGGGCGGGCTGCGCGGGCGTGTCAGGGACCTGGTCAGCCGGCGGCTTCGGCGTGTCCTCGCGCGGTTCCCAGTAGTCCTTCTCTGACGGATCGTTCGTCGGCGGGTTCCACGTCGGCGCCTCGCCGAAGATGTCCACGGCAGCCCCATCCGCGTACTTACTGAGGAACTTCTGCGGGTCGACGTGGGTTCCGTCGACGATGGTCTCGAGGTGCAGGTGCGGCCCGGTCGAGGCGCCGGTGTTGCCGAGCAGGCCCACGAGCTGTCCGGTCCTGACCTCGTCGCCGACCTTGACCGCTGGCGAACCTGCGACAAGGTGGGCGTACACGGAACGCACCTGCAGGCCGTCGATGCGGTGCTCGACGACGACGTGGGCTCCGAGGCCGCCGCTGTCGGTCGGAACGGACTCGATCACGATGCCGTTGGCGATGGTCCCGACCCGTGTGCCCTGGGGGCCGGCCATATCGAGGCCGCGGTGGTTCGAGGAGCATCCCGAGCACGGTGAGTTGCGTGGTCCGAAGCCGTCGCTGATTCGCACGAGGCTCATGTCGACGGGCCACTGGACGCCCGGTGCCACCGTGCCACCGGCGGATCCGGCACCGGTTCCCTGCACGACAGGAATGTCGCGGGTGCCGATGAGCTGCCCCGGAACGCTGCCGGAGACGGTGTAGGTGACTCCGTCGTGCTCCTTGGAGCTCACGACCGGCACCGTCGACTGGCCGTCGTCGACCGCACCCGTGACGGCAGCTGCGCCGATCGACGCGGCAGCGATGAGGCCGAGCGTCGCGGCGACGACGGGAACGGCGAGAAGCCTGGCGCGGCGGCGTTCTTTTGCTCTGCGCGCGCGCCGGCCCGGGACGTCGAGGTGGGTGTCTGACGTGGCGGTGGATGACTTCGGCAAGGAGTCTCCTGCAATTCTGCAATTGGTGCTTCACGGGCAACGTGTCCGAGTCTAAAGACCCTCGCGCGAATGCGGAAGTACTGATTCAGAGACTGGTGGCGTATCGCGCGCATTCCGGCACACTTTCGCGACAGTGCACGTTGCGATTCCCCTCAGATATCCAGAAGGCGCTCGCTGAACGGGGACACGAATTTCCGATCTGCATCCGCCTCGGAGACAAGGCGACGGAATGAGGGCAGGCGCGGATACAGTTCGTTGAATTCGTCGCGGCCGAGCGAGGTGAGCTTGCCCCAGTGGGGCCTCGCCTCGAACGGGCTGAGGCTGCGCTCGATGACGGACAGGAGCTCCAGGACGGGCGCCGCGAGCTTCTTCCACGTGAACGCCACGCAGAGCACGTCCTCACCCTGAGTCGGGCTGAGCCAGAGCTCATCCCCCGCCATCGTCCTGAGCTCGCAGACGTGCAGCAGCGGTTGCAGGCGAGCGGAATGCGCCCGGACCGCCTCGAGCGCGGCCGCCGCGTGCCGGAGCGGCACGAAGTGCTCACTCTGCAGCTCCGAGCCGACGCTCGGTGTGGAGGCGATCGGAAAGTGGGGAAGCCGATCCCACCAAGGTCCCACCGAGCCGTCCCGAGCGGTCACGCTTTCGGAGTCTGCCTCGCCCGGAAGGCGGGGCGATCCGAACAGATCATCCTCGACGTCGATGTCGTCCTCGTATTCTGGAATTCGGGACTTCACGAGCACCTCGCTGACGGCACCGTCGAAGGTCGTGAATGCGCTGACCGAATAGCCAGCCCGATGGACCTGATCAAGGTTCTCGAGATAGGTGCGCCAAGGCATTGGCCCGTAAGCGTCCTGTCGCATGCTGTAGCGCGGCTGGATATCCAAGGTGACCCGCGTGACTACCCCAAGCAGGCCGAGGTGGAGAACTGCGCCGAGGAATCCTTCGGAGCCCCGCTCGATGGTCCGGAGCGAACCGTCTGGACCGAGGATCTCGAGGGCGCGGACCGCCGTGCTGAGCGAGCCAAGGGCAGTCCCGGATCCGTGCGTCCCGGTGGCGACGGCTCCGCCGACGGAGATATGCGGCAGGGAACCGGCGTTGTGGAGCGCAGAGCCTGCCTCATCGAGCTGCGGCGCTACTCGTCCGTACGGGACTGCTGCGCTCATGACCGCCGTCCCCGCGAGCCCGTCGATGACAAGATCCGTGGGCACTTGCCGCAGGCTCACCAGCACACCACTGGTGTCCGCGACGTCGCTGAAGGAGTGTCTCGTACCGAGGGCATGCACACGACTGGCGCTCGCGATGATGCCCGCGGCCTCGCCGAACGAGGTCGGCTCCACGATCTCCCGAGCAGAGAAGCTCAGCGAGCGCGCCCAGTTCATCCGGTCCTGACTCGACCCGCCTCTGCTCATTCGCTGCACGCCCTCGTGTCGAGATGGTCTGACCCCACTAGAGGATCACGAGTTGCCCGGAAACGAAAGAACCCCAGCGCATGAAGCGCTGGGGTTCTGCTTGCTCCCTGAGATGGACTCGAACCATCAACCTGCCGGTTAACAGCCGGCTGCTCTGCCAATTGAGCTATCAGGGATTGGCAACTCGAAGAGACTAGCAACACCTTCGCCCGAATGCGAAATCGAGCCGCTGGCGTGTCGCGCGCACCCCGAGTCCGCCGTCTTCGAGCCCTCCTCAGTAGCCCCGAACCGGATCCGCGATGCCCACGAACCGGCCAGTGGACACGAACGCCTCCACGTTGCGGCGCACACGTTCCTGGAGCAGCGGCTGCACCATCTCGGGCGTATCCGCCGCGTGCGGCGTGATGATGAGACGCGGCGTGGTCCACAGCGGGTGCCCGTCCGGCAGCGGCTCGGGCGAGGTGACGTCGAGACCGGCCCCAGCGATCCAGGACTCCTCGAGCGCCACCTGGAGCGCGTCAGGGTCGACCAGAGGCCCCCTGGCGATGTTCACGAGCACCGCGGTCTCCTTCATGGCACGCAGGCGCTGCTCGTTGATGAGGCCGCGCGTCTCATCGGTCGCAGCCGCGGCCACGATGACGACGTCAGCGTCAGGCAGCACCTCATCGAGCCTGTCTGCAGTCACGGTGCGAGTGGAACCCTCAACCGGCAGGTCGCGAGCCCGGACGATCGTCGTCGTCACGCGGAATGGCTCGAGCAGGTCGAGGAGCTCGAGCGCGATGCCGCCAGCACCGATGATGACGACGTGCCTGCCGTACAGCGAGGTGCCCGTCTTCTTCTCCCACGTGCGCGCCGCAAGGCGCCGAGGGAACTCGCGCAGCAGGCCGAGCGTCAGCGCAAGCGCATGCTCCGCGACGGGCTCGGCGTACGCACCCTTCGCCGAGGTGAAGAGCACCCCACGCTCGGCGTGCGGCTTCAGCTTGGCCGCGAAATTGTCGATGCCGGCGAAGGGCAGCTGCACCCAGGTGACCTGCGGGTTCGCCTCGAGAGCGTCGATCAGCCCCTGCACCTTGGATGCGGACAGGTAGACGATCCCTCGCGTCTCCGGGCCGAGGTCCACGAGTCGTCCGCCGTTCGCGACGACCGCGTCAGCGAACGGGGCGGCATCGCCCTCGGGGAGCAGCGTCACTGCCCCGGATTCGGGGCGAGCATCCCCCTCGAGCAGGGTCGCCTCCTCAGCCAACCTCGCCGTGTGCTGAACCTGCGTGCTGCTCGCGCTCATCCGCTGCTACTCCTTCTCGGTGCCGTCTTCGTCAGTCTGAAAGCGGGCGAACTCCGCGCGCTGGGACACAAGCTGCTCGCGGGCGGTGCGCTGGGCATCCGCGCTTTGCTGCTCCACATCGGGGTCGCCGAACAGGCCATCCGCAACGAGATCCATCGCAGCGAGCGTCTCGCGCTCGACGAGCCCTGGCAGGGGCGTCAAGGCGTACTCGCGCGCCTCCCGCATGCGCTTCAGGTAGGCGTGATGCGGGTCGGCGAGGACCTCGTCGATGGTGCCGCGCGCAAGCACGAAGCCGCGGTCGAGCACCAGCACGTTCTTCGTCAGACGCTCGATCGCGCGGAGATCATGGCTGAGCAGGATCATCGTGCAGTTGCGGGCCACGTTGATGCGCTCGAGCAAGCTGAAGAGCGCCGGCCTCGCGATGATGTCGACGCCCTGCGCAGGCTCGTCGACGACAAGCACGCTCGGCTCCACGATGAGGGCCTGGGCGAACGCAACGCGCTGACGCTGGCCTCGCGACAGCTCGAACGGGAACTTGCCCAGCATGCCGAGCTCGAGGTCGACCGCGTCGATGAGCATGGCCGCAGCTCGCCCGAGACGCTTCCGGTCGAACGAGCGATCGCGCGAGAGGATGGGCTCCGCGATGTTCTCGGCCACCGTCAGGTCGTTGCGCAGCTGGTCGCCGGAGTCCTGCGCGAGGTAGCCGATGTCCAGATCGATGCGCCGGCGGTCGAGCCGCGACGGGTGGCGCAGGTCCATGCCGACGACCTCGAGCGTGCCGCCCGTGATGAACGGCCACTCCCCCTTGCCGGGGCGGCGACGGCCGGACAGGATGCGCCCCAGGGCCGACTTGCCGGACCCGGCCGTGCCCACGACGCCCAGGATCTCACCGGGCTCGAGCTCGAACGAGATGCCGCTGACGGCTTCATGCTTTCGATTCGACCCGTGCTCGATGTAGGAGATCGACAGGTCGTCGGCGACGACGGCCCGTTGATGATCTGCGCTCGTTGCCATGCCTGGTCTCCCCTTTTGTTCTCCGAACCCGCCGGAACACCCGTCGCTCGGCCTTCGAGCAACGAGCCCACCGTGCGAGCCTAGCCTTCGCGCAGCTCGCGCTTCTGATTCTCGATCGACATGAGCTGCTCGTTCAGCGACCGGAAGCGCTCCGGCTCCGCACGCCCATCCGTTCGCTGCAGCGCCCCCAGCAGCTCCGCCTTCCTCCGCAGGAGGTCGCGCTCCACCAGCGATGCGCTCAGCGACCGGACATACAGGTCGATCTGCTCGTCCTTGCTCCCCGCGGGAATCGACGCCATGGCAAGCTCGGTCACGAGCGTCGTGAACGCCTGCGGCACTTCCTCCCCGATCCGCGTGATCCACTCCATCGAGCCCAGGGAGTCTCGGGTCGCGACGATGCCATCGCGCACCGTCGAGAGCGACGCGTTCGTGAAGCCCGCCGCCATGACCTGCTGGAAGCGCTCGTCGGAGAGCCGCCTCGGATGCTGCAGCACCGCCATCAGAGTGTCGCGCTCGAGGCGAGTGACGGGATCGTTCGGCAGGTCGCTCATGCGCACCGCGCGCACTGCGCCGCCGCCGAAGTCGCTCGTGTCCGGCGGGAAGTCGTACCCCTCGCCGTCGGGGAACGGCGGCTCCTCCTCGAAGTGACCGGAGGACGGACCGCGTTGCCCGCCCGGTCGAGAGCGCTGGTCCGGCACACGAGCCGGAGCCCGAGTCGCCGCCTGCCCGCGCGGCGCGTTCTTGCTGGCGCCCCTCGCCGCACGCACGGCCTGCTCCACCTGCACGAGGTCGATCCCGAGCATTCCCGCGAGGCGCCTCGAGTAGCCGGGTCTCATCGCGGGGTCGCGGATGCCGGCGACCACGGGAGCCGCCTGCCGGAGGGCAGCGACCCTGCCCTCGACGGTGTCGAGATCGTGCCCGAGCAGCTGTTGCGAGATGACGAACTCGTACATCGGCATGGGATGGTCGATGAGCTCGCGAACGGCAGCATCACCCCGCGCGAGACGGAGATCGCAGGGGTCGAGCCCGTCGCGAGCCACGGCGACGAACGTCTGCGCCACGAAGCGCTGCTCCTCCGCGAACGCCCGCATCGCGGCCTTCTTGCCGGCCTCGTCTGGGTCGAAGGTGAAGATCACCTGTCCGCCGGCGGATTCATCGTCCATGATCCTGCGCAGCACTTTGATGTGGTCGACGCCGAACGAGGTTCCGCACGTGGCGACCGCCGTCTGGACACCCGCGAGATGAGCGGCCATGACGTCGGTGTACCCCTCGACCACGACAACCCGGCGCTGCTTGGCGATCTCGCGCTTCGCGACGTCGAGCCCGTAGAGGACCTGCGCCTTGTGGTAGATCGGGGACTCGGGGGTGTTGAGGTACTTGGGCCCCTTGTCGTCGTCATAGAGCTTTCGCGCCCCGAACCCCACGGTCTGACCAGAGGTGTCGCGGATGGGCCACATGACCCGGCCGCGGAAGCGGTCGTAGCTCGAGCCGCGTTCGTTGGTCGAGAGCAGCCCCGACTCCTTCAGCTCCGGCGTCGTGAAGCCGAGGCCCGCGAGGTGCTTCGACAGGGAGTCCCACCCCTGCGGCGCGTACCCGACACCGAACATGGCCGCGGCACTCGGATCGAACCCCCGCCCGCCCAGGAACTCTCGAGCCGCTTCCGCCCCGGGCGCCTGCAGCTGCTCGCGGTAGTAGGTCTCGGCGGCCGTGTGCGCCTGCAGCAGCCGGAGACGCTTCGAGTGGTCGGGTGCATGGCCGCCGTCCTCGTACGTGAGGGCGTACCCGAGGCGCCCCGCGAGGCGCTCGACGGCCTCGGAGAACGTGACGTGGTCCATCTTCTGCAGGAAGGTGAAGACGTCACCGGACTCCCCGCACCCGAAGCAGTGGTAGTAGCCGAGCTGCGGCCGCACGTGGAAGCTCGGCGTGCGCTCGTCGTGGAACGGGCAGAGCCCCTTCTTCGACCCGATCCCCGCGTTCTTGAGGGTGACATGGTCGCCGACGATCTCGGAGATGTCCGTGCGAGAGCGAACCTCCTCGATATCGCTCTTGCGGATCAGTGCCATGAAGCCACCCTAGACGGCACCTCCGACGCCGCAGCGAGCCGGTCGTGCCAGACGAGAGCGCCCTTGTCGGTGAGGTTCGCAACCTGGTCGACGACGACCCGCTTGCGTTCGGTGTCGTCACCGGCCGCCCGGAAATCGGCGGCGAACGCCGCGTCGAGGTGCTGGTCGCCGGTCTGCCAGAACATGTCCGACAGCTCGACCAAGATCTTCCGCTGGTGCTCGTAGATGGGCCGACGCGCATCCAGCGACATGACGAAGCCCGCGACGATGCCCTTGAGCAGCGCGATCTCGGCGCGGATCTCGCGTGGCACGACCAGCGAGGCGCGGTACCGGATGAGCGACTCCCCCGGCTGCGCGGCCCACGTGGCTGCCGTCGCGGCCTTCGCGAAGCGGCCGATGAGCTGCGACGTCAGGTTCTTGAGCCCCGCCTGCGCGACCCTCGACCCGTCGTACTCGCGCATCCAGTAGGGCTGCGCCTGCAGGCGAGTGAACGCCTCGTCGAGTTCCTCCTCGGAGAACTTTGACCCCGACCAGTCGGCGGCCGCGTACAGGATCGCCGGGCGGTTGGCGAGGTCGTCGAGTTCGGGGAGCGAGACGAACGACTCAACGATGGCGTCTTCGAGGTCGTGCACCGAGTAGGCGATGTCGTCGCTCAGGTCCATGACCTGGGCCTCGATGCTGGTTCGCCCCTCAGGCGCGCCCTGCCGCACCCAGTCGAAGACCGGGCGGTCGTCGGCGTACACACCGAACTTTCCCGTGCCGCGCTCCGCCCCAGCCTCCCGAGTCCACGGGTACTTGCAGCTCGCATCGAGGCTCGCCCGAGTGAGGTTTAGTCCGTAGTGCTGACCGTCGGGGCCGAACACCTTCGGCTCGAGGCGGGCGACGATGCGGAGGGTCTGGGCGTTGCCCTCGAACCCGCCGATGTCCTGTGCCCACTCGTTGAGCGCCTTCTCGCCGTTGTGCCCGAACGGCGGATGCCCGAGGTCGTGGGCCAGGCACGCCGTGTCCACGATGTCGGGATCGAGTTCGAGCGTGCCGGCGATCTCGCGTCCCACCTGCGCGACCTCGAGGGAGTGCGTCAGCCGGTTGCGTGCAGCGTCGATACCGGCCGTCGGCGAGAGCACCTGCGTCTTGGCCGCCAGCCTGCGCAGCGCGCTCGAGTGGACGAGCCGCGCCCGGTCCCTGGCGAACGTCGAACGTCGACGGTTCTCGTGGTGCTCGGGGAGGAAGCGCTCTCGATCGTGGTCGCCGTAAGGACTCCGGTCGATCGGCTCAGGGGGAAGCGTCACCCTCAGCCTCCCGAGTGGGACAGCTCGGCGGCGGAGATATTCGCCTTCTGGTCCTCGTTGAGCTCGCGAGACTCGAGCCAGCGGTCCGGCAGCGACGGCCGCTTGGGCGTTCCCGCTCGCCCGCGAGGGCCCTCGGCGTCCTGTCCAGGGTAGGCCTGGTCGCGATCGAGCTGAGCCAGAAGGCCGTCGAGCTCCTCGAGCGTCGACATGAGCGCGAGACCGGAGCGCACATCGGAACCCACCGGGTAGCCCTTCAGGTACCACGACATGTGCTTGCGCATCTCACGGCAGGCGCGGGCCTCTTCCTGGTGGAACTCCGCGAGGAGCTCGGTGTGTCGACGGATCGCGTCGCCCACCGCCCCGAGCGTCGGCTGGATGCGCGTCGAGTCGCCGCGGAAGGCAGCAGTGAGGTCGCCGAAGAGCCAGGGGCGCCCGAGGCAGCCGCGCCCGACCACGACGCCGTCGCATCCGGTCTGCTCCATCATCCGCAACGCGTCCTCGCCCGCCCAGATATCGCCGTTGCCCAGCACCGGGATGCTCGTGACGGTCTCCTTGAGCTTGCCGATGGCATCCCAGTCAGCCTGCCCCGAGTAGAACTGGGAGGCCGTGCGCCCGTGGAGTGCGACGGCTGCGACGCCAGCACCCTCCGCGATACGGCCGGCTTCCAGGTAGGTCAGGTGATCGTCGTCGATGCCCTTGCGCATCTTGATGGTGAGCGGGATGTCACCGGAGGCCTCCGCGGCCCCCTCGACGATGGCCCGGAAGAGGGAGGTCTTCCACGGCAGCGCGGCCCCGCCTCCACGCTTCGTGACCTTGGGAACCGGGCATCCGAAGTTGAGATCGATGTGGTCCGCTCGGTCCTCGGCCACGAGCATCGTGACGGCCTCGCGGACGGTCTTGGGGTCGACCCCGTAGAGCTGGATGCTCCTGACCTCTTCCGACTCGTGGTGCTCGATGAGGCGCATGGTCACCGGCGTCCGCTCGACGAGCGCGCGCGAGGTGATCATCTCCGAGACGTAGAGGCCCGCGCCGTACTCGCGACAGAGGCGCCGGAAGGCGGAATTCGTGATGCCAGCCATGGGCGCGAGCACAACTGGGACGTCGAGAACCAGGGGGCCGATGCGCAGCGGCTTCGAGTCGAGTGCAGTCAAGGTCATAACCGATCAATTCTCGCAGGTCGAGGCGACTTTCGCACGCCAGCCCCGACACGTTCGAACAGGAGCCCCTCGTCGCCTCAGAAGACGATCCTCAGCTCGGGAGCAGGCTCGAACTTCAGCTCCATCGGACCCGCCGCCGAGGTCGAGACATCGAAGACCAGATGGACGCGGGTGGAGGCGGATGGGAGGAGCTGCTTCTCCTCCGCGGGACCGGCAGGCAGGTCGGTGCCGTAGGCGGTGGTCTCGTGGTCTGCGATCGACGTCTGCCCCGCAGCGTCTTCGAGTTCGAAGACGTCCGGCGCGAGGGAGATCGACTCGCCGCTCCCATTGCGGAGATCGACGTCGACGACGCAGAACTGGCCGGCGGCGCTCGCGCTGCCGCCCCGCCAATCGTGCCGCGGCAGGCCGCACTGGATCTCGGTTGCCGACAGCTGCACACCACCGACGCTCACCGTGCCACGTGGGAGCAGCTCCGAGGCCTCGCCCCGCCACTCGGCGATCGCCGACGGTGCATCCAGCGTGGCGGCTCCCCGGTCGGTAGCCCGGGCCGAGATGAACACGTAGCTGAGCACGGCGAGCAGGACAAGCCCAGCCGCGATGGTCAGGAGCGCAGGCCGCAGCGAGCGACCCGCCCGCGTTCTCGCGGACGGGCGCTCGCTGGTTCCCACGACGTCCTGGTTCACTCGGGAGGCGCGATCAGGCTCCGAGCAGACGACCCGCGAGGTACGCCTCGAGCTGGTCCAGGGCGACTCGCTCCTGGGCCATCGAGTCGCGTTCGCGGACGGTCACGGCGTTGTCCTCGAGCGTGTCGAAGTCGACCGTCACGCAGAACGGCGTGCCGATCTCATCCTGGCGCCGGTACCGGCGGCCGATCTGGCCCGCGTCGTCGACGTCGATGTTCCAGTGCTTGCGGAGCTTGTCGCCCAGCTCGCGCGCGACGGGGCTGAGGCGTTCGTCACGGCTCAGCGGCAGCACCGCGACCTTGATGGGCGCGAGGCGAGGGTCGAGCCGCAGAACGGTGCGGATGTCGACGCCGCCCTTGGCGTTCGGCGCCTCCTCCTCGACGTAGGAGTCGACGAGGAACGCCATCATGGATCGCGTCAGGCCGAAGCTCGGCTCGATCACGAATGGCGTGTAGCGCTCTCCCGAGGCCTGATCGAAGTAGTTGAGGCCGGTGCCGGACGCGGTCGAGTGCGACGTGAGGTCGTAGTCCGTGCGGTTCGCCACCCCCATGAGCTCACCCCAGCCGGTTCCCTTGAAGCCGAACTGGTACTCGAAGTCGATCGTTCCGGCCGAGTAGTGCGCGCGCTCCTCCTTGGGAACGTCGAAGCGCCGCATGTTGTCGGGGTTCAGCCCGAGGTCCGTGAACCAGTTCCAGCAGGCCTCGACCCAGTCCTCGAACCACTTCTGCGCCTCATCCGGGTGCACGAAGAACTCGATCTCCATCTGCTCGAACTCACGCGTGCGGAAGATGAAGTTCCCTGGCGTGATCTCGTTGCGGAACGCCTTTCCGACCTGGCCGATGCCGAAGGGAGGCTTCTTCCTCGACGTGGTGAGCACGTTGTTGAAGTTCACGAAGATGCCCTGGGCGGTCTCGGGACGCATGTAGTGCAGTCCCGCCTCGTTGTCGACGGGACCGAGGTAGGTCTTCACGAGGCCGGAGAACAGCTGGGGTTCGGTCCACTGCCCCTTGGTCCCGCAGTCAGGGCAGACGATGTCGGACATGCCTTCCGGCGCGCGGTTCTTCTTCGCCTCGAACGCCTCGATGAGGTGGTCCTGGCGGTGGCGCTTGTGGCAGCTCAGGCACTCGACCAGCGGGTCGGTGAAGGTCGCGACGTGGCCGGATGCCTCCCAGACCGCCTTGGGCAGGATGATCGAGGAGTCGAGTCCCACCATGTCCGCGCGGCCGCGGACGAACGTCTGCCACCACTGCTTCTTGATGTTCTCCTTGAGTTCGACGCCAAGGGGGCCGTAGTCCCAAGAGGCGCGAGTGCCTCCGTAGATCTCGCCCGCTTGGAAGACGAAGCCCCGCCGCTTCGCGAGAGCGATGACCTTGTCGAGCGTGGTTTGCGCCATTGAGAGAAACTCCTGCTGAGGTGTCGAAGGCGAACCCAGGGTCGTGTCCGCCGCAAGTCGTCAGTCTAGTCAAGCGCCAGGCTCGTGAGCGGCTCCATGCCGGAAGGCCGTCCGCGAGGGGTTCTCCACAGATCCGCTTCTGCGGCACTGCGCCTGCTCGGAGGTCTGCAACGATGTCGCGAATCATCTGAACATTCGAATGGCGTTGTCCCCCAGGACGTCGCGCATCCGAAGGGCACCCTCTGTGACTCCCACATCAACGCTGACCAGCGCTGTCGACAAGAATCTGATCACCACGAGTGCTCTGCACGCCGGAGCCTGCGCTGTCGCCGCGCTCTTCAGCGGAGCCGGTCTGAGCTCCGCGCTGGCCCTCCTTCTCAGCGACCTCGCGCCGGGGAATCAGCCGAGCGCCTCGAACGCGGCGTCGGGATTCGAGCTGCTCTGGCAATTCGTCCTCCTGCTCACGGCGCTCCCTTTCTCAGGCCAGCTCAGACTGGGCGTGGAGTCAGTCGGCGGCTTCTCCCTGACCGGCGGCAGCGGCCTGACGCTCGGACTGTGGCCCCTCGCGTCGCTGGCGTTCGTCCTGGCAGTCAGCCTCGCGACTGCCTATGGCCTCGAGCGGCGCGGGGCGGATCGAGGCAGGCGCGGCAGGCTCGGAGCGGCCGCAGTCTCAAGCGGCACGTTCGCGGTCCTCCTCCTCTGCGTCGCAGCACCCGGCCTGCGTCTCGACACGCCGGGCGCGGCTGCCACCGTCACCGCGCTGAGCCCGGCACTCGCGCCTGTGGCGTTCACGTCGATCTTCCTGAGCGGATGGCTCGGTCGTTCTCTTGCCGCACGAGGCCGTCCTGGTCGAGCACCTCAGACGCCGCTGCCCGGCTCGCGGTCACGAGAGCTGCGGCTCCTCGGGGCGGAGCTCGGCATCTACACCGCGACGCTCGCAGTGGCCGGCTCGCTCCTCGGCATCATCGCGATGATCCTCGGCGTCGCACAGTCGGAGAGCCCGTTGACGTCGGTGCCGGTGCTCCTGGCCGCGGCACCGCACCTCGCCCTCACCACCCTGATCCTCGGGCACCTGGGGGCCATCGCCGTGAGCATCCCCTTCGGGCCGAGCACAGTCGCGTCGGTCTTCTCGCCTGAGCTCCCCTATGCGTGGCTCGCCCTCCTTCCGGTTGTCGCCGCGACGGTCGGGAGTGCCGTGCTCATCGGGGTCGGTCGGCCCGAGACACGCTTCCCGCAATGGTCGAGCCTCTGGCGCCTGCCTGCCGCAGCCCTGCTGGTCTGGACGATCCTCACGTCCATGCTCCTGCCGGTGGTGCTCACCGGATCGGCATCGGCACTCGGCTTCTCGCTCGGCGACCTCACGATCAGCGTCAGGCCCTCGTTCTGGACCCCCGCGCTCTTCGCGATCTGGGCGCTGGCAGTCGAGCTTCTCGCCTGGGCGCTGCCGCCTCGACTCAGGATCATCGCCCCGCGGCTCCATTCCCGTGCGGTCAGCCTGCTCGCGCGTCTCGACCGTGGGCGCGCGCCTGCTGCCGACGGATCGGAGACACGTCCGCCACTGATCGCCCAGCCCGCCGCATCCACCCCACCTGCGTGGACTGCTCGGCAGCTCGGGGCACCCGCGCGCCGGAGGCTGCGTCGCGCTGGCGCCGCCCTCGCCATCGCGGCGATCATCATCGCGGCAACCGCCACTGCGGTCACCGCAGTCAACGGCCACCGCGGCGCGATCGCGGAAGCCCGCCGCTACGTGCAGGCCATCGCCGACGGCAACGCGAGCCTGGCCGGCGAACTCGTCGACCCCAACATCGAGAGCGCTCAGCGACAGTATGTGAGCGACGAGATGCTCGCCGCCGCGACCGAGCGGATCACCGTCCTCGACATCGTCGAGCTCGAAGCCGCCACGACACCCGCCGCGGATGGCTGGCTGACTCCGTCGACGCCCGCAGCGGTGGGTTCAGGCCGCGAGACCAAGAACGTGCAGGTCACCTACAGGCTCGGCGGGACGACGGAGACGGCCGTGCTCGTCGCTGAACGCGTTGACAATGAGTTCCTGGTGCTCGAGCACTGGCGGATCCTCACACCCTTGGTCTTCGCCTCGGCCGTCGGCACGAGTCATGCCATGGACCTCACGATCGGCGCCGTCACGGTGACCCCCGACCCCGTCGACTCTCGAACCTGGGAAGGCAGTCAGCCGGTGAGCTGGGTGCAGTTCGACGCTTACCCGGCGATCTACCCCGTCACGGGAACGATCTCCGAGTTCTACTCCGCCTCGAACCAGCCGGTGCGTGTCGGCACCATCGCCGACGACCACGTCGCAAACCGCAACGTCGTCTACACGCCGACCGAGGCGTTGCAGTCCGCGGTGGAATCCGCGGTCACCGCCAAGATCGACGAGTGTGCCTCCTCGACGGCCGCGGCTCCCGTCGGATGCCCGTTCAGCACCTACGCCTCCGGCGCGAATCGAAGCGTGAACTGGAGCATCGCCACCTATCCGACCGTGACCGTCAGCGATACCTCCGACTCCTTCGAGATCGAGGGAGGTCTCGCCACGTACATCTCGGCAGGCGAGAGCGGGCGAACCACGAAAGGATCGGACACGATCTGGGAGCAGGGCACCTTCGCCATCGACGGGGAGAAGGTCACCGTCGAATTCCGCTGATCTCGCGGCGCGCCCGCCCCCGCCGTCTCAGCTGGCGTCGGTCGGGGCGGGGGCGTCGACGCGAGTCGGCGCATCCACGGCGCCACCGAACCTGCGCTCCCGGCCCGCGTAGCGCTCGATCGCCTCCCAGAGGTCGGTGCGAGAGAAATCCGGCCAGAGCGTGTTGAGGAAGCACATCTCCGCATAGGCAGCCTGCCAGAGCAGGAAGTTGCTCGTCCGCTGCTCACCGCTCGATCGCACGAAGAGGTCGACATCCGGCATCTCCGGGTCGTAGAGGTACTTGGCGATGGTCTGCTCCGTGACGCGCTCTGGTCGCAGCCTCCCCTCGCGAACCTCTTCGGCGATGCGCTTCACGGCGTCGGCGATCTCGAGGCGCCCTCCGTAGTTCACGCACATCGTGAGCGTCATCCGAGTGTTGTCCTTCGTCAGGTGCTCGGCAAGCTGCAGGTCCTTGATGACCGACTTCCACAGGCGCGGCTCCCGCCCAGCCCAGCGGATGCGCACCCCCCACTCGTTCAGCTGGTCGCGCTGCCGATGGAGGACATCGCGGTTGAAGCCCATGAGGAAGCGCACCTCCTCGGGTGAGCGCTTCCAGTTCTCCGTGGAGAACGCGTAGGCGCTGAGGTGCTTCACCCCGACCTGGAGGGCGCCCGCGACGACGTCGAGGAGGGCAGCTTCCCCGGCTCGGTGGCCCTCGATCCGCGGCAGACCGCGCTGGTTGGCCCAGCGGCCGTTGCCGTCCATGACAACCGCCACGTGCGAGGGGACCTCGGACGCCTCGAACGCCGGCGGATAGACACCCGTCCAGTCGACCGGCTTGAACGTCTGCGCCTGCCTGCTCCGGCTCATGCCGTCTCCTCCGTGCCGGGCTCCGCGCCCGGGTCGTTGTCTCCGTTGATTGCCCCGCCGCCCGCGCTGCTCAGAGCGACCGCGGTCGCCGGCTCCAGGCGTCCGAGCAGGCGGTCGTGTTCGAGGACCTGCATCGATCTGAGCTTCTTGTCGAGATAGTGCTGCGAGTAGGCCGAGACGATTCCACTGGCACGTGCCCTGGCCGAGACCTCGATGCCGTCGAGCATCGCCCAATCGCCGGACAGCAGCGCGCGCACCGCCTGCACCGTCGCCTCGTCCACTCGCACGATCCCCGCTGGAGTGCATCGTTGGCACACGACTCCCCCGAGCTGCACGCTGAATCGCTCGTGCGGCCCCGGGGCTCCGCACCTCGCGCAGTCATCGAGCGCGGGGGCCCAGCCGGCGAGCGAGAGCGAGCGGAGCAGGTACGAGTCGAGGATGTCCTGGGACGCCCTCGCGCCGAGGGTGAGCGCCCGCAGGGCCCCGATGACCAGCGTGTACTGCTGGGGCGACGGCTCAGCCTCCGCCACTCGCTCGGCGGCCTCCACGATGACGGAAGCGGCCGAATACCTGGAGTAGTCCTCGACCAGGTCCCGCCCGTACGCGGCGAGCGTCACAGCCTGCGTGACGGTGTCCAGGTTGCGACCCGCGTAGCACTGCACGTCCACGACCATGAACGGCTCGAGCCGAGCGCCGAACTTCGACGACGTCCGACGAACCCCGCGGGCCACAGCCCGCACCTTTCCGCGTTCCTTGCCGAGCAGTGTGACGATGCGGTCGGCTTCGCCGAGGCGCTGGGTTCGAAGGACAACCGCCTCGTCACGATAGGTGGGCATCAACCCAGTATGGCCCTCCGAGCAGCGAGAGCCGGGAACCACGCGTGACTCGGCTCAGCACGGCGCTGTGGGAGCATTGAGACCATGGATTCGCCCGCCACGACGCTCCCCCTCTGGCTGGACCTCACGGCCATCGCCATCGGCGCGATCACCGCGGCCATGGTCGCGGAGCAGTTCCGCGACAAGAAGCTCGACTGGCTCGGCGTCGTCATCATCGGCATCACCGTGGGTCTCGGCGGCGGCATCATCCGCGATCTCCTCCTCGGCATCCGTCCGGTGAGCATGGAGACGGAGTGGTTCCTCTTCACAGCTGGGGCGGCGGCACTCGGCGGGATGCTCCTGCAGCGACTGCTCAGACGCATGGACGGCCTGGTCTCGGTCCTCGACGCAGCGGCGCTCGGCTTCTTCTGCGCGGTCGGCACGCTCAAGGCCATGAACTTCGACCTCCCGATCCTGCCGACGCTGCTCGTGGGAACCGTGACCGCGGCCGGCGGAGGCGTGGTCCGCGACATGCTGCTCGGGATGCCGGTCGGCATCCTCTTCGTCGGCTCCCTCTACGCCGTGGCCGCGACGGCAGGCAGCGCAGCGTTCGTGCTGGCAGACGCGTTCGGCGTCTCCCAGATCATCGGCATCGTGATCTGCGTCGCGGTGACCTTCGCCGTGCGCATGGCCAGCGTCTGGTTCGGGCTCAGTCTGCCCGAGCAGATCGCGCTGAAGATGCCACGAATCCGGAGGTCGCCCCGGACGGGCAGGCCCGAGCGGGAGCTGCCCTTCACCGACCAGGAGATTCTCGAGGCGTCGGGCCTGCACGCCCCCGACACCCGACCGATCGACATCATCGAACAGAAACGGGCGAGCAACCCGAGCTCGGAGTGACCTCCGGCCGGGTGCCCGCCCGTTGAACGTGCCGGTTGCGCCTACGCGACCGTCGTCAGCTGAGCATCGAGCTCGGCTTCGGTCTCGCCGCGCAGCGCCCTGTTGACGCCGGACACGATGGCCTTGAGCGACGCCGTCGAGATGTCGCTGTCGATACCGACTCCCCAGAGGCGCACGCCCGCGACGTCCAGCTCGATGTAGGCCGCGGCGCGCGCGTCGCCACCCACGGACAGCGAGTGCTCGACGTAGTCGAGCAGCTCGACCTGCAGGCCCTGTTGCCCGAGCAGCTTCATGAAGGCGTCGAGCGGCCCGTTGCCCTGCGAGGCGTGCTCGGCCACTCCCGACCCGTCGCGCAGCGAGACGCTCAGGTCGACGGCTCCGTCGAGCGCTGAGCTCGTCGCCGTGCGGAACAGCTCGAAACGACCCCACTTGTGCTGCTCGCTCTCCGCGGGCAGGTACTCGTCGTTGAAGATTCGCCAGATGGCGTCGGTCGAGACCTCGCCGCCCTCTGAGTCGGTCTTGTTCTGCACGACCCCGGAGAACTCGATCTGCAGACGTCGCGGCAGGTCGAGGTTGTGGTGCTCCTTGAGCAGGTAGGCGACTCCGCCCTTGCCGGACTGGGAGTTCACGCGGATGACGGCTTCGTAGCTCCGGCCGAGGTCGCGAGGGTCGACGGGCAGGTACGGGACTTCCCACGTGAGCTCGTCGACGGACACGCCGAGCGCGTCGGCCTTCGCGGCCATGGCCTCGAAGCCCTTCTTGATCGCGTCCTGGTGCGAGCCCGAGAAGGCCGTGTAGACAAGGTCGCCACCCCAGGGGGCGCGCTCCCCGACGGGCAGCTGCGTGCAGTACTCGACCGTGCGGCGGATGCCGTCGATGTCGGAGAAGTCGATCTGCGGGTCGATGCCCTGGGTGAACATGTTCACGCCGAGCGTGACCAGGTCGACGTTGCCCGTGCGCTCGCCGTTTCCGAAGAGGCAGCCCTCGATGCGGTCGGCGCCGGCGAGGTAGCCGAGTTCGGCGGCGGCCACACCCGTGCCGCGGTCGTTGTGGGGATGCAGGGAGAGCACGACGCTCTCTCGCCGCGTCAGGTTGCGATGCATCCACTCGATCGAGTCCGCGTAGATGTTCGGTGTGGACATCTCGACGGTCGCCGGCAGGTTGATGATGACGGGACGTTCGGGGCTCGCGTCGAAGCCCTCGATGACCTGGTTGCAGATGTCGACCGCGAAGTCGAGCTCAGTGCCCGTGTAGCTCTCTGGCGAGTACTCGTAGTAGATCTTCGTGTCGGGAACGATCGCCTCGGCTTCACGGCACAGACGGACACCCTCGAGGGCGATGTCGATGATGCCCTGGCGGTCCTTGCGGAACACGACCTCGCGCTGCAGGACGCTCGTCGAGTTGTACAGGTGCACGATCGCCTGCTTCGCGCCCTTCAGCGACTCGAAGGTGCGGGTGATCAGGTGGCCACGCGCCTGCGTGAGCACCTGGATCGTCACGTCGTCAGGGATGACGTTCTCTTCGATCAGCGAGCGGACGAAGTCGAAGTCGGTCTGGCTGGCCGAGGGGAACCCGACCTCGATCTCCTTGTACCCCATGCGGACCAGGAGGTCGAAGAGCGCGCGCTTGCGCTCCGGGGACATCGGGTCGATGAGCGCCTGGTTCCCATCGCGCAGGTCGACGGCACACCAGCGCGGTGCGCGCTCGATGCGCTTGGAAGGCCAGGTACGGTCGGGCAGGTCGACGGCGATCTGCTCGTGGTGCGGGACGTAGCGGTGCGCTGGCATCGATGACGGCTGCTGCATGTTCTTCATTTTTAGCTCCGGATCACATCTTCTTGTCGTGCTAAGCCGACAGCAGACTCCGCGGCGAGGGGGCTTAGAGCGAAGCCTCGCCGCGGCAACGAAGAAGGAGGGTGCCGAACAGCATTGGCCCAGCGTAGCACCGAGGCACGGAGTTCACCCGCGCGGTCAGTTGAGGCCGTGCTCGTAGGCGAAGACGACCAGCTGCACCCGGTCGCGGAGCCCGAGCTTCGCGAGCACCCGCGAGATGTGCGTCTTCACAGTGGCCTCGCTCAAGAACTCCTGTCGGGCGATCTCCCCGTTCGACAAGCCGCGAGAGGCGAGCGCGAACATCTCGCGCTCGCGCTCGGTGAGCGTCGTGAACTGCTGCGGCACGGCGCGCGAAGCCGGAACGGCGGCCGAATAGCGCCTGATCAGGTCGGCGGTGGCCTGAGCGGCGAAGACCTCGGCACCTGTCGCCACGGTCCGGACCGCCGCGAGCAGGAACTCCGGATCGGCGTCCTTCAGCAGGAACCCGCTGGCGCCCGCCCCGACTGCCTTCGCGACCGCCTCGTCGAGGTCGAAGGTCGTGAGCACCAGGATGCGTGTTGACGACCCGCTCGCGACGATCTGCTTCGTCGACTCGAGGCCGTCCTGTCCCGGCATGCGCACATCCATGAGCATCACATCGGGCTTGAGCGCCTTCGCCAGCGAGACCGCCGCGACTCCGTCGCTCGCCTCGCCGATGAAGCGCATGTCCTCCTGGCTGTCGATGAGCATCCGGATTCCGCTGCGGAAGAGAGGCTGATCGTCGACGAGCGCGACGGTGATCTGGGAACTGGTCAAAATGTGTGCCTCTCGGTTGTGGAGCGAGTGCCGTCGCTGTCGAGCTCGGCCCCAGCGGCCCCCTGCGGCGAGGCTATGGGCAGCCAGGCGTGCACGCGAAACTGCGCACCAAGCCGTTCAGCCTGCACGTTACCGCCTGCGATGCCGACGCGCTCCGCCATGCCGACGAGTCCGTGCCCGCCCTCGCCTCTCGGGTGCGGGGGCTCCGCGACGGAGTTGAGGATCGTCGCCTCGAAGACCTGCCCCCAGCTCAGTCGCACGACGACGGGCCTCGCGGCATCGCCGTGCTTGAGCACGTTGGTCAACGACTCCTGCACCAAGCGGAACACAGCGCCCTGCGCCTGCGTCGTGAGGGTCCGAGGCTCGCCTCTCGTCTCCAGCTGCAGGTCGAGGCCGGCCGCGCGCATCCTGGAATACAGTGCGGGCAGTTCGTCGAGGCCAGGTTCCGGACCGGCCTCCTGGCTGTGCCGAAGCTGCCCGAGAAGGCCACGGACGTCGACGAGCGCGCTTCTGGCCGTCGAGGAGATCGTCCCGAGCGCCGCCTCCGCCGAGTCGGGGTTGCTCTTCATCGCGTACCGCGCGCCGTCGGCCTGGGCGACGACCACGGCCAGGGAGTGCGCGACCACGTCGTGCATGTCTCTCGCGATCTGCGTTCGCTCCTGTTCAGCGGCCAGCTGCTCCTGCGCTCGGATGCGCTCGAGCTCCACGATCGCCGCCCGGTTCTTGACCTCCTGGGCCCGCAGATGCGCGCGGCGAAGGAGCCCTGCCAGCCAGGCCACGACTCCAGCCCCGACGAAGAGCAGCCAGATCAACGCCGCAGCGAACAGGAACGCGTCGCGGCTGCCCTCGACGTTCGTGGCGATGGACTCCCAGGTGAAGCTCGTCGGATTCCAGTGCGGGATGAGCGCCACGATGATCGTCGGTGCCACGACGCCGTAGACGGCGGAGCTGATGACAAGGGCACGGCTGCCGTAGGCGACCGCGGCGTAGATGCTGAGGTAGATCGCGACATCCTGCGGATGCGGGCCGAACGCGAAGACCGACTTCAGCAGTGCCGCGAGCACGACGATCAGGAAGCTCGGCCATGGCGCGTAGCGCCGGATGATCATCGCGACCGTGAAGAGCACCCAGGACGGCAGGAGCAGCCAGGTCAGCGTCGTGCCGTCTCCGGCGTCGTAGTCGAGGGGCAGGCCGAACGTGAGCGCGAAGAGGAGGCCGAGGATGATGTCGGTCACCCACTGCAGCCAGGTCAGGCGGTAGGTGTGCGCCTTCCACAGCCCGCCGACTGCCGCGAAGAAGGACTCCCGCGGCTGTCCACCAGCCGCGAGAGCATCGACGGACCGCGGCTCAGAAGCCGAGGCGTCCGAGCTGCTTCGGGTCACGCTGCCACTCCTTCGCCACCTTCACGCGGATGGAGACGATGACACGCCCCTCGGTGATCTGCGAGATCTCACGCTGCGCCTGCTCGCGGATGCGCTTCAGCCGCTCGCCGCCGCGCCCGATGATGATGCCCTTCTGGCTGTCGCGCTCGACGACGATGTTGACGTACAGCTCGCGCGTGACGCCGTCGTCCCGCGTCACGATCTCCTCGACCGTGACCGCGATCGAGTGCGGGAGCTCGTCGTGCACACCCTCGAGCGCCGCCTCGCGAACGAGTTCCGCCGCACGCTGCTCGAACGACTCCTCGGTCTTCATGTCGCTCGGGTACAGGGGCTCGGACTCGGGGAGCAGCCCGAGGATGATGCCCGTGAGCGTGTCCAGCTGGATGTCCTCAGCTGCTGAGACGGGGATGATGTCATCCCATTCGCGGAGACCCTGGACGTCGACGAGGCGAGAGGCCAGGACGTCCCGGCTCACGGTCTCCGCCTTCGTCACGATGGCGATCTTGCGAGCCTTGGGGGCCTCATCCAGCTGCTCGTTGATGAAGCGATCGCCCGGGCCGACGGGCTCGTTGGCCGGCACGCAGAACCCGATGACATCCACTTCCGCGACCGTCGCGTGCACGACATCGTTGAGGCGCTCCCCCAGGAGCGTCCGCGGACGGTGCATGCCGGGGGTGTCGACGATGATGATCTGTCCGTCTTCGCGGTGGACGATGCCTCGCACGGCACGGCGAGTGGTCTGCGGCTTGTCGGAGATGATGGCGATCTTCTCGCCGACCAGCGCGTTCGTCAGAGTGGACTTGCCCACGTTCGGGCGACCGACGAAGGTCACGAATCCTGCTCGGTAGTTCGTCATGCTTCGATTCCTGACTCTTGAAGTGGTTCCAGGCGGCGCGCCAGGACAGTGAGAATGCGCTTGCGGGGTCCGACTCGCTCGGCGACGAGCTCGATGCCGTCGACCACCGCCCTGTCCCCTCGTTCGGGGATCTTGGACAGCGACTTCGCGAGCAGCCCGCCCACGGAGTCGACGTCGTCGAACTCGAGCTCGATGTCGAAGAGATCGCCGAGCTCCCCCGTCGCGAGGCGAGACGACACCCGGTATCGCCCATCGAGCAGCTTCCGCGGCTCGTCATTCGGTCGATCGTACTCGTCGCTGATCTCTCCCACGAGCTCCTCGATGAGATCCTCGAGGGTCACGAGGCCCGCTATGCCGCCGTACTCGTCGACAACCATGGCGAGGTGGGTCGCGGACGCCTGCATGCGGCGCAGCAGCAGGTCGGCGCGCAGCGACTCCGGGACGAAGTCGGCGGGCCGGGCGAGCTCGACCGCGGGGCTCGCCTCCGCCTCGTCCTGCAGCGAATGCCGCACCAGGTCCTTGAGGTAGAGGATCCCGAGGATGTCGTCGCTGTCCCGGCCGATGACCGGAGCACGGGAGATGCCGGTCTCGAGGAACTGCTCGAGCGCTTCCCGCACCCCGGCGTCGCCGTCGACCGTGACCATGTCCGTTCGAGCGACCATGACTTCCCGGACGAGCCGGTCGGAGAACTCGAAGACGGAGTGGATGAGCTCCCGGTCGCCGTGCTCGAGCACCTTGAGGTCTGCTGCCTCATCGACCATGTTGAGGAGCTCCTCCTCGCTCGAGACGGAGCCGAGGCGCTGCGGACGCCCAGGGGTCACGCGATCGCCGAGCACGACGAGCAGATCTGCGACCGGCCCGATCACGAGCCGGACTCCGCGCGCGATGGGGGCCGCGAAGGCCATCACCTGCTGGGGATGCGCCCGCGCGACGCTTCGCGGACTCGTGCCGGCGATGATGAACGAGACCAGGATCATGATGGCAACGGAGACGAGGAACGCCTGCCACCTGACGTCGAAGAGATCGGTCAGGATGAGCGTCACCAGGACCGCCGACATGCTCTCGAAGAGCACGCGTGCGAACGTCAGCGCGTTGCTGTGGGCACCGGGGTCGGCGGCGATCGCCTCGATCGAGCGCTTCGCGCGGCTCTCCGCGGCGAGGTGCTCGAGCTCCGGTTTGGAGAGACGCGCGATGACCGCTTCCGTCGCGGCGAGCAACCCGCTCATCGCTACCATCAGGACGATGGCGGCGACGAGCAGAGCCGCGGTCATCTGGCGCGCTTCCTCTCCTGAAGGTGGAAGCCGACGAGGAGATCGCGCTGGAGCCCGAACATCTGCTTCTCCTCCTCGGGCTCGGCATGGTCGAAGCCCAGCAGGTGCAGGACTCCGTGGGTCGTGAGCAGCAGGAGCTCGTCCATCATGCTGTGCCCGGCGGCCTTCGCCTGGTCGGTCGCGACCTGCGGGCAGAGCACGATGTCTCCGAGCAGTCCAGGAGGCGTCTGCCGATCGACGTTGCCTGGCCGAAGCTCGTCCATCGGGAAGCTGAGCACGTCGGTGGGGCCGGGTTCACCCATCCACTGCACGTGCAGCTCCTCCATGGGGCCGACCTCGACGAGCACGATCGCGAGCTCCGACTCGGCGTGCACGTGCAGCTGGTCGAGCGCGTACGCGGCGACGCGCTGCAGGGCGCCTTCGTCGACCTCGTAGCTGGCCTCGTTGTTGACCTCGATGCTCATCGGCTTGCGTTCCTGTCCTGGCGTCGGTGATCGTCCGCCTGCTTCTTCTGGTCGTACTCGGTGTAGGCGTCGACGATGCGGGCCACGAGGGTGTGCCTGACGACGTCGTCGCTCGTGAGGTGCGAGAAGTGCACCTCGTCGATGCCGCCGAGCACGTGGGTCACGAGCTTCAGTCCCGAGGCCCCCATGGGCAGGTCGAGCTGGGTGATGTCCCCCGTGACGACCATCTTCGATCCGAACCCGAGCCTCGTCAGGAACATCTTCATCTGCTCCGGCGTCGTGTTCTGCGCCTCGTCGAGCACCACGAAGGCGTCGTTGAGCGTGCGCCCGCGCATGTAGGCGAGCGGCGCGACCTCGATCGTCCCGCTCGCCATGAGCTTGACCACGACCTCCGGGTCGAGCATCTCGTTGAGCGCGTCGAAGAGCGGCCGCAGGTACGGGTCGATCTTGTCGTTGAGGGTCCCTGGCAGGTAGCCGAGGCGCTCGCCGGCTTCGACGGCCGGGCGAGTCAGGATGATCCGCGTGACCTCCTTGCGCTGCAGGGCCTGCACGGCCTTCGCCATCGCGAGGTAGGTCTTGCCCGTTCCGGCGGGCCCGATGCCGAAGACGATCGTGTTGTCGTCGATCGCATCCACGTACTGCTTCTGGCCGAGTGTCTTCGGGCGGATGACCTTGCCACGGGACTGCACGATGGACTGGCCGAGCACGTCCGTTGGGGTCTCCTCGCCACGGTCGATGAGCCGCTGGGAGCGCTCGACCTGAGCTGGCTCGAGGTCGACGCCGCTGCGCGCCATCTCAATGATCTCGCGCAGGAGCGCCTCGGCTGCGACGACGTCGTCTCGCTCGCCGCTGAAGGTGATCTCGTTCCCGCGCGCGAGCACGCGCACGCGGGGGTGCTCGCGCTCGACGGACTTGAGCAGCCGGTCGCCGGGCCCGAGGAGCCGCACCATGGCGACGCCTTCGACCGTGGTGGTCTGCTCCACGAAATCAGTCCAGGTGCCGGGCTCCCCGGGACCTTGGGACGGTGAACTGTCTTGACTAGGCAAGGGATCCTTCCGAGAGTCCTCCGCCGAGGACGTGGGCGTGTACGTGGAAGACGGTCTGACCTGCTGCCGCCCCCGAGTTGAAGATGAGCCGGAATTCGCTGTCGGTGTGCTGATCGGCGAGCCCCTGGGCGACCGCGATGACCTCGGCGAGCAGTGCCGGGTCGCCTGCCGCGAGCTGGGCGACGTTCGCGTACTCCTGGGTCTTGGGCACCACAAGAAGGTGCACGGGCGCCTTCGGGCTGATGTCCTTGAAGGCGATGATCCGCTCGGACTCGAACACGATGTCGGCTGGGATCTCGCGGTTGATGATGCGCGTGAAGATGGACGGCTCTGAACTCGACATGAGACCAGCCTACGACTCGGCACTCGCGCGGGACCGAGAGTCCCACGTGCCGCTCAGCGCCAGGATCGCCGCGATCGCGGCGGGAGCCGCACTCGAGGTTCGAAGAACGCCAGCGCCGAGGTGCACGCGCCTGGCGCCGGCAGCCTCGAAGGCCTCGAATTCGCTCTCGTCGATGCCGCCCTCTGGCCCGACGACGAGCGTCAGCCCGGAAGCGCCTGCCGGGACCTGCTCGACGAGGGCCTGGCGCAACGAGGTGTCGCCGAGCGGGTCGAGGACCAGCATCGGCGCGTGACCGGCGAGCGTTGCGACCTCACCCGTCGAGTGCAGCGGGGCCACATCCGGGACCCACGCGGCGAGGCTCTGCTTGCTGGCCTCCCTGGCGATGGATGCCCACCGCTCACGGCCCTTCTCGGCCTTCTGGTCCCAGCGGCTCACGCTGCGCTTCGCCTGCCACGGCACGAACGCCGCGGCTCCGAGCTCCGTCGCGACCTGCACGGCGAGGTCGTCTCGCCCGCCCTTCGCGAGTGCCTGGACAACCGTGACACGCGGAACCGACTGCGCCACTCGCCGCGCGGCGAGGACCGTGACGAGTGCGCGGTCGCGCTCAGTCAGAGCGAGCTCGCCGTCGACGACGAATCCGCGCCCGTCGCCGAGCTGCACACGTTCGCCCACTCGCATCCGCGCGACCGCCATGTGCTTGGCTTCCGCGCCGCGCACCTCGACGACGCCGCCGACGCGCAGCGCCTCGTCGAGGTCCTCAACGAGGTAGAGCCACGCCACGTCAGCGACCGAAACGGTCGCGGAGCTTCGAGAACATCCCCTGCTTCTCCCGCGCGAGGCGAGGGGCCTCGTGGCGATGACGGGCAGCGAACTCCTCGATCAGCTTGCGCGACCTGCCGTCGAGCTTCGCCGGGGTCACGACCTGGACGGCGATGTCGAGGTCGCCGCGATGCGTCGAGCGAAGCCGCGTGATGCCCCGACCTCGAACGGTCAGCACCTCACCCGACTGCACGCCCGCGGGGATCTGCAGGTCGACGTCGCCGTCGAGCGCACCGACCGTGGTCGAGGTACCCAGGATCGCGTCGGCCATCGACACCTCGACGACGCACTGGAGGTCATCGCCGTCTCGCGAGAAGACCTCGTGCGGGCGCACGCGGATCTCGAGGTAGAGGTCACCGTTCGCTCCCCCTGCTGGTCCGGCTTCGCCCCGACCGGGAAGGTGGATGCGCAGCCCGGAGTCCACACCGGACGGGATGTCGACCGGGATGCTCACGTTCGATCGGACGCGCCCCTGGCCGTGGCACGTGTCGCACGGGTGCTCGATGACCGTGCCGTAGCCGCGGCACTGCGCGCACGGCTGGTTCGTGACGACCATGCCGAGGATGGAGCGCACCTGTCGCTGCACGGACCCGGCCCCACCGCATGCCGAGCACGTCGTTGGCGAGGTCCCTGGCGCGCAGCAGGTGCCCTGGCAGTTCTCGCAGGCGATCGCCGTCGTGACCTCGAGGTCCCGGTGCGTGCCGAACATGACCTCGTCGAGGTCGAGTTCGACGCGCACGAGCGCGTCCTGGCCGCGTTCCGCGCGCGAGCGGGGTCCGCGGGAGCCCTGCTGGCCGAAGAAGGTCTCGAAGATGTCGCCGAAGCCACCGAAGGACTGCCCATCTGGGCCGCCCTGGTCGTACTGCCGGCGCCGCTCGGGGTCGATGAGCGTGTCGTAGGCGTGCGTGACGGACTTGAAGCGCTCCGCGGCATCTTCGGACGGGTTGACGTCCGGGTGCAGCTGGCGTGCCAGCTTGCGGTAGGCCTTCTTGATCTCGTCCTGGGACGCCTCACGGCTCACGCCGAGCACGTCGTAGTGGTCTGCCAAGAGTGGCGACTCCTTCTTTGCATCTGTGTGTGTCACGCCTGCGTTGTCAGGCGCCGGGTGCATCCGCCGAGTGATCTGGCGGTGTGGGTCAGTCGTCCGAGTGCTGCTCGTCGAGCACCCGTGACAGGTAACTCGCAACCACTCGAACGGCCTGGATATTCCTCGGGTAGTCCATTCTCGTCGGCCCGACGACGCCGAGACGCGCGTCGCTCCCGGAGCTGCGGTAGCCGCTCGTCAAGATAGCCGTCTCGCCGAGGCCCAGGTCGACGTTCTCCTGGCCGATGCTGACCGAGTAGGCCTCGGGGCTGGAGTGGAGCTCGTCGAGCAGCCGCAGGAGGACCACCTGCTCCTCGATGGCCTCGAGGACGGGCAGGATGCTCGAGGGGAAGTCACGTTCGGTCCGGGCGAGGTTCGCGGTGCCCGCCATGACGAGGCGCTCCTGGCGGTGCGCCAGGACGAGCTCGAGCAGGTTGGCGATGACGGGAGCGAAGAGCTCCGCGTCTCGCTCCCCCATGATGCCGCTGACATCCCTGAGCTCCGTGGAAGCGCGCGCGACCGTCTTCCCGACGAGGCGGCCGGCCAGCCGGTCCCGGAGCACATGCAGCTGCTCGACGCTCACCTCGGCACGCAGATGCCCGATGCGCTGCTCGACGCGGCCCGAGTCGGTGATGAGGACCGTGAGGACGCGCATGCTCGACAGCAGGACGAACTCGACGTGCTGGATGGCGGCGTTCGCGAGCGAGGGGTACTGTGCGATCGCGACGGAGTTGGTGAGCTGCGCCAGCAGTCGCACCGACCGTCCGAGCACCTCGTCGACGTCGTCGCTGCCCTCGATGAACGTCTCGATCGCCCGACGCTGCGCCCCGGAGAGCGGCCTGAACTCGGCGAGCCGGTCGACGAAGAGTCGGTAGCCCTTGTCGGTCGGGATGCGCCCGGAGGACGTGTGCGGGGCCACGATGAGCTCGGCGTCTTCGAGCTGTGCCATGTCGTTGCGGATGGTGGCCGCGGAGACGCCGAAATCGTGACGGTCTGCGATCGACTTGGAGCCCACCGGCTCACGACTCGTGACGTAGTCGGTGACGATGACGCGGAGCACCTGCATGCTTCTGTCTGAAACCACGATGCTCCTCCCTCGACGAGCTGCTGCGAGTCGGACTGGCACTCCGAACCTGAGACTGCCAATCCTACCGCTTTCCGCTCGCGCCACCAGCAGGATGCCAGGCCCTCGGAGGGCACGCGCAGTAGCGTGGGCGAAACCGACGAGAGGAACCCCGTGTCAGATCAGAACGCACCGACCCCGCCGCCAGGACACCAGGATCAGCCTCGGCAGCCGCCATACGACCGGCCGGGACCCTACGGGCAGGAGCCACCGTACGGGCAGCAGGCTCCCCACGGTCAGCAGGTCCCGTACGGACAGCAGGCTCCCTACGGGCACCCGCAGGGCGGGCAGTACCAGCAGTCGGGCCCGCAGAATGGGACAGAACCGCCCCTGACCCGAGACGGCGACCGCCTCGTCGGAACCTTCGATCACCTGCTCAACATCGTCGCCCCGGCAGTCGGGCCGCTCATCCTCTGGCTCGTCACACGGCGGAGAGGGCCTCTCGCCGACAGCGAGGGCCGCGAGGCGCTCAACTTCGGCATCACCGTTGCGATCGTGTACCTCGGCATCGGCGTCATCTCGCTGCTCTCGCTGATCGGCGGCCCACTGGCGCTGATCGTCCCGCTCCTCTACCCGCTGCTCTGGGTTGCCGTCGTCGTCTACGCCATTCTCGGTGCGGTCCAGGCGAACAAGGGTCTCCCCTACCGGTACCCGGTCACCTTCCGGTTCGTGAGCTGAGCCGGCTCAGGCGGCGATTCGGCGCACGATCGCGTCTGCCATGAGCCGCCCCCGGAGCGTCGGGACGAGCCTGCCCTTCAGCGCGGCCCTCCCGTCGACGAGCGACTCGGCGATGAGCTCGGCGACGACGCTGGAGTCGTCCAGCTCGGAGATCGCGAGGCCCTCCCGCAGACGCGAGCCGAGCATGATCCGCTCGAAGCGCTTCGTCTCCTCGTCGAGCACTTCGCGCCCCATGGCCGGGGTGATGCCCTCAGCAAGCCTCGATGCGTAGGCGCTCGGATGCTTGGCGTTCCACCAGCGCACACCACCCACGTGGCTGTGCGCGCCTGGCCCGAATCCCCACCAGTCCGCATCTCGCCAGTAGGAGAGGTTGTGGCGAGACGCGTGCTTGCCGTCGAGCGACCAGTTGCTGACCTCGTACCACTCGAACCCGGCCGCTGAGAGTCGCTCCTCTGCGAGCTCGTACATGTCGGCCTGCAGGTCGTCGTCCACAGCGGGCACCTCGCCGCGGCGGATCTGCCTGGCCAGCTTCGTGCCCTCCTCGATGATGAGCGCATACGCGCTCACGTGCAGCGGCTCCTGCGCCAGCGCCATGTCGAGCGATCGGCGCCAGTCGTCGATGGACTCGCCGGGAGTGCCGTAGATCAGGTCGAGGCTCGGCTCGAGCCCGACTCGCTTCGCTGCGGCGACCACGATAGGGATGCGTGCCGGATCGTGGGTGCGCTCGAGGACGCTGAGGACGTGCGGGACGGCGGACTGCATCCCGAAGCTGACTCGGGTCACTCCAGCAGCCCGGAGCTCGGCGAGCTCACGCTCGCCGACCGAGTCGGGGTTCGCCTCGACGGTGACCTCCGCGTCTGGGGCGAGGCCCCAGCGACTGCGCACTCCCTCGAGCATCGCCGCAAGGTCGCTGACGGGCAGGAGAGTCGGCGTTCCGCCACCGAAGAAGACGGTGGATACCTCGCGAGGGGCACCGCTCAGCACCCGCTCGGCGATCACCATCTCCTTCTCCACCTCGCCGGCATAGCTGGAACGCGAGACCCCTCCGAGTTCCTCCGCCGTGTAGGTGTTGAAGTCGCAGTAGCCGCATCGCACGCGGCAGAAGGGCACGTGGATGTAGACGCCGAAGTCTCGTGACTCGGCGCCGACCAGTGCCTGGCCGGGGAGCTCTCCGCTCGGCGGCACCGGCTCGCCGAGCGGCAGCGCGCTAGGCGCCAAGATGGCCGTTCGGCTGGGCCGTGTTCGGGGCGAGGTTCACGTGATGCACCCGCACAGCCTAGGCGCATTCAGGCGCGCGATCAGCCGAGCACGGCCCCGCGTTGCGCTCGCGCCCAACTGACACGACTACCTTCGAGGTCATGAGCACTCAGGCGACCTCCCCAAAGCACGTTCTCGTCTCCGGCGCATCCGGAATGATCGGCCACCGTCTCATCGAGGAACTGCACGCGCACGGCCACCGCGTCACGCGGCTCGTCAGGCGCGACCCGAAGGACGCCAGCGAGTTCCGGTGGAACCCCGCCCAGCGAACTCTGGACGCGAGGGTCCTCGACGGCGTGGATGCAGTCGTGAACCTCTCCGGGTCACCGCTCAGCAAGCTGCCGTGGACCTACAACGTGAAGAAGGAGATCCTTCGCTCCCGCGTCAACGCGACGCTCACGATCACCGGTGCTATGGCGGCCTCCTCCACGCCCCCGGCGCTCCTCATCAACGGTTCCGCGTCGGGCGCGTACGGCGACCGGCCGGGGCAGGTACTCGACGAGGACTCGGCACTGCCCGAGACCGACGAGTTCCTCCCGCGTGTCGTCGACCGCTGGGAGCGCGCGGCTCAGACAGCCCCGGAGGGCACCAGGGTCGTCCTCGCCCGCACCGGTCTCGTCCTGGGGCGCGGCGGTGTCCTGACCGTCCTGAAGACCCTGGCAAGCGTCGGGTTGCTCTCGCAGCTGGGTGACGGCACGCAGCACTGGCCGTGGGTGAGCCTGCGCGACGAAGTGCGCGCGCTCCGCTTCCTGCTCGAGTCCGACGACGCGCAGGGGCCCTACAACCTGGTCGGCCCCACACCCGCGACCGCCGACGAGATCCAGCAGCAGCTGGCCGACGAGCTCGGGCGCCCCTACAAGCTCAAGGCGCCATCGACGCTCATCGACCTCACCCTCCAGAAGGCGGGCCGTGAGCTGTTCCTCGCCGACCAGCAGATCCGCCCGAAGCGCCTGCTCGACGCGGGCTTCACCTTCAAGGATCGCACCGCGGGTCAGGCCGTCGAGCTGGCCCTCAAGTCGCCGGAGTTCGAGCCAGAGCCTGGCGCCGGGGTCTGACCCTTCGAGCCGGGCCGCTCACGCCCTGGCGCGAGCGGCCTTCTCGAGGCGGATGCCCTCGCGCAGAGAAGCCCTGGCTCGCTTTCGGTCCCCCGAGGCCGAGTACGCAAGACCGAGGCGCATCCACGTCCTCCAGTCTTCAGGAGCGGCCTCGACCTCGGACTTCCACCTCGGAAAGTCCTCGTCGGCCGCCTCACGGACGACGCGTCCGCTCGGTCGCTTGGGCAGGTCGTCCTCCGGCAGCTCGCCGGCGTCCGCCATACGTCCGAGCAGTCGTTCCGTCTGCATCCCGAAGAGCAGCTCACGGGCCACGAAGACGACCGCGAGGACCGGGAACACGATGAGTGCGGCACCCATCACCTTGGCGACGATATCGCCCGCGAACAGTGAGACCGCCATTCCCGAGACGAAGACGATGTAGAGCAGCAGGAGCAGGGTCACGGCGGCGACGCCGAGCTTCGTGGCCAGGTTGCTCTTCACGAGCGACCCGACAGTCCGTCGAGGCCGAGCACGCCGTCGAGCCCGACTGTCGTGCCCCGCGTCTCGACCGCATGCGTGATGGCGAGCTTGATGCCATGCACGTAGGCCTCCTGCGAGATCGTCTCGTGGCGAATCGTCAGCACTTCACCCTCTCCCCCGAAGATCACCTGCTGATCCGCCACGACTCCGCGCAACCGCAGACTGTGGATGGGCACGCCCGAGACGAGTTGCCCCCGAGCGTCCTGCTCGCTGCTCGGAGCGGAGAGTGGCCGTTCCCTCGAGGTCGCGATGCGCTCCGCGGTCCGTACAGCAGTCCCTGACGGCGAATCCACCTTCTTGTCATGGTGCGCTTCGACGATCTCGATCGATTCGAAGAAGCGCCCCGCGACGCTCGCAAGCGCGGTGCCGAGCACCGAGCCCAGAGAGAAGTTCGGGACGAAGACGACGGCACGCTCCGGAGGCACGAGGCCAGAGACGCCGGCGATCCGCTGCTCGTCCCAGCCGCTCGTGCCGACGACGACGTCGATGCCATGCTCGAGGGCGAAGGGAACCGCCGCCTCCGACGCCTCGAGCCGCGAGACGTCGATGAGCACGTCGGCGCCGAGCATCTCATCGAGTGAAGAAGAACTCGTCAGCCCCGCATGGAAGCGGAGCCCATCGGTCGTCTCGAGGATCCGTGTGATCAGTGTTCCCATGCGGCCAGAAGCGCCCAGCACGGCGACCTTTGTTTCCATGCCCACAAGCGTACGGCCATCGGCAGGCCGAGCAGACGACGCGGGAGGCTCCCGGCGGCAGGCCCGACAACCTCAGACGGCGATCGAGGTGCTGACTCCCGTGCGCAGTTCCGGCGTCAGGTGCGACAGGTCGTTGAAGAGCAGCAGCTCAGCCGGCTTCCTGGTCCGCACCCGGACCACCGTGAGACCGGTGTTCACCGAGTTGAGGCCGAGCCAGCGCCAGTCTGGGGCGTCGAGCACCCGGCGCACGAATTCGCCGATCACGAAGTTGTGGGTCACGAGCAGGGTGTGGCGGTCGTCGCGGCTCTTGCTGAAGAACGTGTCGTAGGCGTCGTTCATCTGCGCCATGCCGGCGTCGACGACCTCGTCACCGATGCCGCCGAAGAAGCTGTCGTACGTCGACGGCGCACCGTCCTGCCCCGTGGGGATGCAGTCGAACAGCAGCGTCGACTCGAGCGCGGCGGGACCGCTCGTGTACTGGTCGATCACCGCGCTCGTCTCGACAGCGCGATCCAGCGGCGACGTGTAGGACTCGCTGAGCGGGACGCCCGCGAGTCTGCGGCCGATCAGATGAGCCTGGGCCCGACCACGCTCCGACAGCGGGCCGTCGGTGATTCCGTGCTCGGCGTTCTCCTGCTCGCCATGCCTGACGAGGTAGAGGTAGTGCGACATCAGCGGCGCTCCAGTTCGGTCCTTGCTTCCGAGGAGAGCTTACCGACCGCAGACGCAACGAGCTCCCCACTGAACATGTCGGCCGCGACGGACTGCACCTCGTCGAGCGACACGGCTTCGACCCGCGAGAGCGCCGCCTCGAGGTCGTAGAAGCGACCCGTGTGGATCTCCGCGCGCCCGAGGCGAGACATGCGAGTGTCGGCGTCCTCGATCGCGAGAGCGGAGCCGCCGGCACTCGCGCTCTTCGCGTCGGCCAGCTCCGTCGCGGTGACCCCGTCCTGGACGAGCTTCTCCGCCTCCTGGCGCAGCACCCTGACCGTCTCCAGCACGTTGTCGGGAGCGCATCCCGCGTACATGCCCGTCACCCCCACATCGGAGTGGCTACCGCCGAACGAGTACACGGAGTAGGCGAGCCCGCGCTTCTCGCGGATCTCCTGGAAGAGGCGGGACGACATGCCACCACCGAAGATCCGATGCATGAGGCCGAATGCCTCCCTGCGCGGGTCGAGCTGCGTGATTCCCTGGCCACCGATGACCAGGGCCAGCTGCTCCAGCGGGCGCTCGATGGCCGAGAGCGGTCCTGTCGGCACCGCGGAGCCCGGCTCGAGCGTCGTGGCCCTGCGGGAGACGGGGACGGCGCGTGCGTCGAGGTCCCACCCGCCGGCTCGGAGGTTGCGCTCGAGCTGCTCGCGGACGACGTCGTGGTTGACGGCCCCCGCGATGGTCACGACGAGCTCCTCCGGACGGTAGTGCTGGCGGTACGAGCTCCACACGGCGTCGCGGTCAGCGGCCCTGATCGAGGCCGGCGTGCCGCCGATGGGCCTCGCGAGCGGATGCGCACCGAGGAGCGTCTCGTAGAACCGCTCCCAGACCACGTCGTTCGGGTCGTCGTCCGCCATCGCGAGCTCCTCGATGATGACGCCGCGCTCGATCTCGAACTCCGCGGCGTCGATCACACTCGAGGTGATCATGTCGCTCAGGACCTCGACGGCCATCGGGAGGTCGGCATCGCGGACCTTCGCGTGGTAGAGCGTGTGCTCCTTCGCGGTCTGCGCGTTCACCTCTCCACCGACGCGCTCGAAGGCCGCAGATACCTCGAAGGCGGACCGTGTCGGCGTGCCCTTGAAGAGCAGATGCTCGAGGAAGTGCGTGGAACCGTACTCATGCGGGAGCTCGTCCCGGGAGCCGACCGGCACCCACAGGCCGATGCTGGTGCTCGCCGCGCCGACGACTTCCTCGGTCAGGAGGCGCACCCCGCTCGGCAGCACCGAACGTCGGAAGAGACCGCCGTTCGACACTCGTGCTTCGATCTCGGGAAGGTCAAGTGGCAGTTCAATGGCATCGCGCATAACCAGTCAAGCCTAGAGCGTGTTGACCGTCCCGGCGTCAGCCGCGAGACAACTCCCAGCGGCTCGAGACCTCGCGAGACGCCAAAGGGCCCCGCGCACGGATGCGCGGGGCCCTTCAGAGCAGAGGTGGGCTGAGCTACTCAGCGCCTGCCTCGAGAGCGACGCCCTCTTCAGCAGCTGCCTCCTCGAGCACGGGTGCGAGCGACAGCTTGCCGCGGTCGTCGACCTTCGTGATCTCGACGAGGATCTTCTGGCCGACGCCGAGCACGTCTTCGACGTTCTCGACGCGCTTGCCACCGGCGAGCTTGCGCACCTCGGAGATGTGCAGCAGGCCGTCCTTGCCCGGGAGCAGGGAGACGAAGGCACCGAAGGATGCGATCTTGACGACCGTTCCCAGGTACTGCTCGCCGACCTCAGGGTTCGTCGGGTTCGCGATGGCGTTGACCGCTGCACGAGCGGCCTCGGCGGACGGACCGTCGACAGCGCCGATGTACACGGTGCCGTCGTCCTCGATGGAGATGTCGGCTCCGGTGTCGTCCTGGATCTGGTTGATGACCTTGCCCTTTGGCCCGATCACCTCGCCGATCTTGTCGATCGGAACGCGGACCGAGATGATGCGCGGTGCCGTGGCAGCGAGCTCGTCCGGCGTGTCGATGACGGCGTTGATGGCCTTGTCGAGGATCTGGATGCGAGCATCGCGAGCCTGCGTCAGGGCGCCATCGAGAACCGACGTCGGGATTCCGTCGAGCTTCGTGTCCAGCTGGATCGCCGTGACGAACTCCGCGGTACCGGCGACCTTGAAGTCCATGTCGCCGAGCGCGTCTTCTGCGCCGAGGATGTCGGTGAGCGCCGCGTAGCGCGTCTCGCCGTCGACCTCGTCGGACACGAGACCCATGGCGATGCCCGCGACAGGAGCGCGCAGCGGCACACCGGCGTTGAGCAGCGACAGGGTGGAGGCGCAGACGGAGCCCATCGACGTGGAGCCGTTGGAGCTGAGCGCTTCCGAGACCTGACGGATCGCGTAGGGGAACTCCTCGCGGCTCGGGAGAACCGGGACGATGGCGCGCTCGGCGAGGAAGCCGTGCCCGATCTCGCGACGCTTCGGCGAGCCGACTCGTCCGGTCTCACCCGTCGAGTACGGCGGGAAGTTGTAGTGGTGCAGGTAGCGCTTCGACGTGATCGGCGAGAGCGAGTCGATCTGCTGCTCGAGCTTGAGCATGTTCAGCGTGGTGACGCCGAGGATCTGCGTCTCGCCGCGCTGGAAGATCGCCGATCCGTGCACGCGTGGCACGACGTCGACCTCTGCATCGAGCTGACGGATGTCGGCGACGCCGCGACCGTCCATGCGCTTGCCCTCACGGAGGATGCGTCCGCGGACGACGTCCTTCGTGACGGTCTTGTAGGCGGCCGACACCTGACCGGCGACGGAGGCGTCGAGCTCTCCGCTTTCGATCTTCGCGGCAATCTGCTCCTTGACGCTGGCCTTGAGCGCGTCGTCAGCATCCTGGCGCTCGATCTTGCCGGCGATCTGGTACACGTCGACGAGTCCGTCGTGCGCGATGGCAGTGACCGCGTCGAGGGCCTCCTGCGTGTACGGGAGGAAGACCGGGTACTCGACGACGGGCTTCGCGGCCTGGTCTGCGAGCTCCTGCTGTGCCTTCACGAGCTGCGTGAGGAACGGCTTGGAAGCCTCGAGGCCCTGTGCGACAACAGCCTCGTCGGGCTTCTGCGCGCCGGCCTGGATGAGGCCCCACGCGTGCTCGGTGGCTTCGGCCTCGACCATCATGATGGCGATGTCCTCGGTGCCGTCGGCCTTCGTGACGAGACGGCCGGCGACCGTCAGGTCGAAGACGGCGTCGGCGAGCTGCTCGAACTTGGGGAACGCGACCCACTGGCCGTCGATGAGCGCGAGGCGGACACCGGCGATGGGGCCGGAGAACGGCACACCGCTGAGCTGCGAGGACAGCGAAGCCGCGTTGATCGCGAGGGCGTCGTAGAACTCACCAGGAGCGATCGAGAGCACCGTCACGACGACCTGGACCTCGTTGCGGAGGCCCTTGACGAACGAGGGGCGCAGCGGCCGGTCGATGAGGCGGCAGACCAGGATGGCCTCCGTCGACGGGCGTCCCTCACGACGGAAGAACGATCCGGGGATCTTGCCGGCGGCGTAGCTGCGCTCTTCGACATCGATCGTGAGCGGGAAGAAGTCGAAGTTCTCCTTCGGGTTCTTCGAGATGCTCGTTGCCGACAGCAGCATCGTCTCGTCGTCGAGGTAGGCGACGGCAGAGCCCTGCGCCTGCTGGGCGAGACGCCCTGCTTCGAAGCGGATCTTGCGCTGGCCGTGCTTGCCGTTGTCGAGAACGACTTCAGAGAACTTGATTTCGGGACCTTCCAAGAGGTCTCCTCCTTCTGCGTGTGTGCACGCGAAGGGCAAGCGCGACCGGGTCTTCCCGGGCTGATCGTCAGTAGAAGACCACTGCCGAATGAGCGCCTCTAGCGCATCGACAGGAACCCACCACCGAGGACCAGCTACTCGCCGCCCCGCGTGTCTTGAATGATTGCGCTGCTGACTCTACCAGCGGAGGGCGACGAGCAGCTGGAACCCGTGCGGCGAGTGCCGCACGGGCGCCCCTACTTCTTGCGAGACGGGCGAGGGAGCTCCTTCACGAGAGGGAACTCCCCCGTCGGCTTCTCCCCCTCGTCGTAGAGCTTGCTCGGCGACCCGACGATCTTCTTGTCAGCAGCGTGCGCGATGCTCTCGTCCTTCGAGGGGTAGTCGAACTGGGAGAGGACGTAGCGCATGGCCTCGAGCCTCGCCCGCTTCTTGTCGTTCGACTTGACCACCGTCCACGGCGATTCGGCGGTGTCCGTGTAGAAGAACATCGCCTCCTTGGCTTCGCTGTACTCGTCCCACTTGTCGAGAGACGCGAGGTCGGTCGGGCTCAGCTTCCACTGGCGCACCGGGTCGTCGCGACGGGCCGCGAAGCGCGCGAGCTGCTCCGCCCGACCGACCGAGAACCAGAATTTGATGATGGTCGTGCCGGAGTTGACGAGCATGCGCTCGAACTCGGGAGCGGAACGCGTGAATTCGAGGTACTCGGTCGGGGTGCAGTACCCCATGACGCGCTCGACGCCCGCACGGTTGTACCAGGAGCGATCCAGCAGGACGATCTCGCCTCCAGAGGGCAGATGCTCGACGTATCGCTGGAAGTACCACTGCGTCTGCTCCTTCTCCGTCGGCTTCTCGAGCGCGACGGTGCGAGCACCGCGAGGGTTCAGGTGCTCCATGAAGCGCTTGATCGCACCACCCTTGCCTGCCGCGTCCCGGCCCTCGAAGATGATGACGACCTTCTGTCCCGTCTCCTTGATCCAGGTCTGGAGCTTCAGGAGCTCGATCTGCAGCGCGCGCTTCTGCTTCTCGTACTCCTTGCGCGGCAGCTTGGCGTCGTAGGGGTAGCCGTGGCGCCAGGCCTCGCCAAGCGGGTCCTCGTCGCGCAGCTCGGCGAGTTCGTCCACCTCCGGGGTCATGTCCGGGATGCCCGCCCGGTTGAGGCGGTACGCGGCCTGAGAGCCTGCGCCCTGCTTCCGAGCGCGACTCGTCGAGGTGGAGTCCGATGCGCCGGCCTCCACGCGGGCGTCATTGCCCGATTCCGAGGCCTTCGTCTGACCCTTGGCGTCTGCGTGCGGCTTTGCTGGAGTTCGAGGGGCTGCCATGTCGCTCAGCCTAGCGCCGGGGCCTCCACGCCTGGGCCCCATGTGGACGACCAGGCGCCGCTGCACGCGAAAAGAGCCCCTGCCGACGGCAGGGGCTCTTCGCAGAAAGTGCTTAGCGGCGAAGGCCGAGTCGCTCGATGAGCGAACGGTAACGCGAGATGTCGACGTCGGCGAGGTAGCCGAGCAGACGACGACGCTGACCCACAAGCAGGAGGAGACCACGACGCGAGTGGTGGTCGTGCTTGTGCTCCTTGAGGTGCTCGGTGAGCTCCTTGATTCGCGTGGTGAGGATGGCAACCTGAACTTCAGGGGAACCAGTGTCACCCGGGTGCGTTGCGTACTCTTCGATGATGGCCTTCTTGCCCTCAGCGCTTAGTGCCATTGACAGACCCCCTTCTCTTTCGTTGCGCGGCGCTCGGCACACAATGTGCGAGCTCTCTTCATCCGCGGCCGTTTCACGGCAACCGAAAGAGCATAGCAGATCGCGAGGGGTCAGCTCACGCCCAGCAGGTCGATGATGAAGACCAGCGTCTTGCCGGAGAGCGGGTGCCCTCCGCCAGCGGCGCCGTAGGCGAGGTGCGGCGGGAGGACGAGCTTGCGGCGGCCGCCGACCTGCATGCCCGGGATGCCTTCCTGCCAGCCGCGCACAAGCGCCTTCAGCGGGAAGTTGACCGACTCGCCCCGGTTCCACGAGGAGTCGAACTCCTCGCCGGACTCGAACTCGACGCCGAGGTAGTGCACGTCGACCGTCGAGGACGGCTCCGCGACTGCCCCGTCGCCCACGATGATGTCCTCGATGACCAGCTCTGCTGGTGCCTCTCCACCCGGGAAGTCGACTTCTGGCTTGGTGCGATCAGTGTTTGTCATGCTCTACATCCAAGCGCCGGAGCCTGGACGAGTCCCGGATGACGCGCCGTGCGGCTGTGTCTGCGGCTGCATCTGCGGCTGTGCCTGTGCCTGGATCAGCTCGCCTCGGAGCTCTCCGAGATGCCGGAGCAGGAGCCGTTCGTCGAGCAGCTTGCTCGTGCGATTCGGGTCGAGGACGACCTGGTGCCGGACGCTCGCGAGACGCGTGGACTCGGTGATGAAGTCGCGCATGGCCTTGTCCGCGCGCTTCCCGGACCGGCGCGCCCAGGACCTCGCGCTCGATCGGCCGCGCATCGTGGAGAGCATCCTGATCTCGGCCTGCGAGTACCAGCCGACAGCGGCGTACTCGGACAGGCGCTCCACGATGATGCGGGCATCCTTCCGTCGCAGGAGGAGGATCGTCACGATCCAGGCGAGGAAGATCGGCACCATGATCAGCGCGAAGAACGCGATGAGCCCCAGGATGCCAGCAGACTGCTGCACGAGACCCGAGCCGACGTTCCAGAGCGCGTGAAGGGCCATCGCGGGGATGAGACCCAGTGCGAAGCCGCCGAGCGCCGAGCCCCAGCCACCGCGACGGGCGCCGATGCCCATTCCGATGCCGGTCAGCGAGACGCACATCGGGTGCAGCAGCGGCAGGGCAATGCCCCGGATGAAGTACTGGGCGACGAAGCCCCCGACCCCTGCTTCCTGCCACATCGAGGAGAAGTAGAGGATGTTCTCCGTGAACGCGAAGCCCGCGCCGAGCAGAGCTCCGTAGACGAGGCCGTCCGTCGGTCCGTTGAAGTGACGACGCGCGACTGCGTAGATGACGACGAGACCGAGGCCCTTCCAGATCTCCTCGCCGACGGGCGCCTCGACGGATGGGCCCCACCAGGCGGGCAGGGCTCCCGGAAGGAGGACCTCGCGGACCAGGCCCGTGAGCAGCGCGCCACCGACCGCGATGCCGCCTCCCCAGAACACGGCGCCGATGAGCAGGATGCGCGGCTCGGGCTCCCACCGGTCGATGAGCCACACGACCATCCACACGACGAAGAGCGGGACGAGCGCGGCGAGCACGCTGCCGAGGAGCACGACGTCGCTGCTGCCGAGATACGCGAGGAACAGGACGACGGCGATGATGAGCGCGGCCAGGCACATGACGACGATCGTCGTGATGCGCATCGCCAGCTCACCCTTCGTGGGGGCCTGCGGGAGGACGAACTGGGGGTCGATCTGGCGCTGACCGGCTGGTGCGCCCCAACGCCCGTCCGCGTGCATGGGTCCGGTCACGAGGTGGCCACCCTGGGTCCGGCCGCGCCGAAGGCCGCGAGCTGCGAACGGTGCTCCTTGACGCGGTCGAGCATGCGCTTCTCCACGACTCTCCGATTCGGGTCTCGCTTGTTGACCCTGGCGTGCTCGCGGGCGAAGGCGAGCCTCGACGCGTCCTGGACGAAGCCGCGCATCGCGCGGTCGGCCTCGGGGCTCACGGACTTGGCCCACGCGAACGCCTGCTCGCGCGCGCTCCAGTCCCCGATCATCGCGACCTCCGATGTCGTGAACCATCCGGCATCCGCGTACTCGCCCAGACGGTCGACGATGATGAGGCGGTCGCGGTCGTGCAGCTTGACGAGGAACCAGGCCAGCAGCAGGAAGATGGGCAGCTGCACGACGAGGTAGAAGATGAGCCAGCCGAACTGATTGCTCGGGTCGACTCCGAGCAGCGGGAGGATGAGCAGGCTTCCGCCGTTCCAGAAGGCATGAGCGAGGATCGCGATGACGAGCCCGCCGAGGCCCATGAGGATCGGCCGCCGCCAGCCGCCTCTGCGGGCTCCCCAGCCGATGGCCATGCCGGTGATGCCGGTGAAGAGTGCGTGCGCGAACGGCGAGAGGATGCCGCGCACGATGAACGTCGACGCGAAGCCCGAAGCCGATTCCGCGGCCTGGGAGAAGTAGATGATGTTCTCCGTGAAGGCGAAGCCTGCGCCGATGACGGCCGCGTAGCTGAAGCCGTCGAGCGGGCTGTCGAAGTGCCTCCGCGCGAAGATCAGGATGAGGAACAGGCCGACGGCCTTGATGGACTCCTCGGAGATCGGCGACTGGATCAGCACGGAGAACTTGCTCACGGCACCCTCGGTTGCCAGGTACGAGCGGGCGACATCGAGCATCATGCCGCCGGTGACGAGAGTCCCGACGACCGAGGCCCCTGCACCCCAGAACAGTCCGAAGGCGAGCAGGATCCGCGGCTCTGGCTCCCAGCGGTCGAGCCACCAGACAGCCGTGAGGACGAGCCCGAGGGGCACGAGAGCGGGTATCGCCATCGTGAGCGCGGCGAAGCGCAGCTCGCTGAAGAGCCAGGCGACGACCCCGACGGAGAGCAGCACCGCGAAGCCGAGCAGAAGCAGCCAGGTGAGCCTGCCCCGAGTCAGCCTTCTGCGCCGCTTCGGCGCGACTGACGTGGCACTGCTCATCGATGGTCCTCCGTGCATTGGGGTGGCTGCCCGAAGCAGAGACATTCGGGCCTCGCGGCGCGCACGGGTCTCCCCGCCTCGTCGGCTCGCTGCGGTCAGCATAGCCAAGCGGACGCGGGTCAGGCGAACGACCAGTCGTCCGGGCTCAGCGCACGGTAGATTAGGAGCATGATGCGTCTCGGATTTCTTCTCGGTGCCACTGTCGGCTTCATCGCTGGGATCAGCACGAGTCGAGTGCACGCGGAAGAGGTCGCGAAAGACATCGGCGGCAGGTCGAAGGCCTTCGCGGAGCGGATGACGGTGTCAGCTGAAGACCTGCGCCGCCGCAGCGATACCCAGCTGGAGGACATGCGTCGGCGCGTCGACGAGCAGCTCGACGAGATGCGCAAGCGCGTCGACGATGGTTTCGACGACGTCAAGCGTCGGGTCGAGGAAGAAGTCGAGAAGAGCATCGAGTCACAGGTGCAGACGCTGGTGCGAGCCGGTCAGGCCCGCGAAGATGTCCTCGAGACGTTCGAGGACGACGACGCAGACGCCATGTTCTCCCCCGGTGACACGAGCTCGCCACGCCATGCTGCCGTCGAGGGCGAGTCGACGCCGGAGCAGGACCCCGAAGGCAAGCGCCCCGAGTAGCTCGCTCTCGGTCGTGCGCTGCGGCTCACGCGGCCCCGACCGACAGCGCAGGGAACGAAACGGCCCCTCCGGTGCACTGCACCGGAGGGGCCGTTCTGCTGTGGTGACGCCCGCTACAGGCGGACGCCGGCAGCGTTAGGAGAAGTCACGCAGATCGGCTCGGTCGAGGCTGTCCTCGAGAGCCGTGGCCTGCGCCTGCGTGATGATCGGGATGGCGCTCGTGACGGCCTGGATGCCGGAGAGCCGCTCGGGCGAGAGGATGCTCGTGACTTCCTCCCGGCTCAGGAGCCCGCGTTCGACGACCAGGTCGGCGATGGTCGACTTGGTGGTGAGGGCCTCCTTGGCGAGCTTCGACGCCTCCGAGTAGCCGATGTAGGGCGTGAGGGCCGTGACCACGCCGACGGAGCTGGAGACGCGGGACGCGAGCAGCTCCTCGTTGGCGGTGATGCCGTCAATGCAGTTCACGCGCAGGGTACGCGCGGCGCGGCGGAGCCAGGCGGAGTTCTGCATGAGCGTGTGGAGCATGACGGGCTCGAACGCGTTGAGCTGCAGCTGCCCAGCCTCGGATGCCATGGAGACCGTGACATCCGCCCCCGCGATGACGAACGCGACCTGATTGACCGCCTCGGGGATGACCGGGTTGACCTTGCCGGGCATGATCGAGGAGCCAGCCTGGCGCGCCGGCAGATTGATCTCGCCGAGGCCAGCCTGTGGGCCGGAGGAGAGCAGCCGGAGGTCGTTGCAGATCTTCGACAGCTTCATCGCGGTGCGCTTGATGACGCTCGAGAGCGACATGAACACGCCGGTGTCGCTCGTGGCCTCGATGAGGTCGTGCGCCGTCTGCAGGTCGTTGTAGCCCGTGATCTTGCGGAGCTGGCGCATGACGGCGGACGCGTAGCTCGCCTCAGCCGTGATGCCGGTCCCGATCGCCGTCGCACCGAGGTTGAGCTCGAGCAGCAGCGGCAGCACGTCGCGGAGGCGCTGGATGTCCTCGCCGATGGTCGTGGAGAAGCCGCTGAACTCCTGGCCCAGCGTCATCGGCACGGCATCCTGGAGCTGCGTGCGGCCGATCTTCAGGATGTGCTTGAACTCGCTGCCCTTCACGCGGAACGCGTTCTGCAGCAGCGTGAACTCGTCGATGAGACGCTCGGTCGCGTGGACGAGCGCGACCTTGACCGCACTCGGGTACGTGTCGTTCGTGGACTGCGATCGGTTCACGTGGTCGTTCGGGGAGAGGAACTCGTAATCTCCGAACTCGCGACCGGCGAGCTCGAGCGCGCGGTTCGCGATGACCTCGTTGACATTCATGTTGGTGCTCGTCCCGGCACCGCCCTGGATCACGCCGACCACGAATTCCTCGTGCAGCTTGCCGTCGATGATGTCCTGGCACGCGCGATCGATGAGCCACGAGCGCTCCTGGTCGAGCACGCCGATCTCGAGGTTGGCGCGCGCTGCGGCCTGCTTGACCTGCGCGTAGGCGACGATGAAGTCCGGGTACACGCTGATCTGACGTCGACTGATCGAGAAGTTCTCCAGCGCGCGGGCGGTGTTCACACCCCAGTAGGCACCTGCGGGGATCCGCATCTCGCCGAGCGAGTCGCGTTCGACACGGAATTCCTGCGTTTCTGACATGACCTGATGGTCCTCCAACTTCGTCGTCTGAGTTTCCGCGCTGACCTCAGCCTACTGCCGACGCGCTCCTCGGATCGCCGCCTCGAGAAGACTCGCGAGCGCATCGACCTGGATGCTGTCAGCCGACAGCTCGCCAGCATCGATTCCCTCGAGGGCACGCAGGGCGAGGCCCTGCTTGTTGTCGATGAGCTCGGCGATGCGCGCGTCGATGGTCTGCGCCGCGACGATGCGCCACGCGGTGACCGGCTCTTCCTGGCCGATGCGGTGCACGCGGTCGATGGCCTGGGTCTGCTCCGCGGCAGTCCAGCTGAGCTCGGCGAGCACCACGTCGGACGCCGCCTGCAGGTTCAACCCGACTCCAGCGGCCAGGAGCGAGCAGACGACGACCTGCACGCTCGGGTCGTTCTGGAAGGCGTCGATCGCGGCCTGTCGCGCTGCCGGGGTCTGGTCGCCTCGGATGGAGACCGAGGAGATCTCGTTCTCCGCGAACGTCCGCTCCGCCGCATCCATGACCTCGATGTGCTTGGCGAAGAACACTACCTTGCCCGCAGAGCGAGCGATCTGGCCGGCGTACTCAGCCGCGAGCCGGGCCTTCGCCGCGCCGATGGTGCGGAGCATCGTGAAGATGCTGGCTCCCGTCGACGAGGCCTTCGACTCCTCGACCTCCTGGCGGGCGATCATGCGAACGCGATCCAGGTCGACGGCGCCGGGCTCGAGCCCGGCAGCGGCCGCCATCCGGCGGTACCGCTCGAGCAGACGCGAGACGAGCGCCGCCTCCGCTGCGCGAATGCTCCTGCCCTCATCCGAGTCGAGCTCGACGGGCATGTCCACGACGCGCTTCGCCGGAAGATCCGCGGCCACGTCGATCTTGCGCCTGCGGACGATCCCGAGATCGATGACCGCCTGCCGTGCCGCCGCCAGGAAGCCGGGATCGCTGGGCACGAGGCCCGTCTCGTCGAGACGGTCGAGCAGCAGCTGCGAGGGCCTGTCGCCTTCGAGCCAGCCGAGGAACTGCCAGATCGCCTTGAAGTCATCAACGTCGTTGATGAGCGGCGTTCCGGTGAGCGCCATGAGCAGCGGGTCGGCGCCGGGCACGCGAGCCCTGATGCTGTTCGCGAGCTGCATGACGAGCCGCGACCGCTGCGACTGCAGGTTCTTGATGAAGTGCGCCTCGTCGAGCACCATGCCCTTGAAGCCGAGCGACGTGAGCCAGCCGAGGTGGCGGTCGAGGATCTCGTAGTTGACCACGAAGACATCGGCGAAGGCGTCGATTCCCTGACCGTCTCCGGAGATGACCGTGACCCGACGGTTCGGGGTCCAGCGCTGGACCTCTCGCGCCCAGTTCGTCTTCACGACGTTCGGGACGACGCAGAGCAGCGGGTACGCCTCGGCGACCGACGCGGCGAGCAGCGCCTGCGCCGTCTTGCCGAGCCCGGGCTCGTCCGCGAGCAGGTAGGCCCGGTGCCCGTCGGCGACGCTCGCGAGCAGCCTCGCCTGGTGATCCATGAGCTCCTGGCCTGGAGGCGAGATGCGGTCCCAGCGGGGAGCAGGAGGCAGCTCCATCGAGGCCGCGTTCCCGCCTGCGCCCGTCTCGAACGCGCGGAGGAGCGGGCCGAGGAGCTCCCAGTTGGACAGTCTCGAGTAGTGCGGAGCTGTGGAGTTGACGCTCGTGAGCACTGGCGCCAGGAACGGGTTCGATCGGGTGCGCGCCTTGACGGAGCCGGGAAGGACCTGTCGCTGCGCGATCTCCGGCGGCAGCTTCTCGGCCTGGGCCTCGGGCTCTGGCTGCTCGTCGACCACCATCTCGATGCCACCGGCGAAGAGCATCTGCTTGCGCAGCGCCTTCGCTGCTTCGCTGACCGGAGCGCCGGGCTCGAGGAGGCTGATGAGCGAGGTGTCGCGCGCAGCGGTCTTGGCGAGGATCGAGGCGAGGCCGTCGAGGCGCTTGAGCGCCTCTGCACGGTCATGCTCGCTGAGCTCGCTGGTCTCCTTGGCCTTCGCGCGCTCCTCGCGCATCAGCAGCGCGATGACCTGGAACTTGGTGCGATTCGACGGCGAGACCTTGCCGCGCTGCGCCGAGGCCTCGACCTCCCGTGCCGCCTTCGCGAGCTGTGGGATGACGCCGGTGTTATCGACCGGCTTGCGGTTCCGCGGCGGCGTGTGAACGCCGGCGCGACCGCCGGCTTGGGCGCGTGTCCTACGAGACATGCCCCTCCTTATGCAACGTGGCAGGGATCGGGAAGTTGAGCCGGGCGGAGGTCGCAGCATCGGCGCCGAACGCGGCGACCGGCAGTGAGGCGGGCCTCGGCCCACTCGAGTGACGAGCTCCCGGATGTCATGCAGGTGACGAGGAGAGTTCAGATTCCCTCAGGCACCGGCGATCACAGTGTACGCCAGGCGACCCGCAGGTTTCGACTCGGGAACGACGTGTCGTTGCCCCGCACAGACTCCGCTCTGGTGCGATAATCGTCAGGTGCCTCAACGCCCCTTCCCAGATCCCGACCGGCCGTACTTCACGCCGTCGAAGCGGGTCGCAGGCGACTGGAGCGCTCACATCGCGACGACGCTCGACCGCACTGCAGCTCTCCTCGCCGGCCTGACCCCTGAGCAGTGGGACTCGCCGAGCAAGTGCGAGGGGTGGAGCGTCCGTGACGTCGCGGGGCACCTCACCTGGCGACTCGGCTCCCCCACCTCGACGCTCCTCCGCGACGCCTCCCGAGGCGTGCTGCGCAACGGGCTGCGCGTGGACTCCTACCTCGACGACGTCGCCAAGCGCGAGGGCTCGGCCCCGACCGACGAGCTCGTCGCTCGCATCCGTGCGATCGCCGCCGAGAAGGTGGTCTCGCCGAACCGTGCGGGAATCTCCGAGCTCACGGAAGCCGTCGTCCACACCTACGACATGACCGAGGCGCTTGGCCTGCGCATCCGTCTCAGCCCGCGGTCGACGAGCGCGGTCGCACTCGTCCGAACACGGGTTCCGCTGACCTCGGCGGCGTCGCTCGCCAAGCGCAACCGCCTCCGCGCCACGGACGCCCGCTGGCAGATCGGCGACAAGGGACCCGTGCTCGAGGCCACCGCCGCGCGCATCGTGCTGAGGCTCTTCGGTCGCGAGGTCACGCTCGACGAGCAGCCGAGTCAGACGACGTAGCTCCCGCCGAGCGTCTCGGCAGCTTCTTCGACGTCGAGGGCCATGCGGTCCTTCAGCGCTTCGATGCTGTCGAACTTCTCCATGCCTCGGATGCGTTCGACGAACTCGAGTTCTGCGACGAGTCCGTAGAGGTCGACGGTCTCGCCGATGAGGTGCGCCTCGACCTGCTTGCGAGGCACGCCGTCGAACGTGGGGTTGTTGCCGATGGAGATCGCGGCAGGGGCCTCGACGTCACCGCCGCGGAACCATCCCGCGTACACGCCGTCTGCGGGGATGAGCCCTTCGAGCTCCGGGGACAGGTTCGCCGTCGGGAACCCGAGCTCGCGGCCCCGCTTGGCGCCGTGCACGACCTCGCCGACAAGCGAGTGATGGTGGCCGAGCACCTCGGCGGCCCCACGGACGTCACCGAGGGCGAGCAGTTCCCGAACCCAGGTCGATGAGGCACGTCGCTCGAGGTGCGAGCGCTCGTCCTCGGCCATCTCGTCGTCGGCGATGACGATCTCGAATCCGCTCGTCGCGGCCAGCTCACGCAGGAGATCGACGTCTCCTGCGCCCTTGGCGCCGAAGCGGAAGTCCTTGCCCACGACGATGAGGCGCATGTGCAGGGCGCCGACGAGCAGCTCCCGCACGAACGCCTCGGGGCTCATCCCGGCCAGCTCGTCGTCGAACGGCAGCACGAGGGTCGCGCTGAGGCCCGTCTTCTCGAGGAGCTCGATCTTCTGCGAGAGCGACGTGATCGGCTCGGGCTCGACGCCGGGCTTGATGAGCGAGAGCGGATGCCGGTCGAAGGTGACCGCGACCGGCTCGATTCCGCGCGCGGAGGCCTCTTCGACGAGCCGCGAGAGCAGCCATCTGTGGCCCCGGTGGACGCCGTCGAACTTGCCGACCGTCACAGCGCTCGGCGTCGGCTCCGCTGGCAGCTCGGCCAGGTCAGTGAACAGCCGCACGTTCCCTCTTTCGTCTCGATCGTCCCGTCTCGAGCCATGCGATGCCGAGGATCGGGAGCACAAGAGGAATATACGCGTAGCCGACCCCGAAGGCCGACCAGACGGTATCGGAGGGGAACAGTTCCGGGTGGAACTCGGTGAGCGAGCCGACCACGAGCACGCCAACGAGCTCGAACACGATCGTGCACCACGCGACGAGGTTCCACGCCCGCCCGTGCCGCACGAGTGCGATGGTCGCGAGCAGGTAGACGAGGGCAGCCGCGGCTGACAGCGAGTAGGCGAGGGGCGCCTCGTCGAGCTTCGACAGCAGCTGGTAGGAGCTGCGTCCCATCGATGCGAGCGCCAGCACCGCGTAGACCACGACGAGCACACGACCGGCGCCGTGGGCGCCGCGATAGGCGTTCCCAGCAGCGTTCGATCCACGCCCGCGCATCACGACGCGAGTCCGATGAACGGGCTGGCGCCGATCCAGATCTGGTGCATGCGGAACACCATGACGCCGATCGTGAGCGCCGCGACGCCCAGGATGATGGTCGACCACTTCGTGCGCTCCACCAGCCCCCAGAAGACGGCGGCCGGGGGGATTATCACGGCCACGACCCAGTACATCCAGAATTCGAGCGCGTCGCCGACTGGCTCATTGCCGGCCGCAGGCGCGATGAGCGCCATCACGAACTGCACCACGAGCAGCAGCTCCACGAGTGCGACGGCGCCGACCGTGACGTCTCCCGGCTTGCGACCACTCGCACCGGCGATGAGGCACAGGATGCCGGCCCCCGCGCTCACGAGGCAGAGGACCCACGTGAACCACTCGATCACGAGCCGGTTCCCGTCGGCATGTTGAACTCCGTCTTGAGCACGCCGGCGGATGCCCTGGCGATGCCGATGAGGCTGCCCTCCGGGTCGATGGCCGCCAGCAGGCCGTCTCCGGTGCCGTCTGCCACCCGGAGCTTCTTGCCATTGCGAAGATCCGCGGCCTGCTGACCGGTCGCCTCGAGGGCCGGGAAGCGCCGGAGTGCGGCCGCCGCAGGACTCAGCAGTCGGAGCTCGAGGTCCTGGGCGTCCGGCGCGACCGCGTCGGAGATGCTGAAGTCACCCACGCGAGAGCGCCTGAGCGCGGTGAGGTGCGCCCCCGTGCCGAGTGCGTCGCCGAGATCCCGTGCGAGGGCGCGGATATAGGTGCCGGATGAGCAGGCGACCCGGACGTCGAGGTCGAGCACCGGCGTCTCTCCGGCAAGCCCACTCCGCGAGGCCAGCAGCTCGAGCTCGGAGATCGTCACAGCCCGCGCGGCCAGCTTGACCTCCTCGCCGTCGCGCACCCGCTTGTACGCGCGAACCCCGTCGACCTTGATGGCACTGACGGATGACGGGATCTGACTGATCGGGCCTCGCAGGGCGGCCATGGCCGCCTCGATGCGCTCCGGCGTCACCGCGGCAACCGCACCTCCCGGTGCCGTCGCGGTGAGCTCGCCTTCGGCATCCTCGGTATTCGTCGACACGCCGAGACGAACCGTGGCGAAGTACTCTTTGTCGTCGCCGACGAAGTAGGTGAGCAGGCGGGTCGCTCCCCCGACGCCGAGGATCATGAGTCCGGATGCCATGGGATCGAGCGTGCCCGCGTGGCCGACCTTCCGCGTGCCGAGCGCCCGCCTGGTCATCGCGACGAGCGTGTGGCTGGTCGGGCCCTGCGGCTTGTCGAGGAGGAGGATGCCGTTCGGGCCAGGAGGTGGAATCGTCATGTCCCCAACATTCTATGGTGCCCGTAGGCTCGTTCCCGGTCGTCGAGCGCGGTGACGACCGCAGGAAGCGACTGGTTCGGGACGGGCGAAGGAGAGAACGGGATGCGAGTGGCGGTCATCGGTGTCGGTGCTGTGGGCGGCACTCTGGCCCTCCTCCTGGACAGGGCGGGCCACGAGGTCGTCCTCACCTCGCGGCGGTCTCCGGTCGAGCCCGAGTCTGCCGAGCAGGCGCATGCACGCCGTCTCGTGCTCCGGGGCGCCTTCGGGAAGCTCAGCGCGACCTTCGAACAGGTCTCCGTTCTCCGCGGGGCATTCGACCTGGTGCTCGTCGCGGTCAAGGCGCAGGACACCAAGCACGCCGTCCAGCCCCACCTGTCGATGGTTGCGGCGACCACCACCGTGATCGTGCAGAACGGCCTCGACGGAGTGTCGACCCTCGAGCAGATGCTCTCCGTCGTGCCCGACGAACAGCGGTCGGGAATCGTCGTCGGGGGCCTCGCCACCTTCGCCGTCAACAGGCCGGCACCCGATGAGATCGAAGCCACCGCGACCGGAATGCTCATGCTCGGAGCGGCACCCCCCGAAGACACGCGAGAGCTGGCAGCGACCGCGCGATCACTCGAGACCGCGGTCCACTGCGTCGTCACCGGAGACCTGCGCTCGGCGCAGTGGAGCAAGCTGCTCATCAACCAGGTCAACGCGGTCCCGGCCGTGACCGGCGCCAGCGTGCAGGAGACCGGCCTGGACGGCGATCTGTCGGCGGTCCTCGCCGCGAGCATCGGCGAGCTGCTCGCCGTGGCCGCAGCCGAGGGTGCGCACCTCGAGGCCCTCGGGCCGCTCGACGAGACGCTGGCGACGCTCGCTGCTTCAGTGCCGAAGGATGCCGAGGCCACCATCGCGCGCAACACCCGGCTGGCCGTGGAGCTCACCGCTGCGTTCGGCGCGACCCCCAACTACGCGTCGACGCTGCAGAGCATCCGACGCGGCGAGGCCACGGAGATCGACGCGCTCAACGGTGCCGTCGTCTCCCACGGGGTCGCGCAGGGCGTCCCCACCCCGGTGAACGCAGCGCTCACCTCGCTGGTCCACGGGAGAGAGCAGGGCCAACCGAGCCTCTCCCCCGCCGAGCTGCGGAGGACTGTCCTGACGTCGACGGTCAACGACTGGTTCGCCCGAGAGCAGCGCGCCCTCGCGTGGCGGGCGCCGACGACCACCCCATGGGGAGTGCTCGTGAGCGAGACCATGCTGCAGCAGACGCAGGCCGCGCGCGTCGAACCCAAATGGCTCGACTTCATGGAGCGGTGGCCGACGCCGGGCGCGATGGCGGAAGCATCCGAGGCTGAGGTGCTGCGGTTCTGGGACCGTCTCGGCTACCCTCGGCGCGCGCTCTGGCTGCTCGCCTGCGCACGTGCCATCACGGCCGAGCACGCCGGCGTGGTGCCGAGCACACGGGACGCGCTCCTCGCCCTGCCGGGGGTTGGCCCGTACACGGCTTCCGCCGTCATGTCCTTCGCCCACGGCGTTCCAGAACCGGTCGTCGACACGAACGTCCGACGAGTGCTGTCCCGCGCCTTCCTCGGCGAAGAGACCCCGTGGGGTCCGTCGGCCGTCCGAGACGCGGCGGAGATGTTGGCAGTCTCCCCGAGCGAGACGCAGGCCGCGAACCTCTGGAACGCCGCATCGATGGAACTCGGCGCCCTCGTCTGCACGGCCAAGCGCCCCAACTGCGAGGTGTGCCCGATCGTCGCCACCTGCGCTTGGTTCGCGGCCGGGCGGCCACGCTCCAGCGCAGTCAAGAAGCGGCAGGCGAAGTTCGCTGGCTCGGACCGCGAGATGCGCGGCCTCGTCCTCAGAGAACTCAGGGCCATCCCCGGCGGCGTGGAGATCGAGTTCCTCCGCAGCCACCTCGCCCCGGGAGGGCTCGATGAAGCCCGCTTCGAACGCGCCATCTCCTCACTGCAGAACGACGGTCTGATCGTGCGCAGAGCTGAGGCGCAGATAGCGCTCGCCGGCGACTGATCGTCCAGTCGCCGGCGAGCGCCCAAGCTGCGGAGCCGAGGCTCAGGACTCCTCTGGCTCGTCCTTCTTCTCGTAGGGGTCGGCGTCGCCGGCGTAGCTCGCTGTCTTCGCCTGCTGCGCCGACGCCACATCACGCTCGTGTGCCTCGCGGAGCAACGCGGCGATGGCGTCGGCGTTCTCGGGGATCGCGTCTGGAACAAACTCCAGGCTCGGCGTCAGGCGAGAGGTGATGTTCTTGCCCACCTCCGTGCGCAGCATGCCCGTCGCGCTCCGGAGCGCCGCCGCGGTGTCGCGGCGTTCCTTCAGGTCGCCGTAGACGGTGTAGAAGATTGTTGCGTGCTGGAGGTCCCCAGTGACGCGGACGTCGGTGATCGTGACGAACCCGAGTCTCGGGTCCTTCACGCCGCGCTCGAGCGTCTTCGCGACGATGACCTTGATGCGGTCTGCGAGTCGCAGTGCCCGTGAATGATCGACCATGATGGCTACTTTCTCGTGTGCTGGTGCAGAGCGTCAAATGCGTCTGCGGTGTCGATACTGCTCAGCAGCTGAAGACGGGGCCCCGGCCAGTTGGCCAGGACCCCGCCCGCGAGTCCACGCTGAGACCAGCTCAGCGCAGCGACTCGGTCAAACAGCTAGACGCGAGGCTTCTCGACGAGCTCGGTCGTCTCGATCTCGTCACCGATCTGGATGTCGTTGTACTTGCCGAGGCCGATACCGCACTCGAAGTCCGTGCGGACCTCGGTGACGTCATCCTTGAATCGACGGAGCGAGTCGATCGCCAGGTTGTCCGCGATGACGATGCCGTCGCGGATGACGCGAGCCGTCGCGTTCCTGGTGATGGTTCCGCTGCGCACGATACATCCGGCGATGTTTCCGAACTTGGAGGAGCGGAACACCTCGCGGATCTCCGCGACACCCGACTGGACCTCTTCGAACTCGGGCTTGAGCATGCCCTTGAGCGAGTTCTCGATGTCCTCGAGTGCCCCGTAGATGACCGAGTAGAAGCGGACATCCACACCTTCACGAGCGGCGCGCTCGCGCGCCTTCGTGTCGGGGCGCACGTTGAAGCCGATGATAATGGCGTTGTCGACCGTGGCGAGGTTGACGTCGGACTCCGTGATGGCGCCGACACCGCGGTGGATGATGCGCAGCTGCACCGAGTCGTCCACATCGATCTTGAGCAGCGACTCCTCGAGTGCCTCGACGGCACCGGAGACGTCACCCTTGATGATGAGGTTGAGCGACTCGACCTTGCCCTCTTCGAGTGCACGGGTGAAGTCCTCGAGGCTGATGCGCTTGCGGGACTTCGCCAGGCTGGCGTTGCGCTCCACGGCTTCACGCTTCTCGGCGATCTGACGCGCGGTGCGGTCCTCTTCCGTGACGATGAAGGTGTCGCCTGCGCGAGGAACGCTCGAGAGGCCCTGCACCTGGACTGGGCGCGACGGCTCAGCTTCGGTGACGACCTGACCGTTCTCGTCGAGCATCGCCCGGACGCGACCGTAGGCCGTACCGGCCACGATCGGGTCTCCGACTCGGAGCGTTCCCGACTGGATGAGCACGGTCGCAACCGCACCGCGTCCCTTGTCGAGCTTCGCCTCGATCGCGATACCGCGCGCTTCCTTGTTGGGGTTTGCGCGCAGGTCGAGACCAGCATCTGCCGTCAGCAGGACTGCCTCGATGAGGCTGTCGATGTTGACGTTGTTGCGGGCCGAGACGTCGACGAACATCGTGTCGCCACCGAACTCCTCGGCGACGAGTCCGTACTCGGTCAGCTGTGCGCGGACCTTCGACGGGTTCGCGTCTTCCTTGTCGACCTTGTTCACTGCGACGACGATCGGCACGTTCGCGGCCTGGGCGTGGTTGAGCGCCTCGACCGTCTGCGGCATGATGCCGTCGTCCGCCGCGACCACGAGGATCGCGATGTCGGTGACCTGGGCACCACGGGCACGCATGGCCGTGAAGGCCTCGTGACCTGGCGTGTCGATGAACGTGATGGCGCGTTCGATGCCCTCATGCTCGTGCCAGACCTGGTAGGCACCGATGTGCTGCGTGATGCCGCCCGCTTCTCCGTCGACGACGTTCGCGTTGCGGATCGCGTCGAGGAGGCGCGTCTTTCCGTGGTCGACGTGACCCATGACGGTGACAACCGGCGGCCGGATCTCGAGGACGTCGTCGCCTTCGTCCTCGGCTTCCTGGTCGAGGTCGATCGAGAAGCCCTCGAGGAGCTCACGGTCTTCGTCTTCCGGGCTGACGATCTGGATGCGGTAGCCGAGTTCCTCACCGAGGACCTCGAACGTCGCCTCGTCGAGCGACTCCGTCGCCGTGGCCATCTCACCGAGGTGGAACAGCACGGTCACGAGGTCGCCGGGGCTGGCGTCGATCTTCTCAGCGAAGTCCGAGATGGAGGCGCCACGACGCAGACGGATCGGCGTGCTGCCGTCTCCGCGACGGACCTTGACGCCGCCGACGCTCGGGGCTTCCCGCATCTCGAATTCTGCGCGCTTCGTCCGCTTGGACTTGCGTGCCTTCGACTTTCCGCCACCGCGACCGAACGCACCAGCGGTCGAGCCGCGACCGCGGCCGCCACCTGGGCGACCGCCACCGCCACCTGGGCGTGGGGCGAAGCCGCCACCTGCACCGGGGGCGCCGCCTGGACGTCCACCGCCGGCGCCGCCGGCACCCGGACGGCCGCCTGGCCGACCTGCACCTGCTGGACGAGCTCCGGGGAGCACGCGGGGCTGGCCTGGGCGCGGAGCTGCCGGGCGGGGTCCGCCTGGGCTCGCCGGACGCGGTCCGCCTGCGCCACCGGGACGGGGTCCGCCGCCTGCTCCGCCACCTGGGCGCATGCCCTGGTTGGAAGCGAACGGGTTGTTGCCCGGACGCGATCGACCCATGCCCTGGCTCGACGCGAAGGGGTTGTTGCCCGGACGCGGTCCGGGACGGGGACCACGGGGACGCGGGATCGAGGGGCTTGCGCCACCATCTGCCTGCGCCGGCTTCGCATCGCCGGGGGCAGCGGGACGCTGCGCGCTCGGCTTCGCCTCACCAGCGTCAGCCGCGGGTGCGGCCGGAGCCGCAGGAGCAGGAGCAGCGGCCGGCGCGGCGGGAGCCGCCGGTGCCGGTGCGGGAGCTGGCTCAGGCTTGCGCTTGGGCCCGGGGGTCGGTGCCGACGAGCCTGCGGGAGCGGCCTTCTTGGCCGGCTCGGCGGGGGCTGCCGGTGCCGAGGGAGCGGACGGTCCTGGCTTGCTGCCCGGACGAACGCTTGACGGGGTCGCTCCGCCGGGACGCGGAGCGCCCGGCTTCGAAGCCGAGGGAGCAGCAGCCTGAGGCTGCGCGCCGCCGGCGGCGTTGGACTTCAGTGCCTCGCGAAGGCGACGGGCCACGGGGGGCTCGACGCTCGACGAAGCGCTCTTAACGAACTCGCCCATGTCCTGAAGAGTCTTGAGGGCGGTCTTGGAATCGACGCCCATCTCGCTGGCGATTTCGTGTACGCGTGGTTTTGCCACTTTTCTCCTGTCTGGGGCCCGCCCAGATAGGAGCGGACCATTAAAAAAGTCGGATGTGCCTCATCGTGAGTCACTCATGAGTTGTCCATGGTCCGATCAGCCTTTTCTCGTGGTCGGAGCAGTGCGTTCGCCCTGCTCCAATGTGCTCGCGTGCCTGCTGAGCGCCTCGGTGTCCACCTTGCCTGTCTTGAAGGCCCGCAGGAATGCGCGCCGCTCAATCGCCAGCTTGGTGCACTCCGCGGTCGGATGGATCCAGGCTCCGCGCCCGGGGAGACTCGCCGAGATATCGACTTCGAGACTTCCCTGACGAAGCACAACCCTGAGGAGCTGACTTCGTTCTGAGCGCGAACGGCATCCAACGCACGTTCGTACAGACGACATACTACCCCTCTGCGCGCGCTTCGTCTCCGTCTTCGAGGATCGAGTCGGGCTGGATATCGATTCTCGCCCCCGTGAGCTTGGCAGCGAGGCGCGCATTCTGCCCCTCCTTGCCGATCGCGAGCGACAGCTGGAAGTCGGGAACGAGGGCACGAACTGCCTTCGTGGCGCGGTCGATCACGAACGCGCTCGACACCTTGGCCGGGCTGAGGGCACTCGCCACGAACGTGGGCAGGTCCTCGGAGTAGTCGACGATGTCGATCTTCTCCTCGCCGAGCTCGTTGGTCACGGCACGGACGCGGGCACCGAGCTCGCCGATGCAGGCCCCCTTGGGGTTGATCCCCTCCTGGGTGGCGCGCACGGCGATCTTCGTGCGGTGTCCGGCCTCGCGCGCCAGCGAGACGATCTCGACGACGCCGCTCGCGATCTCGGGCACCTCGAGCGCGAACAGCTTGCGCACGAGTGACGGGTGGGTGCGAGAGACCGTGATCTGCGGCCCCTTGCTGCCGCGCTCGACCTTGGTCACGAAGACGCGGAGGCGACGCCCGTGGGAGTAGTCCTCACCGGGCACCTGCTCCTCAGGCGGCAGGATGGCCTCGACCGTTCCCAGGTCGACGTGGATCATGCGGGGGTTCGGACCCTGCTGGATCACGCCAGCGACGATGTCGCCCTCACGCCCCCGGAACTCGCCGAGGACCTTGTCGTCGCCGATGTCGCGGATGCGCTGGTTGATGACCTGCTTGGCAGCGAACGCGGCCACTCGACCGAAATCGTCGGCCGGAAGCTGCGCTTCTCCGATGATCTCGCCGTCGTCGTCCATCTCCGGCACGAAGACGTTGACCTCACCGCTCTTGCGGTCGAGGTGCACGCGGGTCGAGGCCGGCGGCACGTCCTGGCCGAGTTCCTGCGACACGTGCTTCTCGTACGCGGTCAGGATCGCCTGCTCGAGAATGCTGGCAAGCTCCTCGAATGGAATCTCACGCTCTCGCTCGAGAATCCTCAGGACAGCAAGGTCGATCTTCATGGCGCTCCCTCTATTCAGATGAAAGAACGAGTTTACCGCATGCTGGCGCACGGAGCTCCCCGTCGGGCACGCGGGATGGGGCGAGCGGAGGCCCCATCCCGCAGTGAGCTCAGTTGCCGCGCTTGGACAGCAGCAGTTCGAGCACGTCGTCCTTGGAGACCGCGTCGCGCTCGTTCGTCCGGCGGTTCCAGAGCTCGACCTGCCCGTCGACTGCGCCCTTGCCCGCGATGACGATCCACGGCACGCCGAGCAGCTCGGCGTCACCGAACTTCACGCCGGGCGAGACCTTCTTGCGATCGTCGTAGAGCACGTCGAGACCAGCGGCATCGAACGCGGCCGAGAGCTCCTCCGCCACGGCGAAGGGCTCCTCGTTGCGTCCCGTCGCGACGATCTGCACATCGAACGGAGCCACCTGCTCCGGCCAGATCAGGCCACGGTCGTCGTGGTTCGCCTCTGCGATGAGCGCGAGGTTGCGGGTCACTCCGATGCCATATGAGCCCATCGTCACGGTCGTGAGCTTGCCTTGCTCGTTGAGCACCTTGAGCCCGAGCGCCTCCGCGTACTTGCGGCCGAGCTGGAAGACGTGCCCGATCTCGGTGCCGCGTGCCGTCGTGATGGGGCCGCTGCCGTCGGGAGCCTGGTCGCCATCGCGCACCTCGGCTGCGCCGACCCGCGCGTCTGCCGTGAAGTCGCGCCCGACGACCAGCGAGTGCACGTGCTTGCCCGCGATGTTCGCGCCGGTGATCCAGGTCGATCCCTCGGCGACCGTCTCGTCGAGGAAGTAGGCGAGGCCCGTGCTCGACTCCTCGCCGAGCACCGGCCCCTGGGCAGCCCACGGGCCGATGTAGCCGCGAACGAGACCGGGGTGCTTCGCGAAGTCCTCGGCTGTCGCGGCTTCTACCTCGGCCGGCTGCAGTGCGGTCTCGAGGCGCTTGAGGTCGAGCTCTCGATCACCGGGGATGCCGACGACGACGACGTCTCGGGTGCCATCCGTGTTCAGGCGCGCGATGACGACGTTCTTGAGCGTGTCCGCGGCGGTCCAGTCGCGGCCGTCGACCTTCGGCACGGTCTCGTTCGCATGCGCGACGAGCGTCGCGATGGTCGGCGTATCCGGCGAGTCGAAGACCGTGGCAGGGCCGGCGGAGCCCGCATCGATCGGCGCAGGGGTCGGCGCCGTGTAGGCCTCGACGTTGGCCGCATACCCGCCAGGCGAGCGCACGAAGGTGTCCTCCCCGACGGGTGTCGGGTGCAGGAACTCCTCGCTGCGCGAGCCGCCCATGGCGCCAGCGTTGGCCGCGACGATGACGTACTCGAGGCCGAGGCGGTCGAAGATGCGCTCGTAGGCATCCCGCTGCGCCTGGTAGCTCACGTCCAGCCCGGCATCATCGATGTCGAACGAGTAGGCGTCCTTCATCGTGAACTCGCGGCCGCGCAGCAGGCCGGCGCGGGGCCGTGCCTCGTCGCGGTACTTGTCCTGGATCTGGTAGATCGCGAGGGGCAGATCCTTGTAGGACGAGTAGAGATCCTTGACCGCGAGGGTGAAGGCCTCCTCGTGGGTGGGCGCCAGCACGAGCGGTGCGCCCTTCCGGTCCTCGAGACGGAAGATGCCGTCGCCGAAGTCGTCGAGGCGCCCGGTGGCCTCGTAGAAGTCCGCGGGCAGGATCCCCGGGAAGTGGACCTCCTGGGCGCCGGCGGCTTCCATCTCCTCGCGGACGATCTGCTCGATGCGCCGCTTCACCTTCAGGCCGAGCGGCAGCCACGCGAAGACGCCAGGCGCCTGACGACGGATGTAGCCGGCGCGGACGAGGAGCCTGTGGCTTGCGACCTCGGCGTCGACGGGGTCTTCGCGGAGGGTGCGGACAAAGAGCTTGGAGAGGCGAGTAGTCACCCGGCCAATGCTAGTCGTGCACGAGGCAGTGCGCTGTCTCGTGGATCGGGGCCATGGCCACGCCGAAAGCGGCGCGGCCATGCCTCACCACGGCTTGTCGTACGACGAGTCGCCTTCGGTCTCGCCACGCTCCTGGTCGAGCTCATCCTGCCGATCCTGCTGGTTCTGCTCCAGCTTCTCCTCGAGCTCGGTCATCTCGGGCGACTGCGTCGACTCCGGGGGCTCCTCCCCCTCGTTCGGCTCCTGCGCCTCGGACTGCTCCTGCAGCTTCTGCTGGATGCGCTCGGTCGACTCGGTCGTCGGAGGCTCGAACTCGGTGGAGGCGCAGCTCGGGTCACGCGCATCGACGACGGCAAGCGCCTCCTGCCAGAGGGCGACGGCGCCGGCCTTGTCGTCTGCGGCAAGCCGCGCGTCGCCCAGGCGTTCGATCGTGATCGCGAGGTTGGCGCGGATCGGGCACTGCTGAGGCGGCTCGGCCATCGGGAGCGCTGTCTCGAGCTCGCTCCGAGCCTCATCGAGCAGCCCCAGTTGCAGCATCGAGGTGCCCGTGTTGTATGGGGCCTTCCAGCCCTCGAGGATGTTGACGAACTTCTGCTGCTGCGCCGAGTTCATGCTGCCCTCGTAGTCGCCCTCCGAGTAGAGGGATACCGTCCGATCAGCGATCACCGACATGCTGATGAGCTTCGTCGCGAACGCGGCCGCGAGGAGCGCGAACGGGATGCTGAACACGATGAAGCGTCGACGGCGCTTCACGGCTCTGGCCGCGTCCGGAACCGCAGATCGCGGTGTCCTGGTGCGTCGACTCATGCGGAACCTCCCCTTGCCCTGCTCAGTTCGATGAAGTGGCGAATGGACTCCCAGACGTCCCGAAGCAGCAGGAGGAACGCCGCTGCCGCGAGCATCCAGTAGACCTCGAACGCCGTCTCCGCGCTCCCGCCCGTCTGCGTCACCCGGCTGCTGTCGATATCGGCGGCCACGACCTCGGTACCCGGTTCGCGGATCTCGAGCGGCACCACGAGATCGTCGGCGATGGTCTGCAGAGCTGCCGGGTCGATGACCGAGAGCGCCTGCTGGCCCTGCGCATCCACGATGTAGCTCGGCTCGCCGGTGTCCAGCGTGCCTGCGGTCTCCTTCATCGGACCACCCGCCTCCGTCCCGTAGCCGAGGACCGCGCCCCCGGCGAGATACCCGGCAAGCCCTCGGAAGGACTCCGGCTCGGTGTCGGCGGTCTGCTCGCCGTCGCCCAGGTAGTAGACGATGCGTGCCCGCTCGGGTTCAGCCTCAGCCGCGGCCTTGAGGACGTCCTCGACCAGCGGCTCCGCGATCGAGATGGAGCTGCCACGCGAGTACTGCGTCACCTCAGGACGAAGCGTCTGCACAAGCGAGTCGAGGGCCGTCGTATCCGCGGTGAACGGCAGTCGCTGCACGGCGGCAGCATCGAAGGTGACCACCCCGAAGCGCGCGCCCTCGTGAGCCGCTGCGAGTGCCGAGATGTCCGCCTTCGCCCCGTCGAGCCTCGGCGCGCCGTCCCAGTCCTCAGCGACCATGCTCGCCGTCGTGTCGACGACGAACAGCACGTCCACGTCGCTCTCGAGGTTCGGCGCCGAGGCGCTCCCGATGCCCGGACGGAACGCCGCGAGCACGACGAGCGCGCACGCAGCGAGCCGGAGCGCCCAGTTGATTCGCCGACGTCGGTCTGCCGCCCGGACGAGCGCGAAGACGCAGAAGCCGAGCAGCGCCATGCCGAGCAGGACCAGGACAAACGCGGGGAGGATCGGATTCCAGGTCATAGTCGGAGCCTCCAGGCGAGCACGACGTAGATGGACGCGAACACCAGCATGAGCATGAGCCACACATTCGGCCGGTCAGTGATGAGCAGCTGGGGCTGACCGACCATGAGCGAGGTCTGCTCGCTCGTGATCTTGTCGACGATGCCGGACACGCTCGCAGGATCGGTGAGCTTGAAATAGCTCCCGTCCGCCTGCAGGACCGTCGTCCGGAACTGGTCCGCGAACGCGTCCTCGAACTGGTTCGCATCGAGCGCGTAGATCGTGATGCCACGCGCCTCGGTGTACTCCGCCGCCTCTGGGAACGAGACGAGCGGATCCCCGTTGACGGCGTTGTCCGTCGCGAAGATGATCGACCGCGACCTGCCGTCATCGGCCGCCGGATCGAACTCGCCGAAGGTCATGGCACAGGACGCGAGTCCGTCTCCCACGAGCGACGCGCCGGCCGCACTCTGCGTGCCCTGGGCGAACGAGTACTCGGCGTTGGACCCGCCCGAGGCGGACTCCATCTCATCGCGGACCTGCTGCAGCTGCGTCTCGACGAAGGCATAGTCATCGGTCAGGGGGAAGAGCTGGACCGCGGTTGCATCCCACAGCATGAGCGACATCCGCTCCCCGTCGAAGCCGGGGAGCATCTCGAGGTACCGGTCGAGGACCTCGACGTCGTACTCCACCATCGAGCCCGAGATGTCGAGGCAGAGCACGATGTCCCTGTTGAACTTCTCCGGGGACTCGACGCGCTGGTAGACCCAGCGGCCCGCTGCGACGCTCGTGACCGCCAGGAGGATCGCGAGCACGACACCGACCGCGGTCATGAGGCTCGAGTACCGAGCCACCGCGCGACGATAGGCGGGGAGCCTCGTGAGACGCCGGGAGTTCGCGACCGGGATCGCGTTGGCCTGCCCTTTCCTCCGCATCCTCCACCAGGCGAGACCCGCGACGATCGCCGCGGCGGCGATCAGGGAGAGACTCAGCCACCACATCGCTACCGCCATGTCGCGATCACCTCCCGTGCCGCCGCCACGCCGGCCTCAGCACCGCTCGGATCGTGCGCCCCGAAGACCATCGGGTAATACTGGCCGACGGTGTGGGAGACACCGCGCAGCTCCGTGCGCCTGAGGTCGGTGAGCGTCATCTTGTCTGCCGGCACGGTCGAGACAGCTGCGACGAAGCCGCGGACCAGCACGCTCAGCTCGGCGTGGGCTCGGCGGGGCGTGAGTTCCCCCGCTGCCGCCCTCGAAGCCACCTCGTCCACACGCTCCAGGTACTCCTGCTGCAGCGCGCGCACGGGAGGCCTGGCCGGCGGGAGCACTGGCGCGGCCTTGGGCGGCCGAGGACGCGTCAGGTACACGACGAGGAAGTAGTAGGCGACGATGGCCGCGAGGATCAGGAACCCGAGCACCAGCCAGAACTGGGCGTAGTCGATGACGGGGATGACGGTCCCCTCTGGCGGTTGCACATCAGCGGCGAACATTCGCCCTCGCTTTCAGGAGAGCCAGGAGAACCGGAGCGACCTGCTGCTCGCTCGCGACCTCGGCGTAGGAGACCGCGTTCGCCTCGAACGTCTGCTCCATCTCGATGGTGCGCTTCTGCTCCGCGTACTCGAATTCTCGCTCGAGCAGCCGGTCGCCGCCGAAGAGGCTCGGCATGGCCCAGTTGCCCTCGACGTCGAAGGCCAGCTCTCCGCGCCTCCCTCGGAGGTGCGGCTCGGCATCCGTGATCTGCAGCCAGACGATCTCGTGCTGCGCAGCAAGGCGACGGACGAGGGCCGCTCGCTCGTCGTCCCAGTCGAACTCGTCGGCGATGACGACGAGGAGCGCCCGATGACGAACCGTGAGGCGGACCCGCTCGAGGATGGCGTTCATATCGCTCGTGGCCGCCCCGAGGCCCACGCCGTCGTAGACCGCGTGCAGCATCCGCTCGAGGGCCGACGACGTGCTGCGGAACGGCAGCTGCCTGATGCCGTCAGAGCTGCCCGTGACGAGCCCCACCTCGTCGCCGTGCCGGATGGCGAGGTAGCCGAGGATGCCGAGGGCGGAGACGAGCACCTCGCGCTTCGGCTCGCCGCTCGCAGAGAGCGCGGCCATGTTGCGCCCGCCATCGACCGCGAAGAGCACCCGGTGCCGCCGCTCGGCGACGTAGCGCTTCACGAGCGGCTGACCGGTCCTCGCGCTCGCCTTCCAGTCGATGTCCTTGATCTCGTCACCCGGGACGTACTCCCGAAGGTCATCGAAGTCCATGCTCCGCCCACGCAGGTGCGACGAGTACTGACCATCGAGCATGTGCAGCACGCGCCGTCGCGCGTGCAGGAACATCTTCGACTTGACCTTCGAGAGGAGGGGTCGCTCGCTTGCCATGGTCACGGAGTGCGGACAGCCCCGAGCACGGCGTCGATGATCTGCTCGACGCGCACACCCGTGGCATCCGCCTCGAAGCCCAGGATGATGCGGTGGCGGAGGATGCGGTGCGCGAGCCTGCGCACGTCTTCTGGGACCACATGGTCGCGCCCCTGCAGCAGCGCGACGGCTCGCGCGCCCTTGGCGAAGTTGATCGAAGCCCGTGGCGAGGCGCCGACCTCGACGAGGCGTGCGAGCTCCGGTGCGATGTACTCGCCCGCGTGGCGCGTGACGTAGACGAGGCCGACGATGTACTCGGTGATCGCCTTGTCCACGTAGACGCGGGAGGTGAGGTCCTGCAGACGAGTGACGTCCTGCAGATCGACGGCGGCGGGCTCGCCGTGATCGAACACACCCTCGTCGATGCGCCTCAGGATCTCGGACTCCTCTGCCGGATTCGGGTACTCGAGCACGTCCTTGAGCATGAACCGGTCAAGCTGCGCCTCTGGCAGGACGTAGGTTCCCTCCTGCTCGATCGGGTTCTGCGTCGCGATCACGAGGAACGGGTCCGGCAGCGGGTAGAGCGTGCCGCCGATGGTCGTCTGTCGCTCCTGCATGGCCTCGAGCATGGCCGACTGGGTCTTGGCGCTCGAGCGATTGATCTCGTCGAGGAGCACGAAGTTCGCGTGGACGGGCCCGAGCTGCGTCGAGAAGCGGTGCTCCGCCGCGTCGTAGATCTGGGTGCCGACGATGTCGGACGGGAGCAGATCGGGGGTGCACTGGATGCGGCTGAAGGAACCGCGCACCGACTGCGCGAGCGTCTGCGCCGCCGTCGTCTTCGCGAGGCCGGGGACGGATTCCAGCAGGACGTGTCCGCCCGACATGAGCCCGACCAGCAGCGTCTCGCGGAGCTGCGTCTGCCCAACGACCTTGTGGGCGAAGGCCCGCGAGACGGCGCCGATGGACCTGCCCGCCTCCTGGAGCTCCTGCTGGCTGAGCTTGAGCTGCTGACCGCCGACAATCGTCACGGATCCTTCTTCCTGCGGCGGGGTCTGCCTGCCGACTCTTGTGATCTCGCCTCGTGCACTTCAGTGTTTTCCAAGGGAAAGCGTAATGATCTCGCCCGGCCCCCGCGTTCAGCTCTCCGGAGGCTACTCGAACAGCCGGATCGGATTGACGATGTCAACGTAGATGAACAGCGCGCTCATCGCCATGAGGCACCCCGCGATGACCAAGGTCACAGGCAGGAGCTTGGCGGTGTCGAATGGGCCGGGGTCTGGGCGTCCGAAGAGCTTCGCGAGGCGACGACGGATCCCGTCGATGAGCGCTGCGAGCACGTGGCCGCCGTCGAGCGGCGGCAACGGAACCAGGTTGATGACGCCGAGCGCGATGTTGACGGATGCGACCAGCTGCACGATCGTCGCGACCCTGTCCACGACCGGGATGCTCGTCTCGGCGGCCACCTCGCCCGTGATGCGGCCGACTCCGACGACGCTCATGGGCCCGTTCGGGTCTCGTTCGGCGCCGCCGAATCCGGCGTTCCACATCTCGACGATGCGCTCCGGCATGGTGATGAGGAAGTTCCCGACGGCGCGCACGTTCGCCTCTGCCATCGTGAACGCGTAGAGCGGCGACTGACGAGTGCGCTCCTGCGTTGGAGTGATGCCGACGAACCCGACCTCCTCGGTCACGTAGGAGCCATCCGCGGCTTCGACGCGCGCGCCCGTCAGCTCGTCCAGCTCGTAGACGGTGTTCACTCGGGGAGTGAGCTCGAGCTGCAGCTGCTCGCCGGCCCGCTCGACGCCCAGCGAGATCGACGCACCCGGACTCACTCGGATCGCGTCCTGCAGCACGTCCCAGCTGTCGGCAGGCACGCCGTCGACGCTCGTGATCGTGTCCCCGGGCATGAGCCCGGCCTCGAACGCTGGCGCGGGCGTCTCGCAGGGCTCGCCCTCGGCCGGCGCCACCGCACCGGCGGCGACGACGCACTCGTAGACCGAGCCGACCGTGGTCGACGGCTGGTAGAGACCGAACCCCGAGCACACGATCATGAACCCGAGGATCGCGATGACGAAGTTCATGGCGGGCCCGCCGACCATGATGACGATGCGCTTCCAGACGGGCAGAGACGCGTACGTGCGCCCCTCCTCCCCGGGTTCGACTCCCTCGGCGGAAGCCAGCCTGGCGTCGTCGATCATGCTCGACATGAACCCGGTGCCACCCGTGCGTGCGGCCTCGCCGGCCCTCGCTGGCGGGTACATGCCGATCATCGCGACGTAGCCGCCGAGCGGGATCGCCTTGACTCCATACTCCGTCTCGCCGCGTCGACGGGAGAACAGCGTCGGCCCGAAGCCGATCATGTACTGCGTGACCCGCACGCCGAAGCGCTTGGCTGGCACGAGATGGCCCACTTCGTGCAACGCGATCGACGCCGCGAGGCCGATGACTGCGGCCAGCACGCCGACGATGAAGAGCAAGACAGATTCCACGGAGGTCAAGCGTAGACCTGCTGAGCCGTCCTCTTGCTGTCGATCCGCCTTGGTCGCCGGGCCGGGGGCTGCCCTCGATGCGGGCCACGCACCCCGTAGGCTTGCCCGATCATGAGCCAAGCATCAACCCTGCCGGCTGAAGCCGCCGTCGAACTCGCCATCGTCACTCGATCAGGCTTCGTGGAATCCAGGCACATCGGAGCCGCGGTGGTCACGAATGCCGATGCGACGCTCCGGGCCGAGCTCGGCGACGGGCACCAGCCTGTGTTCCCTCGATCGACCCTCAAGCTGTTCCAGGCGCAGACTGCCCTGGCGCTCGGCGCGCAGCTGACGGATGAGCAGACGGCGATCGCATGCGGGAGCCACTCGGGCTCCCCGGCTCACGTCGCGCACGTGCGCGAGATCCTCCACGCCTCGGGCCTCGACGACCGCGCGCTCGCCTGTCCGGCTTCCTGGCCGAGAGACCGCGCCTCGAGGGACGCCCTCGTTCGAGCGGGCGAGGCATCGGCGGCCGTGTACATGGAGTGCAGCGGCAAGCACGCCGCCATGCTGGCTGCATGCGTGGCGCAGGGCTGGCCGGTCGAGGGCTACCTCGCCGCCGAGCATCCTCTGCAGCTCGCCATCAAGGACACGATCGAGCGGATGACCCGGGAACGCCCGAGCGCGGTGGGGATCGATGGCTGCGGCGCGCCGGTCTTCGCCGTGAGCCTCGTCGGGTTGGCGTCCGCCGCGAGCCGCCTCGCCACGTCGAGCGCAGCTTCTCCGTTCCCGCTGTTCAAGGCAGCCGCGTCGGTCTGGCGTTCGGTCCTCGCGAACGGCTGGCTCATCGAGGGCCACGAACGGCCGAACTCGATCGTCGTGTCGGAGTTGGGCGTCCTGGCGAAGTCCGGCGCCGAGGGTGTGCTCGTCATGGCCGCCCCCGACGGCACGGCAGTCGCCATGAAGATGCTCGACGGCTCAAACCGCGCCAGCACGCTCGTCGGCCTGCAGCTGCTCGTGGCGGCTGGGGCGGCCGATGTGACCCGTGTGCAGCAGCTGCTGCCGCGCCTCGGCCTCGAGGTCCTGGGTGGGGGCGTGCTCGTCGGCGAGATCATGGTGGGGTCGGCGGTCCCGACGAGTCTCTAGCCGGAGGGGCACTGGGCCCGTCCAGGCGTGCCTCTTCGTCAGTCCAGCGAATGCGGGTCATGTCACCGCTGCGACCTCGGAGGACGGCGCCCCGCCGGGCATCGAGGACCGGTGGCGGCAGCTGATCACCCCGCAGCAGCGTGCGATGCTCCCCCGTGCTCAGACCTGAGAGCAGGACCGGATGCTCCGCGGCCAGTCGCGACAGCAGCCCGAACTGCGCCTGCCACTCGTCGACGACCCCGAGCACGGCCCGCCTGTTCGCGGCATCCGCGTTCGGCGCCTGCATCGGTCCGGCGCCAGGTGCGCGGTCACCCAGCCAGGCGTCGAGAGTCGTGCAGGCGAAGCCCCGTGCCTCGAGGATGCGGCGAAGGGGCTCGATACGGCGCGCAGCAACCAGCAGGTTCTCCGTGTCGGACAGGGCAAGGGCATCTCGAGGGTCTCCTGCGTGGTCGGAGTGCCCTCGAAGTGCGCGGAGGGGTCGAGTCGAACGCGCGACCTGGCAGGGAAGACCGTGCCAGTTCGCTCGCCCCGGTCCGGCATGGCTGCGGTGATCTGAGGGCTCTCCCCCTGCCATGACGTAGGCGGCGCGATCGCCGCCGACCAGACGCAGCGTCTGAGCTGCGGCAGCCACCAGCGCCGAAGCGTGACCCGTTGCTCGGCTCGCGGTGAACACGACGGCGGGGTACCCGGTGGCTGAGCGGCGAAGGAGCAGCGTCAATCGCTCGGCGAAGGCGGAGCGATACGGCTCGTCGACCTGCGACAGGAACAGGTCGACGTCATCGGCGAGGAGCAGCCCGTGGCGAGACGTGAGCTCGGGGCTCCGGAGCTGGTCCCAAGCCGTCTCGGGATCAACGCTGAGCACGACGACAGCCGGGGATCCGGCGCCGAGCTCGGTCCGTGCTGTCTCGGCGAGCATCGCAAGGCATCCGGTCTTGCCCGTGCGCGGCCCGCCGATGACCAGCATCGCCCCGAGCTCCGGAGAGAAGACGGCGGTCGGCTGACGTCGGAGCTCCATGTCGTCCGCGATACCGAAAGCGAGACCCCGTCCGCTGGGTGCATCGAGGGTGCCGGACGCATCGAGGGTGCTGGGCTCTTCAAGTGCGCTGGCGGCGATCTCCGCCGGCAGGGCCGGGAGCCAGGGAGGCCGCGGGAGCGTCCCGCCGAGATGCGCCTCGCGCTCTGCGCAGGCTCGGATGCAGGCCGCGATCGTGTCCGGTGAGGATCGCTGCACCTGCACCCGTGCTGCCCCGTCTCCCGCCACGATGATCGCAACTCCAGGCGTCGATGCGGGGAGGTCGGCGGCGGCCCCGCTGCCGATGACGGCCGTGCTGTCGGCCTCGGCGATGACGCGCAGGCTGATGCGGATGCTGCAGTTCGCGAGCGTCGCGCCCCTGACCGCGGACGCTGGCTGCTGCGCGCAGAGGATGAGGTGGACGCCGAGGCTCCTCCCGCGCGCGGAGATGTCGGAGAACACCGCTTGGAGCTCGGCATCCGAGTCGACGAGCGCCTGGTACTCGTCGACGACGACGACGAGCCTGGCAAGGCTCGGCAGCTCGCCCACATGCTTCGCACCGGCAGCACGGAGAGCCCGCTCACGGAAGCGGATCTCGGCGCTCAGACTCGTTGCCGCCCGCCGCGCCTCGTGGTCGTCGAGGTCCGTGACCACGCCCACACAGTGCGGGAGGGCGGCGATCGGGTCGAAGGTCGCACCGCCCTTGAAGTCGAAGCAGAGCACCTGCACGTCACGAGTGGACCTCGTGGCCGTCATCGCGAGGACCCAGGTGACCAGCAGCTCGCTCTTGCCGGACCCGGTCGTCCCGCCGACAACGGCGTGGGGTCCGGCCGCGACGAGGTCGACCTGGAACGCCACACCGTTTCGGGTACCGATCTGCGCTGCCAGCGATGCGTGATGGGGCACCCTCCGGAGGCGAAGCGTCGAGGCTGCGGCGGCGGCATCACCGTCGGGGCCCTCGATCAGCTGGCCGGACTCGCACGGCGCTCTTCGCTGGGCGAAGGCGCGCAGCTCCTCGACGGTGACCAGCTCCGGTCGCACCGTCAGAGACTGACCGTCAGCGAGCTCCACGCTCGCCCGCGTCGGGCTCAGTATCCGGATGCGGACCTCGCGGCTCGGTGTGCGCGGACGCGGTGAGGGGCCAGAGGCACTGGCGCGGGGGTCGAAGTCGGTGCCGAAGTCGAGGAGCATCCCGGGGCCGTGATCCGCCGCGAGGACAGGGCGCCAGTCCCCTCGGAGCCCTCGGATCTCGCCGTTCAATGCCTCCCCAACCGCGCCGGCGCCGATGGCGACGCGGCCGGCGGCACGCTGGAGCAGCAGCGCGCGACTGACCGCGAGCATCAGGTGCGGGTTGCCGGTGAGCCTGACCCTCTCGCTGTCGGCTAGGACGGGAGCGTCCTCGAGGACGAGGAACGGCTCGAGGCGCGCGTGCGCCTCGTCGGGCAGCTCGCGGAGCTCTCCCTGGATCTTGAACCGGGCGCGCACACACCCGAAGCCCAGGTTCAGCTGGGACTCCCGGGCAGCTGATCCACCCGAGATGAGCGCCCGAGCCCCAGGCGCGGAACGATGGAGTTCTCGGAGGTCGTGCCGAGCGAGCACCCGGGCCTCCCGCACGCAGACATCGAGTTCGCTCTCGAAGACCGCCTGAGCTCGCCCGTGCTCTGCTCGCGACTGACGTCTCGACTCCGCATAGCTGGCCACCGCCATCACTGGCCCGAGAAAAGCGAAGGCCAGCATCACGGGCGAGGACAGCAGCGCCCAGAGGACAAGCGCGACGACAACCGGTGCAAGAGCCATGAGCGCTGGAAAGACAACCGTGCGTTCACCGGGGACGATGGTCGGCAGGTGGACGACTCCGTCTGCCGGGGCGGATCGGTCGGCTGGTGCAAATCGGTCGGCTGGCGTGGTGCCGACCAGTCCGCTAGCCCTCACGCCAGGCCGCAGACCCGCCTTCGGTCTCGGTCTCGGTCTCGGTCTCGGTCTCGGTGAGCCAATCATGGACATCCGAGAGCCATGGTGGCAGCACGCAGCGCTCGACAAGCCAGACGACGCTCGCGGCCACACGGTCATCAGGGCGTCGACCAAGAGCACGCCGAGCAAAGGCCGCCCCGGCGCTCGCACGGCCCGAAGCCCATTCGAGCCAGGCGATCCCAGCGAGCAGACCCGGTTCATCGTCGAGGTCCACGAGTGCGCCGAGCTCGCGGAGGCAGGCGACAGCGGTGCGAACTCGTTCGCGCGAGAACGAAGGCAGCTGTGGCCCTGTGCTCTCCCCCGGCAGCAGGCTGGCCCAGATCGGCGCCAGCGACAGGAGCTCGTCTCGATCACCGAAGGCGACCGTCGTCAGCAGGAGCTCCGACGTCCGACGCCCGCGCAGCATGCAGAGCAGCCCTGCGAGCTGCGCGTCGCTCAGTCCGGAACGGCCGACCGCGGGCGTGAGCGCCGCGAGCCATCCCTGGCGCATCCCGGAGAAGTCGTCCTCGCCCTCGTGCACCTGGGCGTGCCGTTCGTCGGCCTCAGCGAACGCCCTCCTCCGTGCGGCGGGGGCTGATGCGATATCGGCGTGGATCGCCGGCTCTGCCGCCTCACGCCACGCATCCTGAGCGCCGAGCGCCCTCGGCCCGACATCACAGCAATCAGGATCATCGCAGCCGTACACGCCCCAGGCGTCCAACGCTCTGCAAAGGCAGAGGACGACCTCGATGCCAGCCCGGTCCCCGAACTCGACAAGCGCCTCTGCCAGCTCCGAGTGCGGCGGCGTCGGACCGCTGCCGAACGGGAGGTTCGGGCTGAAGACGAAGACCACGCGCTCGATGTTGCTGAGATATGCCAGGTGCCCGATCACGGCACTCGCGTACGGTGCTGCGTTGACCGCACGCGAGTTCGACAGACTGGGCAGGTCGAATCGCAGAACCACACCCCCTCGTCGGCCGCTGAGCGGGATGGCGACGAGCGATCCGATGGGCGAGTATCCCAGGAGCTTGGGGACCGCGTCGAGGATCTGCTTGGGCGTGCTGAGTCGAATCCGTTCCATAGGCAGAAGCTAGGCGCACGCCAGTCTGCCGCGATCTCCGAGACATCAGGCTGTGGAGAACGTCCCGAGTCGAGGCGCGGGGACACCGGAGTGACAAGAGCACGCCACGTGGAACCGAATCCACGTGGCGTGCTCGCTCAGACGACTGCGTGCGTATCAGTGCTGGGGCGGGTTCTGCTGTCCGTACGGCTGCTGGTTGCCCGGGTTCTGGCCGAGGGGCGGCTGCTGGGTCGGGGCCTGACCGTAGGGCTGCTGCGCGGGCGGCTGACCGTACCCCTGCTGGGTCGGAGCCTGACCATATGGCTGCTGCGCGGGCGGCTGACCGTACCCCTGCTGGGTCGGAGCCTGACCATACGGCTGCTGGGCAGGAGCCTGACCATACCCCTGCTGAGCAGGAGCCTGACCGTATGGCTGCTGGACGGGAGCGCCCTGCTGCGGGTAGCCGACGGCACCCTGAGGCTGGCCGTAGGCCTGCGAGCCGAGGTTCATGAGCGCGGGGTTCCAGCGGGAGCTGTCGAACCCGACGATGGCGAACCAGACGATGGGCAGGAAGATGTAGAGGACGACCCACGCGCCGCCCTTGCCGAAGCCCTGTCCGATTCGGTACGCCGCGATGGCGAGCAGCACCACCAGGGCGATGTTCACACCGGGAATGAAACCGACGAGCACCCACCATCCGGGGAAGCCCGCTGCTTCGACGAAGGTCCACTGGTTGTAGACGGGGACCCAGGCCTTCCAAGCCTCGATGCCCATCTTCGTGAACACCTTCGACATCAGCCACGAGGAGAGGGCGTAGGCGCCGAGGAGAATGACGAAGTAGAGCAGGATTCCTAGCGCGCCGATTCCTGCTGCGGTCTGATCGCCGTAGGAGAAGATTTCCATGGAGGAGTCACTTTCTGATATTCAGTCGACGTCTGCGTCGCGTGCTCGATGTGCACGCGAGTCAGCGTAGGCAGACTTGGTACAAAGTAGCGGCGTTTCGAGCCCCTTGTCGATGGGGAGACCTCCCCGGGGCCCGCAACTGCTCGCTCTGGCGAGCGAGGCGTGTCACCGTCAGAGGCCCTCGGGCACGATCAGGCGAGCGCATCCGGGCTCGGTGGGTTCAAGATCCCAGCCGGCATCACGACAGAAGTCAGCGAGTTCGTGGGCATCCCGAATCGAGTCGGCTCGTTTCCCCTGATCGGCGGCGAGCATGATGAGACCGCGCGTGAAGAGGCCCTTGCCGCGTTTGTTGAAGTGGTTCAGCGAGCGAACCTCGCCGTCCGGAGTCCGGGAGACGACGTCGATGGTGACGTGTCGCTCGGCAGACTCCACCGGACCGAGCGCGGAGTAGGCCTTCGAGCGCAGATCGATCACGAGCCCCTCGTGCTCGGCGAGCGCCCGAGCTGTCACCTGGGCCCAACGATTCGCTGGGGCGACACCTCCGAGGCGCGACCCTGCGGACAGACGGTAGGCGGGGATGCCCTCTCCCCCGCCGACGAGCCCGAAGAGGGCCGAGTGAACGGCGACGTGGTGCGCGGCCCAGCCGAGCTGATGGTCACTCAGCGAGGAGGCGTCGAGGGCGTCGTACAGGACGCCCGTGTAGCGCAGCAGCGCGGTCATCCGGGGGCTGGAGCGCAGGCTGCGGTTGCGTTCCAGCTCCAGCGCGGCCTGCTTCTCCGAGATCTTCAACACCTTGCGGGCGGCATCCGCGTCGTGGGAGAGCTGCTGCAGCTCGCTGGCGGCGGCCTCTCGCACGTCCGAGAAGGTCGCGGCCCAGCTCAGTCCGCCTGCTTCCGGTGTCTGCACCAGATCGTCGCCGAACGCAGCGTTGCCGCCGTCCCGTTTGGTTTCGGACGGCGGCAACAGCAGCAGGAGACGTTCGGTCACTCCCCGGAGACGAGTTCAGCCTCGCCGGCGACGACCGTGACGACGTCGCTGTTCACCGAGAGGAACCCGCCCTCAGCGTCGGCGACGATCTTCGATCCGTCGGTGGTCGTGATGCGAACCTGGCCGGACCCCAGGGACGCGAGCATGGGCTCGTGGCCGGAGAGGATTCCGATCTCGCCTTCGGAGGTGCGAGCAACGACCATGGTCGCGCCGCCTTCCCAGACGAGCTTGGTTGCTTCGACGACCTTGACGGTCAGTTCGCCTTTGCCTGCCATGACTATGCGTTGTCCTTCTGCATCTGCGCCCACTTCTCCTCGACGTCGTTGATACCACCGACGTTGAAGAAGGCCTGCTCGGCGACGTGGTCGAAGTCACCCTTGGCGATGGCGTCGAACGACTCGATGGTCTCCTTGAGGGGAACCGTGGAGCCCTCGACACCGGTGAACTTCTTCGCCATGTAGGTGTTCTGCGAGAGGAACTGCTGGATGCGACGGGCGCGGGAGACGGTGATCTTGTCTTCCTCGGAGAGCTCGTCGACACCGAGGATCGCGATGATCTCCTGCAGTTCCTTGTTCTTCTGGAGGATCTGCTTGACCTCGGTCGCGACCCGGTAGTGGTCGGCGCCCAGGTAGCGCGGGTCGAGGATGCGGCTCGTCGAGGTGAGCGGGTCGATGGCCGGGTAGAGGCCCTTCGACGCGATCTCTCGCGAGAGCTCCGTCGTCGCGTCGAGGTGGGCGAACGTCGTCGCGGGAGCCGGGTCGGTGTAGTCGTCGGCAGGCACGTAGATCGCCTGCAGGGACGTGATCGAGTGGCCACGCGTCGACGTGATGCGCTCCTGGAGCACACCCATCTCGTCGGCGAGGTTCGGCTGGTAGCCGACGGCGGACGGCATGCGGCCGAGCAGCGTCGAGACCTCGGAACCCGCCTGCGTGAAGCGGAAGATGTTGTCGATGAAGAGGAGCACGTCCTGCTTCTGCACGTCACGGAAGTACTCAGCCATGGTGAGGGCCGAGAGGGCGACGCGGAGTCGCGTTCCCGGCGGCTCGTCCATCTGGCCGAACACAAGCGCGGTCTTGTCGAAGACGCCTGCTTCTTCCATCTCGTAGATGAGGTCGTTGCCCTCACGGGTGCGCTCGCCGACACCGGCGAAGACCGAGACGCCGCCGTGGTCCTGCGCGACTCGCTGGATCATCTCCTGGATGAGGACGGTCTTGCCGACGCCGGCTCCACCGAAGAGGCCGATCTTTCCACCCTGGACGTACGGGGTGAGGAGGTCGATGCTCTTGATGCCGGTCTCGAAGAGCTCGGTCTTGGACTCGAGCTGGTCGAAGGCCGGGGGCTCGCGGTGGATGGGCCAGCGCTCGGTGATCTCGTAGGGCTCTGAGAGCATCGTCTCGTTGAGCACTTCACCGGTGACGCTGAAGACCTTGCCCTTGGTGACGTCGCCGACGGGCACCGAGATCGGAGCTCCGGTGTCGCGAACTTCCTGGCCGCGGACGAGTCCGTCGGTGGGCTTGAGCGCGATGGCGCGGACGAGGTCGTCGCCCAGGTGCTGTGCGACCTCGAGCGTGAGCTTGAGCGACTGGTCGCCAAGGCTCACCTCGGTCTCGAGGGCGTGGTAGATGCCGGGGATGGCGTCATGCGGGAACTCGATGTCGACAACGGGACCCGTGACACGGGCGATCCGGCCGACACCGGCCGGAGCCGTCGTGTCTTCCCTGTCGGAGACGATGTGCGTCGTCATGTCTTGTCCTTTTCTTGCGTGTTCGCGCGGTTATGCGGTTGCGAGCGCGTCCGCGCCGCCCACGATCTCGGAAATCTGCTGCGTGATCTCTGCCTGGCGCGCGTTGTTCGCGAGCCTGGTGTAGTCGCGCACCAGGGTGTCTGCGTTGTCGGAAGCCGCGCTCATGGCGCGCTGGCGGGCAGCGTGCTCGGATGCGGCGGAGTGCAGCATGGCGTTGAAGAGGCGCGCCTGGATGTAGTCCGGAAGCAGTGCGTGAAGCACGGTCTCCGCATCCGGCTCGAACTCGTACAGCGGGAGCAGCGGGGCCTCGTCAGCTTCGGCGACGTCTTCGCTGTCGACGACCTCGAGCGGCAGGAGCCGGACGACGGTCGGCGTCTGCGTGACCATCGACTGGAACCGGTTGTAGACGTAGTGGATCTCCTCCACGCCACCCTCTTCGAACGGAATCGTGAACCGTTCGACGAGGGCTTCGCCCAGTTCCTTCGCGGTCTGGAAGACCGGAAGGTCGGTGGCACCCGTCCACTGCTTCTCGCTTGCACGCTTGCGGAAGGCGAAGTAGCCGACCGCCTTGCGCCCGACGAGGTAGTGGACAACTTCCTTGCCCTCGGCCTCGAGCGTGTTGGTGAGGCCCTCGGCCTCGCGCAGAACGCTCGAGGAGAAGGCTCCGTTGAGGCCTCGGTCGCTCGTGAAGACGACAACCGCGACGCGGCGGACCTCTTCGCGCTCGGTGACGAGGATGTGATCGATGTCCGTGTAGCTGGCGACTGCCGAGACTGCCTCGGTGATCGCCTGCGCGTACGGATTCGACTCGGCCATGCGTTTCCGCGCCTTGGTGATGCGCGAAGTGGCGATCAGCTCCATGGCGCGGGTGACCTTCTTCATCGTCTGGGCAGACTTGATCTTCTGCCGGTAGACCCGAAGTTGTGCTCCCATGCTTCTCCTGTGCTCGTCGTCGAAGTCGTCGAGGGCGCCTAGCGGCGCTTCTTGACGATCTTCTCCTGCTCGATCTCGTCAGCGGCGACCTGTTCGGCGCTAGCGACGAGCGGAGTTCCGTCGTTCTTGAGGTACGTCTTCGAGAAGCCGTCGACGCCTTCGGCCATGGCCTTCAGCGTGTCGTCCTCGAGCTTTCCGCTGTCGCGGAGGCGGGCGAGGACGTCGGTGTTGCGCTCGAGGTACTCGAGGAGCTCGTTCTCGAAGCGCAGGATCTCGTCGACCGGCACGAGATCGAGCTTGCCGTTCGTTCCAGCCCAGATCGCGACGACCTGCTGCTCGACGGGGTACGGCGAGTACTGCGGCTGCTTGAGGAGCTCAGTGAGGCGCGCTCCACGTTCGAGCTGACGGCGCGTCGTCGCGTCGAGGTCCGACGCGAACATCGCGAAGGCCTGCTGCGAGCGGTACTGCGCGAGCTCGAGCTTGAGCGTTCCCGAGACCTTCTTGATGTGCTTCTGCTGGGCGTCGCCACCGACTCGCGAGACCGAGATTCCGACGTCGACCGCTGGACGCTGGTTGGCGTTGAAGAGGTCGGACTGGAGGAAGATCTGGCCGTCCGTGATCGAGATCACGTTGGTCGGGATGTACGCCGAGACGTCGTTCGCCTTGGTCTCGATGATCGGAAGCCCGGTCATGGAGCCGGCACCCATCGCATCGGAGAGCTTGGCGCAACGCTCGAGGAGGCGGGAGTGCAGGTAGAACACGTCACCTGGGTAGGCCTCGCGTCCCGGCGGGCGGCGCAGGAGGAGCGACACGGCACGGTAGGCCTCAGCCTGCTTCGACAGGTCATCGAAGACGATCAGGACGTGCTTGCCCTCGTACATCCAGTGCTGGCCGATGGCCGAGCCCGTGTACGGGGCCAGGTACTTGAAGCCGGCGGGGTCCGAGGCGGGGGACGCCACGATCGTCGTGTACTCCATCGCGCCGGCGTCTTCCAGGGCGCCCTTGACGGAGGCGATGGTCGAGCCCTTCTGGCCGACGGCAACGTAGATGCAGCGAACCTGCTTGTTGACGTCTCCGGACTCCCAGTTGGCCTTCTGGTTGATGATCGCGTCGATCGCGATCGCCGTCTTGCCGGTCTGGCGGTCGCCGATGATGAGCTGACGCTGGCCACGGCCAACGGGGATCATCGCGTCGATGGCCTTGATGCCGGTCTCGAGCGGCTCGTGAACCGACTTGCGGTCCATGACGCCAGGCGCCTGGAGCTCCAGGGCGCGACGTCCGGACGTGGCGATCTCGCCGAGTCCGTCGATCGCGTTGCCGAGTGGGTCGACCACGCGGCCGAGGTAGCCCTCGCCGACGGGGACGGAGAGGACTTCGCCGGTGCGGCGGACTTCCATGCCTTCGACGATGCCCTGGAACTCGCCGAGGACGATGACGCCGATGCTGCTCTCGTCGAGGTTCTGTGCGAGACCGAGCGTTCCGTCTGCGAAGGTGATGAGCTCGTTGGCCATGACGCCAGGAAGACCCTCGACGTGCGCAATGCCGTCCGAGGCGTCAACCACGGTGCCGACCTCGGTCGCCGTGGCGCCTTCCGGACGGTATGAGGAAGCGAACTGCTGGAGAGCGTCGCGGATCTCATCCGGATTGATTGTGAGTTCTGACATGTTCTTCCCTTGTCGTCCGGGGCCTCGCCCCGAGAGTTTCAGTGCGTGAGGCTCAGGCGAGCTGCAGGCGGAGGTTGTTGAGTCGAGCGGCGACGCTGTCGTCGATCACGTCATCGCCAAGCTGCACGCGCAGGCCGCCGATGATCTTCGGGTCGATGATCGTCGTGACGGAGACGCGTCGGTTGAATCGACGTGTCAGACCGGCCTCGAGCTTCGCGAGCTGCTCGGGGGCGAGCGGACTTGCGACGGTGACCGTTGCGACGGAGCGACCTGCCTGGTCGGCGACCACTTCGCCTGCCCAGGTGAGGAGGCGACGAGTGCGGCGGCCGAGCGGGTTTCCCACGAGCTCTCGGAGGATCAGCAGGCTTGGCGCGCTGATCTTGCCCGCGAAGAGACGCTCGATGAGCTTCGCCTTCACGGCCGAGTCGCCGAGACGAGAGCCGAGGGTGAGCTCGAGCTCCGGGTTGGCGCTGATCGTGTCGGCGACCGTGGTGAGCTCGGCGGCGATAGCCGACTGCTCCCCTGCGGTCTGCGCCGTCGCACGGACTGCGAGTTCCTGCAGGCCGAGCGCGAACTCATGGTTGCTCGACCAGGTCTGGCTGACAGCATCCTGAAGGAGCTGCAGCGCGCGCGGGCTCAGGTGAGAGCCGAAGACCCTCACCGCGAGCTCGCGCCTGGCGCTGACGTCGGCGGCCGGGTTCGACAGTGCAACGAGGAGGTGCTGGTTGGCACCCGCAGCGTTGACCGCGGCGAACACCTGCTCAGCATCCTGCAGCTCTGCCTGGCCCCAGCCGTCGACGCTGTTCTTGAGGGCTGCCAGTGCGTGTCTGGTCGCGCTTCCCATCAGCTGTGCGTTCCTGCCTTCTGGTCGTTGTCGAGCTCGCTCAGGAACCGGTCGACGTAGGCCGTCGAGCGGTTGTCTTCGCGCAGGCTCTCCCCGACGACGCCGGAGGCGAGGTCGAGTGCAAGCGTGCCGACCTCGGCGCGGAGCGAGACGATCGCCGTCTGGCGCTCCGCCTCGATCTGAGCCTTGGCGGAGGCGGTCATGCGGTCGAGCTCAGCCTGCGTCTCGGCCTTCTTCTGGACCTTGATCTGATCTGCGTCGACTCGAGCCTGCTCGCGGATCTCCGCAGCTTCGGTTCGTGCCGCAGCGAGAAGCTTCTCGTTCTCGTCGCGCTTGGCAGCAGCCTCGGCCTGAGCGATCTCCGCCTTGCGGATGCCGCCCTCGATCTGCGCTTCGCGCTCGTCGAGCACCTTGCGGAGCGCCGGGATGGCGAACTTCCAGAAGAAGAATCCGAGCACAACGAAGACGACCGCCGACCAGACGATGTCATACGTAGCGGGAAGGAGGACGTTGCCCTCTTCCGCTGCGAGAGTCGACGTAACCGCCGACAGTGCGAAAGTGCTCATGTGCGGACCCGCTTACTGGAAGATGAAGAACGTTGCGACGCCGATGAAGGCGAGCAGCTCGGTGAAGGCGATACCGAGGAACATGGTGACCTGGAGGCGGCCAGCCATCTCGGGCTGACGTGCCATGGCCTCGACGGTCTTGCCGGCGACGATACCGATGCCGATGCCGGGGCCGATTGCAGAGAGGCCGTAGCCGACGGTAGCGATGTTGCCGGAGATCTCGGCGAGCGTGGTGGTTTCCACAGGGGTTTCCTTCCGTATGGGTGGTGAAGCAGGATGCTTCGCGTGAGTCAGGTGGGTCTTAGTGGCTCTTGGCAGCGGCCTGCTGGATGAAGACCGCGGTGAGGAGCGTGAACACGAAGGCCTGGAGGACCGCCGCGAGGATCTCGACGAGCGTCATCACGAAGCCGCCGAGGAGCGTGGGGATGCCGAACAGCATGTCGAGCGGGCCGCCTGGGCCCTGCATCGAGTAGGTGATGACGAAGAAGTTCGTCGCGCTGAACGTGAGGACGAGCAGCAGGTGGCCGACCATCATGTTGAGGAAGAGTCGCAGAGCGAGCGAGACCGGGCGCACGATGAAGATGTTGATGAACTCGATCGGCGTCAGCAGGATGTACATGGGCCACGGCACACCGCTCGGGAAGAGGGCGTTCTTGAAGAACGTGCCGGGGCCGGCTTCGCGGAAGCCCGCGTAGATGAAGGCGATGTACGAGACGACCGCCAGCACGAGCGGCATGCCGATGAGCGCGGTTCCGGCGATGTTCAGTCCGGGGATGATGCCCGTGATGTTCATCGCGAAGATGCCGAAGAACATCGCCGACAGCAGCGGCAGGTACTTGTGGCCGAGCTTCTCGCCGAGGATGCCGTCGGCGATCTGCGACTTCACGAAGCCGATGGCCATCTCGGCGAGGGACTGGCCCTTGCCCGGGATGACCTTCGGGCTGCGGAGGGCAAGCCAGAAGAGCAGCAGCAGGACGGCGATCGCGAGGAGTCGGACCAGGATGATGCGGTTCAGTTCGAACGGCGTGCCGGCGAACGCCACTGCCTCGAGGAAGAACTCGTGGTCAAGCGACGGCGGGTGGAAGATGCTGTTGTCCTCCGCGGCAGCGATGAAAACTGGCAGATTCAGGGCTGAGGCGAACAGAGCACTCTCCTGTCTCGGGGCGCAGCTGTCGTTGCTGCGCTTCGATGAGTTCGGGCGGGTGCACACACGGGAAGGACCCCTTCTCGGCGCACCTGGATCAGCCTATCAAGAAATCCCCAGGCAGAAGTGCAGTTCTGGCCTCCAGGCGGAACTTTTCTACTATTTGTCGTCGCCGGGCAGTCGAACGTCGCTGACGTTCCCCATGCGGCCGCGCACGACGCAGACGACATCGACGACCACGGTCGCGATCACGGCGACGACCAGGCACAGCCAGAGGGTGAAGAGGTGCACGATCGGCAGGTCCCTGATGAGGAACAGCGCGCCGAGGAAAACGATGAACTTGAGGATCCAGGCGCCGAGGATCGTCGCCATGAAGAAGATCTGATCGAGGTGCGAGGCGAGGATCACGGAGACGACCGTGATGCCGGTGAAGAGGAGCGTGATGGCAGCGGCGAAGAGCGCGCTCCAGAGTCCGTTGATGCCGACCGCGAGGAAGCCGATGGCGCCGCCGAGGACCGCGACGGCGATCGCGACGACGACGGACCACTTCAGGATGCTCTTGAAGATCGGCACAGAGGTGGGGGTCGTGGAGGAGTTCATGCGTCCATTCCGGATTCGGGTGCTGCTTTGAGCAGCGAGGCGTTTGCTTCAGCCAGCTCGTCGTGGGGGCTCTCTCCCGGCGCTTTCTGCGCCCGACGCTCGAGAGCCTTCCGTCGGCTGATCGGTGCCATGGTGGCGAGTGTGCAGGCGACGAAGCCGACGACGACGAAGCCGATGACGACGCCGATGGGGATCGAGATGAGATCGGCCGCGAATGCCATGAGCGCGCCAACGGACACGACCGCGGTCCAGGAGTAGAACACGACGACCGCCCATCGCTGGGAGTGGCCCATGTCGAGCAGCCTGTGGTGGAGATGCTTGCGGTCGGCCGTGAAGGGAGACTTGCCCGCCCTCATCCGCCGGAAGACGGCGAGAGAGAAGTCGAGCAGCGGGACGATCAGAACGGCGAACGGGATGATCATGGGCAGGAAGGCCGGCCAGAGCTCCGTCCGACTGATGGTCTGCGGGTCGACCTCGCCGGTCACGGCAACCGCGCTGGCAGCCATGAGGAGGCCGACGAGGAGCGCTCCCCCGTCCCCCATGAACATCTTGGAGGGGTACCAGTTCAGCACGAGGAAGCCGAGGCAGATGCCGATGACGATGGCGGAGAGCAGCGCCCCCATCGTGAAGCGGCCGGTCTGGCCCGCGAACTCGCTGAGCACGTAGCTGTAGACGAGGAAGACGCCGTTGGCGATGATCGCCACACCTGCCACGAGGCCATCGAGGCCATCGATGAAGTTCACCGCGTTCATGACGAGGACGACGGCGAGCACGGTGATGGCGATCGACATCCACTGCGAGCCGACCGTGATGCCGCCGATCGGCAGCGATGTGATGGCGACTCCCTGCCAGGCGAGGAGGATGGCTGCGAGGATCTGCCCCGCGAGCTTCGTCATCCAGTCCAGATCGATGAAGTCGTCGATGACCCCGATGAGGACGATGAGGGATGCGGCGCCGACGAGTGCCCAGATGCGCCCCGGCTGCTCGAAGACGAGGGAGAAGAAGGGGATCTGGGATGCCGCCGCCAGTGCGAGCAGCATGCCGACGAACATCGCGACACCGCCGAGGCGCGGCTTCGGGGTCGTGTGGACGTCGCGCTCGCGCACCGGCGGATACCACTCGAAGCGCATGGCGAGTCGCCAGACCACGTAGACGAGCACGAGCGTGACCAGCGCTGTGCCGACGACGAGGGCGAGATAGATCCGCACGCTAGGACTCGTGCCCCGCTGCCGGCTCTGCTCGCGAGCGGGTCTCCTCGGCAGGCTCGGCGTCCGGCGAGCTGAGCGCGACTGTCTCCCCGCTCGGGTCGCCCGCGGGTTCGACGGCGTCGACCGGCGCCAGCTTGTCGCCGAGCACCTCCTCGATGAGTGCCCGGGAGAGAGCCCCCTGCCGAACGATTCGCGCTGGCTCGCCCCGCGTGAGCGGCGTCGCATCCACGATCGTCGATGCCTCTCCCCCGGCAGGGCCGCCGTCGAGGAAGACTCCAACGGCATCCCCGAGCGCTGCCAGCGCTTCCTCTGCTGTCGTGGCCGCCGGCTCACCGTGCTTGTTCGCGCTCGAGACCGCGAGCGGCCCCGTCTCCTTCAGGAGTTCGCGAGCGAGCCTGCTGTCGGGGATGCGCAGGGCGACGGTGCCGTTCGTGTCGCCGAGGTCCCACTGCAGCGATCCACGGGCCTGCAGGATGACGGTCAACGGCCCTGGCGCGAAGCGCTCGAAGAGCTGACGGGCGAGGGGATGCACGTTCTCAGCGAGCGCGTCGAGCGTCTCGTGGTTCGCGACGAGCACCGGCGGCGGCGTCGCCCTGGTGCGCCCCTTGGCGTCGAGGAGACGCTGGACCGCTTGCGCCGAGAAGGCGTCTGCGGCTATGCCGTAGACCGTGTCGGTCGGCATGACGATGACCTCGCCGCTCGCGATGGCCGTGCGTGCCGCACGGACCGCTGCCAGGAGGTCGAGTGAGTCTGTGGTGGCGTAGATCTGTCCCATTCTTCGTCACATGATAGCCGGGCGGCCGGAGTCATCCTCGTTCGACGCGGAGCGGACGGCAGATGTGATGCGGTCACGGCCGGTGAGGTCTCTGGCGGTCGCTGCGCTGCGGAAGCCCGCGCTGCCGAAGATCTCGCGAATCTCTGCACCCTGAGTGTCCTCGTGCTCGACGACGAGGACGCCCTCTGGTCGGAGGGCACTGGCAGACCAGGTCGCGAGCTTCCGGATGAAGTCGAGGCCGTCCCGGCCCGAGTAGAGCGCCAGCTCGGGGTCGTGGTGCCAGACCTCCCTGCTCTCCGGGCGGTTCGCCGCCGGTACGTAGGGAGGGTTGGAGACCACGAGGTCGAGCGACCCCGACGGGAGCGCCGCGAACATGCGGGCGGCGTCCCCGAAGAACGTGGCCACCGCCCCCTCGCCATAGCTCGCGACGTTGGACCGCAGCCAGGGCCAGGCGGCACTGGATCGCTCGATCGCCGTCATCCTGATGCCTCCGTGGAGGCGAGCCACGCCGAGCGCGACGGCCCCGGTGCCGGAGCCGACGTCGACGCCCGTGAGCCCCGCCGGTGCCGGCCCTGCGCGGCCGAGGAGTTCGACCGCAGCCGTGACCAGCGATTCCGTCTCCGGGCGCGGGACAAACGCCCCGGGTCCCACCGCCAGCTCCATGTCGATGAACGGAGCCCGTCCGGTGACATGCTGGAGCGGTTCGCGACGCGCACGACGCGACGCCGCCTTCGTCACGGCCTGAGCGTCCCCCTCGGACACCTCGCGACCGAGAAGCGAACGCATCTGCACCTCGCCGCGGGGGACGCGCAGCACCGCTGCGAGGAGGATGTCCGTCTCGGTGCGTTCGTCCGCGATACCGGCCGCCTTCAGCTGTTCGCGAACCCGCTTCCGCAGCTCGTCCATGTGCAAGATCATGGGTAGAGTCTTCCGCACATCGACTCGCGGCGTCATCCACAGCATTCGCGAGGGAGATGATTGGGACGATTGCCGCGGGCGGACGCAGCCAGCGACTCCCACGAAGTTCACACAGCATCCCAGAAGGGCACGAAGTGACTGGAAAGATCTACAACGACATCACCGAGGTCGTCGGCCGCACCCCGCTCGTCAAGCTCGGCCGCATCAACGACACCGGCGCGAACATCCTCGCCAAGCTCGAGTTCTTCGGTCCTGGCTCCTCCGTCAAGGACCGCCTGGGCCTTGGCATCATCCGCGCAGCTGAGCAGAGTGGCGAGCTGCAGCCCGGTGGGACGATCGTCGAGGGCACGTCGGGCAACACGGGTATCGCGCTCGCCATGCTCGGCGCTTCCCGTGGCTACCGCGTCATCCTGGCGATGCCCGAGACCATGTCCATCGAGCGCCGCCAGCTCCTGAAGGCCTTCGGCGCGGAGCTCGTGCTCACGCCAGGCCCAGAGGGCATGCGCGGAGCCGTCGCACGCGCCAAGGAGATCGTCGCCGAGACGCCTGGCGCGATCCTCGCCCGACAGTTCGAGAACGAAGCCAACGTGCAGATCCACCGCGAGACGACGGCGGAGGAGATCTGGGCGGACACCGACGGCGAGGTCGACATCTTCGTCGCCGGTGTCGGCACGGGCGGCACCATCTCCGGTGTCGGGCAGGTGCTCAAGGAGCGCAAGCCCGACGTCAAGATCGTGGCCGTCGAGCCCAAGGACTCGCCGCTCCTCACGGAAGGCAAGGCCGGGCCGCACAAGATCCAGGGCCTCGGCGCGAACTTCGTTCCCGATGTGCTCGACCGTGACGTCATCGACGAGGTGCTCGACGCAACACTCGAGGACAGCATCCGCGTCTCCCGCGCACTGACCTCGACCGAGGGCATCTTCAGCGGCATCTCGAGCGGAGCGAACCTCTGGGCCGCTCTCGAGATCGGAAGGCGTCCGGAGAACGCAGGGAAGAACATCGTCGTCATCATCTGCGACACCGGCGAGCGCTACCTCTCGACGGTGCTCTTCGACGACCTGCGCGACTAGCGAGTGGCAACGGCAGCACCTCGTCGAACGCCGGCACCGCATGGTGTCGGCGTTTGGCGTCGGGTCAGGGAGGACATCGCGGCGACGCGGAAGAACGACCCGGCGGCCCGCTCGAAGCTCGAGATCGTCGTCAACTACTCGGGACTCCACGCCCTGTGGCTGCACCGCGCGGCCCACACGCTCTGGATGCGCCCTGGCACGAAACTGCTCGCGCGAACGCTGTCGCAGTTCAATCGCTTCGCGACCGGTGTCGAGATCCATCCCGGTGCCCGGATCGGCCGCAGAGTCGTGATCGACCACGGCATGGGCATCGTCATCGGCGAGACGGCGATCGTCGGGGACGATGTCCTCATCTACCACGGCGTCACGCTCGGAGGCACGTCGGGTCATCGCGTCAAGCGGCACCCCACGGTCGGAAGCCGCGTCCTGATCGGAGCCGGGGCGAAGCTCCTCGGCAACATCACGGTGGGCGACGACTCGCGAGTGGGTGCGAACGCGGTCGTCACGCGCGACGCACCGCCCAACTCCGTGCTGACGGGCGTTCCGGCGCGCATCCGCCAGCGGACCTCCGCCGAACAGGATCTGGTCGGATACTACGAGATCTAAAAGATCTCAAAGGTCTGACCCGAACCAGCGGGATGCATCGGCCTGTAGAGGTCTCAGCACTGCGGACGTCTCCGCGTTGCAGACAGAGAAACGGCGACCAGCAGATCTGCTGGTCGCCGTCTCGCGTTGCGGTGGTGCGTCTAGTCGTCGTTGCCGGAGAGCGCCGCGAGCCGGGCTTCCTCGTCGGCAGCGATGGCCGACTGGATGACCGGACCGAGGGCCCCGTTCATCACGTGGTCGAGGTTGTACGACTTGTACCCCGTCCGGTGATCCGCGATGCGGTTCTCCGGGAAGTTGTACGTGCGGATGCGCTCGGAGCGATCCATGGTGCGGATCTGGCCGGAGCGGGCTTCCGACTCAGCCGCGGCGATCTGCTCCTGCTGGTGAGCGAGCAGCCTCGCGAGCAGCACTCGCATGCCGGCGGCGCGGTTCTGGATCTGGCTCTTCTCGTTCTGCATCGACACGACGATGCCGGTCGGGATGTGCGTGATGCGCACCGCCGAGTCCGTCGTGTTCACCGACTGGCCGCCAGGGCCTGAGGAGCGGAAGACGTCGATCTTGAGGTCGTTCGGGCTGACCTCGATCTCCTCGGGCTCATCGACCTCGGGGAAGACGAGCACGCCCGTCGTCGAGGTGTGGATGCGGCCCTGCGACTCGGTCGCCGGCACCCGCTGGACGCGGTGCACGCCACCCTCGTACTTGAGGCTGGCCCACACACCGAGTGCCGGGTCGTTCGCATTGCCCTTGATGGCGACCTGGACGTCCTTGAAGCCGCCGAGGTCGCTCTCCGTCGAGGAGATGATCTCGGTCTTCCAGCCGCGCTGCTCCGCGTAGTGCGAGTACATGCGGAGGAGGTCGGCGGCGAAGAGCGCCGATTCCTCGCCGCCCTCACCGCCCTTGATCTCCATGATGACGTCGCGTCCATCGTCGGGGTCACGCGGGATGAGGAGGCGGCGGAGCTTCTCCTGCGCGACGCGCAGGTTCTCCTCCAGCACGGGAACCTCTTCCGCGAACGACTCGTCTTCCTTCGCGAGCTCTCGCGCCGCCTCGAGGTCGTCCTCGAGCTCGGCCCTCGAGGCGTCCGCCGCGAGGATCTGCGCGAGCTGCGCGTAGCGCCTGTTGACCTTCTTGGCGCGCGCCGGGTTGGCGTGCAGCTCGGGGTCGGCGAGCTGCTCCTGCAGGTCTTCGTGCTCGGCGCGAAGCTGCCGAACGGAGTCGGCCATCTCGTGTCTGGCCACGACTACGCCTTGGCTGCGCGGATGGGCTGCTTCGCGACGGAAGCGAGGAACTCTGCGTTGGTGGTCGTGCTGGCGACTCGTGCCAGGACGGCTTCGAGCGACAGGAGCGCGTTGCCTCCCGTGAGCCCACGGCGGATGCTCCAGGTCGCTTCGACTTCCTGCGGCGTGAGCAGCTGCTCCTCGCGGAGCGTCTGCGAGTGCGAGATGTCGATGGCCGGGAAGACGCGCTTGTCGGCGATGTCGCGCGAGAGGCGAAGCTCCATGTTCCCGGTTCCCGCGAACGACTCGAGGATGGTGTCCTCGGTCTTGGAGCCGGTGCCGATCATCGCCGTGGCGAGGATCGTGAGCGATCCGCCGTTCTCGACGTTCTTGGCGGAGCCGAAGAAGCGTCGAACGGGGGTGAGCGCGGATGCGTCGACGCCGCCGGGCAGGATGCGTCCGGATGCGGGTGCCGCGAGGTTGTAGGCGCGGCACAGCTGGGTGACGCCGTCGAGCAGCACGACGACGTCGTGGCCGAGCTCGACGAGGCGCTTGGCTCGCTCGATGGCGAGTTCCGCGACGGTCGTCTGGTCGTCGGCCGGGAGGTCGAAGGTGGCCGCGACGACCTCGCCCTGGATGGTGCGCTGCATGTGCGTCACCTCTTCGGGACGCTCGTCGATGAGGACGACCATAAGGTGCACGTCTGGGCTGTTCTTCGCGACGGCAGCTGCGACCTGCTCGAGGACGATCGACTTGCCCGACTTGGGCGGGGCGACGATGAGGCCGCGTGTGCCCTTGCCGATGGGCGCGAAGAGGTCCATGAGTCGAGTCGCGACGCGATCTTCGCTCGTCTCGAGACGGAGACGCTCCTGCGGGTAGAGCGCGGTCAGCGAGTCGAAGTCGGGACGCTGGCGCGGCTCCTCCGGCGACTGGCCGTTGATGGCGTCGAACCGGACGATCGCGTTGAACTTCTGGCGGCCGTGCTGGTTCTCGCCCTCGCGCGGCTGGCGGATGGCGCCGACGACGGCGTCGCCCTTGCGGAGCTGGTACTTCTTGACCTGCGCGAGCGACACGTAGACGTCGTTGGGTCCCGGGAGGTAGCCGCTGGTGCGGACGAAGGCGTAGTTGTCGAGGACGTCGAGGATGCCGGCGATGGGCAGGAGGACGTCGTCGGCTGCGATCTCCGGCTCGGTGTCCTCAGCGCCTCCGCGTCCGCGCTTGCGGTCGCGGTAGCGTCCGCCGCGGCTGCGGCGCTGCTCGTCGGTCTCGTCGTCGGACGGAGCGTCCTGGGCCTGCGGGGTCTCGGGACGGCCCTGCGCCTGCTCGCCGCCGCGTCCGCGAGAGCGTCCGCGCTGGCGGCGTCCGCCCTGCTGCTCGTCGTCCTGCGCGTCGCCGCTCTGCTCTGCTGGCGCCTCATCCTGCTTGGCGGCCGGCTCTGCATTGTCCGTGCCCTGCTCGTTGTCGGCTCCGCGACCACGGCGTCCGCGACCGCGGCCGCGCTTGCGCTGACCGGCGCGGCCCTGGTCCTCGTCGCGTGCGTCGTCCTGCTCTGAGGCTTCGCCGCGGGCGGGCGGGAGGACGAGGTCGTCGAGGGACAGCTCGGGGACGCTCGGGGCCGAGGACTGCTCGGCCTCGGAGACCTCGGATGCCGGCGCCTCGGTGCGGTCGTTCGCCGTGCGGTCGTCCTCGGTGACGGCCGGTGTCTCGTCGACGACGAAGGTCGGCGCTTCGGCCTCGGGGGCGGAAGGCTCGACGGGTGCCGAGTGCTCCTCAACCGCTTCGGCCGGAGCCTCTGCGGCGACCGCCTCGGGCTCGGCGCTCGAGCGTGCGGCCTCGATGGCCTCGATGAGTGCTCCCTTCCGCAGGCTGCGTGCGCCGCGGATCTGGAGTCCGGCGGCAAGCGCCTGGAGGTCGGCGACCTTCATCGAGGTGAGCGGGGCTTCCTGCCCCGCAGTTGGTGTTGTGTCAGTCATCTGCTGTGAGTCCTTACCTCTACCGCGTTCTGCGGTGTTCAGATCGAGCGAGCGGGACTTCTCACACACTCTGAACCACATCGACAGAAATCGAGGGGGGTGCGTACTCCGCTGCTCGGAGAGTTGAAGCTGTCGCGCTGTGCCTACACCGAGAGTGTGGCCGCGTCGCCCGACAGCACCTCAACTGTAGCACCGAGGAAATCAACGGCGGGCATGATGGCGTTCCACTTCGTCTGCGTGTTGGCCTCGGCGACGGCGGCCGCCTGCAGGCGCTGCTCGGGGCTGGAGCACAGCACGAGGACGCTCGGGCCCGCACCGGAGACCACGGCGGGCAGCCCCGCGGCGCGCAGCTCGGCGACGAGGCCGCTCGTGAAGGGCATGGCGGATGCGCGGTAGCTCTGGTGGAGCCGGTCCTCCGTCGCCTCGAAGAGCAGCTCCGGGCTCTGCACGAGTGCGGCGACGAGCAGCGCCGAGCGGGAGAGGTTGAAGATCGCGTCGGCATGGGGGACGCTCTCCGGCTGGAGGCTCCTGGCGAGCTTCGTCGACATCGTCTCCGTCGGGATGAGCACGATGGGCGATACGCCGCGGTGCACGAGCAGCTGCTTGGAGCGGGGGCCGTTCTCGCCCACCCAGGCGATCGTGAGGCTGCCGAAGAGGCAGGGCGCGACGTTGTCGGGGTGTCCCTCGAGCTCGGTGGCGAAGCGCAGCAGCGTGTCCGCGTCGACATCGACGTCGTTCGACACGAGCGCGGCAGCCGCCATGACGCCGGAGACGATGGCGGCGCCGGATGAGCCCATGCCTCGCCCGTGCGGGATCGTGTTGACGGCGCTGATGCGCAGCCCGGGCAGCTCGTAGCCCAGTCCGTTCAGCGTGTGCTCGATGGACTGCACCACGAGGTGCGAGGCGTCGCGGGGCACGCTGTCCGCTCCCACTCCCTGGACCTCGATCTCGAGCACGCCGCTCGGCGCGCTCTCGACGACAAGCGTGTCGTATACGGCAAGCGCGAGTCCGAGGGTGTCGAAGCCCGGACCGAGATTGGCGCTCGTCGCGGGGACCTTGACTTCGACGCGACGCGCCTGTTCGACCTGCTTCATGCTGCGACTCCTAGGCAGAGGACTGTTGCGATTGGATTGATATCGATGGGCATGACGGCCGACGGGGTGCCGTCGGCGGCGTCGAGCCGCCCTGCGTTAGAGCGCGCCCTCGACACGGAGCACCCCGGAGACCCGCCGTGATGCCTCGTGCTCGGCGAGCGCCTGCGCAAGCGCTGAGAGCGCTCGCTCGGTCGCCGAGTGCGTGCCGATGACGAGCGTGGCGCCCCGCTCGGCCTCGCCGGTCGATGGTGCGCCGGAACCAGCCGTCGCATCGCCCGAGTCGGCGCTGCGCTGCTCGAGCGTCGAGACGGAGACGCCGAAGTCACTGAAGACCTTCGCGATCTCGGCGAGCACGCCTGGACGGTCGTGCACCTCGAGGATGATCTGGTAGCGCGTGGTGATCTCGCCGACGTCGAGGACGGGCAGGTCGGCGTGCGTCGACTCGCCGAGGCCAGGGCCACCGTTGACGCGTCGACGGGCGGAGGAGACGAGGTCGCCGAGCACGGCGGACGCGGTCTCCACTCCCCCGGCGCCGGCGCCGTAGAACATGAGGTCGCCGGCTGCCTGCGCCTGCACGAAGACGGCGTTGTTGCCGCCGTGCACCGACGCGAGCGGGTGCTGCGCGTCGACGAGCGCGGGGTACACGCGCGCTGAGATGCCCTCGACTCCGTCGGCGGTCGTGACGCGCTCGCAGATCGCGAGGAGCTTCACGACGAAGCCCGCCGCCTTGGCGCGCTCGATCTGCTCGATCGTGATCTCGGTGATGCCCTCGCGGTGCACGAGCTCGACGGGGACCTCGGTGTGGAAGGCGATGGAGGCGAGGATCGCCGCCTTCTGCTGGGCGTCGTAGCCGCCGATGTCGGCCGTCGGGTCGGCTTCCGCGTAACCGAGGTCGGTGGCGATGCGCAGCGCTTCCTCGAGCGAGTCGCCGCGTGTGTGCATCCGGTCGAGGATGAAGTTGGTCGTGCCGTTCACGATGCCGAGGATGCGCTCGACCCGGTCGCCCGCGAGGCTGTCGCGCAGGGGGCGGATGATCGGGATGGCGCCGGCGACGGCGGCCTCGTAGGTGAGCTGAGCGCCGACGCGCCTTGCCTGGTCGAAGAGCTCGGGGCCATGCGCCGCGACGAGCGCCTTGTTCGCCGTCACGACGTCGGCACCCGTCGACAGCGCCAGGGAGATGAGGCCCTTCGCCGGGTCGATGCCGCCCATGAGCTCGATGACGATGTCGGAGCCGAGGATGAGCCGCTCCGCGTCGTCGGTGAAGAGCTCCTTCGGCAGATCCACGTCGCGCTTCGCATCGACGTTGCGGACGGCGATACCGGTCAGCAGCAGCGGAGCGCCGACACGAGCGGCGAGCTCGTCGGCGTTCTCGATCAGGATGCGGGCGACCTGCGACCCGACGGATCCCGCGCCGAGCAGGGCGACTCGGATGGGTCGGTTCTGGTTCATCGGTTCTCCTCGGTTACGGGCGCTCATCGGTCACGGCAGCTGGGAGTCCCGCGTCTCTGGCAAGCAGATCGGCCACGGACTCCGCACGGATCAGCGTGCGCGCCTCGCCGTCGCGAACCGCGACGACGGCCGGTCGGCCGATCATGTTGTAGTTGCTCGAGAGCGACCAGCAGTATGCGCCGGTCGCTGGCACGGCGACGAGGTCGCCAGGGGCGACATCGCTCGGAAGATAGTCTGCCAGAACGACGATGTCGCCGGACTCGCAGTGTTTTCCAACGACACGAACGAGCGCTGCGTCGGCCGCGGAGGCCCGCGAAGCCAGGCGAACGCTGTACTCGGCCTCGTAGAGGGCCGCCCTGACGTTGTCGCTCATGCCGCCGTCGACGGAGACGTAGAGTCGCTCGGCGCTGCCGCCCTCGTCGAGCGGGACTCGAACGGTCTTCGTCGTCCCGACCTCGTACAGGGCGGTCCCGGCGGGGCCGATGATGGTCCGCCCCGGTTCGAAGGCCATGTTCGGCACTGCGACGCCGAGCCTCGAGCAGGCCGCTGCCACGTGGGAAGCGATGTGGGAGGCCATCGTGCGAATGTCGGTGGGCGTCTCGCGCGGCAGGTAGGCGATGCCGTAGCCACCCCCGAGGTTCAGCTCCGGAACCGGTCCCCCTTCGAGGAGGCGAGCGTGGACTTCGACGAGGCGGTCGGCGGCCTCGCCGAACCCATCGGCGTCGAAGATCTGCGAGCCGATGTGCGAGTGCAGGCCGAGGAACTCCAGGGAATCGTGCTCGCGGATGCGCGCGACGAACGCATCCACCTCGTCGAGGGGGATGCCGAACTTCTGGTCCTCTCGGCTCGTGGCGAGGAACTCGTGTGTCGAGGCGTGCACACCGGAGTTGACGCGCAGCCTCACGGGCTGCCGAACGCCCGCGGCCAGGGCGGCCACCGCGACGCGGTCGAGCTCCTGGGAGCTGTCGAGCACGATCGCCCCGATACCGGCGGCGACGGCGATGCCGATCTCGCGCGTCGACTTGTTGTTGCCGTGGAAGCCGATGCGTGCGGGTGGTGCGCCCGCGGCGATCGCGAGGGCGAGCTCGCCTTCGCTGCAGACGTCGATGGCGCAGCCCGCCTCGAGCATCCAGCGGACGACGTCGGCGCTCAGGAACGCCTTGCCCGCGTAGTAGACCTTGGCGGTGACGCCGAGGGGCTCGAAGGCGTCGGCGAAGGCGGCGACGGTCTCCGCTGCACGCGCGCGGGCGTCGACCTCGTCGACGACGTAGAGCGGCGTCGCGAACCGCTCCGCAAGCGCTCGGACGTCCATGCCCGCGATCTCGATCGCGCCGTCAACTGCTCGGGCGGCGTTCATCGACCAGACGTGGGAGTCGAGCTCGTTGAGATCCGACGGAACATCGAGGTCGGCAGGCGCCAGGGGGCTGGCAGCCGTCTGGCGGGCGGCGTGGGGTTCGTGGAGAGCTTCAGGCACCAGAGCATGCTATCTGCTGGCCCCTCGCCGGAACAGGCGAGAGGCCCAAGCGCGCACGCGGCCGGACTACAGGCAGTCGGCCACCGCGGGCAGCTCGCTCAGCTGCGCGCCGTCGACCTTCCACGAGAACGAGATCGCGTCGCTGGAGACGGTCGCCTCGGTGACCTGCGCCTCGAGCTCCGAGTCCGCACAGGTCGGCACCTCGACCTTCTCGTTCGAGCCGAACGGGATGCTGGTCCCGAAGAGCGTCATGCTGCTGTCGCTCGTCACGAAGAGCTTGCCGTCCGTCGCCTCGTAGCCGAGCTCGGACTCGACCTTCACCTGCCACTCGCCGGTGCCGCTGATGGCCTCGATGTTGATCACGTTGTCGCCGTAGCTGATGGTCGTGTCGTAGGAGTCGGTGTTGATCTCGCTCTCCTCGCCCTGGAGCGCGGCAGGAACGCCGTCGAGGACGTCGGTCGAGACGACGAGATCGACCGTGGTCGAGTCCACGGGACCTTCGAGCGACGCGTCGATGCCCGTGAGGTCGATGCCCACGGTGATGTCGCCGTCGCCCTGCGACGTCATGGTGGCGTGCTCGATCTTGCCGGTGAGGAGCTGCGCGAGGACGCTGAAGCCATCCACCGTGACGGCGTACTCGCTCGGGGCCGCCGCCTCGCCGTAGTTGTCGATGACGATCTTCCCCGCCTGCTCCTCGAGTGCGCTCGTGACGTTCCCCCGGGCCACGGCCTCGCCCACGACGAGACCACCGGCGATCACGACGACACCGACGCCCGTCCAGAGCCACCATTGCGCGTACCAGGGCCGAGGCCTCTTGCCCTGCGGGGGCTGGCCGCCCTGCCACGGACCCGGCTGCTGACCGTGCGGCGGCTGACCGCCCGACTGCGCGTACTGCTGTGGGGCGCCGCCGTGCTGCGGCTGGCCGAACTGCTGCGGCCGCTGCTGCTGGCCGTAGCCCGGTCCTTGCGGCTGCTGCCCGTAGCCAGGTCCTTGCGGCTGCTGCCCGTAGCCAGGTCCTTGCGGCTGCTGCCCGTAGCCAGGCTGCTGCGAGGGCTGCGGGTACCCGGAGCCCTTGCCGTACGGGGGCTGCTGCTGGGGTGCTTGGCCGTGTCCGGGCTGCTGCGGCTGGCCGGGCTGCTGTCCGTACCCGGGCTGCGATGCCTGCTGACCGTATCCGGGATGCTGGCCCTGCCCCGGCTGCTGCCCGAAGCCCTGTCCGTTCGGCGGCATGCTCATCTCAGTTCTCCAGTTCTTCGGCGGCCGGCCGACGTCGCGCGGAGTGCGATCCGTCGAGCGCGTCGGGGCGGCCTCGTCGGCACGGACCCCATCGTCGCAGCTCGAAACTAGTCGCGACAGGTGGAGAACTCCCCGGAATCCGGGATCTCGGCAGAGAGTGCGATGTTCCTCGCCTCGACGCCGACCGTGAGCATCCCCTCCGCGATGCGCAGCTCGGACACGTGCAGACCGGCGGGGAGGTAGTCGGCGGTGCAGATCGGCACCGCGAACTCCGCGATGTCAGGGAGCGCCTGCGTGAGGGCCTGTCCAAAGGCCGTCCCTGACACCTCGACGTCCGTCGGATCGATGATCACCTCGCCATCGACGAGGCGCAGCTGCGCGTCGACGGTGAGCGTGCCCGTGAGGCCCAGGATGGAGACCGTCGACCGGTAGGACAGCTCGTCGTCGCCGAGTTCCAGCGACGCATCGGTTCCGGGGAGCGCGGCAACGCCCTCGAGGGTCGCTTCCGGCACGTTGAGCGTGCCCGTGAGCATCTCGGTCCGCATCCCGTCGAAGATGTGCACGCCGTACGCGTCCACGGTCGCCGCCAGGTTCAGGCCGTAGGCGGTGAGCTCATCCGCTGACACCGTGACGTGGCTCGCCCGACCGGTGGCGAGCTGCCACAGCGTCGAGAAGCCGTGCACGCGCGCGCTGACCTCACCGTCCACCCCGGGCGGGAGCGTGTCCTGCACCTGCTGGGCGATGCGATCCTGCGCGACGAGGCGAACCCCGACGTCGAGGCCGACGAGCAGCAGCAGGGCGCCGAGCAGCCAGAGCGAGGCCTTGACCCAGCTGCGTGCACGCGACGTCCGCAGGAGCTGGATGCGCTCCTCCGGCGGACCGAGCGCGGTCACGTCCGACTACATCCGCTCGGGAGCCGAGACGCCGAGCATGGTGAGTGCCGAGCGCAGGACCGTGCTCGTGGCGTCGTTCAGCCACAGGCGGGTGCGGTGGAGGTCGGTGATCTCGTCGTCCCCACGCGGGATGACACGGCAGCTGTCGTACCAGCGGTGGTAGAGGCCAGCGAGCTCCTCCGCGAAGCGCGCGACGCGATGCGGCTCACGCAGCTCGGCGGCGGCCGCGACGACGCGCGGGAAGTCCTGCAGCGCCCCGAGGAGCGCCGACTCGGACTCGTGGTCGAGCAGCGACGGCTCGAAGACCGAGCGGTCGATGCCGGACTCGGCGGCGTTGCGTCCGACCGCGCAGGTCCGGGCGTGCGCGTACTGCACGTAGTAGACGGGGTTGTCGTTGGTGCGCTGCGCGAGGACGTCGAGGTCGATGTCGAGCGTCGAGTTCGCCGAGGAGCGCACGAGCGCGTAGCGGCCCGCGTCGACGCCGACGGCGTCGACGAGGTCGTCGAGCGTCACGATCGTGCCGGCGCGCTTCGACATGCGCACGGGCTCGCCGTCCTTCACGAGATTCACCATCTGGCCGATGAGGATCTGCAGGTTGACGCCCGGCTGGTCGCCGAACGCCGCGACCATCGCCATCATGCGCGCGACGTAGCCGTGGTGGTCGGCGCCGAGCATGATGATGCACTGGTCGAAGCCACGCTCGCGCTTGTCGAGGTAGTAGCCGATATCGCCGGCCATGTAGGTCGGGCTGCCGTTGGATCGAACGACGACGCGGTCCTTGTCGTCGCCGAACTCGGTGGTGCGCAGCCACTGCGCACCGTCCTGCTCGAAGATCTGGCCCTGCTCGCGGAGGCGCTCGATGGCCCGCGAGACCGCACCGGACTCGTGCACCGAATCCTCGTGGAAGAACACGTCGAAGTCGACGCCGAAGTCGTGCAGCTTCTGCTTGATCTCGCCGAACATCTGCTCGACGCCCTTGGAGCGGAAGACCTCCTGCTGGGCCTCCCGGTCGAGCTCCGCGATGCCCTCACCGTAGGCCGCGGCAACCTGCCCGGCGATGTCGCTGATGTAGGCACCGCCGTAGCCGTCCTCCGGAGTGCCCTCGCCGAGGTACGCCGCGAGGAGCGACCGCGCGAAGCGGTCGATCTGCGCCCCGTGGTCGTTGAAGTAGTACTCGCGCGTCACGTCGGCACCTGCCGCCGTGAGGACGCGGGCGAGGGAGTCGCCGACGGCCGCCCAGCGGACACCGCCCATGTGGATGGGGCCCGTCGGGTTGGCGGAGACGAACTCGAGGTTGAGCTTCACCCCGGCGAGCGAGTCGCCATTGCCGTAGGCCGATCCGGCGTCGACGATCACCTTGGCGAGCGCGCCCGCCGTGGCCGTGTCGAGGGTGATGTTGATGAAGCCGGGTCCCGCGACATCTGCACTCGCCACCTGCGGGTCGAGGATCAGCTGCTCGACGATGCCGGTGGCCAGCTCACGCGGGTTGGTGCCGACGCGCTTCGCGAGGCGCATCGCGATGTTCGATGCCCAGTCGCCGTGGTCGCGGTTGCGCGGCCGTTCGAGAACGATGTCCGTCTCGGGGACGGTGATGCCCTCAGCGCCCTCGAGGGGCGCGAGCGCGGCGTTGACAGCGGTGGTGAGTGCCGTGACGAGAGCTGGAGAAGTCATAGGCCTCCCATCCTAGAGCCGCTCGAGGGCCGTCGGCGGCGCTTGCCCGCGCCACCGTCAACCCAGCTGCACCCGCTCGGTCCAGTCCTCGAGGATGACCTCGCTCGAGGTCGCGTCGACGTGCAGCTTGGACAGGCGGAGGTTCGCGATCGTGTTGCTCAGGAACGCCGTGTCCGCGGCATCCCGACCGCTCGCGATGCGCTGCATGAGGCGGCGCGGCGCGAGGTGCGTCGAGTCGACGACGTACCAGGCTCCGTCGACCAGCACCTCGACGACGGCGTGGAAGTCCATGGGCACGAGCCCCGGCGCGTACACGGAGACGAGGCGCGCCGGGAGGTCGTTGGCGCGCAGGAACGCGATCGTCAGGTGAGCGAAGTCGCGGCAGACGCCCTGGCGCTTCAGGAAGGTGTCGCGCGCACCGTCGGTCGGGGCGCTCGAGCCCGGCACGTAGCTGATGTTCCTGGAGACCCAGTCGACGACCGCGTCGACGAGCTCGAAGCCCTGCTTGCCGCGGAACATCGACCGCGCGGTCGGTCCGAGGAGGTCCGACTCCGCGTAGCGGGACGGACGGCGGAACTGGATGAGGTCCAGCTCCTCCGGCTCGTTCGGCTGCGCGCGGTCGAGCACCGTCGCGGAGTAGCGCATCTCGATGTGCTTCGCGGAGGTCGTCACGCGGTGCAGCCGGCACTCGGAGCGGTCGATGGATTCGATGACGTCGAGGGGCACGCCGTCACCCGTGATCGTGAACGACTCGCTCTCGAGGTTCGCCAGCGTGTGGGCAGCGATCGAGAACACGAGGTCGGCTTCCCCGTCGAGTTCGAGGTCAATGGCAGATTCGATCTTTCGCATCACCAGCGGATTGTGTCACGCTCCCGTGGCCATCCCCCACAGCCGCGCGTGGCGGCGAGCAGTGGCGTTCGGGCACCCTCGCGCCCTGTTAGTATTGGCTCCGCGTTGCTGAAAGCTCAGTTCCGCATCCGCCTCCGTAGCTCAGTGGATAGAGCACCGGTTTCCGGTACCGAAGGTCGCAGGTTCGACTCCTGTCGGGGGCACATCTCGATGTCTGGTGACATCGCAAGGGCCCGGCGCTGCTCAGCAGCGCCGGGCCCTTCCGCATCCGCAGCGCGCGGACGCTCCTGCTCACACGCTGGGATCCGCCCGCCGACGCGCAGCACGCGTGTCCGAGAGGACATTGACACTCTCGGCGCCCCACCGCTACGGTCGGCAGTACCTCGACGAGGGGAGGCAAGGATGCCCACCTACACGTATCGGTGCGAGAGCGCGCACCGCTTCGACGAGGTGCACACCATGCACTCGGTGCCGGAGAGATCCGTGTGTCCCGAGTGCGGGCAAGACGCGAGGCGCCGCCCGGCTGCCCCGCATCTCTCCGTCGCAGGCTCTTCCGCCTACGGCCTCATCGATGCCGCCTCGAGATCCGCGCATGAGCCGGACGTCGTGACCTCGCTCCCCGGAGCTCCTCGGAGACCCGGCGGCGGCATCACTCGCAACCCACTCCACGCGAAGCTGCCGCGACACTGACGTCGCGGGGCTCGCACCGACCGAGACTGCCGCCCCGCAAGGGACGGCGAATCGGTCACCGACGAAAAGGACCGAGCCATGCCCGACGTGCTGTTTCCACTCGACTCGACGAAGAAGTTCGAGGACCAGGAGAAGATCGGCCACAACAGGTGGCATCCGGAGATTCCGCCGGTCGCGACGGTGAAGCCCGGCGACGAGTTCCGTGTCGACTGCCGGGAGTGGTTCGACGGGGCGATCGTCAACGACGACTCCGCAGAGGACATCCTGAACGCGCCGCTGCTGACGGTGCACAAGCTGAGCGGGCCGTTCCGGATCGAGGGTGCGAAACCGGGCGACCTCCTCATCGTCGACATCCTCGACGTCGGCCCGATTCCCCAGGAGAAGGGGCCGCTCGCAGGCCAGGGGTGGGGCTACACGGGAATCTTCGCGAAGGAGAACGGCGGAGGGTTCCTCACCGATCAGTTCCCGGACGCCTACAAGGCGATCTGGGATTTCAGCGGCCAGACGGCGACGTCCCGTCACGTGCCAGGGGTGTCGTTCACCGGCCTCATCCACCCGGGCCTCATGGGGACGGCTCCGTCGGCGGAACTGCTGGCGAAGTGGAACGCGCGTGAGGGAAAGCTCATCGCGACCGACCCAGGCAGGGTGCCGCCGCTCGCGCTGCCGCCGGAGCCGCAGTTCGCCGTGCTCGGCTCGCTCCCGGATTCCGAGTTCGATCGTGTCGCCGGCGAGGCCGCCAGGACGGCTCCCCCGCGCGAGAACGGCGGCAACCAGGACATCAAGAACCTCTCGAAGGGCACCCGCATCTTCTACCCCGTCTTCGTCGACGGCGCGAACCTGTCGATGGGCGACCTGCACTTCTCTCAGGGCGATGGGGAGATCACCTTCTGCGGCGCCATCGAGATGGGCGGCTTCATGGATGTGCGCGTCGACCTGATCAAGGGAGGCATGGAGACGTACGGCGTCTCGGAGAACGCCATCTTCATGCCGGGCAATGTGGAGCCCAACTACAGCGAGTGGATCGCGTTCTCCGGCACGTCGGTCACGCTCGACGGGGAGCAGCGCTACCTCGACTCCCATCTGTCCTACCAGCGGGCGTGCCTGCACGCGATCGACTACCTCACGAAGTTCGGCTACGCACCGGAGCAGGCCTACCTGCTGCTCGGCTCGGCCCCCATCGAGGGTCGCCTCTCCGGCGTCGTCGACATCCCGAACTCGTGCTCCACCGTCTACCTCCCCACGGCGATCTTCGACTTCGACGTGCGCCCGTCGGCGAACGGCCCGCACCAGATCGACCCCGGCATGGGGGCGCCGAGGGCGGTCGCCTCCTAGTCGAGGGGTGAGGCCCGCGAGGCCGGCGGGTGGGCGCGTGTGGCGCGCCTGCCCGCTGGCCTCTACAATCTCGTGTGCCTTCCGAGACCCCAGACGAGACGCCCACGGCGACGCCAGAAGAGACCGACGGCGCGGAGTTCGCGCCAGAGCGCATCGCCGAGGCCGACCTCGCGACGACCCTGCGCGTGCTCGAGCAGCTCTCCGCCTACGACCGCGAGGACCCGGACTTCATCACGGTCCGTCGGGCGACGGCGCAGTTCTTCAAGGACGTGAAGCGCGTCGGGCGCGCCGCGAAGCGCCAGCGCATCGCCGACGCCGACAAGGCCGTCGTCGCCGCGACCGCCACGGGCGCACCGGACCGCATCGACGACGAGACCCGCGGCATCCCGATCTCAACGTCGACGACCGCCCCGACGGCCGGCGAGCTGCTCAAGCCACGCGCCTGCTATATCTGCAAGCAGCCGTACACGGTGGTCGACGCCTTCTACCACCAGCTCTGCCCAGAATGCGCCGCCTTCAGCCACTCGAAGCGCGATGCGCGCGCCGACCTGACCGGCAAGCGGGCCCTGCTCACGGGCGGTCGAGCGAAGATCGGGATGTACATCGCGCTGCGGCTGCTCCGCGACGGCGCCCACACGACGATCACGACGCGCTTCCCGCGCGACGCCGTCCGCCGGTTCTCGGCCCTGCCTGACTCGCCGGAGTGGATCGACCGGCTCAAGATCGTCGGCATCGACCTCCGTGATCCCGCACAGGTCATGGGCCTCGCCGACTCCGTCACGGCCGCTGGCCCGCTGGACATCCTCATCAACAATGCCGCCCAGACGGTGCGCCGCTCCCCCGGCTCCTACGCGCCGCTCGTCGAGGCGGAGCTCGCGCCGCTGCCGGACGGGCCGCTTCCCGAGCTCGTGACCTTCGGGCACACGAACGACGCGCACCCGCTCGCCCTGGCGGAGTCGGTCGCCGCGCACCCGATCCTGTCCTCGGCGGCGGGACGCACGGCCGAGGAGCTGACCGCAGACGCCATGGCTGCCGGCTCCTCGTCGCTCGAGCGGCTCGCGGCTGGCACCGCCATCGACGCGGGCGGCCTGCTCCCGGACGAGCTGCACATCAACTCGTGGACGCAGCACGTCGACGAGGTCGAGCCCCTCGAGATGCTCGAAGTGCAGCTCGCGAACATGACGGCACCGTTCCTGCTCGTGAGCAGGCTCCGTGGCGCGCTCAAGGCGTCATCGGCGCCCCGCACCTACATCGTCAACGTCTCCGCGATGGAGGGGGTCTTCGGACGCGGCTACAAGGGCCCGGGCCACCCCCACACGAACATGGCGAAGGCGGCCCTGAACATGCTCACGCGCACCAGCGCTCGGGAGATGTTCGAGAGCGACCGCATCCTCATGACCGCCGTCGACACCGGCTGGATCACGGACGAGCGGCCCCATTTCACGAAGATCCGCCTCGCCGAGGAGGGCTTCCACGCCCCCCTCGACCTCGTCGACGGTGCGGCCCGCGTCTACGACCCGATCGTGCGCGGCGAGTCGGGCGAGGATCTCTTCGGGGTCTTCCTCAAGGACTACAAGCCCGGCTCCTGGTAGCGGGAGGGCGAGCTCGCCGGATCAGAAGATCTGGCCGACGGGCTCGCGCTTCTCGCTCTGGAAGGCGTCTTCCGTGCGTCCTGCGGCCCAGTAGCCGGAGAGGGAGAGCTGCGAGCGCTCGACGCCACGGGCGGAGAAGATCTTCCTGAGTCGCTTCATCTGCTCGCGCTCGCCGTGTGCGAAGACCTGCACGAGCCCATCAGGGAAAGCCAGGTCCTCGACGGCTGCCGCGATCAGCTGCTGGTCGAACCCGCCATGCTCGCCTCGGTGGAGCCACTGGACGCTGACCCCCGTCGGGGCCGCGAGCTCGATGTGGTCCTCCTCCCCGGCTACCTCCACGAGGACCGCGCCCTTCGCGTCCTCGGGGAGCGCTTCGAGGGTTCGGGCGATCGCCGGGAGTGCGGACTCGTCACCGCAGATGAGATGCCAGTCGCTCTCGGGGAGCGGCGAGTAGGCACCGTGCGGTGTCGTGGCCACGATGACGTCGCCCGGCTTCGCGTCGCGAGCCCACGGGCCGGCGACACCTGCGTCGCCATGGACGACGAAGTCGACGGAGACCGTCCCGCTCGCGCGGTCGATCCCGCGAACCGTGTAGGTGCGCCGGACGGGGACCTGCTCGGTGGGAAGCGTCGCGCGGAGCTCTTGGAGATCGAACGGCAGCTCGAGCTCGCCGACGCCTCCGCCGAAGTGCAGCTTCAGGTAGGTGTCGGCGTGCTCGAGGTCGAAGTCGTCGAGGTCTGCCCCGAGGAAGTGGACCCGGACCAGCGAGCGACTGAGCCGCTCGGTGCGCTCCACACTCAGGCGGACGGTGGGTCCCCGCTTGCGGGGCTTCTGGGTAACGACGTCTGTCACGGTTATGGGCTCCTCGTTCGGGGTGAGTTAGGCCAGCCTAACAAGCCCTCCTGAGGCGCGCCTGTCGCTCAGCGCTGCGCGAGCCCCTCGGCGCCGGACTCTGTCTCGTAGCTGCCGAGCGCCTCCGCGAGCTGCTCGAGGAAGACATCCACCTCCTGGGCGGAGTAGCCGCGCTCGTAGACGCGGGACGTGAACTTGACGGCCTCGACCTCGTGGGACCTGACGATCTGCGCCTGCTCCCGCAGGCCCCTCTCGTACGCCTCGAGCGCGGCGGCGGCTTGGTCGAGGAACTGGTCGACCTCTCGGACGTCGTAGCATCCGTCGAACTTCAGCGCGTTGAAACGCTTGGTGCGTACATCTTCACTTCGCACGTTGAACCTCCGGTGTCTCATGTGAAAACCGGACAAGGAGTGCTTGTCCGGTGCGCGACAATTCTACGGAACTCCATGTGGAATCACACATCGACGCCGGATCGTCACCAAGCGCTCACCTGCGACAGGCGCTGTTCGCCGCCTGTTCACTCGTGGCGTCACCACGCGCACAACAATCACGTTCTTCACGGCTACACCCCGCTAGCGTTACGGAGAAGGCCGATGACCGGCCAGAAAGGGGTCTCCGTGCGTCGTGCGCTCGCTCTGCTCGGCATCGCTGCCGCAGCACTCCTCGGAACGAGTGCGCCAGCATCCGCCGAGGTCTCTCCGATCACTTCCTCCGGCTCCTCCACCGCCATAGCCCCGGCCGAGAGCCCCGGCTCGCCGCAGGGCCACATCTTCGACCCGAATGGGCTCGTCACCGGCGACACCTCCGATATCGAGCAGGCGATATCGACACTCGAGGCCGAGACCGACTACACGATGTACTTCGCGATCGTCGATCGCTTCTCCAACCCGAGCTCTGGGTTCGACTGGGCCAGCGAGTTCGCTTCGGCCAACGACCTCGGCTCCGAGGCCGTCATCCTGTACGTCGGTGTCGACCAGCTCGACTTCGGACTCAACACCGACAGCGCGTTCCCCCTGGGCGACGGTGCCCTGCGCGACATCGAGACGCAGTCGATCGCCCCGAACCTCGACTCCGGGCAGTACGGTCAGGCCGCTATCTCGGCGGCGGACTCGATCCGCCAGGAGCTCACCGGTACCGGCACGACCAGCGGCGGCGCGGGCGGCGGCGAACTCGTGACGGGTGCCGCCGTCGGCACGATCTTCCTCTTCGTTGGCGGGTTCATCGTCGTGGTCGCCCTGATCATCCTCTTCGTCGTGCTCAGCGCTCGGCGCAAGAAGAAGAAGGGCCAGCAGGCGACGGAGGCCGAGCAGAAGGCGCAACTCGAGCAGCTCGCGCAGCGCGCGGCCGGCGAGCTCGTCAGGGTCGACAACCTGGTGAACTCCGCCGACCAGGAGGTCAGCTTCGCCGAGGCGCAGTTCGGACCCGAGCCGGTTGCCGAGTACCGGGCAGCGGTGGCGGATGCCCGCGAGCAGCTGCGTCGTGCGTTCGGCGTCCAAGGCCAGTATCTCGACACCGAACCAGAGCCGCTGCCAGCCCAGATGCAGATGAACGAGGCCATCCTCGGTTTCGTGAACCTGGCAGAGCAGCGCGTCGCCGAACAGGCAGCGCGCTTCGAGAAGCTCCGGGACATGGAGCGCAACGCGCCAGAGCTGCTCAGGCAGGTCCGCGGCGAACTCGACCGACTCGAAGGACAGATGCAGGGCGCCGAGTCCCAGCTGACGGCGCTCCGCGCCCGCTACAGCCCGCAGGCGCTCTCCACGGTCGACGACTCGACCAGCCACGCTCGCGAGCTGCTTGCGCTCGCGCGCACCGAGACGCAGAACGCAGACAGCGGTCTCCGCGAAGGACGGACGGGGCCAGCCGCCGTCGATATCGGCGACGCGCAGCTCGCGCTCTCGCAGGTGACCTCGGTTCTGGGCTCCATCGGCGCCGCCGCCAGCGACCTCGAGAACGCGGAGCAGCTCATCCGCCAGGAGATCGGCGAGCTGGAGGCCGGTCTCGCGCGCAGCACCCAGCTCGTCCAACAGGCGTCGCTGCAGCCGGATGTCGCAGCAGCTGCCGCCGCGGCGCAGGCCACCGCCCAGGAGGCGATCGCCAGGGCCCGCTCCGGCAGCGCCTCGGCCGCAGATCCGCTCAGGACGCTCGGAGGCCTCAGGGAGGCGGACGAGGCCCTCGACGCAGCGATCGCGTCGCTCCTCCAGGAGCACGAGCGCCTGGCGGGGCTGCGCAGACAGCTCGACGTCGCCCTCGCCCAGGCTCGCTCCGCCGTCACGGGCGGACTCCAGTTCATCGACGCACGTCGAGGTGCCGTGGAGAGCGAGCCGCGTGCGCGAATCCAGCAGGCGGAGACCGAGCTCCGCACGGCGGAGCAGCTCGCGGCCACCCAGCCTGAAGAGGCGATGCAGCGCGCCAAGAGCGCCATCAGCCTCGCCGAGCGGGCCACAGAGCAGGCGAGAAGCCAGGTGCAGATGCAGCGCAGCGGCTACGAGCAGAGCTGGGGTGTGTCCTCGGGTTCGAACTCCAACAGCAGCTTCAACTCCGGACTCCTGGGCGGTATCCTCGGCGGTCTCATCAGCAACAGCGGCTCCTCCAGCCGAAGCTCCTGGGGCGGCGGCAGCTCGTGGGGCGGCGGCTCTGGCCGCCGATCGAGCGGCGGCTCGTCGGGCTTCCGCTCATCTGGCGGCTTCCGCTCCTCGGGAGGGGGCTTCCGCTCCTCGGGCGGCGGCAGAAGGCGCTGACGCGCACCCAGCGCGGAGACAGCGCTCCACGATCACTCCGACACATCACGGCCATTCATCACGGATCACCAGCGAAAAGGAAGCACTCGATGTCCAACAAGCAGTCCATCTTCGGACGAATCAGCCAGCTCGTCCGCGCGAACATCAACTCGCTCATCGACAACGCGGAAGACCCGCAGCTCATGATCGACCAGCTCATCCGCGACTTCAGCTCGAACATCAAGGAGGCGGAGGCGGCGATCGCGCAGACCATCGGCCAGCTCCGCATGCTCGAGGACGACTACCGGGAAGACGTCCAGGCCGCGTCCGAATGGGGCAACAAGGCCCTCGCCGCCAGCCGCAAGGCCGACGAGCTGCGCGCCGCCAACGACGAGGTCGACGCGCAGAAGTTCGACAACCTCGCGAAGGTGGCCCTGTCGCGCCAGATCGAGTCCGAGACGGAAGCTCGCACGGCCGAGCCGCAGATCCGCACCCAGACGCAGGTCGTCGAGCAGCTCAAGGGCGGCCTCGACGGCATGCGCGAGAAGCTCCGCCAGCTCGGCGCGAAGCGCGACCAGCTCGCCGCCCGCGCCAAGACGGCCGAGGCGCAGCAGAAGGTCAACGAGGCCCTCGGCAGCATCAACGTGATGGACCCGACCAGCGACCTGGGTCGCTTCGAGGAGAAGGTCCGCCGGCAGGAGGCGCTCGTGCGCGGCCAGCAGGAGCTGCAGACCTCGAGCCTCGACTCGCAGTTCAACCAGCTCGAGGACCTCGGCAAGCTGACCGAGGTCGAGGCCCGGCTTGCCGCACTCAAGCAGGGCCAGCGCGCACCTGCCGCCATCGACGCGCCGGAGCAGAGCTTCTAAGCCTCCGAGCGCACGCGTTCGCCGCTGGGACCCGTCTCACACGGTCGGGTCCCAGCGGCGTCCTCCTTTCCAGCCGCCAACGCACCAGCGAACGAAGGTCCTCACCCATGAACCTCTTGAAGAGCGTGTTCCTCGATTCGCCGCTGTCACGGCTCGGCTACCACGCGGCGACGGCGGTCGGGCTCGCGGTCGGCGTGCCGCTCTCCACGGGCCGAGTCGAGAACCATGACGGACTCATCGTCTGCAGTGGCCTGCCCAAGTGGGCGTTCCGCAGGGGCGGGACGTGCGTCGGCCGGGTCTACCTCACTCGCGACACCGTCGGCGAACGGGTGTTCCGCCACGAGCGCGTGCATGTCGAGCAGTGGAAGCGCTACGGCTTCCTGTTCCCGCCGCTCTACTGGCTCGCCGGCTTCGACCCGCTCAAGAACCGCTTCGAGATCGAGGCAGGACTCGAGGACGGCAACTACCTCCCGGCTCGCCGCCGCCCCGCATCGAAGAGCTGAGCGCCCTCAGGCCCGCGCCGCGCCATCCCAGGCGGGCGGGTACCTGCTCGGCCAATCGATCTCGCGCTCGAGCTGCAGAGACAGCCGGAGGAGCGTCGCCTCGTCGCCAGGCCGACCGATGGCCTGCACCCCCGCCGGCAGGCCGCTCGCGAAACCGACGGGCATGGTGATGGCAGGCAGACCGGTGACGTTCACGTAGGACGTGTACGGCGTGTACTGGCACTGCTGCTCGAAGTTCCGCTCCCCGTCGCCCGCGTCGAACCAGCCGAGCGGCCGAGGCGTCATCGCGAGCGTCGGTGTCAGGACGACGTCGACGTCCGAGTACTGGCTGATGATCGAGCGCTCGAACGCGGCGAGCGACGCGAGCGAGGCGGCCAGCTCCGCGGCGCCCTTCGTCCGTCCGACGCCGACGAGCCACCGGGTGAGGGGCTCCAGGGTCTCCAGCGCTGGCCCCTCCAGGGGGATCGTCGAGGCGCCGGCCTGCCACACCGTCCGGAACGCGTCGAAGTACTCGGGCGCGTCCGTCGGCGTGACGGGAACGAGCTCGTGTCCGAGTCGCGAGAGCTGCTCCTTGGCGGCCTCGAAGACCGCGGCGACGTCGTCGTCGAGCGCGATCTTGTACTCGGTGGACCACGGCGACCAGCGGTTGACGCCGATCCGCAGCTTCCGAAGAGGCACGTCAAGAGCGTCGAGGTAGGAACGCTCCCCCGCCGGTGCGGTGAGGGCGCTCCGGTTGGCCTGGCTGCCGTCCCCGCGCCGGGCGATCATCCCGTCGAGCAGGAGCGCGGCATCCGCCGTGCTCCTCGCGATGGGGCCCGAGACGGGCAGCCCCGCGAGGGAGCCGACGCCCGAGCCATCCGGTACCCGGCCCCGGCTCGGCTTGAGACCGACCAGACCGCAGGCCGAAGCCGGGATGCGGATGGACCCGCCACCGTCCGACCCCGGCGCGAACGGAAGCAGGCCAGCAGCGACAGCCGCCGCCGCGCCTCCCGAGGAGCCGCCGGCCCCGAGCCCGGCACCCCACGGGGTGACTGCTGGCGGGGCAACGGCGTTCTCGGTGTAGGCCGGGAGACCGAACTCGGGCGTGTTCGTCTTCCCCAGGCTGATGCCGCCGGCCGCGTCCATGGTCTCGACCAGCGGCGAGCTCTCCTGCGGCACGTAGCCGGCGAAGGCGCGCGAGCCGAAAGAGGTCGGCACGTCGGCGCGCGGTTCCAGATCCTTGTCAGCGAAGGGCATCCCCCAGAGCGGAGCCTCGTGCCGGTCTCCGCGGCGAGACGCGGACGAGGGTTCCCGCTCGAGCGCTCGAGCTCGCTCCAACGCGCGGTCCGCGGTCACGGTGATGAAGGCTCCGGATGCACCCCCATCCGCGTCCAGACGTGCCAGGTAGGCGCTCGTGAGCGCCACCGGCGAGAGCTCGCCGCTCGCGAGCAGCTGCCTCTGCCTGACGGCGCCGAGGGTGTGCAGCTCTTGACTCATGATGTGCCTCTCTGATGCTCGTGTCGGTGGCGCTCGGTCTGGCGCACCTAGAACAGGGGTGGCTGCGTGGCGCCCTGGGGCGTCTCGACGACCCGCCAGTCGACCGGATCGGCACCCTGCTGCCGCAGCAGTTCGTTGGCCCGCGAGAACGGACGGGAGCCGAAGAAGCCGCGGGAGGCGGAGAGCGGGCTGGGGTGCGCGCTCACGAGGGTCGGGGTCTCGCCGAGCAGCGGGGCGAGGGCCTGCGCGTCCTTGCCCCAGAGGATGGCGACGAGCGGACGCTGGCGGGCCACGAGGGCCTCGATCGCCAGATCCGTGACCGACTGCCAGCCGAACGCGCGGTGCGAGCCCGCCGCGCCGGCCCCGACCGTCAGGACACGGTTCAGGAGCAGGACTCCCTGCTCGCTCCACCGCGAGAGATCGCCGGTGGTGGCCGCTTCGATGCCCAGGTCGTCGTGCAGCTCCCGGTAGATGTTCGCGAGGCTTCGAGGGAGCGGCCGGACGTGGCGATCGGTCGCGAAGGACAGTCCGATGGGATGCCCGGGAGTCGGATACGGGTCCTGGCCCACGATCAGGACCCGGACGTCGTCGAGTGGGGCCTCGAATGCCCTGAGGATGTGCTCAGGAGCAGGCAGGAAGCCGCGGCCGGCATCCTCCTCCAGCTTCAGCCGCTCCGCGATCTCGTCCAGGCGGCCGGCAGCAGGCTCGAGCGCCCGAGCCCACCCCGGGTCGAGCCGATGCAGATCGCTGAGCCCGCGCAACTCCGTCATTCCGAGGCTCGGCTGGAGGAGACCGTGACGCCGCCCTCCCCCGCGGTCAGCTGCCAGACGCTCCCGGACCCGAGGATCTCCAGCGCGCCCTCTCCGACCTTGAGGACGGTGTCCTCGTCCACGGCGAGGATGCGCTCCGCGAGTCCCGCTTCGATGCTCGCCGCGCACAGCGCGACGAGACCCCACTGAGCGGCGTGCGCCTCGATGGTCAGATCGACCAGCCCGAGGCCAGCCTCGAACGTCACCTCGTCGAGTCCCTCGCCGGATTCCTCCGGGGCGACCGGCACGCCGCCGATGCGCCACCCGCCGATGATGGCCTCGTCCGCGGCGATGGCGGCGCCGGCCGAGTAGCCGAGGTAGGAGACGCCCTCTGCCACCAGGCGGCGGATGTCGGTCGCGAGCGGCGCCAGGGCGGCGAGGTACGCGGGGGTGTGGCCCCCGCAGACCAGGATGCCGTGGGCCGTCGAGAAGCTGGCGAGATCGATCTCGTCGAGCGGTTCACCGCTCGCCGTGCTCCGGGCGAGCACGGGAGTCGCCAGGACGCCAGGGTCGACCGATCGGAGTCGGTCCGCGAACCAGTCCGCGACGGGCTCGGGGTTCTCCCCGACCGCGATGACCGCGATGACGGGCGTCGCTCCGGCGGCGCGGCTTCGAGCCTCGTCCGCGAGCTGGGCGAGCGCGAGCTCGACCCCTGAACCGTCTCCGCCGCCTACCAGGAAGATGCTCACTCGCCGGCCTCCTTGCTGGCGCCCTTCATGACGAGGGGGCCGCGGTGCAGCTGGAACTGCTCCCGCTGCGCCACCGGACGCACGACGAGCTCGTCGACGTTGACGTGACCGGGAAGCTGGAGCGCCAGCTGGATCGTCGCCGCGATGTCCTCCGCGGTGAGCGGATGATCGACGCCCTCGTAGAGCTTGTCGGCCGAGGCCCCGTCGCCCCGCATCCGCTTGAGCGTGAACTCCTCCGTGTGCACCATCCCCGGCGCGATGTCGATGACCCGGATGGGCTCACCGCCGAGCTCGAGGCGCAGCACCCCGATCATCGCCGCCTCCGCGGCCTTCGTCGCGACGTAGCCGCCACCGCCCTGGTAGATGACGCGCCCGGCCGTGGAGGTGACCGTGACGATGTCCGCGTGTGGGAACTCGTCCGTGCTGCTCGCGGCGGATGCACGCAGCAGCGGCAGGAACGCCGTGATGACGCGCTTCGTGCCGAGGACGTTGAGCTCGAACATCAGCTGCCAGTCGGCGATGCTGCTCTCCTCGACGCTCTCGGTGCCGAACGCTCCCCCGGCGACGTTGACCAGGGCCTCGACCTCTCCGAGCCGGCTCGCGGTGTCTCGGAGCTCGGCCACGAAGGCGTCATCGGTGATGTCCCCCGCCAGCACCTCCGCGCCGGTCTCGGCGGCGAGCTCCTCGAGCCGGTCGGCACGGCGCGCAGTCGCGAGCACCACTCTGCCCTCTGCGCGCAACGACCTGACCGTCGACCGGCCGATCCCGCTGCTCGCTCCCGTCACTACGACAACACGCGTTCTCTGTTCTTCAGGCATGCCTCCATCGTGGCATGCGGCCGCGCGCCGCGCCTGGCACGCGTGACGATTTGTGTCCCGCTCCGTTGCCCGCGCCAGCGCCCACTGCCACACTCGGTGCCACCCGACTGTCCAGTCGGGTCGCGGCCGACACGGAGGCTACCCATGACCCAGAGCTTCGAGACCAGGCAGATCCACGCAGGCTCTGCCCCCGACCCCACGACCAACGCGGTCGTCACCCCGATCTACCAGACGACCTCGTACGTGTTCGATGACGCACAGCACGCGGCCGATCTCTTCTCGCTCTCGCGCGCCGGGAACATCTACACGCGCATCACGAACCCCACGACCGCGGTGCTCGAGGCGCGCATCGCCGACCTCGAAGGCGGCAGCGGGGCTCTCGCGCTCGCCTCCGGCCAGGCGGCAGAGACGTTCGCGATCCTGAACATCGCGGGGGCCGGCGACCACATCGTGTCCTCGACGTCCATCTACGGCGGCACGTTCAACCTCTTCAAGTACACGTTCGCGAAGCTCGGCATCGACGTCACCTTCGTCGAGGACCAGAACAACCCAGACGCCTGGCGGGCAGCGGCGAAGGACAACACGAAGCTGTTCTTCGGCGAGACGATCGGCAACCCGGCCGTCAACATCCTCGACATCGAGACGGTCGCCACGGTCGCCCACGAGGTCGGCGTGCCCCTCATCGTCGACAACACCATCGCCACCCCCTTCCTCATCCGGCCCTTCGAGCACGGGGCCGACATCGTCGTCCACTCCGCGACGAAGTTCCTCGGCGGCCACGGCGCCGTGATCGGCGGCGTCATCGTCGACGGCGGCACCTTCCCCTGGGATGAGCACAAGGACCGCTTCCCTGGCCTGTCCGAGCCCGACCCGAGCTACGACGGCCTCAGCTACACGGGTGCCCTCGGCAACGCCAACGCGTTCCACACCAAGGCCCGCGTGCAGCTGCTGCGCGACATCGGCGCATCCATCGCACCCGCTTCGTCCTGGCAGATCCTGCAGGGCGTCGAGACGCTGAGCCTCCGCATGGAGCGCCACGTCTCCAACGCGACCGCGATCGCGTCGTGGCTCCAGGGCCACGCCGAGGTGCAGAACGTCAACTACGCGGGCCTCGAGACGAGCCCCTGGAATGCCCTGGCGAAGCGCTACGCACCGAACGGCGCAGGTGCCATCCTGTCGTTCGAGCTCCGCGGCGGCGTCGAAGCTGGCCGCAAGCTCGTCGAGCGCGTGCAGCTCTTCAGCCACCTCGCAAACATCGGCGACGTGCGCAGCCTCATCGTCCACCCGCCGTCGACGACGCACTCGCAGCTCACCCCAGAGCAGCTCCTCGCATCCGGCATCAACCCCGGACTCGTGCGCCTCTCGGTCGGCCTCGAGAACGTCGACGACCTCATCGCGGACCTCTCGCAGGCCCTCGACTCGCTTCGCGCCTAGGCGCGGGGTAGCCGCTAGCCTGGCGCTGATGGACTGGACAGATCACGGCATCTCGCCGCCGAGCGGCAGAATTCCGAACGACGAATTGCGGGCGGTCTCGCTGAGGCCGCCCGCCTCGGGCGCGTGGCGCGACGGCGACGACGTCGGCCACCGCCAGTTCGCCTGGCTCGGGGCGTTCAGCCCCGAGCACGGCGGCGAGCTCCCGCTCATCCGGCTCGCCTACGAGACGTGGGGCACGCTCAACGCCGACCGCTCGAACGCGATCCTCGTGCTCCACGCGCTCACCGGCGACTCGCACGTGGAGGGGCCGCTCGGGCCCGGGCATCCGACCGCAGGCTGGTGGCCGGGCATCGTCGGTCCCGGGGCCCCTCTCGACACGGACCGCTACTTCGTGATCGCCCCCAACATGCTCGGCGGCTGCCAGGGCTCGACGGGACCCGCGAGCCTCGATGCTCGCGGGAACGCGTACGGATCCTCCTTCCCGGTGCTCACGATCCGCGACCAGGTGCGAGCGCAGGCGCTGCTCGCGGACGAACTCGGCATCGCCTCGTTCGCCGCCGTCATCGGCGGCTCCATGGGCGGCATGCACGCGCTCGAGTGGGGCATCATGTACCCCGACCGCACGCAGCGGCTCGTCGTGATGAGCGCACCTGCGGCGTCCGACGCGCAGACCATCGCGCAGAACACCCTGCAGATCGACGCCATCAGGCTCGATCCGAACTTCAACGGCGGCGACTACGCGGACGAGCCCGCCGGCTTCGGACCGCACCGCGGCCTCGCCCTCGCGCGGCGCCTCGCCATGCTCAACTACCGGTCGGGCACCGAGCTCGACGACCGCTTCGGACGCAGCTGGCAGTCCAACCTAAGCCCGGAGCAGGACGAAGGGCGCTACGCCGTCGAGTCCTACCTCGACTTCCACGGCAACCGCTTCACGCGTCGCTTCGACGCCAACAGCTACATCACGCTGCTGACGGCCATGAGCTCGCACAACGTCGGCCGCGACCGCGGAGGCCTCGATGCCGCGCTCGCGCGCGTCACCGCATCCACCATGGTCATCGGCATCTCGACGGACGTGCTCTTCCCGCCCGAGACGCAGCACCGCATCGCCGCGGGCGTGCAGAACAGCTACTCAGGCGACAGAGCCGTCACGATCAGGTCGAACTTCGGCCACGACGGGTTCCTGCTCGAGATCCACCACGTCGGCGACGCCATCCGCTCCATGCTCGCGAACGGCTGAGCTGGCGGGTGTGCGAGCCGCCGAGCTGCCGCTCGGAGCCGCGCGCACAGCTCGCCTGCTGCGCGGCCACATCGCCCAGAGCGCCCAGACGAGCAGCACGACCAGCAGCCCGTTGCGACCCGCGAGGAGCGCGACGCCGGCGGAGTGGGCATCGGTCACGAAGTTGTAGTTGCCTGGATAGATGATCTGCGTGAGCCAGGCGATGCAGAGGGCGATGCCGGCGGGCAGCGCGAAGCGCCTGACGTCGACGATGAGCCCGAACACGATGACCGGCGCGAGCCACGTGATGAACTGCGGCGAGCCGACCTTGTTGAAGACGATGAACGAGAGCACGAGCGCGAGCGACAAGGCCGGGAACAGGCGCGTGAACGGCATGCCACGACGCTTGGAGACAAGTGCGAGCAGCACCACGCCGAGCACGCCCACGCCAAGCACCGGCGTGAGCAGAGCGCTCACGAACTCCGTGCCGGGACCGTCGACCTGGAAGGTCAGGATCTCCATCGAGTAGTAGGCGTCGTAGCCAGGCACCTGCATCGACGCGAGCCACATCGGCACGGTCGCGGCGACCGCCTCGACCTGCAGCCCTCGCCCCGTCTGCTCGGTCACGAAGGAGAACACGTTCGACCCGCCACCGAGCGCGAGGGCCGGGATGAGCACGGCAGCGCACACGACGACGGCACCAGCAACGAGCCAGAGTCGGTGGCGCAGCACGATGAAGGCCGCCGCGAACACGGCAGCTGGCCAGATCTTGAGCCATGCGCCGAACGTGAGCAGGGCACCCGCGATCTCGGGACGACGCCGAAGCGCCAGCAGCGCGAGGATCGCGATCGGCACGCTCACCGCATCGATGCGGCCGAGCGCCACCGGTCCGAGCAGGGCCATGAGCACGAGCCACCACCAGGCGGCGATCTGCCGGAGCCTGGCGTCGCGAGACGAGGGGCGCCACAGCGTCAGCGCCGCGAACGCCACGGCGTTGCCGGCCGCGACCACCAGCAGCCAGCCCAGGCCGTAGTTCGCCTGCCCGCCGACCGCGTCCGCCACCAGCATCGGCAGGAGCGAGGGCAGCGGGTACACGAAGGTCGTATCGATGCCGGGCACCTGCCCCAGCTGGGCCTGGTCGACCCACCCGCGGTAGACCTGGAACACGTCTCCCATGGGGTTCGAGAGCGAGTAGAGGTTCACGAGGATCAGCACGTAATGGACGCCCGCGAAGGCAAGCCAGAGCGTCACGATCGAGAGAGGGCCCGGCCAGTGACGGGCGATCCACGACGAAGTCATGCGGGACAAGCTACCCCAGGTCAGGCGCGCAGCTTGGACGCCACGAGCGCTCCGACGAGGCGCGGCAACGCAGCGGTCGCGTCGCTCGCCCTGATCGGCGCACCAGGACCGAACCTCGTGAGCTCGTCGATCGGGGCAAGCAGCGCGGAAGCGGCCTCAGCGTTTCCCGCGTTCAGCTGCGACGCCAGCCAGCCGGCTCGCGCGTGCAGCCAGACAGCCGCTGCCGCGAGGTGCTGCGGCTCCGGCTGCTCGGCCACGTCTCGCTTCGAGGCGACGGCGCTCAGCGCACCCATGGCCCCGGCCAGCACATCACCGGTCCCCGCCGTGGCGAGCCAGGCTCCCGGCGCATCCACGACGATCGTCGGACCGTCCCCCGCGATGTAGGTGCGGTGCCCCTTGAGCACGAGCGTGCAGCCGAGACGATCCGTCACGAGGCGGACAGCCTGTTCCGGCTCCTTGATGACGTCTGTGGCATGCACCTCGGTGTCCTCGAGCTTCGTGATGAGGGCGGCGAGCTCGGCCGCATGGGGCGTCAGGATGCATCGGCGCACGTGGTGGCCTCCCAGCACGCGCTTGGCGATCTGCCCGAGCGCGCCGGAATCGGCGATGACCGTCGCGTCGAGCTCCCTAGCACGATCGAGCGCTTCCCGCGCCTCGCTGGTGCGCCGCACGTCCTTCGGATCCACTCCGGACCCGACGACGAGCGCATCGAACGACGCGAGATCGGCGACGACCTCCGGACTCTGCCATAGCACCGCCTTGGTCTCCGCCTCGCCCCCGGCGTAGCGCACCATCCCGATCCCGGTCGCGAGGGCGGCCCTCGTCCCCAGGACGGCGGCGCCCGGGTAGTGCGTGGAGCCCGTCACGAACGCCGTGACACCCCGGCGGTACTTGTGGTCGTCCTCGCGCGGCGCGAAGACGCTGGCCGCGGCATCCTGAGCATCGAATTCCCTCACCCGGCCATACTGGTCGCTCTTCGACGACACGCCAAGTCGCCACCGCGCTCCGGCGAGGAGACCGGCGATCAGTGGCGAGCAGTCGCGTCCCGGATCTCGCCGACGAGCTCCTCGATGATGTCCTCGAGGAAGAGCACGCCGAGCGTGTTGCCCTCTCGATCGAGGACCCTTGCCAGGTGGCTCCCAGTGCGCCGCATCGTGGCGAGCGCGTCCTCGAGGTCGGCCTCGTCGTGCATCGAGTCGAGCGAGCGGATGCGCTTGACCGGGATGGGCCGGTCGAACTCGTCCGGCTTGTCGAGGTCGAGCACGTCCTTCAGGTGCACGTAGCCGGAGAATTCACCTTCCTCGTCCAGGATGATGTAGCGCGAGTAGCCGTGCTCGGAGACCGCGCGCTGCAGCATCTCCGGCGTCGCCTCCGGCGGCAGCACCACGAGCTGCTCGCCCGCGATCGCGACCGCGGCGACCTTCTTCGCCGTGAACTCGAAGGTGTTCGAGAGCGTGCCGGCACGATCCATGAGTACACCCTCGCGCTTGGACTGCTCGACGATGCCCGCGACCTCGTCGAAGGTGAACGCACTCGTCGTCTCGGCCTTCGGCTCGACGCCGAACAGGCGCAGCGTCGTGTTCGCGATGCCGTTCAGCGCCCAGATGACCGGTGCGAACAGCCGCGAGAAGAACACGAGCGGCGGGGCGAGCAGGAGCGCCGCGCGGTCAGGCACCGAGAAGGAGATGTTCTTGGGGACCATCTCGCCGAGCACGACGTGCAGGTACGAGACGACGATGAGCGCGATGACGAACGCGATGGTCGAGATCATCTCCTCGCTGAGCCCCGTCGCGGAGAGCGGGATCTCGAGCAGGTGATGCAGCGCCGGCTCAGAGACGTTGAGGATCAGCAGCGAGCAGACGGTGATGCCGAGCTGGCTCGTCGCGAGCATGCCGGTCGCGTGCTCCATCGCGTAGAGCGTCTGCTGGGCGGCTTTGCTGCCGCGCTCGGCTCGGGGCTCGATCTGCGATCGCTTCGCGGAGATGACCGCGAACTCCGCGCCGACGAAGAAGGCGTTCGCGGCGAGGAGCACCACGAGCCAGGCGAGTCCAGACCAGTACTCAGCCACGGTTCTCCTTCTCGGCGTGCTTGTCGGCGAGGCGCTGCATGAGCGCCTCCCTCGACTCGTAGGACTCGTTCGGCGTGAACGCGACCCGATCGACCCGGCGACCCTCCATCCGCTCGACGCGGAACGTGCCGACGGGGACCTGCACCTCGTCGCCGACCGCGGGGATGCGCTCGAGCGCGTTCATCATGAAGCCAGCGACGGTCTCGAAGGGCCCGTCGTCGTCGAGCTCGATATTCAGGCGGTCCCGTACCTCATCCGGCCGGAGCATCCCGTCGAACGTCGTGCGGCCTTTGGCGCGCACGACGTCGAGATGCGCTCGGTCGTGCTCGTCGACGAGCTCGCCGACGATCTCCTCCACGAGATCCTCGAGAGTGACGACCCCGTTCGTGCCGCCGTACTCGTCGAGCACGACGGCGAGCTGGAAGCCGCCGGAGCGGAGCTCGGCGAGCAGAGCGTCGAGCCCCAGCGTCTCCGGCACGAGCAGCGCATCCGTCTTGATCGCGCCGACCGGCACGGAACGGCGGCGATCGAGCGGCAGCGAGACCGCATTCTTCAGGTGGGCGACGCCGACGATCTCGTCGATGTCCTCACCGGTCACCGGGAACCGGGAATGGCCCGTCGACTTCGCGAGGTCGATGAGGTCCTGGACCGGCGCGTCGACCGCGATGGACTGCACACGCGGCCTGGGCGTCATGACGTCCGCCGCGATGTGGTCGGAGAACCGCAGCGTGCGGCTCAAGAGCACCGCCCGCTCGCCCTCGAGCAGTCCGACGAGCGCGGAGCGGCGGACGAGGCTCGAGAGCTCCTCTGCCGTGCGGGCGCCGGAGAGCTCCTCCTTGGGCTCGATGCCGAGAGCCCGGATGAGGCCGTTGGCGCTTCCGTTGAGCACCGCGACGGCGGGGCGGAAGACGGTCGTGAACGCGACCTGCAGCGGGATGAGGAACTTCGCCGTCGCGCGCGGCACGGCCAGCGCGAAGTTCTTCGGGATCAGCTCCCCCATGACCATCGAGAGCCCCGTGGCGATCACGATCGCGAGCACGGCGCCGACGGGGCGCACGGCGTCCTCCGGCAGCCCAACGGCGCCGAGCGGCGACGAGAGCAGCGACGAGATGGCCGGCTCCATCGTGTAGCCCGTGAGGAGGGTCGTCAGCGTGATCCCGAGCTGCGCGCTCGAGAGGTGCGTCGACGTGTGCTTGAGCGCGTTGATGGTCGGGGTGAGGCGCTTCTCCCCGCGTTCCCGACGCTTCTCGAGGTCGTTGCGGTCGAGGTTGACGAGCGCGAACTCCGACCCGACGAAGACGCCGGTCCCCACCGTCAGGAGGACGCCGATGCCGAGCATGACCCACTCGTTCACGAACCCTCACCCCTCGATACGGGGATGGTTCGGGGATGCCGAGCCGGAGAGGAGGCGGCGCTCAACGCAGGCAGAGCTGCGGCGCGTGAGGGTGCGGATCGCGGAGGATGGTCATCGTCCATAGTTGCCACGAAGTATAGCGAAGACCACCCTCACGCGACCGCGACTACCAGGACACCGGGAGGGCCTTGCCCTCTTCGTAGCCGGCGGCAGACTGGATGCCGACCTTCGCGCGCTGGCGGAACTCGGGCAGCGAGTCGGCGCCCGCGTAGGTGAAGGACGAGCGAACGCCCGTCGTGATCATGTCGATCAGGTCATCGAGACCTGGACGCTTCGGGTCGAGCATGATCTTCGAGGACGAGATCCCTTCCGCGAAGAGCAGCTTGCGGGCGCGCTCGTAGGGCTCGAGGTCACCGAACCGAGCCTCGACGGCCTTGGTCGACGCCATGCCGAACGACTCCTTGAACCAGTTGCCCGACTCGTCCGTCCGCACCGTGCCAGGCGCTTCGACGGTGCCGGCGAACCACGAGCCGATCATGACGGCGGAGCCTCCCGCGGCGAGCGCGAGCGCGACGTCGCGCGGGTAGCGCACTCCCCCATCTGCCCATACGCGTGCCCCGAGCGCGTGCGCCGTCTCCGAGGTCTCCAGCACGGCCGAGAACTGCGGACGACCCACGGCCGTCATCATGCGGGTCGTGCACATCGCACCCGGTCCGACGCCGACCTTGATGATGCTCGCCCCGGCCGACACGAGGTCGTGGACTCCGCTTCCACTCACCACGTTCCCGGCGACGATGGGAACACCGAGCTCCGCGCCGCGGACCGCCTCGATCGCGCGCAGCATGCTCCCCTGGTGGCCGTGCGCCGTGTCGAGCACGAGGACGTCGGCACCGGCTTCCACGAGTGCCCGAGCGCGCTCGAGCGCGTTGCGCGACACGCCGACGGCGACCGCGACACGCAGGCGTCCCTGCGAATCGAGCGCAGGGCGGTAGATCGTGCTGCGGAGGGCACCGCCCGAGGTGACCGTCGCGACCTCGCCGGTCTCGGTCCGGACGGGGGCGAAGTTCGACCCGGTCTCGGCGAACGAGTTGAAGACCGCTCGCGAGTCGCGCGCGAGCGAGACGGGGATCTCGTCGACGAAGTGGTGACTGAGGTCGGCGAGCACGGCGTCGCTCGGGACACGCGCGAGGGTCGAGGCCTGCAGGACTCCCAGCACATCTCCGGTGGGCCCGAGCACCGAGACGCCGAAGCCGGCCACCGGCGGCACGAGCTCGAGCACGTCGCCGACCGTCGCCTCGCCCTTCGCCGTGAACGGAGTGTCCAGCACCGGATCCTGCGACTTCACCCAGCGGATGGCGGCTTGCAGCTCCTCCAGCGACATGTCCTGAGGAAGAACTCCGAGCCCGCCGCGGCGCGCTATGGCGGCTGCCATGCGGGGCCCGGTGACCGCGTTCATGTTCGAGGCGACCAGCGGAATCGTCATGCCGGTCCCGTCGTCCGGGGCGAGCGAGACGTTGAGTCTCGAACCCACGTCGGAACGACTCGGAATGAGGAACACATCGGAGTAGGTGAGCTCGTGGTGAGGGGCAGGACCAGAGAAGTGCATGGCCTCCAGATTACTTTGCGGAGCCCCCTCCTCACCCCACTTTCGCGCAGAGCGCTCGCCAAGGGCGTTAGGCTTGTCACTCGATGGGGTCGCCGCCCAGATTCGGCGCGTCCCGCATCACTAGACGAACGCGAGACGAACTCAGGTGGCGAGTCATTTGACCAGTGCGGGTACAGACGAAGCAAAGTCCGATTTCGGAGCCAATGACTGGCTCGTCGAGGAGATGTACGAAAAGTACGTCAAGGACCCGAAGAGCGTAGACGAGGCCTGGTGGCCGACGCTCGAGCAGTACGCGAAGCAGCAGGGCGCTGCTCCCGCGAAGACGGCGCCCGCGGCTCAGCCCGCCAAGGCGGCTCCGGCTCCCGCGGCTGAGGCGAAGAAGCCAGCGGCCGACGGTGAGGCTCGCAAGCAGGCGAAGACGACTGCCGCGGCCCCTCAGGAGAAGCTCATCCCAGCGGATGCACCCGCCGCTGACAAGGAGAAGGCCCCGTCGCGCGAGAACATCGTGTCGCCGCTCAAGGGCATGGCGAAGGCCATCGCCAAGAACATGGACATCTCCCTGCAGGTGCCGACGGCCACGAGCTACCGCGAGATCCCCGCGAAGCTCATGATCGACAACCGCATCGTGATCAACAACCACCTCCGGCGGACCCGCGGCGGCAAGGTCTCGTTCACGCACCTCATCGGCTGGGCGCTCGTGAAGGCGCTCATCAAGTTCCCCAGCATGAACGTCTACTACGACGAGATCGACGGCAAGCCATCCGCCATCGAGCCAGCGCACGTCAACCTCGGCATCGCGATCGACGTGCCGAAGCCGGACGGAACCCGCGCCCTGGTCGTGCCGAGCATCAAGCAGGCCGAGACCCTCAACTTCCGCGAGTTCCTCGGGGCGTACGAGGAGCTCATCAAGCGCGGACGCCAGAACAAGCTCAGCGGAGACGACTACGCGGGCACCACCATCTCGCTCACGAACCCGGGCGGCATGGGAACCCTCCAGTCCGTCCCGAGGCTCATGAAGGGGCAGGGCGCCATCATCGGTGCCGGCGCCCTCGACTACCCGGCCCCCTATCAGGGCATGGCGCAGCACGTCCTCGACGACCTCGCCATCTCGAAGCGCCTCACCATCTCGAGCACCTACGACCACCGGGTCATCCAGGGCGCCGGCTCCGGCGAGTTCCTCAAGATCGTGCACGAGCACCTCACGGGCAAGCACAACTTCTACGAGGAGATCTTCGCCTCGCTGCGCATCCCGTACAAGCCCGTCGTGTGGTCGCAGGACGTGCACGTCGACCTCGCCGCGTCCATCAACAAGACGGCGCGCGTGCAGCAGCTCATCAACATGTACCGCGTCCGCGGCCACATGATGGCGGACATCGACCCGCTGCAGTACGTGCAGCGCACGCACCCCGACCTCGAGATCGAGAATCACGGACTCACGTTCTGGGACCTCGAGCGCGAGTTCGTCGCGGACGGCTTCGGCGGCAGCCAGCGGATGCTCAAGCTCCGCGACATCCTCGGCATCCTGCGCGACTCCTACTGCCGCACGATCGGCATCGAGTACATGCACATCCAGGACCCGGAGCAGCGCGCCTGGTTCCAGGACGAGCTGGAGCACCCGTACACGAAGCCCACGCACGAAGAGCAGATGCGCATCCTCAACAAGCTCAACGAGGCTGAGGCGTTCGAGACCTTCCTGCAGACGAAGTACGTCGGCCAGAAGCGCTTCTCCCTCGAGGGATCCGAGTCGGTCATCTCGCTGCTCGACACGATCATCCAGGGTGCAGCGGAGGAGGACCTCGACGAGGTCGCCATCGGCATGGCCCACCGTGGTCGCCTCAACGTCCTCACGAACATCGCGGGGAAGACCTACGGGCAGATCTTCCGCGAGTTCGAGGGCGTGCAGTCCAGCTCCGGACGCGGCAACTCCGGCGACGTGAAGTACCACCTCGGCATCGAGGGAACCTTCACGGCGGCATCCGGCGCGACCATCCCCGTCTACCTCGCCGCCAACCCCTCGCACCTCGAGGCGGTGAACGGCGTGCTCGAGGGCATCGTGCGCGGCAAGATCGACCGCAAGTCCGACGGCCGCGACGCCGTGCTGCCGATCCTCATCCACGGTGACGCGGCGATGGCCGGCCAGGGTGTCGTCTACGAGACGATGCAGATGTCGCAGCTCCGCGCCTACCGCACGGGCGGCACGATCCACGTGAACATCAACAACCAGGTCGGCTTCACGACCACCCCGCGCGACGCCCGTTCGTCGATGTACTCGACCGACGTCGCGAAGGCCATCTCGGCTCCCGTCTTCCACGTGAACGGCGACGACCCCGAATCGGTTGCTCGCGTCGCCGAGCTCGCGTTCGCCTACCGCCAGCGCTTCAAGCGCGATGTCGTCATCGACCTCATCTCGTACCGTCGCCGTGGCCACAACGAGGGCGACGACCCGTCGATGACGCAGCCCCTCATGTACAACCTCATCGAGGCGAAGCGCTCCGTGCGCAAGCTCTACGCGGAAGCCCTCGTCGGCCGTGGCGACATCACGCAGGACGAGTTCGACGCGGCGCAGAAGGACTTCCACGACCGCCTCGAGCGCGCCTTCGCGGAGACCCACCAGGCGCAGACGCAGTCGACGCCCATCTCCGCGGCCGAGCTCTCGGCCGTCGGCTCTCGCGAGGAGAACCACCGCTCCGAGCCGGACTCGACCGCCGTCGCACGCGAGGTCGTCGAGATCATCGGCGACGCGCACGGGAACCCGCCAGAGGGTTTCTCGGTGCACACGAAGCTCAAGGCGGTGCTCTCCAAGCGTGAGCAGATGAGCCGAGACGGTGGCATCGACTGGGCATTCGGCGAGCTCCTCGCGCTCGGCTCGCTCCTCATGGAGGGCACGCCGGTGCGCATGTCGGGCCAGGACTCGCGCCGCGGCACGTTCGTGCAGCGCCACGCGCTCTTCCACGATCGCCTCAACGGCCAGAACTGGCTGCCGCTGTCGAACCTCAGCGACAACCAGGCACCGATCTCCATCTACGACTCGTTCCTCAGCGAGTACGCGGTGCTGGGCTTCGAGTACGGCTACTCGGTCGAGCGACCTGACGCGCTCGTGCTCTGGGAAGCGCAGTTCGGTGACTTCGTCAACGGCGCGCAGACCATCATCGACGAGTTCATCTCGGCGTCCGAGCAGAAGTGGAACCAGCGCTCGAGCGTCGTGCTGCTGCTCCCACACGGCTACGAGGGCCAGGGCCCCGACCACTCGTCGGCGCGCATCGAGCGCTTCCTGACGCTCGCCGCGGAAGAGAACATGACGGTCGCGATGCCGTCCACGCCGGCGTCGCACTTCCACCTGCTGCGCCGCCAGGCGTACGCGCGTCCCCGCAAGCCACTCGTGATCTTCACGCCGAAGTCGATGCTGCGTCTCCGCAGCGCCGTCTCGCCGGTCGAGGACTTCACGAACGGCTCGTTCCGCCCCGTCCTCGATGACGAGCGGATCACGGACAAGGCGGCTGTGCGCCGCGTCGTGCTGCACGCGGGCAAGCTGCACTACGACCTGCGTGCGGAGCTCGACAAGCGCGAGGACACGAGCGTCGCGCTCGTGCGTCTCGAGCAGTTCTACCCGATGCCAGGCGAAGAGATCAACCGCCTCCTCGCCGAGTACCCGAACGCGGAGATCGTCTACGCGCAGGACGAGCCGGAGAACCAGGGAGCGTGGCCGTTCATACGCACGCACCTCGCCCCCATGCTCGAAGGACGCACGATCCGAGCCGTCACACGACCGGAGTCCTCTGCACCTTCCGTGGGCACCATGAAGGCTCACCAGCGCCAGCAGGCCGAGCTCATCGAGGGCGTTCTCGCCGACTAGGCTTCGCGCCTCGTCTGCACGACGAAGACGCCCGCTCCGAGCAATCGGGCGGGCGTCTTCGTCGTGTGCGTGCGCGTGTGCGGCTAACGACCGGTCAGGAGCGCCACGGCGTCGTCGAGGTACGCGGCGAGCGCGCTCGAGCTGCCGGCGCCGAGACCCGCCTGGGCGCCGGGCACGGCACCCCAGTGCAGGACGACCTCGCCGCCGACGACCTCCAGCCCAGGGTGCGCGCCGGCCCCCAGGCCGTCGGAGAGCTGGATCGGCGTCGCCCCGTAGTTGACGGTCTCGCCCACCTCGAAACCCGAGCGCAGCGCGGCCAGCTGGACGCGTCGACGCTCGGCGGCGAGGGCTGACTGCTCGCTGTAGTGGTCGGGCTGCTTGGCGACGCGAATGACCGAACCGACCCGGTACAGCCCGCCTTGATCGTCGAGCAGCAGCTCGCGCAGCCGCCAGACGCTGGAGACACGTCGCATGACGGGCCCGCGACGGATCCCGAGCACCGGACGGCGCTCGACGAGCTCGCCGAGCGTCTCACGCCTGGCAGCCCGCGCGTCCAGTTCGGCTGCCACTTCGCCGACGCGCTCCGACAGAGCGCGCCAGGCGTGATCGTTCGGGTCTGCAGTCATCTGCCGCGCGGGCGTCTCGGTGCTGCTCGCCTCAGTTCGCGACGGGCGTGCCGTGCGAGCGCTGGATGCTGCGGAGCTGGTCGAGCACGTGCATCCGCAGTTCCTCCGGGGCGCGTTCCTTGCAGGCTCGCTGCACGACCTCCATGAGCGAACGATTCACGTGCAGCTCGCTCTCGCAGTCCTTGCAGTGCTCGAGGTGCTCGCGAATGTCGCTCGCATCCGTACTCGCGAGCTCGTTGCGCAGGTACTCCTCGAGGGCGTCCTTCGCTTTCTCGCAACCGCAATCGGTCATTTCTTGCTCCCTGTTTCCTGCTCGTCCCCGTCCAAGGGCGGAATGATGCCGTTCTCCCTCGCGTAGCCGGTGAGGCGATCGCGAAGCAGACGCCTGCCGCGGTGGAGCCGCGACATGACGGTGCCGACGGGGGTCTTCATGATGTCTGCGATCTCCTTGTAGGAGAAGCCCTCCACATCCGCGAGGAAGACCGCGAGGCGGAAGTCCTCCGGGATCGCCTGGAGGGCGTCCTTCACCGTCGAATCGGGAAGGTGGTCGATCGCCTCGGCCTCAGCCGACCGCGACGACGTCTGCGCGGTCGCCGACTCGGCGCCGCCCAGCTGCCAGTCCTCGAGGTCTTCCAACGCATTCGCGTACGGTTCCCGCTGCTTCTTGCGGTACGAGTTGATGAAGAGGTTCGTGAGGATGCGGTACAGCCACGCCTTGAGGTTCGTGCCCTGCTCGAAGCGAGCGAACGCGACGAAGGCCTTCACGAAGGTCTCCTGCACGAGATCCTGCGCATCCGCGGGGTTCCGAGTCATGCGCATGGCCGCCGCGTACAACTGGTCGATGTACTGCAGCGCCTGCTCCTCGAACAGCTGCCGGAGTTCGTCCTGGTCTGGGGTCGCCTGAGGCGACTTCTGCTCACTCATTACGCGTGAGTGTACTGCCGTGCGCCGCTCAGCGGCTTGACGCCTCGGCGGCGCGAGCGTTGTCGGCAAGGGCTGCCCTCCTCTTCGATGTCAGGTGGAAACGCATTTCCGGGTGGTGCGCGCGTGTGTGGCGGTATCGTTGTCAACCAATGGAGATCTTTGGCTATTCCGGACCACGCTTCGACCTGTACCGAGATGACGAGGGCAGCGAGCCGCTGACCCTCGGCGACGGTCCGTGGGCGGCTCCGACGGCGACTTCGCCGATCGACGCGCGCCTGCAGATCCCCGGGTCGAAGAGCCTCACGAATCGCGAGCTCGTGCTCTCGGCGCTTGCGGAGGGGCCCTCGAAGCTCCGGCACCCGCTCTGGGCCAGAGACACGGAGCTCATGATCGACGCGCTTCGGCAGCTCGGCACCCAGATCACCGAGGTGCCCGGCGACGGGCGGTTCGGGAACGATCTCGAGATCACGCCCGGTGAGCTCGAAGGCGGCGTCTCGATCGACTGCGGTCTCGCGGGCACGGTCATGCGGTTCGTTCCCCCGCTCGCATCCCTCGCGCTCGGCCCGGTGGCCTTCGACGGCGACGAGGCCGCACGCCGACGCCCGATGAAGGGCACGGTGGATGCGCTCAAGGCGCTCGGCGTGGAAGTGCGCGACGACGGCCGGGGCGGCCTGCCCTTCTCGCTGTACGGCACCGGCGAGGTCGCCGGCGGCGAGATCACGATCGACGCGGGAGCCTCCAGCCAGTTCGTCTCCGGGCTGCTCATGGCGGGCGCGCGCTTCACGGACGGACTCACGCTCATCCACTCCGGCGATCGGGTTCCGAGCCAGCCGCATATCGACATGACGCTGGCGGCGCTGCGCGAGCGCGGCGTCGACATCGACGACTCGACGCCAGGCGCCTGGCGGGCCGAGCCCGGCGCCATCGACGGACGCGAGCTGACGATCGAGCCGGACCTCTCCAACGCGGAGCCGTTCCTGATCGCCGCGATCGTCGCGGGCGGCAGCGTCTCGATCGAGGACTGGCCGGAGTCGACCACGCAGGTCGGTTCGCACCTCCAGCATCTCCTCCCCCTGTTCGGCGCGAACATCTCGGTCGAGGACGGCGTGCTCACCTGCACGGTCGAGCGCGGCATCGCCGAGGGAGCCGAGGTGCCCGGTGTCGACCTGGATCTCTCCGAGGCCGGTGAGCTCGCCCCGAACCTGGCAGCGCTGTGCGGGCTGTGCACGACCACGAGCCGCATCACGGGAATCGCGCACCTCCGCGGTCACGAGACCGACCGCGTCGCGGCCATCGCGGCGGAGCTGCGCGGCATCGGCTGCGAGGTCACAGAGCTCGAAGACGGACTCGAGATCGTTCCCGGAGCGCGCACGGCGCACGAATGGCGAAGCTACGAGGACCACCGCATGGCCACGTCGGGTGCCATCGTCGGTCTCGCCATCGCAGGGGTCACGGTCGACGATATCCACGCGACGAACAAGACGCTGCCCCAATTCGTGCAGCTCTGGCAGGACATGCTCGACCAGGGCACGCACAGCGACCCGGATGAGGGCGAGGACGACGGCAGCGTCGACCTCGCGGCCTTCGCCATCTGACCGTGTCCCGTTCACTCGGCGACGCGTTCGACGCCTACGGCGACTGGGACGAGGAGGACATCCGTGTCCGTCCGAACCCCAAGGCAAACAAGCCCAGGTCCAAGCAGCGCCCGAAGCACAGCGATGCGGTGACGGGGCGCGTCGTCACCGTCGACCGTGGCCGCTACACGGTGCTCCTCGACGAGGGGACGCCAGAGGAACGCACGGTCACCGCCGCGAAGGCGCGAGAGATCGGCCGCACGGCGATCGTGACGGGCGACCTCGTCGACCTCGTCGGCGACACGACCGGCGACACCGGCAGCCTCTCCCGCATCGTCCGCATCTGCGAGCGCAAGACGCTGCTCCGACGGAGCGCCGACGACACCGATCAGGTCGAGCGCGTCATCGTCGCGAACGCCGATCAGATGCTCATCGTGGCCGCGACGGCCCAGCCCGAGCCGCGGCCTCGACTCATCGACCGCTACCTCGTCGCTGCGCTCGACGCCGGCATCCAACCGCTCCTCGTGCTGACGAAGACCGACGTGGCGCCTGCGGACGAGCTCCGTGCGCTCGTCGAGCCCCTCGGCGTGAAGGTCTTCGAGTCGCGTCCCGGCGGTGAGCCCATCGAGGAGCTCCGCGCAGCCCTCACCGGGCACACGACCGTGGCCGTCGGCCACTCGGGCGTCGGCAAGTCGACCCTCGTCAACGCCCTGGTCCCCGGCACACTTCGCGAGACGGGTGTCGTGAACGCGGTCACCGGTCGTGGTCGGCACACGTCCTCCTCCACGCTCGCGGTCCGCGTCGAGGACTCGGACGGGCACACGGGCTGGATCATCGACACCCCGGGCGTCCGCTCCTTCGGCCTCGGACACGTGAACCGCGACAACGTGCTGGAGGGCTTCACCGAGCTCTCCGCGATCGCCGAGGAGTGCCCTCGAGGCTGCACGCACCGGGCCGACGCCCCGGACTGCGCGCTCGACGACGCCGTGCGTGACGGGGAGCTCGACGAGGCGGGAATCGCCAGGCTCGATTCCTTGCGACGCCTGTTCCTCTCCCTCGATCAGGCGGCGGACACCGCCTACTGATCACCGGGCTCGCCTAGGCTGAGCTGGTGGCCACCGAACTCCTGCATCCGCTCTCCTCCGATCTTCGCCTCGCGAGAGAGCTCGCCGACATCGCCGACGCGATCTCGATGAAGCACTTCAACTCTCGCTCGCTCGGGGTGTACGAGAAAGAGGACCGCACGCCGGTGACGGATGCGGACCGCGCTGTCGAGCAGGCGCTGCGCTCGCGTCTCGCGGAGACGCGTCCAAGCGACGCCATCCTGGGCGAGGAGTACGGCTCGCACGGCACCTCCCGCCGACAGTGGATCATCGATCCGATCGACGGCACGGCGAACTTCATGCGCGGCATCCCGATCTGGGCGACGCTCATCTCCCTCGTCATCGACGGCGTCCCCGAGGTGGGCGTCGTCTCGGCGCCTGGCCTCAACCGCCGGTGGTGGGGCGCGACAGGCCAGGGCGCGTATCTCGATGACGACCTCAGCGACAGCGACGTCGCGACGGACCGGCGCATCCAGGTGAGCGCCGTCGACGAGCTCGAACGCGCCTCCATCAGCTACAACAGCCTCAAGGGCTGGGACGAAGCGGGGCGTTCAGCGCAGCTGCTGGAGTTCAGCCGTGCCGTGTGGCGCACGCGCGCGGTCGGCGAGGTCTGGTCGTACATGCTGGTCGCCGAAGGCGCGATGGAGGTCGCCGGCGAGTTCGATCTCCAGCCGTACGACATGGCCGCGATCGTGCCGATCGTCGTGGAAGCCGGCGGCACGTTCACGAGCATGGATGGCGAGGAGGGGCCGTGGCACGGGAGCGCCCTCGCCACGAACGGGCTCCTGCACGAGCAGGCGCTCAAGGCGCTCGCCGCGCGCTGACCTCAGCCCGGGTCCCGGCCCGCGCGGGTCACTCCCCCGCTGGCTGGGCGCGCTGGCGTCTGCGGTGGCCGGCGAGGTCGATGATGGCGACCACGAGCGTGATGCAGGACAGCCCGATGACGACGATGAGCCCGCCCGCGACGGACGCCTTGTACGCCTCCTGGACCACGGGCGAGCTCGTGTCCGGGCCCGTTCCCGCGATTTGCAGTGCCGCGACGCCAGCGAAGAAGACGGAGCTGCCGATCGCGAGCCCCATCGCGTTCCCGAGGCGCTGACCGACCTGCGCGAACGAGCCTGCGATGCCGGCCTGCTCGACGGGAACGTGCAGCAGCATCCGCATCTGGTTCGCCCCCATGACGAGCCCCGCCCCCGCCCCGGAGATGATGAGGGCGGCGCTCACCAGGTACGGCGAGAGCTCCGGCTCAGCCAGTTGGGTGACGACGAGCACCACGGCGTAGCCCACCGCGAAGAGGGCGACGCCGACAGCGACGAGCGTCGCGCCGTGGTGGAACGTCCACTTGCCCGACACCGCGGCGACCACGGCGGACGTGAGGGCGTATGGCACCGAGACTGCTCCGACCAGCACGGCCGCATGTCCGAGTCCCTGCTGGAGGAACAGCGTCACGAGCAGGAAGCCGACCGGCATGGCCGCGAAGAAGAGCGTCGTGATGAGCACCCCGTACCGGTACGAGGGCGTACGGAAGAGCGCGAAGTCGACGACGGGGGTCTTGCCGAGACGGAGGTAGCGCCGTTCCCAGAGGATGAAGCCGACGAAGAGTGCGACCGCCGGTGCGATCAGCCACCACCGTGCGGGGTTGTCGGTGTCGCGTCCCGAGGTGAGGACGAAGGGCAGCATCGTCGTGAGCACGGCCAGGCCCAGGAGGGCGACGCCGAAGAGGTCGAGGGTCTGCCCCCGAGCCACCTCCTGCTTCGAGGGCAGGAGACGCCAGGCGAACGGGAGCACGATGAGAGCGAGCGGGACGTTCATCGCGAAGGTCCAGCGCCAGCCCGCCTCTTCCCCGAGGAGGCCGATGAGCAGCCCGCCGATGGTCGGCCCGAACGCCGTGCCGAGACCCACGATGGCGCCGAAGATGCCGAAGGCCCTGCCTCGCTCCTGCCCCGTGAAGAGCTGCTGGATGAGTCCGAGCACCTGGGGCATGAGGATGCCGGCCGCGAATCCCTGCAGGATGCGCCCGCCGATGAGCATCTCCGTCGTGACGCTCAGCGCGCACACGAGCGAGGCGAGTCCGAAGGCGACGAGGCCGATGAGGAACAGGCGCTTGCGGTTCCAGAGGTCGCCGAGCCTGCCCGAGGGGACGAGGAGGATGCCGAACGCGAGGACGTAGCCGGCCACGATGAGCTGCACGTCGGACGAGGCCGCCCCGAGGGTGTGCTCGATCGGCCCGAGGGTCACGTTGACCTTGGCGAGGTCCAGGATCGTGAGGACCGCGACCGCCGCGCACACGGCGAAGGCTGGCCAGCGCGATGCTTCCTGCGTGGATGGCGACGACGCGGACGACGGTGAGGTCGCATCGAGCTGTTCGTCTGACCGCTGCTTGGGGGAAGTCGCGTCTCGTGGCATATGGAGCACATGCTACGCCGCTCTCGGGAACCGCATGGGCCGCTTCGCCGGTCGGGGCCTCAGTGGTGATCTTCGGGAATGCGGCAATAGACTGGTCCAGTCGCGACTCCGGGAGCGGCATGGAGCTCTGGACCACGTACACCCCCACGAGGAGCAACGATGCGAACCGCCGCCGTACGAAGCGCCGCAGGCGCGTCCCTTGGGCTCAGCGCCCTCCTCCTGCTCAGCGGATGCACGCTGGTCACGACCCTCGCGGGTGGCGGCTCGGACCCGGTGGTGACGACGTCGTCCACCACAGAGGCGACGGAGTCGTCGACGACCACGCCGACGGAGAGCGAGACCGCCACACCAACGCCGACGGCGGTCGCAGGGACGATGACCGGCATCGAAGATCTTCAGGTGGGCGACTGCTTCGACCTCGAGTCCGGCGCCGACGACGCCGAGCTGTTCCCGAACTGCGACTCGCTGCACACCTTCGAGGCGTACCACACGGAAGACATGCAGGGTGGTGCTGACTTCCCGGGCGACGCCGCGGTGGATACGGCGCTCCAGGACATCTGTTCGGCCGCCTTCACCGGCTTCATCGGCGCCGAGCCCTTCCTGACGAGCTGGAACTACACGGGCATCGTGCCGAGCGCGGAGTCGTGGGGTGGCGGCGACCGCGAGGTCCTCTGCATCGTGACTCCCGTGGACGGCCAGCCGACGGCTGGCACTGCAGCGGGCTCAGCCAGCTAGCCTGGGAGCGTGGCTCACCGACTCCCCGCAACGCTCCTGACCGCGCTCCTCGCGGGAGCCGCGCTGACGGCCTGCACGGCTTCGCCAGATGCGCCCCGGATGGTGCCGATCACGGAGCTGTCTGCCGGTGACTGCTTCTCGTCGAATGCGGCGCAGACGGTCGCTACGATCGCTGGGTCCTGCGACACCCCGCATCTCTACCAGGTGCTGTCCATCACGCCCTCAGAGCTGGGCGAGGACTTCCCCGGCGAGGCGGCTCTGACGGCCGAGGCTGACGCACGGTGCGCCGCAGACTTCGCCGGGCTCGGCTCCGATGCCACGGCGGGGCTCACCGCCCTGCACCTCGTGCCGAGCGAGGCGAGCTGGGCCGAGGGAGACCGCGACCTCGCCTGCCTGGTCGCGAGCAGCGACGGCGAGGAGCTGACCGGCTCGCAGGTGCCAGCGGGGAGCTAGCTCCTCCGCTCGGTTGGTTGTGGACAAGCGCGGCTGGGTGTCGGAGGCTCCGGGTACCGTTCTCGACACAGCAGGTTCTCGATCAGTGCCGTTCGCGTCCGTCCCGGTTCGCGGAGATTGCAGGATTCCGCGTCCGGAGAGGAAAGACCCATGCCAGCATCCACCCAGCCGTCCGCAGTGCTCCCCTCGGCGAGTGCCTCGACAGAGCTCGTGATCGGCGAAGATGGGCTGGCCCGCCCGCCCTGGGCGAGCCAGGATCAGCTGCTGATGGACTACTACGACACGGAGTGGGGCATGCCGATCGCCGACGAGCGAGGCGTGTTCGAACGGCTCTGCATGGAGATCTTCCAATCCGGGCTCTCGTGGCGGCTCATCCTGCAGCGTCGTCCCCTTCTCCGCGCCGCGTTCAGCGGCTTCGACGTGGATGCCGTCGCCGAGTTCGGTGACGACGACCTCGAGCGGCTGATGCTCGACGCGGGTGTCATCCGCAACCGTCTGAAGATCTCGTCGATCATCAAGAACGCGCGCGCGACGATCGTCCTTCGCGAGAGCGAACCGTTGCACGAGCTGGTCTGGAGCGCGAAGCCGCAGGTGACGCCGAGGCCCACGACCGTTGCCGAGGTCCCGAGCAGCAGCGAGGAGTCGAGGTGGCTGACGAAGCAGCTCAAAGCGCGCGGCTTCAGCTTCGTCGGACCGACCAACCTCTTCGCGCTCATGGAAGCCATCGGCGTCGTGGACACGCACCTGGTCGGCAGCCACAGGCGAGGCAGCTCCGGGGTGTGGCCGGAGAGCTGAGCAGCGTCACCCGCAGAGACAACAGTGCCCCGGCTGCCGAGTCGATGACCTGGCAGTCGGGGCGTTGCTCATGACGTGGGTTTCGTGGAGATGGGGGGAATCGAACCCCCGTCCACAACTACGAAACCGCGGCTTCTCCGGGTGCAGTCTGTCTACTGTTCTACTTGGCTCCGATCATGGGGACAGACACCTTGATCGACGAGCCCAGTTCCAGTGCAAGTCCCGTGGTGCCCTGAAACACAACACCACAGCAAGTTCCCTTAATGACGCCAGCTACCGGAGCGGGAACTCCCCCGGGCTGACGGACTATCGGACTCGCTTAAGCAGCGAGGGCGAAGTCGGTGCGCTTAGCGTTAGCACCTATGTTTTGCGAGGGGCGTTTACGAGATAACCCCGCATCCTCGACCCGCTTCACGCCGATTCACCAGTCATGTCGAAACCGATCATCCCCGTGAGCCGAGTCTCCTCGGCGGCGTTCCACGTCATGAGCACTGTTGAGTTGCAGCTGCCAGAACAACTGGCAGCTCCTAAACATACGTCAAGTCGGCCGAGAAATCCACGTCCTGGGCTGCTCAGGGCAAGCCTGAAGGCGATTCCCGGGAGGACCAGTAACCTGAACCCCATGAGCGGCAATGACTTTGAAGGATTCGGGCGCCCGAATTGGCAGAAGCCCGAGAACGGCGACGAACACGCCCCGGAGTCTGGGGGCGAGTCTCAGGAGACGCAGGCGGGTGAACCACCGCAGCAGGACCTGCCAGAGGTGACCGAGCAGTCCGGGAACGCCGACGCGGCGTCCGGGCACGAAGGTTTCGGCGCGCACTTCGGCCGACCCGCTGAGCAGCAGCCCGACGCGCCTGCTCCGGATGCGACCGGGTACGAGGCCCCCGCGGCCCCCACTTGGTCGCAGTCCCCAGAGCAGGACGTGCCGTCTGCACCCGTGACCCCTGTCGCGGATTCCTCGCACGAAGAGACGGCCCCGCCCGAGCAGAACAGCACCGAGGTCCTCGGCTTCGGCGAAGGGAACCAGACGGCGGTTCTCGGACGCGGCGACAGCAACCAGACGGAGATCCTCGACTCGGGAGCGCCTGCCGCACCGAGCTGGGACCAGTCCCCCGCCCAGGATCAGGGGGCTTGGATCGACCAGGGCGCAGCGGCTCCCGGCGCAGCGTGGGACCAGCAGGCGTCAGCTCCCGCCTGGGGGCAGTCTGCCCCAGAGGCGCAGGACGCACCGACAACGCAGACACCAGCCTGGAACGCCCCCGCCGGCCAGGACGGCCAGGGGCAAGGCCCGGGTCAGGGCGGCTTCGACGCTCCAGCGTTCGGCGACCAGAACGTCCCGCCCGCCTACGGTGGCGCGAATGAGGCATCGACCTACGGCTCCACCGCGTCGGCCGCGGCAGCGCCCGCCTTCGGCGCGGCCTACGGCGCACAGCAGCAGGCCGGCGCGTGGAACGGCACGCCGGACAACCAGACCCCAGCCCCCTACGCGCCGGGTCAAGCACCCGGCCAGGCTGTCGGCGCGCCGGCGTTCGGCGACAACGGAGGCGGCGGCTTCCAGGGTGGCGGCCCCGGTGGCCCGAACGACTTCGGCAACGGCGCCCAGCGGAAGAAGCCCTGGTTCCGCAAGCCAGCCATCCTCATTCCGGCGATCATCGGAGTCGTTGTCCTCGTGGGCGCGGCCGTGGCGATCCCCGTGACCATCCACAACAACAACGTGAACCGCGGCGACGAGCTGGCGGCGGCGTTCCAGACCGATCTCGACGCGCACTACGCCGACTGGACGACCGAGAACCTCGACCTCGCCTCGAATGTCACGATCTCCGCATCGCTCGGCGAGAACACCGACTTCTTCTCGCAGTCCGCGGCACAGATGTCCGACTTCTCGACCCGCTGCGGAAACGTGGCGACAGCCGAGACGACCATCACCGACCTCGCGAGCTCGACCGTGCCCGCGCTTACGGTTGAAGAGGGCGCAGACGCCTCCGAGGCGTACAAGGAGGCGCAGACCGAGAGCGATGGGCTGAGTGAGCGACGCGACATCGTCGCGAACTTCGCCGACACGGCCAGTGCCGACGTCGCCGCCCTGCAGCAGTTCTGCGAGGCGTTCCCGAAGTACAACTCGATCTACAACACGTTCGGAACGCAGCTCGCGGCACTGTCCAGCACGGTCTTCACCATTCCGGACGGCCAGAACATCGACCTCGGGAACAACCTGTACTACCCGTGCAACGTGTCGACGGGCTGCCCCGACTACAGCGACCCGAACATCGGCACCAAGATCGCCGATTCCATCAAGTCGACCTACGTCGACTTCTACCGCGGGATCGCCGACCTAGCCGCGTCCGACTGCTTCCTCGACGAGCTCAGCGACGTGTGCACGAGCTACAGCACCGAATTCGGCAAGGCAGCGGATGCGGCGCAGGCGGCTTCCGACTCGTACCGCTCGGAGACGCTCAGCCTGACCGTCGGCGCAGTGCCCTTCGCGAACTCGGCCCCGCTGTTCACGGCGATGTTCGACTCGTTCGATGCGGCGGATGCGGCCGTGCAGACGGCTTGGTGGAGCGCTGATCCCTCCTCCAACGGGCAGAGCGATCGGGGCTGGCAGTCTCGCAGCCTGAAGACGCTCCTCTCGGCGCACGAGAGCTCGATCGCGACGCTCGTCGAGAGCGTGCGCTGACCTCCTGAAGCGCGGACAGCGATGCGGCCCCCGATCCAGTGGATCGGGGGCCGCATCGCTGTTGCCGCTCGTCGTTCGAGGAGCGCCGGGGGTCACTCCCCCATGTACTTGCGGGAGGCCACGGCCCTGTCGGCCTCCCGCTTGTCCTGACGCTCGCGGAGGGCGTGGCGCTTGTCGAACTCGCGCTTGCCCTTGGCGACGGCGAGTTCGACCTTGGCCCGGCCGTTCAGGAAGTACAGCGTGAGCGGGACGAGCGTGTACCCGCCCTCCTTGGTCTTCATCGCGAGCTTGCGGATCTGCTCCTTGTGCAGCAGGAGCTTGCGCTTGCGGCGCGGGGCGTGGTTGTTCCAGGTGCCCTCGAGGTACTCAGGGATGTGCACGGCGTCGAGCCACGCCTCACCGCGGTCGATGTACGCGTATCCATCGACGAGGGAAGCGCGCCCCTGACGCAGCGACTTCACCTCGGTCCCGTTGAGCACGATCCCCGCTTCGAGGGTGTCCTCGATCAGATAGTCGTGCCTGGCTCGACGGTTCGTCGCGACAGGCTTTGTCCCTTGCTCCTTTGGCATGGCCTCTTCCTCTCTCGACGGCAGACGATGGACAGCCCGCTATCTTACGACACGGGCTGTCCATCGGTCTACTCTGCGGGTTTCGTGCGGGTCAGACCTTGAGGTACTTGTTGATCGCGATGCGCGCCGATGCCCAGGCGAGCAGCACGCTCACCACGAGCAGCACGGGGAGCGCGAGCAGCGCCTCCGGGACTCCGATGAGGGAGACGAAGGGCAGCTGGCGTCCAAGGTAGCCCTGCACGAAGAAGTGGGCGATGGCGAGCGTCGCCCCCGACGCGAGGACTGCGCCGATGAGGGCGGCCACGATTCCCTCGAGGATGAACGGCGCCTGGATGTAGCGGTTCGAGGCGCCGACGAGACGCATGATGCCGATCTCGCGTCGGCGGCTGATGGCGGAGAGGCGGATCGTGGTTGCGATGAGCAGGGCGGCCGCGACGAGCATGACGACGGCGATGCCGATGGCGGAGAGGCTCGCGACGTTGAGCAGCTCGAAGATGCTCTCGAGGTACTGCCGCTGGTCGGTGACCGCTTCGACTCCGTCGTAACCCTCGAGCTGCTGGATGATGATGTCCGCCTGGTCGGGGTCGGTCAGCGTGATGAGGAAGCTCTCGGAGAGGTACTCGGGCTCGACGAAGGAGACGATCGGGTCGCCGGCGAACTGCTGCTGGAAGTTCGCGTAGGCCTGGTCCTGGTCCTCGAAGACGTACTCGTTGATGTACGGCGTGAGGACGGCACCCTGGAGGGCCGCTTCGACGGCCTCGCGCTGCGACTCGCTGGCCTGCCCACCGGCACAGTTTGGGGCGCTCGAGACGGAGGAGCAGAGGTCGACCGAGACCTGGGCGCGGTCGTACCAGAACGACTTCATGCTGCTGATCTGCTGCTGCATGAGGATTCCGGCGCCGACGAACGTCAGGGAGACGAAGGTGACGAGTACGACAGAGATGACCATGCTCGAGTTGCGGCGCAGTCCCTGCCACATCTCGGCGAATACGCGGCCGATCATTTGACGTCTCCAGTGTTCTTCGTGGTCGATTGGCCGGCGACGCGCGAGGCGATCGAGTCGGCGATGGATGTGGGTGCCTGAGATTCGACTGCGGCTTCGTCGTCCTGCTCGAGCTGGTTGGCGGCTGCCGTCTCGGCTTCGGTGAGGGGGACGATCCCGGGCTGGTAGACGCCGTCTGACTCGTCGCGCATGATGATGCCGCCGTCGAGCTCGATGACGCGTCGGCGTTCCTCGTCGACGATGGACACGTCGTGGGTGGCCATGACGACGGTCGTGCCGTTGGCGTTGATGCGCGCGAGGAGGCGCATGATGCCGCGGCTCGTGACGGGGTCGAGGTTTCCGGTCGGCTCGTCCGCGAGGAGGATGTCCGGCTTGTTGACGACGGCGCGCGCGATCGCGACTCGCTGCTGTTCACCGCCGGAGAGCTCGTGCGGGAACCGGTTGGCCTTGTCGCCGAGGCCGACGGTCTTGAGGACGTCGGGGACCGCCTTCGCGACGTGCCCACGCGACTTGCCGAGCGCTTCGAGCGCGTAGGCGACGTTCTCGAAGACGGTCTTCCCTGCGAGGAGGCGGAAGTCCTGGAACACCATGCCGATGCTGCGCCGGTAGTACGGCACCTTGCGGTTGGAGATGCGGCGCAGGTCCTGGCCGAGCACGTGCACCTGGCCTCGGCTGGGTGCGTCTTCTCGGAGGATGAGGCGGAGGACGCTGGACTTGCCGGAGCCCGAGGGGCCGACGAGGAACACGAACTCGCCGCGCAGCACCTCGAAGGTGATGTCGTCGAGTGCGGGGGCGGCGGTGCCAGGGTAGACCTTGGCGACGTTATCGAATCTGATCATGGCGCTAACAGGGTAGGCACCGGACTGGCGTCAGCCCGGCGCGACATGCAGAAGTGGTCAGACGCGATGGTCAGCGACCCGAGCTAGGCGGCGTCGGCCTCTCCGCGCTTGCGCCAGCGGATGCCGGCGGCGATGAAGGCGTCGATGTCGCCGTCGAAGACCTTGTCGGTGTTGCCGGTCTCGTGCTGGCTGCGGAGGTCCTTCACCATCTTGTAGGGGGCGAGGACGTAGGACCGCATCTGGTCTCCCCAGCTGGCGGTGATGTTGCCGGCGAGCTCCTTCTTCTGTGCGTTCTCCTCCTCGCGGCGGAGCAGGAGGAGGCGCGACTGGAGCACGCGGAGCGCGGCGGCGCGGTTCTGGATCTGGCTCTTCTCGTTCTGGCAGCTCACGACGATGCCGGTCGGCAGGTGCGTGATGCGCACGGCGGAGTCGGTCGTGTTGACGGACTGGCCACCGGGGCCGGACGAGCGGAACACATCCACGCGCATGTCGTTGTCCGGGATCTCGATCGACTCGGTCTGCTCGATGAGCGGCACCACCTCGACGGCGGCGAAGCTCGTCTCTCGGCTGCCTGCGGAGTTGAAGGGGCTCATGCGCACGAGGCGATGCGTGCCGGCCTCGACGGAGAGCGTGCCGAAGGCGTACGGGCTGTCGATCTCGATGGTGGCCGACTTGATGCCCGCCTGCTCTGCGTAGCTCGTGTCGAGGACGGAGACCTTGTAGCTGTGCTGCTCAGCCCAGCGGAGGTACATGCGAAGCAGCATCTCTGCGAAGTCGGAGGCGTCGACGCCGCCGGCGCCGGCGCGGATGGTGATGACGGCCGGGCGGGGGTCGAACTCGCCGTCGAGGAGGGTCTGCACTTCGAGGTTGCCGATGACCTTGGTGATCGACTTGAGCTCGGCTCGGGCTTCCTCAGCCGTGTCCTCGTCTTCCATCTCGACGGCCATCTGCGCGAGCACTTCGAGGTCGTCGAGGCGCTGCTCGATCTCGTCGAGACGCTTGAGGTCGGACTGGGCGTGGCTGAGGGCGGAGGTGACCTTCTGCGCGTTGTCCGTGTCGTTCCAGAGGTCGGGGACGGACGCTTCGGCCTCGAGCTCCACCACCTTCGCGCGGAGCTTGTCGGGGTTGAGCACGGCGCTGATGTCTCCGAAGGTGCTGCGCAGGGCAGTGATCTCCGAGGCGAGGTCAAGGTTGATCATGATCCCCCAAGACTAGCCGTCGGGGCTGGGCGGTGCTGGCCGGCGCGCATCGTGTCAGCTCAGCACGACTCTTGCGTCGCTGGAGACGGTGATCCGAAGTCCTGTCGGGAGGAGCGCGTGGGCGAGGGGTGGCGACCATGCGCCGGTGATGACGATGTGCGCGGTGACACCGTCGGGTGCAGTCGCGGAGTCCAGCGTGATGCTGTCGGCGCGCGCCGCGGAGAGGTCCTCGAGGGTCGCGAGGGCGCGGTCTTCCACGCGCGTCTGGCTGAGGACCGGTTGGAGTTCCCCGTCGCTGAAGACCACGTCGGCGGCGGAGAAGCTCTCGGAGGCGGAGAGCGCGACGGCGTCGGCGATCGTGAGGAGGCGCTTGCGCTCGATGGACAGCGAAGTGGCCGCGACGAGCACGTAGGCCGCGGTGAGCCCGATCATGAGGAAGACGAGGATGAGCGGGAGCACGCTGCCGCGCTCCCCGCGCGTCCATCGCAGGCCCGCTCGTGCTCGCGCGCGCATCCCGCTCACGTGGACAGGCCGAAGCGCGTGACGGCGAACGAGGAGGTCGCGCTCGTGGGGACCGAGATCGGCGTCGCCGAGTCGGTGAGGCTGGATGCGAACGGCAGCGGTACGGCGATCGTGACGGTGACCGCGAGCACCGAGCCGGGGGCGGTGCAGCTGGGGTCCGGGCCGCGGCACTCCACCGTCTGCTCGACGAGCTTCGCGTCGAATCCGTGGTCGGCGGTCGCAAGTGCGATCGTGGCCTCCGCAAGGGCCTGGGTGTCGGCTGCGGCGGGGTCCGCTGCGAGCAGTCTCGCCGCGTTGCGTGCCGCAGACTCGGCGGCGATGCTCGCACCCTGGAGCGAGGACAGCGTCAGCATGAGGTAGGCGAGCGGCACGATGAGCAGCGTGCCGAGCGTCAGGAATTCGAGGGAGGCCGAGCCCCGATCGTCACTCAGTCTCGAGCGTCTCGGTCGGCGCATGTCCGGTCACCTCCAGCGCGTCGGGGAGGCCGATCAGGCCGATCAGCGGCAGTGGTGAGCGCACGGTGACCGCGATGGTCGGTGATCCGTCGGTCTCGGTTGCCGTGGCCGTCACGTCCTGGGCGTAGCCGGCACCGATGGCGACCGTGATGAGGTCTGCCGCTCGGGTCTCCCCCGCTTCCAGGCCGCCTCCGAAGAGCCCGGCGTGCCTCGCGCCTTCCCCCGCGGCGTCCAGGAGCGTCGTGCGAACGTGCAGGGCGAAGCCCACCTGCAGGACGGTGAGCGTGAGGAGGAGGAGCATCGCCGACACCATGACCCATTCGGCGACTGCCGAACCGGTCTCGTCGCGCATCACGCCGCGTGGGTGGGGGCGGCTAGTTGAAGTCACTGACGCGGGTGATGGCGTTCTGGAAGACGTCGACGAGGAGGTCGCCGGCGACGGTCCAGAGGAGGATCACCAAACCGGCAGACATGATCGTCAGTGGTGCCTAAACCCTCCTACGAGGCGAGCTCGTTCCGCACCCGCTGCGAAGCGCTCTCCATGCGCTCGATGCGGCGCCGCTCCTTCGTGCCCGCCCTCGCATCGGCAGCGCGCTTGTGCCATGCAGCCAGACGCGGGAACTCCGCGATCGCCTCCGGCTTCGCGAGCACCACCGCGAGCGCTCGGTAGTACGAGGTTGGGGTGAGGCCGAGATCCAGCGCGCGGATACCGGCCTGCTTGTGGGCAGTGTGCCTGAGGTTCGCCGCCTCGAACTCGAGGACCCGGCGCTCTGTGTCGGTGAGCATGCCCCCACGCTACGACGAGCCACCGACATTGCGCGGGGAGGCGACTGTCGGTGGCCTGTGCGAGCATCCACGGCATGAACGAACCAGCCGTGCAGGTCACCGCCGAACTCGCCCTCGAGTCGCTGGCAATGCAGTGCGAGACGGTCCGCGAGCGGGTCGACTCGAAGTGGACGAAACGCATCGTCTGCTGGCGCCCTGTAGCCACGAGACCCGTCGACGGCATGTCCTGGCTCCTGTGGGGCGAGACGCCGCCACTGCAGGACGTCGACGGTGAGCTCGTACCGGCGCCAGCCACCGTCGACGGCGCCACGTACGAGCCGATCCTGCTCGAACCGCTCGAGGTGTTCGACGGCTGGCTCGAGATGCTGCAATGGGTGACCGAGGGCGGCGTGCGCGCCGAGGTGCGGCACGCCCTCGAGGTCGGAACCATGAGCGAGAAGGAATGGGCGATCTCCCACGGCAACGCGCAAATCCGCGGCACCATCACGCTTGAAGGCGACGCCCTCAGTGCGCAGCGCCTCACCTCCGAGCTCTCGGTCGCGCTGCTCCACATGGCCCAGCGAGCCACCCGCAAAAAAGGGTGGTGAACGCACGAAACCGCCCCCTCCCGCGAAGCGTCGTCCCGGGTGTCCGGGATCGCTTCAGCGAGAGGGGGCGTAGTCGTGCTCAAGGTCAGGCTGCGTGGCGACCCGTGCCAATGCGCTGCACAGCATCGCTGGTGCCGGTCGGCTTCCAGAAGCCGTAGTGCGTCGCGACCGCGATGACGAATGTGGGCAGGAAGAGGAACAGCCCCTGACCGACGTCGTACGCGGTGCCCGTCTGCGCGGCGTTCAGGATCTCCAGGAGCAGCGACGACACGAGGGCGAGGCCCGCGAGCAAGATCGACTTCGTGCCGGCGTGCGTCGCCTTCGTTGTGATGATGCCGACGACCACCGGAATGAGGACGCTCGTGGCGAGCTGCAGGAACAGTACCCACGAGAAGGTGAAGCTCAGCTGCGGAGCATCACCAGCAGCGACGACCGAGTCCGCGGCCGCGAGCGGCGCCAGCGCGATCGTCAGCAGGTAGAGCAGCGCGAAGGCCGCGAGCGCGAAGATGACGCGAGAGCGGCGGGTGGGGCGCGCTGCTGGTTCTGGGATGAGGCTCATGAGTTCTCCTTGGATGGGTTGAAGATGCCCCGGTTGCCGCGCATGAGCGCGTCTTCGAGGGCGGTGAGCGCGATGCTCTTGTCGCGGCCGGCGGGCACCAGGCGCTCGACGGCGGCGGCCGCGTGGACGACGGCCACGCGCAGCTCCTTCGACGCGGCCTTCTGCTCGTCGGTGGGAGGGCCTGCCGACACGGACGTCGGGAAGCGCTCTTCGATGGATGGGGATGCGTGGGACATGCGGTTACTCCTTCGAGAGTGGGCCCATATGCAGGGCCGAGGATGGGTAGGGCGGGATGTCTGAGGCAGGCACTCCGGCGTCGATCGCGATGCGCCGCACCTCCGACGCGTGCTCTTGAGAGATGCGGCGCGCGGTGCGCTCCTGGTCGCGGGCATGCTCGACACGGTCGAGAGCGGCCTCGGCGAGCGTGACCTTCGCTTCGGCGGCCTTGACCTGCTCGTGAGCTCGGTCGATCTCTCCCCGAAGAGCGGCATCCTTGCCGGTTAAGCGCGCCCAAATGCGCTTCCCGAACGCGAGGCCCGTGGAGGATGCGAGGAACGCGAAGATGCCCGCGACGATTGCCTTGGTGAGTTCAGTGTCCACTCGGCGCCTTCCGCCTGTGCCCGCGCGGGGCGTACGTGTGCTTGCGGATCGCGACCCAGCGGAACCAGTACGCAGACAGGGCAATGAAAATCACCGACAGCTGCGTGAGCCGAGACGCACCGGGCGGCGCTGAGGCGTGGAGACTACCGACGACGAACGCGTACACGAGGAGCCCGCCGACGGCAGCGATGGAGAGTGCGATCTTCTCGAGCCACATGTGCGGAGTGAACATCGTGCCGAGCCCAATGAGCCCGCCACCGATCATGCACGCCGCCCAGATCGTCGCGAGCGTCGACCCGATCGCCCCCTCGATAGTCGTCGGTGGGAAGGCGTACGTGACGACGCCCATGACGACCGTCGCCACGTACGCGAACAGCACGGGCTGCCATGTCGCGTCCGGGTCGGTGAGCACCTGCCAGACGCGGAGCACGTGGCGACGAGTCATCTCGGTCAGTCGATCTTCACGCCGAGCTTGGCGCCGATCTGGCGCAGGACTTCGACGATGCGATCCCGGACGATGTACGTACCGTTCGCCTTCCGCGCCGTCTCGGAAAGACGCGTGATCTGCGCCGACGGCATGGGCAGTGGCTCGGTGAATCCGGGGCCAGTGATGCCGCTGCGACGGTTGGCATCGGCGATGTCCTTGAGCTCGTCGGGGCCGATCCAGACGGCACCGCCGTCGAACGCGAAGACCTTGCCATCCTTGGTGTCGTTCTGCTGGTAGATACGCATTGTGTCCTCCCGGACGTGTAGGGGTGTTGATGGGGTTGCGGGCTTCGCCGGGGTGACGACGCCCTGGACGAACTTGATCCACGGGCCGAGATCCACCGAGGACGGGACAGTGCCGAGCGGCTCGCAATGCCAGCTCTCCGACGCGACGTTGAAGACGAGACCGACGAGCGCGCAGCCCTCAGCGCGAAGGCGCATGTCGCGGGCGGTCGGCGCGTTCGAGTCCCACGCGCGGCCTCGGTTGTGAGCGGAAGCGTTCGAGCCGTCCGGGCGCGGGATGATCGCCGACGGCGTCTCCCCGCGGTCCATGCGCCCGACCTGGAACCACTGGGTGGACATGCCGAGGGATGTCTTGCTGGCACTGGTCACGAACCGGTCGGGGCGTTCCGAGCCGGTTGGCCGGAAGCCCTCGCTGTGGCGCACGGACCCGCCTTGGCTGTCCACATACCAGACAGCCACCGCCACGCGGGCGGCCATGTCGAGTTCGAACAGTGCCGATGTGTCCTTCGCCTTGACGCCGTTCTCGACATGCTCGCCACAGCCCCAGACGCGGTACATGGGCTTGCCACCAACGAGTTCGAGGCCCATCAGATGATCCCCGCAGCGACGAGACGCTTAAGGTCTGGGCCGTCCACGGATTCCGGGGGCACGTTGTTGGACGCGCCCTCGAGGCGGCGGCGCCATCCGGCGACCATGTTCGCGAGGTCGACGCCGTACTGCCGCGCACCGTTGTAGGCACGGCCTGCCTCGACGATGTCGCCGGTGCCGCGCAGGTGTGAGGCGAAGATGCGAAGACCGAACCGGATATTGTCCTCCGCGAGCCAGAGCTTGAAGCCCTCGCGTTCGGCCTGGGGGAAGTAGCCGGGGTAGGTGATCTGCGCTGGGCCGACGCCGTTGCTGGTCTCGCCGTTCGCGACGCGCCTCGCGAAGTCGCGAAAGTTCTGCTCGGTCACTCGGTTGTCGGCGGGCTTGCCGAGGCCGATGCTCGAGAACACGCCACCTCGGTCGTGCCCGTAGATGTTCGCGCCATTCGATTCCTTCTGGATGATCGCGGCCGCGATCGCGACCTCGAGACCGACGGCCTTCGCCGCACGCACAATCGCCGCGGCGTTCTGCACCCCCTGGCCGGAGATGACTTCGACTGCTGTCGACATGGTGTGCCTCCTATGGGCATGAGAAAAGCCCCGCGCGGGTGCGCTAGGCGAGTGAGCGGTGCATAATGAGGCCACCCCGAAGTCAGGAGCTGCCGTGCTGCCGATCCACCGTCTGCTCCGATGGTTCATCGCGAGGCGCAACCGGCCCGAGGTGTGCGAGCACTGCGACAAGACGCTGGCCAGCAAGCGCGACCTGTGCACCCTCGAGTGTCAGCAAGCCTTCATGGACTCTCGCGCCTGGTAGGAGCGCCTACTTCAGGCTCGCCATCCAAGCAGCGACTGGTTGGGCCATGAGGATGTGCCCCTGATCATTCGGGTGGATACCGTCATCAGTGAGCGGCCCCTGGTCGACTCGGAACTTTCCACTGTTCCGAGCGGATTCGAGGTTATCGGCGATCTCGACGATGCCCTCCAGCGGGTGACCGGCCTGCCCCACACGGATCGAGCCTGAGCTCCCCGTCGATGCCGGGGTTCCACCGGAGATCGGGGCACCGTCTCGGAGCCAGTTGTTCCACGCGGGATGCACCACCGAGCGCGGGTCGAGGGTCTGACCAGCGAGCGTCGTCCACCCGTCCGTCGTCGACGTGTACGGCGTGGTCGTTGACTGCCACAGGCGAATGCCCCGGTTCACGGCCTTCACCTTGTTCCAGAACGCCAACGCATTGACGCGCGGCCCTCCCGGAACGGAAGCGTTCATCTCGTTCGTACCGATCTCGCAGAGCAGATGCACGAGCCCCGGGAAGCCGTTGTAGCGGGTGAAGACATCGTCGCTGACGTTGAAGCCCTCTCCCCCTCGACCGTAGAGGCGGCTCGGGACGTTCGCCGTCATGGCAGCACGCTCGAAGAACCCGCCGCTCATCGCGCCGATGCTCGCCCCCCAGAGGTGGTCACCAGTCGCCATCGCGATCGAGTCGCCGACCACGCCGAAGGAGACTTGCGTGGTCGGTGCGACGATCTCGAGCGGCAGAATCGGATACGTGCCGTACGACGGCGTCACCGTGCCGCCGTGCGCGAAGTTCACTCCCGCGGCGAACGCCTCGCCGCGTGGCTGCGAGAGCACCTCGTGCGCGGGGCCAGCGAACTGCCCCCCGGATGGGACCTGCATCGTCGTCCGCACGTAGAAGTCGCCCGCCGGGATGGTGAGATCCACGGCGTCACTGCGGACGTGCTTCTGGTATTGGATTGTCGCGTTCGTGAGGCCGCCGAAGAGCGCAGGCTTGAGCGTGCCGTCGAGCAGCTCGATGCCGGCCGTGACCGTCATGTCGTTCGAGACCGCCGCATTCGCGTAGCCGAGTCGCGCCCCGGTGATCTGCTGCGGCGCGGTGTGCCGAGTTCGGAAGGACACGAGCGTCGCGCCCCCGAAACCGCGAGGCTCGGTAGGAACCTTAGTTCTGATCGCCGCCTGCCTTAGCGGGGCCACGGGCGGACCGCTCGTCGGGCCGACCCATGCGCCGTTGATCGACACCTTCGGATTGGCCGGCACCCACGCTGATCCGTTGTGCACATTCCAGGTCACGCGAGCCCCGCAGCCTGCGCGTGGGCGAGCGCATCAGCTGGAGTCAACGCCTTGTCGTAGTACGCGGCGCCAGCGATCGTCACGTCGATGCCTGAGTTCGTGCCGTTGTAGCCGATGCCGAGCTCGTTGATGGAGACGTTCGTGGAGTTCACGACCGGCGCACCGACCTGCTGCCCGTTCGCAAACAGGCTGAGGTTTCCGCCGTTCTTGATCGCCATCATGTGCACGCGCTGTCCAACGACGGAGCCATCGGCGAGCACCGTTCCGCCGCCGTTGGCAATCGGGCGCGCGTTGAACAGTCCGACAGACAGTCCGGCTGCCGTGCTGCCGAACACTCGCCCCTGCCCCGACGTCACCGAGGGGACCGTCACGATGGCCTCGACGGTTGCCACGGTCCTTGCGGGCTTGGAGATGCCCGTGATGGTGACGCGCCCAGATGTTGAGGCCGTGATCTTCGCCGCTCGGACGCCGTCGCCGATGCCAGCAACGCCGAGTTGCACGCCCCCGGAGACGGCAACCGTCACCGCATCCGCGCCGAGATTGCGCGGAGCGGTCGTCCCCGCGACATCGTCGAGTGGGAGGTACACGGACGGGCCCGAAGCGAGGACAGCGTTCTTGTAGGCGTCCGAGGGGGCCGGCGTCGAACCCAGCCACGTGTAGGACCACTCGGAGGTGCCGTAGAGCACGAACGCCGATCCTGCGACGGCCCTGATCGTCACCGTGCGCGCATCGGAGACTGTGTAGGTGCCCGCCGCCTGAGTCGTGCCGTTCACCCGGTAGAAGACGCCCGACTGCGTCGGGATGGTGTAGCTCGTGATCGTGAACGTAGGGGCAGTCGGCGTGATGACGGTCTTCCCCTCAGAGGTGTCGATCCACACGACCGGCACGCCGTTGCGGGTGGTCTCCGTCGGTGCCACTGGCTGGGCAACAATCACAGCGCCGACCACGCCTGCAGCTCGCGCCGAGAACTGCGTGTCGAGCTGATTGACCTTCGTTACCTGGGCGTCGAATATGGTCTGCTGCTCGGCGTTGAGGCCACCCGTCAACCCCTGGATGCCGCGAACGTTGCCAACCACCTTGCCGACTTCGACGACGGCGCCGTTGACGACGCGGTCGATGACGAGGTTGTCGCCGACGATCCGATGGTTGATTGCCCCCGGGCCGAGGAGGTTCGCGAGGATGGGTCCGACAGTCATGCGAGCTCCTTAGTAGACAGGGCGAAGATCGCCCGTGATGGGGTGCAGCCACCAGCCTTTGAACCCGGCGGGCGGGGCGGTATCAGCTATCCACGTGGAAGACGGGGACATGTCCGCGTTGGGGAATGTGCCGAGTGACCCACCGGTGACCGGGACGCGAATCTCGACAGCGAGCACCTCCATCCACTGGAAGTTCCCGTCCGTATCGAAGATGCGGAAGCGAGGCGTGTAGTAGAGATCGTCGACCGCGTCGGTGGGATCGAGGTCGCCTGACCAGTTCTGGCCGAGGAGGACCATCTGGCGCGGCTTCCGCGACACGAGGCGAGCCCCGATGCGGTAGCTCCTAGAGGGCACCATCTCCAGCACGGGTCGCATGCTTGCAGGGAAGGCGCTGCCGCCGATGTCTGTGAGTGTGCCGTTGACTGCTACCACTGCGGTGGCCTCCTATGCTCCGTCGTTGAATGGGGGGCCACCGGGGCCACCGCCGTTGCGCGCCCACGATTCGAGTCTGCTGATCTTCAGCCCGATCATGTTGACGTCCGAGATGAGCGCGTTAATCGAGGCTTGGAAGTTGCTATTCGCGGTGCCCTGGCTCCCGACCGCCCCCTGAAGCGAAGAGATCGCTCCCTGAGCGCCCGACAACCCGGACTGGACGCCCGCCATCTGTGATTGCAGGGTGCCGATCTGCCCCGAGAATGCCGTCGCGTAGCCGCTCAGCACACCGATGCTGCCTGCCTGTGAGGAAAGTTCCGTACCGTGAGCGGACAACGTCGAACCGTGAGAGGCGAGCGTCGCCGCGTGCAGGTTCTTCTGCTCGTTCAGGTAGTTGATGCTGCCGAGCTGCGACGCGAGATCCGTCGTGTGCGTGGCCAGATTCGCCTTGTGGATCGCCGCGACCGCAGCAGCCGAGGTCACCGAACCGTCGTACTGGTAGCCAAGGCCGACCGTCTCACCGATCATCCCGACCGTGCCGACGAGGGCACCGTCCTTGATGATCTTGATGCCGCCCTCTTGGATTACGACGCTCCGGAGATCCTTGTTCCAGAGGGTCCAGAGCATCTCCCACGCTTTGTCCCACGTGTTCTGCGTGATGTACGCCTGAGCGGGCACAGAGCCTCCTAGCTGGGGAGCGGGGTCGCGTCGACGTCGACGAAGTCGGAGCCGGTTCGATACCTCACGCCGTTCACGTACCAGGTCGACAGCGGTGGCAGGCCCCGCGACTTCGCGGTGCGCAACACGAGGCGCGCCCCGGGGTCGAGGATCGGGTCGGTGCCGTCCCTGCGCAGCCGCACGCGGATCGGCAGGGACTGGGCCGGGTACTGGTGGGCGGTGAGGTAGGACAGGCCACGTTGGAACGCGAGAGGTTCGTTAGTCGCGTCGTCGGTGAGGACGTCGTCGAGGAAAAACCCGTCGTACCCTCCGCCGTTGTCGGCGAGGTCGCCCTCGACGATCTGCGCGATGAGTTTCCCCTCGCCGATCCCGTCCGCCTGCACGAGGACGCCCGTGGTCTGGTCCTCGCCGTCGCGTTCGAAGTCGCCAACCGATACGGGACAGTCGTGGGCGTCGAGGTCGAAGTCGAACGTCCCCTGATTAAGGAGCGGCGCTCCGATGCGGCGGTCGAAGAGGATCAGGCCCGGCTCGTCCCACGTCGGCTTGAGGTGCCAGTTTGGTCCCGCCGGCATTCGCTCGTAGCGCGTGAGCACGTGCTCGAGCTTCTGTGCCTTCGCGCGCTCGAGCACGTCCGAGAACCCGCCCCACTCGAACACGCCAGGAGTGAGGCGCAGGTCCCAACGCTCACGGCCGCGGTTCGCGCCGAGGTCGATCATGTGTGACACCGCGTGCCTGAGCGACACGTTGTTGAGCGTCACCGTCGACATCGGGGTGCCGTACTCGCCGATGTAGTGCGGGAGGCGCTTCGCGAAGTTGCTGCGCACCTCTTTGCACTGCACAACGTAGGACTCGATGTCTTCCACCCAGCGGGACTTCTTGATGAGCCCCACATACTCGATGCGCGACTCGGTGCCCTGCACCACGAAGCGTGAGTTCGGGGTGGTGAGGTCAAGGCCCTGCTCGTACGTGAAGTTCATGGCCGTGCGGCCGATGGGGAGCGTGAACGTGCCCGCGCCGACCTTCGAGAACGACTCCTCCGCGTTGCCCCCGTCGAGGGGGAACACTTCCTGCATGACCCGGTGCGTGGACGCGCGAGCGATCCAATGGCGTTCGTGGCCCACCCGTCACCCCCTGGCTAGTACGAGTCGGCGTACGTGATCGTCGCGGACGCGGAGCCCACGCCTGGATACTCGAGGCGCAGCTTCGACACCGTCGCTCGGGGAATCTGGAACGGGGAACCCGAGTGGACGGCGCCCCAGCGCACGGCCCCTCCCCAGCGCACCTGAGCGCGCTTGAAGTCGAGCGTGTGCGGAGAGGTGAGCGCCGCCCCGATGCGCCAATACCCGAGGGTCTCGTCGGTCGCGCTGAGTAACCGAATCGCATACCCGTTGGGCGTGGATGCGGCCGGAGTGACGACCATCGACGGCCACGCCGGCAGGGTTCCCGCGTTGTCGAGCTCCACCGTCTGACCGACAGGCACTGGCACGTTGCGGTGCTCGGCGCCGTAGCGGACCGCGTCAGAGACGAGGAACGACATGAGGACGTTCGCGCGCGGCTGGTAGTGCAACTGGTCGAACTCGACCTCGTCGAGCACCGCATCCACCCATCGCTGCTCGCCGGGCTTGTCGACGATGACGCGGCACTCCTCGCCAGAAGCGAGGAACGCTGTCACCCGCTCGTCGAGCCCATCGAGCTCGAACTGGGTCGCCATCGTCGCGGGGCCTTCGATGGTGATCTTCTGCCCCTCGCGGGAGCGACGCCCGAGGAAGTCGCCGTGCTGGAACGGGCGGGGCGTTGAATCCCCGCGCATTCGACGGCGGCTCCACCCGGTGAAGCCGCCGCTCTTGATACCGAGGCCATGCTTACTGCCCTCATACCGGTTGCCTGTGAAGAACGTAAGCACGGCGCCATCAGCGCGTGCGACGTGCACCGCGAAGTCGTTCATTTCCAAGGTGACGCCTCCGCTTCATCCCGCATCACTCGGCGCATCTCGTCGACCAGGTCACGCACGTCGAACTTCGTAGCCCCGTCGATCTGCCAGTTGTTGGTGAACTGGCGAGAGTCCGTCGCGTTCGTGCTCGCGTACGACGGCGACGAGTAGGACACGTTCGACTGCGACGCGACCTGCCCCCAACCGCCGTACGGGTCCCCGCCCAGCGCGAGGCCCTGGAAGGCTCCCCGCTGGATGAGCTCGCGCATCCGGTAGACCGCGTCCTGGCCGCCGAGCATGTCGACGTCGCGCGCCGTGAGGACGTGCTCGCCAGGGGCGAGCATGAACGGCATCGAGTCGACGCCTTTCGGTCCGGGCCCGTGGATGGCGCCACCAGCTGCCTTGCCCGTCATGGCGCCGTTGGAGCGGATCTCCTGCGTGCCCGACGCCGTGTTGGTGTAGATCGTGATGACACGGCCGTTGTTGTTGTTGATGAACGTGTCGATGGAGCCCTGCGCGCCGTCCGTGTTCGCACCGATCTGCGTGACGATGCTGCCCGGCACGGTGCCGAGCGCGAACACGTACTGGCCGATGCGGAGCCGAGCCTCGTCAGCGTTCTCGACGATCTCGGTCGCGACCTGGTCCGGGATGCCAACGAGCTGGTCCGCGTAGGCGCGAGCCTGCTCCTCGGAGAGCCCCATCTGCAGGCCGAGGTCGTAGACCTGATCCCACCCGGACTGCAGCGCGGCCTGCATCTGCTCCGCGCTGCCCGTGGTATTCCACAGGTCGGCGGCGTAGTCGCGAGTCGCCTGCCCGACGTCCATGAGCGACTGCATGGCGTTGCGCCCGCCCTCCGCTTGGAGGTTGAGCTTGCCCGTCATGCCGTCGACAAGGGTTTCCCCCTCGTCGAGCTGCTCGTTGAAGTCCTCGAGCCCTTCCCGCGCCTGGTCGACGGCGTCGAAGTAGTCCATCTCCGCACCGAGCGAGTCGTAGAGGATGCTGTTGTAGTTCGACAGCTCCTCAGCGAGGCCAGCTATCGCACCCGACGCGTCCTCGGCTTGTGATGCCTGCCCGGAGAGGGCTTCCGAGTAGTCGTCGACGACGGGCGTGCTCTGCTCAGTCGCGAATCGGGCCAGCTGCTGCTGCCCGGCGAGCGTCTCGAGGTCGCCGATCACGACGCCCTGCGCGTTCGCCTGCTCGAGCAGCGCGTCACGGTACGCGGGCATCTCACCCAGGAGGGTGGTCAGCTGCTCCGTGCTGCCGTCCGTCTCGTCCGCGAGGATCTTGAACTTCTCGGCCGCGACGAGCGGGTCGAGGTCGGCGAGCGCTTCGCCCATCTCCTTGAGTCGGCTCTTCGCGTCCCAGAACCCGGTGTCGAAGAACTCCCCGAACTTCCAGGGCTCGTCAGCCTGCGCGCGAATGTCGGTGAGTAGCTGCGGGAGGTCCGCGAGCTGCTTCATGCCCTGCTCGTCGAGGTAGCCCTCGAAGAGCTTCTGGTCGGCCTTCGCGACGGTCTGGAACAGCGTGGCCGCGTCGGTCGCGCCCTTGAGCTTGTTCTCTGCCTCTTCCGTGGAGAGCGACAGTGCCCGTGACGCGGCCTCCAGGCCCGCCACGGCGGCTGCTGCGGCCACGACGGCCACGGCTACCGGGCTGCTCAGCGCGGCGACGACAGCGGCGCGTGTGGCCGCTGCGGTGATGCCGAGCGAGACGAGCGCGGCCTGGGTGGCGGCGACCTGCGGGATGATGACCAGCGCGGACCCGCCGATGAGGAGGATGCCACCCGCCAGGGCCGTGGCCGTGAGGAATGCGCCCTGCATGGCCGGGTCCGCGTCACCGATCGCGTTAACCATCTCGGTAGCCGACTGCACGACCTGACGGAGTGGCCCCTGCGCGCTCGACCCGATACGGATCATGGCGGTTTCCCACGCGCCCGTCATCTCCTCGACGTCGCCGCCGAGGTTGTCGAGGCGCGCGGAGGCGACCTGGGCGGCGTAGCCGGAGTCGTCTACCTGGCTAATCCATCCGGCAATGCCCTCCTCGCCTTCGGCGTAGAGGACGTTCGCGGCGCGGATAGCGTCTTGGCCGAAGATGATCGCCATGGCCGCGTCACGAGCTGCCGGCGACAGGTCCTTCATCTTCGACTGCAGCTGACCGGCGAGGCCGGACATGCCGATGAACTCGCCGTTTGCGTTGCGTGTCTGGATGCCGAGCTCGGTGAGCATGTCGGCGGCCTCGCCCGATGGGTTCGTGAGGCGCATCAGCATGGTGCGGAAGCTCGTGCCGGCGTCGGAGCCGAGGAGGCCCGCGTTCGCGAAGGCGGTCAGCGAGCCGACCGTCTCCTCGACGGAGAGGCCCATCTGGGAGGCGACGAGGCCGGACTGGTTGAGGGCCTGGCCGAGGTCGCCCACGGAGCCCTGGGCCTTGCCAGCACCGGCTGCGAGGAGGTCGGCGACGTGCACTGCCTTGTCCCCGGCGAGCTTGAACTGCGACAGAGTCGTCGCGGTCTGCTCGGCTGCATCGGCCACGGACAGTTCACCGGCCGCGGCGAGGTCGAGGGCACCCGTGAGGGCTCCGCCGAGGATGTTCGACGTGGAGAGGCCCGCCTTGCCGAGCTCCTCGATGCCCGCTGCGGCTTCGGTGGCGGTGAAGACCGTCGACTGGCCCGCCTCGAGTGCGGCGTCCCGGAGGATGCCCATCTGCTCGGCGGGCGCCATCGTCGCGGACTGCACCGACGACATTGCCGACTCGAACTTCGAGGACGTCATGACCGCGGAGAGCGCGAACGCCGTCAGCGCAGCGCCGGCGACGGTCATCTGCGTGCCGACGTGCTGCATCGCCTGCTCTTGCGACATGAGGCGGTCGCCGAGCGCCGCCTGTGCCGCCTCGAGGTCTTCCGTGGCCTGCGCCGCCTGCTTCGCCTTCGCGAGGTAGTCGGCGTTGTTCATTCCGAGAGTGACGAGAACGCTCTTCACGGCACCCCCCTGTGTTGAGTTATCTGGGGACCTTGGTCACCTCGTAGATGAGGCCCGCGCGAGCGAACCGCTTGGCGTCCTCATCGAGGCTCTTGAGCGAGCCCGTGGTGAGTTCACGCTCGAACTCGGCTCTCGCGAGCTCGATCGCCTTCACGGCGTAGTTGGTGCGCGTGCTGACCTGCCACTCGAACGCGCCGTAGCCGTTCTGCGGGTCACCCTCTGGGTTGACCTCGTCAGCGAACAGGTGACCTCGTGGGGACGTCTGCGCCTGCTTGTCGCGGGCGGCGTGCATGAGGTCCAGATCCTCGCGCGAGAACTCCGGTTCGCCGGCTTCGGGTGCCCACCCCCAGAGGATGCGGGGTGAGCGGCCGAGGTCGATAGCAAGGAGAACGTCGCGGAACAGGCGAGGGTCTGCGTCTAGCCTTTTTTTGCCGCGGTGTATCCACCCGAGTAGACGACCTCGTTGACGCTGAACTGAGCGATGACGAGGGAGGTGAGGTCGCCGTAGCCGATGTTCGCGAACACGTTCTGCCACACCTTTGGGGTGGGCTTTTCCGCCTCCTCGCCGTCGACCTCGAGCGCAGAGATCTCGAGTGCGGCCTTCGTTGCCGCGTAGGCGTCGACGCCGTACCGGTGGTCCAGGACAGACCACTTGCTCTTGTCCTCTGGAAGCGGGTTGAGAGCCTTGACAGCCTGCCACTCGTGCGGCGGAAGCTCGACGACGCGGATGACCGCGAACTTGTCGCGGATCGACTCGATGAATTCCTCGAACTCGTGCTTTGCCGTGGTGTACGCCTGCAACGAGAAGCGGGGGTCGCCGTCGTACCCTTCCTGCGTGCTGAGCGCGTACTCTTCCTGCGCCTTGAGCATCTTGTTCGTGAGTCGCTTCTGCTCGCCGAGGAGTTCTCGGTCGAAGAGGACGTCAACGTCCTCGTATTCGCGGGTGGCTTCGTTGGCGTGGTCGTTGAGCTTGCTCATGAGTCTGATCTCCCATCAGTTCCCATCGGAGTGGTGCTCGGGGCGGGCGGATGGGATACGCCCGCCCCGAGGCTCTGGTGCCGCGCTACGCGGCCAGCGCGACCTGGTCCTTGAGGACCGGCTGCTGGTAGCCGTAGGTCACGACCTTCGTGCGCACGGAGTTCGTGTGCGGGGACTTGACCTTGCTCTTGACCTCGACGTTGTGGAAGTCCCACTTGTCGGTGGCGCTGATCGCCTGGTTGTGGGGCACGGCGTCTCGGACGGCGATGATGAACTCGGTGTCCTCGATGAGCAGCGGGTCCGCGACTGCCGCGGCGCTGCCGTAGACGATCGTCGACACGAGCGTGTCGGTGGCGAGGCCTCGCTCTTCGCGCTTCTGTGGGAACGTGAGGCGGTCGTCGGGGAGCATCTCGTAGCCGGGCGTGTAGACGAACCCGTCGGGCACGTGGCTGTAGGTGATGTCGACGGCGCCGGCGGCGTTCATCTCCGCGATCGTGGCCTTGCCGGTCGGCGAGAGGACAGCGCTGCGCGGGATGGCGAGGATGAGGAGGTTCCCGAGGCCCTTGACGGACTTTTCGGGAGGGGTGAGGGTGATCATGCGGCGCTACCTTTCGGTTTCGGGCCGCACGGGCGGCTCATCTTCGGACTCAGCGGGCGCTTCGTCCTCGGTCTGCGTGGGGGCGGGGAGTTCCGCGCCGAGCGTCGCGGCGCGCGCGAGCTCCTCGACGGTCGGGCCCTCGGTGATGGACTCACGTCGGGTGGACGGCGCGGCGTGCTTGCCCGCGTCGCCCTGGTAGGGCTTGAAGAATTGCGGGAGGTCGTCCAAGTACGAGGCCGGGACCTCGATCGGGCGGCCTCCCGGGCCTTCGGCGAGTGCGATGTCCTTGCTCATGGGAGCGTCTCCTAGCTGGGTTCTGAGGTGAATCGGTAGAGAGTGAGCACGACCCACACCGTGGGGCGCGCGTCGTCGTCGGGGAAGGTCTCGGTCGGCCCGCGTTCGATCTGCGAGCAGACGCGGCCCTCGAGTTCGAGTTCGATGCCGAACTTCATCGGCGGGGGCCGGAGGCGCGCGTCGACTTCCTCGGCATGCCACATGGCCTGCGCGAGATCGGTTCCGGTGCATCGCACGGCGAACAGCAGCTGCTCGGCCGAGTAGGGCCCCGTCATGCGTGTCTGCTCGTCCTCGGGTATGGCCGGGCTGATGAGCACGTGCGGGGCGGGTTTCTTGGTCCGTCCGATGTCGACACGGTCCGCGATCGCGCCGGTGGCGATGGCGGCCTTGAAGGCGGCGAGTTCGAGCTTCATCGGAGCAGGTCCTCGAGCGTTTGCGCAGCTGCGATCTCGATGCCGCGTACGAAGTCCTCTTCGTTCGCTTCGAGGGCGGTCTCGAGGTGCGCGAAGGGTGGGTTGTTGCGGGACCCATACTCGAAGAGGTTGCCGAGGGGGCCCTGCCGGCGTTCCTTGTCGGGGCCGATCTCCCAGGCGATGTCATTGACCCGGTCGATGGTTTCGTACCCGATCGCGTGCGGGTAGGCGCGCGCGGAGCCGCTCGTGAAGTCGCTCTGTGCGAGCGCCTTCGACTCGTCTTTAACGCGGCGGGCCGTGACGGTGCCGGCCTTCTTGAGGTTCACGCGTGACACCGCGTCGAAGTTCTCGAAGCTCGCGGCGAGCCGCTGCACCTGCGAGTTGTCGAAGGTGGACGTCACACGATCACCTCCGTGGTGCGGAACTTGCGAGCCGTGATCTGCGAGCCGCCATACGGCTCATTGATGCGGAACTTCCGACCGACGAGGCTGCCGTCGTAGACGGACGTCTCGACGGTGAACTCGTCGCCTGGTCGCACGTCGAGCACACTCGGCGGGAGATGCAGCACCGGGTCCGTGATGACCACGAGCCGGCCCTGACTGTCGCGAGCATCCGCCTCAGCCGTCGGCGCCTTCACACGAGCCGCACCGGCGTAGACCGTGACCAGGGCCTCCTCGTACAGGCCCGTCGCCTCGTTCCACACCTTGACGCCCTCGCGAGTGAGCGTCCCCGTCTCCGTGCGGAGCCGCTCCGCGTGCTTGCGTCCGCGACTCAGGAGACCTCGAACCGACATCGCCGCCCCCTACCAGCCCGGATACCACGGGATCGGCTGACCATCAGGCGTCGGCACCAAGCCCGACACCGTCGGCGCAGCACGACGCGTCGTCGACACCACGCCAAGGCCACCGTGCTTGCGCGCAGCGGTCAGCGCCTCGAGCGTGCGAACCTCCGTCGCCGTGAGATACGCGCCGGCCTCCTGGACCTTGAACGACTCCGAGTGGTCGTCGAGCGAGCCCTGAGTCAGCGCCTCACGGTTGTCGTAGATGCGCGACGCGCAGTAGATCGTGACCATCTCGACATCGTCGGGGCGGTTCGCGAGGAGCTTTCCGTCCTCATCGAGCCAGGTCTTGCCCGTCACGTTGCGGACGAGGACGGACGCCGCACGGAGACACCGAAGTGCCCGCTTGGCGTCCGCCTCCTCCGAGATTTCCTCCCCGATCCATTCGGCGAGGTCGGTGACCGTTGCGAGTGGAGTCGGGGAGGCCATTACTCCTCCACGCCGACGGAGACCGCGAACTTCGGCTCGAGCGTGGTCGCGCCAAAGAAGGTGTCGACGATCGACTGGTCCTCGAGCTGCAGGGGGTTGTAGTGCTGAATCCAGCGCAGCGCGAACCCACCGTCCGAGGCCGTGCCCGAGAACGCGGCACCCTTCGGCGGGGCCGAGGGGCGCGTCACGAAGGCGAACGCGTCCTTGTGGTAGGCGATGCCGAACGTCTCCGGGAGCGCCGGGTCTGCGACGATGTCGAAGCCGAACAGGCGACCGATGGTCGCGTTGCGCAGCGTCTCGGTCGTGCCCGACTCGTTCGCCTTCTGGAGCAGCTCGTCACTCAGCGCGGCGGCCTCACCCGCGGAGCCGACCGCGAACGTGCGACCCGTGGTCGGGACCTTGCGGTCGTTGAGGACGCGACGCATCTGGATGAGCACCTGACGGAAGTTGGAGCCATCCGGGAGGATGTCCGGGACGATCGCCTCTCCCACCGCAGCGTTGGCGATCGCCGTCATGCGGGCCACCAGGGGCACCGCGAGGCCATCGACGACCGACTCAGCCTGCGGCTTGAGGACCTGCTTCGTCATGTCCGTGAGACGGAACGTCGCGAAGTCGTCCGGCAGCCGAACCGCGTTGTAGATCTGGTCCTCGAGCGTGACCGGGACCCACTTCTGGTTCAGGTCGTTGAACTGGATGGCCTCGCGCGCATCGCGCTTGGCCTTGGTGTAGACCTTCGCCTCACCCGCCGTGATGGGGGCGAGAACGTTGACGGTCTGGCCACGGCCGGCGACGAACTCCGTGGAGAAGTCCTGACGCACCGTGCGGGGCAGGTTGCTGAGGTGGCGGATCCCGGCGATGGTCGCCTTCGCCGCCTCCTCAGGCTTGAACAGCAGATGTGCCATGCGGCACCTCCAAAGGATATGAAAGACGAAACGCGCCACCTCGTGGTGACGCGGGCGTGCGGTGGGAACTGGCTACTTGAAGACGTCCGCGGCGAACTTGTCGAGGTCGCCGACGACTGCATCGTCGGGGAGATCGTTGCCGCCGCCTCCCTTGAGCTTCACGTTGGGCTGGTTCGTCGGCGGCCGGCGACCCTGGGTGAGCTCGAGCAGCTGCTCGGCGTCCTCCAGGAGCGCTTCCTTCGTGTCGCCGACGAGGCGCTTGGCGAGGTTCGCGGGGAGCCCGGTGTCCAGAGCGACCTGCAGTCGAAGGTTCTCCGCCTCCAGGGCGGTGACCTTCTCGCTGCTGCCCTCGGAGTCCTTGGCCTTGGCCTCGGCTTCCTTGGCGCGCTTGCGGAGCGTGGCGGCTTCGGAGTTGAGCTTGCGGATCTTCTCCTGGACCTTGGACAGGTCGGCCGCTTCCGCGCCTTCCTGCTTGTCGCCCTTGGCGTCGTCGTTCTCGGTGCCGTCGGCCTGCTCCTGGCTGGCGTCCTGCTCCTCGATGTCGGCGTCGTCGTTGCCGGTGCTGTCGTTCTGGTTCTCGTTGCCTGTTTCCATGATGTGTTGCCCTCCCGGGGCGGTTCAGGGCGCCGCCAGGGCGCCGTTAGACCTCACCGTCGGTGATGAAGTCGAGATTCTTGTTGCGCACGACTGGGGAGTCCTTGAAGACCCCGTTCGCTCGCATCAGAGGCAGAATGTTCCTCTCCGTCCGCGGCAGGCCCAGCGCATCCACCTGAGCGGCGGCCCGCTGGTACTCGTCGATCGCGTACAGCTCGGACTCGTTCGGGATCCATGCCCCGTAGACGATCTCGGCGGTGCATCCGCAGTGCCCGTGGTAGCGCAGGCCTTCGCCTCCGCCGCGAGTCGGACGCATCACGTCCCCGGCCGTTGATGCCTGCGTCCCGTAGATCGGGCCCCGGGAGGCGAGCATCGCGCAGAACGTGCACGGGTTGCCGTCGGTGACTCGACGCCAGCCGACCGCACGCTGATCGGAGCGGGCAGTCTCATCGACCGTGCGGCGTCCTCCGGCCATCGTGGCGCGGCGGACGATGCCGCCGTACTTCGTGACGGCGGCCGCGTGCGCCTCGGGCCCGGTGAGGCCCTTGTTGATGAGTGCCTTCACCCGGTTCGGCCCGTTGATGAGGAGCATCGCTCGGACTTCCTCGGCGTCGAAGTCGGCGCCGGCCGGAATCACCGGCCGTCCGACCTCGGCGCGCTGGTACTCCTCGAGGTACGCCGCGGCCATCGCCACCGAGGCGTCGTGCTGACGCTCGGCGACGACGAGATTCGCGGCCATCCACATCGGGACGGATGCGTCGATGTCATCGACGTCGAGGCGAGGCCAGAGCGCCCGAGCGGCGACTTCCGCTTGGGCCCCGACTCGGATCTGCGCGAGGCGGTGCGCCTCGGTGAGTGCCCGCCCGTCAGCCGTTCGTGCCATTGGACTGCTCGATGAGCGTCCGCGCGAGCTGCTCGTCCGCGCTCGGGTGCTTCTCCCGATACTCGATCCAGGACTTCGCTTCCTCTGCGGTGACGGAGGGGATGCGATCCCAGAGCAGCTCGGGCGGGATCTTGAGCATCGTCGCGAGCTTGCCGAGCGCGTCTCCGGCCTGAGCCATGGACCGCGATTCGAGATCCGCCCAGGAGATGACGAGCGAGAAGTCGTTCGCGTCCCGCGAGCGCCCCTCGATGTGCGCGGCGAGGCGGAGCACCTGGGCGTGGGAGTCCCCGAAGCCAACCTTCCGCTCACCCGCCTTGAGGTCCAGCATGGAGCGGGCTTCGGCCAGGGTGTCAGCGCCCAAGTTCGCGAGGTTGCCGGTGAGGGCGTGCGCGGGCGTTTGGCTGATCGCGGCGAGGTCCATGATGTCGGATTCGTGGGCGGCGTTGAATCCCTCCATCGACGTTTCGTCGAGGGTGTCGAACTGGACGCCTTCACCGCCGGTGAGAATGTCCTCGTTGCTCAGCTTGAGCTTCTCCGCGGCGCGCTCTTCGTCGGTGAGGTCACCGAGGTCGAGCCCGGTGGCGGTGCGGACCTTCCACGAGTTGAAGTGCTGCACGGCGAGGCGGTCGTACACCGTCTTGTTGATGCGGCGGGCGTTCTTGATGAACGGTTCCACCTCGCCGACCGTGCGGGCCTCGAGGTCGATCGAGTTCGAGTAGCGGATGAGCGGGGCAACGCCGGCGCCGTGCTCCTCGCCCGTCACGTAGACGAGGCTCCCGTTCTGCTCTCGCACGAGGGTGTGCACGTAGACGTCGTCGGTGAGCGTGTACCCGTTGCTGCTGGTCTTCTTGAGGTAGTAGGCCGGGTAGTCGTCGACGATGGGGTCCGCGTAGACGGCGTAGACGTTGCGCGGCGAGTGGTTGCGGATGACCGCGCCCGTATCGCCGGGGAGCACCTCGGAGTACGCGTAGCCGAAGGTGAGCGCGGCGCGGTGTAGCGCGCGCTGCCGCGAGTGGCAGCGGTTGCGCTGCCACGGCAGCCAGATCTTCGAGATGTCCTCGACCTCGCTGGAACGGACGAGCTCCGCGACCAGCTGCTGCGCAACCGTCGTCACGACGAGACCCAGCCACGGCGAGTCCGCGATGTCCTTCAGCTCCCGGTGCTCCTTCGACGAGCGGACCGCGATGTCGTTCTCCGGCTTCCACCGCGACCACTCGTCGATCACATCGAGGCGGATCTTCTCCGTCTCGAAAGCCGGAAGCAGCACGTCCTGAGCGAGCTCCAACGTGCCGGAACCAGTCACCACAGCTGACCACCTCGCTTCTTCTTCGTGTTGAGGATGCGGCGACGCACCATGCGGGCGCCCACCATGCAGACAGCGAGGTCGATCTTGCGTTTCGATTCGCGGTGCTCTTTGCCGATGGACACGTACCCGGCGACCGGGTAGCGGCGAGCGTTGAGGATGTGCCGGCGCAAACGCGCGTCACCGTCGAAGGTGAACGCGCCGTCCTTCATCTCCTGCAGCGTCACGCCGACGGCCTCCGCGAACGCGACCGTGTTGGACCTGTCAGCCATGTCGAACATAACCGCGTGCCCAGTGCCGGTCTTGCGAGACCCAGACGCCCAGATGCGCAACCTCGTCTTGTAGAGGCGATGCCACTTGTCGAACAGCGGCATCCAGTAGGACGACGCCGACTCGTCCTCGAGCGAGTGCGACGGGTCCCCGAAGAACCCGACGACCCGGTAGGTCGAGAAGGTAGCTTCTACTGCTTCGTCGACCCGCTCGCGCGGCACGACCCAGCCGTCGCCGCGCTTCCCGGGAGGGCGCTGCCACATGTCGATCGTGAAGACGTGACCGTCCGACATGCGCACGCCCACGAGGCCGGTCGCGTCGTCCGACTTCGAGCAGTCGAGGAACATGACGATCTCTTCGCCCGGCTCCACGACCTTGTCGGGCGCCTTCAGCGGGTCGAGCTCGTCCGTGTCCGTCCACGCATCCTCGGCCGCGCGCACCTGGTTGTACCACTTGCGTCGCGACTCGGATGGCGTGTTCAGGGGGTTGGCGATCGACTTCGCGATTCGGCCGGCCGCGTCGAGCCAGATGGCGTCGCCGCGGACTGCTTTGACGACGTCGACGACGGAATCGACGGTAAGCGGAGCCTTCGGCGGGGCCTCGAGGGAGTCGTACATGAGGCCGTAGTCCACAAACTCGGGGCTCGAGCCCTGCGTGGATTCCCACGCCTCACGCGTGCGCTGGCCGACGGAGTCCTCGCCCGGCCGGTACGCGTTGCAGAGATCCAGCATGCGAGCAGGAGAGTCGACCTCGGCCTTCGCCGCGTTTCCCTCGATCGCGCCGGCCATGTCGTGCCCGGAGTTCGACGAGTTCCAGTTCTGCGTCTCGTTGCGCACGATCAGCGTCGGGCGGCCTCCCTCGATCGCCATCGGCGAGGAGGTGACCGCTTCGATCTGTCTGGTGTCGTTGAGACCCCACACGTTCCGCTTGCCGATCTGGATCCCATAGTGCGCCTGCGCTTCGCGCGACACCAGCGACGGGAACAGCTTCATCGTGTTCTGCGTCTGCGTGATCGACACCGCAACGATCTGCACCCACGCGGTCGGCTGCTCGCGCCCTACAGCGCGGTCACCGTCGAAGTGGTCGAAGACGACCTCGCCGAACATGGCCGCGATGGACAGGCACGCGGCGACGGGGTCCTTGCCCCAACCCTTCAGCCGCTGCAGCACGGCCGAGTGGTAGAGGAAGGTGCCCGTCTCGTCGACGGCGAAGTACCAGAGGATGAACCGGGTCTGCTCCGGGGTGAACTGCCACGGGTGACCCTTGCGGTCGCGGAGCCAGTGCCCACACCACGCGAGGATGCGCCAGCCCAGAGAGTGCTGCGGCAGCACCCATCCGTTCGACCACTGCCATGTCGGCCCGAGCTTGATGGGCTCCCACTGAAGATCGGCCGGCGGGAATGCCCGCTCGAGCTGACCCTCGTACCAGGTGATGATCTGCTGGAACTCGTCCTCGGCCGTCGTGAGCAGCGTCAGGCTGCTACGACGCCTGGCCATGTGCACCCCAGCGGGTCTGCGCTGCGTTGCGCTGCTGGTTGGCGGGCGAGGCGTCTGTGTCCGGGAGCTTCAGCCCGCGCAGGATGGTCGCGAGCGTCGCGCGGTGCTGGCGCAGCTCGCTGACGAGCGGGTGCGGGACGAGCTGGCCCATCGACCCCTTGACGGTGAGCGTCGCCGTCTTGAGTTCTTTCTCCATGCGGTCGATGAGGTCGACCTCGAAGCACGCGGCCTTGAGCACGACGAGCTCGTCCTGACGAAGCTCGTACGCCTCGAGGGTCTCTGTCCACAGTCGCTTGCCACCGACCTTGAGGCCGACAGGCTTGGGCGCGATCGTTCCCGCCATGGTGTGCCTCCTGGGCGCTCGAAGCGCCACCGGGGCGCGCCTACTTGCTCGGCACCACCAGAGGAGCCAGAGTCCGAGGCGCTGAACCATGCCGTTGCCCGGTCACCACGATGTAGCGACCGCGCGAGTACACCTCGACGTTGCGTCCGTCCCGGATCTTGCGGCCCGGTGCCTCCTCGAGGAGCCCGAAGACGTGCAAGCCAGTGCCCGAGACGCTGACCTCGACGTAGGTGCTTGGGTTCGCGTCGAGGATGCTCTGCGCCCAGGGGGCGACGACGTCGCCGTCGAGGCAGTGGTCGAGATCGATGCAGCCGATGCCGAGACCGAGGACGAATCCGACGCCAGATCCGGTCGTCGCGCTGGCCGCGGCAGCGTGCGACGACCACGTCGACGCGTCGGTGGAGGAGGCCGCGGAGCCATCGATACGCAGCGGCACCTTCGTCACCTTGCCGCGTCGCAGCACGGGTTTCCACCGCACCCAGCGGGGCTGCTCGGTGAGCTCGGCGGGGAGTTTTGCACGGTTTCTGTGGTGGTAGACGCGGCATTTCGTGGTGCAGAACTTGGCGTCGGCGCGGACGGTGACCATCGTGGTCCCGCATTCGGCGCAGCGCTTCGTCTCCATGCCCCGATTCTAGCACCTGTTACGGATAATCCCCGGAATCATGCGGAAGTTGCGGCACTCGTCGGGAACGTGCCCGCAGATGCGAGCACAGGATCTGCCAGCGACTTCGAGACCCGCGAGAGGGGTGAAACCGCCTCAGAATCGATCCTCGAGGCCCTCAGAAGGGGCCTGAAAAACACAGAGAAAGCGCATGCAGTTCGAGAATTGCTATCCGACGGTTGCCGGACTGTGGCCGGAGGGGGTACCCCCCTGGGTCCGGCGGAGCGAGTTCGGAGCGACCCTCGATCGGGTCGACGTCGACGAGCTCGAGCATCATCTTAGCCTGCCTGGATGCCCCTCAGCAGGCCTGCGACGCAGCGCTGCTGCCTCACGATTGCGGGCCGCAGTCTCACGCGCTGTCTTCGCCTTGTGGCAGGGCTCCGACAACCACTGCAGGTTCGCGAGTGAGTGGTCGTCGCCGGCCCTGACGTGATCCGCGTCCGACCCTCGACCGTCGCACTCGGCCACGTGCGCCGCAGCCTGGCACAGCCCGCGCGCCCTGGCCTTCACCTGGGCACGGACGACAGGCCAGTCTGCAGGCAGACGCGCACGCCTCGTACTGCCAGCCCAAGGCATGACTAGCCGAGGCCGAGGTACTTGTTCAGCTCAGCCGCCTGCTCCTTGTCCAGCGGCAGAGTGACAGTGAAGCTCAGGTGACTGGCGAAGGTGTTGGTGTACGCCAGGCCCTGCACGGCCACCTCGGGGTTCAGCCCGGTCACCTCGCGGGCGTACGCCTCGAGGCGCTCGGCGGTGTCGGCGCTCGCGGTGGTCTGGATGCTTGCAGTCACGGTGTGTCTCCTAGTTGTTGCCGGGGATGATGCACTCGTTGTCGTCTTCGTCCATGCCACACCGCCCAGCGTCGGGAAGCAATCGCGCTCTTATCGTGCCCGGGGCGCGTGACCGGATGCACACCCCATAGCTGTGGTTGCACGGTGAGGTGGAGGTGAGGCACCGGACATGCGAACGACCCCAGCCCTCGATGGGGTCCAGGGTCGTTCGACGAAATCCTCGATCAGGCCAGGTCGTGGCCCGTGCCTCGCTTGTAGATCTCTGCCGTCGACATGCTGCCGATGACTTCGCCGTTCTGTCGCTGCACGCGCACTTCGTCGATGCGCGGTCGCAGCCGGGCGCCGAGTTCGTCGTTGAAGGCAATCACAGTCCCGGGAAACGTGGCCAGGTTGTCGAACGGGGACAGATGTAACAGCACCTCGAGCGGCACGTTGTTGTGTGCCTCGTTGAGGTGGACCACCACGGCTCGCCCTTCGAGTGTGACCCGCTCGACGTGCTTGGCAAGCATGACGCCTGCCTCGGCCCGCTCAGTGAAATAGGTGGCGAACGCGTCTGTAACTTCGATGTCGCTGGCGATCTCGTCCATGACTTTCCTCGTTTCGATCAGGCGCTGGTAGAGGTCACCGTATATCGGACCGTGCTCTCTTTGCCTGCTCTAGCCCTCCGAGTCTGACAACGATTTGCGGTCGCTCACGGTGGTGATTCGGACCAGCTTTCTCATCAGCCAGATGCTGCGAACACCGTTTTCGATCAAGAGGAGAGCGCAGTACTGCATGAGGTACGTAGCGATCTTGGCGTCCCACACGGCATCAATAACCGCGGCAGCTCCTGCCACCAACATGGCCAGCATTCCCGCAGACACGACAGCTGTCCAGTTGCTACTGAGCGGAACACCCGCCTTCAAGCGGAAGCGAACGAATGTCAACGATCCAGCAGTGAGCCCAAACACAGAAACCACCCCGGCAAAGCCGGAGAGCAACGCAGCTGCTCCTAGCGCTCCCATTTGCACGGCCAGGCGGGTCTCGCTGAGTTCAGGAGCTATCCAGCCGTCGAAAGCCTCTGGAGCCAGTCGCGTGACCACCGCGTACTCGATGGCGATGGCGAAGGCGAAGATGAGATGGACAACCCACGGCTTCTCGGCCAGCACACGCACGGCGCAACCTCCTGAGTCACGAACTTGCTCTGAAACGACGGATGGCTTCGTCGAGGACCCTAAGGTACTCGGCATCACCGACATCGTCGGTCTTCACCTCAACCGCGTAGGCAACCTTGTCGCTGAAGAAGTTCACGACATCTCGGGTGATCTCGCCATCGTCGTCCATCTCGAGCAACGTGGCTTCCGCCTTGGCCTTCGTTCGCCCGTTCACGAAACCACTTGCGAGATCGAGCAACCGGCCGAATGCATTCGCGTCCTTGGCGTTCCCCATGCTCATGACGATGTCGATCCTCAGGGGGTAGCCCACTTCTTCCTGCAGCTCCGCTGCTGCCGCCTCGATCGTATTGCCGTCGGAGGCGGTGCCTTCGACGGAGACGACCACTCGACTTACGCCCACGGCTGCTTGCAGACGCTCGACCTGATCGGTCCTAGTATGCGGGCGGAGGACCGTCGTGATCCCTGGCTTTACCTTTGAGTAGGCATCGTTAAGCCACGCTTCTAGGGCGGTCGGATGCGCACCTGCGTACGACCGAACCACAGCCACAAAGTCCGTGCCTGAGATCGGCTTGAGACGAAGAGGCTCGAAAACGGCCTGGGTCTCTGCGTCGTCCGCCAACGGGGAGATTTCGACGGTGCCTCTTGTCCGGCGGTCGGGCCAGTCCAAACGATCCCGACCTCGCCCCAGGTAGACGTGACGATCCGAGACAGAGGCAGGCAAACGCAGTTGCCCCTCATACGTGATGCCCGCTGCATCGACGAAGATGTGGGTCCCGTACGCAAGCCCATCGCTGGGTGCGTGATGTTTGAAGATCCGGTCCCAGTAGGTCTTGGGCGGCGGTATCTCGATACCATGTTGGTCTATGAGCACGACGCGATAGATCCTGACAGTCTTTGAGGCCATTCTCATCCGTTCAACGCAAGGACTGACGGTCGTCAGCGACCGCACATTTCGGTCATCATTGCATTAAGAACAGTTCTCGAATTCCCCGGACATCTCGTCGAACGAGCGAGCCCCGGACCTGTCTTCAGGTCCGGGGCTTCAAGTTCGCGACTCTTCAGTCACGAATCGCACAGGTGCATCCTACCTGTTTTAGGCGGGCAAGGGTCCATTTCCGATGCCGAGTTTCATACGAGCCTCAGCAAGCCCCATCGCCTCACGAGCAGCACCGAGCTCCACCTGCCTGCCACGGCCCAGCGGACGCGACTCAAGCTCACCAGCAGCCACCCAACGACGCACCGTCGTCACGTCGACACCGAGCACCCTCGACACCTCCGCGAGCGCGAGCCATCGTTCAGGGGCGACGATCCCCTTGCAGCTGCGGCAGACGGCGGTGACCGCGTTGAGGTCTGCCCACACGTCCTGCTCGCCGCACACGGGACACTCACGAGGGCGCGCCGGCACGGGAGCCCGTTCGTCGAGAGGCCACATCGACAGAGGGCGCAGGAGATGCGCGTCAGCATGCTCCAGGAGCTCCCTCGCCTCATGCTGACCCCACGTCGCCGCCGACCCCGTCGACACCTCGATGACCGCCCACTGCGCCTCCACACGATGCACCAGCGTGTACGCCCACGCCTTCAGCACGTCGCCACCGTCCGGGGTGCCCTTCACTCCACGGGGACCCAACACCTTCCCGTCATCAGCACGACGCACCATGTGCTCCACCGACACCAACCCCGGACGCTGCCACTTCTCCGACAACACCCACAACCACGCGAACGTCGCATCGATCTGATCCATCGGAGCAATCCGACCAGGCGTCGACTGCACATCACGAGCCACCGGCTGACCATCCTCGAAGCGGCCCTTGATGACCAGGTGCGCGAGGTGCTGCATCAGGTCCGGAGCCTGCGGCAGGGCACGACGCACCGGGGCCAAGTCGACCCGCTCAGGAGCACCGAACGCACCCGCTACCTCAACCTCAGCCACGTGGCACCCCCGCTGCATGTGAGGCAACCGTCCTAGAAGCGAAGCCGACCCGATAACCCGATAGCCTGCGCAACGTGACGCCACCTGACCTCTCATCGATGAGCGCATCCGTCGCGGCGACGCTGGCACAGATTGTCCCCGTCCTGATGCTCACCCTCCTCTTCGAATCGAAGCTGCGCCCAGACCACGCCCGCGAGCTCTCACCACTCGCCGTGATCTTCGGCTTCATCGGCAACCTCGGGCTCGCTGCGCTCGCGATCATCACCGAGTTCTCCCTCCTCCTCAGTTCCAACAAGGGAGACACCGGCAGTGGCGCCGAGCCGCTCTGGCTAATGAGCGGGACCCTCTTCGTGCTAGTGGTGCTCCGCTGGGCCGCGACGAGCCTCGCGACGCGGGTCGTCATCAAGCCGATGACGGAGACCGCATTTCGTGGAGCACGCGGCGTGCTCCACGAAACCGCCGTCTTTGTCGTCGAAGGACTTATCAGTCCTGCGCAGATCCTCGCTAACTTAGTCGCGACGATTGTCGACACCGCCTGGGTCCTCCTCCTGGAGATGTCACGAGTCATGCGCTTGCTTGCGGTCACGCTCGCGCAGATATTTACGCAATTTCGCCGCCGATAGTAGCCTCGGTGCTCGATCTCAACCACGGGACACCTCCCGAACCTTGTCGACCTTGACCGTCCAGTAGCGACCTGGGCGCGCTGGACCCATCTGAGCGCACGCCTTGTTGACGGCGTCCTGCTTCGTGGCAGCGTTCGCCGTGACGGGCGTCGCCTGATCCCAGCGCGTGATGTAGTAGCCCTCGCGGTCAGCGGAGGCGACGCGCATCTCATACTCGAAGACGGGTCCGGAAGGTGTGGACTCCTGCTCAGCCACGACGGGCCTCCTCAGTGTCGCCCACGGCGAGCACGGGGCTGTCTGCTTCGTCGCCCTCTCCGAGCGGATGGGACGGCTCAGCGACACCGCTCGACTTGTCCGGGCGCAGAGCCTCGGCGACGCTCGCGACGTCGACCACCCCCTCCGCCAGCAGGCGCTCAGCGATGCGCACCGAGGTCGACGGCTCCATGCGCGGGTTGGCGCCCTTGACGATCCCGGCCACATGCGACCGCACCGACAGCCATTCGACGGCCGTCAGACGCTCCGCGGCACCCGTTGTTGACTTGCTCATGATTTTTCCCTTCGTAGAGCGGCCGAGCCGCTGACTTCCTCAGTAGTGCTCGACGCAGCGAGCAATGCCGCATACCGGACCGCAAACGACTCCGGCTTCGGCTCGACATGGCACTGACACCGACCCGCCTTCCCACAACCACCCACAGGCCCATGAGGCCCCAACCAGCAGCAGTTGCGATGACACGAACCCCGGATCCCCTCACGAGGCACCGGAGGCGGCGAATACGGACGAGAACGCATCAGCCGTTCGCCAACTCGAGGAGCACGTCCGCGTGGCACGGCTGATCGAGCGGACACCAGCACGCGAGGTCACGGCCAGCGAGCTCGGCACGAATCTTCGAGGGTGCGGGATATCCCTTCCAGCACTGCTCGAGTGCATGCCGGTAGCGTTCTACGGCGATGGTCCGTGCGGTCTCGATACCCGTCGACTGGGCGAGGAATACGCCGTCACCACGCACCACATCGAAGGGCCCCGACGCACGGACGAGGATCACTCGATAGGGGTTCCCCCACCCCGAGCCACGCCCGACGTACACCGCACCCGCCGGCATGCGCCAGCCCTTCGTGCGCTTCCGCTGGATGCGCTCAGGCACGATCGCCACCCACCAGCGAACGCCCGAAATGCCGAGCCACAGCACGACGCACAGGACGCCACCACAGCCCGCGAGCGCGGAGGAACGACCACACCTCGCCCAGTGCTTCGGCGCGGCCCGCAGCGTGCGCCGGAGCCACCTCAGCGCGGGCCTCAGCCAACGCGGCCAGCACGACCGACAGTTCCGTTTCAGCCCTCGCCGCGGCGTCCTGATAGTGGCGAGCGTGCATCTCCGCGAACGCGACCTGCGACGCCGGCACGTGATGCACCAGGGCCCCCATCTCCCGCACCTCAGCATCCGACAACGGCGTCCCCGCAACATTCGTCGACCGCCACACCTTCGACGACCTCTCGATCACCTCGTGATCCGGGTCCTCCGTCACGTAATAGCCAAGAGCATCCGGCAGCGCAGCATGCACCCGATACACCGAGTTCCCCTCGAACAGCGAGAACGGCCACCAATCACCCGACGCCGCCCGCAACACCATCTCGCCGCGACGACGAACCACCAGCAACGCGCACGCCTCCACGTCATGAGGCGGCTCACCAATGACCACCGACCACCCCTCGAACAGCTCCTCGAGGTCCACCCGCTCCAACACCGGACCGCTCACGGCTTCCTCACCGCCCGACGAGACGCACGCGACCCATGGATGACATCCAGAGCAGCACGAGACACCTTGTCGATCCCGGCGCCAAGCATCCCCGGCGCACGGTTCCCGTCCAAGGCAGCCGCCAACGCCAGAAGCTCGTCCTCCTCGAACGTCACCAACACCTGCGGAGCACGCAACGCATCTACCGGAACCTCGCCGCCCTCCGCGGGACTCTCCGTCTTGACCTTCACCATGTCTTCATTCCCTTCGTAGAGCGGCTAGGCCGCGGCAAGTTCTTGCGTGAGTGATTCGGCGACGGCCGCGAATAGATCGCGAGCCGCCGGCGGTGTGACAGCGTTGCCCGACTGCTTGACCTGCTCACGCTTGTTGCCCAGGAGCAAGTACTCGTCCGGGAACGCCATGCCGCGCTTGATCTCGTCCGGCTCGAGCATCCGGAACTCGCAGTCGTCGACATCGAGGGACGGGAGCTCGGCGTCGAGAAGCGCCGTCGTGGTGGCGGTCGTGGTCGTCGGTAGCGGCTCGGCAACGAGGCGTGCTCGATTCGAGTGGTTGTTCGTGACGACGAGCGCATGGTGGTTGCCTTCGGCACTCACCGTGTCGATGGTGCGGTCGATGGGCTTGGCGACGCCGTGATTCCGAAGCGGCACGAGCAGCCCGGTCTCGTTCCTCGTGGTCTGAGTGCGCAGCGCATCCGTTCCGATCGCCGCATCCTTCCCGGATCGCCCTTCGACGGGGATCAGAAGCGAGGCGTGCAGGCCACCCGCAACGAGCGTCGGCAACGCCTCATCAGCTCTGCTCGATCGCGTCGCGTCGGCGCCCGAGACGTGGTTGACGACAAGCGGCATGGCGACGAACTGCGACCCCGAGGCGGTGAACGCGCCGAACGTCTCGGTGGCGGGACGCGCCGGCGTCGTGTTGCCCTCGCCACGCACAAGCAGCGGCGGCACGGCGAGCCCGTGCTGAGCGGTCGTGGACTGCGTCTGCAACGGCTCGTCAGTCGGCCATGCGCGAAGGTAGGTGCCGGGCTTCCCTGATGCAGAGTCGTACGTGTTCCCCGCCGCAGCGACGACGATCGGCTTCCAGTGCTTCTCGATGCCCCGCTCGATACGGGCCCGCGTCTTCGCCGCGAGAGGCCGCTTGCGATCGCCAATGCGCTGACCCTTGATGGACCAGTCGATGATCGACGCAGCGGGAAGCCACGCCGGTTCGAGGACGACAGCACACCTCGGGCACCGGTACACGTACTGCGCGCGGTAACGGCCCCACGCTTCGGCCTTCTTGAACGCCTGCACAGCGCGCACCTCGCCGTGCTCCTGACAGACCGCGAGCGGGCGCGTCCACTTCGCGAGCTGCGGGGCACGGTTGCCGCGCTTCCAGAACACGCAGTACATGCGATCGCGGGACTGCGGGGCAGGGAGTCCAAGGCCCTGCGCATGCATGCTGTTCAGCCACACGATCTGATGCGTGTAGCCGAGGAGCTCCATCGCCTGCAGCCAGGCGGGAAACATGATCCACCGGAACGCGTCGACGACGTTCTCCACAATGATCGCCTCGTAGCGGTGGTGCTCGGCGAAGCGAGGCACGTCCCACATCGTGGCGCGGGAGCGGATCGCAGCCTCGTCGGGGAGCTTCTCGCCGAACACGTCGAGCTCCTCCTGAGCGCGCTGCCGCTTGATGCCCTTCGCCACGGAGTGGTTCGTGCACTCGGGCGACGCCCACAGGATGTCGGTGCGCGGGTAGCGGCGCGGGTCAACCTGCGAGATGTCGGCCGAGTCGTGATCGGTGGTGGGGTGGTTCGTCTGGTGCGTCTCGATCGCGAGGTTCCAGTGGTTCGCGGCCATGCGCACGGTGACGCCGGCGGCAACGGCTCCGGTGCTCGAGCCGCCAGCCCCGCAGAACAGGTCAGTGGTGGTGAGGGTCATGAGTCGATCGCTTTCGTCGAAATGCGCGGGTGTGGAGCGGCGGCAGTGCGGCTAGAAGGGCGGTTCATCGAAGTCGTTCCCCCCTGAGCCATCGGCCCACGTCTGCGGCTGCTGGCTGCCAGCCGGCGCCGAGCTCGGCGCCCCGAAGCCCCTCGACTGGCCACCTGAGTTGCCGCTGGTATATGAGCTGGCATCTTTTCCGCCACTTCCCCCGGTAGTCCTCGTGAGCTGTGCCGTGGCGTACCGGAGCGACGGGCCGATCTCCTCGATCTCCAGCTCGATCGACGTGCGCTTCTCGCCCTCCTTCGTCTCATACGAGCGCTGCTTGAGGCGACCCTGAGCGATGACCCGAGAGCCCTTCGACAGCGACGACGCCACGTGCTCAGCGAACTCACGCCACACCGACGCCCGGAGGAACAGCGCGGGACCGTCCTTCCACTCGTTCGACTGCCGATCGAAGACCTTCGGCGTCGACGCGATCGTGAAATTCGCCACCGCCAGCCCGTTCGCCGTGTACCGGAGTTCCGGATCCGCCGTCAGATTTCCGACGACGGTGATGATCGTTTCCCCAGCCATCAGCCGAGCTCCTTTCGAATGGCCTCAACCGCGAGCGCTGGGATCTTCACCCATGCGGCGATTTCGGCGGTCGTGAATTCGTTCGCCACCATGTGACGGACGTGGGTCATCTGGTCCGGGGACACGACGAACACCATCGGAGGGGCCGTACCCGCACCGATCAGCGTCCTCACGCCCGCCTCGACCGCCTCCGGGACCGTGATGCCCCTGTCGTGCGCCTCTGACGCGATACGCCCCCAGATGTCCTCCGGGAAGGCCACCGACCGAGTGCCCTTAGAACGGCGCGACGTCCGAGAAGTCATCATCGAAGTCATCAGGCGCCCCCTCCAGGTGAGAGTTGTCCCTGCCAGCGCGGCGCAGCTTCTCCCAGTGAGCGTTCGCCAGTCGAGCGGTGCCGCAATGCCTGCAGTCGTCTTTCGTTCCCGCGGGGTGAGCCGTGCAGAACGGTGGAGGAGGGAGCCTCACGCTCTCGCGCTCGCCACCCTCGAACTCGACCCGCCCCCGCTCCCGCTCTCCTAAGCCACGATTCGCGACACGATTCGCGAAGCCGCTCGCGAACGGAACCTCCGGGTACGACGACGGGTTCCGCCGATCCACCGTGCCCAGCAAGTCCGGGGCGATCTGAAACAACGACCGACCGTCCTCGTCCGCGTACAACAGCAGGAACCCGGACTCGTCGAGGTGCAACATCACCTCCTCGAGACGCTCCGCCGACACCGGATCGTTCGGCAACATCTCCCGAACCATCCGACGAGGCAACACCTCCCCGCGGCCGTGATCGTCCGCCCACGCCATCAGCGCCAACGCGAAGAACCGCATCCCCATCGGAACCGCCGTCACGCGCGGATCGCGGAAGAACGACGGCTTCACCGTCCTCTGCCTCCGCATCTGCATAAGGCTGCGTTCCCTTCAAAATCAAGTCGATAGCGCGGCCAATCTGGGCAGCGGACACGCGAACGCACTCCGACCAGCCATGACCGCGAGGCATGTACTCCCACGCGTCGACGTTGTCGACGAACGCGGGCTCGAAAACGCGACGCAGCTCAGCAAGCGCCGCACGCTCCCACACCGCCGGCGTCCGACGGAACGCGAAAAGGATGCGAGCACCGTGCTCGACGAGATCCGCGATCCGCGAACCCGAAGGCACCGCACGGCCCACCTTCAGCACGCCCGACTCCGGCCACCACGCGACGTACGTCGTCGCCAGGCCGGTCATGTCGACACCGCCACGAACCCGGTGCGCCGAGCTCCCGACACCTCGGAGGCCGTCAGGACCTCGTCGCCGTGCTCCATCCGCACCGTCACCGACTCGACCTGCCAGCGCACGACCGGATACCAGACCTCGTTCACCCGCCAGCGCACCTCATCGCACGCGCCAAATCGACCGATCAGGCCCGGGCCCGGCGCGACGACAGGCTCCGACTTCGAATCAGCCACAGTCCACTTCCTCTTCGTTCCGTCGGCGAAGAGCTCCCACTCCACGCCGTAGTTGTCTCTGAAGGTCACGGCCGCCGGGTCATCCCACGACGCGACCGAGAGGCCCTGGTCCTGGCCATCCCTCGAGTGCGCCAGACCGTGGCAGCCCGAGTGATTGCCGCCGAACATGCCACCTGCGCCACCGCACAGGTGCAGCAGGTTCTGGATGTCGTGCGTGCCACCGCGGCCCTTGTACTTGCGGTGATGCTTCTCCGTGGCCGGCGCCATGTGACAGGCCTCGCACTTCCCCCGCGAGCGCAGCCGGAGGAGCTTCACCGTCTTCGCCGGCACGTCGCCCGTCGCACGCTTCGGGGGCTTCGGGTACGCGTTCATGCGATGTCCCCGAGGTCGAAGCCCTGCGCGAGCGGCTTCGCGAAGCGGTGACGGATCAGCGGCAGATGCTCCGCGCCGAGCTCGATGCCGATCGTCTCGAACCCTTCGAGCACGGCAGCCTCGAGCGTCGTCCCGGAGCCCGCGAACGGGTCGAGCACGACGCCGCCCGGGGGCGTCACCAGACGGACAAGCCACCGCATGAGCGCCAGCGGCTTCACCGTGGCGTGCGCGACGCCATCGACCACCGGACGCTCTGAGCTCGGGGCCTTGGCCTCGTACTTGAACGTCGGGAAGAACCGCGACGCGCCGCCGCTGTCGCCGACTCGTGCGTTTTCGTCGCGGCTCGCGAAGTCGCCGAGGATGCCGTTCGTCTTCGGCGTGTTCCGCTTGCCGTTCCAGGAGCCCGACGTGAGCACACCCGTCTGCGCATCCAGCGCTTCGGCCTGCGACTCGTCGAGAACGACGTTCGTGGGCCAGCGTCCAGCGACGACGGACTCAGTACCAACCGAGGCCGTCACCGTCTCCCTGTACCCCTGGGCCACGCGCGAGACGCGCTGCAAGCTCGATGATCCGCCCGCCGTGTTCGTACGCTCCTCGGAGCCCACACGGCATGCAGCGACGTTCAACCCACCGGTTCCATGCGCCAGCACGTTCGCCGCGACGGTGCCGGCGAGCGGCTTACGAGCCACGACGACCGGCTCGAAGCCCGGTTTGAGCGCCGTGCCCCAACCTGACCATGTCGTTGCGGCATCGGATGCCGGGGCATCCCGGCGAATTTCGTTCCGGCTCGCGACACCTGGCGATCCAGCAGGCCGCCAGTTCGGGCTCGTCTGCACTCCCGTGGGTTCTCGCTCCGCCTCTTCCGCATACAGGTGCTGAAAGCGATCGCCGAGCTGCAGGAGCTCTCGCAGGATGACGTAGTCGCGGTACTTCGGCAGAGCCGGGGCAGCACCGTTGGTGAAGTACCGCGCCGACATCACATTCCCGAGCGCAGCATCCACATCCTTGACTCGAACTCCGAGCTCGCGCATCTGCCCACGGCACGCGTCGCGGAACTCTCCGTGATCCGGACGCGCAACGCCGCCAAGCTTGTCGATCGCCTTCGATACGTCGAGCGACTTCGGGAAGCCCGAGCCGTAGAGCCACGCGATCGAGTCCCGCAGCTCGAACCCTGAATCCTCGATCGCCACAGCCATGCGGTGCCAGGTGCGCGAGCCACCGAACGCGAGCAGATGCCCGCCCGGCTTGAGCACCCGCAGCGCCTCCGCCCACAGCTCCACGCTGTACGCGATGCCGGAAGAGTCCCACCCCTTGCCCATGAACCCGAGCTCATACGGCGGATCGGTCACGATCGCGTCGATCGAGGAGTCGGCGAAGCTCTTCATGACGACCTCGGATGCGCCGTGGTATAGCGTCACCGGACCGCTCTCGTAGTACGGCCTCATGACGCCACCCGCAGCTTCGGAGGCTCGATGTAGCGGTAGTCGAGCTCGACCCCCGCATCAAGCGCGGCCTGAATGCCAGCGCGCATCCCCGACGACATGCCCCGATCGAGGTACACCGCCACCAGCGACGAAGCCGGGATCCACGCATGCCCCGCCGCGATCCCCAGAGACCGTTCCTCGGGCACGTCGTCGCGCAGAATGCCGCGCTGAGTGTGCAACAGGTGCGACGCGATCGGCGCCTCACCCCGCATCAGCGAATCGCGCACCGCAGCACGCGCATAGTCGATGTTCGCCGCCACATCGCCAGCGAACGGCGACTCGACCACCACGAGCCGCGGCGCCTTGGTAGGCAAGAGAGAGTTCATGCTGTCGCCTCCAGGACGAGATGAGTATCGAGAACCGCGGCAGCGATCGCCTCCGCGAACGTCTCGAACGGAATAGGGAAGTCGTTCGACGGCCTGTAGTGCCATTTCTTCGGATGGTCGATGGCGGTGCAGAAGTCGCACTTGTAGACCCGCGGCCGCCTCACGACTCGCTCCACTTCGGCAACTCAGCCAGCTCGAGCGCCTGCTCAGGAGTCCGGCCGATGACCGCCTCATTCGGCGCGACACGAACCATCCACCTCGACGGAGCGATCTTCACCGGCTTACCCAGCGGCAGCTTCTGCCAGTACATCCCCGGCCGCTCACGCTCACGCTGCCGCCGCATCTCCCCACGAATCTGCGCCACCGCGAACACGAGGACAGCGACCACGAACAGCGCCAACAGGATCGAGAAACCATGCGCCAGAGAATCGACATACATCACGCCGCCACCCCCTCGCGCGCCGCCCGGAGATTCCGTTTGCGCTGATCCTCGTAATCCCGCTTCCACGACGAACACCGAGCACAACCGCAGCCCTCGCGATACGCCGTCTGCGCGGCCAAATCCGGGAACTCGCACGGGACGCCCTCGAGCGCCTCCGCAGCCCGAAAAATCCGGCACGACGAACACTCACGACTCTTCGCATACAGCGAGCCACGCCACTCCACACCGCACCGAGTGCACGTCTTCCACCCAGCAGACGCCGGCCGGTAATCACCCCGAGCACCACGAACCCGGACGGCGCCGATCGTCGCGGCGGTCATGCTGCGACCGCCAGAGCGTCGTGCTCGCCAAGCCACTGCAGGCACCCATCCCACAGTCGGCCGTAACCGCGAGGAGTGAGACGCGTCGAGACCTTCGTCTGCGGGCCCCGCGTCATCGTGTCGAACGTGTGCGCGTGCGGCTTCACCCACCCCGCCTCGATCGCGCGAGCCGTCGGCTGGTTGTTGCGGATCGAGTCGTTCCGGATGATGAGGCCCAGACGCGCTGCCTGGTCGAACACGTCCTGGTGCCGCACCTTGCGGCCGGGCATGTTCGCCGCGACGTGCACCTTCAAGTCGTTCGCGAGATCCCCGATCGTTCGAAGCCCTTCCGACTGCCGGAACGTGTCCGCCTGCGCCGCCCGTGGAGCGAGCACAGCGACCTCGGCGCGAGCAGCCCGCGCCTCCTCGACAGCCGCGGACGCCGCGGCAGCCAGCGCCGCGATCCCATCGAGTGACGCCACGTCGAACGCGGGAACCGAGTACGACCCCGTCCGACGAATGCTCGGCAGAACCTCCTCGAACACCCAACGCTCGAACAGCTGCGCGCTCGGCAGGCGGCTCGACACGATCAGACGCAGCACGTCCGCCTCAGTCAGCACACGCACGCCCTGTACGCCGCCTCCCGTCTGGAGGGGGTGGTAAACCGCCACCCCCTTGCAGTGCTGCTTCACCGAGTTCACCGTGTCGATGAATCCAAGCGCCGCCGCGACGTCGCGAGCCACGAACAGCACCTCGCCGTCCACGGTGACCGTGCGCACACGATGCGCGCCGAACTCGAACACCTCGAGGGCGCTCATGCCTGAGCCTCGAATGGGATCAGACCGAGCGCCTCGTTGACGCCGAAGCGCTCGATGCGCTCAGCGAGAGACAGCGGGGCATCCAGCGGGATGAGGCCGAGGGCTTCGTCGACACCGACCGAGTCGATGCGAAGCTGCAGCTCCTCAGGATGCGAGAGGACCGCGGCGCTCACGCTGCACGCTCCTGAGACTGCGTAGCCTCGGCGAGCTCGTCACGCTCTGCAAGGCGCGTGAGCGCCTCAGCCGCAAGCTGACCGAACCGCTTCCGCGCCGCTATGCCCGGCATGCCGTACTTCTCCACGCGCGACTCAGGCTTCGGCGCGGTAGTCTGTTGGGTGATGGACTGAGACATGGTTGGTGTCCTCTTCTGTCGCGGCCTCGCAGCTGGAACTGCGGGGCCTTTCCTATGCCGCGTCTTCTGCGCGCTGCGCAGGCTCTACCGGTCGCGCGATGTACGCACTGAGGGCGCCCATCGTGTTAGCCACGTACCGCGCCGTTACGTTGTCCGCCTTGCCGGTCTCGACCTGCGAGAGATAGCCAGGCGCACGCCCCGTCAACTGAGCGGCTTGCGCAAGCGTCAGACCGGCGAGTTCTCGGACAGCGCGAATGCTCTGCCCTGCTGCTCTAACCGCTTCGTTCTGCATGGGTAGGAATGTATCAGAGTTACCCACAGTTGTGGTCAACTTCCGGGGTGAAGTACCCAAGAACTAGTCAGGTATGGGTAACTCTGCTAGCCTGACACCCATGACAACGCGCCCCGATGGGAAAGAATCGCTTTCTGGTGTCCTGGACGTCGACACGATGACAGCGAAAGAGCGAGCGAACCTCGGCCCCGCCGTGAAAGAGCGCCGCATCGCGCAGAAGATGAGCCAAGAGACACTGGCCGAGATGGCCGGTATCAGCCGCAAGACACTCGGCACCTTTGAGCTCGGGAAGACAGCCCCTCAGACCGAGAAGCTGCGTGCCATCCTCGAAGCATTGGATGTTGCGCAGGTGAGCGACATCGAGCGCCAGTACGGCGAAGATGCGCGCGGCTTCATCGCAGCAGTCGTGCCGTTGTTCGAGCGACTTCCCCAGCACCTCAAGTCCGACGCGCAACAGGACATCGTCGTGCTCCTCGCCGGCAAGCTCCAACGTGCAGCGGGTGGCAACGTGACCCCGTTCCCCGTGGCAGCTGCTGACGACGTCGACGACTGGGAAGCCGAGGACGCAATGGGATACGCCGCCAAGAAGAAGTCCAGTGCGGACGAGCTCGACAACGACTCCGTGTAGCAATGTCGGTGGCCAGTGGGAGCATCCGGGCATGCTTCTCTTCCAGCTCGCCGAGCAGCTCGGCATCCTCGTCAGGTGGCGTCGCCATATGCCCGACGCCGGCCGCTGGTATCCGCACTCACGGAAGATCGCCCTCAACCTCAGCCTCGAGCAGAGAGAAGTCCCAAGCGTCCTCGGTCACGAACTCGGACACGCCGTGCACGGCCACGAGTGCCGTGACGATCCGACGCAAGAGGCACAAGCCGACGCTTGGGCAGCATCAGTGCTGCTCGACGCCGACGCCGTCGCCCGGTGCGCGCGGATCTGGCCCGAGAACCCCGAGTATTGGTGCGACGAACTCAACGTCACACCTGACGTCCTCCGCGCATGGATGCGCAACCCCGCGAACTACCGAGCTGCTGAACGCAAGCTCGCCGCATAGCAAGGAACACCGATGACCTCCCGCCACCTCAAGGCGGTCTCTTCTGCGACCGCGCAACCTCGTGCCGTCCTCTACCTGCGCCAATCCACGCACCGCGAAGAATCCATCAGCCTCGAGGTGCAAGAGTCCGCCGCGCGCGCTTACTGCAGCAAGCACGGATACGATGTCGTCGCCGTCGAAGCCGACCCCGGCATCTCAGGACGCACATGGAAACGCCCCGCCGTACAGCGCGTCATGAGCCTTATTGAGACACGCGAAGCGGACGTCATCGTGCTCTGGCGCTGGTCCCGACTCTCACGCTCTCGCCTCGACTGGGCCGTCGCCGCCGACCGATGCGACATGGCCGGCGGACGCATCGAGTCCGCCACCGAACCCAACGACCCATCCGCCGCCGGACGATTCGCCCGCGGGGTCATGACCGAACTCGCCGCCTTCGAATCCGAACGCATCGGCGAAGGATGGAAAGAGGCTCACGCCCGGCGAGTCGCCATGGGAGTACCCGCCAACGGCAAGCGTCGCTTCGGCTACGAATCCTCCCGCGAGACGGGGTTCACCCCACACCCGATCGAGGGGCCGATCCTCGCCGAGACCTACCGCCGCTACAACTCCGGCGAATCGCTCTACTCGCTCATCGAGTGGCTCCAAGCCGGACCAACCCGCACCCTCCGCGGCAATGCCTGGTCACAGACCACACTCCGACGAGTCCTCGACAGCGGCTTCGCCGCCGGATACTTCACCCGACACGAAGAGCTCCTGAAGGGTGCCCACGAGGCTCTCATCACGGAAGAGCAGTGGCAGCAGTACCTCGAAGCGCGCGAGCGCAGGAGAGGCCACGGCGGCGGTGAGCGATCCACCTACGCCCTGTCAGGGCTCGTGCGATGCGTCTGCGGCTCACGCATGCACGGCTCGCGAGAAACCAACAACAGGCCCCGCTACCGATGCGCCGCCGCGAAGGAACGACGCACCCATGAGGGCGGTTACGTCAGCGGCCCGCTCGTCGAGGCCGAAGTCCACGCATGGCTCATCGAACAAAATGACCAGTGGGTGCGACAAGCCACAGCCGCGAGCCTCAGCCAAGGCCCAGCAGTCCGCCCAGTCGCCGACCCAACATCACGAATCCGCGCAGATCTCGCGCGGCTTGACATCCGAATGGACACCCTCGTCGATCGCCTCCTCGACGGCATTCCGCAAGATGCCTTCGAGCGCGCCCGAGACCGCATAGAAAGTGAGCGAGCGGGACTCGAACGAGAACTCCGCACCGTGGGAGTCCGAGCACGGAAAGCGCCGGTGACGATCCTGCCTGCCCTCCTCGAACGGTGGGACGATCTCGGGCCCCGCGAGAAGCGCGAGCTCCTTGCGTCGGTCATCGACCACGTCCTCATCGGACCCGGCCGACCGCAGGCAAGCATTACGATCATCCCGCGCACTGATTCCTGACACGCAGAGGCTCAAGTTTCGCGAGATCCTCACAAGGACGCCGCGACGAGGGTTTAGACCACAATCACTATCGTGATGAGGACCCAACCGGGGACGTCGCCGCGTTCGGAGCTGGCTCGGTTTCGGAGTGCGTGCAGGAACTGCATGGTGTGCCTTTCGGGTGGCGGTCAGAAGCTCGTGCGGAGCACGAAGACGGCGGGGTAGAGGGCGAACAGGATGGTCGTGGGGAGGATGAGGAAGATGAGCGGAACGAGCATCTGCACTTCCTTCCGGCCAGCGGATTCCAGGAGGTCGCGTTTGCCGAGTTCCCGTGCGTCGCTCGCTTGCGCGCGGAGCACTTCGACGAGCGGCGCTCCACGTTCGAGTGCGGAGATCATGTGCTCGACGCAGCGGTCGAGCGGCAGGTAGCGGACGCCCCTGGTCATCTCGTGGAGCGCATCGGACAGCGAGACGCCGGTGTTGACGTGGTGGACGACTCGCGCGAACTCCTTCGCGAGCTCGCCGGTGCTCACGCTGGCGACGCGCTTCATGCTGTCGAAGATGCCCTCACCTGCCGAGAGGCTGAGGGAGAGGAACTCGACGACGGTGGGGAACTCGCTGGCGATGCGTCGGTGACGGCGCTGCGCGGCGCGGCCGAGGGCCCGGTCGCGGAGGAAGATGCCGACACAGCCGAGGAGGAGAGGCAGGAGGATCTGGGCGAGGACCGGGATTCCGCGGGTCGCGCCGAGCAAGAGGCCGACGCTCAGGCCCAGGCCAGCCGCAACGAGTCCCCAGGTGAGCTGTTCGGCTCGGAACCGTTCGAGCCTGGTCGTGGAGCCCGATTGGCGCAGCTGCGCGGTGATGCGGTCGCTGCCGCCGAGCACTTCATCGAGGAGGGCTCTGCCTCTCGCGGCGAATGGGGCGGCGAGCGTTCCGAGGATAGGGAGCGGGTCGCTCGCGGTCTTCTGCACGTCGGCTCGCGCCGCCGCCGAGATGTCCAAGAGGTGCGGGGCGAGACGCTCCGCGAGGTTCGGCTTGGAGAGGCGCGGGACGGCGGCGAGCAACGTCCAGAGGCCGATTCCGAGGCCAAGCCCGCAGAGCACGGCCCAGCCGAGTGTCTCGTTCATGCGAACCACCTGCGGTCGTCTTTGAGTTTCGCGATGCGGAGCATGAGCAGGTAGGCGGCCACGGTCACGCCCAGGCCGATGAGGATCACGATCGCGCCCTCGAGGCTGTTGAAGGCGCTCGCCGCCTCGGGCCTGGTTCCCAGCATGAGCAGGACGATCCAGGGTGCGGCCGAGCCGAGCTTGGCGGCGTTCATGACCCAGGACTGCTTGGCCTCGACTTCGTGGCGCACGGCCTGCTCTTCTCGCAGGTAGCTGCCGAGGCTCTTGAGCACCGTGGGGAGCTCCGATCCGCCGACGTCTCTGGACATGCGAAGCGTCTCGAGGATGCGGTCTGCGGTCGGGTCGGCGAGCCGCTCCTTCAGCTCGTCGAGAGCCACCCGGAAGCTGCCCGTCAGGCGGTACTGGCGGGTATAGGCGGCGAAGTCCTCCCGCAGCACCACCGGCCCCGATTCAGCCAGCCCCGCGACCCCCTCGGGCAGGGCCACCCCGGAACGGATGGACGCCACCAGGTGATCGACCACGTCCGGCCACACGAGCCGGTTCCGGTTTCGCCGCTGCACGGACCGCACCCGCACGATCGTGACCGGAGCCGCCGAGCCACCGACGAGAGCGATGAGGGCGACAGCGACCACCCCCGTGAGAGCGAGCGCCACGGCACCCAACGCGAGCCCGAGCGCGAAGGCAGCACCCGCGAACACGCCGATGGGCACCCGCTCGAACCCGGCCCGCCTGAGATCTGCCTCGAAGTCGGCAACCTTGGACAGGCGCCGGTCGCGTCGCTCGCTGCTCTGCGGCCACAGCCTCGCGCTCACGATGATGGAGACTCCCGCCCCCATCACCAGCGCCAGCAGAACGGTCACAGGGACCGCCGAAGGACACGCGCAGCATCCAAGCCGTGCGCCTCGAACTTCGCGGTTCGCGGCGGAGGGGATCCGGTCGATTCGAGTTGCGCGCGTCCACGGTTGAAGAGGGTGGCCGCCTCGATGACCTGACCGGTCACCGTTCCGGTCGGGGCGAGGATCTCCCCCACGTGTCGTGTTCCGGATGCGGTCATCTCGAGGTGCACGACGAGGTCGATGCAGCTGGCAACGGTGGGCACCACGAACGCGCTGTCGATGTTGCGTCCCGCGAGGAGCGGCAACGTGGAGAGCTTGACGAGCGCATCCCTCGCGGTGTTCGCGTGGATGCTGGAGATTCCGGGCATTCCGCTGTTGAGGGCGATCAGGAGGTCGAGGCTCTCCGCTTCCCGCACTTCGCCGACCACGAGCCAGTCGGGTCTCATGCGCAGGGCTTCCTTGATGAGGCGGCGCAACGTGATCTCACCGGTGCCCTCGAGGCTCGCCTGTCGGCATTGCAGCGCGACGACGTCGCGGGCGACGAGCTCGAGTTCGAAGGTCTCCTCGACGGTGACGATGCGTTCTTCGCTGCGCACCGAGGAGAGGAGCGCGTTGATCATGGTGGTCTTGCCGGTGTGGGTCGCGCCCGAGACGAGGATGTTGCAGCCAGCGAGGACCGCGAGCTGCAAGAACTCCGCCGCCTGCGCGGTCAGCGCCTCCCGCTCGACGAGGTGGGAGAGGTCTCGGATGCGGCGCGAGAACTTGCGGATATTCACGGACGGGTAGCGCCTGGTCACCTCGGGGACGGCCACGTGCAGCCGCTCGCCGTTCGGGAGCGAGGCATCCACGAACGGCGAGGACAGGTCGACTCGCCTGCCGCTCGACTGGAGCATCCGCTCGATGAGATCGCGCAGGTCAGTCTCCGGGACAATCGTGGACGTGAGCTCGGGCACGCCGCCGCGAGCAACGAAGACCCGGCTGGGTGCGTTGATCCAGATCTCCTCGATCTCCGGATCATCGAGGTAGGGCTGAAGCGCACCGAAGCCGGTCACCCGGGCCAGCACCTCACGCGTCGTGGACTCCTCATCGTGGACCAACGGCAGCGACGAGCCCAGCGCTTCCTCCGCGTACCCCCGCACCTCCTCGCGCGCGATGTCGGCGGCCCGCGCGCGATCGCCCCCGAGGTCGATGCCCTCCAACAGGACACGACGACGGATTCGGTCAGTGATAGTGCTTACCGCGATGCTCACGGCGACAGCATGCCCAAGACTCGAAAACGCCGCAGGAGTTATCCACAGGCCTTGCGCGTCGCGGCTTCTCGGCGCTGGAGCACCGCCATAGACTGGCCTCAGCACACGGGTTCGCTCGTGCTTGCGGGAGTGGTGAAATTGGCAGACACGCAGGATTTAGGTTCCTGTGCTTTCGAGCGTGCGGGTTCAAGTCCCGCCTTCCGCACTGTCCTTGTTCTTGGTTCCCTGCGTCCAGCTGCCCGCCTGCGTGCGAGAGCGACTCAGGCGCTTGAAGCTCCTCCGACTCGACAGTCTGTCTGTTCCGGCGCTCCCGACCAACGGGTACGGTTCCAGTATCAGCACTGAGAAGGAGCATCGACGATGACCGAATTCAACGAAGCAGACCTGCAGCAGAAAGCCAAAGATCACCTCTGGATGCACTTCTCGCGCCAGTCCGTGATGGAAGACGGCGCCGGGGTGCCGATCATCGTCAAGGGCGACGGGCACCACATCTGGGATTCGAAGGGCAACAAGTACTTCGACGGCCTCTCCGGCCTCTTCGTCGTCAACGCTGGCCACGGCCGCCAGCGCCTCGCCGAGACCGCCGCCAAGCAGGCCGCGGAGCTCGCGTTCTTCCCCATCTGGTCGTACGCCCACCCGAACGCCATCGAACTCGCCGACCGCCTCGCCGACTACGCGCCAGGCGACCTCAACCGCGTGTTCTTCTCCACGGGCGGCGGCGAAGCCGTCGAGACCGCCTTCAAGCTCGCCAAGTACTACTGGAAGCTGCAGGGACAGCCCACCAAGCACAAGGTCATCTCCCGCTCGGTGGCGTACCACGGCACGCCGCAGGGCGCCCTCGCCATCACGGGCATCCCCGCGATGAAGGCGATGTTCGAACCGCTCACCCCCGGCGGCTTCCGCGTGCCGAACACGAACTTCTACCGTGCGCCCGAGCACGGCGACAACCTCGTCGAGTTCGGCCAGTGGGCCGCGAACCGCGTCGAGGAGATGATCCTCTTCGAAGGACCAGAGACCGTCGCGGCGGTGTTCCTCGAGCCAGTCCAGAACTCCGGCGGCTGCTTCACGCCTCCCCCCGGCTACTTCCAGCGCGTGCGCGAGATCTGCACCAAGTACGACGTGCTGCTCGTCGCCGACGAGGTGATCACCGGATTCGGCCGCATCGGCGACATGTTCGCATCCACCACGTACGACATCCAGCCCGACATGATCACCTGCGCCAAGGGCATGACCAGCGGCTACTCCCCGATTGGCGCCACCATCGTGAGCGACCGCATCTACGAGCCGTTCAAGCACGGCCAGACGTCGTTCTCGCACGGCTACACCTTCGGCGGGCACCCCGTCTCCGCAGCCGTCGCCCTCGAGAACCTGAACATCTTCGAGGAAGAACGCCTGACGCAGAACGTCAAGGAGAACTCGCCGCACTTCCGCGCGGCTCTCGAGAAACTCCTCGACATCCCCATCGTCGGCGACGTCCGCGGCGACGGGTACTTCTTCGGCATCGAGCTCGTCAAGGACAAGGACACCCGAGAGACCTTCAACGACGAGGAATCCGAGCGCCTCCTGCGCGGCTTCCTCTCCAAGGCACTCTTCGACGCGGGCCTCTACTGCCGTGCCGACGACCGAGGCGACCCCGTCATCCAGCTCGCCCCGCCCCTCACCATCGGGCAGGCAGAATTCGACGAGATCGAGCAGACACTGCGCGGCGTGCTCACCGAGGCCAGCTCACTCCTCTAACGCGGTCGGCTCGGGGCTCCGCACGCGAAGTCTCGCGCCCGCTCCTCAGCCCCGGGATGGCTTTCACGCTTCCGGATGGGTTGCTTTCCATCCGGAAGCGAGGAACCCATCCCGAAGCCGTTCGCTGGGCGGAAAGACCACGGCCGTCGGCGGGGAGCTCAGCGCGTGATGCACGCGCGAGCCGGGCACGCGGACGCGGTCGCGTGATGGACCCGGGACGCGAAAAACTCAGCCCCGGGATGGCTTTCACGCTTCCGGATGGGTTGCTTTCCATCCGCAAGCGAGAAACCCATCCCGAAGCTGTTCGCGGGGCTACAGGCCGAGGGCCGCGCGCAGCTTCGGCGCGAGCGCGTCGAACGCGCGGCGGCGGTGGCTCGAGGCGTCCTTCTCGGCGTCCGTGAGGTCAGCGGCTGAGCCTTCGGCACCGTCGGGCTGGAAGATGGGGTCATAGCCGAAACCGTGGTCCCCGCTCCGCTGCTCGAGGATGCGGCCGGGCCACACGCCGAGCACGGCCTCGCCCAGCTCCTCGCCCGTCGCCGAGGCAGACGCCGGCACGACCAGCGCCGCCGCCGCGACGAACTGCGCCGCGCGGTTCGGATGCGACACGTCGCTCAGCTGCCACAGCAGCAGCTCGAGGTTCTCCTTCGCGTCCTTCGCGGGCCCCGACCAGCGGGCGGAGAAGATGCCGGGCGAGCCGCCGAGCACGTCCACCGAGATGCCCGAATCGTCGGCCAGCGCCGGGAGCCCCGTGTGCTCTGCCGCGGCGCGTGCCTTGAGGAGCGCGTTGCTCTCGAAGCTGAGACCGGTCTCGCGCGGCTCGGGGCCGTCGTAGGCGACGAGCTCGATGCCGTCGAGCTGCGCGCCCAGGATGCGTCGCAGCTCGATCAGCTTGTGCGCGTTGTGGGAGGCGAGGACAACCCGGACCGGCTCGCTCATGCCTTGAGCGCCTCGTTCTGCAGCTCCGTGAGCGTCGCCGTGCCCGCGAGGGCGATATCGAGGAGACGGTCGAGCTCCTCGCGGTCGAACGGCGCGCCCTCGGCGGTGCCCTGCACCTCGATGAGCTTGCCGTCGCCCGTCGCGACGACGTTCATGTCCGTGCCGGCGCGGACGTCCTCGACGTAGGCCAGGTCGAGCAGCGGGACGCCGTCGACGATGCCCACCGAGATCGCGGCAACCGAGCGCGTCAACACGTTCGCCTTCGCCGGCACGTGCTTGTTGGCCTTCGCCCACTCGATCGACTGGGCCAGCGCCACGTAGGCGCCCGTGATCGCGGCGGTGCGCGTGCCGCCGTCGGCCTGCAGCACGTCGCAGTCGATGACGATCGTGTTCTCGCCGAGCGCCGACATGTCGACGGCCGCGCGCAGCGAGCGGCCGACAAGGCGGGAGATCTCGTGCGTGCGCCCGCCGATCTTGCCCTTCACGGACTCACGGCTGTTGCGGTCGTTCGTGGCGCGCGGGAGCATCGCGTACTCGGCCGTGACCCAGCCCTTGCCCTGCCCCTTGAGCCAGCGTGGCACGCCGGGTGTGAACGAGGCGGTGCACAGCACCTTCGTCTTCCCGAACGAGATGAGGGCAGAGCCCTCGGCCTGCTCGCTCCAGCCCTTCTCGATCGTCACGGGGCGAAGCTGGTCGTGGGTGCGGCCGTCTGCGCGTGCTTCGGTCATTGGTCCCTCCAAGGGGTCGGATGCGGTGCTGGAAATCGGGGCGCGGCGCGTCAGGGGCGGCGCATCGACGGCGGCAGGTTGATGGCCTCCGTCATGAGTCGCTCCACGTGGCGCACGTCGGGGCCGAGGAAGCGACCGGCGAGGTTCACGAACGCCTCCGTGTTCTCGCCCGTCGCCCGGTAGGAGTACTGCGGGGCTCGCCCGCTGGCGTTGAGGAGGCCGTTCGAGGCGAGCACGCGGTACACGTCCTGCGCCGTCTCCACGTCGCTCGAGACGAGGCGGACGTCCGGGCCGAGCACGTAGCCGAGCACGCCCTTCAGGAACGGATAGTGCGTGCATCCGAGGACGACGGTGTCGACGCCGGCCGCCTTGATGGGCGCCAGATACTCCTCGGCGTGCTGCACCAGCTCTGGGCTCGTCGTGTCGCCTCGCTCCACGTACTCCACGAACAGCGGGCAGGCCTGCGAGAAGATCTCGAGGTGGGGGGCCGCCGCGAAAGCGTCGTCGTACGCACGTGACGAGAGGGTCGCCTCGGTGCAGAGCACCCCGATGCGGTTGTTGTGCGTCGCGCTCACGGCAGCTCGCACGGCCGGCGCGATGACCTCCACGACCGGCACGTCGTAGCGTTCACGCGCATCCCGCAGCACCGCGGCAGACGCGGTGTTGCAGGCGATGACGAGCATCTTGACGTCCTGCTCGACGAGCTCGTCGAGGACCGCGAGCGACAGACGCCTGACGTCGGCGATCGGCTTCGGGCCATACGGCGTGTGCTCGGTGTCTCCGACGTAGAGGAGCGACTCCCCCGGCAGCTGCGCCCGGATCTCCCTCGCGACCGTCAGCCCGCCGACACCAGAGTCAAATACGCCGATCGGTGCCTCGCTCATGAGTGCCGAGTCTACTCCCAGGCATCAGTTGGGGCGGATGCGCACGCCGAGCACCCTTGCGCGCCCCGCGGCTGCGCCTAGGCTGGGGCGGTGACTTCCGAACGGCCGTCTACCGGCTTCCTCACCGACCAGTACGAGTTCACGATGATCGATGCCGCGGTCAACGCCGGCACCGCCGATCGTGACAGCGTCTTCGAGCTCTTCGGGAGGCGCCTGCCGAGCGGGCGCCGCTACGGAGTCGTGGCGGGGGTCGGGCGCGCGCTCGAGCTGCTGCGCGACTTCCGCTTCGGGGACGCCGAGCTGGCGCACCTCCGCGAGCACTCGATCGTCTCCCCCAAGACCCTCGACTGGCTCGCGGACTACCGCTTCTCTGGCACCATCCGCGGCTACCGTGAGGGCGAGATCTACTTCCCCGGCTCCCCCATCCTCGAGGTTCGCTCGACCTTCGCCGAGGGCGTCATCCTCGAGACGCTCCTGCTGAGCATCTACAACTACGACTGCGCGGTCGCCTCCGCCGCCGCGCGCATGGTCTCCGTCGCCCGGGGCCGTCCGCTCGCCGAGATGGGCTCGCGCCGCACCGGTGAGCGCTCGGCGGTCGCGGCGGCCCGCGCCGCCTACATCGCCGGATTCAAGGCCACGAGCAACCTGGAGGCCGGACGCAGCTGGGGTGTGCCGACGATGGGAACCGCCGCGCACTCGTTCACCCTGCTGCACGACTCCGAGCGCGAGGCGTTCGCCTCGCAGGTCGCCACCCTCGGTGCCGGCACGACGCTGCTCGTCGACACGTACGACGTTCGCGAGGGCGTGCGCCTCGCGGTCGAGGTCGCCGGCCGAGAGCTGGGCGGCGTGCGCCTCGACTCCGGCGACCTGCCGACGCTCGTCGCGGAGGTGCGCGCGCAGCTCGACGAGCTCGGCAACACCGCGACCAGCATCACGGTCACGAACGACCTCGATGAGTTCGCCATCGCGGGACTCGGTGCGAGCCCCGTCGACTCGTTCGGCGTCGGCACGAGCGTCGTCACTGGCTCGGGCTCCGTCGCCTCCGGCATGGTCTACAAGCTCGTCGCCCGACGCGGCGAGGACGGCGAGTGGGTGTCGGTCGCCAAGCGTTCCACGGGCAAGGTCAGCGTGGGCGGCGAGAAGTTCCCCGTCCGCCGCCGCGACGAGCACGGGATCGCCGAGGCCGAGGTCGTCGGCATCGGCGCTCCCCCCGTCTCCGACAAGAGCGACCGCTCGCTGCTCGTCGACCTCGTCGTCGACGGTGTCATCAACGAGGAGTACACGGGCCAGGCTGGCGTGCAGAGCGCCCGAGAGCACCACCGCACCGCCATCGACGAGCTGCCGATCGGCGCGCTCCGCCTCCACGCGGGCGAGGCCGCCCTCCCGACGGTCTTCGTCGAGCAGGACGGCCGCGAGACCGTCTGGGTCTGACAGCCCCACCCGGCACCTCGACGCCGGACAGCACAACGGCCGCGAACCCATCTCGGGTTCGCGGCCGTCGCGCGTGCGGGTGAGCCTCGTGCATCCGGTGGATGCGCGGCTCAGCCCTTCATCTTGTCGTACACCGCCTTGCAGTTCGGGCAGACGGGGAAGCGGTCGGGGTTGCTGTTCGGCAGCCACTTCTTGCCGCACAGCGCGCGCACAGGCTTGCCCGTCACCGCCGACTCGAGGATCTTCTCCTTGCGCACGTAGTGCGAGAACTTGTCGTGATCGCCCGGGTCGTCGGTCTGCTCCTCGTTGAGGAGCTGCTCGAGCTCGCGATCCAGGATCGCCGTGCCGCCGCCGGTCTCGTCTGGCCCGCCGGGGCCCGTTGGGGTGCTGGAGAACGTCATGCCGATCATCTTAGAACGCAAACCGCGGGCCCTACCGGATGGCTACGCGCTCTGCGCGAACGCCATGATCTCGCTGGAGCGGCGCTCGAACTGCCTGGCGCCCGCGTTCAAGCCCACGACGAGGACGATGAGCCCCACCACGACCCCCCAGCCGAGGGCGATGAAGTTCCACCAGGACTCGCCGCCGTTGAGGGCGACGAGGCCCGCGTAGACGGAAGGGCCCATGAGGAGGATCGCGATGAAGCCGGTCGTGGGGTGCCAGAACACGCCGGATCCCCAAGACCGCACGGGCTGGCTGAACGGCGAGTCGCCCGGTCGCGCCACCGGATACGGGTGCAGCACGCTGCCGATGCTCGAGAAGCCCGTCGCCGCGAAGAGCAGGCCGAGCGACAGGCCGACGAGGGCGAGGATCGTGCCCCACTCGCCCACGATGAGCCAGGTCACGAGTGCGCCGAGAACGACGACCACCGTGCCGAAGACGAGCGTCGGGAGGGCGCGACCGAAGCGGTCGGAGAGCCCGGACATGCCGCTCGTCACGTGCATCCACACCGCAGAGCCGTCGAAGGCGAGGTCGTTGTGGAGGGTCCACCCGATGAAGAACGCCAGCAGCGGCAAGGGAAGCAGCGCCAGGTGCCGCGCCTCGACGCCGACGACCGCCAGCGGGATCAGGGCGAGCAGCGGGATGAGGATGATCGACACGTTGACGACGACGTACCGCGGATCGCGCATCCAGTACGTGACCGTCCGCGCCGCAACGACAAGCGCAGGCGAGCGGCCGAAGGCGCCGAACGCGCCGAGATCGACGAGCTCGGTCTCGTCGCCGCCGAGCGCAGCGGAGGCGACTCGGCCGGCGACGACCTGCCAGAGCACGAGCAGCACGACGAGCGTGACCGCACCGATGCCGAGCTGCCCGAAGGCGAGCTGCAGGTCTCCGCCTGTCGCACTCGCCGCTGCCGCCCACGGGGCCGCGATGGGAGAGAGCGAGAGCACCTCGAGCGCGGCGCTGACGGCTTCGTGCTCACCCAGCTGCCAGTCGACGGACACCGCGACGAACACGATGGGCGACGCGAGGAGCAGGAGCACGAGGACAAGCGCTGCGCGGGCGTCGCTCACGAGCCGCCTGGCCCGCAGGTCCTCACCGACGAGGCCAGCGAGGCGCGACAGCACGACGAGCGTCGCGAGGACCAGCGCGGCGCCGACGATGGCGACGAGCAGGCCTGTCGAGTCGCCGGTCCAGAGCAGGAGCCCTGCCAGCAGGACGATCGTGATCGCGAACGACGGCACGCTGACGAACGCCGTGCCGAGCGCCAGCCAGGCCGACCGCCGGGGCGAGAAGCCCATGACGGCGAGCGAGCGCGGATCGATCGCGGCGATCGGCGTCACGAAGACGCTCACGAGCCCGGTCGCGACGGTCACGAGCGAGCCAGCGATGATGGCCCCCTCGCGTTTCGCCTCGATGTCGGAGTCAAGCAGCGACAGGACCGCGAACAGGGCGAAGACGGCGGCGAGGATCGACAGCAGGAGCGTGCCGATCCATGCCCCCCGATGCTGCGAGTCGCGCCGAGCGCCGTTGCGGATCGACTGCAGCTTCAGTTGAAGGAGATGTCCAGCCAATCGAGCCCCTCCATCTGTGGCGTGCCGCGCACGAGGTCGCGGAAGCGTTCTTCGAGTGTGATGTTGCCGCGCACTTCGCTCACCGTGCCGGAAGCGAGGAGCTCGCCACGAACGATCACGGCGACGTGGTCGCAGACGCGCTGCACGAGGTCCATGCTGTGGCTCGAGAGCAGCACCGTTCCCCCGCGCTGCACGTACTCGAGCAGGATGTCGATGAGCTGCCCCGCCGACACCGGGTCGATCGTGTCGAACGGCTCGTCGAGCACCAGCAGCTCCGGCGAGTGGATGAGAGCGGCGGCGAGCGAGATCTTCTTCGTCATGCCCGCCGAGTAGTCGACGACGAGGCGGTTGGCGGCCGACTCGAGCTCGAAGGCGTGCACGAGCGACTCGGTTCGCGACCGCGAATCCGCGGGCGAGAGGCCGCGCAGGAGTCCCGAGTAGTAGAGGAGCTGTCCGCCCGTGAGCTGGTCGAAGAGACGCAGCCGGTCCGGGAGGATGCCGATGTGGGGATGCGCGGCCTTCGGGTTCTTCCACACGTCGAGGCCGAGCACCTCGACGGTGCCGCTCGTCGGCTTGAGCAGCCCCGTCGCCATCGACAGGGTCGTCGTCTTGCCGGCGCCGTTCGGTCCGACGATGCCCGTGAAGGAGCCACGACGGACCTCGAAGGTGACGTCGTTGACGGCGACGTCCGCGCCGAAGCGCTTCGTGAGGCCGGTGACGGACAGCACGGTGTCGCCGAGTTCACGCTCGGGCGCCTCGGTGACACGCGTGACGGGGGTCATCGTCGAGAGACCCTCTGCCGTCGCGGCACCCAGCACCGGGTTCCTGACGGCAGCGGGAAGGCCGGACTCCTGCGCCGCGGCCTCCTCCTCTGCGAGCGATGAAGCGGTCACGCTGTCGTCGACGACGATCGCCTCGACCATGATCGCCTGGGGTCGACTCGCGTCGCCCTCCGGTACGTCTGGGCTGGCAGCACTCTCGTTCACATCGTCGGCGGCGCCATCGCCGACGTCTGAGCTCTTCGAAGACATCGCTCAACCGTACCAACGATCCGGCGTGCCACGCCGCCCCTGCGACTCCAAGCTCCCCCCAGGCGTGTCCTCATACACTGCTCGCGTCGCCATGCGCTCCGCGCTCGGCCGTGCCATCACGAGGAGGTCCAGTGTCAGATTCCAGCACTCCGCGCGTCAACGAAGGTGCAGACGCGGCGAACTACGCCCCGTTGCCGCCGCGCGACGAGCAGCAGGCTGCGGCAGCCGGAGAGCAGGACAAGATCTGGCTCGACCGACTCATGGCCATCCAGCGCCCGATCGTGCTGCGGCAGATCCGCATCCTCCGCGGAAAGTACCCGGATGCGACCCCGAGCGAGCTCATCAAGAAGATCGAGCAGCAGTACCTCAACGCGACGACCGTGAGCGGGGGCGCAGCTGGCGCCGCCGCGATGGTGCCGGGCGTCGGCACGGCGGCATCCCTCGCCGTGACGGGTGTCGAGACCGCCGGCTTCCTCGAGATGACCTCCCTGTTCGGCCAGGCGGTCGCCGAGATCCACGGGCTCCCCATCTCCGACCCCGTGCGCGCGCGGACCCTCATCCAGTCCCTCATGCTCGGCAAGGCCAGCAAGAACCTCATCCAGCAGTTCGCGGGTCAGGCCTTCGGCAAGGGCCCGGCGAAGCAGGTGTTCTGGGGCGAGATCGTGACGAAGCGGCTCCCGCGGGCGATGGTCGGCGAGCTGTCCGGGCGCATCCAGTCGATGTTCCTCAAGCGCTTCGTCGTTCGCCAGTCGGCGAGCACGGTCGGGCGGCTCGTGCCGTTCGGTATCGGCGCCGTCATCGGGGGTGCCGGCAACCGGATACTCAGCAACGAGGTCGTGCGCACGTCCCGCGAGGCGTTCGGTGTGGCCCCCGCGAGCTTCCCCATCGAGCTGCACCCGCAGTTCGCCAGCTCCAAGCCGGACGACGGCGACGACCACAAGGCGCTGACGCGCGGGCCGTTCAGCTTCTTCCGGGTGCCCCTCGCGCTCACGCGGGGCAAGGGCAAGGAGACCGACGGGGTCTCCTAGGGAGTCCGCCTAGGCCGCTGCGTCGAGGGACACCTCGACCTCGATCACCTCGCCCTGGCGGACGACGGTGAGCGTGGCCACCTCCCCTGCCTCGTAGACGCGGACGTGCGCGATGAGGTCGTTGGCGTTCGACACGGGGACCGTGCCGATGTACGTGACGATGTCTCCCCTGCTGAGGCCCGCGATCGAGGCGGCGCCGTTCTCCACGACGCTGTCGACGTAGGCGCCCACGATGCTCTGGCTGCTCGTCGCGACGGTCGCCGCGTTGCGCACCGTCGCCCCCAGCGCGCCGTGCGACGGCGTCTGCCCGGCCGCGAGCTGCGCGGCGATCTGGACGGCGTAGTTCGCGGGCAGCGCGAAGCCGAGGCCGATGCTGCCGCTCGAGGCGGCCTGTCCCTGGCCACCGGACTTGGTGCCCGCGATCGCCACGTTGATGCCGATGACCTCGCCGTTCGCGTTCAGCATGGCACCGCCCGAGTTGCCCGGGTTGATGGCGGCGTCCGTCTGGATGACGGGAAGCTGGACGATGCTCTTGCCCGGATCGGTGGTGGAGCTGAGGGGCGAATCGGTGGCGGCGTTCTCGTCGACCGTCGGCGGGACCGCGGCCGACGCGATCTCGATGCTGCGGTTGACCGCGGACACCACACCCGTCGTCGCGGTGCCGGCGAGCCCGAGCGGAGCCCCGAGCACGATCGTGGACTGGCCGACCACGATCTGGTCGGAGTCGGCGAAGGAGGCGGGTTGGAGTCCGCTGGCGTCGGTCAGCCGCAGCACGGCGACGTCGGCGAGCACGTCCAAGCCGACCCGAGTGGTCGTGAAGACGCGGCCGTCGCTGGTGGTCGCCGTGATCTGCGCATCCGAGACCGTGCCGTCGAGCGTCACGACGTGGGCGTTGGTGATGACCAGGCCGTCGCCCGAGTAGATGACGCCAGACCCCGTCTCGGTGCGAGTCGGCGTCGAGACCGTGAGCGTGACCACGCTCGGGGCGGCCCCGACGATCGCCGCGCTGGCCTCTCCCGGCAGCGGGGCGGTCGGCTCGCTCGGGGAGCCGAGCGGCTGCGTGAGACGCTGGGCGTCCTGGTTGGGCTGGTTGAGCACATTCGCCGTGATGAGTGCCCCGCTCAGCCCGCCGACGACCGCCGCGACCACTGCGATGCCCGCGATGACGAGGAGGCCGGTGCGCCGGCTGACCACGGGCGCATCGTCGTGGATGGAGTGCAGGTGGGCCCCGGCTCGGTGGCGGCCGTGCTCCTCGGCCCGCGCAGCGCTCGACTGGGTCTGCGCGCTGTTCGCGTCGGCGCCCGCAGCGGGTGATGAGTCGAGCATGAGGATCCTGACGTTCTCTCGATGCGTCGGGGCGCATCCGTGGCGCAAGTCTAGGGAGCGAACGGAGCGATCGCTCTGGTTTCGGCGGCACGTCGCGGTTCGAGATTCGATCGTGACTCGGCCGGTGACAGACTGGATGCATGCGCAGAGACGGACCATGGCTCCGGGCGGCCCAGGGGGCCGGCCTCCTCTCCCCGAGCGGCGAACTGCAGGGCACGGTCTTCGGTGAGATGACCGAGCTCGCTCGCACCACCGGATCGGTGAATCTGGGGCAGGGCTTCCCGGACTACGCGGGACCACGGGAGCTGCTGGATGCGGCGATCGAGGCGATCGCGCGCGGCGAGAACCAGTACCCGCCGCCCCGGGGGACTGCAGATCTGCGCGCCGCGATCGCCGAGCACCAGCTGCGGTTCCGCGGCGTCGCGCTCGACCCCGACCGGGAAGTCCTCGTCACGGTCGGCGCCACCGAGGCACTCGCCGCGACGGTGCTCGGGCTCGTCGAGCCTGGCGAGGACATCGTGGTCCTCGAACCCCACTACGACGCGTATGGGGCGCTCGCTCGCCTCGCCGATGCCCGCCTCGTGACCGTCCCGCTCAGGTGGCCCGCGTTCCGGCCAGATCACGATGAGCTGCGGCGCGCGGTCTCCGACCGGACCCGCCTCATCATCGTCAACACGCCGCACAACCCGACGGGTGCCGTGCTCCCCCGCGAGACGCTCCAGCTCATCGTGGACCTCGCCGCGCGCCACGACGCGATCATCGTCACCGACGAGGTCTACGAGCACCTCGTCTTCGACGGAGCGCATGTCGCCATCGCCAGCCTCCCGGGGGCGGCGTCGCGCACGCTCAGCATCGGCTCGGCAGGCAAGACCTTCAGCGTGACCGGCTGGAAAGTCGGCTGGGTCACCGGGCCCGCCGCTCTCATCGAGGCGGTACTCGCGGTGAAGCAGTACCTCAGCTACGTCGGGAGCGGGCCGTTCCAGCCAGCCGTCGCTGTCGGGCTCAGACTCCCGGAGCGTCGTTTCGACGAGGAACGCCAGCGCCTCCGGGCCAAGCGCGACCTGCTCGTGACCGCGCTGCGCAGTCGCGGCCTGGAGACGGCGACTCCGGCATCCGGCTACTTCGCGATCGCCGACGCGGCGAGCATCGGGTACACGGATGCGACCGAGCTGTGCCGGCGGCTGCCGCGCGAGATCGGGGTGGTCGGCATCCCCGTCGCCGCGCTGTGCACCCCGGAGCGGCAGGGCGACTACCGCTCGCTGGTCCGCTTCGCGTTCTGCAAGAGCGACGAGGTGCTCGATGAGGGCATGCGCAGGCTCGACCGGCTGGGCGAGCTCAGCCGGTAGCGGCTCAGTCCGTCGGCGCTGCCTCGACCGGCACGACCCGGTACCTCCGGAGCTCGAGCGCCGGGTTCTGCTCGCGAACTGAGTCGAGCACCTCGAGCGACACCCAGCCGATGGAGAGCCCAGCCTCGATGCCCCCGCCCGCGATCGTCGCGCCCCTGGGGTCGATGACGGCGCTGTGACCGACGCCGATGGGGGCTGGATGGTCGGCCGCGGCGAAGTAGACCGTGTTCTCGATGGCGCGGGCCGCGAGCAGGGTCGTCCAGTGATGCTCCTTCAACGGTCCGCGCACCCATTCCGCGGGGATCGCGATGAGCTCGGCCCCCGCATCCACGAGGGTCCTCGAGACCTCGGGGAACCGAAGGTCGTAGCAGGTCTGCAACCCGACCCGGACGCCGCCGACCACGAACGTCTGCGGCGCGGCCGTATCGCCGGCCACGACCCAGTCGCTCTCCTTCGCCCCGAACGCGTCGTAGAGATGCACCTTGCGGTACTGGGCAACGACCTCGCCCGTGGCATCGACGGCGACCAGCGTGTTGGCGAAGCGCTGCGGGTCCTCCGACGTCGCCACGAGCCCCGCGACGATCGTCACGCCGTGCTCCGCAGCAAGCGAGCGCATGAGCGAGACGAAGGGCCCATCGAGGTCCTGCGCGTTCCGCACGAGCTCCGGCCCGAGCTCCGGCAGGAAGAAGCTCGCGTACTCGGGCACGACGACCAACTGGGCCCCGCGGTCCGCCGCGAGAGCGACGTTCTCGCGCAGCAGCCGCTCGTTCTCCGCGAGATCCGAGCCCGGGGCGTACTGGGCGACGGCGACGGCGAGCGGAGACCGCTTGGCCGAGGCGTCGTGTGCACTGGCGGTCGCATCGAGGGGGGCAGGCGCGTCGAGTGGCATGACGCGAGCCTACGTCGAGCGCCGGGACGCGGGAAACTCTTCACCAAGGTGTCATCCGCGACGCACCGGCCTCAGCTTGTCTGGGCGCTCGGTCACGAGTACCTTCATTCTGCGAGCGGTGCGCTCGCAGTCACGAGGAGTCGCCCCATGCCTACCTACGCCGTGCTCTTGAAATACGAGGTCGTCTCGGCGCTCGTCATCGAAGCCGAATCCGAAGACGAAGCGGCGAAGATCGCCAACGAGTTCGAGTCGGAGGCACACGACGCCGTCGAGGACACCGACGACGTCCGCGTCTCCTCCCGCCTGTGGGGCGACGGCACCCTCGAGGTGCAGTCCGCCTCCGACGACGAAGCCGCAGAAGACCTCCTCGACGAGTGGATCGACGAGATCGAGAGCGAGCTCGAGGACTCCGACGAGGACGACGACCTCGACGAGGTCGAAGCAGAGCTCGACCCGGCCGGCGATGACGAGGTCGACGACTTCGACATCACGTCCGACGACGAAGACAGCGCAGCCAAGAAGGCCTAGCCTCAGCTGCACATAAGAGGGGCCGGATGCATCGCATCCGGCCCCTCTTCTTCGCTTGAACGCGCGGTCCGCGGCCGGCCGCTGTCCAACTTCGGTGCGATATTCGGCCGATGGCGCCGGAACCGCGGCCTTCGACGCCGTTCTGCACTGATGTTGGACAGCCGAGCCCCGCTACACGCGGGCGATCGCCGAGATGTCCTCCTCGAACTCGCGCTCGACCTCACTCGACACGGTCGTTCGCGTCGAGGAGATGGCGGCGAGGAAGTCGTCGGTGGTGGGGCCGAGCGGCACCACGTCGCCGGAGTTACGCGCGGCGACGGCACGCTCGAGCGCGACCTGCGAGGCGCGGCGTGCCGCGAACTCGATGTCGGCGGGCGAGTATCCGCTCGTCTGCTCGACAAGCGCGGGGACGTCGACGGAGTCGCTCACCGACTCGGGCACGTACCGCTCCCAGATCGCGCGGCGCGCGGCGGCATCCGGCAGCCCGATGGGGATGACGTAGTCGAAGCGGCCGTGGCGAAGGAACGCCTGGTCGAGGGCGCGGATGAAGTTGGTGGCGCAGATGAGGAGTCGCCCTGGCTTCTCCCGGAAGGCTGGGATGATCTTCAGGAGCTCGTTGGTGACGCCCTGCGTGGGCGACGGCGGCTCCCCGCCTCGGTGCGACGCGATCTCCTCGACCTCGTCGATGAAGACGACGGCATGCTCGAGCGACTCGACCTGCTCGAACGTCTCGCGCAGCTCGCCGGCGAGGCCACGCGGCGACGCCGACAGGCGGGACGGGAAGACCTCGACGAACGGCCAGCCGAGACGGGAGGCGATGCCCTTCGCGAAGGTCGTCTTGCCCGTGCCCGGAGGGCCGAAGAGCACGATCGCGCGAGGCGGCACGACGCCGTACTCCTCGGCGAGGTCGGGGTCGCTGAGCGGCAGCACGAGTCGTCGCTCGAGCACGTCCTTCTCGTGCTGCATGCCGCCGATCGCGTCCCAGCGGTCGGAGGGCAGGATGCGGCCGCCGAGCTCGCGAAGGGCCACCATCTCCTGCTGCTTGACGCGGATCTCCCGTTCGAAGTAGCGCAGGTGGCGTTTGTCGGCGAACCCTGCCTTCGTGAGCGCCCCCACCTGCGTCTGCTCGTCAGGAACGAGGATCGTGAGCTTCTGCAGCCCGTGCTGCGCCATCCGCTGCTCGAGGGAGGCGAGCAGGGCCCCGCCGATTCCGCGGCGGCGCCATTCGTCGTCGGTCCCGAAGAACACGATCCAGCCCTGGTCGTGGGCCGCACGCGCAACCGCGACGCCGACGATCTTCTCGCCCGCGACCGCGACGACGGCGGTGTCCTTGCGGGTCGAGGCGATGACCTCGCTGAGGCCGTACACGGGCTCCGTGCCGGAGCGGCGGTGCTGCTCCCAGAGACGGAGCAGCGCGTCCATGTCCGTCGGCTGGAAATCGCGGATGCGCCAGGTGCTCATCGTGTCGCCTCCTGTCTGACTCCCGCGAGCGCGGCGAGTGCGCGGCGGTTGGCTTCCGGCGAGCCGATGGTGATGCGGATGCCTTCGCCGGGGAAGGCTCGGGCGAGCACGCCGGAGCGGGTGAGTGCGGCGTCGATGAGCTCGGTGTCGTCGCCGAGCCTGAGCCAGACGAAGTTCGCCTGGGATTCGCCCACGTTCCAGCCCTGGGCCCGGAGCTCCTCGGTGACGCGGGCGCGTTCGCTGACGATGTCGTCGATGCGCTCACCGAGCTCGGCTTCGGCGTCGAGGGAGGCGAGGGCGGCGGTCTGGGCGAGGGCGGAGACCGCGAAGGGCACGGAGACCTTGCGGAGGTTGGCTGCGACGTCTGCCTGGGCGACGGCGTAGCCGATGCGGAGTCCTGCGAGGCCGTAGGCCTTGGAGAAGGTGTGCAGGACGGCGACGTTGGGGAACTCCCGGTAGAGGTCGATGCCGATGGCGGTCTCCGCGTCGCGGTTGAAGTGCTCGTAGGCCTCGTCGATGACGACGAGCACGTCGCTGGGGACGCGCGTGATGAATGCACGGACCTCGGCGTGGGTGAGGGTCGCTCCCGTGGGGTTGTTGGGGTTGCAGACGAAGATGATCGCGGTGCGGTCGGTGATGGCGTCGACCATGGCGTCGAGGTCGTGGCGCTCGTCGGCGGTGAGGGGCACCTGCACCGGCGTCGCTCCTGCGCCGATCGCGATGATCGGGTACGCCTCGAAGCTGCGCCAGGCGAACATGACCTCGTCGCCTTGTCCCGCGCTGGCCTGGACGAGCTGTGTGGCCACCTCGACGGAGCCTGCTCCGAAGACGATGTTCTCGGGTTCGACGCCCTGGAGCGTCGCGACGCGCGAGGTGAGTTCCGGTGCCGCCATGGACGGGTAGAGGTGGATGCGCTCGAGCTCTTCGGCAACGGCGGCGCGCACGGAGGCGAGCGGCGGGAACGGGTTCTCGTTGGAGGAGAGCTTGACGACGTCGCTGGTGCTCGGCATGGCACCCTGCTTGTAGGCGGGGATGCTGTCGAGGGCGCTGCGCTGCTTGACCATGCACTGAGCGTACAGAGAATCCGAAGCTTGCAGCGCGCGCCGTGGGCGGCGCTGTCGTAGCGTTGGGCCATGTGCGGTCGCTATGTCACCCCAGCAGTCGAGCACGTCGAGGCGCTCTTCGATATCGAGGCCCTCGGCGCTGATCTGCCGGAGCCGTCGTTCAACACTCCCCCGACCGACCCGGTCCCCGTGGTGGTGGAGCCCGAGCCCAAGGGCGGTGGGGCCGCGGTTCGCCGCGTCGAGCGTGCGAGGTGGGGGCTGCTGCCGCCGTTCGCGAAGGATCCGAGCTTCTCGTCGAAGGCGTTCAATGCGCGCATCGAGACGGTGCTGGAGAAGCCGACGTTCCGTGGGCCGGTGAAGCAGCGGCGAGCGATCGTGCCCGCTGTCGGCTACTACGAGTGGCGCAAGAAGGCAGATGGCACGAAGTCCGGGTCGAAGACGCCGTTCTTCATCCACCCGGAGCACGACGACGAGCTCATCGCGTTCGCTGGCCTGTACTCCTGGTGGGCGGACCCCACGAAGCCCGGCGATGATCCGTCCAGGTGGCTGCTGACGACGACGATCCTGACGCGGGGGTCGACGGGTGAGCTGGCGAGCATCCACGACCGCATGCCGCTCATGCTGCCGCGCGCGCTCTGGGATGCGTGGCTCGACCAGTCGGTGGTGGGCACGCAGGGGCTGCTCGACGAGGCGAGCCAGGCGGGTGTCGAGCTGGCGTCGACGCTCGCCATGCACGAGGTCGGCCCCGAGGTGGGTCGGGTGTCGAGCACGGGGCCGCAGCTGATGGCCCCCGTCAGCACGCCGGGGTAGTCAGCGAGGAGTCAGGAGCCGGTGCCGCGGGCGGCTCGGCGCGCGGTGGACGCCGCGAGGTGGGTGCGCACTGCCGCTGCGGCAGCGACGGGGTCGGCGAGGCGGATGGCGTCGGCGACAGCCCGGTGCTCGGCGAGGACTGCGGCAGCCTCGGCCGCGTTGCGGTCCACGTCGGAGATGCGCGCGGGAGGCAGGATGATGGCGCGCGCGCCCATCCGGTCGAGGGCTGTCAGGAAGTAGCGGTTGCCGGACGCGGCCGCGATCGCACGGTGGAAGGCGAAGTCCGCGTCGACGGTCTCGCTCGGCAGGCTCGCCTTCGCGAGGGAGGCGAGGGCCGCGTCGATCTCGGCGATCTCCTGCGCTGACGGGGAGCGGGCCGCGAGCGCGGCGGCCTCGACCTCCACGGCGATTCGGAAGGCGTGGAGCTCTGCGCGCTCCGCTTCGGAGTGCGCGCCCAGCCAGTCGTCGCCCGTCGTCGCGACGGGAGGGGTGAGGGCGTAGCTTCCCGATCCCACACGCGTGCGCACGAGGCCGCGCGACTGCAGGCGGTGCAGCGCTTCGCGGACGACGCTCCGGCTCGCCCCGAACTCCTCGACGAGGCCGCCCTCGCTCGGCAGCCGGTCGCCGGGAGCGATGCTTCCCTCGACGATGCGGTCGGCCAGGACCTTGGCGATCTCCTCGGCGCGCGTCATGCTCATGCACACATCGTGCCATCCCTCGCCCGGGCATCGCGCGGGGCGGGCGGGGGCCTCGGGGAGGAAGCTCCTTGGGGCGCAGTCTGCGACGGTGCGCGTCCGACGCGCGTCAGTCAGCGCTGAGCCGCAGGGTCGGCACCCGGAGGATGCCGGAGCGCACCCCGTCCCGCCTTCGGCTCCCATCCTGCACTCGGAACCTGACGCCGTTCGCGGCTCGCGCCGCGGGGCTCGTCCCATCGATCGCCCGCGCCGCGGCCCCTCGCACCCCGAGCGAGGAGACCGTCACCGTGATCGTGTGGCGGCCCTCGGCGAGCCGCCCGAGCTGGACGGAGTATGGCGCCCGCCAGACGCTCCCCACGGGCAGACCGTCCACCTCGACGCTCGCAGCCGCGCCGACAGGCGGGTCAGCCGGGAGCGCGAAGGAGTTCTCCCGACGCTCGGCCCTGACCTCGGGCACGCTGGCGTCGCCGAAGTCGAGCGCAGCGGAGGCGGGGCGCTCGAGCTCCACCGTCGTCTCGTACGCCAGCTGCTCGTCGTCGTGGGGGACTTCCGGATCGTCCTCCCACGTGTGAGGCAGCGTGACGGGCCGACGTCCGCTGGATGTGCGCACGAACCAGTCGGCCGCGAGGGGCTCCTCGTGGCCGTGGCCCAGCACCGGGCCGGTCGTCTCCAGCTCGTCGACGCCCACCGGCCCCTCTCCCTGAGTCTGACCGACGAGCACGGCCTCATAGGAACCGAGGCGCACGGTGCGGTTGGCGTCGTCCCGCACCACCGCTCGTCTCCGCCCGGAGACGGCGTCCCACACGGTGAGCGTGCTGTCGTCGCAGGCTCTCAGCACGACGTTGGCCGAACGCTCCCCGGTGTTCACCAGCAGGGAGATGCGCGAGCCATCGAGCTGGCGGGTCGTGACCCCGACGGTGTCCGGTGCGCTCGTCGCGAGCGGCGGGACCATCCCGTGCACGGCGGCGCGGATCTCTGCCCGCCGCTCCTGGCCGCGGGACGCCGCGAGGTGGACCACGCGAACACCCGCCGACGACAGGAGCTGCGCCGCCGCGGCGGAGAGCGCGCAGCCCGCCGGCACGAGCAGCACCTCGAAGCGGTCGGCGCCGCCGACCTCGAGGAGCGCGTCGTCGACGAGGTCGTAGTCGAGGCCGGTGGTGCGCACCGCCGAGACGAACTCGTCGTCCACGTAGCGACGAGTCTGCCGCCACAGGTCGAACGGACGCTCCCCCTCGGCGCTCGCCAGCAGCTCGGCCACCGGATGGTATATGGCGACCTGCGCGGTCCGCTCGCCCAGCTGGAGGACGGCGCTCACGCGAGCGAGCCCAGAGAACAGCTCACGCGCGACCGGCCACCACGGGTTCCTCGAGTCGAGAGCACCGGACGCGTAGAACACCGGCTGTCCGTGACCGAGCGCTCCCCCGAGCGGCCAGCCGTGGCCGACGAGGAGGTTGACGCCACTCAGCAGATGCTCGTAGGCCTCTCCCAGCAGGTCGGCCGGCCCCGCCCGGAACGACGGTGAATGCACCCAGGTCCACGTCTCCGAGGACACGGGCGACCTGCCGTAGGCGCCGGCCGCGGAGACCGCCCACGCGTTCTTCGTCCATCGCCGCCATCCCCACCCCTCTCCCTCGATGAGATCCACGTCGCGATAGCTGCTCATGAGCATGGGCGGCTCCCCGTAGCACTGCGCGCGAAAGAGCAGGCCGTGTCCGTGCGCCCAGTCTCCGAACGCCTGCACGAAGTGCTCCTCGAACAGCTCCCTGAGCGTCGTCATGACGTCGGTGCGCACCCGAGCCGTGCCGTCGCCGTCGATCTCCAGCCGCCAGAGCTCCGGGAGCAGGTCGTAGCCCCGTCGAGCGAGGAACTCCCGGGGAAGCTCCGTCGTCCAATCGGACTCGTACACCTCGAAGCTGTCGCAGAACCCCGCGTGCACACGCGTGGCCCCCGCCGCGGCCAGGAGCGGCGTCGCGACCGCCTCCAGGTGCGCCTGCACGGCGACCGCCGAGTAGTGGTCGAGCACCAGCCCCTCAGCACCTCGGGGCGCGCGCTTCACGTTCTGGCCGGTGAGGCGAGAGACCGCGACCAGGAGAACTCTCGGCCCGCCGCCCAGGGCCGGGACGTGGATGCGCTCCCCGCATTCGGCGAGCACCCACTCGGCGGGCAGTTCCTGGATGGAGCCGGCGCCCACGTACGCGCTCACCAGCGCATCACCCTCGAACGAGGGCCGGAAGACGAGCTCGGTCGCGCCGGGTGCGAGCTCGATCCGCTCCCAGTGGAGCCCCCGAGCTGCCGTCGACGCGTCGACGTACGGCCCGCCGAACGGCCATCCCGCGCCGAGCGTGAGATCGAAGCGCAGCCCCCGCCGCCGCGCCCCTCGCGCGGCGAAGCCCACGAGCGAGAGGAACTCCGGATCGCCGAAACGCGGCCCGCCCTCGTCCACCGGGTACACGAACGCGAGCTCGACCCCGCCGATCCCAGCGGCCAGCATGGCGTCCAGGTCGGCGTCGATCGCCGCCTCGCTCACGTGCGTCGAGAACCACCACCAGCGCATGAGCGGTGCCGCGTCACCGGTCTCGCCCCGGAGCGCCTCCACGACCTCCTGCATCGTGCCGCTCATCCCCGCACCTGGAGGTGCGCGCGTTCGGCGGATGCGCTCTGCTCGGCGGCGGCCTCCGCCTCCTCCTGGTCGATGACGGTCGTGCGCTGGCGCGCGAACACCACGAAGGCGAGGACCACCGCGACGAGGCAGGAGCCCGCGAGGAACCCGAAGAGCGCCCCGGGCCCGGTCGCCAGGACGACCGGAGTGACGAGCACGAGCGCTGACGAGCCGAAGCGCGCGATGGCGATGATCGCGCCCTGCGCTGAGGAGCGCAGCAGCGTCGGGAACGACTCCTGGGTCCAGATCTTCATGATGCCCTCCCCAGCGAACACGGTGCCGATGAGCCACAGGAACATCATGATGTTCAGCGTCGACTCGGTCACGCCGAAGACGAGCGGAACGCACATGGCCGTGATCGTGCAGATCGCGCCTCCCACGAACCAGCTCATCCGCCACCGTGTCCCGACGACCCGCATGAACAGGAGGACGAGGATCGCGCCGAGGAACATGGTGATGAGCTTCACCGTCGAGTAGACCTGGACCGTGGAGTCGGCAACCTCCGTGTACATGTAGGCCCCGTACTGGCTCACCGTGTTCGAACCGAGGTTCATGAGCGTGTAGAAGACGGCGAGCACGATGAAGTACTTCGCGAAGGGCGCCCTGAGGAGCGTCTTCAGCGTGCTCCACCCGAGCGCCGCATCCGAGCGGCTCGTGGCACCCGCCTTCTCCGCCTCGCGCTGCTCGAGCCACAGCGTCGACTCCGGAACCGCGAACCTCGCGACGAGCGTCAGCAGGGTGACCACGAGGATGTGCCCGAACAGGATCTGCGCCCCGAGCTGGCCCATGCTGCCGACGATGGTCGCGAGCCCGAGCGCGACCATGCTGCCGATCTTCCAGAGGAAGTGGGTGAAGCCGATCATGCTGCTGCGCAGTCCGGACTTGGCCATCTCCGAGATCGTCGCGAGGGAGACCGGCAGGTCAGCGCCCGCGCCGAGCCCGACGAGGATCATGCCGGCGAGCAGCCCGGGGAACACCTCGACGAACACCAGCAGCGCCGAACCCGCGGCGATCATGACCATGGTCGCGATGAAGACCGCCTTGCGGCCGAGCAGATCGCCGAGGCGCCCGCCGAAGAGGGCGCCGATGGCAACCGAGAACGTGAGCGCCGAGGACAGCACCCCGATGGTCTCCGGGGTCAGGGCCAGGGTGTCCTTGAGGAGCACCAGGGCCGTCCCGCTCGAGGTCATCGCGGCGGCGTCGATATAGGACGCCATTCCCGAGATGAGTGCGATCCACCACATCTTGCGGGTGGACATTGGCTTCTTGGACATGTTCGAGGACCTCTCTGTCAGTATCGCCGACGACATCGTCGGCAAGCGCGCGGCTCAGGCCGCGCAGTCGAACTCATGGCCTCGACGACGCGCGCCGAGGAAGTGGTGGTGTCCGCTCAGGCGGTCAGGCGGTCAGACGGTCAGCGTGACGCTCTCGGTCGTCCAGGCGCGGGCCTGCTCGCTGAAGGTGAAGCCGAGCCCTGGGCGGTCGGGGACGAGCATCCGCCCGTCGCGCGTCTCGAGGCGCTCCTCGAAGAGGGGGTTGAGCCAGTCGAAGTGCTCGACCCACGGCTCACGCGGGTAGCACGCGGCGAGGTGCAGGTGGATCTCCATCGCGAAGTGCGGGGCGAGGTCGAGGCCCGCCTCGTCGGCGAGGGTCATGAGGCGCAGGAAGTTCGTGATCCCGCCGATGCGGGGCGCATCCGGCTGGATGATGTCGCAGGCCCTCGCGGCGATGAGCTGCCGGTGCTCGGCGACCGACGCGAGCATCTCCCCCGTCGCGATCGGGGTGTCGAGCGCGCGTGCGAGGTCGGCGTGCCCTTCGGCGTCGTAGGCGTCGAGTGGCTCCTCGATCCACGCGAGGTCGAGCTCCTCGAAGCGCCGCCCCATGCGCAGCGCGGTCGCGCGGTCCCACTGCTGGTTCGCGTCGACCATGAGCGGCACGCTCGCGCCGATGTGCTCGCGGACGGCGCGGACTCGGCGGAGGTCCTCGGCGGTGTCCGGCAGCCCGACCTTGACCTTGATCCCGCCGATGCCCTCCGCGATCGACTGCGTCGCACGCTCGCGGACCTCGTCGAGGGACGCGTTCAGGAACCCGCCTGACGTGTTGTACGTCCGGACCGAGTCCCGGTGCGCGCCGAGCAGCTTCGAGAGGGACAGGCCGGCCCGCTTCGCCTTGAGGTCGTAGAGCGCGATATCGAGTGCCGCGAGCGCCTGGGTCGCGACGCCGGAGCGGCCGACGGATGCTCCGGCCCAGAGCAGCTTCGAGTACAGCTTCTGGATGTCGTTCGGATCCTCGCCGAGCGCGGCCTCGGCGACCTCGCGGCCGTGGGCGTACTGGGCGGCGCCGCCGGCGCGCTTCGAGTAGCTGAAGCCGTGGCCGGAGAAGCCCTGCGCTGTCTGGATCTCGGCGATGAGGAAGACGACCTCCGTCATGGGCTTCTGCCTCCCCGTGAAGACCTTCGCGTCGGAGATCGGAGTGGCCAGCGGGAGGCGGAGCGTGGACAGCTCTATGGAGCGGATGGAGTCTGCCGAGCTGGTGGCGTCTGGGGTGTGAGTCATAGTCCTTCGTCCTTGAGGGTGACGTTCTTCCCGAAAGCTATCAGACAGATTTGGAATCTGTCTAGCTTGAACTCCCCACCTTCATCCTGTGACTGAGGCTTGCGGTTGCCACTGTCGGTGGTGCGATTTACGCTGGATACACGTTCGAATACAGATTCGAATAAGCGAAGGGGGAAACCATGCCGACCGTCATCGACGACACCATCGAGGTCGCCATCAGCGGCGACGGGCAGCCGACCTCCTTCGTGTGGCAGCGCTTCCTCTACACCGTCACCGGCCAGCCGCAGGCCTACTTCCGCAGACTCCCGCCGTGGTGGCACGGAGACTCCTCCCCCACTCGCATCGACCAGGAGCTGTGGCGCGTCACCGCCGTTCGAGACAGCCCCCGTGAACAGCACGGGGAACACCTGTACGACCTCTGTCGCGCCCCAGGCGGCTGGCGACTCGCCCTGAGCTGGGAGTGACGACGCGATGAGCTTCCCGCACCTGCACGTCTCGTCGGGCTTCAGCGCGCACTATGCGGTCTCCCCTCCCGAGGTGCTGGCCCAGGCAGCCGCCGAGCGAGACCTCGACACGCTCGCACTCACCGACCGCGACGGCATCTCCGGCGCGGTCAAGCACCTCCTCGCATGCCGGACCGCGAACCTTCGGGCTGTCCTCGGCAGCGAGCTCGCCGTGCACGACGAGCGAGGCGAGCCCCTCGGCCGGGTCGTCGTGCTCGCAGCCGGCGGTGACGGCGGTTCCGGGTACGCATCGCTCTGTCGGGCCGTCTCAGCCGCCCACGAGACCACCGCGAGCGCCGCCACGCGCATCCACGAGCCGAGCATCCCCCTCGCCCGCCTGGCCGAGCTCGCCTCCACCGACGAGGGGGCGACGAGACTCACCGTCCTGCTCGGCCCGACGAGCGACGTCGGCACGGCGGCCTCAGCTGCCCAGCTGGGTCTGGCCAGAGAGCGTCTGCGTGCTTGGCGACATGGGCTCCCCCGCGCCTCGCTCGTCGTCGAGATCGTCTGCCATCTCGCCGAGCCTGGCACCCCGGGGTCGGTCACGGTCGCGACGCGGATGCTGGGCCTCGCAACAGAATCCGGGCTGCGGGCAGTGCTCACCAACGCCGTGCGCTACGCCTCCCCCGAGGAGGCGGCGACGGTCGACATCGCCGATGCCGTGCGGGCGAGGCGTGCACTCGACGACATCGAGCTGGCCCCGACGGCCCAGGCCTGGCTCAAACCGGCGAACCTCATGCGGCAGGTCGCGCGCATGGTGGCAGATGCCGGCGGGCACGCAGCCTCGGCCGCCGATGACCTCCTCGCCCAGACGAGGCTGCTCGCCGAGAGCTGCGTCATCGACCCGGAGCGAGATGCGGGTGTCGGCACCCCGCGCATGCCGGAGGTCACCCGCTTCGGCATCCACGGCGACCCATTCGAGGTGCTCAGGGCGAAGGCGGAAGCCGCGATCCCCGCGCGCTACCCGGGTGCATCCGCCGCCCACGAGCGGGAGCTGCAGGACCGCCTCGCCCACGAGCTCAGGACGGTGCGGAAGCTGGGCTTCGCCCCCTACTTCCTCACCGTCTCGCACGTCGTCGAGCTCATCAAGGAGATGGGGGTCCGCGTGCAGGCCAGGGGTTCAGGTGTCGGATCGCTGCTCAACTACCTCCTGTACACGAGCCACGTCGAGCCCGTCTCCCTCGGGCTCATCTGGGAGCGCTTCCTCTCCGATGAGCGACGCACGCTCCCCGACATCGACCTCGATGTGGAGAGCGCAGAGCGCCACCGCGTCTACCACCGCATCTTCGACGAGTTCGGCGGGCAGCGGGTCACCCTCATGTCGATGGTCAACACCTACGGGTCGAGGGGCGCAGTCCGCGATGCGGGCCTCGCCCTCGGGCTCGCCGACGGCGAAGTCGACCGCATCGCCAAGGAGCTGTGGCGCTTCTCCGCGAAGCGCTTCAGGCAGGCCCTCGCCGAGAAGCCCGAGCTTCGCGAGTTCGCGGAGGAGGTGCGTCGCTCACGGCAGCTCGAGGTGCTCGTCGAGGCGACGGAGCGGCTCGACTCCCTGCCGAGGCACATCTCCGTGCACCCGTGCGGGGTCATCCTCTCCGACGTCTCGCTCCTCGACCGCACTCCCGTGCAGATGTCGGGGATCGGCCTGCCCATGAGCCAGTTCGACAAGCACGACATGGACCCGATGGGGCTCATCAAGCTCGACATCCTCGGGGTGCGCATGCAGAGCGCCATGGCCCACGCCGTGAAGGAGCTGAAGCGCACCCGCGGTGAGGAACTCGACCTCGATGCGCTTCCCCTCGACGACGAGGCGACCTACGAGACCATCCGCTCGACGAAGACCCTCGGCATCTTCCAGGTCGAGAGCCCGGGGCAGATGGAGCTCGTCGGCAAGCTGCAGCCAGAGGTGTTCAACGACCTCGTCATCGACATCTCCCTGTTCCGCCCTGGCCCCATGCAGAACAACATGCCCCTCCACTTCCTCAGGGCCCGCCACGGGGAGGTGATGCCCGACTACATCCATCCGAGGCTCAAGCCGATCCTGCTCGAGACGAAAGGCGTCGTCGTCTTCCACGAGCAGGTCATGCGCATCTTCGACGAGCTCACGGGGTGCGGCCTCGAGCTCGCCGACGTGTACCGACGCTGGCTCGCGAAGCCCGAGCTCGTGCCGCGCATCGAGGAGCTCGTGCGCGGCAGGGCCGCAGAGCGTGGGTTCCCGCCAGAGATCATCGATCGGTCATGGAAGGTGCTCGCCGGCTTCGGCAGCTTCGGCTTCGCGAAAGCCCACGGCGCTGCGTTCGCCCTGCCCACCTTCCAGAGCGCCTGGCTCAAGACCCATCGAGCCGCGCACTTCTGGGCGGGCCTCCTCACCCACGACCCCGGCATGTGGGGCAAGGACCTCATCATCGCCGAGGCGAGGCATCTGGGCATCCCGCTCCTCCCGATCGACGTGCAGCGTTCAGGGCTCGAGTACACGGTCGAGCCGCTCCCGGATGGACGCGACGGGGTTCGCATGTCCCTCGCGGATGTGCGCGGCATGTCATCGGCGGAACGCGACAGGGTCGCCGAGCACCAGCCGTTCGACTCGCTCGCCGACTTCCGCGCTCGTGTCCGACCACGCCGGAGCACGCTCGACTCCCTCGCCAGAGTGGGGGCGCTCGACGTGTTCATCGACTACGAGCCGCGCAGGCGGCACGAGCTGCTCGCGTTCATCCGCTCGCTCACGAGCACGCCGACGCGAGTACCGGAGCACCAGCAGGCGTTCGCGTTCCCCCTGCCCATCCCGGAGCTTCGCGGGGTGACCACCATGGACCTGCACGGGAAGACGCAGACCGACCTGGAGCTGCAGGAGCTCGGCCTCGGCGTGAGCCGGCACCAGATGGAGCGCTTCTTCCCGCTCTTCCGTCAGCTCGGAGTCACTCCAGCGAGCTCGCTCATGGACCTGCCAGGCGGCACCGACGTGCTCATCGCGGGGGTGCGGCGTGCCACGAACACCCCACCCATGCGTGGCGGACGGCGCACGGTGTTCGTCTCCCTCGACGACAGCACCGGACTCTCGCAGATCGTGTTCTTCCACGACGCGCAGGAGCGTGCAGGCAACCGGGTGTTCCGCACGCACTACATGCTGGCGCGGGGGAAGACTCGCCGGTCGGGCGCCAAGGGCATCTCCGTGACGGGCGACATGGCGTGGGACCTCCTCGAGGTCGCACAGCTCATGTCCGCATCCGGTGCCGCGGGAACCGCTCAGACGAGGTCGAGCGCCGTGGTCCTCGAGTCGTCCGAACGGGAGACCTCCGCCAGCCCGAGGCGCCTCGCGAGCGCGTAGGACGCCTCGTTCTCCAGGTCCATGACCGCGAGCACGCGCTTCACGCCGACATAGTCGCGCAGGTACTCGACCAGCGCATCCGCCGCCTCGGTGGCGAAGCCCTGTCCCGCGCATCCCGGGTGCATGATCCAGCCGAGCTCCGCAGAGCGGTGCTCGGGCTCGACGTCGCGCAGGTGCACCGACACGTCCCCGATGAGCTTGCCGTCGTGCTCGACGGCCAGGGCCATGAAGTCGCCCGTCTGCCAGAGACGCGTGTGCGTCGTGCGGCGGCTCAGGTGCTCGGTCGCCTCCGTCAGGTCGCGCTGCTTCCAGTGCAGGTAGCGGACGACCTCGGCGTCGGACACGATCTCGTGCCAGGCCTCCGCGTCACGCACGTCGTGGGGGCGGAGTACCAGGCGCTCCGTGAACAGCTGGGGCGCGTCGAACGGACGCTCGGTGCGGGGGCCGCGGAGGAAACGGGGACGGTGGAAGAGGCCACCCTGCAGGTCCTTCTTGACGCCCGGCGCACGGCTCCCGAGGTCGGGCTGCTGGATTCGCTGGAGTGTCATGCGTCGCAGATTACGAACTCCTCTCATGCCCCGCGTGAGAGAAGATTTGAGCTTCCTATGAGGAGCAGCGAACACCCCGCCACGACGCCGTTCCCATGACACGATGAAGGAATGCCCGATTCCGCCGCCGCTGACCCGATCATCGAGCCCGGTCGCCGTCGGGCGGTCCTCGCGCAGCTGCCCCGACTCCACCGCCCAGACGGCACCCCCATCCGCGTGCTGCTCGTCGACGACGAAGAGACCCTGACGAACCTCGTCAGCCTCGCCCTCTCCTACGAGGGGTGGCAGGTCGACGTCGCCAACAACGGCCGGGATGCGCTCGCGAAGTTCACCGCCGAGCGGCCGGACGTCGTCGTGCTCGACATCATGCTCCCGGACATCGACGGCCTCAGCATTCTCAGGAACCTCCGAGGTCAGGGACACGCCACACCGGTGCTCTTCCTCACCGCGAAGGACTCCATCGACGACCGCATCATCGGGCTCACCGCCGGCGGCGACGACTACATGACGAAGCCCTTCAGCCTCGAGGAGCTCGTCGCCCGACTGCGCGGCCTCATCCAGCGCGCCGGTGAGGCGGTCGCCGACGACGCCTCCCAGCTGCGGGTCGGCGACCTCTTCCTCGACGAGAGCAGCTACGAGGTGCGCCGCGGCAGCGACCCCGTCGCGCTCACCACCACCGAGTTCGAGCTGCTGCGCTACTTCATGCGCAACCCGAAGCGGGTCCTCAGCAGAGCCCAGATCCTCGACCGCGTCTGGAACTACGACTTCGCCGGCAAGGCGAGCATCGTCGACCTGTACGTGTCCTACCTGCGCAAGAAGATCGACGCCGGCCGCACCCCCATGATCCACACGGTGCGCGGCGTCGGCTACGTCATCAGGCCAGCAGAATGAGGCCGTGGACGCTGCGCGCGCGCATCATCGTCGGCGTCACCCTCGTCGTCGCCTTCGTGATGAGCGCGATCGGCATCATGAACGTCGTCACCCTCAACTCCGCCATCACGAGCGTCGTCAACACGCAGCTCGCCGCCTCCATGTCGGTGCTGGAGAACTCCGTCGACAAGTACCGCGTCGACGTCCCGGGCACGCATCCGCACCCCTCGAAGATGGGCGACTCGGCGGCGCCGAAGGTCAAGCCCCTCATCAACTTCGTCGGCCACGCGCCGGGCACCATCATCGCCCTCGCCCACGACGGCGAGATCATCGACTCCGCATCGTTCAGCGAGACCTCCGCGGTCGAATGCGACCAGACCATCAAGAACGAGCTCACGGCACTGGTCCAGTCGCCCGGCTTCGCGACCCAGCACTCGCTGCTCGAGACGATCAAGCTCGATGACGCCGCCGGCGACTTCCGCGTCATGATCCACGAGTGGGACGGCGACCCGAGCTACGCCCTCATCTCCGCCGTCTCCCTCGACACCGCCCGTGACGCGACCTTCAACCAGACCGTCCTCACGCTCGTGCTCTCCTCGCTCGGGATCGGCCTCATCGTCCTCCTCGTCGCGCTCGTCATGCGAGTCGCCATGCGTCCCCTGTCGCGCGTGGTCACGGCCGCCGAGAACGTCGCGCAGATGCCCCTCGCCTCTGGCGAGGTCGGCCTCCGCAGGGCCGTGAAGCTCGACGACATCGACCCCCGCACCGAGGTCGGCAAGGTGAGCGAGGCCCTCGACAAGCTCCTCGCGCACGTCGACGAGGCCTTCGCCGTGCGCACGGCGGCAGACCAGCGGATGCGTCGCTTCGTCACGGACGCGAGCCACGAGCTGCGGACGCCGCTCGCCGCGATCCAGGGGTACGCGGAGCTCACCCGGCAGGATTCGGCGTCGCTGCCCGACACCACCGAGCGGTCTCTCGCACGCATCGAGTCCGAGGCGACTCGCATGAGCTCGCTGGTCAACGACCTCCTCCTGCTCGCCCGCCTCGACGAGGGGCAGGACCTGCAGTTCGACACCGTCGACCTGTCCGAGCTCGTCATCAACGCCGTCAGCGACGCGCAGGCAAGCGACGCCGACCGCCACTGGAGTGCGACCGTGCCACCCAGCGAGGTCTCGGTGCTCGGCGACTGGGAGCGCCTCCACCAGATCGTCGTGAACCTGCTCTCCAACGCCAGCCTGCACACCCCGAAGGGCACGCACGTCAACGTCTCCGTGCGCTACGAGCTCGCGGCCGCGTCGGCGACGGGGCGCGAGGCGGTCCTCATCGTTCGCGACGACGGGCCGGGCATCCCCCAGACGCTCCGCGAGGATCTCTTCTCGCGGTTCGCCCGCGGCGACTCCGCCAGGACCCGCGCGTCCGGCAGCACTGGCCTCGGACTCGCGATCGTGAAGTCCATCGTCGAGGCGCACGGCGGACAGATCGCCGCCGAGTCCGAGGACGGAGCCGCCTTCATCGTGCGGATCCCCGCGGCCAAGGCCTGGGACTAGCCCGTAACCTCACGAGACACGGGAACTGCGCCCTCTCCGCTGCCTGGCGGCCTCGGCGGGTACGCGAGCGTGACCATCACCACGGAGATGATCATGAGCAGGAACCACGAGAGGAGCTTCGTGATCGACACGAGCTCCCAGCCGTGCTCCTGATTCGGGTACACCCACGCACCGACGAAGGTGCCGATGTTCTCGGCGAACCAGATGAACAGGGCGACGAGCAGGAACGCCACGAGCAACGGCATCCGGAGCGTCCTCCGGAACACGCGGAAGTGCATCCACGTGCGGCCCCACAGCACGGCCACGAACACCAGGAGCACGTACCGGAAGTCGTAGGCGTAGTGGTGCGTGAAGAAGTTCACGTAGATGGCCACGGCCGCGACCACGGTGAGCCAGATGCGCGGGTACCTGGAGAACCGCAGGTCGAAGAGCCGGTAGACGCGGCACATGTACGAGCCGACCGCCGCGTACATGAAGCCCGTGTAGAGCGGAACGGGGCCGATGTGCAGCACTCCCCCAGACGCGTAGCTCCACGAGCCGACGCTCGTCTTGAACAGCTCCATTCCCGTGCCGACGATGTGGAAGGCGAGGATGACCAGCAGCTCGCGGCCGGTCTCGAGCCTGGCCACGACCATGAAAATCTGGATTGCGACGGCGGCGATGACGAGGGCATCGTTGCGTGCCAGCAGCGCATCGTCCGGATACCAGAGTCTCGCGGCGATGATCACGACGAGCATGAGCGCCCCGAAGATGCACGCCCAGGCCTGCTTGAGCCCGAAGACCAGGAACTCGACGAGGCCGGCCCTGAGGCCGTGTGCGGGGGCACGCTCGAGGAGGCGCCCCGCGACGTCGTCGATGCGCTGCTCGAGGCTCGTGAATCTGGCCACCTGGAACCGCCGCTCTCCTCCAGCGCCAACGATCGGCGCACGTCGAATGGCCGACACTAGCGGCACCTGTCCGCGAGCCCGCTGAGGCTGGCCATGACGCCCGGGAACCGTCCGCGTCGACGGGGACAGGGAGAGGGGGAAGAGATCGATCCACAGAGACCGGGATTCCGGGCCGATCACTGGACGCCTCCTCGCGCGGTGGCGCGGAATGCGAAAGGCCCGCTTCCTCGAAAGGAAGCGGGCCTTGTGCCGCAGTTACATCTTGCTCTTTCGAGCAATCCCAACTTGTGCGAATCTGGTTGCGGGGGCAGGATTTGAACCTACGACCTCCGGGCTATGTGACGCCGCACCCGAGTTGCCCAGCATGACCGGTACTCATCCCAGGTCAGCCTGCAGTTTCGAACTGAATGAGCGGCAGTAGCGGGATCACTCAGGACCTACAAGGTTCGGAGCCTTTGCGTACTTTTGCGCGTCTTCTTGGGCTTGGAAATCCCTGCTTCAGCGTGGAGTTCTTGGGTTCGATTCCGAACGTCCGAAGGGTTCGTCGGGTCCGTGTAGTGCCTTGCTCGCACCTTTTCGGAGTTCCCGAACTGGGCGTCGGGGACTGACCCCAGGATGGTCGACATCGGATCGTTGCGGCGCTGATTGGCACGCTGCTCAGCAGCCTCTATGAACTTCGACTCTTCACGGCCGTAGGCGAAGCTCAGCCCGTGGTCGACGCTCAGTGGGCGGTTGATCGACCCGATCTTGATCTCGAGATCGATCGGAGGCCGTTCAGGCTGCCCGCCAGCCTGCGCACGGAGCACCAACGCTTGGATCTCCCCCATTTTGAGCGACTCGTGTCTCGGTCGATGTGCGGACATAGATCGCCCCGTTCGCGAGGCTGTGCTTCGTGTCCTGCTTGTCGCTGGGCTGGAACGCCTTGTGACACGGAAACATGGTCTGCCCTGGCTCAGGAGGCATCGCGACGACAACGAGCACTTCGCGGGTTGGATCCTCGCCAGCTGGCAACCGGAAGATCTCAGGCAAGGGGAATTGCTCGCCGACATACGGTCCCAGCGAGCGCAGCAGCTCGTGGTCCTCGATGCCCTTGGGTATCCCCGGAGCGCTGCCCTGCTGAGCGCCGATGACCATGACGGCATGTCCGTGGAAGAAGCGTGACGCAGACGTCGGTTCGCGATTCGCAGCACCGAGCAGGAACTTCGCTACTTTCGCTCGGCCCAACGGCTTGGTGAGGTCGACGTCGCTCTTGACTTCGAGATACCCCGTCTCTGCTTCATCGCCAAGCATCAAGATGCGCTCGAGGATCGCCATCCTCACGTCGCGGTGCAGGGGGTTCATGCTCGCGTTGAGCTCAGGAGGACCAGGCGCAGTCATGTGCTGATTCTGACAGCTAGACGAGCCCGACCGCGGCGCGCTGCAACGCAGAATCCTGCGGCGGCGGGGTGATGCTCTGAGAGAGTTGCTCTGCCGAACATCCGAGAGAAGAGAGCCCTCCCGGGCAGCAACGTGATCTGCGCCGAGAAGGCTTCGTCCACGATCGAGATGAACTACAAGTCGAGTCGCTCCGTCGGTACATCGTCCGGGTGCGCGAGCCGCTGTGTTGGTAGCTCACTCCAGTCCCCCGCGCCGCTCGGTGCAGCGAACGGGAGGCGTTCTGTCGCCTCGTCGAAGGGCAGCCGTTTTGTTGCTGCGTATGGTTCGCTGCAATCGGCAGATACGCCGCCGGCGAGCACCTTGTGACGAGAACATGCGAGAAAACCAGCCGTCCCGGCGCAGCAGAGATACTGCGCCGGGAGGGCTTTCCTGGGTATGTGTGCTCGGGGCACGGGGCGAAGCTAGCTCGCGGAGATGAAGGGCTTACCCCAGCAATCGACCAGCACCGCGACGGCACCAGCGGTGATCATGCCGGCGGCTGCAGCGGCTGCAGCGGCAGCAGGTCCGGCCGCGATCATGCCTCCCACAGCACCTGAGATGATGCCGGTCGTCATGGCCTTGCTGACGCACTGATCCCAGCTGCCTTCCCAACCCTCGACAGCGCGCTGATTGTCGGTGCGGCTACTGCTGCTTTCGGCGGATGACGCAGAAGGTTCTGGCGTGATGACGCGAACCTGGTTGTCCGACACGCGCTCAATCGTCAGGGCGTACGTACCGGCATCCGTGGTGACTTCGTTGGCAAGCGCTTGCAAGCCGCTGCCTGTCTGGAGCGTGAAGACGCCGTTCGACTCCGTGATGGAGCCGTCTGGGACGGTGATGAGCGCTGACGTCGACGACTCGTTCACGATCTCGAATCCATCCCCCTGGATGGTGTTCGTCGACTGGACCTGGGCTTGCTGCGTCGTTTGCGGACTTGCTGATGCGGCTGTCGCTCCGAAGATGGACACCGATGCGATGGCAAGACTTGCGAGGGCAGTCTTTGTGGTGGTCTTCAGCACGTCTATACCTCTTCTGTTTCCTCGATCACGTCCCTGGGCCGCAGTCGTTGCGTGACATATCGCACCAGTATTGCCAGCGGCAGAATAATGAAGACTGAGACCAGGACATTAAATGGTGGATCAAGCCGGTCGAAGATGAAGATAACGCTGACGATAAAGACAATCGCCACCAGGAGATAAGGCAACCAGCGCCGAATCATAGGCGTGCTCCAATCGTTGCGCCGTGCACCATTGCGGGGCACCTGGCTTCCGTGGCTGGTCTTCTCGACGTTATCGAGGATGGAACGGCGAGGTCAAATTCGCTCTCACGCGCCACTCGGGTTCTTTCTGAGCCTGACGCGGCCTGCGATCGCCATGTTGATGAACAGGAGAAGCCCCGACGCGGTGGACTTCTCCATCACACGTCGAGGTCGGGGCAAGCTTCCGCGAGTTGAGTCAGCGCACCTCACGTGCGTGGGATCGGAACCGAAGGCTGACGAGGTTGGCGCTGCCGTCAGCGTTGCTGGCCTCGACAGTGGCCGTCACGCCCGGCAGCAATCTGTAGTTGCAGTTCGGCTGCAGCTTGCCACGACCGAGACCACGGAGGAGCCGGCGCGAGCTCGCTACGACGGCGTATTCCTCGAGCAGCGATCCGCCCTCGCGAATCGCAGCCATGACAGCCCCGACAGCGGGGTATCCCCGACGCCACAGCTGAGGCGTCTTTGCGATGCGAGCAGCGCGGAGCCATTCTCGTCGAGATCCCGCGCTGATGAAGAGCTGAGTCTCATCGCTGTGGTGCGTGCGCGGCACGCTGTGCACGCGGCCCAGGACTGCGAACCCGATCTCGACCCGGACCGGGAGAGCCGCAGCCTCATGTGTCCCGGATGCCCCATTAGGTACAGTAGGCACAGCCAGCATCGACCCTCCGGCCGGTAGCTTCGTTCGATCAAAGACATCCGATGTACCCGTCATGGGCACCCCTCCTCGGTGTTGGTGTGCTTGCGCAGCGGTCCTTTTGTCCGGCGCGCACAGCGACGCGCGCCGCCCCCGACAGGCGCTGACCATGTTCTCGTCCACGCCGAACACGTTCTGATGTCGATACCGGACCGACGCGTGTCGTTTCAGCGTGTTGAAACAAATCTGTCGCGACAGTTTGGAGAGCAAGGCTCCTCGGTTGGCATTTCGCGATGCGCTGTTCTCTATCGGATCTTCGCGAAGACTGGTAGACACATTCCATGCGAAAGACTATTGCTATCTCCAGCGGTGCACTCCTTTTCGTCGTGCTCACTGCGTGCTCCGCGACGCCGACCGCGCCCCAACCCGCACCCACTTCCCCGGGTGACGCAGATAATGCAAGCTTGCTCTGGACAGCACCGGAAAAACTCGAAGCAATGGGAGCAGCTGAGGCAGCGGGCACGTTGGCCCAGGACGCAGCCGGTTGCTGGGGTCTGGACATTCCTGACTCCCCCGCGGGATTCTACGTGGCACAGTTTCCCTACGGAACGACGCTGAACTCTGCGGGCGATGGCATTGTCCTCTCCGACGGTCGTGACTTCTTGACTGGAGAGTTCATCAATGGCGGGGGTGGCTATCGTTCGGACCTTATCCCAGGGGATGTCCCCGGATTCCCGGAGAATTGCAGCCCAGAAGAAGTTGTCTTCATCGGTCAGATTGACGACTGATCTCAACTTTGCTCTTGTGGGCGCGCTTTCACGCCGATATCTTCCTGAGTATCAGCCGCACGTGCGGCTGATACTCGATTCGTTGACCGGGGGTTGACATTGGCTATTCATCGAAAAACATGGGTATCAAAGAGCATCTTGGCGGCCACGGGGTAGCGACGTTGCTACTCGCAGGGCTGCCATCGTTGCCAGCAAGCGCCGCGCCATCAGAAGCAGCGGATGAGAAGAACGTCGACATTGAGCCGATGGACACGACGAATCTCAAACTCGTTGAGGGCCTGGACACGCAGGGGGAATGCCTTTTCCGTTCGGGAGTTTATCCGGCAGGCGGCATCGGCTACAAGGACAGCTCGCTCCCCTACGACGAGTACGAGGCGAAGGACGCCGCGTTCCTGACGTTGCGTGCGCAAACTCTCCGTGCGCATCCAGATGACTTCATGGATCTGTACACGGAGCCTAACGGCGAGGGGCGCTTCGCTGGTGTTGTTGTTGCGACAGAGCGCTGGGCCGAGTCTCCGGATAACACACTCGCCGTGCTTGCCAAGGGTGATCCCAAGATCCAGGAAGCCCTCGACACATTGAGCGCCGAAGGTGTTCCTGTTCGTGTGGAGGCCAAGGCTGCGCCCAGCATGAACCAAGTCTGCACGATCCAAGATTCGTTCACCGACGTCCGTTCTGTGAGCGGCGAAACGGTCAACGTGGCCCTCATACCCGATCCCCTTGCCGGGCAGCTGCAGATCCTGGCGGGCGAAGACGACGCCGAGATCATCGGCCGCCACGCATCGCAGTTTGGGAAACTCGTCCGCATCGATATCGAGGGCCTCGGCGTCGAAGGAGCCGGTCGGTACAACGACTACCCCTCGTTCAATGGAGGCAACCGAACCAGCGGCTGCTCGAACGCGTTCCGGATCAACCAAACGGGATCTTTGACAGCAGACCACTGCCCACACGGCACGTATACGCACAACGGCTATTACATGGGAACGACGACGAGTTCACTTGTGTCGGCAAAGATCGACGCGATGGTGATCAAGGGCAGCTCGTACTCGCAGCGCGTCTGGGTCGGCGGTACAAACACCAGCAGCTCACTTCCCGCTTACGGCGTTTATCCCGCCAGTTCGCTCTCCACTGGTGCTCAGGTGCTTGTTTCTGGCCAGAAATCTGGCCAGGGCACCATCTCCTACCAGGGCATCCCATCAGCAGGCTGCTTGTACTACGACTCGGAGTGGTACTGACAGATCCAGCGCTTCTGGGCGCAGCCCGCGAACTTCATCAAGGGGGATAGCGGAGGACCTGTGGCCGCCTACGACCCCGCGAATGGTCGGCTCATACCTCTCGGCATCGTCGCTGCCGTTCCGGAAGGCCCTGACCTCATGAAAGTCGCGCACAGTGCGTACGTGACGAAGCTCGAATCTGCGACGTTCTTGTGGGGTGGCGCGAGCATCGGCTAGGACCTGACATTTCTGCACTTCGCACACGAAAAGAACCCCTCCCGAGACGCCGCGGCATGCTGTGACTCGGGAGGGGTTCTTGGTGGATATCTGAGCGGGGACAAGAAAAGAAGAAGCCCCGACATGCGGGTTATAGGACAGAACGTGTGTATGGGATCTCGATCTAGGCCCGCCGTTGCGGCGTGTCGAGGGGTGGCCTTAGTCCGAGACCCTTAGTCGTGGGAAACGACGCCAACTCCACGACTTGTTTGGTATGCGGGCAACGGCTCGTGAAGAACGGGAAGACTCCCGCGGGGACGCAGCGGTGGCGGTGCTTGAACTGCGGGTCGTCATCGGTCAGGAAGCGCGCTGACCTCGCTCGCCGCAACGAGCTTCGGGAGTTCCTGCAGTGGCTGCTCGGGAAGCACTCCCAAAACGAGCTCGGCGGGCCGAGCGCCGCCCGGCAACTGCGACGCCGGACCGCGTGGTGCTGGGAGATCGAGCCAACACTCGGCCCGGTCGAGACGACGCATCCGGTGGTGCTCGTTGATGGAATTTATGTCGGTTCGTGGTGTCCGCTGATCGCGGTCACCGAGGACTTGCAGGTGCTGGCATGGCAGTGGTGCGCCCGCGAGTCGGCGGCCGCTTGGACGGCGCTCTTGACGCGGATCCCCGCTCCTCTGGTGGTGGTCTGCGACGGCGGGGCCGGGTTCGCGTCGGCGGTTCGCGTCGGCTGGCCGGACACGAAGATCCAGCGCTGCATCTTTCACGTGCAGATGAATGTCCGTCGTCACCTCACGCTGCGCCCGAGAACCCATGCCGGCCGCGACTTGCTGAAGCTCCCCAGAGCGCTCTCCTGGGTCGTCGACGCGGACACCGCCGTCGCTTGGCAGCTGGGTTTGCAGGCCTGGTGGCAGCAGCACGGGCAACTCACGAAGCAACGCTCCACCGACGGGTGGAGCAAATGGTGGACCCACGACCGACTCCGCAAAGCGTGGCTGCTGCTGAGCCGCCTCTCCGGCAACGGGCATCTGTTCCCGTTCGTGTCCCACGGGAACGCGCGCACCACGAGCCCGCTCGAGGGCGGCATCAACAACGGCATCCGCACCACGTTGCGCAACCACCGCGGGATGAGCGAGGCCCACATGAAACGCGCCGCGGAATGGTTCCTCTACACGCGCGAGCTCACCACACGTTTTGTCCTATAAGCCTCAGTGGACGCCTCTTCGCGCGGTGGCGGGGAATGCGAAAGGCCCGCTTCCTCGAAAGGAAGCGGGCCTTGTGCCGCAGTTACATTTTGCTCTTTCGAGCAATCCCAGCTTGTGCGGATCTGGTTGCGGGGGCAGGATTTGAACCTACGACCTCCGGGTTATGAGCCCGGCGAGCTACCGAACTGCTCCACCCCGCGGCACAAGAGAAAACATTACCAGCGGTCCTAGCGTCGTGCAACTCAGACCCCCACTTCCCCGGAAAACCCGGCGTGTCGGGGGCATGAGGCCCCTGCCGCAGGCTCCTCCGCGGGCCGGCATCAGGGACAAATCTCCTCGATTTCGCGCGAATTCCCGCTGCGGAGTCCGCCATGAGACGCATCCCGGGCGCGTCGCGCCTCGAGCGAGGACCACGCGCTCGCGACGCAGCCCAACCCCGCATCCCAACCCGCCGCCGCCGCCCCGCGTCGTCTGCCCCACCACCGGGCAGAGAGTTGTGGCCTGAGGTCGTCAGGGGACTCCTGAACAGCTCTTGCCCACAACTTCAGCCTCGGGACGCCGGGGAGCGCGGGCACGCAGGCACGCAGGCACGCGGGCACGCGGGCACGTGAGCACGCGGGAGCACCAGCACGCGGGAGCGGGAGCGTGCGCAGGCGCGGACGTCCGGGCACGCAGACGCCAACGGGCGCCACCCTCGAGAGGGTGACGCCCGTCGGCGCGTGCAGCTCGGCGCCTACGTGGTCGGCGTCGGCTCCGGGGAATCGCTCGGCGTCACCGACGTGCCGGACACCTGGCTGTCCGCATCACGGGCACGGTTCAGCGCCTCGGTGAGCCGCTGGTCGGCCTCGGCGGCCGCAACGAGGTCGTTGTTCGCGTACGCGGCCGTCCGATCCTCGAGGGCCTTCTCAGCGTCCGCCAGCGCGGTCGAGAGCTGCTCCTGAGGAGTTCCCGTGCCGCCGCCCGAGGGCGGAGTCGTCGCGGTCGGTGCAGGCGTCGCGGTCGTGTCGTCAGGGACCGAGTCGACGGGCAGGTCGTCGGTAACCTCGACGCCGCCGTCACCGGCATCAGCACCGGCGTCGCCGCCGAAGAGCTCATCGAGCGCCTCGTCGAGCGTCGGCTGGAACGCGATCTTGTCGCCGAACGCGACGAGCACGCGCCTCAGCAGCGGGTAGCTGGTCTCACCGGTCGACTCGACGTAGACAGGCTGCACGTACAGGAACCCTTCGCCGACCGGCACCGTGAGGAGGTTTCCTCGCAGCACCTGCGTCTGACCGCCTCGCTCAAGCAGGTTCAGCTGGTTGGCGACCGTCTCGTTCGAGTTGAAGATGTTCTGCACCTGGCCAGGGCCATTGACGTTGTCGTTCTCGACTCGCAGCAGAGTTATCTTCCCGTATGTATCCGCGACGGTTCCGTCCGTGGATCCCGCGTTGGAGTTGGCGGCGAGATACCCCCTCAGCACGTTCCTCGACTGCGCGTTCGCGTTTGTCAACGGGATGTAGGTGGAGTAGATCGAGAACGCCGACTCCTGACCCGGGAGCTGCATCGTCAGGTAGTACGGAGGCTGTGACGCTTCTCCCCCGGTGGGGTTCTGCGGCAGCTGCCAGGCGTTCGTCTGGTTGTAGAACGTGCTCGCGTCGGTCACGTGGTACCTGGCGAACATCTCGCGCTGCACCTTGAACATGTCCGTGGGGTACCGGATGTGGCTGAGCAGCTCACCCGACATCTCCGACACGTTCTTGAGCGTCGACGGGAAGACCTTCTGCCACGTCTGCAGGATCGGGTCGGTCTCGTCGAACGCGTAGAGCGTGACGCTTCCGTCGTACGCGTCCACGGTCGCTTTCACCGAGTTGCGCATGTAGTTGATGACCTCTGGCGGCAGCGACGACGCTGGGGTGTCCGCGTCCTCGAGCAGGTTCTGCAGGCCGGCGAGCTCGGAGTATGGGTACTTGTTGCTCGTCGTGTAGCCGTCCACGATCCAGGTGAGGCGTCCGTCCACGACCGAGGGGTACGGATCGGAGTCGATCGTCAGGTACGGGGCAGCGGCCTGCACGCGCTCGGCAGGGTCGCGGTCGTAGAGGATCTGCGACTCGTCGTTGACGTACTCGGAGAGCAGGATCTGCTCGGACTGGAACTTGATCGCGTACACGAGGCGGTTGAAGAAGTTCCCGAGGTCGGGGCCGCCTTCACCGGTGAACGTGTTGTACGTCTGCGTTGCGCCGTCGGCGCCGGAGACGTGGTCGAACTCGGCGGGCTGGGAGCCTTCCGGGGCGCCGACGATGGAGTACTCGGGCGAGGACTGCCCGAAGTACACGCGCGGCTCGAAATCGCCGAGCGCGCCTTCGCTGGGCATGCCGCCCTCGATGAAGAGGGGCTGACCGTCGGGTCCACGCTGGTTGCCGTACGCCGTGACGAGGCCGTAGCCGTGCGTGTAGACGATGGTGTTGTTGACCCAGGACTGCGCGTCAGCGCCAAGACCGGCGATGTTGATGTCGCGGACGGAGCCGACGGCATCCTGAACCTGGCCGTCGATCTCGTAGCGGTCGACGTGGAGGCGGTCAGGGAACTGGTAGTACGCACGCTCCTGCTCGAACTGCGCGAAGGTCGGCGAGACGAGCGATGGGTCGAGGATGCGGATATTCGCCGTGGTGTCGGCGTCGTTCCGGAGCTGCCCCTGGCTGACCGTCGTCTCTGCGGCGTAGTTGATCTCCTCGATCTGATCGAGCCCATAGGCGCTTCGGGTCGCATCGATGTTGTTCTGGATATACGGGGTCTCGAGTGCCTGCTCGCTCGGTCCGACCTGGAACTGCTGGACGATCCACGGGTAGACCATGCCGACCACGAGGCCGACGATGACGAGCAGGGCCGTGCCGACGAGCGGCAGACGCCAGCGACCGATGGCCGCGGCGATGAAGAAGAGGACGGCCACGACGATCGCGGCTCCGGCCAGGATGCCCTGACCGGGGATGGTCGCGTTCGCCTCGGTGTAGAGCACACCCGTCCAGCGACCGGAGAGCGTGTTGAGCGCGGCGTATCGGTCGAGCCAGAAGCTGACCGCCTGCACGAGCATGTAGAGACCCGCGAGGATCGCGATGTGCGTGCGGGCGCTCTTGGAGATGACGACCTCGCGACCGGTCACGCGGATTCCGCCGTACAGGTACAGCGTTGCCGCGGTCAGGATCAGCGAGAGGAGCACGACGGCGCTCACGAACGCGACGACGCCTCGGAAGAACGGCAGCTGGAAGATGTAGAACGAGACGTCCAGGTTGAAGACCGGGTCGGTCTCGCCGAACGGAGTGGAGTTCATCCACATCAGCACGGTCTGCCAGGAGGCGATGAGCGCGACGCCGGCGAAGAGGCCGAAGATAGCGGGGACGAAGATCATCGCACCGCGACGGATCGGCTCGATGACCTGCTGGTAGCGGTCGAGCTGCTCGTTGAGCTTGGCGTAGACCGGACGCGCACGGTAGGCGATCTGCAGGTTCGCGTAGAGGGGAACGCCCATGCCGACGAGTCCGATGGCGAACATGATCGCCCCGGCACCCCACTCGGTGAGGAGGACCTCGAGGACGCCGAGCTGGTCGTACCAGAGCACGTCCGCGTATCGGCCAGCGAACCAGAAGAAGACGACGAGGAGCGCCACGACGATCAGCAGTGTGATCGTGAGCGGTCCCATCCGACGTCGGCTGGCGGGTTTCGGACTCTGGGGCTGTTGAGCTGCAGTGCTTGTCACGTCGTACCTGTCATTGCCTGGAGGGGCCGTTTGTTTTCCGAGAAAGGGGAACTAGAGGAGTTTATCTGGCAACTGCCTGGCAAAACTGAGACTGGCGTGGGTCATGAGCCGAGAACCGATTCGCAGGTGCGCAGCGCGCCGGTGTCTCCGCCGTCCCCAACCGTCTGGATGACCTGCTCCGCCTCGTTCAGCGAGGACACGGCGTAGACCGGGATGTCACCGGGGATGCCCCCGTCCAGGACGTCCTTGCAGTTGTCCGCTGGCGCGAGGAAGAGGTCGGCGCCGACCTCCACGGCGGCGTAGAGCTTCTGCGTGATGCCGCCGATGCTGCCGACCGTGCCATCGGGCGACATCGTGCCGGTGCCCGCGATGTGCAGGCCCTGTGTGAGGTCGCCGTCGACGAGCTTGTCGGACACGGCGAGCGCGAAGATGAGCCCCGCGCTCGGTCCGCCGACGTTGCCGAGTTCGATGTCGACATCGATCGGGAACTCGTGCTGGGTGGCGACCGTGACTCCGAGCAGCGGCCGCTCCTCCCCCTCGACGAGTCCCGGGCGTGGCGTGATCGAGAACGTCTTGCTCTCGCCGGCCCGATCCACGACGACGTCGACCGGTCCGAGACTGTCGAGGTCGCCCCCGGATGCCTCGGCCACGGCCGCTGGCAGGCCCTCCGTCGAGTCGACCGGGATCCCACTGACGGATTTGACGATGTCCCCGGGCTCGAGCATGCCCGCCGCAGCCCCGTCCTCCCCGACCGAGACGACCGCCAGCGCAGTTCCGACGTCGTACCCCTCGTTGATGAGCGCTGCGGCGATCGCATCGGCCTCAGAACCCTGCATGAGCGCGGCGTTCTGCGCATCGCGCTGCTCGCCGGTCTCCGCGTCGGCGTAGTACGCCTCGACGGGGAGGACGTCGTTGGATGGCGTGACAAGAGCGATGAAGACCTCGAACCAGTTGGGCAGGTTCTCCGGCCGGCCCCCGACATTCACGGTCATGACGTCGAGCTGCCCGTCAGACGGCTCGAACGTGTCGGCCCCGCCGATCGTGATGACCTCGACCTGCGTCGTGTCCTCCTGCGAGGCCTGCACCGTGCCGAGCGCGTCGAAGACGGGGCCGGGAGAGCGCACGACGTACGGCGCCGGACTGAAGCCGAGGGCGACGAGCAGGAGCATCCCGATGGAGAGGAAGACGAGTCCGACGCGCGCCCGCCTCGAGCCCTCCTCGCTGCGGCGGCGGTTCGCCTCGTGCGCCCTGGCAAACGCCTCTGACTGCTCGCGAACTCGGGCATCCCCCTCTGAGGAGGGTTCGGAGAAGAAGGTCACTGCGCTCGTTTCGATGTCCTGCGGCTATTGTTCGCCCGTGGCGCAAGGCACTCGGCGCATACGCAGTCACGGCGACCCTTCCTTGGAGGGGCCACGAGCTAGCGTAGATCCAAGCGCTGGGAGGTGCGGAATGAGTGATGCACAGGGACCGATTCCCGACGACGGATCCGAAGACGAGCTGCGCAAGCTGCTCCGCGAGCTGCTGAGCGGGCAGGGAGGCTTCGACCCCGCCAAGCTGGCGGGAGTCGCTGGGCTCCCGAACGACCCTGCCGCGGTGCAGGCGCTGCTGGCGCAGCTGCAGGCGGCCGTCGCGAACCCGGGCAACGGACTGGACTGGCAGGTCGCACGCGACCAGGCCCGTCGGGTCGCGCAGCCCAAGAACCGCGAGATCAGCTCCGAGGAGGCCGCCCGATTCGACCAGGCCTTCCGCGTCGCGCAGCTGTGGCTCAGCGAGGCGACCCAGCTCGGGGAGCTCAGCGAGTCGCCAGCGACGCTCACCCGACTCGAGTGGATCACCGGCTCCATCCAGTTCTGGACCTCGCTCTCCGAGCCCGTCGCGACGAGCATCGCCGACGCCCTCATGAACGTGCTCACCGAGCAGACCCCGCCGGAGATGGCGCAGCTGCTCGGCCAGTCGTCCTCGATGATGCGCGGCATAGGCGGCGCGATGTTCGCCGTGCAGCTCGGCCAGGTCGTCGGCAACCTCGCTGAGGAGGTCGTCGCCGGAGGCGACATCGGCGTGCCGGTGCTCGACCACAGCCGTCCCTCGCTCCTGCCGCAGAACATCGACGACTTCGCCGAGGGTCTCGACGTCGACCGCGAGCAGATCGAGCTCTACCTCGCCGTCCGCGAGACAGCCCACGCGAGGCTCTTCCAGCACGCCAAGTGGCTGCGCCTGCACCTCATCTCCTCGATCACGGAGTTCGCGAGAGGGGTGAGCATCGACGTCTCCCGTATGGAGGAGCTCGCGCAGACGCTCGACCCGAGCGACCCGGACGGGATCAGGGCTGCGCTCTCCGAGGGCGCCTTCATCCCGCCCCGCACGGAGCAGCAGGAGGCGGCACTCGCCCGCCTCGAGACCATGCTCGCCCTCATCGAGGGCTGGGTCGACGTCGTCACGGAAGACGCGACAGTGCGGCTGCCGAAGTCGGTCGCACTCGCGGAGACCGTGCGGCGCCGTCGCGCCGTCGGCGGCCCCGCCGAGCGCGCCTTCGCCTCGCTCGTCGGGCTCGAGCTCCGTCCACGCCGCCTCCGCGAGGCCGCCGCCATGTGGCGCGCAGTCTCGGAAGCGCACGGAGCGGCCGCCCGTGACGAGCTCTGGGCCCACTTCGACGCTCTCCCGACGAGCGAGGACATCGACCACCCCGAGGCACTCGTCACGAGGCTCGGATTCGGCGAGCTCCCCGCCGACGAGTACGACGAGGCGCTGACGAAGTTCCTCGACGACCCCTCGGCGTTCGGCGACGCACCGGAGGGTGGCGACACGCCAACGAGCTGATCTCGCGCCTCCGGCAGACCGCAGCCACCGGTCATGGCTGCGGTCCCGGTCCTGGCTCGGCCTCGGCCTCGTCCGACGTGGGCTGTGGAGAACTCCTGCGGGGCTTCGAGCGTTCCAGCAGGATCTCTGCATGGAACTGCGATTGCCACCTGGCGTGCCCCTCGTGTGGCGCTCCCCCACCGAGCTGCAACTGGGCGGCGTGAACGCTCGTGCGGTCATCCGCGACCCGAGCGCGGCCATCGAGCGGCTCATCGAGTCGCTGCGGAGCGGCGGCACGCTCGCGCAGTTCCATGAGCGGGGCGCACGACTCGGACTGAACGGCGACGAGATCGAGGCGTTGCTCGGGCGCGTGCGGGCGCTCCTCGAACCGGTACCCGTCTCGCCGCGCCGGAGGTCCGGGGCGGCCGCACCTCGCGGCAAGGCGCGACCACCCGTCATCCTCGTGCGCGGCACGATCGCCGGCGACGACCTCGCCGGGCACGTCGCGGCGCTCGGCTGCACGGTGCGAAGCGCGCGCGGCGATTACCAGCCCCCGAGACCCGCAGAGATCGGCCTCGTCGTCGACTGCGGAGACTACGTCCTCCCGCCTCGGCGGTACACGCCGCTCATGGCCTGGGATGTGCCGCACCTCGCCGTCGTCGCGGGCGACCTCGACGCGAGCATCGGTCCATTCGTCGTGCCCGGCCGCACCCCCTGCCAACGTTGCGAGGACCTGAACCGACTGGACGCCGATCGCGCCTGGGCTGCCATCGCCACCCAGCTCGCGCTAACGACGCGCGCCCAGCTCCCGCGCCTCACGAGGGAGGTCGTTCGCAGCCTGGTCGTCGACGCGGTGTCGTCGTGGCTTCGCGACGGAACCGCCTCGCGCTATTGCAGTCCGGAGGTCCTGACGATCGACTCGCTCACCGGCGAGGTCCGCCGAACGCCCCGTTCGTTCCACGACGAATGCGGGTGCCGAGCTCTGCCAGGAAGCGAGAAGCCGGCCGCTCCGCGTCGCGCCGACCGCCGTACTGCGCGTGCGTCAGACGCAGACGCTTCCGCGCGCGCGTGACGGCGACGTACAGGAGCCTGCGCTCCTCGTCGAGCTCATCCTGCGTCTCCGCGTACCAGATCGGCAGCAGCCCCTCGCTGACGCCGACGATGGTCACGCTGTCCCATTCGAGGCCCTTCGCGGCGTGGATGCTCGAGAGGGTCACCGCTCGCAGCTCCGGCTCGTACTGCATCTTCGCGCGCTGCTGCAGCTCCGCCGAGAACTCGGCGAGCTTCGTGCCGTGCGGCTGGGCGTCGGCGAGGCGGAGCAGCGCATCCCAGGAGTTCCAGCGGTCGCGCAGGGCGCCGGAATCGGCGGGAGGCTCGTGGGTCCAGCCAAGATCGCGGAGCACGTCGCTCACTACCTGGAACAACGGCCCCGTGGTCTCCTGCATGACGGCGGCACGCAGGGCGCTGAGCGCCTGGCGCACCTCGGGCTGGTCGAAGAAGCGCCGCTGGCCGATGGCCGAGTAGGCGATGCCCGAGTCCTGGAGAGCGCGCTCGATGGCCGCGGCCTGCACGTTCGTCCGGTACAGCACGGCGATGCTCTCGATGGGGATGCCGCCTCGCAGATCCTCGCCGATCCGGTGGACGACACCGCGAGCCTCGTCGTCGTCGTCGTGGAACTGCAGCACCTCGGGCAGGGGCTCGCGCCTGGGCGTCTCGGCCGCCGGCTCGAGCGTGAGCGCGTACGGCACATGCCTGGCGACCTCGTTCGCGACGCCGATGATGGCGGACGAGGAGCGGTAGTTGTCCTCGAGGCGCACGACCCGCGCATCCGGATACCGCTCAGGGAACCCCGTCAGGAAGGAACTCGAGGCGCCGGCGAACGAGTAGATCGTCTGGGCCGCGTCGCCGACGACGCACAGCTCACGACGCGCACCCAGCCACAGCTGCAGCAGCCGCTGCTGCAGCGGCGAGACGTCCTGGTACTCGTCCACGACGAAGAACCGGTACTGCTCGCGCACACGCTGCGTGACCCACGGTTCGAGCTCGAGCATGCCGACGGTGGCCAGCAGCACATCCTCGAAGTCCATCTGCCGACGCTCGTCCTTGATGTCCTCGTAGGCCTGCAGCAGGCCGAGAGCCGCGTCGTCGCTGACCCCCTTCGGCAGCGATCGCGACGACCGCAGCTGGATGGCGTACTCCTCGAGGGACAGCTCACGCACCTTGCGCCACTCGATCTCGGTCGCCATGTCGCGCACGCCGGCAGGATCGAGCCGCAGACCGATGCGCTCCGCGGACTCGGCGATGAGCCTGCCCTTGCCCTTGACGATGGCCGGGGCGGGGCCGCCGACCGTGTGCGGCCAGAAGAAGCCGAGCTGGCTGAGCGCCGCCGCATGGAAGGTGCGTGCCGCGACGCCGGACGCTCCCAGATCTCGGAGTCGCCCACGCAGCTCCCCCGCCGCCTTCGCCGTGAAGGTCAGGGCGAGCACCCGCGAGGGGTCGTACACCCCGGCGCGGATGCCGTACGCGATGCGGTGCGTGATCGTCCGCGTCTTGCCCGTCCCGGCCCCTGCCAGGATGCAGACGGGGCCGACAAGAGCGAGCGCCGCCTCCCGCTGGGCATCGTTGAGCGACGCCAGCAGGCTCACATCCGCCGTCGACGACTGCGCGAGGCTGTCCGCGTCAGTCGAGGTGACCACTGAGCCAGGCGTCGATGATCGCGCGAGCGATGGAGGTGGGACCGGGCAGGCGATCTTCGATGGCCCTGACCTCGTCCCGGGTGAACCACCCCAGCTCGACGATCTCGTCGTTGTCGGGCTCGACGGTGGCCGGATCCTGGTCCGGGTGGAGCTTCGCCGTGAAGCCGACCATGATGCTCGCGGGGAACGGCCAGGGCTGCGAGCCCAAGTACCTCGGCTCGACGACGTGCGCCCGCGCCTCCTCGTAGATCTCCCGCGCGACCGCGGCCTCGAACGACTCCCCCGGTTCGACGAAGCCCGCCAGGAGGGAGAAGCGGCGTGGGTTCCACCTGACGTTCGCGCCGAGCAGGATCCGATCTTCACGATCGAGCACCGCGGCGATGATGGCGGCATCCGTGCGGGGGAAGCTCACGTGCTTCTCACCCTCGGCCTGCCTGACCCAGCCGGCGAGCCCGGCGCTCGTGGCCGAGCCCGTGCGTGGCGAGAAGGCGTGCGAGTCGTGCCAGTTCGTAATGGCGAGAGCCTCGGTGAACAGTCCGCAGTGCACCGCCCCGAGATGAGCGGCGGTCTCCATGAGCCCGGCCCACAGTCGGGCATCCGGTTCGATCGCCGCCGCGAGTGCGTCGTCGACGCTGACCGAGACGACCGAGGTGCCGCGCGGCAGGTCTTCGTCGTCGGCGAGCGTCCTGCCCAGGTACACGGCGTCGGCGACAACCGGCGCGAGGAGCGTCGCGCGCTCGCTGGTCGCGGACAGCAGCTCGAGCTTGGGGCCGTCACCCGCCGACCGCATGAGCGCCTTGCCGCCGTTCAGGACGAGCACACGGGTGGCGCCGTCGGCGAAGAGCGACTGCACGAGGCCGGGTTCGCTGCGGCGCTCGTGGTCGCGATCGGTCTGCTGCTGGGCAAGAGGGAGACGAGACATGAAGTGATTCATAGGCGGATTCATCCTAGGTCGCCTCGAGGCCGTGCGGGCGTGGCACTCACTCAGGCTTCGCCGTGCCTCCTAACCTGGAGCCATGGCTGAGCTCTCGCTGGAACTCGCGGCACTTGCAGTGGCCGCTGTACCCGACCTCGATGTGGCTGCGGCCCTCGAGCACACGTTCGGGGCGCACGGTGACTTCGACGCCGCCCTGCTGACCCTCGCCGACGGCGAGACCGTCATCGCGCGCCGCCCGACCTCGTCGGCTGCGGCACAGGAGCAGCTCGCCGACGTCCGTGCGCTCGCCGTGCTGACGCCTGGGATGCGCAGCAGGCTCCCCTTCCAGGTCTCGGAAGTCCTCGGTCACCTCGCCGAGAAGCGCGAGCGCGTCGCGGTCTACACGTACCTTCGAGGCATTCCGGCCGACCGCGAGCCCCTCGAGCCCGGGACGCTGTTCCTCGTGAGCCTCGGGCGCGCCATCGCGTCCGTCCATTCCCTCCCCAAGGGGCCAGTCGAGGCTGCAGGGATGCCGACGCTCACCGCCTCGGAGGCCAGGCAGGCCGCCGCCCAGACGATCGCGCGAGCGAAGGAGACCGGGCGTCTGCCCGTCACTCTCGATCGCCGCTGGAGCGCGGCCATCGACGACGATTCGCTCTGGCAGTTCCAGCCGACGGTCATCCACGGGGCGCTCGGCCTGTCCTCGATCATCACCGACGGCAACCAGGTGAGGGGGGTGCTCGGCTGGAGCGACCTCCGCGTCGGTGACCCCGCTCGAGACCTGCACTGGATCTCGTCGCTGGACGGGGCGATCGCGAGGGGCATCCTCGACGAGTACACGGACGAGGCGCCGGGAACGGTGGACCGGCAGCTGCGGCAGCGGGCCCTCCTCTACGCGGAGCTGGAGCTCGCTCGCTGGCTGCTGCACGGGGTCGAGGCCGGTGACGCGGACATCATCTCGGACGCCGAGGGGATGCTCGACTCGCTCGTCGACCGCATCCACCGGGCCCCCGCGCAGCCGCTGGTGCACGAGACGCTGCCCGTGCTCGACATCGCCGAGGTGCAGGAGCTGCTCAAGGAAGCCGCCGGAAGGCGTCCGGCTCATCAGCCCGACGCGCACGACACCGGGAGCGGCGTGCTCCCCGGTCTGGTGCACGAGTCGCCGTCCGGTGCCCCGTCGGGAGTGCATCCCGATGACAGTCCGGACGTCGACGTGGATCACGCCGCCGAGGATGACCTCGACGACGACACCCCGCCGAACGACTTCATGCGGACGGACTCGCTGCGCTGAGGGCTGCCTCGGCTTCCGCCAGCAGCCGTTCGAGCTCTGCTCGCCCGGTGACCTCAGGGACTCGGATCTCCTCGCCCTCTCGGACGTAGACGAGCACGGCGTCGATGCGCTCGGGCGGCACCCCCGTGTGCTCGGAGTAGGCCAGCGTGTAGAGCGCGAGCTGCAGCTGGCGCTCCCAGCGTGCGCTGTCGCCGCTCGGAACCCTGCCCGTCTTCCAGTCGACGACCTCGATGCGTCCCTCGTGTTCGAAGACCGCGTCGATCTTGCAGACGACGGTCCGATCGCCGAGTCTGAACTCGATCGTCTGCTCCACGAGGACGGGGGTCCGGTGCGGCCATGGGGTCTCGAGGAACGCCTCCTGCAGGCGTTCGAGCTCAGCGAAGTCGGCGTTCGAGGCGTCGGCGAGGCTGTTCAGCGCGCCGTCTTCCGTGCCGAAGATCTCCGCCATGCCGAGGAGGTCCCCTCCCGCGTTGGGGGCCGCGTAGTGGGCCTCGACCCAGGCGTGGAACATGGTGCCGATGCGGGTCTGCCTGAAGGGCTTCTGCGGCATCGGCCGGCGCAGCTGAGCCGCGATCTCCGCCGGGTCGGTGACGAGATCCTTGAACTTCGATGCGGCGAAGCGCGCAGGGAGCTCGACGCTCATCACGGTGCTGCGCTCGGCGCGTTCGCGGAGCAGCAGCTCGATGCGCCTCGCGAGCGCTCCGCCTGGTGCGGCCTGGGTGTCCCGGGCGTGGGCGACGGCCTGTGCGAGCTCGGTCACCCGCTCGTGACGCTCCGGGCTGAAGGGGGCATGGGGCCAGGCCACGCTGTCGGCGGCGAGTGATGCCGGCGCCTCGTCGAGGGTGTTCTCCGGTGGGGTGTCGATGATGCCGGCTTCAGCCAGCTCGTCGACGAACACCGAGACCTTGCGGGCGGTCTTGTGGATGGCGCTCCAGTACGAGCCGGCGATGAGCAGCTCGTGCCGGGCGCGGGTGTAGGCGACGTAGGCGAGTCGGCGTTCCTCGTCGTCGTTGCGCTCCTTGATGCGCTCCTTGAGGTCGACCATCAGGTCGCCGAGTTCCTTCTGCGTCTCAGCGTCTCGCCACGGGAGCTCCGGACGGTCGTGCGCGTCGAGGAGGAGCTCGTAGGGGATGACGCCGCGTCGGATCCAGCCGAGCCCGTCTCTCGAGGTGCTCGGCATCTCCCCCTCCACGCTGCGGGGAACTGCGACGAAGTCCCATTCGAGCCCCTTGGAGCCGTGGATGCTCAGCAGCTGGACCACGCCGGGCTCGGCCTGCTCTTGCACCGGCGCGAGCGAGTCGTCGCCTGCGGCGATCTCCACCCAGTCGAGGAACGCGCCGAGGTCGGCATCCGGTTCGGCGGAGGAGAATGCGGCCGCCGCTTCGGCGAAGGCGTCGAGGTTGCCGACTCTTGCGATGTTGCCGGGGTTCGCGGTGACCTCGAGATCGAGGCCCATGAGCGCGATCGTGGCGTCGACGAAGCTCGTGATGGGGAGTCCTGAGTTCCGGCGGAGCTCGGCGATCAGCTCGCTGACGGCAGGGATGCGCTGTCGGGCGCCGGGGCTGAGACCGGCCAGCCAGGTGTCGGGCTCGGTTCGGCGAGCTTCCGAGGCGATCCGGGACGCGAGGAAGTCGAGGGCCTCCTGCAGGGGCACCTCGTCGTCGCCCGTCGCGAGCTCGCGTTTGCTTGCCCGCACCTCGTCAGCCAGAGACGCCATGGTGACGTCGCGGTTGGCGAGGCTGCGCGAGACGTCGTGGATCGCCTTGACGTCGGCGAGGCCGAACTGGAATCTCGCGCCGACGAGCAGGCGGATGAGCTCGTTGCCTGCGGTTGAGTCGTGCGCGACGCGCATGGCGCAGCGGAGGTCGACGACCTCCGGGGCCGAGAGCAGCCCGCCGAGGCCGATGACCCGGTTGGGCACGCCCGCGCGCGTCAGCGCGGCGGAGAAGAGCGGGAGGAGCTTCCGCGCGCGCAGGAGCACGGCGCCGGACGGCGGTCTGGCATCGACGTGGGTGTCGCCGTCGGCGTCGCCGTCGACGACGATCCGCTTTCGCATCCAGGTCGCGACGGCGGCCGCCTCGTCGTCGAGCGTCTCGGGGAAGGCAAGCGAGACCCGCCCCTCGCCTGCCCCTGGCCGGGTGCCGAGCTGCGTGACACCGGGGTCGCTGGCCTCCGGCAGCCGTGCGGCGACCTGGTTCGCCGAGTCGAGGATCCTGGCGTCGTTGCGCCAGGAGATCGAGAGCTGGAACGTGGGTTCCTCATCGGGCGGCACGATGCGAGACCTGAAGTCGCCATGGAATCGACGCATGTTGCCCGGGCTGGCTCCACGCCAGCCGTAGATGGACTGCTTGGGGTCGCCGACGGCGAGCACGGGGTGGTCGCCGAAGATCGTGCCGAGCAGACGCGTCTGGCCGACGCTCGTGTCCTGGTACTCGTCGAGGATGACGAAGCGGTGCCTGGCCCGCAGCTCCTCGACGACGGCCGGCGTGCTCGAGCAGATCTCTGCCGCGAAGGTGACCTGGTCGGAGAACTCGATGAGCCCCCGCTTGCGCTTCTCGAGCTGGTAGCGCTCAGCCAGCCCGACGAAGATCGGCAGCTCATCCAGGGTCGCCACGGCGTCGACCACCGGCTTCAACGGCGTGTTCGCCGTGCCCCGACCGGGGAGCTCGGCAACCCTCCGGAAGTCCTCGACGAAGGACTCGCAGGCCGCGGCAGAGAGTTGGTTGTCGCGCATCGCACGTGCGACGCCGAGAGCGAGCCTCGTGATGGCTCCGAGCTGCAGGTCGAGCGAGCTGAGCCTGGTGTCGTCGCTTGCCAGCACGACACTGCGCATGAGCGCGAAGGCGGTCATCTCGTCGACGATGCGGGCATCCGGCTCCTGCCCGATGAGCAGCGCGTTCTCGGAGAACACCCGGTTGGCGAACGAGTTGTAGGTCGAGACCTCCGGGGACGCGAACTCGTCTCCTCCGACGAGCCCCTCGCTGCGGAGCCGGGCGAGGGCGAGCTGCACGCGTTCGCGGAGTTCTCCTGCGGCCTTCCGAGTGAACGTGAGGCCGAGGATCTCGGTGGGATGCACGCCCTGCGCAGCGACGAGCCAGACGATGCGCTGCACCATGGTCTGCGTCTTGCCGCTTCCGGCACCTGCCATGACGAGGCTCGGAACCGGGGGCGCCTCGATGACGAGACGCTGCTCGGGCGTCGGCTCGAGCATGCGGGACGGATCGTTGTCGGCGAGCGCCAACGCGATGTCGCCGTGCGTGACGGCTCCCATGGGCCAGGTGTGCGTCATTCGGTGACCTCCGATGCGGCGTGCAGCGCGCACGCTCGTCCGCCACCGAACGAGCCGAGGCAGTGCGACTCGAGGTGGGCCTGGTAGTGGGCGTCTGCGAGCTCATCCGAGCTGGAGCCGGACCCGAGGGGCTCCGGGATGCCGATCATGCCGAGGGCGACCGAGCGGACTCGTTCGAAGAACTCGGCCGTGGCCTCGTCGTCGAACGGCTGCTGCGTGCGTTCGCTCCACTCGAGCTTCTTCGTGGGCTTCGCCAGGAAGACGAGCTTGGCCTCGTGCACCGGTGCCGCCGGAATCTGCGTTCCACGGTCGCTGCGCGGAGGGAGTTCGACGGCTTGGACAGGACGCTCGACGGGGTCGCTCACGGCGCCCGAGGTGAGCGCGATCTGGTACGCGGCGAGCTGCGCGTTGGACGACATGGAGTCGTTCGACGGCATGGATCTGCCGGTCTTGAAGTCGACGACGTCGACCGAGCCAGCCGCCGTGCTCTCGATGCGGTCGATCTTGCCGCGCAGGGTGATCTTGGCGGTGTCCTCGCCTTCGACCCGGACTTCGACGGAGAAGGCTCGCTCGGCGCCGAGGAGCGTCCCTCCCCCGAGCGAGACCCGGTGCAGGTAGGCGGAGAGGTTCCGCACGAGCTCGTCGACCTTGGCTCGAACGGCGGTCTCCTGCCAGGGGGCGTCGAAATCGCTCGACCGCAGCCTCGCCTGCGCGAATGCTGTGCGCGCTTCGAGGTCTGGGAACTCGAATTCGGCCGCAGCGTGCACGATGTTGCCGACGTTCATGCTCTCGCTTGTGCTCCCACCCCCGTGGGAGCTGACGAACCAGTTGACGCCGCAGTCCTCGAAGCTCTCGATATTGGATGGAGAGACGGGGATGTTCGCCTCTGGGTCGCTCGGGTCGTGCAGTGGCTTGCCCGTGGTGGACCCCGCGAGGCCGTACCACTCGGAGGGCGCCGCGCCGGGCACCCCCTCCTGCGCGAGCGTTGCGAGGCCAGCGGCCGCTGACCGGTCGACGCCTTCCAGCATCGCCGTGCGACGCAGCTCCCCCACGATCGCGCGGAGCGTCAGCGCGCCCTCGGCGGCGGTCTCGGCTGCCGCGGGGATTACTGGCCAGGTGCGGGGTGTGAGCAGGAAGAACGGGGAGGGCGCGCTGTCCTCGCTCTCCTCGGCCGTCAGGAGGAGCCACTCGGAGGACCTGGAGACGGCCTGCGCGAACATCCGTCGCTCGTCGTGCAGCACCTCGAGTCGACGGTCGACGAGGTCGCGGGTCGTGTCGATGCCCCGTTCGAGCTCCGCGAGCTGTCCGGCGCCGAGGAGTGAATCGCGAAGACGGAGGTTGGGCCAGACGCCGTCGGAGAGGCCTGCGACGACGACGACCCTGAACTCCCGCCCGAGCACAGCCGCCGGCGTGGTGACGGTCACCGTGCCACCGTGCGTGCGGCTCGCCAGCGAGTCCGCCGTGACCTCGCTTCCCGTCCACTGCTCGAGGAAGTCGCGGATGCTGGCGTCAGGCTGCCGCTCCACGAATCTCTTGCCGACGTCGAAGAGCGTGACGAGTGCGTCGAGGTGCGCGCTGAGCTGCTCGGCGCGGGGCCCGGAGCCGAGCGCCAGCTCGCGCCAGGACTTGGCGAGGCCGAGACGCTCCCACACGGCGAAGAGCACCTCGTCGGCTGCGATGCTGCGCTGCTGCCCGTTCGCGGCCGCGATCTCACCTGACACCGCACGCAGGAGGGCCCCCAGCTGCTGGAGGGCGCGCGTGGCGCTTCGGCCGGTTGCAGAACCGCCAGTCGCGAGTAGGCGCTCGAACGTCGCGGAGGCGGGGGCATCCGGGTCGGTCAGGAGGCGCAGCCCTGCGACGCGGGATACGGCTTCGACGAGGAGGTCGTCGGCCGGCCGGTTCCCACCGGCGGCGATCTCGTCGAGGCGCAGTGCGCGCCGGACCCGCCGCAGCTGCACGGGGTCGATCGCGAAGACCGGCGAGGCGGCGAGCTCCGAGATCGCCTCCGCCGTGAGCTCCTGAGCACCGCTGGCGATGGCGGCGAGTCGGACGACGGCCTGCACGGCGCGGTCGCTTGCCGCAGGGAGCGCCTGAGAGGAACTCGTGGGCACCTCGAGCTTCGCGAGCTGACGACGAAGCGACTCGATGCTCCCGCCTCGACGCGTGATGACGGCCATCTCGTCCCACGGCACGCCGTGCAGCAGGTGCAGTTCACGGAGGTAGTCGGCGATGCCCCGGCACTCGGCAGCGGACGATGGGGCCGAGAGACGAGCCACCGCCGGAGGGGCGGACTCCGGCGGCCCGCCGACTCGGGGTGTCTCGGCTGCCCGGTGCCGCAGCTCCCGCTGCACGCCGATGCCCTCGGTGACCCCCCGCACGAATGCACGGAGCTCGGCGCCGCCACGGTGGGCCGTGCCGAGCACGAGCCTCAGCGGCTCTTCGAGCGAGCCGCGTGTCTCTCCCCGCCAGTCGGCAGCCAGTTCGGGACGCGAACCGCGGAACCCTCCCGTGGTGATGTCGGGGTCGCCGAAGGCGACGACGCGCACCCCGCGCAGCGCGAAGGCGGCGAGCAGCCGCCTTCCCGACTCGGTGAACTCCTGGACGTCGTCGACGAGGAGCAGCTTGAGCTCAGAGAAGGCGTCGAGCCGCTCAGCCGCGTGGACGATGCTGACGGCCTCGAGCACGATGCCAGGCGTGTCGAACGCATTCGGCTTCGCCTGCGCGATGCTCTCGCGGAATTGGCGGGCCAAGGCCGATGCTCCCGACCACACGGGCCTCAGGTGCGCGAGTTCCTCGAGTCGCTCTGGGGTCACGTCGTACTCGGACATCGCCGCCAGGAGGTCGCGGACCTCTGCTCGGAAGCCGCGGAGGCCGATGGTCTCGACGCTGACGGGCGGCGCCCACTCGATGGGTGCCGCGTGCAGCTGCTCGTGGCCGGTCGCGGAACGCGCCTCGAGATCGCTCTGGATGAGCTCGGCGAGGATCGTGTCCTCATCGGCCCCCGTGAAGAGCTGCGGCGCCTGCAGGCCCTGCCTCGCGCGGTCCGCGCGCACGATCTCGAACGCGACGGACTCGGGCGTGCGCGCCATCGCCCCGGGAGTGCTGACCGAGAGCCGTTCGCCGATGACCTCCCGGAGCCGCGCGGCACTGCGGCGGTCTGGCGTCAGCGCGAGCACCTCCGCGGTGGAGAGCCCGTCCGAGAGAACTCGCTTCGCGAGCAGTTCGACGAGGGTCGTCGTCTTGCCGGAGCCCGGCGCGCCGACGACGCTGACATGCGAGCGCATCGAGGCCTCGAGCACAGCCCGCTGTGCGGCGTCAAGGGGCACGGCGTCGAATGCGGCGCTTGAAGTCATGCAGTCACGGTATCTCGGGCCACCGACATCGACGGTTGCGCACGGGATGTCACGGCGCGATGGGCGCGCTGTTGCGCCCACGGCGAAAGGCGCCGTCAATGTGCGCGCGCCAGGCAGGCTGCCGGTAGCCTTGCCAGACACCCGTTCGCATTCGAAAGGCGCCAAGTGGAAGTTCGCATCGGCATCAAGCACGCCCCACGAGAGCTCTCGTTCGAGACCGACCTCACCAAGGATGACTTCGAGCGCATCATCGAAGAGGCAGTCGCGAAGGACGCAGCGATCGTGAAGCTGCACGACTCGAAGTCACGCTCGTACCTCGTCTCCACCCAGAGCATCCTCTACGTGGAGCTCTCGGGCGACCAGGCCCGTCGCGTCGGCTTCATCGCCTAGCCTCGGCCATGGAACTCATGTTCGCGGGCCTCGCGGGGATCCTCCTCGGCATCGCCGTGCAGTTCGCGGCACCGCACCGATCGACGCGCGGCCCCGTGCTGCTCCCGGCGCTCGGCGGCATCGTCGCCCTCGTCGTCTGGCAGGCGCTGACGTGGCTCCAGGCCTCCGCCCCGTGGCTCGCCTACGACGGCGGCTGGATCTGGGTCATCACCCTCGCGGTCGCGGCGATCGCCACGGTGTCCGTCGGGTGGTCGCTCAGCAGCCGTCGCCAGCATGACGACGACGATCTCCTGCACCGGCTGAGCCACCTCGGCCGCGCGCAGAGCGCCTAGCCACGCGAGCGCACTCGACTCGAACACCCCGAAGGCCCCCGCCACTCGGAACGCTCATCGGAGCGGTCGAGGACGGGGGCCTTCGTCGTGGGCTGCGGGCGCGGCGATACCGCCGCGCGCTTCCTGGATCGCGGGCTCCTAGGCCGCGAGCCCGAGCGTGTTCATGCGGCGCGAGTGGCCGGCGTAGAGCACCGAGGCCAGCTTCTCGAGCTGCGCTTCCCCGTCGGGGATCAAGGCGTCTCCGCTCGAGCCGAGGGGAACGTCGAGCGCGAGCCGGATCGCGAGCACCGTGTCTCCGACGATGCGCCGTCCCCACATCGCCAGGCGGTCGCCGAGACCGTCCTCGAAGTGGATCGCTGCATCGATGACGGGAACCAGCTGGTCGCGCTCCTCGTCGGTGAGGAACACCGGCGCAAGCGCCGCCCGGTAGCTCTCGCCGCCGTACTCGGCGACCTCTCCGAAGAAGTCGCGGAAGAAGCCGGACGAGAGATGGCAGCTGAGGAGCCGCTGCGCCCAGTCGTGGCCGAGGACACGCTCTGGATAGCCGGCGAAGTGCGTGGCCGCATCGCCGATGCGCGCGATCGCGTCGGGAGCCGCGGCGGCTTCCGCCCCGCCCAGCAGGGCCCTGTGGCGTTCGAGCGCCGCGTTCGCCGCAGCGCCGATGTGCTGCTTGTTGGCAAGGGCGGGGGCTTCATTCACGATGGCAGAAAGCTCTTGGAAGAGGAGCAGCTCGAGGTAGGCTGCGCGCGCCACGAGCACGTCGGCGGGAACCAGCAGGTCGCCGAGCGACGTCGCTGGCCTCGGCGCGGATGCTGGGGCTGCGTCGTCCTGGGATCGGTCTCCGCCGCGCCTTCCGAATACTGGCTTCACACGCTCATCCTATGTGCCAGAGAAGTTCCCTTCGTCGCAGGTCCGTGCAGACCGTTTCCGGGCGAACAACGGATGCGCGGGCGTGCTGAGGACCGAATTCAAGGTATTCGCTAGACTGTGGCGATGCCGCGACCGCGGCCGTTCGGCGCCCTTCGACTTCCCGGGCGCATCCCACAATTGCAGACAGGGCGTTTCACTCGTGAAGTTCTCCGACCTTTCCATCGATGCCGACATCGTCTCGGCGCTCGAGGGACACGGCATCACCGAGCCGTTCCCCATTCAGGAGCAGACGATTCCTCTCGCGCTCAGCGGGCAGGACATCATCGGCCAGGCCAAGACGGGCACTGGCAAGACCTTCGGCTTCGGCCTCCCGCTCATCCAGCGACTCGGCCTCGACCCGGCTCACGGCGTCCAGGCGCTTGTCGTCGTGCCAACGCGCGAACTCGCCGTCCAGGTCTACGAAGACCTGCAGATCGCCGTCACCGGGCGCAGCACCACCGTCGTCCCGATCTACGGCGGCAAGGCCTACGAGGGCCAGATCGAGCAGCTCAAGGCCGGCGCTCAGATCGTCGTCGGCACGCCTGGCCGCCTCCTCGACCTCGCGCAGCAGCGCATGCTCAACCTCTCCAACGTGCGTGAGATGGTGCTCGACGAGGCCGACAAGATGCTCGACCTCGGCTTCCTCTCCGACATCGAGCGCCTCTTCGCGCAGACGCCGGCGACCCGCCACACCATGCTCTTCTCGGCGACGATGCCCGGCCCGATCGTCGCGCTGGCCCGTCGCTTCATGACGAAGCCGATCCACATCCGCGCGACTGACCCGGATGAGGGCATCACGCAGGCGAACATCGAGCACGTCATCTACCGCGCTCACCCGCTCGACAAGGACGAGATGATCGCCCGCATCCTGCAGGCCGAGGGTCGCGGCAAGACCGTCATCTTCACGCGCACCAAGCGCGCAGCTGCGAAGCTCATGGAGGAGCTCACCGACCGTGGGTTCAAGGCGGCAGCCGTGCACGGCGACCTCAACCAGGAGCAGCGCGAGCGTGCCATGGCCGCGTTCAAGGCCGGCAAGAAGGACGTGCTCATCGCGACCGACGTCGCAGCCCGCGGCATCGATGTCGACGATGTCTCGCACGTCATCAACCACACCATCCCGGAAGACGAGAAGGCCTACCTCCACCGAGTCGGTCGCACGGGGCGCGCCGGCAACACGGGCATCGCCGTGACCTTCATCGACTGGGACGACCTGCACAAGTGGGCGCTCATCTCGAAGGCACTAGAGCTCGGTGCAGAAGAGCCCGTCGAGACGTACTCGTCCTCGCCGCACTTCTACGCCGACATGCGCATCCCCGAGGGCACGAAGGGACGCATCGCTGCGCCGAAGCGCGAGGTGCAGTCGCCCGGCAGCCGTCACACCGGAGAACGCGGCGGAGAACGCAGCGGAGAACGCGGCGACCGTGGCTCCAGCTCACGAGGCTCCGCCGATCGTCCGGCGCGCTCGCGCTCGCGTCGCCGCAGCGACGACGCAGCTGCGGCTCCGGCCGAGACCGCACCGCGCACGGAGTCGACGGCCGCCGGCGAGCAGCCTGCTGGCGAGGCCGGGGCAGAGCGTCCGGCTCGGCGCCGTCGCCGCCGTCGTGGCGGGTCCGGCAGCGAGTCCGGCGCCCCGCGCCAGGAGTCGCAGGCCAGCGAGTAGCGTTCGAGGCACGAGACGCCAGACGGCGCCGAGCATCCGCTCGGCGCCGTCTGGCGTTTCGCGCGAAGGGTCGTCGGAGCCGGTCAGCGGGTGGCGGCCTCTACAGCCGCAGCCCCGCGCCGCGCACGGGTTCACTCCCCGTGGCCTGCTCGATGATGCGCCGCAGCTGCCCGAGCTCGGTCGTGTTCTCTCCGAGCCGGTTGGGCTTTCCGGTCCCGTGGTAGTCGCTGGAGCCGGTGACGATCAGATCGTGCCGAGCGGCGACCTCGAGGAGGATCGCTCTGCTCGCTGCGTCGTTCTCGCGGTGCCCGACCTCGAGGCCGCCGAGGCCCGCCTCGATCAGGCCCTCGAGGGTCTCCGTGTCCATGCCGCGCCTCCCCCTCGATCCCGGGTGCGCGAGGACGGGGACGCCGCCCGCTCGGCGAATGAGCTTGACCGCGTCGAAGGGGCTCGGGGCGTAGTGCGCCACGTAGTAGCCGCCGCGCCAGTGGAGGATCGTCTCGAAGGCGGCGACTCGGCTCTCGACGAGGCCCTTCGCGACCAGCGCGTCGGCGATGTGCGGCCGACCCACCGTCGCGCCAGGCTCCGTGACGGCGAGGACGTCGTCCCAGCTGAGGTCGTGGTCACCGCCGATCATCTGCACCATGCGCTCGGCTCGCGAGACACGCGACTCGCGGACCTGCTGCATCTCGGCGAGCATGACCTCGTCTGCGGGATCGATGAGGTAGCCGAGCACGTGCACGCTGGCGTGGTTGAGCTGCGAGGAGAATTCGATGCCCGGGATGAAGGTGATGCCCACGTCGAGCGCGGCGGCTCGGGCCTGCGCCCAGCCTGCCGTCGTGTCGTGGTCGGTGAGCGCGACGGCGTCGAGGCCGGCTCTCGCCGCCTGCCGGATGACCTCCCCTGGCGCCTCGGTCCCGTCGGAGACCACCGAGTGGGTGTGGAGGTCGATGCCTGGCTTGTCGAAGGTGGTCATGCTCCGATCAAAGCACAGGGCTCGGATGGGCAATCGCCATGCGCCTCCCAGCCTCCCCTGTCGACGCGGACTACGCTGGGGCGGTCATGCCGAGTACCTCACCACCACGCAGAAGATCCTCGATCGCCGGTTACCGGGCGGCGGGGCTCGTCCTCGGGCTCATCGCGCTCGCGGCGGCGGTCGTGCTCGGCTGGCCCCAGCTCCTGGACCTGCAGCGGTCGCCGCTCGTGGCCCAGGCGATCTCGTTCAGGCTTCCCGTGGCGATCGGCGCGACGGCGATCATGCTGCTGCTCCTCATCCCGGTCCTGGCTTCCCGCAAGGCACGTGCGGTGCTCGGGATGACGACCCTCGTCACCGCGATCTTCGTCGCGTCGACGGCGGCGGTGCTCGTCGACCGAGGTCTCGGCTCCCCCGTCGCGGGGAGCGATTCGCCGGAGAGCATCAACATCCTCAGCTGGAACACCCGCGGCGATGCGCCCGGATCCCCTTCGATCGCCGAGCTGGCCGTCGAGGTCGGCGCCGATGTCGTGGCGCTGCCCGAGACGACGGAGGAGCTCGGCGTGGAGATCGCGGCCCAGATGTCCGAGGCGGGTTCCCCGATGTGGGTGCACACGCACACGGTCGACGAGGACTACAAGGCGACCTCCACGACGCTGCTCATCTCCCCTGACCTCGGCGACTACGAGGTCGTGACCGATCGGGGCGACACGAGCACGCTGCCGACCGTCATCGCGGTGCCCGTGGATGGCGACGGGCCGACGATCATCGCGGCGCATCCGGTCTCCCCGACTCCCGGCAACATGAACGCGTGGAACGCCGACCTCGAGTGGCTCGCCCAGCAGTGCTCGAGCAACACGATCATGGCGGGCGACTTCAACTCGACCCTCGATCACCTCTCCGGCCTCGGGGTCGACGATTCGAGCCAGCTCAGTGCCTGCGCTGACGCAGCGCTCGCGACCGGCAATGGGTCCGTCGGCACGTGGACGGCAGGTGTGCCGCCGCTGCTGGGCGCGAACATCGACCGCGTCATGGCGACGAGCGAGTGGAGCGTCACGGGCTTCGAGGTCCTGCTCTCCCGTGACACGGCGGGCAGCGACCACCGTCCCGTCTTCGCGCAGCTGACACCGTCCTCCTCGGGCTGAGCCTGTCCGCTCTCGTGGTTCGGTCCTGCTGACCGCGCCACCCAGTTTTCCGCGCGAGAATGTGGGGGTGACTACTTCCGACCGCGCCAGCACACTGTCCGCCACAGCCTCCCCCGCCGTCGCTCCAGCGACCGATGAGGCTGCCGAGACCGCAGAAGGCGTCAAGCCCGGCGAAGCGCCAGCGAACGAGAACGAGAACCGCAGCACGACTCCGAAGAGCGACGCCTTCCGCGCGCAGATCATGCGCGGCTGGGCAGACCGAGACGAGCCCCTCCCGGAGGCTCGGGTCTCCGTCCCGACTGCTGCCGGCCACCGCGAGGCGATCTCGGCCCGGCACCGCGGGGCGCGACTCGTCGTGCCCGCCGGAAGCCTCAAGCAGCGCTCCAATGACACCGACTACCGCTTCCGCGCTCACTCGGCCTTCTCGCAGCTGACCGGATGGGGTTCCGACGCGGAGCCCGGGGCCGTCCTGGTCCTCGATCCGGTCGACGACGGGCACGAGGCCACGGTCTACTTCCGGGAGCGTGCCGGCCGCGACAGCGATGAGTTCTACGCGAACTCCGAGATCGGCGAGTTCTGGATCGGGCCGCGCCCGTCGCTCGCGCAGACCGCAGCCGACCTCGACGTCGCCGCCCGCGATCTCAGCGAGTTCTCTGAGCTCGGCCTCGTGACGGACGCCCGCACCCTGGTGCTTCGAGAGGCGGACCCGGACCTGACGGGGCGCGTCGACGAGGCTCGGCGCACCATGTCGCTGCCTGACGCCGAGTTCGACGCCCTGCTCGCAGAGGACGCGCTCCTCGCCCAGGACCTCAGCGAGCTGCGGCTCGTGAAGGACTCCTACGAGGTCGCTCAGATGCGCGAGGCCGTCGCCGCGACCGCGGCCGGGTTCGACGACATCGTCGGCTCCCTGGCGAGGGCAGCTCAGCACCCACGTGGTGAGCGCATCGTCGAAGGCGTCTTCCAGGCGAGAGCCCGCCTCGAGGGCAACGACGTGGGCTACGACACGATCGCCGCCTCGGGCAGCCACGCGTGCATCCTGCACTGGACGAAGAACTCGGGAGCCGTGAACGCGGGCGAGCTGATCCTGGTGGATGCAGGTGTCGAGGTCGACTCGCTCTTCACCGCGGACATCACCCGCACGATCCCCGTCGCTGGCCGCTTCTCCGAAGAGCAGCGCCTGGTCTACGAGATCGTGCTCGAGGCCGCTGACGCGGCGCTGGCGATCGTCCGCCCCGGCATCACCTTCCGCACCATCCACGACACCGCGATGGAGGTCATCGCGGCGCGCACGCAGGAACTGGGGATGCCGCTGGGCGTCGAGGGCAGCGACCCCGCAGAGCAGCTCTACCGCCGCTACATGGTGCACGGCACGAGCCACCACCTCGGCATCGACGTGCACGACTGCGCGAAGGCGCGGCGTGAGCTCTACCTGGACGGCGTGCTCGAGGCCGGCATGGTCTTCACGATCGAGCCGGGACTCTACCTGCAGCCAGACGACCTGACCGTGCCAGAGCAGCTCAGGGGCATCGGCGTGCGCATCGAGGACGACATCCTCGTGACCGCCGACGGAGCGGAGAACCTCTCGCGCGGCATCCCGCGCACCGTCGACGAGGTCGAGGCCTGGTTCGCGAGTCGCAACTCCGACTAGCTCAGGTCCGGGCCGCCCGGGTCAGGACTGCGCGCTCGGCCCGGAGCGGTCCTCCGCGGCCTGCTTGGCTCGCCGCTCGCGCTCGAGGCGTCGCATCTCCGCCTGCGCCTCCGAGTAGGTGCGACGGGGTGCCGCCGGCTCCTGCGCCTCGGGAGTCGGCGCCGCCTGACCGGCCGGTGCCGGCTCGGCACCGGGGGTGTGCGCGGCGGCGGGAGCCTGCTGAGGCACCTCAGGGGCGAGCGGTGCGGGACGTGCAGCGACGGCGGGCTCGCCTTGCGCCTGCTGGGCTGGCGTGACGCCGACGGCCCCCTGCGGCGTTCCGACGAGGCCACGCGCCTTCGCCGCGTGCTCAGGGGGAACGACGACGTCGAAGTGGGTCGCGACGACCTGCATGACCGACGTGAACTGCCTGCGCTGCGGGTTGAGCGCGTAGCCGATGACGCTCCAGATCACGGAGAAGCCGATCGCGACCGGGAGGATCGCGATGAGCGTCTCGAAGCCGACCCCCGGCGTGATGATGAGCACGAGGAGCCCGACGAAGAGGCCGAGCATCACGCCCGTGCCGACGGCGCCGAGCGCCGCCTTGCCGAACGACATTCGGCCCGTGACGCGCTCGACAGTGCGCAGGTGGCTGCCCAGGATGGAGACGGTCGAGACCGGGAAGTCCTGCTTCGCGAGGCCGTCCACGACGGCGCGAGCAGCCTCGTAGCTGTCGAGGCTGGCGATCACGTCTCCCTCGGGAACCTTCGGGAACCGGCTGCGGGCGCCACGTGTCGTCGTGCCTGGGGTTGTCATGCCGCCATTCTCTCAGCACGTGCCTTGGAATGGCGGCGGACCGGTCACATGTTCGCTGTTGGCTGGCGAGCCGCCCGCGGCGACTACCATTGGCCCGTGAGCGTCTCCAAGGTCTTTACAGCGCGTCTTTCCGCGTGCCCCGTCTTCGACGAAGACGGCGACCGGATCGGCAAGGTCCGCGATGTCATCGTCGAGTACCGCGCGGCACATTCTCCGCGCGTCAACGGGCTCGTCGTCGAGACGAAGAGCAAGCGCCTGATCTTCATCCCCATCCGCCAGGTGGAGTCGATCGGGTCAGGTCAGATCGTCGTGAGCGGCGAGATCGACTCGCGGCCCTTCGTGCAGCACGGGCAGGAGGTGCGTGTCCTCGCGGACCTCGCCGACCGCGCCGTCACGTTCAACGACGGCACGGCATCCGGGACCATCGAGGACGTGCAGATCGAGGAGGACGCGCAGGGGAACTGGAGCGTCGGCCAGCTCTTCGTGCGCCTGCCCCGCAAGAGCAAGCAGCTGTTCGGGACGGGGCCGACCCGTTTCGCGCCATGGGGAGAGGTCACTCCTGAGCTCACGATCGGCGAGCAGCAGGCGGCGACGCAGTTCCTGACCGCGCACTCGGACATGAAGCCGAGCGACTTCGCCACCGCGCTCCTCGACCTGCCGGATGCACGCCTCAAGGAGGTCGTCAGCATGCTGCCGGACGAGCGGCTGGCGGACGTGCTCGAGGAGATGCGCGAGTCCGACCAGGTCACGATCATCGAGTGGCTCGACGAGGAGCACGCGGCCGACGTGCTCGACCGCATGCAGCCAGACGACGCCGCCGACCTCGTCGCGAAGCTCGACGCGGTCAAGAGCGAGGCGCTCCTGCAGCGCATGGACCCGGAGGAGGCCGAAGAGGTTCGCATGCTCCTCGAGTTCGCCCCCGACACCGCCGGCGGCCTGATGACGACGGACCCGGTGATCCTGCCCGGCGACGCGACGGTCGCCGAGGCGCTGGTGCTCATCCGCCGCAAGGACCTCCCCGCGGCGCTCGCCACGAGCGTCTTCGTGACCCTCTCCCCCTACGAGCCGCCAACGGGGCGCTACCTGGGCCTCGTCCACTTCCAGCGGCTCCTCAGATATCCCCCGCACGAACGACTCGATACGATCCTGGACCGCGAGATGGAACCTGCGCCCACGACGATGCGTGACGCCGAGGTGGCGCGTGTCCTCGCGAGCTACGACCTCGTCGCACTTCCCGTCATCGACGACGCGCACCGCCTCGTCGGCGTCGTGACCATCGACGACGTCCTCGACCACCTCCTGCCGGAGGACTGGCGTCAGGTCGACGCCGAGGGCGAGGTCGTCCCCAGTCGCGTCTCCCAGCGCGTCGGCACCAAGCGTGTCGTCACCGCCCCAGCCAACTCTCCAGCCGCCCGGAGGACTCATGGCACGTCGTGAAGACGATCTCGAGCGCCCCAAGGTGAAGGGCCTGCATCTCCGACGCCCTCGGCCGAAGCCGCGGCGAGACTCCCGCGACCCGCGCGATTCGCGCGGGGATGACTCGGAGAACCGCGACCACGACCGGAGCGACGCATTCGGCCGGGGGATGGAGGCGTTCGCGCGTGCCATGGGCACGCCGGCCTTCCTCGTTGGCCTCTCGCTCTTCGTCGTGTTCTGGGTGGTGTGGAACTCGATGGCTCCCATCGAGCTGCGCTTCGACTCCGCTGACCTCGGCTTCATCGCCTTGACCCTCATGCTCTCGCTGCAGGCCTCGTACGCTGCCCCCATGCTGCTGCTCGCGCAGAACCGGCAGGACGACCGCGACCGGGTGCAGATCGCCCAGGACCGGCAGCGAGCGGAGCGCAACTCCGCCGACCTCGAGTACCTGGCGCGCGAGATCGTGGCCCTCCGAGTGCTCACGAAGGACCTGGCGTCGAAGGACTTCATCCGTGCCGAGCTGCGTGCCCTGCTGGAGGACATCGAGGACCTCGACGACCCAGACGAAGAGGGCTCCGAGACCATCTCGCGCGAGCAGCAGCGGGTGAGCGACTCGGCGAGGCGCCGCGCAGAGGCGATCCGAGACAGGAAGCGCGCAGCCAAGACGGCAGAAGAGTCGGTGTGAGCGACGTGACGACGGCCGACGGCATCTGGCGCGCGCTCGCTGCCGTCAACGACCCCGAGCTACGCCGACCGGTCACCGAGCTCGGGATGATCGAGCGCGTCGACGAGCGCCCAGACGGGTCCTTCGAGGTCGAGCTGCGGCTCACGATCGTCGGGTGCCCGGCGGCGCGTCAGATCGAGCGGGAGGTGCGCTCCGCGATCGAGTCGGTCGTCGACGACACCGGATACGATCTCGAGATCGGCGTCATGACGCGCGAGCAGCGGACGGCCCTCACGGAACGGCTGCGTGGCTCCCGCGCTGACCGCGTGCATCCCTTCGGTCGCGACTCGCTGACGCGCGTCATCGCCGTCACGAGCGGCAAGGGGGGCGTCGGCAAGTCCACGGTCACCGCGAACCTCGCCGCTGCCTTCGCACGGCGCGGCCTCAGCGTCGGCCTCATCGACGCCGACGTCCACGGCTACTCCATCCCCGGCCTCTTCGGACTGGGGCACGACGTGGCACCGACGCGCATCGGGGACATGATCGTGCCCCCTGAGTCGCACGGCGTGAAGCTCATCTCGATCGGCATGTTCCTCGGCGACGATGCTCAGGTCGTCGCGTGGCGCGGCCCGATGCTGCATCGCACGATCGAGCAGTTCCTCACCGACGTCTACTTCGGGGACCTCGACGTGCTGCTGCTCGACCTGCCCCCTGGCACCGGCGACATCGCGATCTCGCTCGGCCAGCTTCTCCCGAGCGCCGAGGTCGTCGTCGTCACGACTCCGCAGGCGGCTGCCGCCGACGTCGCCTGGCGCTCCGGGGCGCTGGCCAGGAAGACCGGGCAGCGGGTCGTCGGCGTCATCGAGACGATGTCGCCGTTCGCCTCGCCGGACGGGGGCCGGGTCGCGCTCTTCGGCGAAGGCGGAGGGCTGGCCGTCGCAGAGCGCCTCAGCGCGGAGGGCGACGCGGTCGCCTTGCTCGCCGAGGTGCCGGTGAGCCAGACGCTCCGCGAGTCTGGCGACGCCGGCACTCCCCTGCTGCGGGCCGAGCCGACGGAACCTGCAGGCGAGGCGCTCCAGCGCGCGGCGGACGCCCTGCTCGCTCAGCCTCGCGGACTCAGCGGTCGAAGGCTTCCGGTCTCGCTCGTCTAGGCTCCAGAGCTCGTCCGTCTCATGGTCGAGTGGCCGGTGCCTCGGCGTCTCGGATGGGACTCAGATCAGGTGGCTTCGGCGTCGAACGGCACGGGACCGACGATCGATGCGGACGGCTGTGCGCTCGAAGCCCAGCTCGGTCGCGAGGCGCTCCCGGGCGCGGCGGCGGCCGCGGCTGCGGCTGCTCCGGCTGCGAGAGTCGCGGCGCTCGCAGCGGCAGACGCAGAAGCGCCATTCACGGGGGCAGGCTGGGGCGCTGCGGGCTCATCCTCGGCGAGAAGCGCGTCGCGGATGATGCGGCGAGGGTCGTACTGGCGAGGATCGAGCTTGCGCCAGTCGACATCGGCGAAATCGTCGCCCATCTCCTCTTTCATGCGCGACTTCGCGTTCGTGGACGCGCCACGAAGCCACTTGACCGCATCAGCGAGACGCTCGGCAGCTTTCGGGAGCTTGTCGGGACCGATGATGAAGGCCGCGATAATGCCGATCAACAGCAACTTCTCAAACGTCAGCCCAAACACCGTCCCATCATAGGGTCTGCGATGCGCCGACACCTCACCCCGGGAGCCCAGAACCCGGATGCGGGAATCGGACTCCGGGACCTCGCCCGCCGCTAGTCTTGAAGAATGTCTGAACTGGAGCTCAGCTCGCGCTACATCAACGAGCGAATCGTGGACGATGCCCTCGTCCGGGATGCTCGTCAGCTGACGCTCGAGCTGGGACTGCCGCTCCCCTCTGCCGCAACCGCGGCTCACCTGACGTTCCTCGCGGCCGCGACGGGAGCCGCCACGATCATCGAGATCGGGACCGGCGCGGGGGTGCTCACGCACGCGGTCTGGCGCGGGGCGCCGAGCTCGACGATCACCTGCATCGACGCCGAGCCCGAGTACCTCGGGCACGCGCGGCGTCTGCTGATCTCGGCGGGGGCGCGTGGCGCGAGCCTCCGCTTCATCACGGGTCACCCACAGGACGTGCTGCCTCGGATGACCGAGGGCGGCTACGACCTGGTCGTCATCGGAGGCGACATCGCGCACATCGGCGCGCATCTGCAGCATGGGCTGCGCCTCATCCGCCCCGGCGGCACGATCGTCGCCCTCGGTGCGCTCAACGGCGGGAAGGTCGCTTCACCGGCCCGACGCGACGCGCTGACGAGTGGCCTGCGCGCCCTCTACTCCGAGTTCGATCTCCAGGAGGATCTGCGCCTGGCTCTGCTGCCGCTCGACGGTGGCATCCTCCAGCTCACGAAGCTGCGCTGAGCGCGGCACGCTGCACGCCAAGGCGCTGGATTCAGACACGAGGAACGAAGAAGAAGGGCGCCGACCATGGTGGTCGACGCCCTTCTCTCCGTGCGAATCGGCTATTCGCCGACGACTGCGCTCAGCGCGTCGCGAAGCTCGCGGGCCTCGTCGTCGTTGACGGACACCACGAGGCGCCCGCCACCCTCTAGGGGTACACGAACGATGATCAGCCGTGTTTCGCGGATGGCTTCCATAGGTCCGTCACCAGTACGCGGTTTCATCGCGGCCATAATTGCGCCTCCAAGATTTGTGCAGTGTCTCCCTAGTATCCCAAATTCGCGGACCGAGTGTGCATTCGGCCCTCCGGAATGCGCAAAGTCGTGGATCAAATTCGGTCCGACTTGCGAGGAAACGGCGAGGGGAACGGCCAGAACCGAGGTGTAGCGTCGAATTTCGTTGGCGTCGATGGCGCCTTCTGTCCTGGCCAGATGATCGAAAGGACCTCACGTGGCTGAATACACGCTTCCCGACCTCCCCTACGACTACGCGGCACTCGAGCCCCACATCTCGGCACGCATCATGGAGCTGCATCACGACAAGCACCACGCGACCTACGTGAAGGGCGCCAACACGGCACTCGAGCAGATCGCCGAGGCGCGCGACAGCGGCAACCTCGCGAACATCAACAAGCTCGAGAAGGATCTCGCCTTCAACCTGGGCGGACACGTCAACCACAGCGTCTTCTGGACCAACCTCTCGCCGGAAGGCGGGGAGCCCGCTGGTGGCATCAAGGATGCGATCGACGAGCAGTTCGGCGGTCTCGAGAAGTTCCAGGCGCAGTTCACCGCCGTGGCGCTCGGCGTGCAGGGCTCCGGCTGGGCCGTGCTCGGCTACGACCAGACGGGTGGCAACCTCACCACGTTCCAGCTCTTCGACCAGCAGGGCAACATCCCGTTCGGGGTCACCCCGCTGCTGCAGCTCGATGTGTGGGAGCACGCCTACTACCTCGACTACCAGAACGTTCGGGCCGACTACATCAAGGCCTTCTGGAACATCGTGAACTGGGAGAACGTGGGCCAGCGCCTCGACGCGGCACGCGGCTGACGCGACCCCAGCGCTCAGCACAGACGGCGATCGCCGCATCCGATGACGGATGCGGCGATCGCTGCGTGTGGGGGCCGGACCGGCTACGCGGGGGTCCAGTCGCCCTCCACGGTGTACCAGCAGACGTAGAGCCACAGGAGCTGCCCGACGAGCATGAGCACGACGACGCTCACCCGGTAGAGCGGCGACTTGGGGATCGCGACGGCGCCGAGGATCGGGAACATCGGCATGAGCAGCCGGAACGTGCTCGACTGCGGGAAGAACACGGCGAAGAGGTACGTGAAGTAGCTGAAGAGCCAGATGCGGATCTCGATGCCGAGCCTGCGCATGATCGGCAGCGCGATGGCGCCGACCACGACGATGACGAAGAGCACCACGATGATCGCCCCGATCGGCTGGCCGAACCAGAACGTCGAGCCGTGGAACCACCCCGTGAACGGCTCCAGCTCGATGGGCCCCGTGTAGTGGATGCGCCAGGCGAGCTCCGTGTCGATGTACGCGGATGGGACTCCGGTCACGGCCCAGGCGATGAGCAGCCAGCCGAAGCCCGCGACCGCGGAGAGCAGCCCGGCGGCAATGACCTTGATGACCTCAGGGCGTGGGAACGCCTCGCGACCCTTGGCGTGCATCCACCAGCGTGCGAGGAAGTAGAGCCCCAGCGTCATGGCCCACGCGAGCCCAGTCGGGCGTGTGAACGAGGCGAGCACGATGACGGGAAGCATGACCAGCCACTGGCGCTTGATGAGCAGGTACAGCAGCAGCGCGACGAAGAAGCTCTGCGCGCTCTCCGCATAGCCGAGCTGGAGCAGGGGGCTCGTCGGAGCGATGCAGAAGAGCAGCGTCGCGAACGCGGTGGTGCTCTTGTCGACCACAAGCGCGAGGGTCCGGTTGAAGACCCAGGCCGCCGCGAACCCGAACGCCGTCGCGACGAGCACGGACGCCACTTCCCACGGCAGCGTCGTCGCCACCATGAGCCCACGGACCAGGACCGGGTAGAGCGGCATGAAGGCCCACGCGTTCTCAGTGACCTGCCCCTCGTCGTTTCGGGGCAGCTCGCTCGAATAGCCGAACGGCCCACCGGTTCCGATGCGCTCGAACCAGGCCGAGTCCCACAGGTTGGAGAAGGTCCACAGGTCGGGTTTCGCCGGCGACTGCCAGGTCTCCTGCTGCTGGGATGCGAAGGCCAGCAGGAAGACGGTCGTCACGACCCGCGTTCCGAAGAAGATGATGGCGACCTGCGCCAGGGCCGGGAGGCGGCTCCAGTAGTACGAGAAGTACGTCGGCCTGGTGTCCGCGGCGATCGTGAACTCCTCGCGGCCCGTCCTCGCTAGCGTGAGGTCAGCCATGTCCGCAGCCCCTCCTCGACTCGCGTGATCTCGGAGAGGAGCACACGTTCGTCGTCGGCGTGCGCCTTGAGCGGGTCGCCAGGGCCGTAGTTCACCGCGGGGATGCCGAGCGCCGAGAACCTGGCCACGTCCGTCCACCCGTACTTGGGCTTCGCCTCTGCGCCGACCGCTTCGAGGAATCCGCGGGCCAGAGGGGCGTCGAGTCCCGGCCTGGCTGCGGGAGAGCGGTCGACGAAGTCGAGCTCGAAGTCACCGAACCACGCTCTCAGCTTCTCCTCGGCTTCATCGAGCGTCTTGTCCGGGGCGAAGCGGTAGTTGACGTGCACGACGCACTCGTCGGGGATCACGTTGCCGGCGACCCCGCCAGAGATGCGGACGGCATTGAGCCCTTCCCGGTACTCGAGGCCCTCGACGGGCACCGTAGCAGGCTCGAACGCCGCGAGCCGCTCGAGGATGGGCGCCGCCTTGTGGATGGCGTTCTCCCCCACCCACGCGCGTGCCGAGTGGGCGCGCTTCCCCCTGGTCCGGATGTCGACGCGGATGGTGCCGTTGCAGCCGCCCTCGACCTCGCCCTTCGTGGGTTCGCCCAGGATCGCGAAGTCGGCGGCCAGGAGCTCCGGCCGGGCATCCGCGAGCAGCCCCAGCCCGTTCAGCTCGGACGCGACCTCCTCGTTGTCGTACCAGATCCAGGTCACGTCGACGGCGGGCTCCACGAGCTCAGCTGCGAGCCTCAGCTGCACGGCAACGCCGGCCTTCATGTCGACCGTGCCGCGCCCCCAGAGGTACTCCCCAGACGGCGTATCCGGCACATCTGCCGCGGCCTGCTCGGGAGAGAGGACCTCGAGTCGCGTCGGGAGGTTCTCGTTGATCGGCACGGTGTCGATGTGCCCCGCGATCGCGACCCGCTGAGCGCGCCCGAGCGAGGTGCGCGCCACGATGGTGTTGCCGAGCCGCTGCACCTCGAGATGCGCGAACGGCGCCAGCGCGGCCTCGATGGCGTCGGCGATCGTCGCCTCGTCTCCGGAGACAGAGGGAATGTCACACAGCAGGCGCGTGAGCTCGGTGGAGGGTCGCGTCAGGTCGAGGGCGTCGCCACTCGCGAAGGAAGACATGGGTTCAAGCCTAAGTGCTCGGCAAGAGCACAGCGCGGTGCCCGCGCGGGCCCTTCCCTGGGTAGCCTGGAGCGCATGACCAACGATGCACCCACCTCCCACGACCAGCGGACAGCTTGGGGCGACGGCCTCGCCACGATCACGAACGACGGACAGGTGCTCGATGCCTGGTTCCCGACCCCCGCGCTCGGCCCGCTGCCAGAGGGCCGCGACCCGCACATCTCTCCCGCCAGCTTCGCGGCGCTCTCCTACGACGACGAGCGTCGCCAGGTGCAGGTCAGCCCGGTCACCGTAACGGTGCGGCTCGATGAGCCCGTCGAGAGCGTCGTCGACGCCTACCTCCGCCTGCACCTCCTGAGCCACCTCATCGTCGAGCCGAACAGCATCAACCTCGATGGCATCTTCGGCCACCTGCCGACCAACGCCTGGACCAACGTCGGCCCCATGCGACCCGACCTCGCCGCCTCGTCGCGCGCGATCCTCCAGCGCGAGGGCATCCAGGTCTACGCGATCGACAAGTTCCCACGCCTCCTCGACTACGTGATGCCGGCGGACGTGCGCATCGCCGACGGCGGACGGGTCCGTCTCGGCGCGCACCTGGCACCAGGCACGGTTGTCATGCACGAGGGCTTCGTGAACTTCAACGCTGGCACCCTCGGCCGCTCGATGGTGGAAGGGCGCGTCTCGCAGGGCGTGGTCCTCGGAGCAGGCAGCGACATCGGCGGCGGAGCGTCCATCATGGGCACGCTCTCCGGCGGCGGCAAGGAGCGCATCCGCATCGGCGAGCGCGCCCTGCTCGGCGCGAACTCCGGGATCGGCATCTCGCTGGGCGACGACTCGATCGTCGAGGCCGGCCTCTACGTGACCGCCGGAACCAAGGTCTCGCTCATCGGCCAGAGCGACCCCGATGGCCAGATCGGCGAGCCGCAGTCGGTCAAGGCGTCGGCGCTCTCCGGTGTGCCGAACCTGCTGTTCCGACGGAACTCGGTCAATGGCGCGGTCGAGGCCCTGGCGCGGACCGGGGCTGGCATCCAGCTCAACGACGCCCTGCACGCCTGACCCGAATGCCTTCGGACTGACCCTGTGGTCAGCAGCCCGGAGACAGAACAACACTCCCCGCTGGCCACCTGTCGTGCGGCTCGAGCGGGGAGTGTCTTGTTCGATCAGCGTAGAACCCGTGCCGTCGCAGCGGAACCCCTCACAGGGGATTCCAGGCTGCGGCGGCACGCGTCACCGGCGCGGGTCTGACGTCAGAGCAGCTGGAAGCCGCGGTTCTCCGGGTAGTGGCGCTCGGCCTCACCCGTGTAGAGCTGCTGCGGGCGCCCGATCTTGGTCTTGGCATCCGCGTTCGCCTCACGCCAGTGCGCGAGCCAGCCGGGGAGGCGCCCAATGGCGAACAGCACCGTGAACATTCGCGTCGGGAAGCCCATCGCCTTGTAGATGAGGCCCGTGTAGAAGTCGACGTTCGGATACAGGCTTCGCTCTTTGAAGTAGTCGTCGTTCAAGGCGACCTGCTCGAGCTGCGTCGCGAGCTCCAGAAGCGGGTCGTTGACGCCGAGCGCGGCGAGCACCTCGTCCGCGGACTCCTTGACGAGCTTCGCACGGGGGTCGTAGCTCTTGTACACCCGGTGGCCGAAGCCCATGAGGCGCACGCCGTCTTCCTTGTTCTTGACTCGCTCGACGAAGCGGTCGACGCCCTCGCCGGATTCCTGGATCTGCGCGAGCATCTTGAGGACGGCCTCGTTGGCGCCACCGTGCAGCGGGCCATTGAGGGCGCTGATGCCAGCGGAGATCGAGGAGTACATGTTCGCCTCGGTCGAGCCGACGAGACGCACGGTCGAGGTCGACGCGTTCTGCTCGTGGTCGGCGTGCAGGATGAGGAGGCGCTCGAGTGCCTTCGAGAGCACGGGGTTGACCTCGTAGGGCTCCGCGAGGTTGCCGAAGTTGAGCTTGAGGAAGTTGTCGACGAAGTCGAGCGAGTTGTCCGGGTACAGGAACGCCTGGCCGATGCTCTTCTTGTGCGCGTAGGCGGCGATGACCGGGATCTTCGCGAGGAGGCGGATGGTCGACTGCTCGACCATCTCGGGGTTGTGGACGTCGAGGGAATCCTCGTAGTACGTCGAAAGCGCGTTGACGGCGCTCGACAGCACGGACATCGGGTGCGCGTGCGGCGGCAGTGCCGTGAAGAAGCGCTTGAGGTCCTCGTGGAGGAGCGTGTGGTGGCGGATGCGGTCGGTGAAGTTCTCGTACTCCGACTCGGTCGGCAGCTGGCCGTAGAGCAGCAGGTACGCGACCTCGAGGAAGCTCGACTTGGAGGCGAGCTCCTCGATCGGATACCCGCGGTAGCGGAGGATGCCGTTGGCACCATCGATGTACGTGATCGCCGACTTGGTCGACGAGGTGTTGACGAAGCCCTGGTCGAGCGTGGTGTACCCGGTCTGCTTCATGAACGTCGAGATGTCGACCGCGTCAGCGCCTTCGGTAGCGCGCAGAACGGGGAACTCAGCTGTCCTGTCGCCGATCCTGAAGGTGGCTGAGTCCGCCTCATTCCGGTGGGCCTCAGCCTGCTTGTGCTGTTCAGTCACAGATCCTCCTCGAGCGGGTGGGGGATGCTCCCCGGCGAGCACGCAGAACGCGCAGTGTTCTCATAGCCTAATCGGTCGACCAGGTGACTATGCGAATCCACAATGAAACTCGCGATGTGCTGTTCGATACCTACTGAGCTTGCACGGAATGGTCAGGACTGGCCGCGATGAGGCGCCGCGCGGCCTCGTCGATGTGCGCATCCGTGGCCGTGAGGGAGACTCGGACGTGCCGCCCGCCGGCCTCGCCGTAGAAGACCCCGGGCCCCGCGATGATGCCGAGCCCTGCGAGCTCCTCGATCGTTGCCCAGGAGTCGTCGCCCTTGGTGCCCCACAGGTAGAGGCCCGCCTCGCTGTGCTCGATGCGCAGCCCCCACGCCTGGAGCGCGGGAAGGAGCACCTCTCGGCGACGGAGGTAGCGGTTGTACTGCTCGACGGCATGCTCGTCGTCGCCGAGCGCAGCCACGACGGCCGCCTGCACCGGGGCCGGGACGATGAGCCCCGCGTGCTTGCGTGCCGTGAGCAGGCGCGAGATGAGCTGCGCGTCACCCGCGACGTAGGCCGCCCGGTAGCCCGCCAGATTCGACCGCTTCGAGAGGGACGAGCACGCGAGGATGTTGCTGAGATCTCCACCCGTGACCCGCTCGTCGAGGATGCTCGGGATGCGCTCCCCCGACCAGTCCCCCCAGCCGAGTTCCGCGTAGCACTCGTCGTTGACGATGACGGCGCCCAGCTCGCGAGCACGGGCGACGGCTGCCGCGAGCTCCTCGACGCCGAGCACTCGGCCGTCGGGGTTGCCTGGGCTGTTGAGCCAGATGAGCTTCGTCGATTCCGGCCAGGCCGCGGGGTCGTCGCCCGCGAAGCCCTGGGCTCCGGCGAAGACCGCGCCGATCTCGTACGTCGGGTAGGCCCGGGCAGGGTAGACGACCGTGTCGCCCTCGCCGAGTCGCAGGAAGAAGGCCGTCGTCGCGACGAACTCCTTCGAGCCGACCGTGAGCATCGTGTTCGAGCGCAGCAGGCCGCTCACGCCACGGCACCGCGCGAACCAGGCGACGACGGCGTCCCTGGCTTCCGGTGTGCCGATCGTGGTCGGGTAGGAGTGCGCGTCGGCGTGCTGCCGCAGCGCCGCGCGAACGACCTCCGGCGTCGGGTCGACGGGAGAGCCGATCGAGAGGTCGAGGGCACCATCCGGGTGCGCGTTCGCCTGGTCGATGTAGGGCGCCAGCTGGTCCCAGGGGTAGTCAGGCAGCTCGCCGAGCGTCACGCGCCCTCTCCCTGCGGTTCGAGCGCCGCGATGACCGGGTGGTCATGGTGGATGACGCCGACCTTCGCCGCTCCCCCTGGCGAGCCGATCTCGGAGAAGAAGTCGACGTTCGCGGTGTAGTACTCGCTCCACTCCTCCGGCAGGTCGTCCTCGTAGTAGATGGCCTCGACGGGGCAGACGGGTTCGCAGGCACCGCAGTCGACGCACTCGTCGGGGTGGATGTAGAGCATCCGGTCGCCCTCGTAGATGCAGTCGACGGGGCACTCATCGATGCAGGCCCGGTCCTTCACGTCGACACAGGGAAGGGCGATGACGTAGGTCACTGAGGTGACTCCTCCTAGCTCGGTTGCGATCTCTCATCGTACTCGCCGCCGCCGGTCGCCGTTCGCGATCGGCGACTGGGCAGGGCCGGCCAGAACGCGCAGCCCGCCGCGACGAGGGACGCAAGCGCGAGCCACGCGAGGCCGACCACGTCGCCGACCACGACGACGCTCGAGCCCGGATTCCAGACGCCGAGGCCGACGACCGCGACGATGACCCCCACCGCGAACCCGGTGCTCATCCACCGGTCGACGAGGTACAGGCGCAGGCCGATGCCGAGGCAGAGGATGCAGGCGAGGCCGAGCACGATGCCCACCCAGAGCGTCGTCTCGAAGAGCTCGACGCGGCCACGGTGGAGGAACGTCGTCACGGTGCCGACGATGAGGCCGAAAAGCGCGTAGAGCAGCGCCCCGAGGATGCGTTCCCCGGTTCGCTGCTCTGCGGCAGGCTGTTCGATGACTTCCGTCATACGACCTTACTGTTCACGTGTTGCCGTGCGAGGGCGCACGCGCAACTACTGCTTCTTGGCGCGCGACGTGGCACGCGCACGCGCGTTGCCGTCGAGGAGCAGCTTGCGGATGCGGATCTTCTCGGGCGTGACCTCGACGCACTCGTCCTCGCGGGCGAACTCGAGGCACTCCTCGAGCGTGAGCTGACGAGAAGGCGTCATCGACTCGAACGTGTCCGCGTTGGCGGAACGCATGTTCGTGAGCTTCTTCTCCTTGGTCACGTTGACGTCCATGTCGTCGGCGCGCGAGTTCTCGCCGATGACCATGCCCTCGTAGACCTCTTCGGTCGGCTGCACGAAGAACGACATGCGCTCCTGCAGTGCCTGCATCGCGAACGGCGTCGCGACTCCGGCGCGGTCGGCGACGATCGAACCCGAGATGCGGGTCGTGATCTGGCCGGCCCACGGCTCGTAGCCGTGCGAGATGGCGTTCGCGATACCGGTTCCACGCGTGCTCGTCATGAACTCGCTGCGGAAGCCGATGAGGCCTCGCGACGGGATGATGAACTCCATGCGGACCCAGCCCGTGCCGTGGTTCGACATCGACTCCATGCGGCCCTTGCGCGCGGCGAGGAGCTGCGTGATGGCGCCGAGGTGCTCCTCCGGCGAGTCGATCGTGAGGTGCTCGAACGGCTCGTGGGTCTTGCCGTCGACGATCTTCGTGACCACCTGCGGCTTGCCGGCGGTGAGCTCGAAGCCCTCGCGGCGCATGTTCTCGATGAGGACAGAGAGCGCGAGCTCGCCACGGCCCTGGACTTCCCAGGCGTCCGGGCGTCCGATGTCGAGGACGCGGATCGAGACGTTGCCGATGAGCTCGCGGTCGAGGCGGTCCTTGACCATGCGCGAGGTGAGCTTGTGGCCCTTGACCTTGCCCATGATGGGCGAGGTGTTCGTGCCGATCGTCATCGAGATGGCGGGCTCGTCGACCGTGATGCCGGGAAGCGGACGGATGTCCTCCGGGTCGGCGATCGTCTCGCCGATCATGATCTCGGGGATGCCGGCGACGGCGACGATGTCACCGGGGCCAGCGGAGTCGGTGGGGACGCGGTCGAGCGCCTTCGTCTCGAGCAGCTCCGTGATGCGCACGTTGTGCACCGAGCCGTCGTTCTTCACCCAGGCCACGTTCTGGCCCTTCTTGAGCGTGCCGTTGAAGACGCGCAGCAGAGCGAGACGACCGAGGAACGGCGAGCTGTCCAGGTTCGTCACGTGCGCCTGCAGCGGCGCCTCCGGGTCGAAGGCCGGCGGCTGGATGTGCTTGAGGATCGTCTCGAAGAGCGGCTCGAGGTCGTCGTTGTCCGGCAGCTCGCCGTCGGCGGGCTGGTTGTGCGAAGCGGCACCAGCACGGCCCGAGGCGTAGAGGACGGGCAGGTCGAGGAGCGCGTCGATGTCGAGATCGGGCGCCTCATCGGCCATGTCGGAGGCGAGACCGAGGAGCAGGTCCTGGCTCTCGGCGACGACCTCGTCGATGCGCGCGTCCGGACGGTCGGTCTTGTTGACGCACAGGATGACCGGGAGGTTCGCGGCGAGCGCCTTGCGGAGCACGAAGCGGGTCTGCGGGAGGGGCCCCTCGGAGGCGTCGACGAGGAGGACGACACCGTCGACCATGGACAGTCCGCGCTCGACCTCGCCACCGAAGTCGGCGTGGCCAGGGGTGTCGATCACGTTGATCGTGATCGGGCCATCCGTGGCGTGCTTCCCCTTGTAGGAGATCGCCGTGTTCTTGGCGAGGATGGTGATGCCCTTTTCACGCTCGAGGTCGTTCGAGTCCATGACTCGGGCTTCGGTCGAGTTGCTGTCGTGCTCGCCAAACGAGCCCGTCTGCTTCAGCATGGCGTCGACGAGGGTCGTCTTGCCGTGGTCGACGTGCGCCACGATGGCGACGTTACGGAGTTCAGAACGGTGGGCGACAGGCACAGCAGTCATTCAAGGGTGCTTTCATTTGAGAAAAGGGCAGTTCATCCTACGTCACGGAGGACACGCCTCCCGACCAGCGTGAGATCGCCCCCACGCTGGCCGAAGTTTCTATCGAGTCACTGGCCGGATTCCCGCTCCTCCGCCTCGGCGCGCAGGATGTCCTCCTGCTGCGCCGAAGGAGCATCCGAGGCCACGATGTCGTCGCCGAGGACCTCGGCCGTGACCGCGCCCTCGGTTGCGCGCTTGAGCGCGGCCCGCTCGGCTCGGCGGATCGCCTGCTCGTCGGGGTCCGGCACCGGCACGGCGGCGACGAGGCGCTGCGTGTACGGGTCCTGCGGAGCACGGAGGATCTGGTCCGTCGGCCCCTGCTCCACGATCTTGCCGTGGTTCATGACGATGACCCGGTTCGCCAGCTGGTCGACGACGGCCAGGTCGTGCGTCACGAACAGCACGGCGAACTGCAGCCGCTGCTGGATCTCGACGAGCAGCTCGAGCACGCGCTTCTGCACCGACACGTCCAGGGCGGAGGTGGGCTCATCGGCGACGAGGAGCTTCGGCTCGAGCGCCAGGGCGCGGGCGATGCCGATGCGCTGACGCTGTCCGCCGGACAGCTCGTTCGGGTAGCGGTTGCGGAACGAGCGGGGAAGCTCGACCTGGTCGAGCAGCTCGCCGACTCGCGCCTCGATCTCCGCCTTCGTCAGCTTCTTCTCGAGGATGAGCGGCTCAGCGATCGACTGCCCGACGGGCCACCTCGGGTTGAGCGACGAGCCCGGGTCCTGGAAGACGATGCCGATATCGCGGCGCACCTTCGCGAGGTCGTGCCTCGAGACCCCGTTCAGCTCGACGCCGTTGAGCTTCATCGAGCCGGCGGCGACCGGCAGCAGCCCGACGACCGCGCGAGCGACCGTGGTCTTCCCCGATCCCGACTCTCCGACGACGCTCACGATCTCGCCCGGGTAGATCTCGAAGGTCGCGTCCTCGACGGCCTTGAACGCGGGGACGCGGCCCTGCTTCGGGTACTCGATATCGGCGTTCTGCACGACGAGCGCCGGCTCGCCCGTGAACTCGCGCGCATCCAGCCCGCTCGCCGCTCCGGTGCCCAGGTGCGGAACCGCGTCGAGCAGCGTCTTGGTGTAGGCGTGCTGCGGGTTCTTGAAGATCTCTCGCACGGTGCCGCGCTCGACGATCTCGCCGCCCTTCATCACGATGACGTTGTCGGCGATGTCGGCGACCACGCCCATGTCGTGCGTGATGATGACGATCGCCGAGTTGAGGCGCTCGTGCAGCGACCGCATGAGCTCGAGGATCTCGGCCTGGATCGTCACGTCGAGGGCCGTCGTCGGCTCATCCGCGATGAGGAGGTCAGGGTCGCAGCTGAGCGACTGCGCGATCATGGCGCGCTGCCGCTGCCCGCCGGACAGCTGGTGCGGGTACGAGTCGAACGCCTTCGCCGGGTTGGGCATCTCGACGAGACGCAGGAGCTCGAGCGCGCGCTCCCTGGCGGCGTTCGGCGTCATCGTTGGGTTGTGGATGCGCAGCGCCTCCGAGATCTGGAACCCGATCGTCAGCACCGGGTTGAGCGCCGTCATGGGCTCCTGGAAGATCACCGCGATGTCGTTGCCTCGAGCGCGGCGCAGCGTCGACTGCGGCGCCCCGATGAGCTCGGTGCCGTTGAGCTTCGCGCTGCCGGAGGTGCGCCCGTTCTTCGGGAGGAGGTCGAGGAGCGTCATGGACGACACGGACTTGCCGGAACCCGACTCGCCGACGATGGCGAGCACCTCGCCCGGCCGGACCACGTAGTTGATGTCCTTCGCGGCGGTGACCCAGTCGCCGCCGACCCAGAACTCGACACTCAGATCCTGGACCTCGAGGATCGGCGTCGCGTCGTCTTTGCGTGAAGTCGTGCTCATGAGCGTGCCTCCCGGTGGGCTGCGGTTGCAGCGCGTGCTGTCTGGGGTGTGGGCCGTGCGGCCTCTGCGAGAATGGGCGGGTGTCCGAGCGAACCGTTCTCCGCCCCCGTATGGGTCTTGTCGTCTACGGCGTCATCGCCGCGATGGCGCTCGTCGCCGTCATCTCCGTGATGATCACTCCGGGAGCCGAGCGGCACCTGCTCTCGGTGCTGCCGCTGCCCATCCTGGCCCTCGGCCTCGGATGGATCACCCTGGTGAGCCCGAGCGTCGTCTTCACGGACGATGCGCTCGAGGTGAACAACCCGCTCAAGAAGACGGTCGTGCCCTACGGGCAGATCGAGCTCGTCGAGACGACGCGCGGCTTCACCGTCACGACGCCGGAGGGCAAGGTCAGCGCGTGGGCTGCTCCCCCGCCCGACCGACTCAGCGCTGAGCGCATGGACCCGCGCGATCCGCTCCTGTGGAAGGACCCGCGCCGGCTCACGGACGAGTCCCAGAGCATCCGCACGAGCGCGGCCCCCGGAACCTACTCCGGCGACGCTGCCGTGAACCTCACGCATCGCCGGGCTCAGCAGCAGCGAGACGCTGGAACGCCGATCGGTCCGGTCGTGCGCACCCAGAACGTGCTGAACACGGTGGTGCTCATCACGACGGTGCTCGTGGTCGGCGCGATCATCGCCATCTAGCCCGGCGAGGACCAGGCGAGGGGCGCGCTCTGCGACGAGGCGCGTCACGCATCCGCCTTGCTCGCGTCACCCGTGCTCGTGTCGCCCTTGGTGGGGCGGCCGTCGCGCGAGGTGAGCGTGCGCCACATGCGCGACCAGGTGCCGTTGCCGGGGATCTTGCGCTGGCGCGGGTCGAACGCGTCGCGCAGTCCGTCGCCGATGAAGTTGATGCACAGCGCGATGGCGACGATGAAGGCGCCCGGAAACCAGAACAGCCACGGGCGAGTGGCGAACGCACCCTGGTATTCCTGCACGATCTGGCCGAGCGAGACGTCTGGCGGCTGGATGCCGAAGCCCAGGAACGACAGGTTGGCCTCGAGGATGATCGCCGCGCTCATGAGCAGGGTCGTGGAGACGATGACCACGCCGAGGGCGTTCGGCAGGATGTGGCGGAAGATGATGCGGCGCCCCGATGCACCGGCGACCCGAGCCGCGTCGACGAACTCGCGCTCTCGGAGCGTGAGGAACTCTCCGCGCACGAGGCGGGCGAGCGACATCCAGCCGACGAGACCCAGCACGACGGCGAGCGAGACGGCACCGTAGGCCCGGAGGACCTCGTTCTGGCCGGCGAGCTGGCCGAGGACGGCCGCGAAGACGAGCGTCGGGATGACGAGGAAGAGGTCGGTGACGCGCATGAGCACGTTGTCGACCCATCCGCGGTAGTAGCCCGCGATGCCGCCGACGATGATGCCGATGACCGCGGCGAGGATGCCGTAGATGAACATGACCGTGAGCGACTGCTGCGTTCCGCGCATGACGCGGGCGAAGATGTCGCGGCCGATCTCGTCCTGACCGAACGGGTGCGAGCCCCAGTCGAACAGGCTCACGAAGGTCGGGTTGCCGCCGTTCTCGATGGGGGCGATGGAGTTCCAGTCGTAGGCCCACCAGCCGGGGACCTGGATCTGCGTGAACTTGCCCTCGGAGAAGTCCCACCACGGCACGACGATGCCGACGGAGGTGAAGACGAGGAGCACGATGACCAGGAGGACGGCGGTCGAGACCATCGCACCCGTGTGGCGCACGAACCGGCGCCAGACGATCTGGCCCTGGCTCAGGCCGATGGTCTCTCGCTGCTCGATGGTCAGCTCGTCCCCGGGGCCGTGCGGCTGGGGTGAGGTGATCTCAGTGAAGTTCGGAGTCGTCATAGCTCAGCCCTCTCTCAGCTCAGGCGGATTCGCGGGTCGAGGACGGAGTACAGGATGTCGGCGATCAGGTTGAAGATCACCGTGAGGGCGGCGGTCACGAGGACGTAGCCCATGAGCGGGTTGAGGTCGACGTTGCGCAGCGACTCGGAGAAGATCGAGCCCATCGCCCTCCAGCCGAAGATCTGCTCGGTCACGATCGCGCCGGAGATGATGGCTCCGACGTCGGCCGCGACGATCGTGGTGATCGGGATGAGCGAGTTGCGCAGTGCGTGGCGCATGACCACCGTGCGCTCCGGCAGGCCCTTCGCGCGAGCAGTCCGCACGTAGTCCTGGTTCATGATCTCGAGCAGGCTCGAGCGGGAGTACCGGCTGTAGCTCGCGATGGAGATGACCATGATCGCGATGGTCGGCAGCAGGAGGTGCGTGAAGCCGTCGAGCATCTGCAGCCAGATGGACGGGTCGGAGCCGAGCTGCGGGCTGGATGCGCCGACCGTCGCGATCGGTCGCCCGCCGGTCTGGTCGTAGTAGCCGGACCAGGTCTGCATGACGCGGTCGATGACGAGCAGCAGCGAGACGACGAAGCCGACGATCGCCGCATTGCCTGCGACGTTGCGCTTGTCGAGGCCGCCGAAGAACTTGCCGGCGAAGTAGGCGATGGCGGTGAAGGCGACGATGAGGACGATCGGGAACCAGGCGCCGATCTCGTTCGTCATCGCGAACTGCAGCGGGTACCAGAGCGCTCCCCCGACGACCGCGACCGCACCGGTGACGATGAGGTTGCGGCGGTGCGAGAGGCCGACGGTCAGCGCCGCGGTGATGAGCACCGTCGCGAGCCCGAGGAAGATGATCAGCACCGTGCCGAGGCCCGGGTTCCGGAACCAGTCGAGCAGTTCCATCCCGAACAGGATCGCGATGCTGCCGGCGGTGCCGGCGCCGAACACGATGGCTCGCGTCTTTGCGGGCCCCCCGATGATCGACATGAAGATGAAGCCGATGACCACGCCGATGAGCAGCAGCATCGGTATCGGTATCTGCGGGGCCTGCAGGAAGTCGTTGAAGCCGATGGCCATGTACTGCTTCAGCAGCACGGCGACGAAGAAGATCGGCAGCGAGTACGTGAGGAACGACAGGAACGTCACCGTGTAGTCGTAGCCCGAGTACTGGCGCAGAGCGGTCGTCACGCCGACGGCGACGCCGATCACGACGGCGATGAGCGTCGCGGCGGTGACGAGCTGCAGGGTCTGACCGACCGCCGAGGCGATGAGCGGTCCAACGTCCTGGCCGACGATGTTGACGCCCATGGAGAAGTTGTTGCCGAGGAAGCCGAACAGTCCGTTCGGGTCATCGAAGGTCGGGATGAAGAACCCGAGGATGCCGCCGAGCCAGAGGAAGAAGCGGGCTGGGGCGGGCACATCCAGTTGCAGGAGCTCCACGCGCGCGGCGATGAGCTGCTCCTTGTTGGGAGCCGTGGACTCCAAGATGTCCGCGAGCGGGTCCTTCGAGATCGCGACGAGGTTGTACACGATGAAGAGCGCGCCAAGCAGGATGAAGATCGACACGAAGAGGCGTCGGAGGGTGAATCTCAGCACAGAGGTGTCCTGTTCTGGAGGAGGCATTCGGCCGGGGTGTGGCCGCGAACAGACGAGGCGGGAGTCCCGCAGTCGAGAAGACTACGGTACTCCCGCCGTCGCTTGGTCTGACCGCGCGGCGGTCAGCGCGTCGAGAGCTCGACGCTGGTGTGACTACTCAGCGGCTTCCACGGGTGCCCACTCCCAGGCGTTCCAGAAGTACTGCGGGGAGAGGAATCCGGGCTTGACGTTCGCAACCTGGTCGCTCCAGGCGACCACGCCGGGGAACTGGAAGATCGGCACGGACCAGGACTTGTCCATGATGATCTTCTCGGCGTCGACGAGCTTGCCCTGAGCCTCAGCCGGGTCGAGGGTGACCTCGACGTCCTTGAGGATCTGGTCCAGCTCGGGGTCGCTCCAGCCGTAGTAGTTGTTGATGCCGCCCGTGATGTAGTTCGGGGACGGCTCGCCGACACCGAGACCCTCGGACTGCCATCCGAAGAGGGCCGCGTCGTAGGCGTCGGTCTGCGTCGTGAGCACGGTGGACCAGTCCTCGGCGCTCGCGTCGACGATCGTGAAGCCGGCCTTCTCAGCCGAGGCCTTGATGAGCTGCAGCTCCTGCTGGCGGCGCGGGTTCGACGATGCCGTCATGAAGCGGACGGACGGGTTGGCAACGCCGGCCTGCGCGAGGAGGCCCTTGGCCTCTTCGATGGCCGCGTCGTCGCCCGAGTAGCGGTCGACGCCGCTGGCGGCGACGGAATCCTCGTAGCCGTCGGCTCCGGGGAGGAACACGAGCGAGTCGCGGGTGGTCGCATCCGGTGCGATCGGCGTGATGAGCTTCTCGACGATCTCCTGGCGCGGGATCGTGAGCAGGAAGGCCTCGCGGATCTGCTGGGCCTTGGCCTCGTCGCCGCCGTAGGTCGCGGGGTCGAAGACGCCGCCGTTGGCGACCTGGAGGTCGACGTGCTCGTAGGTTCCCTCGAGCGAGGACTCCCACTCGATGCCCTCGGTGGCCTCGAGCTGCTGCAGGAGGTCGGTCGTCGGCTGGCCGGAGACGATCTGGACTTCACCGTTCTGGAGCGCCTGCACCTGTGCCTGCGGGTCCGGGATGAAGCGGATCGTGATGGTCTCGTAGTGCGGCAGCGGGCCCCACGTGTAGTCCTCGCGGGCCGTGAGCGTCACGTACTGGTTCTCGACAAGATCCGTGATCGTGTACGGGCCGTTGGAGAGCGTCTTCTGCGGCTCCTCTGGCATCGAGGTGTAGTCGTAGCCCGTGCGGTACTCGGACGCGACCTTGCCGAGGAAGGCGGTGTCGTTGTCGTTGACGGCCGTGATGAAGGCATCCTTGGCGGCCTGCGCGTCGTCGTACTCGCCCGGGTAGGCGAGCTGGACGGTGCCGTGTGCCGAGATCGCCGTCGTGTCCGGCGCGAACATGGTCTTCCAGTCGGCGTACGGCTGGTCGTAGACGACCGTGAACGACTTGTTGTCGTCGGCCAGCGTCGGAACTGCCGATGCGAGATCGAGCTGGAGGCCGGGAGCCGGGTCGGTTCCCCAGTAGACGCCAGCGTCTGCGGCCGCGTCGATCGCGTCCTGGTTGGTGACGTTGCCCTCGTCGTCGTACTCGGCCTCTGGGACCTCGCCGGCGGAGCGGTGCGTCGTGTTGGCAGCCCAGGTGAGGAGCAGGTCGGCGCCGTCGAACGGCGTCCCGTCGCTCCAGGTCACCGCGTCGTTGACCGTGTACTTGATGGTGAGCGGGTCGCTCGAGACCTCTTCGACCGTGCCGAACTCGGTGTTCTCCACGAGCTCAGGGGTCGGGTCGTAGTCGATGAAGCCGTCCGACGTGACGTGGACGATGTTGGCGTTCGCCGCGGCGTTGTTGGCCGAGGTGTTGACGTTGAACGCGAAGAACGGATCGTTCCAGGCAACCGTGATGGCGGAGCCACCGACGATCTCCGGATCGCGGTTCGGGGCGGAGCAGCCAGCGAGCACCAACGCGCTTGTGGCGACAATTGCTCCCGTGGCGATAACTCGTGATGTCCTCATAGGACCTCCTTGGGGGAAACATGGGGGTGTGAGCGTCGAAGATCCACGGACTCTGTGAATTCTCGACAAATACCCGTTGAACCTACGCCCCCGCGCGCGCGCCCTCTTGCCAATTCAGAAGATTGTTACGCACACGAAACGGGTCTTGTTCATCTCACACAAGCCCGTCGGCGTTCGTAGACTGCCGACATGTCACATTCGCGCATTGACGTCACGGTCAGTGAAGGTCCCTCACTCCTGGACCGTTCCGCGCGCATCCGCACGCGGTGGGAGATCTGGATCGTCCTCGCGCTGGCGATCCTCCCGTCCAGCCTCTACGCCATCATCTCGCTCGCCGAGCGGGCCACCCGCGACACAGCCATCGCCGACCAGACCACCACGCTGAACGCCTCCCGCGACGCCAGGCCGCTCTTCGACGCGCTCCTGCAGCTCATGAGCGTCGCCACCGACCTCGTCCCCGTGGCGCTCGTTATCTGGCTGCTCTGGACACCCACGGTCTCCGGCTTCCGGAGGCTCGGTCTGGATGCGCGCCAGCCGGTCCGCGACGTGGGCCATGGTCTCCTGCTCGCCGCCTGCATCGGCGTCCCCGGAATCTTGTTCTACCTGGCGACGCGGGCCCTCGGCCTCACGCTCTCGGTCGAGGCGAGCGCCCAGGAGATCACCTGGTGGACCGTGATCCTGCTGCTGCTCGCCGCGCTGCGAGCGGCACTGCTCGAGGAGGTCGTCGTCGTCGGCTATCTCGTGACGAGACTGCGTGAACTCGGGTGGGCGACGTGGCAGATCATCGTCGCCTCTTCGCTGCTGCGCGGTTCCTACCACCTGTACCAGGGGCCGGGAATGGCCATCGGGAACGTGGCCATGGGCGCGCTGTTCTCGTGGTGGTTCCTGCGCAGGGGGCGCGTGGGCGGGCTCGTGGTCGCCCACTTCATCCTCGATGCCGTCTCGTTCCTCGGCTATCCCCTGGCGGCGGCACTCCTCCCCCAGCTCTTCACCTGAGCCCGCGGTTGAAGCGATTCGCAGGCATCCCCTGCGTCCCCTCGTCAGAGCACGAGGGGCATCACTGCATGAGGTTGACGTAGCGGAATGTCTGCTCGCCGTACTCCCAGACGACGTCGAACTTCTTCTTGGGCACGTCGAAGACGAGGTAGCCGGACTCCGTGCCGACCCCGTACTCGCGCTGCTCCACCGAGCCGTCCATGCAGTCCTCGGCGATGGAACCGCCGAGACGCGACTCGGAGTTCTGCTCGAGGAGCTGCAGGTCGTTCAACCCGAAGACGGGCCCGTAGCCCCCGCCGTCATGCTCTGCCCCCAACGCGCCGTAGCCTTCGACCTGCAGCTGGATGGCTACGTAGCTCCCCTTCGCCTTCGGCGCGTCCGCAGCGAGGCATTTCACGCCGAAGGAGACCCCCGTCACCGTGAAGCGGCCGACGGGCTCTCCGCTCGCGCCGAGGACGGTCGCCCACTGCCCACGGGTGAAGCGCAGCTCGCCGTCGACCGGCTTGGGGTTCTCGTTTTCGGCCACGCGCGGCGCCGCCACGACCTGCACGTTCACGGGGCTCGAAGTGGCCGTGGGAACCGGCGTCGCCCCCGGGGTGGCGATCACGTCGACCGCCTCAGCCGGGCCGGGAGAGGGCTCGGGCCACGCCGGCGAGCAGGCGGAGAGCAGCAGCAGGATGCCGAGCGCCCCGACCAGGAGGACGCCCCGACCCCGCCGGGACCGCCAGCGGTCGACGCGCCTCATGGACATCACTCAGATCTGGCCGAGGAGGCCGCGATCCTCGCCGCCAGCGGCGAGGCGAGCAGCTCCTCGAGCAGCACCAGACGACCACTCGCATCCGTCATCGGGACACGCCAGTTCGGGTACTCGTCGGCCGTGCCCGGCTGGTTCACGCCGCGGCGGTCACCGGCAAGATCGGAGACCCCGACCCCGAAGAGCTGCGCCGAGGAGGCCGCCAGGTACTCGTGGAGCGCGACGACGAGATCCTCGTTGGAGGGCTCCTCCCCCACCAGACCCGCCGACCGGAGGCGGTCCACGACCTTCGAGATCGTCTCGGTCTCCTCGGCCCTCGCCTCTTCGACGGAGCCCTCGAGGAGGCCGAGGCGCTCGCGAACGTCAAGGTGCTCGAGGGCCAGGAACCCGGCCGTCGGCGGTAGATCATGTGTCGTCACCGTCGCCAGGCAGGCGCGCCGGTAGTCCTCGGCGGCGAGTGGGACACCGTCCTCTTCCCATTCGAACCAGAGCACCGAGGCGCCGAGCATGCCCCGCTCGGCCAGTGCATCCCGAGCCTCGGGCGGCACCGTGCCGAGGTCCTCGCCGATCACGACGGCGCCGGCGCGCTCGGCCTCGAGCGCGAGGATGCCGAGCATGGCCTCCGCGTCGGTGCGCACGAAGCAGCCGTCCTTCGCGGTGTTCCCCTCCGGGATCCACCAGAGGCGGAAGAAGCCAAGGATGTGGTCGATGCGGACGGCGCCCGCGTTGCGGAAGACGGCGCGGAGCATGTCCCGGTACGGCGCGTAGCCGAGCTCGGCGAGCATGTCGGGGCGCCACGGCGGCTGGGACCAGTTCTGACCGAACTGGTTGTACTGGTCGGCAGGGACCCCGACCGTCACGCCACGGGCCATCGCCGCACCGAACGACCAGGCGTCAGCGCCACCGGCATGCACGCCGACGGGGAGGTCATGCACGACTCCCAGCGACATCCCGGCGGCTCTGGCCTCGGACTGCACCCTCCTCGCCTGCACCTCGAGGAGGCACTGGAGCCACACATGGAACTCGGTGTCCTCGGCGTGCGCGATGGCGAACGGGAGCACCTCGGCTCCGTTGGCCGTCGCCAGCTCGCGCGGCCACTCGCGGGAGTCGCGGCCGTGCACGCTCGAGATGGCGCAGAAGACGCCGAACCGCTCGAGTGGCTCACCCGAGGCTCGTCGGAAGTCCTCGAATTCGTCGTCGACCACGTTCGCCGACCGCCAGGCCTCGAAGAGCGCGCGCAGAGCGGGTTCCTTCAGCGCCCAGGCCTCGTCGCGGTCGATCGTGTCGATGCCGTTCCCGACGATGGCCGCGGCTGCGAGCCCCGAGAGGAGCTCGATCGTCGAGGCTGGGAGCGGCGTGCGCTCCGCGACGAAGACGGCAGCCCAGTCGATGTTGAGGATGAGGGGGTCGACGAACTGCCTCGAGGTCGGCAGGTACGGGGACGGCTCGAGTGGTGAGACCGGAGGGTTCGCGTTCAACGGGTTGACGAGCACGAAGTCGGCATCGCGCTCAGCTCCCCAGGCGGTCAGCACCGAGAGATCGCGGAGGTCGCCGATGCCCCAGGACGTGGAGGAGCGCAGCTGGTACAGCTGCGTGAACAGTCCCCAGGAGCGCTGCTCGGGCCATGGCGTGGTCGTCGGCACGACGATGAGCGTGCCCGAGTCCGCCTCCTCCACGGCGGCAGCTCCCTCGCCGACGCTGGCGGCGATCGAGTGCCAGCCCGTCGGCAGGTCGGTCGGCACGGCGAACGTGGCTCGCCCGACGAGCGCGCCGTCGATGCTGCGCGGGTCGACCCAGTTGTCGAGCTGCTCGAGCTGGCGGACGGTGCCATCCTCGAGCCGAACTTCTGCGGTGACGGCGCTGCCGTGCGGCACGTGGATGAAGACGCTCGCGGAACTCCCCGCGCGCACGGTCGTGCAGGCGGGCACCGTGCGCCGCCACGGACGCTCCTCGAAGGCGACGGTCGATGCGGCCACCTCGTCATCGGTGTCCGCCGACAGCCCGAGCGCATCGAGCACCGCCGCCAACGTCTCCGGCGACACCTGCTCCTTCTCGCCCCGCCAGCCCCAGTACTCGACTTCCAGGCCGGCGTTCGACGCGAGGTCGCGGATCGCCTCGATGTTGGTGATGCTCACGAGTATTCGACCTCAGTTTCGGTGACGGTGACGGTGCGCGGGGCGAGGGCCTGGTTGGCTGGTCCGGAGACGGGCTCGCCGGTCCTCGTGTCGTAGTGGCTCGAATGGCATGGACAGATGATGTGCTCCGCGGTGACCTGCGAGACCGGGCAGCCCTGATGCGTGCAGATCGAGCTGAAGGCGAAGAACTCGCCAGCCGCCGGCTGCGTGATGACGGTCTCGGTGGCTGCGACGATGGCCCCACCGCCCACGGGCACCTCGGTGAGCGGGATGGATCCGCTCGCCGCCGCAGCGGAACCGCCAGCGCCTTCGCTGTCTGGCCCTCCGCAGGCAGCGAGCAGCGCCGCCGTCGCGATTCCTCCGCCGACCGCCGCGCTTCCCCGTATGACCCCGCGTCGTGAAGGATCCTGTCGTTCGCTCACGGCTCCAGGCTAGTCGGCGACCGCCTCGGTCGAGCTGCGGCGCGCGCGGTCCGCGCACGGAGCACGGGCTTCGCGCAGCGCTACTCCTCGAGTTCGGTGCCCATGAGCTCGGGAAGGGTGAATGCCGCGGCGGCCGCGAGGAGGAAGGCCGCCGAGAACACGCTGAAGACGAGCACGCCTCCGCCGGCGGCCAGCATGACGGGGACAAGCAGCGGCGCGATGATCGACGCGATCCTGCCGAAGCCGGCCGCCGCCCCCGTTCCGGATGCCCGCAGTCTCGTCGGGTAGAGCTCGGGTCCGATCGCGTACAGGGCACCCCAGGCGCCGAGGTTGAAGAACGACAGGCACATTCCTGCGGCCAGGATGGTGCCTTCCGTGGTCGCGAAGCCGAACCAGAAGGCGGCCCCCGCCGAGCCGAGCAGGAAGATCGCGAGTGTCGCCCTCCTGCCGATCCGCTCGATGAGGAAGGCGGCTACGACGTAGCCAGGCAGCTGCGCGAGCGTGATGATCAACGTGAACTCGAACGACTTCACGAGCGTGAACCCCTGGCCGACCAGCAGGCTCGGGATCCAGATGAACGCGCCGTAGTAGCTGAGGTTGATGCAGAACCACACCGCCCAGAGCGCGGCCGTCCTGCGGCGCAGCGCGGGAGCCCACAGGTCACGCCACCGCGCCGGCCGCGCGCCGGACGCCGCACTCGCGCGCTCAGCGGCCTGCGCGCGGTCCGTGGCCTCGACGGCCGACGCTTCCGGCGCATCCACCCCCGCCGACTCCTCGAACTGCCGAACTGCGCGTTCGGCCTCCCCGTATCTGCCCTTGCTCTCCAGGAAGCGCACCGACTCCGGCAGCCCGAAGCGCACGACGACCGCGTAGATCGCGGGCAGCAGACCCGTCAGCAGCGCCCAGCGCCAGCCGTCGTCGGACAGCGGGATGATGAAGGCGCCGATGAGCGCGGCACCGATCCAGCCCACGGCCCAGAAGGCCTCGAGCAGCACGACGACTCGGCCGCGGATGCGCTTCGGCGCATACTCGCTCACGAGTGTGGACGCGACGGGGAGCTCGGCCCCGAGCCCGAGGCCGACGACGAAGCGGAGCACGATGAGCGCCGCCACCGACGCCGCGAGTGCCGAGGCTCCCGTCGCGAGGCCATAGATGAGCAGCGTGGCGGCGAAGACCTGACGCCGGCCGAGCTTGTCGGCCAGCAGACCGCCGAGGCTCGCCCCGATCGCCATCCCGACGAAACCGATGGACGCGATGAACGAGAGCGTCGTCGCGTCGAGACTCCACTGCACCGCGAGCGCGGCCATCACGAACGAGATGAGGCTCACGTCCATGGCGTCGAGCGCCCAGCCGATGCCGGAGCCGAAGAGCAGCTTCCGGTGCCTGCCCGTGAACGGGAGCCGGTCGAGGCGCTGGTTGCGCGTGAGGGGTACCTGCGGTGCTGCGGCGGCGGGGCTGTCTGCCGGGCGAGGCTCGGTCATGTGCGTATCCAAGGGTGCGGGAGTGGAGTGGACGCCTAACCGTGCCAGACGGGAAACGGCTCCACCAGTCCCCGTGCCGCAATCGGCAATGGAGCCAGGTGGAGCCGAGGTGCCGAGAGGTCACGCTCGGCGTTCCCCTGTGGGGGTTGGCGTCGGGTGGCTACGCCTCGGGCGCGGCCATGTGGAAGACCTCCCACAGGTGGCCGTCGAGGTCATCGAAGGCGGCGCCGTACATGCCGAACTCGTTGGCTTCCGCGGGACGGTGGATCTTCGCACCACCCGCCTCGGCCTTCGCCGCGATCTCGTCGACCTCCGCGTCGCTGCCGAGGAGCAGGGCTGTTGTGCTCTCGTGACGGTTGCCACCGAGGATCGCCTCTGCCCCCTCGGGGAGGAAGCCCTGGAAGCGCTCCGTCTGCAGCAGCATGATCGCCACCTGCTCGCTCACGACGATGCAGCTCGTGCTGTCATCGGAGAACATCGGATTCACGGTGAAGCCGAGGCCGACGTAGAAGTCGGTCGCCGCCTTGACATCGGCGACGGGGAAGTTCGGGAAGACCATGGACGCGCCCATGAGCGGCTCCTTTGCACGTGGATCATGTGATGACGGGATCTTGAGATGACGCGGTCCTCGTCGTCTCATGATCCTAGAAGGAAAATGCGGGATTCGGGCCTTGCGGTGGCCGGCTTCTCCGCTCAGCCGTCCGCGTCTGCCCCCGCTGCTGACGGACGCAGGATCTCGGCCGCGGTCGCCAGGTGCTCGGCCCGCTTCTCCGGCTCCATCCGGTCGAGGAGCGCGACGGTCATCTGGGTGCGAGGGTTCCTCGCGAACACCGCACGATGGTCGTCCACGAAGGCCCAGTAGAGGGCGTCCCACCGAGCAGTCCAGTCGCCAGCGGGCAGGTCGGACATCTTGCGCAGGTAGTTGCTGCCGGAGACGTACGGCTTGGTCGTGATGTCCGCGCCCGCCGCGAACTGGCTCATCGCGTAGACGTTCGGCACCATGACCCAGTCGTAGGCGTCGACGAACAGCTCCATGAACCAGCGGTAGACCTCGTCGGGGTGGATGCGCAGCAGCGACATGGCGTTGCCGAGCACCATGAGCCGCTCGATGTGGTGGGCGTAGCCGGTCTCGAGGACACGGGAGATGACGAGGTCGACCGGCTCGAGTCCTGTCGTGCCCTGCCACCAGCCGGGGGCCAGGCGCCCGTGATGCTCCAGGGCATTCGAGGTCCGCAGCTCTCGACCGCGAACCTGGTAGGTGGCCCGCATGTACTCGCGCCACCCGATGACCTGGCGGACGAAGCCCTCGAGGGAGGCGAGGGGTGTCTCCGTGTCGGCCGCATCGAGCGCGGCTTGGACGACTTGCCTCGGGTCCAGCAGGCCGATGTTCAGTGCCGGGGTCAGGAGCCCGTGGTTGAGGAAAGGATGCTCGCTCGAGATCGCATCCTCGTAGGGCCCGAAGTCGCGAAGCCGCTCCCGGACGAACTCCGCCAGGTGACGTTGGGCCTCGTCGGCGTCCGTCGGCCACACGAACGTCGTCGGGTCGCCAGGGGCATCGGGGAACTCGCTGCCGACCCACGCGATGGCCTCCTCGACGTCGGCGTTCCTAGGCTCGGCGCTGCCTGCCGCCAGCTCGTCCCCCAGGAGCGCGTCGAGGTCGAACGTCCCCTCCCGCTGCAGCACGGGATGCCCCTCGAAGCGCGCGACCTTCGGTGGCACATACCCGCGGGGCAGCTTCTTGCGGTTCTCGGCATCGAACGACCACCGCCCGCCGAGGGGCTCACCGTCCTCGTCGAGCAGGAGACCGAGTCGCCGTCGCTGCCAGGTGTAGAAGGCGTGCATGCGAGCATCGTTGCCCGAGAACCACGCGTCGATTTCGGCTCGCCCAGTGAGGAAGTTGGGCGACTCGAGCTCGTCGTCGCCGCTCCACGTGTAGCCACCAGCTTCGAGCGCGCCGAGGAGGTCGCGCTCGAGCCAGTCGTCGACCACGTCGAACCACGTGACCCGGCGAGGCGCCTCGCGGCGGATGAGCTCGGCCAGCTGCCGCTTGGAAGGCAGCTCCTTCCTGCTCTCGAGGTACTCGACGGCGAAGCCGTGCCCGGTGAGCCTCTTCGCGAACCGCGCAAGGGAGGCCCGGTGGAGGACCAGCTTGTGCGAGTGGAATCGGTACTGGCGGAAGAGGAGCTCGTGCTCGATCAGCACGAAGCGGGTGCCGACCGGCGCTGCGAGGTGCTCCTCGAAGAGCTGGTTCGGGAACACCAGGCGCAGACTGCCGCCCTTCCTGGCCGGCTCAGGCAAGGGACTCGGCGACTGCCGCTGCCGCTCGCTGGCCGGCGACGAGCGCCCCTTGGATCGACCCCGTCTCGCGGTGGTCCCCGGTCACGACGACCCGCTCCCCCAGGAGCTGTGGCCCGCGATCCCGCAGGGGTGGCAGCTGGACCGGGAGCGTGTGCGGGATGACGTGGTGCGTGATCACCTCCCAATCCGCGGTGGAGGTCTTGTACAGGCGTGCGAGATCACGGCGCACCTCCGCCTCGCTCGCCAGCCCGTCCAGGCGATCGAGCAGGGTCGTCGCCTGCACGAGGTGCGCTCCTGCTGGGGCGTAGGAGGGCGCGACCTCCGAGATGACGGCGGTGTTCCAGATGGGCCCAGCCGGTCCCCCGCCAGCACGCGAGGCGTCGAGCAGCAGGAAGGGCCCGGTTCGCGGCGTACCCGTCGCCCGGAACCACCAGGTCGTCAGCCCGTGGGTCTTCGGCGCCGTCTGGCCTGTCACCGCGGGCAGTTCGTCGGGCGCCACCGCGACGATCGCGGCGCGAGCCAGGATGGTGCCGCGGTCTGTGGTCACCCTCACCCCGCCAGACGTCTCCTCGACGTCGCGCGCAACGGTGCCGAGCCGCACGGGTTCGTGGAGCCCCGCGGCCATCTGTGCCGGCAGCGCGCGCATGCCGTCCTTGGGGAGTCCCGGCGCGCCAAGGGCGAAGTAGCGGACGAGCTGCTTGACGTAGGCGGCAGACGAGGTGCCGCTGCTGTCGGCGAGGACACCGGCGAGGAAGGTGTCGAGCAGGTCGGTGCGGAGGCGGCCGGTGAGCCCCGCATCGTCGAACGAGGCGCCGAGCTCCTGGTCGGTGCCCGCCTGCTCCGAGTCGGGTCTCAGCAGCGTCGGGCCGAGCCACCGGGCAAGCGCGAGGAGATCGGAGAGCGGGGTGTGCGCGCTCAGTAGGGTGGGCAGCGCGTGCTGAGGGTGGCGGATCGGATGCGCGAGCGTCGTCGCCTTCTCGCCCGATCGCACGATCGCCCCGACGCCGAAGCTCTGCAGGTCGAGCGCCCCCAGGTCGACGCACTCCCTGAGTGCCGGGTAGGCGGGGTTGAGCACCTGGAAGCCCCGGTCGCAGAGGAACCCGTCGATGGCCTCGGTGCGGACTCGTCCGCCGACCTCGTCGTGCGTCTCCAGGACGACCACGCTCTGTCCACGAGACTCGAGGCTCTGCGCTGCCCGAAGGCCGGCGAGTCCGGCTCCGATGATGACGACGTCCGTGTCCATAAAACTCCGTTCGATGGCGTAGTGCGTCATTGTCCGTGAGCAACCCGGGCCGCCCCTGAGCGCTTCAGGCACTTCAGGCGGTTCAGGCGCTTCGGGTTCCGTCAGGACTTCTGGCGCGTGCTGGACAAGAATGGCGGCATGGATGGAGCTGACACGCACGCGGAACGCCTGGAGGGCCTGCGGTTGCTCGCTGCAGGGCGTGTCGAGAGCAGCGCGGCCGCCCTCGAGACGCTGGTGCATGATCGTGCGTCGCTCAACGATGACGACGAGCACGACCCCGATGGGGCGCCCCTCTCGGCGGAGTGGTCGAGGCTCGCAGGCCAGTCCGACGCCGCGAAGTCGGAGCTCCGGCAGATCGAAGCAGCACTGCTGCGCATGGAAGCGGGCACCTACGGTGTCTGCGTGACGTGCGGCAGGCGGATCCCGGACCAGCGTCTGCGCGTGCGCCCGTTCGCCGAGCAGTGCGTCGCCTGCGCGGAGCGGTCGCTCCCGCGTCGCTGACCGAGGTCAGTAGGCGCTTCCGCGCTCTGTCCACCAGAGCCTGCAGGGCTGCGTCGACCCGCGACGAACGCCCAGGCAGGCTGGCAGGACCTGGGGCTCGCCCTCGCCGGCATCAGCGGCGTTCAGGAAGATCTCGCAGTCGCAGTAGGCGCCCATGCGGCCGAGTCGCTCGAGGAGCGCGGTTGCCCGCGGCGCCTGGCGCTCCTGGTACCACTTCGAGAACCGATGCGTTCCATCGCATCCGAACTCGTCGAGCTGGTCGGCGACGTAGCAGAGCACGCACTCCCCTGATCTCGGCGCAAGGAGCTCACCGGCGAGGCTCCGCACGAAGGACTCGGCTTCTCTATCAATTCGTTGATCTGTCATGCCGACAGTTTGGACCGGACCACCGACATTCTGACGGGCCACTCGCGGGGTGGTGTGCGGGACGGCGCTCAGGACTCCCGAGACGAGAGGACGCAGAATTCGTTGCCCTCTGGGTCGCGCAGCACGACCCACGTGGTGTCCTCCCCCTGCCCCACGTCAGCTCGGCTGGCCCCGCGGGCGAGCAGCGCGTCGACGTGCGCCACCTGGCTCTCGTGCAACGGGGCGGCGAGGTCGATGTGCAACCGGTTCTTCACCGTCCGCTCGTCCGCAACCGGCACGAAGACGAGTCCCGGCCCGACCTGCTCGAACGGCACCCCCGGGTTCTCCTCGTCGAGCCACTTGGGGATGACCGCGGCCTCGTTCTCGTCCTCGAAGCTCACCTGCCAGTCGAGCGTCTCCGCCCACCAGGCCGCGAGCGCACGGTGGTCGTGCGCGTCGACGACGGTCGAATACCAGCGAAGTCCCATGCGTGCCTCCTCAGACCGGCCCATCACGATCAGCCCATCCTGCTGGCCGGAGCTGGGTGCGAGCGGGATGCCGCGGGGCCTCGATGGCGGGTCCGAGCAGTTTCAGAGAAGCGCGCAGCCCCGATGGGTCGTACGTTGGTCCTGAACCACCGGTCAGGAACACGGAGAAGGAGCGCGCAATGGCGGAGAAGACGGCTGGACTGTCGAAGGACGAGCGGGACGCGGTCAAGCAGCGCGCCGCAGAGCTGCGCGCTGAGCAGAAGGCCGGGAAGAACCGCGCCGCGGGCGACGCCGCCATCCAGAAGGCCATCTCAGAGATGACGGACGAGGATCGAGTGCTCGCCGAGGGCGTCGATCGCATCGTGAAGGAGGTCGCCCCGCAGCTCATGCCGAAGACCTGGTACGGGTTTCCCGCCTACACCGACGCCGACGGCAAGGTCGTCGTGTTCTTCAAGGCGGCCTCGAAGTTCACGACGAGGTACGCGACGCTCGGGTTCGAGGAGGCAGCGCAGCTCGACGACGGCGACCTCTGGGTGACGTCGTTCGCGCTCATCAGCCTCACCCCCGAGACCGAGAAGACCATCGCGGACCACGTCCGCAAGGCCGCCGGCTGAGCTGAGCCCCTCGAGGAGAGATGACGGGCAGACCCCTGCCGGCCCGGTGCGGTCAGCGCTTGGCCGACCTCCGGTAGCGGATGTGCGTCGACAGGGGCGAGTGCAGCACCTCGACGGGTTCGTAGTCGAACACCTCGACGCCGTCGAACATCCGCTCGCCGGAGCCGAGCAGCACTGGCGCGACGTCGAGCGTGAGCTCGTCGACAACCCCCGCGTTGAGCGCCTGTCGAACGGTGGAAGCGCCGCCGGCGATGTCGACGCCCTTGCCTCCAGCGGCCTCGACGGCCCTGGCGTAGGCCGCGTCGAAGCCGCCCCTGACGAAGTGGAAGCTCGTGCCGCCCTGCATCTCGATGGGGTCGCGTGCGTGGTGCGTGAGCACGAAGACCGGCGCGTGGTACGGCGGCTCGTCACCCCACCACCCGCGCCAATCCTCATCCCACTCGCCGCGAACGGGACCGAACATGTTCCGCCCCATCACGTAGGCGCCGCGAGGTCGCATGAGCCAGCCGATCGCGAGCTCGTCGGCGTCCGTCGCCCGTGGGTCGCCGATGTGCCAGCCGTGCAGCTCGTGCCCTCTTCGGCCGAGCGGATGCTCCGCGCTCTGCTCGGGACCCGCGACGAAGCCGTCCAGGGAGATGGACATGTGGCAGGTGGTGTCGGACATCGAGAGTCCTTCCGTCGACGCGGGATCGGCCCGTGAACGCGACCCTACTCCCGGTCTCGTCGCCCTGTCACGCCCCGGAGCCCGCCGCGGCGATCAGCGTGTGCAGCGTGCTGCTGAGCAGCTCACCGTGCCGCTCGTCGAGCGTCTCGCCGGCTCGCAGCAGGCCGATGACGTACAGTCCGCTGATCGCTTCGGCACGCACGCGCTCGTCACGCACCTGCCCGAGCGAGCGCACCGCGTCGCTCGACACGTTCATGACGAGCCTCGGTCGCGTGGGCTGCGACGCCGGTGCGCTGAGAAGGTCCGCCCACGGGTCCGCTTCCGCGTCGGCATCGGTCGGTTGACCCCGGTACTGCTCGCTCGGTGCGGCGACGAACAGGGAAGGGGTGGATGCCGGGGCGAACTCCCGCAGGTCGAGATCGACCCCGAGCCGGTCGAGGACGATGCGCGCCTGCGGTTCGAATCCTCGAGCCGCAGCGTCGTCGTCACGCGGCTCCGGGAGCTCGTCGAGGAACGAGTGGGGGTCGAACGCCCGAACGCGCGCCGCGTGCCCACGACGCTCGCGCACCTTGCGCAGGATCTCGCTCCCGTACACGTAGGAGCCGTTCACCAGCAGCGCCTTCCTCGCGCGAAGCAGCGGCGCGAACGCCGTGAAGTCGGTCATCGAGGCGGTGTACTGCGCGTCGTCCGAGATGCGCAGGATCTGGGCGAGGGTCATCGTGCCCTCGCTGGTCTCCCATGGCACGTGGCCGATCACGAGGTCGAGCATGTCGTCGTCCCCCGCCGCCATCGCGAGGATGCCCTTCGCGTGCACGTCCATGAATCGGTCGAAGCCGACGGGATCGCGCAGCGCGAAGTGCTCGATGCCCTGCCGGAGCTGCGTGCCGATCTGCGCCTTCACCTCGCCGATCGCCGACGAGTCCTGGAGGGACTCGCGGGATGCGGTCAGGGGCAGGTCGCCGCCCTCGACGGCGAGCCGCACGAAGTAGGCCCAGTTCGGAGCGAGCTGCACGTTGTCATCGGCGACGAACATGCCGTGCGAGTAGACCGTGTCGCCGTGTCGGTTCCCGACCCGCCCCGGGCTGTCCGAGATGAAGGCGACGCCGACCACACCCGCGGTCGGGACGTCGACGGGGAGCACCGCGAGGGGCATGAACCCGAGCTCACGGCGACACCACTCGGCCGCCTCGAAGTCGGAGGTCCGCCACGGTGGCGTCCCGGTGCTAACGAGCTCTGGCGGCTGCCGGGGAGTCGTGCGCAGCGAGATCGGGAGCTCGAGCAGGCTGGCGAAGCGCTCGGCGAGCAGACGCACCCGCACCGGGTCGACCCATTCTCGGTCGTCGGCGCGAGCCTGAACGCGCACCTCGGTGCCCGCATCCGGCAACGGAGTCTCCGCGGGTGTGATCGTGAACGTGCCGTCCGAGCTCCCAACCCAGCTCATCGTCGGCGCGTCCGCCGAGCGCGCGCTGCGCGAGCGCACCTCGATGCGATCCGCGATCAGGAAGCAGGAGAGGAGGCCGATGCCGAACTGGCCGAGGTACTGTCGGCGCACTCGGGTGAAGTCGCTGCGCTTGCTCGACGCGCCGATGGTGGCGAGCACCGACCGCATCTCCTCCTCGGTCAGCCCGATGCCATGGTCGCGGACCAGCACGGCCCCACCGTCCTCGACCTCGACCGCGATCTCCTGGGGCGCGGTCGGATCGAGCTCGCTCCTGGCGACGACCGCGTCCCTGGCGTTCTGGATGAGCTCGCGGAGGTACACGCGCGGACTCGAGTACAGGTGATGGGACAGGATGTCGACGATGCCGCGCAGGTCGACGCGGAAGCTCTCCCCGCTCATGCGGACGCCCCGAGGGAAGCGTCGCCCGCGAACCATCTCTCGCGCACCCAGGTGCTCCAGCGGTCATCGCCGTTGCGGGCATCCAGCCGTCGGGTGATGTCGGCGGCGAGCGCACGGAGGTCCGGCCCTCGAGGGTCGTCGGGGGCCGTGGCGAGCAGGGCGCTGCCGCACGCGGCGAAGATCATCAGGTCGCTCGGCGACTCGTCGACGTCCGCCAGCAGCGCGTCGATGAGCGGCCCGAGCTCGACGCCGGGTGCGGCTATCCCCTCGAGCAGCACCCATCCGGGCAGCGGACCGAACGCGTCCACGTCGCCGTCGACACTCTCGAGGATGCGGGCCAGCTCGGCCGAGGCGGCGGCTCTGTTCCCTGACCGAGCATCCAGCCAGCACAGCCAGGCGGTCGCGGCGCGCACCTGCTCAGCGTCGCCGTCCGCGAGGATCCCTCTCGCGGTTGCCGCCGCGAACGCAGGCGCCGCGAACGCGGTGAGGCGCACGACTTCGAGGTCGACCGTGACCCGATCGAGCATTCGGCTCTCCGCTTCGAGCTGGGGTCCGAGTTGCTCGAGGGCGGCGCGCAGCGACGCTGTGTCGCCGCGGTGAGCGGCCACCTCCGCGCGTGCGAGGGTCAGGTGGGCGGTGGGTCCCCCGGTGACCGCTCGGAGGCGCACCTCTGCCTCGATGAGCTCCTCGATCTCCGGCCACGTGACGTCGGGCGCGGCGACCGCCTGGTCGACGGTCACGGCGAAGAAGCGCTCGCCGATGGCCGCGATGGAGTCCTCGATCGCGTCCGAGTCGTTCCGAAGCTCCACCTGGGCCGCGCGGAAGTCGCGCACGAGCGTGGCGATGTCGCCCTGCTGACCGGCGCGCAGGCCATGCAGCAGCGGCACGCAGTACCGAGTGGTGGCGCACTTCAGCTGCTCTGAGCGCGCGGAGAGCGAGGCCGCGAGGGCGTCGGCGTCCTCCGCGGTCTCGGCCGAGAGAAGGTCCATCGTGGCGCCGAGGTGCGCGACGTAGCGGTGCTTGATGGAGATGGGCGGCTCGTCCATGCTGACCGAGGCGGTGCGCGGCAGCCAGCCGGACGCGAGGATCGTCTCCGCGCGCTCTTCCACGTCACCCCAGACGTCCTCGTCATCGGCAGCCTCCGGTCGCGTCGGTGCGGGCAGGCCGGCCCACCAGAACTCGTCGAGCTCCCGCGAGTGCACGTCGGTTCCGCCGCGTCGGTCGAGCGAGGCGGCAGCCTCCTCGGCGAGCGCTCGCAGCAGCCCGCCCTCGTCCCCAGTCGGGTCGGCGAGGATGCGGTTGCGCGCCGTGGCGGCGGTGGCCTCCCAGTCGCTCCCGTCGAGGTGCAGGTTGCGGAGGGTGTGGTCCACGGCCTCGAGCGCGGCCTCCGGACGCTCCTCGAGGACTGGGATGAGGAACTCCGCGACCCCGTCCCGCGCGAGTCGGGTGGCCCCGATCCCGGCGAGGAGCTGGTCGGCGATGAGGTTCGCGTCGCTTCGACGGCCGGCGCGCACGTAGAAGAAGGCGAGCAGGATGAGGAGGGGCGTGGCGTTCTCCGCGTCGGAACGCGTGGCGTCGAGCTGGCCCGGGTCGATCTCGAGCATCCTCAGCCGCTGCTCGAGCGTCTCCGTCGCGCGCGGCAGATCGAAGCGCGCGACGAGCGGCAGCTCCATCTGGATGACGCCGGAGTCGTCCGGCCGCCACTCGACGCTGTTCTCGGATCGCCACCGTTGGATCCAGTCGAACGTCGCGTCGGCGTCTCCCCTGGCCGCGGAGACCACGGCGCGCGCCACGTAGACTCCCACGATGTCGGCACCGCGCTGTCGTATCTGCTGCTCGACGAGGTCGATGGCGCGGGCGATCTGCTCAAGCGACACCGCCGGGTCGTCGACGAGCGTCATGCTCGCGGTCGCGATGGAATTGAGCATGCGCCCGACGTTCTCGGGCGCGATGAGGTCGCCATGGCGGTGGATGACCTGCATGAGCCGCACGTACGCATCGAGCGCTCGGACCGCGAGTCCCGCCTTGACGAGGGTCGTGTACTGGCCGAAGCGGGCGCTCGCGATGAGGTGGGGGAACTCGGCGCGCTCGCAGTCCTCGATGAACTCGTCCCAGACCTCGAGCTTGCCCTCGTCCTCGGGAAGGTCCCAGATCGCGGAGCTGCGTTCGAACAGCGATTGGATGCGCTCGTGCTGCTCGGCGTCGAGCGTGGCGATCTCTGAGTACGCGATCATCTGGGCCTCCAGGCTGCGGTCTGCTTCCCGAGGTCACCGCACGCTTGGACGCTGGGGAAGGTGGCTGCCGGTCACCCTAGCGAATGCGCCTGCCCGAAATGGGCGTACTGTCAGGGCAGGAGCTGACTCTGGTTCCCCAATGATGGGATCCCATGTCGTCCGCCGTCGCCTCCACCCGTGCTCCGCTGCTCTCGCTCGGTGTCCTCGCCGACTCCTCGATGGAGAACGAACGCCGGCTCCCCCTCCACCCGCATCACCTCGATCGGATCGACGCGGACGTGCGGGCTCGCATGATCGTGGAGCGCGGCTACGGGGCCGACTTCCAGCTCGAGCGCGGCTACGTGGAATCGCGTGTCGGCAGGGTCGCCGAGCGAGCCGAGGTCCTCGCCTCCGCTGACGTGCTCCTGCTCCCCAAGCCGCAGGCTGCGGATGTCGCGGCGCTCGCACCAGGACGGGTGCTCTGGGGGTGGCCCCACTGCGTTCAGGACCCGGAGGTGACGCAGCTCGCCATCGACAGGAAGCTGACGCTGATCGCGTTCGAGGCGATGAACCACTGGACGCCGCAGGGTGACATGAGCCTGCATGTCTTCCACAAGAACAACGAGCTCGCCGGCTACTGCTCCGTCATCCACGCGCTCAGCCTCATCGGACTGACGGGCCTCTACGGCCCTCGCCTCAGGGCCGTGGTGATCGGCTTCGGTGCGACCGCTCGAGGCGCGGTGACGGCGCTCAACGCGCACGGCATCCACGACATCGAGGTGCTCACGCAGCGCGGCGCGGCGGCCGTGGGCTCCCCCATCCACAACGCACACATCACGCAGCTCAACACGGATGACGGGCCGACGCACCTGAGCACGGTCAGCACCGAGCAGGGCGATTGGCTGCTCCCCGACTTCCTGGCCACCTACGACATCGTCGTCAACTGCACCTTCCAGGATGTCGCCGCACCGTTGACCTACCTCCTCACGGAGAACCTCGCACGGTTCTCGACGGGGAGCCTCATCATCGACGTCTCCTGCGACGAGGGCATGGGGTTCGAGTGGGCACGGCCCACGACGTTCGAGCAGCCGATGTTCACGGTCGGGCAGGGCGTCAACTACTACGCCGTCGACCACAGCCCGTCCTACCTGTGGAACTCCGCCACCTGGGACATCAGCGAGGCCCTGCTCCCGTTCCTCCGCCCCGCTCTCGAAGGCCCGGAGGCGTGGGCTGAGAGTGCGACGCTCACCCGCGCGATCGAGATTCGGGACGGTGTGATCCAGAACCCGAGCATCCTGAGCTTCCAGGGGCGCGAGGCCGAGTACCCGCACCGCGTTGCCGCCGCCCAGGTGCCGCTCGCGTCCTGACGGAGCATGCCTGGAGTTTCCGTGACGTGCGAGCTGCGTCGTCACTCGGCAGGAAGCGAATCCCAGACTTCTCGCCATTTGGCGGCGAGGGTGTCGATCGTCTCGTGCGCGTTCAGCCCGCTGGGCTGCGGGACGACCCACAGGTCGACGTCCTCCGGCCAGCCCACGACGGTCCCCGTCTCCTGACGCCCGAGCTTCGACTTCGGCAGGCCGAACGCGGTGCGGAATGCGGTGATCCCGGCGACGGCGACGGCGTCGGGCCGCATCTCCTGCACGCGCTCGATGATTCGCTGCCCACCGTCGCGCAGCTCCGAGGGCGTCAGTTCGTCGGCACGCGCCGTGGCTCGGCCCACGAGGTTCGTGAGCGCGATGCCCCGCCGGAGCAGCTGCTGCTCGTCTGGCGCAGACAGGCCACGCGATGCGTGGACGGTGTGATCCGTGAAGCCGGCCCGGTGGAGCGATGGCCAGAATCGGTTGCCGGGTCGCGCGAAGGGGGCGTTGACCGCGGCCGTCCACAGTCCCGGGTTGACGCCCACGATGAGCAGACGAACCGTCGCGAGGTCGATGGGGAGGATGTCGTCCATGGCGTGCTCATCGGGCGTCTGGAACTGTGCCAGCTCGGCGGTCACGGGCTTGCGTCCGCCGAGTGGGGACGCGCGACGCTCCCTGGCCGGGACGTGCGAGGAATCCGGCGGTTCGATCTCGACTCCAGCTGCACGAGGCGGAGCTGGGAACGACCGCTTCACGCCATCCGAGGCATCCGGAGTCACTGGGACTGGCATCCAGCGTCGACTGCGTCACCGTGCGCAGAGACACCGATCGACAGATCCGTCATGCGACCTTCAACGGTGTGATCGCGGCGACCTTGTCGCGCAGAGCCCTGCGCTCGAGCCGCAACTCGTAGTTCGACTGCAGGTTCATCCAGAACTCCTCCGACGTCCCGAAGTACCGCGCCAGTCGGATCGCTGTGTCGGCGGTGATGCCGCGTTTGCCGTGCACGATCTCGTTGATCCGACGCGGAGGCACACCGATGGACACCGCGAGCTTGTTCTGCGTGATGCCGAACCCCTCGATGAAGTCCTCCATCAGGATCTCCCCTGGGTGGATCGGCTCGATCACACCCGCGTCAGTGGTAGTCGATGAGTTCGACATCTTCCGTCCCTCCCTCTCTCCAGACGAAGCAGATACGCCACTGGGAGTTCACACAGATACTGTGTTGACCGCGTCGATCGCCAGCCAGCTTCTCCAGGCGGTTCCCCGGAGGGATCCTCAGATCTTCCGCATCTTTCGCCGCATGGATCAGCTCGAGCTTCCTCAGGGTTGCTCGTTGGACCGCCCGATCGACGCCCTTGACATACTGCTCGCGCCAGATGCGCTCGGTCTCCTTGCTCCCGAACGATCTGATCACGAGGTCAGCGTATAACGCAGAGCGTCAATAACGCTAGACGTTAAAGCGGAACTCCACGACGTCGCCGTCCTGCATGACGTACTCCTTGCCCTCCATGCGGGCCTTGCCCTTGGCGCGAGCCTCGGCGGTGGAGCCGGTCTCGACAAGGTCGTCGAACGAGATGACCTCGGCCTTGATGAAGCCGCGCTCGAAGTCGGTGTGGATGACGCCGGCCGCCGCCGGTGCCTTCCAGCCCTTGCGGATCGTCCACGCGCGCGACTCCTTGGGGCCTGCGGTGAGGTAGGTCTGCAGCCCGAGCGTGTCGAAGCCGATGCGGGCGAGCTGGCTGAGGCCCGACTCGTCCTGACCGAGCGACGCGAGGAGCTCGGCGGCTTCCTCGGGGTCGAGGTCGATGAGCTCGGACTCGGTCTGCGCGTCGAGGAAGATCGCCTTCGCCGGAGCGACCAGCGCCGCGAGCTCAGCGAGCTTCTCCTCGCTGCTCAGCGCGGCCTCGTCGATGTTGAAGACGAAGATCATGGGCTTGGCCGTCAGCAGGCCGAGCTCCTTGATGGGCTCGAGGTCGATCTTGGTGGCCGAGAGGAGCGTGCCCTCGTCGAGCGCCGCCTTCGCCTCGCTCGCCGCCTCGAGCACAGAGGAGTCGAGGCGCTTCTGCTTGACCTCCTTCTCGAAGCGCGGGAGCGCCTTCTCGATGGTCTGCAGGTCGGCGAGGATCAGCTCGGTGTTGATCGTCTCCATGTCGCTCGCGGGCTCGACCTTGCCGTCGACGTGCACCACGTCGCCGTCCTCGAAGCCGCGCACGACCTGCACGATCGCGTCCGCCTCGCGAATGTTGGCGAGGAACTGGTTGCCGAGCCCCTCGCCCTCGCTCGCACCGCGCACGATGCCGGCGATGTCGACGAACGACACTGCGGCGGGCAGGATGCGCTCAGAGCCGAAGATCTCGGCGAGCACCTTCAGCCGTGCATCCGGCAGCTCGACGACCCCCACGTTGGGCTCGATCGTGGCGAACGGGTAGTTCGCCGCGAGAACCTGGTTCTTCGTGAGTGCGTTGAAAAGGGTCGATTTGCCGACGTTGGGCAGGCCGACGATGCCAAGAGTAAGAGCCACGAGCACCTATCGTACTTGCCCACCGGATGCGCCACACCCGATTCGACCGACGCCAGGTTCGTGCCACCATGAATGACGTGACCATCGACTTCACCGCGATCGACTTCGAGACCGCCAACGGCTCCCCGGCCTCAGCGTGCGCCGTCGGACTCGTCAAGGTGCGGGACGGTGCCGTCGTCGAGCGCGCCAGCTGGCTCATCCAGCCCCCGCAGCCCCACGACGCGTTCCTGCCCTTCAACGTCCAGCTGCACGGCATCAGCCGGGAGATGACCCGCAGTGCTCTGACCTGGGAGGAGCAGCTCCCCCGTCTCCTGGCCTTCGTCGGAGACGATGTGCTGGTCGCGCACAACGCGCGTTTCGACATCGGCGTGGCCGTCACGATCAGCCTTGCGACGAACACGACGCTTCCACCGCTCGCCTACTTCTGCTCGCTCCGACTCGCGAGACGCAGCTACGAGCTGCACTCCTACCGCCTCCCGGTGGCCGCGGAGGCGGCAGGCTTCACGACGCTCGTGCACCACGACCCCGTCTCCGATGCGGAGGCGAGCGCCGCCATCGTCGTCGACGTCTCACGAAGGCTGGGAGCTGTGGAACTCGCCGACGTGGGCGCGTCGACGGGCGTCGACATCGAGCGCATCGAGCTCAGCAGGGAGCGGGAACTCGCCGCGACACTCACCGCGGCGGCCACCTTCGCCTGAAATGTCGGAGGCACCTGCGAGGGTGGATGCATGGACCTTCTCCCGCTCGTCATCGGCCTCCTCCTCGGCCTCATCGTCGGTTTCGCGGTCGCCGCGTTGCGGGGAGCGAACCAGCGCCAACAGCTGGCGACCGAGCTCGCGGGTGCCAGCGCACGCGCCCTCGCTGCGAGCGAGGCACGCTCCACCGCCGAGCAGCATCTCGAGGAGGTGCTCGCACGGGAACGCTCGCAGCTCGAGGCGCGCCGCACGAAGGACGTCGGCGAACAGCAGGTGCTCACGGCGCTCGCCCCGGTGAACAAGCAGCTCGAACTCATGCGCCGCGCCGTCGCCGCCATCGAGGAGCAGCGCCTGCAGCAGCACGGCGAGCTCAGCGAGCAGCTCCGCAACCAGCACGAAGCAGACGAGCGCCTGCGGGCGACCACCGACTCGCTCGCCTCCGCGCTGCAGTCCAACCAAGCACGAGGCGTGTGGGGCGAGGCGCAGCTTCGCAACATCGTCGAGGCCTCCGGAATGATCGAGCGCGTCGACTTCGACACGCAGGTCACGCTCACCGGAGAGCAGGGCGCGGGGCGCCCGGACATGATCGTGCACCTGCCAGGGGGCAAGCACCTCGTCATCGACGCGAAGGCCCCGATGGCGAAGTATCTCGCCGCGAGCCAGCTCAGCGAACTCGGCGACCAAGAGGAAACCGCACGCCGGCGCAGCCTCATGGGCGACCACGCGAAGGCCCTCCGCTCACACGTCACCGCCCTCGCCGCGCGCGGCTACCCGAGCGCGGTGCCCGGATCCCCCGAACTGGTCATCGCATTCGTCCCCAGCGAGTCGGCGCTCTCGGCCGCGGTCGCCTCCGACCCGTCGCTCCTGGAAGACGCGATCCACCGCGGAGTCGCGGTCACGTCTCCCGTCTCCCTCTGGGCCACCCTCCGCGCCATCGCCTACGCCTGGCAGCAGGACGTGCTCGAAGACCAGGCCCACGAGATCTTCGAACTCAGCACCCAGCTCCACACGCGTCTCGGCACGCTGGCCACGCACATCGACAAGCTCGGCCGGTCGCTGGCTGGCGCCACCACCAGCTACAACGCGTTCCTGGGCTCCCTCGAGACGCGAGTCCTCCCCACCGCTCGAAAACTGGACGCCCTCAACATCGGCTCCCCCATCAGCACGCCGCGCCCCGTCGAGGAGCAGCTCCGCGGGCTCACCGCGCCCGAACTCACCGAGCATCGAGAAACACAGCCCGAGCTCACGGAGCGCTGACCCGACCCCTCGAACGGGCGAACTCCCGGAAGAACCGCACGCGAACGGCTCCTCTACGAGAAACGCTGCCAGCCCGATGCCGCGACGGTGAACGCCGGGAACATCAGACTGGCAGCGCTTTGGCGGCAGCTCCAGAAGACCTGCGTCAGCTGCCGACGGAGATCAGAGCCACTTGTCCGCGAGGTGCTCGGCCGTCACACGACGCACGGTGCCGGAGCGGGACCGGAGCACCACCGAGTCCGTGAAGATGCGGTTGCCGGACCGGCGAACCCCGGCGCACAGTCCACCGTCGGTCACACCCGTCGCCACGAAGTACGTGTTCTCCGTGCGGACCAGGTCGTCCTGCGTGAGCACGGCGTCCAGGTCGTGCCCGGCAGCGATCGCCCGCTCGCGCTCCTCGGCGTTGCGCGGGTACCAGCGGCCCTGCAGCACGCCGCCGAGCGCCTTGATGGCGCACGCCGTGATGATGCCCTCGGGAGTGCCGCCGATGCCGACGCACATGTCGATGCGACCAGTGCCTCGCGCAGCGTTGATGCCACCGGCGACGTCGCCGTCGAGCATGAGCTGCGTGCCAGCGCCCGCCGCGCGGATCTCGTTGATGAGCTCCTCGTGGCGCGGACGGTCGAGCACGGCGATGACCATGTCCTCGACCGGCTTGTTCTTCGCCTTGGAGAGGGCGCGGATGTTCTCGCCGATCGGGCGGGCCAGGTCGATGACGCCGACACCCTCGGGACCCGTGACGATCTTCTCCATGTAGAAGAGGTCCTTCGGGTTGTACATCGAGCCGCGGTCGGCCACGGCGATGACGCTCAGCGCGTTCTGCCGGCCAGCGGCCGTGAGGCTCGTGCCGTCGATCGGGTCGACGGCGATATCGCAGTCGGGGCCCTGCCCGTTGCCGACCTGCTCGCCGTTGAAGAGCATCGGGGCTTCGTCCTTCTCGCCCTCGCCGATGACGACGACGCCGGCGAAATCGACGGTCGAGAGGAACTTGCGCATGGCGTCGACCGCCGCACCGTCGGCGGCGTTCTTGTCACCTCGCCCGATGAACGGCGTCGCCCGGATGGCCGCAGCCTCGGTCGCACGCACCAACTCCATAGCGAGGTTGCGGTCGGGGTTCGCGAAGAGCTGCCCGTGCTCCGGAGTTGAAGTGGCGGAAGATGAGGTCACAAGGGTCCCTTTCGCTGGCGTTGTGGACGTTCTCGCCGAGCAATCACACGACACCATTGCTCCGCGCCATCCGGTTCTCAACCCTAGTACGAGCGCTCGGAGAAAGTCGGCGGCCCTGGCTAGACTTCAGTCGTAAGTTCCAAGCGCTGAAGGAGCACATATGCCCATCGCAACACCGGACCAGTACGCCGAGATGCTGAACCGAGCCAAGGAAGGCGGCTTCGCGTACCCAGCGATCAACGTCTCCAGCTCGTCGACGATCAACTCCGTCCTCCAGGGTCTCACCGAAGCCGGCTCAGACGGCATCCTCCAGGTCACCACGGGCGGTGCCGACTACTTCGCCGGCCAGTCCGTCAAGGCTCGCGCCTCCGGTGCGCTCGCCATGGCCGCATTCGCGCACGAGGTCGCGAAGAACTACCCGATCACGGTCGCGCTGCACACCGACCACTGCCCGAAGGACGCGCTCGACGGCTTCGTCTACCCGCTCCTCGAGGCATCCGCTGACCAGATCAAGCGCGGCGGCGAGCCGATCTTCCAGTCGCACATGTGGGACGGCTCGGCTGTGCCGCTCACGGAGAACCTCGAGATCGCGTCGAAGATCCTGAAGCTCACGCAGGCCAACAACCAGATCCTCGAAGTCGAGATCGGTGTCGTCGGCGGCGAAGAAGACGGCGTCGCGCACGAGATCAACGAGCACCTGTACACGACGCTCGACGACGCCATCGCGACCGTCGAGGCACTGGGCCTCGGCGACCGCGGCCGCTACATGGCCGCGCTCACCTTCGGCAATGTCCACGGCGTCTACAAGCCGGGCAACGTCAAGCTGCGCCCCGAGCTCCTCGCGGAGATCCAGGCAGGCCTCGCAGCCAAGTACGGCACCGGCGCCAAGCCGCTCGACCTCGTCTTCCACGGCGGCTCGGGATCGACCGACGAGGAGATCGCCGAGGCGGTCCGCAACGGCGTCATCAAGATGAACATCGACACCGACACGCAGTACGCGTTCAGCCGCTCCGTCGCCGACACCGTCCTGAAGAACTACGACGGCTTCCTCAAGATCGACGGCGAAGTGGGCAACAAGAAGGTCTACGACCCCCGCTCATGGGGCAAGAAGGCCGAGACCGCCATGGCGGCTCGCATCATCGAGGCCACCAAGCAGCTCGGCTCGTTCGGTCACTCGGCCGCGTGAGCGTGACGCCGGGATCCGAGCCGCAGGACTCGGTGCAGGAGGTAAAGCGGAAGAACGACCGCTTCCTCGGCATCGGGTTCCTCGTGCTCGGCCTCGTCGCCACAGTCCTGAACATGACGACGTTCACGGAGAACTCGTTGGCGGGCCAGATGGCCCTGCTCTACGAGGACTTCGGGATCAGCGGCTACGTGCGACCTGAGGGTCTCGGCTCCCTGTCCACCACCGCTGTCCTGGTACTGCCGGCGATCTACGCCCTCACGCTGTACCTGACGCTCGTCCGCTGGAAGGCCGGCAAGCGGGCGATGTGGATCCCGATCATCGGCGCCGTCGTCACCCTCATCACGATCTTCGGCTTCACGATCGCCGCGATCCTGATGCACGGTGAGCTGCTCGAGGCCATCTCGAGCGGCGCCCTGCCGACGCCGACGCCAACCTCCACGTAGGGCGTGGCGACAGCAGTCACGCTGACGTCACCACGTGCCTGCCCGGGCGAGCCACCTGGCCGCCCGGGCGGGCCGGGTTCTCCACAGCACTGAAGCATCGGCCGCCGCACGCGATATCCTCGATCTCGCATGCGGCGGCCGATGCTCTGTGCCAAGCAGCACGCTCCCTCCGCTACCGCAGCGGGAGACATCAGATTCGAGAAGAGGCACGTGGTCGTCATCCAGCCCCCGAAGTCAACGCCGGATGCGCCGTGGCCCGTCAGCGTCGTCTCAGAGCTCGTCCGCGACTGGATCGCACGCCTCGGGTCGGTCTGGATCGAGGGAGAGCTCACCGGCTGGAGCATCCGCGGTGGGCACGCCTACGGGAAGATCAAGGACCTCGACGCTGACGCAACCCTGTCGGTCACCGCTTGGCGCAGCGTCGTGCAGCGTCTCGACGGCGAGTTCAAGCAGGGTGACCGCGTCATCGCCAGCATCAAGCCCGACTTCTGGGTCAAGGGCGGCACGCTGTCGATGCAGGTCTCGGACCTCCGGCACGTCGGGCTCGGCGATCTTCTCGAGCGGCTCGAGCGACTCCGGAAGCAGCTGGCGGCAGAAGGCCTCTTCGCCGACGAGCGCAAGAAGCCCCTCCCCTTCCTGCCGGGCACCATCGGTCTCATCACGGGGCGCGAGTCCGACGCGGAGAAGGACGTGCGCCGCAACTCCGAGCTCCGCTGGCCAGCGGTGCAGTTCCGCACCATCCACACCCCCGTGCAGGGCGAGCGCACCGTTGCCGAGGTCTCGGCCGCGCTCCGCGAGCTCGACGCCGACCCCGAGGTCGACGTCATCATCGTCGCCCGAGGCGGCGGCGACTTCCAGCACCTGCTGCCGTTCAGCGACGAGAGCCTGGTGCGCCTCGTCGCGACGCTCTCCACGCCCGTCGTCAGCGCCATTGGCCACGAGGCCGACCGTCCGATCCTCGACGACATCGCCGACCTCCGCGCCTCCACTCCAACAGACGCCGCCAAGCGCGTCGTACCGGACGTCGCGGAGGAGCTCGCCGGCGTCCAGCAGGCCAGAGCCCGCATCCTGCAGCGCATCGTCGACCGTGTGCGCAGCGAGTCCAACGCCCTCGAGTCGCTCGTCTCACGGCCAGCGCTCGCCAACCCATCGTGGATCATCGACCAGCGCGGCGAGGAGCTCATGCGGGCCTCCCAGCGCGGCGAAGAGCTCATCACTCGGCGAATCGACCGCGAGCACGACCGGCTCGAGTCGCTGGCGAGGCACCTGCGGGGCCTCTCGCCGCAGGGCACGCTCGAGCGCGGCTACTCCATCGTCGAACGCGTCGACGGTGGTGCGAAGTCGCTCGTCACCGGATGGCAGGACGCCCCCGCGTCGACCGAGCTCCGCATCCGAACGGCCGATGGCCGCATCTCAGCCTCGTCGCTCGGCGGCGAGGCCATCATCACACCAGGCGCCCCGGACGGCGCAACGGAGGCGAACGTAGAATGACCACCATGCAGGAACAGACCGACATCGCCGAGCTCAGCTACGAGCAGGCACGCGACGAGCTCATCTCGGTCGTGAGCCAGCTCGAACAGGGCAGCGCCTCCCTCGAGGCGTCGCTCAAGCTCTGGGAGCGCGGCGAGCAGCTCGCCGCGCACTGCGAGTCCTGGCTCCTCGGTGCCAGGAAGCGCCTCGAGGCGGCACGTCGACGCGACGACGAAGCTCTGGACGAGGCCTGATGGCCAAGCAGAAGCAGCCACCGGTCGTCGCGGAACTCGGGCGGCCGGAGACCCCGGAGGAGACGTTCGCGCGCAAGGCCGAGTCTTCGCGGCTATACCGGAAGCGCAAGACGATCAACAACCTCGTCTACTCGCTCCTGGTGTCGCTTGGCCTCGTGCTGTTCATCGTGGCGATCGTGCCGCGCAACGACACTCCCGTGACCTTCGACGTCGATTTCGCGTCAGAGGCGCAGAGCGCGCAGGGCGACTTCGCCGCCCCGCTGGTCGTGCCTCAGGTTCCGGCGGACTGGACCGCGAACGAAGCCGAGATCCGCACAAGCGCCGACGGCGTCAGCGAGTGGTACATCGGCTTCCTGGTCGGCCCGAAGGGCGCACCCACCGAGTACGTCGGAGTCAGCCAGGGCATCGGCGTCAACCCCACCTGGCTGCTGGACGCGACGCGCGAGCGCACCCCGACGGGCACCGTGCAGGTCGGCGGCCTCGACTGGATCGAATACGACGCGACCGACCTCAGCCCGGAGGATGCAGGCAACCGGGCCTACATGCTCGTCCACGAGCAGGACGGCCAGGCCTACCTCGTCTACGGCAACAACTCCCCCGAGACGGTCACGAAGCTGGCAGAGCTGGTCGCGGCCGACCTCGACTGAGGCCAGGACTCGATAGGCTGGCTCGGACAGAGATCGGCTACCTGGAAAGGTCACACAACGTGGTGGAAAATCAAGACGAGTACCGCATCGAGCACGACACGATGGGCGAGGTCCGCGTTCCCAAGAACGCCCTCTACGCCGCGCAGACGCAGCGCGCAGTCGAGAACTTCCCCATCTCCGGTGCAGGTCTCGAGCCGGGCCAGATCGTCGCTCTCGCGCGCATCAAGCGCGCCGCCGCGATCGTCAACGCGAAGCTCGGAATCATCGAGCAGCCGGTGTCCGACGCGATCGTCGAGGCCGCTGAGCAGATCATCGACGGCAAGTACCTCGACCAGTTCCCGGTCGACGTCTACCAGACCGGGTCCGGCACCTCCTCGAACATGAACATCAACGAGGTCCTCGCGACACTCGCGACGCGCGGCCTCGGCGGCCCCGTCCACCCCAACGACCACGTCAACGCGTCGCAGTCGTCGAACGACGTCTTCCCGACCTCCGTGCACGTCGCCGTGACGGACGCGCTCCTCAACGACCTCATCCCGGGTCTCACGCACCTCGCCGAGGCCCTGGACCGCAAGGCGCAGCAGTGGGCATCCACCGTCAAGGCCGGGCGCACGCACCTCATGGACGCCACCCCGGTCACGCTGGGACAGGAGTTCGCGGGCTACGCCCGTCAGATCCGCCTCGGCATCGAGCGCGTGCAGTCGACCATCTCGCGCGTCGCTGAGGTCCCCCTCGGCGGCACCGCGACCGGCACCGGCATCAACACGCCTGCCGGCTTCTCTCAGCAGGTCATCGCCGAGCTCGCCGACAACGCGAAGCTCCCGCTCACCGAGGCCCTCGACCACTTCGAGGCTCAGGGCGCACGCGACGGCCTCGTCGAGGCCTCCGGCGCGCTGCGCACCATCGCGGTGAGCCTCATCAAGATCAACAACGACCTCCGCTGGATGGGCTCGGGCCCGAACACGGGACTCGGCGAGATCCAGATCCCCGACCTGCAGCCTGGCTCCTCGATCATGCCGGGCAAGGTGAACCCGGTCGTCCCGGAGGCCGTGCTCATGGTCGCCTCGCGCGTCATCGGCAACGACGCAGCCATCGTCTTCGGCGGAGCGTCCGGCTCGTTCGAGCTCAACGTGCAGATCCCGGTCATGGGAACCGCGCTCCTCGAGTCGATTCGCCTCCTCTCCAATGGCGTGCGTGTGCTCGCCGACAAGACCGTCGATGGCCTCGTCGCGAACGAGGAGCGTGCCCGCGCGCTCGCCGAGTCGTCGCCCTCGATCGTGACCCCGCTCAACCGCATCATCGGGTACGAGGCGGCAGCCAAGATCGCGAAGTACTCGGTTGCCAACAAGGTCACGGTGCGCCAGTCCGTCATCGACCTCGGCTACGTCGAGCGCGGCGACATCACGGAAGAGCAGCTCGACGAGAAGCTCGACGTGCTCAGCATGACCACGCCCAACCTGTAGGCGAAGAGCCGACAGCAGAAGGCCCGCCGGGAGAACCCGGCGGGCCTTCTGCGTCCCCAGAGGCCTGCGCCTCGACAGCACGAGCGCGAGCGCGAGCGCCGGCACTACCCGAACGGCACGGCGAGCCACAAGACGGGAAGCCAGTACCCGGCGAGCAGCGCCGGCCCGAACGCGATGCTGCGACGGCGATCCCGGGTCCGTGCCAGGACGACGACGCTCTGCACTCCCCCGATGAGGATCGCCAGCACGCCGAGGAGCACGGCGAGCGAGGGGTCGACGAGCGCCGCCGCCCAGCTGAGCACGGCCCCGAGCTTCACATCGCCCATGCCGAGGCCGCCGGTGAGCGCCAGGACGAGCAGGACGGCCCCTGCCGCGGCGCCGGTGGCGGCGGCGAGAAGATCCGGCGTTCCGTGCAGCGCCCAGTCGGCGACCCAGGCGATGAGGACCCCGAGCGCCCCGAGCGCGACGAGGCGATTCGGCAGCCGGTGCTCCCGGGCATCCACCGCCACGAGTCGTGGAGTAACCGCTGCGACGGCGAGCGCCGCCGGCAGGAGCTCCGGGTGCTGCGGGACCGCCGATGCCACGCCGATCACGAGCAGCGCCCCGACGCACAGCGCCGCTCCGGCGCGCGACCACCGTGACCGCGGGACCGGACCCTGCGCGTCCGAAGCACCGCGCAGGGGATCCGGCCCCGTCACAGTAAGGGGGTCGGCCTCCGCACGTTCTGCCATGCCCGGACACTAGTCAGATCTGGAGCCACCCGCAGAAGTTCCCCACAGGCCAGGTCGAGGCCCGACTCGGTGCAGCGCAACCGAGCCGGGCCCGCGTCCCCATCACACCTCGTAGTCGCCGAGCAGCTCCGTGACGAGCGCCGCGATGTCGCTGCGCTCGGACCGCGTGAGCGTCATGTGGGCGAAGAGCTTGTGTCCCTTCAAGGTCTCGATGACCGAGGCCACCCCATCGTGCCGGCCGACGCGCAGGTTGTCCCGCTGCGCCACATCATGGGTGAGCACCACGCGAGAGTTCTTGCCGATCCGAGAGAGCATCGTGAGCAGCACGTTCCGCTCGAGCGACTGCGCCTCGTCGACGATCACGAACGCGTCGTGCAGCGACCGGCCCCGGATGTGCGTCAGGGGCAGGATCTCGAGCATCCCCCGGTCCATGACCTCGTCGATGACGTTCTCCGACACGATCGCCGACAGGGCGTCGTAGACCGCCTGGCCCCACGGGTTCATCTTCTCGCCCTGATCGCCGGGCAGGAAGCCGAGCTCCTGCCCGCCGACGGCGAAGAGCGGTCGGAAGACCATGATCTTCCGGTGCAGCCCGCGCTCGAGCACCGACTCGAGCCCTGCGGCCAGGGCGAGGGCACTCTTCCCAGTGCCCGCGCGTCCGCCGAGGGAGACGATGCCGATCGAGGGGTCGAGCAGCAGGTCGATGGCGAGTCGCTGCTCCGCAGACCGCCCGTGCACGCCGAACACGTCCAAGTCGCCGCGGACGAGTCGGACGGCGCCCTTCCCCGACACGCGTCCGAGTGCTGATCCGCGGTCCGAGTGGATCACGAGGCTCGTGTTGATGGGCAGTTCGTCGACGGTGGCGGTCGCGACCGTCTCGTCCGTGTACAGCGTGTCGAGCTCGTCCGCGCCGAGGGATATCTCGGCGACCCCCGTGTAACCGGTGTCGCGGGCCAGCTCGGCTCGGTACTCCTCAGCTGCCAGGCCGATCGCCGAGGCTTTCACGCGCATCGGGAGGTCCTTGGACACCACCGTCACGGCGAGGCCCTCACTAGCGAGGTTCTGCGCGACGGCCAGGATGCGCGTGTCGTTGTCTCCCAGCTGCATTCCGCTGGGGAGGACGCTCATGTTCGAGTGGTTGAGCTCGACGCGCAGCGTGCCGCCTGCCTCCCCGATGGCGATGGGGAAATCGAGGCGCTCATGCTTGATGCGCAGCTCGTCGAGGAACCTGAGCGCCTGGCGGGCGAAGTACCCGATCTCCGGGTCGTGGCGCTTCTTCTCCAGCTCCGTGATCACGACCACGGGGATGACGACCGCGTGCTCCGCGAAGCGGAAGAGTGCCCTCGGATCGCTGAGCAGCACCGACGTGTCGAGCACGTAGGTGCGGGTCGAGATGGACGAGTCGGGAACCGCGACATGCACGGCGCCCCCTTCCTCGTTCTCGAGGTGGTCGGTGTTGCGCTGTGCGGGTATCACGGCAGTTCCGCTCCTTCGCCAAGCTCTCGCTCGTCGCTGGGTTACGTTCCGACCACAGGGGCACTCGGTAGGGGGAAACGAACTTCGGGAACCTGTGGCCGTTTCGATCAGGCACCGTACCTGATGGCATTAACGTACGACGGCGGAGACCACGCCACGCGCAGGCGAAAGTTAAATTTTGTGTCGTGTCTGGGAGCGTCGCGGCTACTGGCCGTAGCGTCGCTGGCGGGACGCGAAGTCGCGCAGCGCGCGGAGGAAATCGACCTCGCGCAGGTCGGGTCCCAGGGCCTCGACGAAGTAGAACTCGGAGTGCGCAGACTGCCACAGCATGAAGTCGCTGAGCCGCTGCTCACCGGAGGTGCGGATGACCAGGTCGGGGTCCGGCTGGCCGCCCGTGTAGAGGTGCTCGGCGATGAGGTCAGGCGTGAGGATGTCCGCGAGGGCCGCGACGTCGCCACCATCTGCCGCGTGTGCGCGCACGATCCTGCGCATCGCGTCGACGATCTCGCTGCGGCCTCCGTACCCGACCGCGAGGTTCACGTGCATGCCTCGACGCTGCGCCGTGTCGCGTTGCAGACGCTCGAGCGTCGCCCCGAGTCCGGAAGGGAGGTGCTCGGGAGATCCGGCGTGGTGCACCCGCCAGCGCGCGTTGTCGGCGATCTGCATCGCGAGCTTCTCGATGATGTCGATGAGCGCGTCGAGCTCTTCGCTGCTGCGGTTCTTGAGGTTGTCGTTCGACAGGAGGTAGAGGGTCACGACCTGGACGCCTTCCCGGTCGCACCAGGCGAGGAACTCCATCATCTTGGCGGCCCCCGCTGCATGCCCCTGGGCCGCATCCCGCAACCCGAGCTGCCTGGCCCAACGCCGGTTGCCGTCGATGATCATCGCGACGTGCTTCGGCTTGGGACGACCGTGCAGAGATCGGCGCAGTCGCCTCGTGTACAGCCCGTACAGGAAGCTCCGCAGGCTCGTGGGAATCATCGACATGGTTCGAACAACGTACCGGACCACGGGTCAGATGCACGTGCACGGGGCCGCGTAGAGTGCGAGGGTGGCTTCAGAACATCACGCGGATTCGGAACTCGACTCGGGCCAGGAGCCCGCCGTGCACTTGCCCCTGCTCGAAGCTCAATCAGGCGCGAGCGTCGCCGAGGCGAAGCCATCGTGGCGCGGCTGGGTGCACGCCGGCACGCTTCCCGTCTCGATCGCGGCGGGGATCGTGCTCATCGTGCTCGCCGAGGGCACGACCGCCAAGCTGGCCTGCGCGCTCTACGCGATCTGCTCCTGGCTGCTCTTCGGCATCTCCGCGCTCTACCACCGCTTCAACTGGAGCGAGAAGACGCGGGTCGCCCTCAAGCGGTTCGATCACGCGAACATCTTCCTGCTCATCTCTGGGACCTACGCACCCATAGCGCTGGTCGCGCTGCCGCCGGAGAAGGGGTGGCCGCTGTTCGCGATCGTCTGGGGCGCAGCGCTGCTTGGCATCTGCTTCCGCGTGTTCTGGATCGGCGCCCCGCGGTGGCTGTACGTCGCCCTGTACATCGCGCTCGGCTGGGCCGCCGTCGCCTACCTCGGCGACATCGCCGCGGTGAACGTGGCCACGGTGGTGCTCATCGTCGTCGGCGGCTTGTTCTACACGGCTGGCGCCGTCTTCTACGCGCTCAAACGCCCCAATTTCTGGCCGGGGCACTTCGGCTTCCACGAGCTGTTCCACGTGTTCACGGTGCTGGCGTTCCTCAGCCAGTGGACGGGCATCCTGCTGCTCTGCATCGACCCGCCGGTCTTCGCCTAGGGCTTGGCCGCCGGGGGTTCGTGGTCGGGCTCGCGATGCTCAGGCGCCACCTGCTCCTCGGGCTCCTGGCCGAGCTGAGGGCTCTCGGTGCCCTCGGCCACCGTGCCCTCCTTCGCTGCCATCTCGGCCTGCAGCTGTTCGCGGATACGAGCCCTCGCCTGCACCCGACTCGTGCGGCGGATGAGGTCCATCACCAGGAGGCCGGTCGCGACGGCCACGAAGATGAAGACGAAGAAGCCGAGCGGGCCCGGCGTCACGTCGTCTGGGTTGAAGGGCAGCTCCTCCCCAGGCGTCGGCGCCGTCGCCGCAAGCGACAGCACCCAGGACTGGGCGGAGGCGAGCAGCATCACTCGGAGGCCTCCGCAGCGCCCTGCTTGTCGTCGTTGCGTTCGTCGACGCCCGAGAACAGGTCGGTCTCTGGCGTCGGGGCATCCACTCGGGAGTCGACGAGCTCGAAGTCGTCGTACGGGTACGCCGCGGCCTCGATGTCGCGAGGAATCGCGAAGAACCCGCTGTCAGGCGCCACCTGGCTCGCGTGCGAGCGGAGCGCTGAGTCGCGGGCGTCGAAGAACTCGTCGATCTGGATCTGCGTCGTCACGTTGCTCGGCTTGTCTCGCATCCAGGCGAGCATCTGCTCGAGGCGCTCGAGCAGCGGCGACTCGGGGTCGAGCGCCTTGATGTGCTGCAGGAGGCTGTCTGCCCGCTTCCCGTTCATGGTGCGGTCGTAGTACAGCTTCGAGATGCGCCAAGGCGAGCCCAGCTCGGGGTGCGTTGCGAGGCCCGACTCCCGCCACACGCGCATCGAGATGTCGTGGGTGCGGATGTGGTCGGGGTGCGGGTAGCCGCCGTTCTCGTCGTACGTGACGAGCACGTGCGGGCGGAACTCCCTGACCAGGCGCAGCAGCGGACGCGCGGAGATGTCGAGGGGGATGCTCGCGAACGAGTTCAGCGGCAGCGATCCGTCCTCCGAGGCCATGCCGGAGTCGACGTACCCGAGCCAGCGGTGCTCGACGCCGAGGAACTCCTGGGCGGCAGCCATCTCGACGCGCCGGAGTCCCGCAAGGTCGCGCTGGGCGTGCGAGACGGACTCGAGACCCGGGTTGAGGATGTCGCCGGCCTCGCCTCCGGTGCAGCTCACCACCATGACCTCGGCGCCCTTGGCACGGTACGCGGCGTATGTCGCGGCGCCCTTGCTGGACTCGTCGTCGGGATGGGCGTGGACCGCCATCAGTCGAAGTGTCACTGGTCTCCTCGGGGAACGTTAACCTAGACAGAGAGCCTATCTCGCGCGGCCCGCACTTTCTGGCCGCGCCCGCCCTCAGTCGAGAGGAATCCACGTGTCAGCTGAACGCGAGACCCGCGCCGACACCGCCGCCACCTCAGCTGACCTCGTCGACCGCTACGGCGCCCGCGCGCCTCGCTCTGAGAAGAAGCCGGAGCGCTGGATCTGGATGGTCGTCGGCATCTTCGTCATCGCCGTCGTCGCTTTCTGGGCGACGACCACGGTCGGCCCCGTCTCCTCCTCGGCGATCCGAGCCGACACGGTGCGCTTCTCCATCGTCGACGACGCGAACGTGAGCTTCGACTACCGCATCACCGCCCCTGCCGGAACCGAGGCGACGTGCGCGATCGAGATCCGCGACGAGCAGCAGGCGGTCGTCGGCTGGGACATCGTCGACGTCCCCGCGACCGACGAGGCCTCGCAGGTCCTCAACGCGCAGGTGCGCACCACGAAGGCAGGAACCACGGCTTTGGTGAAGGAATGCTGGTTGCCGTAGAATGGCACCAGAGGCCCTGACTCGCGTCAGGGCTTTGGTCGTATCCGGCTGCACAAGGAGTTCCAGCATGGCTAACCCATCGGTGACCTGGCTCACCCAGGAGACGTATGACCGCCTCAAGGCGGAGCTCGACGAGCTCGCTGTGAACGGTCGTGAAGAGATCGCCAAGCGCATCGAAGAGGCGCGCGAAGACGGCGACCTCAAGGAGAACGCCGGCTACCACGCGGCGAAGGACGAGCAGGGCAAGATCGAAGCCCGCATCAACCAGCTCGAGACGATGCTGAAGAACTCCGAGGTCCGCGAAGCGCCAGAAGCGTCCGGCATCGTCGAGACGGGCACCGTCGTGACGGCGAAGATCGGCGGCAAGGAGCAGAAGTTCCTCCTCGGCAGCCGCGAGATGGCGTCTCAGACCCAGCTGCGCGTCTACTCGGGCGAGAGCCCACTCGGAGCCTCGATCCTCGGCCTCGCGATCGGCGCATCCACGAGCTACGAGGCGCCGAACGGCAACTCCATCGACGTCGAGATCACCGAGGTCGAGACCTTCCACCCGTAGCCGTTCGACGCGGCCACGCACTCTGACGCAGACGAAGAGGACCTCCCGCGGGAGGTCCTCTTCTCGTTCCTGCGAGGGTGCTCGCGATCAGGGAAGCGGGGACGCGTCCCTGCTCGTCCGCGGCTGGTAGCCGAGCGCACGCAGCGCATCCATCACCTGGTGGGAGTGCTCGGTGCCTCGAGTCTCGACCGACACCTCGAGCTCGACGTGGCTCACCTGCAGACCCTTGTTGTGGCGGGTGTGCAGCACCTCGACCACGTTCGCGTTCACCTCGCTGATGGTCTTCGCGATCAGCGCGAGCTGTCCGGGAACGTCCTGCAGCTCGATGACGAGCTTCAGGTAGCGGTCAGAGGCGGCGAGGCCGCGGCTCAGCACCTTCTCGAGCATGAGCGGGTCGATGTTGCCGCCGGACAGGATGGCGACCGTGGTGCCCGCGTCCTTGATCTTATCCGCGAGGATGGCAGCGACGGCAGTCGCACCTGCCGGCTCGGCCACGAGCTTGGCCCGCTCGACGAGGAGCAGGATGGCGCGCGAGATGTCGTCTTCCGAGACGGTGACGACCTCGTCGACGAGATTGCGGACCACCTCGAAGGTGATCTCGCCGGGCATGTCGACGGCGATGCCGTCGGCGATGGTCGGGCGAGCCTGGATCTTCACGGGGTAGCCGGCCTCGAGCGAGACGGGGAACGGCGCAGAGTTGGCCGCCTGCACGCCGATGATGCGGATGGGCCGCCCACGCTGCTCGCCGAGGAGCTTCGCCGCGACGCTGACGCCCGAGATGAGCCCGCCGCCGCCGATGGGCACGATGATCGTGTCGACGTCGGGCGCCTGCTCGAGGATGTCCAGCGCGAGGGTGGCCTGGCCCGTGATGATGTCGGCGTGGTCGTACGGGTGGATGAACTCGGCCCCGGTGTCGACGGCGAACTGCTTGGCCGCGACGAGCGCATCCGCCACGTTGACGCCGGTCAGGACGACCTCTGCACCGTAGCCGCGGGTCGCCTGCAGCTTCGGCAGCGGAACGCCGACCGGCATGAAGATCGTCGCCTTGATGCCGAGCTCGCGGGCCGCGAAAGCGACGCCCTGCGCGTGGTTGCCGGCCGAGGCGGCCACGACTCCACGCGAGCGCTGCTCCTCGCTCAGCCGCGAGAGGCGGTACGTCGCCCCGCGGATCTTGTACGAGCCCGTGCGCTGCATGTTCTCGCACTTGAGGAGCACAGGAGAGCCGAGCTTCTCGGACAGGAACCGGGCCGAGTCGATGGGGGTCTGGGAGATGACCTGCCGCACGATTTCACGTGCGGCGACGATCTGTTCCAGCGTGATGGTGGGAGCGGTCATACCGTGCTTGCCTTCTTCTCGCGCTTGGCCTTCTCGCGCTTGGATACGGGGGTTTGCGTGATCTTCGTCGGGTCGGGGTCATCGCGCCAAGTGCCACGCGAGATGAACTGGACCATGACCTTGCCTGCCGCGACGAGGGGGACGGCGAAGACGGCGCCGGCGATGCCGCCGAAGATGGTTCCTGCGCTCACCGACAACAGCACCGCGAGCGGGTGCAGTTTCACGGCGCTGCCCATGATGAGCGGCTGCAGGATGTGCGACTCGATCTGCATGACCGCGACGACGACGATGAGCATGATGAGCGCATTGAGGAAGCCGTTGTAGGCCAGCGCCACGGCGACGGCGATCGTGCCGGCCGAGATCGCGCCGATGTAGGGGACGAACGACGCGAGGAAGACGATCACGCCGATCGGCAACGCGAACGGCACCTGCAGGATGACGGCACCGAGGTAGATGCCGACGGCGTCGATGAGCGCGACGAGCACCTGGACGCGCACGTAGTGGCCGACCGAGATCCAGCCCCGCTGGCCAGCACCGTCGATGGCGGCGCGCGCCTTCTTGGGGAAGATCGACACGATGAAGAGCCAGATGCTGCGGCCGTCGAGGAGATAGAAGATCAGGGCGAAGGCGGTGACGAGCGTGCCGGCGAGGAAGGCGACGACATTGGAGCCGACCGAGACCGCCTGGGACGCGATGGAGTTCACGTTCGACTGCACCCAGCCGACGATCTCGCTGAGTCCCGCGTCGACTTGCTCCTCGGTGACATGCAGCGGGGAGTCTCTGAGGAACTGCAGCGCCAGCTGGTACTGAGCCTCGAGCTTGCCCAGGTCGAGGTTGAAGCCTTGCGCGAACTGGCTGACGACCAGGCTGATCAGCGTGCCGATCGCGACCAGCAGGACGATGAGCGACAGGATGAGCGCCGCCCACCTCGGGAGGCCGACACCCACGAGCCACTTCATGAGCGGTGCGAGCAGCGACGCCAGGAGCGCGGCCACGAGCAGCGGAATGACGAGGATCGAGGCCTGTGCGACGAGCCACCCGAGGGGAATCAGGGCCAGCAGGATGGCCACGGTGCGCCAGGCCCAGGCCGCGCCGATGCGCAGCCCCCGGGGCACGAGCTCGTCCTCGCTCTCGTTGCGGAGCGCTGGCGTGGGGTTCTGCGCCAGGGTGGAGCCGGTTCTCGGCGATGCCGCCTTGGCGGCAGTCTCGTCGAGGTCGCGTTCGGTCATAGGCTCAATACTAGGAGCGCCCGCGGACGCTGCGATGCCATTAGAACTGCACCCGAGGGGGCTGCGAGATGGCAGCCCGGTCGGCGACCTCGAAGAAGGTCCGCTGCTCGAAGTGGAGCGGGCCCGCGACGAGGTTGTTCGGGAACACCTTCACCTTGGTGTTGTACTCGCGCACTCCCCCGTTGTAGAAGCGACGCGACGCCTGGATGCGGTTCTCCACGTCGACGAGGTCGGACTGCAGCTGCAGGAACTCGCGGCTGGACTGGAGCTGCGGGTAGGCCTCTGCCGCGGCGAACACGCCGCGCAGCGAGCCCTGCACGAGGTTCTCGGCCGCGCTCACCTCTTCGGGCGTCGTCGCGCGCGAACTCGCGGCTCGAGCCTCCTCGAACGCCGCGAAGACCTTGTCCTCATGCGTCGCGAGGCCGCGCACACGCGTCTCGAGCTGCGGGAGTAGCTCCTCACGGGCCGCCAGTTGCGTCGTGATGTCGCTCCACGCTCCGTCGACGCGGGCGCTCAGGCGCTTGAGCGAGCGGTTGGTGGCGACGACGTAGACGACTACGGCGATGACGATGAGGAGCACGGCTCCGACGGCGATCCAGACTTCGAGCATGCCGGAATGGTAACCCGCCTCGACTGCGAGACGGCGGGGTCAGCCCACCGCTTGAGCGAATTCGCTGGATGCGGAGTCCGCGAGGTGCTGAAGATGCTGCGGGATGGGCATCCCGCGGCGTCGAGCAGCCTGTGCCCAGAGTCGACCGGCGCGGTAGGAGGAGCGGACGAGCGGGCCGGCGAGCACCCCGAGGAAGCCGATCTCCTCGGCCACGGCCTTGAGCGCGATGAACTCCTGCGGCTTGACCCACCGCGCCACGGGCAGGTGCCTTGGGCTCGGCCGGAGGTACTGCGTGAGCGTGATGATGTCGCAGCCCGCATCGTGAAGGTCGACGAGCGCCTGCTCGATCTCATCGCGCTCCTCCCCCATGCCGAGGATCAGGTTGGACTTCGTGACGAGCCCCGCGGCCCTGGCCTGCGTGAGGACGTCGAGCGAGCGCTCGTATCTGAAGGCGGGGCGGATGCGCTTGAAGATGCGAGGCACGGTCTCCACGTTGTGCGCGAACACCTCGGGCCTCGAGGAGAAGACCTCTCCGAGAAGCGCAGGGTTGCCGGAGAAGTCCGTCGCGAGGATCTCGACACCGGTCCCCGGGTTCTCGGCGTGGATGCGCCGGACCGTCTCCGCGTGCAGCCAGGCGCCCTCGTCCGGCAGGTCATCACGGGCGACTCCGGTCACGGTCGCGTAGCGCAGCCCCATGGTCGTGACGGACTCCGCCACCCTGCGCGGCTCGTCGGTGTCGTAGTCGGCAGGCTTGCCCGTATCGATCTGGCAGAAGTCGCAGCGACGGGTGCACTGCGAACCGCCGATGAGGAACGTGGCCTCCCTGTCCTCCCAGCATTCGTAGATGTTCGGGCAGCCTGCCTCCTGGCAGACGGTGTGCAGGCCGCCCGCCTTGACGAGCTCCGAGACCTGCCGGAACTCCGGCCCCATCTTCGCTCTCGTCTTGATCCACTCCGGCTTGCGCTCAATGGGTGTCTGGGCGTTCCGCGCCTCGACGCGGAGCAGCTTGCGGCCCTCGGGCTTGATCGTCACGCTGCGACTCCCGCGTCGACACCGAGGTGAGCGGTGAGTAGTTCGGCCGCTCTCGGAGCAACCTCCGCGGGGGTGATCGACCGCCCGAGCTCGGCACTCAGGGACGTGACTCCGGCGTCTGCGATGCCGCACGGCACGATGCGGCTGAAGGGCTCGAGGGAGTTGGAGCAGTTGAGCGCGAAGCCGTGCATCGTGCAGCCTTCGACGACACGGACCCCGATCGCGGCGATCTTGCGAGCACCGTGGTCGTCCTCGACCCACACGCCGGAACGGCCGTCGACCTGCACGCCCTCGACGCCGAACTCGGCGACGAGCTCGATGAGGGCCGCCTCGAGGCGACGGACGTGTGCGACGACGTCGATAGGCTCGGGCAGCTTGACGATCGGATAGCCGACGAGCTGGCCGGGCCCATGCCAGGTCAGCCGCCCTCCGCGGTCGACCTCGACGACGGGCGTGCCGTCGCTGGGCCGTTCGCTCCGCCTGGTGAGGCGCCCCGCCGTGTAGACGCTCGGGTGCTCGAGGAGGACAAGCGCGTCGCCCCGGTCTCCCCGAACGCGCTCGGCGTGCAGCCGCCGCTGGAGCGCGAGAGCCTCCGCGTAGTCGACCGTGGTGGGCTCGAATCCCGGCGTCAGCACATGCATCATGACGACAGTGTTGCATATTCTGTACGAAGTACAACAACTACTCGCCAACACGAGGGGCGCCGTCCTGGCCACCCCTCGCGCCGGCACGACCGACGCCGGTTACACCGCGATCTGCGCAGCAACCACCTTCAGCTTGTGGCGAGCCAGGGCCAGGTTGGCGCTCGTGCGATTGAGCACCAGATAGATGAACAGACCGCTCGACCCCTGCGAGTTGAGGACGTTGATGAGGTGGTACTGCGAACTCAGCGTGATCAGGATGTCGTCGATCTCATCGGCGATGCCGAGCTCGGACATCGTGCTGAGCTTCGCGCGCACGACGTTGGCGTTGCCCGCGGCGGCGATGCCGAGATCGAACGACGGATTGCCGCCCTGCGCCAGCGCCATGCCGCTTGCGTAGTCGACGATCGCGGCCCCCGTCGCGCCTTCGATGCTCAGCAGCTGGTTGATGGCCTCATCGAGTGAACTCATGTCTTGTCTCCCCCTTGTTTTTGTGTCGCCGCCTCATCGACCCCGGACCTGCAGGTCAGATGTCGTCCTGCACCATCGTCCCTGTCGAAGTGAATGAGGCATCCGACTCCCCCATGCCGACGAGACAACGATCTGCGAGCGGCGCACCGTACGCGAGCGGTCCTGCATGCTCACGGAGCGGCCGCCCCGTCACGTCGGCCGTCGTCCACACGGCAGGTAGATCCGGTTCCCTCATCCGATCGACCGGCGAGAAAGGTGTCTGCGCGTGAACATCAGGCCGACGTTGTACGTGTCGGCATCAGCTGCAGATAGCAGCCGAAACGACAGTAGCGCACACCCGAGCGGCGCTCTGGCCATGCAGAGCGCCGATCTCGTATAGATTCGAGTCGTCTGAGTTCGCGGATCTCCGCGAGGGGGCAGACACGCGGAGCTGTTTCGCTTTCGGAATCACGCTTCGCACATCTATCGAGGGGGAACGATGGAAACTCTTGTGCACCTGATCGGCGCAACGACTTCGTACGGCAACCGACAGGTGCTCCGGGCGGTCGACCTCACCCTGTATCGGGGGCAGATCGTCGGGCTCATCGGCGTCAACGGCGCAGGAAAGAGCACGCTCGTGAGCACACTCGTCGGACGCCAGCAGCTCGAGTCCGGAACCATGATTCTCGGCGAGGAGCCGTACGCGCCTGCCTCACTCGCGGAGGCGCAGGCCTGCGGCGTGGGAGTGATCACCCAGAACGCGGAGCCGCCGAGGGGCCTGACGGTCGCGCAGGCGCTCTTCCGCAACACCTATCGGGCCGATGAGTCGCACGAGGCGGTTCTCGAACGCGCACGGGAACTCGTCGAGCAGACCAGCACCGAACTCGATCTTCACGCGATGATCGATGAGCTCGACCGGGGTCGTCGCGCGCTCGTCGAGGTCGTTCGCATGCTCGCCGAGGAGGCGCAGCTCGTCGTGATCGACGAGGTGGCCGTCACGCTCGCGGACCACGAGATCGCGCTCCTGCACCGAGTGCTCCGGCAGCTCGCCTCGCAGGGCCGAAGCATCCTGTACATCACGCACCGCATGGACGAGGTGCAGTCGATCGTCGACCGCGTCCTCCTGCTCCGTGACGGCACGATCGCCATCGACACCCCCATCGGCGGGCTCAGCGCCGAGGAGCTCACGGTCATGCTCATCGGCGAGCTGCCGGACGCGGAAGCGAGCCTCGCGAGCTCCGGGGAGGATGCGCACCGTGCCGCGCTCGCCGCGTTCGGCGTCGGCGACGGGTGCCTCCTGCACGGCGTCGACCTCCACGTGCGGCCGGGCGAGGTCGTTGGCGTCACAGGGACGCACGACTCGGGCGTCCGTCAGCTCATCGAGATCCTCGGTGGCGCGACCCGCCCGCAGCAGGGCCACGTGGAACTGTTCGGGGAGCCTGTCGACCTGGCAGAGGCAGGCGTCGCCGAAGCTCACGGCGTGAGTTTCCTCGCGGACGCGGTTCCGGGGTTCGACGCCGACCGGAGCCTCATCCACGGCGTCGGCGCGACTGATGCGACCCTCGGCGCGGAGATCTCGCGGGCGAGGAAGATGATCGACCTCGTGCACCGACTGCGCATCAACACCGCGAGCATCCACACCGCGCTCGCTGAGCTCTCGGGCGGAGACCAGCAGAAAGCCGAGTTCATCCGTGCCGTCGAGCGCGGCGGCACGGTGCTCGTGCTCGCTCACCCGACGCAGGGCGTCGACGTCGGCGCACGTCGTGCCGTCTTCACCTTCCTCCACAGCCTCGCCGAGACCGGCACGGCGGTCGTGTTCCTGGGCACAGATCTCACCGAGCTGCTCAGGTGGAGCCACCGCGTCGTGGTGCTCGCCAACGGCAGGACCGCGCTCGAGGGACGCTCAGAGCTGCTCGACGAGGACATGATCGTGCATGCGATGCTCGGCGCCCAGCGCGTGGAACGTGTTGGGCGCCGAGCAGCCACGGCCACGTAGCAGGTTGGCTCGCCACCGAGACCGCGGCGCCCCGGTCCCGTCGAGCGGCCTAGAGCTCTCGAGAGAAGGCGGCCGCCCGCTCGACCTGCTCGGCGGTGATGCGCTCCCCCGTGTACTTCTCGAACTGCCGGGCCGCCTGCAGGGCGGCGACAGCGGCACCGGTGACCACGGGAACACCCTGCGCTCGTGCGAGCCTGATGAGTGGGGTCTCCGCCGGGAAGGCGACGACGTCGAACACGAGTGCTGCGGCGGCCACCTGCTCCTCGCTGAACGACAGCACGGCCTCGTCTGCCCCGGTCATGCCGAGGGGCGTGACATTGACCAGCACGAAGGCACCTGGCTCGGGGTCGGCGCTCTGCCACCGGTACCCGTACTTCTCTGCGAGGGCGGTGCCGGCGATCTCATTGCGCGCGACGACGGTCAGATCGCCGAAGCCGGCGTCCCGGAACGCCGCGACGACGGCCTTCGCCATGCCACCGGCACCGCGCACGACCACCGGCAGCGTCGAGCTGATGTCGTGCTCGGCGATGAGCTCGGCGATGGCCTCGTAGTCGGTGTTCGACGCGATGAGCCTGCCGCCGTCATTCACGATCGTGTTGACCGACTCGATAGCCAGGGCGGAAGGGTCGAGCTCGTCGACGAGCGCGATCACGGCTTCCTTGAAGGGCATCGAGACGGAGCATCCGCGGATGCCGAGCGCGGTGACACCGCGGATCGCGCCCTCGATGTCATCCGTCGTGAAGGCCTTGTAGATGAAGTTGAGACCGAGCTCCTCGTAGAGGTAGTTGTGGAACCGCGTCCCCAGGTTCGACGGCCGCGCGGCGAGCGAGATGCAGAGGGTCATGTCCTTGTTGAGAATCGGCATACGGCCAGTATCGCGGGTCGGCGCCGAGTGCGCCCCAGCAGCTGCCACACCACAGCGACCAGACGGGCAGGACGTCGAGGTGAGGGACGCGGCGGTTGCGAGCGAAGCTCGACGCGAGCCGGAGTCGTCTCTTGGTGCCCCACCAGGGACTCGAACCCTGACCTGGAAAGATTTTAAGTCTTCTGCCTCTGCCAATTGGGCTAGTGGGGCGTACACGTCGGGGCCGCCGCATCCGAAGATGTGACGGCCCCGACGAGGTCAGCTACTTGCTGTCGCCAGCAGGCGCCTTGGCCGCGCGCGCGGCGGGCTTCGGAGCAGCCGATCCCGCTTCAGCGGCGACCTTCTCGGTCACCGTCTTGCCGCTGGTGTCCGCCGCAGGCTTCTCGGTCGAGGCGGCAGCCTTGTCGCCGCCGTGCTCGCTCGAGGCGGGGAGCTTCTTCGGCGCATCCGCCTTGGCCTCGGGGGCTGCCGGGCGGGGACGCGAAGCGAACCGCTCGAAACCGGCGCGAGGCGTCTCGCGGGCGCTGAGCGAGACGAAGTCGCGGCCGAGCACGAAGTTGTTGATCCAGCCGGTGAGCACGCGGATCTTGCGCTCGACGGTCGGGATCGCCAGGTCGTGGTATCCGCGGTGGGCGAGCCAGGCGAGCACACCGGTCAGGGCGAAGGTGCCCGACTGGAATGCGCCGACGCCGATGCCGAGACCGGCAACCGCGCCCATGTTCTCGTGGTAGTAGTCCTTCGGCGTTCCGCCGCGGAGCGTCGCCACGAGGTTGGAGGCCATGAGCTTGCCCTGACGGACCGCGTGCTGGGCGTTCGGCACGCAGAAGCCGCCGACTCCACCACCGGAGAGGTCGGGGACCGCCGAGACGTCGCCGGCTGCCCAGGCGTCCTGGACGATGCCGTTGTCGCCCTCGACACGGAGGTCGGCGCGTGCCCGGAGGCGTCCGCGCTCGTCGACCGGGAGGTCGCTGTTGCTCTTGATGATCGGAGCTGCCATGACGCCGGCGGTCCAGACGATGACATCGGTGGGGAACTTGTCGCCAGCCGAGGTCTCGACGACGCCGTCGACCGCAGAGGTAACCTGCGTGTTGAGGTGCACGGTCGCGCCGCGCTCCGCGAGGTTCTTGATGACCCACAGTGCGGTGTCTTCCGACACCTCGGGCATGATGCGCCCGGCAGCCTCGATGAGGTGGAAGTGCACGTCGTCGAACTGCAGCGACGGGTAGTCCTCCAGCAGCGCGGTCGCGAGCGAGCGCATCTCGGCGAACGACTCGATGCCGGCGAAGCCACCGCCGACGACGACGAACGTGAGGAGGCGCGTGCGCTCCGGGCCCGGGGCCATGGTCGACGCCTTGTTGAAGTTGTCGATCATCGTGTCGCGGATCCACGTGGCCTCTTCGACCGTCTTCACGCCAATGGCGTTGTCGGCGATGCCGGGGATCGGGAAGGTGCGCGAGACGGCGCCGGCGGTGACCACGATGATGTCGTAGTTGACCGTGTACGGCTCGCCGATCTGGGGCGTGATGGTCGCCGTCTTCGTGGCGTGGTCGATGTTCGTGACCTCAGCCGTGATGACGCGCGAGCGCTTGAGGTGGCGACGCAGCGAGACGACTGCGTGACGCGGCTCGATGTTGCCGCTGATGACCTCTGGGAGGAATGGCTGGTACGTCATGTACGGCAGCGGATCGACGACTGTGACCTGGGCTTCGCCCGGGTTCAGCTGCTTCTCGAGCTGCCACGCCGTGTAGAAGCCGGCGTAGCCTCCGCCAACGATGAGAATCTTAGTCACGTACTTGTACTCCCTGCATGCGATGGTTGGGCGAGGAAAACCTTGTCAAGTCTACTCCTGCGCGTCACGGGCGAGTGCATCGCCCGGGTTCGCGCACACGCAGCGCTTCGGAGACCAGGTGGACAGCTCGAGCGCCCAGTCTCCGACGGGGTTCACGCCGGGCCCCGCGACCAGAGAATGGGCGGCCAGGGCGTGGAGGCACTTCACGCGCGTGGGCATGCCGCCAGCGGTGACACCGGCGATCTCCTCGACGACCTCGAGCGATTCGCGTTCGGCGAGGTAGCGCTCGTGCGCGGCCAGGTAGGCGGCACGGAACTCCTCGTCGTCGCTCAACCGCTGCTGCATCTCCGGCATGATCTGCTCCGCCTCGATCTGCGACATCGCGATGGTCGCGGCGGGATGAGACAGGTAGTAGAGCGTGGGGAACGGCGTGCCGTCGGGCAGCCGTGGGCGCGTGACGACGACCGTCGGGTTGCCGCAGACGCACCGGGCGCCGATCCCGACGACACCCCGCATGGGGCGGCCGAGCTGCTCCCCCATGACCTCGAGGTCGCGTTCGCTGGCTACTGAGTACTCGAGCATTGGTCGCTTTCGGTTCTGCGGGCGGATGCGCTGGAGTGACGATCCGCGGGGTTCGATGTGCTTCGTGGCGCTAGTCGCCCGGGGTGGGCGCGGGTGCCGGCGCGGTGCCGGCGGTCACCATCGACTCGACGAAGCTGTCGAGCCAGCTGGCCTGCGTCTCGTGGAGCTCGGTGCTGATGTTGCTCTGCTGCTGCTTGTTGGTGGCGGGCGGGTCGAGCACGAGGTAGCTCGTGTCGCCGGGCATGACGAACAAGAGGCGTCCGCGGGCCTGCGACTGGATGTAGGCGGGGTCGCTCCACCTGTCGCGTTCCGTGGCGATCTCATCCACGCTCTGCTGCGTCTCGGTCAGCTCGGCCTGCAGCTGCGCGACGTACTGCCGCTGCGCGATGTAGCGCTGCGCGGTGGGTGCCAGCACCGCGATGCCGAGGATCACGACGAGTGCCACGAGCACGGTCGCGCCGTTCGGGCGTACGGTCGGGATGCGACGCCGTTGTTTCGACGGCCCGCTCGACGACCCGCTGGACGACTGCTTGCGCGGCGACGACGACGACGGCTTGGAGCGGGACCTCGACTTCGAGGGCGAGGCCTTCGAGGGCGTGGACTTCGACGGGGTGGACTTCGACGAGCCCTTCGCCGCAGCCTTGGCTGGGGTGCCGCCCTTCGGAGTGGCGCTCCCGCTCGACTTCGCGTTCGCGTTCGGCCTCGACGGAGCGCGCGGCGTGGCCTTCGACTCGGCTCCCCCGCTCCGGCCCGAGCTCGACTTTCCCGTCGACTTCGCCATGCGCATCCCCCTCCCGTGTCGGCTTCCCATCATGCCGAACGGGCCGGGGACTTGCCCCGACCCGTTCGTGTGTCGCGCTGATCAGCGCGGCGGTGAGCCGCGTCGACCGACCCGAATCCCTATGCCTTGTGGCGGGGGAAGGCGCTGCGGCCTGCGTAGACGGCTGCGTCGCCGAGCTCTTCCTCGATGCGGAGGAGCTCGTTGTACTTCGCGACGCGGTCGGTGCGGGCAGGCGCACCCGTCTTGATCTGGCCGGAGTTCGTGGCGACCGCGAGGTGCGCGATCGTCGCATCCTCGGTCTCGCCCGAACGGTGCGACAGGATTGCCGTGTAGCCGGCGCGCTGCGCGAGCGAGACAGCGTCGAGCGTCTCGGTGAGCGTGCCGATCTGGTTGACCTTCACGAGGAGCGAGTTCGCTGCGCCCTCCGTGATGCCGCGCTGGAGGCGCTCCGGGTTGGTGACGAACAGGTCGTCGCCGACGATCTGCACCTTGGCGCCGATGGCGGCAGTGAGGGCCTGGTAGCCGGACCAGTCGTCCTCGTCCAGCGGGTCCTCGATCGTGACGATCGGGTAGTCGGCGACGAGCTTCTCGTAGAAGGACGTCATCTCCTCAGCCGAGACCTCAGCACCCTCGAAGTGGTACCTGCCGTCCTTGAAGAATTCGCTCGAGGCGACGTCCATGCCGAGCACGATGTCGGTGCCGAGCTCGTACTTCGTCGCGCCGATGGCCTCGACGATGAGGTCGAGTGCCGCACGCGTGTTGGGCAGGTCGGGGGCGAAGCCGCCCTCGTCGCCGAGACCCGTGGCGTAGCCCTTGGAGTGCAGGGTCTTCTTGAGCTGGTGGTACACCTCGGTGCCCCAGCGAAGCGCCTCGCTGAAGGTCTCTGCACCGATGGGGAGAATCATGAACTCCTGCACGTCGATGCCGTTGTCAGCGTGCGCGCCACCGTTGATGATGTTCATCATCGGCACGGGGAGCACGTGAGCGTTGGGGCCGCCGACGTAGCGGAAGAGCGGGAGGCCAGCCGAGTCGGCTGCTGCCTTCGCGACTGCGAGGCTCACGCCGAGGATGGCGTTCGCGCCGAGGCGCTTCTTGTTGGGGGTGCCGTCGAGCTCCTTGAGCTCCTCGTCGACGAGACGCTGGTCGCTGGCGTCGAAGAACTCGATGGCGGGGTCGATCTCGTCGATGACCGCCTCGACGGCCTTCTGGACGCCCTTGCCGAGGTAGCGGTCGGCGTCGCCGTCGCGCAGCTCGAAGGCTTCGAAGGCGCCGGTGGATGCGCCGGACGGCACAGCCGCGCGGCCGGTCGATCCGTCATCGAGCAGAACCTCGACCTCGACGGTTGGGTTGCCTCGGGAATCGAGGATCTCGCGGGCGTGGACGACGTCAATAAGGGCCACAGGATGCTCCTTGCGAATCAGTAGCGTACGGACCGCCAGAGACGCGGTCCTTCGTCAGTGTATCGGGGTCGGCGGAACGTGAGGAGGGCGCGGACGCGCTGACGTCACGAGGTGGGCGACGTGGGCTTGCGACCTCCGCCTCGCGGGGATCGTGCCGAGAAGCGCTCCCCCTCGTTCGGAGGTGCCAGGCTACGAGCCCTGGAGCGCCTCGAAGCTGAGCGTCTCGGGCGCGGCGACGTGCTCGTCGCGCACGTGGGCCACGTGCGTGAACCCCTGCTCGGCGAGCGAGGCAAGAAGGCCGCGCACGTTCTTGGGCTTCTTGGCGACGCGCACCCGCGACGCTCCGGAGCGCACGACCGCGCCCTTGACCTTCGCGATGTCAGCGACCGACGCTCGCTTGTCGAAGAGCAGCGCCACGGCACGCTCCTCGCCCGAGTCGGGCAGCTGCGCGAGGTCGACGATGCGCTCGAAGCCGATCGAGAACCCGCACGCCGGCACATCCTGACCGAGGAAACGGCCGATCATGCCGTCGTAGCGTCCGCCACCCCCGACCGAGGAGCCCGACTCCGGGTGCGCCGCCTCGAAGATCGTGCCCGTGTAGTAGCCCATGCCACGCACGAGGCTCGGGTCGAACACGAGCCGGATGGAGGCGCCCGCCGCGAAGGCCGCATCCGCGATCTCGACCATGCCCTCGACGACCTCGACGACGGCCGGGTCCTCCCGGAGCGCACCGGGCAGGCTCGTGAGCACGGTCGCGCGATCAAGACGGATGCCGGTCTCGAGCAGGGGCGCCCACGTGGCGAGCGCCGCCGCGAGCTGCAGCGCGGCCGTCGCGTTGAGCGTCGCGAGCTCAGCCGCCACTCCCTCTGGCCCGATCTTGTCGAGCTTGTCGATCGTGATGAGTGCGGCGCCGTGCTCGGATTCCGCGAATCCGCAGTGCACGAGCAGAGCGGTGAGCAGGCGCCGGTCGTTGACGCGGATCGTGCAGTTGTCGAGGCCGAGCTCGACAAGCGCGGCCGACGACGCCACCAGCAGCTCGACCTCGGCGAGCGCGCCCGGCTCGCCGATGATGTCGATGTCGCACTGCACGAACTGCCGGTAGCGACCCTTCTGCGGGCGCTCGGCGCGCCAGACCGGCGCCATCTGCAGGCTGCGGAACACCCCAGGCAGGGTTCCGCGGTGCGTGGCGACGAACCGCGCGAGCGGCACCGTCAGGTCGAAGCGCAGGCCCAGATCGCTCAGCGCGAGGGGGTCGCCGGCCTCGGCGGCAGCAGCAAGGGCCTCGCCGTCGAGCGCACGCTTCATGACGGCGAAGGACAGCTTCTCGTTATCGCCGCCGAGCCCCGAGTGCAGTCGCGCGGCGTCCTCGACGACCGGCGTCTCGATCTCATCGAAGCCGTGCCTCGTGTACACCTCGCGGATCGTCCCGAGGATGCGCTCGCGCCTGCGCTTGTCTGCCGGAAGGAAATCGCGCATGCCACGAGGCGGAGTGATCTGAGAAGCCATTGCACTATTCTCGCAGGATGATCGCATGCGACGGATTCGGGGGCGCCGCGTGACCGACCAGCTCCCCCTCATCGGTCCGGCTCAGGCCAGACGCATCGCGCTCGCGGCCCAGGGGTTCGGCGGGCGGAAGGCCGCGACCGAAGCCGGAACGCGGCAGCTGGGCTCGCTGCTCTCGCGCATCCACCTGCTGCAGATCGACTCCGTGAACGTGTGGGAGCGCAGCCACTACATGCCCGTCTTCTCTCGACTGGGCGGCTACGACAAGGCGGCGCTCGACCGTCTCGCGTCCGGTCGCCAACCGCGCCTCACGGAGTACTGGGCCCACGAGGCGGCGCTGCTCCCCGTCTCGTCACTGCCGCTCTTCGGGTGGCGGATGCGCGACAAAGAGGAACGAGACCGCCGCAAGAACGCAGAGTTCCTCGAGGGCCACGCGGCGACGATCGCGTGGCTGCGTGCCGAACTCCTCGAGCGAGGCCCGCTCGCCGCCAGCGAGTTCGAGCACGAGGCCAACAAGCGGCGCGGCTCCTGGTGGGAGTGGTCGGACGTCAAGATCGTGCTCGAGTACCTCTTCCGCTGGGGCGAGCTCGCATCAGCACCCCGGAAGGGCTTCGAGCGGCGCTACGCGCTACCGGAGCAGGTGCTGCCGCCCGAGGTGCTCGGCGCCGAGGTGAGCACGCGCGACGCGGTCCGTGCGCTCACCGGCATGGCCGCCGCCGCCCACGGCATCGGCACCACGGCCGACCTGGCCGACTACTTCCGCGTGCCGATGGCGCTCACGAAGACGGCGCTCGAAGAGCTCGCCGACTCCGGCGAGGTGCTGCCCGTGCGAGTCGCCGAGTGGGGCAAGGACGGTCAGTCGGGAACGGCGTGGCTGCATCGCGACGCGAGGCGGCCACGCGCGATGGACGCGGCAGCGCTCCTCTCGCCCTTCGACCCCGTCGTCTGGTTCCGACCGAGAGCCGAGCGGATGCACGACTTCCACTACCGCATCGAGATCTATACGCCCGCCGAGAAGCGCGTCTACGGCTACTACTCCCTGCCGATCCTGCTCGGCGACGCGGTGGTCGGCCGCGTCGACCTGAAGAACGACCGGCAGTCGCGCATCCTGCGCGTGCAATCGGCATGGAGCGAGGCGGATGCGCCCGCCGACATCGCCGAACGCACCGCCGTGCTGCTGCGCGATGCCGCCGCCTGGCAGCACCTCGACGACGTCGTCGTGGCCGACCGCGGCAATCTCGCCCGCGACCTGGGCGGCGCGCTCACGTCGACGAGCTGACGCAACGCCGCGGCCGGCCTTCCCGCCCGCCGGCCTGGTCGAACGCTGCCCGGCGATTCGCCCTCCAAGCCTTGCCCCAGAGGGGTATTCAACGGGCAGCGATCACGCAGTTCAGGCGTCTCGCGTTTCGGCTCCGGCTCCGGCTTCGGCTTCGGCTTCGGCTTCGGCTTCGGCTTCGGCTTCGGCCGAGCGGATGCGCGCCTCGAGTTCGCGGTTGGCGAGCCGCATCGCACGCTCGGCATCGAGCCCCCGTGCATCCGCGTCGCGCACGAGCGCCAGCAGCGTTCGCCCCAGCGCCAGTTCCTCGTCAGCCGCGCCCCCGGCGGCTGCGCCCTCCTCTCCCACCCCGGGTTTCGGGATGGCTTCCACGCTTCCGGATGGCTTGCTTTCCATCCCGAAGCGCTCAACCCATCCCGAATCGCTGGGCGAGGCGGCGGGCGAGACATCGGCCGCACCGAGCTGGCGCTCCTTGCCGAGCAGCTTCTGCGCGAGCGCAAGCGCCGACATCCCGCGGGGCACGCCGTCGAGCACGCTCGTGCGGTCGCGCTTCTCGATGGCCTTGGCCTCCTGCCAGAGGCGGATGATCTCGTCGATGTCGCGGGTGGGCGTCGGCCCGAAGACGTGCGGGTTCCGGCGCACGAGCTTGTCGGCCTGCTCACGAGCGACGTCCTCGAGCGTGAAGGCGCCCTGCGCCCGCTGGGCGGCGATGTCCGAGTGGAAGAGCACCTGGAAGAGCACGTCGCCGAGCTCCTCGCGGATGTCGGTGGGGTCGTCGCTCTCGAGCGCCTCGACGAGCTCCGCGGACTCCTCCGTGAGGTACTTCACGAGCGTTGCGTGGGTCTGCTCCTCGTACCAGGCGCATCCGGCGTCTCCGCGGAACGCCTCCACGACGCTGAGCAGCCGGAGCAGCTCGGGACGATCGCTCGCCTCCCCCACGGCTACTTGGCCTCCGTGTCACTGGGGACCTCGACGACCTCGTCCTCCACCTCGAAGATGGCCTTGAGGATGTTGCGCACCCAGATGAGCATCTCCTCGTCGCTCGGCGGGTTGCCGTCGCGCCCCTCGAGGATGGGGATCGCGAGCGAGCTCGTGGCCTCGACGATCTTCGAGCCCGGGTACATGCGGCGAAGGCGCATCTGCTTGGAGTCGCTCAGCTCGGCGGGTCCGATGCGCAGCGTCTTGCCGAACACGACGAGCTCGCCGAGGCCAGCCTTGACGGCGAGGCGGCGCAGCTTCGAGACCTCGATGAGGCGCTGCACCTCGATGGGCGGCTCGCCGTAGCGGTCCCGCAGCTCCTCGAGGACGAGCCCGATCTGGCCCGGCTTCGCGTTGGGGCTGGAGGCACTCGACAGCTTCTGGTAGGCCTCGAGGCGCAGTCGCTCACTCGCGACGTAGTCCTCGGGCACGCGGGCATCCACGGGGATCTCGAGCCGCAGCTCCGTCTGCCCCTCGGCGACCTCGCCGCGGAAGGTGTTGACGGCCTCGCCGATCATGCGCAGGTACAGATCGAAGCCGACGCCGGCGATGTGGCCGGACTGCTCGCCGCCGAGCAGGTTTCCCGCGCCGCGGATCTCGAGGTCCTTGAGGGCCACCTGCATGCCGGAGCCGAGCTCGTTGTTGGCCGCGATCGTCTCGAGGCGGTCGGTCGCGGTCTCCGTGAGCGGGCGCGTTCCGTCGTACAGCAGGTAGGCGTAGGCGCGCTCGCGTCCACGACCCACACGTCCGCGCAGCTGGTGCAGCTGGCTGAGCCCGTAGCGCTCGGCGTCGTCGATGATGAGCGTGTTCGCGTTGGCGATGTCGAGGCCGGTCTCGACGATCGTGGTCGAGACGAGCACGTCGAACTTGCGTTCCCAGAAGTCGACGATGATCTGCTCGAGCCGCGCTTCGCTGAGCTTGCCGTGCGCGACCGCGACCCGCGCTTCCGGCACCAGCTCGGCGATCTCCGCCGCCACCCGGTTGATGGATGCGGTGCGGTTGTGCACGTAGAACACCTGCCCCTCGCGCAGCAGCTCGCGGCGGATCGCGGCGGCGACCTGGCGCTCGGACTTGGCGCCCACGAACGTGAGGATCGGGTGCCGGTCTTCCGGTGGGGTCGCGAGGGTCGACATCTCGCGGATCCCCGTCACCGCCATCTCGAGCGTCCGAGGGATGGGCGTCGCGCTCATCGCGAGGATGTCGACGTTGGCCTTGAGCTTCTTGAGCGCGTCCTTGTGCTCGACGCCGAACCGCTGCTCCTCGTCGATGACGATGAGGCCGACGTCCTTGTACGCGATGGTGTCGGTGAGTAGGCGATGCGTTCCGATGACGATGTCGACGGAGCCGTCGGCGAGGCCGCGGATCGTCTCCTCCGACTCCTTCTTCGACTGGAACCGACTGAGGGGCTTGATGGTGACGGGGAAACCCGCCATCCGCTCCGAGAAGGTCTCGTGGTGCTGGCGGACGAGCAGCGTCGTCGGCACGAGGATGACGACCTGCTTGCCGTCCTGCACCGCCTTGAACGCGGCACGCACGGCGACCTCGGTCTTGCCGAAGCCCACGTCGCCCGAGACGAGGCGGTCCATGGGGATGGGTCGCTCCATGTCGCGCTTGATCTCGTCGACGGTCTGCAGCTGGTCGGGCGTCTCCACGAACGGGAACGCCTCCTCGAGCTCATGCTGCCAGGGTGTGTCGGGCCCGAACGCGTACCCCTTCGAGGCCATGCGGGTGCTGTAGAGCTTCACGAGCTCCACGGCGATGTCGCGCACGGCCTTGCGGGCCTTGCCCTTCGCGGCCGACCAGTCGGAGCCGCCCATCTTCGAGAGGGCGGGCGCCTCGCCGCCGACGTACTTCGTGAGCTGGTCGAGCTGCTCGGTCGGGATGAACAGCTTGTCACCCGGCTGGCCGCGTTTGGACGGCGCGTACTCGATGAGGAGGTACTCGCGCACGGTCTTGGGGGCGTTCCTGCCGCCCGCCTGGACCTCTCGCTGGCGCAGCTCGATGAACTTGCCGATGCCGTGCGTCTCGTGCACGACGAAGTCACCGGCTTTGAGCTGCAGCGGGTCGACGACCGAGTTGGCGCGTCGTCTGGCGAGCTTCTTCGGCTGGCGCGAGTCGTATCCGACGGCGCGTCCGAAGAAGTCGGTCTCGGTGACGAGCGCGAGCTTCTGGCCTGGCACCTGGACGCCCGTGGAGACGGGTGACTGGGTGAGGTAGGCGACGCCCGTCTCGAGCTCGTCGGGCAGCTCGTCGACGAGCCTCGCAGCATCGCCATGCTCGGAGAGCAGCTGGCTGGCACGCTCCACGAGGCCGGGCCCCTGGCTCGTGACGACGACGCGCCAGCCCTCCTTGAGGAGCGCCGAGACGTGCTCGATCGCGCCGTCGGCGTTGCCGGCGAAGCTGGGCACCGCGTCGCCCTCGATCTTCACGGCGAGGATCTCGCTCGCGTCGAGCTGCTCCTCCGGGATCTCCAGCGACTGGAACGGCGAGAGCGACCACCACGGCCGGGCACCGCGAGCGTCGCGGAGGCCGGAGACGCTGAGGAAGTCGCCGGAGCTGAGATCGATGGGGGCATCCGCACCGGCGGTCGCGGCACTCCAGGCGGCCTCGAGGAACTCGTGGTTCGTCTCGGAGAGGTGCACGGCGCGCGTTGCGACTCGTTCGGGTGAGAGCACCGCCATGGCGGCGTCCTCCGGCAGGTAGCTCGTGATCGGGACGAGCTCGCTCACGAGCGCAGGGGCGAGCGATTCCATGCCCTCGGAGGGGATGCCCTCGGCGATCTTCGCAAGCATCTGCTGCAGGTTCGGGAACTCGTGCTGCATCTCGCGTGCGCGCTGGCGCACGCTCTCGGTGAGCAGCAGCTCGCGCGCCGGGGTGATGAGCGCCTCGGTGACCTCGGACTCGAGCGAGCGCTGATCCGCGACCGAGAACACGCGGATCTCGTCGACCTCATCGCCGAAGAAGTCGATGCGGAGGGCGTGCGACGCATCCGGTGGGAACACGTCGAGGATCCCGCCGCGGACGGCGAACTCGCCTCGTCGCGTGACCATGTCGACCCGCGAGTAGGCGAGGTCGACGAGCTGCAGGGCGAGGCTCGAGAGGTCGTTGCCACGAGAGCCGCGCTCGAGGCGGATGGTCGTGGCCGCGTCGAGGCCGGGCAGGAGTGGCTGGAGGGCGGCGCGCACGGAGGCGAGCAGCACGAACGGCGCGGTGCGCTCCCCCGCCTTCCAGTCGGTGAGCTCGCGCATGGCGCGAAGTCGGCGGCCGGTGGTCTCGACGGAGGGGCTCAGCCGCTCATGCGGGAGCGTCTCCCACGCCGGGAACTCCGCGATGTGCGCATCCGGCACGAACGTCTGCAGGTCGGCACCGAACTGCTCGGTCTCACGGCTCGTCGCGGTGAGCACGAACAGCATCGGGGCGGCGCCGAGCTCGGTCTGGCGTGCGGCGAGGAGGTTCGCGATGAGCGGGGCCCTTGCCCCATCGACGAGCGAGAAGTCGGTGTCGCGACCGGCGCGCCCCATGGCGCGCTCGAAGGAAGGGGTGGACTGGATGGAGCGTACGAAGCCGTGCAGAGTCACTCGGGGAATTGTACGCGCCGAGGGGAAGATAGTTCCTACAGTCCCCAGGCTCTCTTCTGCGCTGAGAGCGAGCTACGCGAGTTCTGCCGATTCGAGCAGCACGGTGAACGGTCCGTCGTTGACGCTCGCGACCTTCATCATGGCGCCGAACTCACCTGTCTCCACGCGCACTCCACCGGCGCGGAGGTCCGAGACGAAGGCCTCGACCAGCGGCTCGGAATGCTCGCGACCGCTCGCGAGCGACCAGGACGGGCGCCGCCCCTTGCGCGCATCCCCGTACAGCGTGAACTGGCTGACGACGAGCAGCGGCGAGCCCGTATCGACGACGGACTTCTCGTCGTTCAGGATGCGCAGCCCGAGCAGCTTGCGGGCGAGCTTGGCCGCATCCACCGCGGTATCCGCGTGGGTCACGCCGACGAGGACGAGGAGCCCGGCCTCGTCGATGCGGCCGACCGTGCGATCGCCGACCGTGACGCTCGCCTCGGTGACGCGCTGGACGACGAGCTTCACGCGCCAGCTGCCGTGTGCACTCGAAGCTGCGCGGCTTGCATGCCCTCGAGCGCGATGAGCTCGACCGCGTCTGCCGCGTCGCCGACGAGGACGGGGAGCACGTCCCGCTCGCTGCCCGCGAAGTCCTTCAGCACGAAGTCCGCGGCGTCCTGACGTCCGGGCGGGCGCCCGATGCCGACGCGCACACGCAGGTACCCGGGATCGCCCAGCGCCGCGCTGATATCGCGCAGGCCGTTGTGACCGCCGTGGCCGCCGCCGACCTTGAGCTTCAACGTGTCGAAGGGCAGATCGAGCTCGTCGTGCACGACGACGACGTGGTCGACATCGACCCCGTAGTAGTCGACGAGCTGCGAGACGGGGCCACCCGAGGTGTTCATGTAGCCGTTCGACTTCGCCAGCACGAGCTTCGGGCCGCCGGGAGCCGTGCGCCCCTCCGCCACACGAGCGTTCGCCTTGGTGTGCCGCGAGAAGCTGGCCCCGATGCGCTTCGCGAGCTCATCCACGACGAACTGCCCGACGTTGTGACGGTTCTTCGCGTACTTCTCGCCGGGATTGCCGAGTCCGACGACGAGCCAGGTGTCTGCTGCCATGCTGCAAAGCCTTTCATGAGATGGGACGCGAAAGGCGGGCAGCCGAAGCCACCCGCCTTCCGACGATACGTCGAGTCAACGACGCCAGACGAGGAACTACTCGGCCGCGGCTGCTTCTTCCTCGGCGTCCTCGTCCTCGTCCTCGCCACGAGGCGTCTGGATCGAGACGAGAGCGACCTCTTCGGCGTCCTCAGCGAGGTCGACGAGAACGGTGCCCTCGGGGAGCTTGAGGTCTTCGCGGTGGATGAGCGTGCCATCCTCGAGGCCCTCGACCGAGACCTCGATGAAGCTCGGGATAGCCGTTGCGTCTGCAGCGACGAGGATCGTCGTCGCGTCCTGGACGGCGATCGTGCCCGGGAAGGGCTCGCCGATGAGGTGCAGCGGCACGTCGACCTCGACGCGCTCGCCCTTGCGGATGACCGCGAGGTCGAGGTGCTCGATGATCTGGCGCACCGGGTCGCGCTGGACGTCGCGGACGAGCGCGAGCTGCGTGTCACCCTCGATGTCGAGCTCGATGAGCGCGTTCGCCTTGCGGATGAGCAGCATCGTCTCGTGACCCGGGAGGGTCAGGTGGCGGGGCTCGGTGCCGTGGCCGTAGAGGACCGCGGGGATCTTGCCGGCGGCGCGGATCTTGCGCGCTGCACCCTTGCCGAACGATTCGCGCAGTTCGACACTGAGCTTGTTGGTCTCTGCCATGTTGTCTCCTTGATGGTGGTTCTCGACAGACTGAGGAAGCGTGTGGAGGCCCATTCAAGGACACATCACCGCGTCGATCACGGGCCTTACGGCCCCTCGCCGAAGTTCAGCCCCCCACTTTACGCCATGACGGGCGCCGCGTGGGGCCGTTCCTCGAAACCGCCGGAGCGAGCTGCTAAAAGCCAACCGCCTTGCGCCAGCCGTGGCGCCTGGCGCTGCTGACAGCAGCTCCTGCGCCCAGCATCGCGAACCCGAAGACGACGAGCTCGGCGGCGAGCAGCGAGACCGCCATGCCGGATGCCGGACCCGCGAACAGCTGGAACGTCGAGAGCTCCTCCTGCCAGAGGGGAGCCGCGACGAGCGCGGCCGTGATCTGCGCGTGCAGCAGGAAGCAGCCGAGCCCCGCGAGCACCGAAAGTGCCCCGGAGACGACCGAGCCCGTGCCGGACAGGCGCATCGTGAGGGCCATGAGGAAGAAGCCGACGGCCGCGAGCATCGTGACGAGCATCGTCCACACTGGCGAGACACCCACGCCGTCGCCGAGGAAGCTGCCCGCCGATGACGAGACGCCCGAGACGATGATCAGCACGGGGATGGCGCTGAACGCGACCACGCAGATCACGTAGAGCGGGACGGCGAGGAAGACCGAGCCGATGCGCGCCCACACGTTCGGGCTCGCCGACTCGCGGGCGCGGCCGCTTCGCGCCTCGCTGCCACGCGCATCCGCGAGACCGGACTGCTGACCGGCTCGCGGCGACCGAGCCGCTGCTGCCGGACGACCAGGTGCCGCGGGCGCGGACGCGGGAGCCGGCGGCGGAGCCTGCTGCGGGATGACGCGGGTCGACTCGTCGCTTCCCTCGTACAGGCTGGATGACGACGCCCGAGAGGTGGACGGCGTCGCGCGAGTCCGCGGCATCGCCGTCGTGGGCTGCTCATCGGTGATGGCGTCGCCGTCATCGTCTGGGCGCCCGAAATCATAGGCTCTCGTGCGGGCGTCATGGTCAGCCACTGGAGTATCTCCTGTCTTGGTGCTCGCGGTCACGCATGCAGCCAGCTATCGTCCTGGCTGTGTGCCGAATCCGGCGCCGTTTCGTCATGTTCTGAAATGGTTGCCTCGCTCGTGCCACAAGTCAGGGTACGACTGCCCGTCGTGCAATACCGTGGAGTGTCCCGTGCATCGCCCTGACGGGAGCTCGCATCCACTTTGAAAGAGACGCATCTATGACCACTGACGCTGCCCCCTCGATCTCCTCGGAAACCGGCTCGTCCCCAAGCGCGAACATCGGCGTCGTCGGCATGGCCGTCATGGGCTCCAACCTCGCACGCAACCTCGCGAGCCGCGAGGGCAACACCGTCGCCGTGTACAACCGCTCGCCCGAGCGCACCCGCACGCTCGTCGCGGAGCACCCCGAGGCCGGGTTCGTGCCCTCCGAGTCGGTCGCCGACTTCGCGGCTTCCCTCCAGAAGCCCCGCACGGCGATCATCATGGTGCAGGCGGGCGCCGGCACCGACGCGGTCATCAACCAGCTCGTCGAGGCGTTCGAGCCTGGCGACATCATCGTGGATGGCGGCAACGCCCTCTTCACCGACACCCGCCGCCGCGAGGCAGCCGTGCGCTCCACGGGCATCCACTTCGTGGGCTGCGGCATCTCCGGCGGCGAAGAGGGCGCCCTCAACGGCCCCTCCCTCATGCCGGGCGGCACCGTCGAGTCGTACGAGACCCTCGGCCCGATCCTGCGCACCATCGCCGCGGTCGCCGAGGGCGAGCCCTGCGTCACCCACGTCGGCACCGACGGCGCCGGCCACTTCGTGAAGATGATCCACAACGGCATCGAGTACGCCGACATGCAGCTCATCGCAGAGGCCTACGACCTCATCCGCCGCGGCACCGGAAAGTCTCCCGCCGAGATCGCCGAGATCTTCGCCGAGTGGAACAAGGGCGAGCTCGAGTCGTACCTCATCGAGATCACCGCAGAGGTGCTCCGCCAGGTCGACGCCGACACGCAGCTCCCGCTCGTGGACGTCATCCTCGACGCCGCCGGGGCCAAGGGCACCGGCGCCTGGACGGTGCAGACCGCGCTCGACCTCGGCGTGCCCGTCTCCGGCATCGCCGAAGCCGTGTTCGCCCGCTCCGTGTCCTCCAAGCTCGAGCAGCGCGCCGCATCCCGCACCCTCCCCGGCCCCGACGGCTTCCAGGTCGAAGACGCCGACGGCTTCGTCGAGGACGTGCGCCTCGCGCTCTACGCGTCGAAGATCATCGCCTACTCGCAGGGCTTCGACGCCATCATCGCCGGCGCCGAGCAGTACGGCTGGGACATCAAGAAGGGCGACATCGCCGCGATCTGGCGTGCAGGCTGCATCATCCGCGCCCGCTTCCTGAACCGCATCACCGAGGCCTACGCCGAGAACCCCGAGCTCGTCGCCCTCGTCACCGCACCGTTCTTCCGCGAGGCCGTCGACACCGCGCAGGCAGCATGGCGCCGCGTCGTCGTCCAGGCAGCGCAGGCCGGTATCCCCGCCCCCGCGTTCTCCTCGTCGCTGTCCTACTACGACGGACTGCGCGCCGAGCGCCTCCCCGCCGCCCTCATCCAGGGGCAGCGCGACTTCTTCGGCGCCCACACCTACAAGCGCGTCGACCGCGACGGCGTCTTCCACACCGACTGGTCCGGCGACCGCTCCGAGCACAACGCGTAGCGAGCTCGGCGAGCCGCGGAAGCAACGCGCGAGGCCCCGGTCTTCAGGCAACCGCCTGAGGGCCGGGGCCTCTCGCGTGCGCGGAGAGGCGCGGAGCTCCCCCGCTGGGCGGTGGCGGTGGCGGTGGGCTGAGAACAGCGCAGAAACCCGAGAAGAGTCAGCCAGAAGCAGGCTCCCGAACAAGGGAGGATGCATCTGGCTGACTCTCCCACCCGGGTGGGCGGGTCAGCCGGGTGAGCGGGTCAGCCGGGTGAGCGGGCAGCTCAGACCGCGGCGGGGGCCTTCGCCTCGGTCGCAGCGAGCTTGGCGGCCACCGCTCGAGGCGTACCGGTTCGTCCGTAGGTGAAGTACAGCGGCAGGCCGACGAAGAGCAGTCCGCCGACGAGGTTGCCGACGACCGTGGGGATCTCGTTCCAGATGAGGTAGTCCAGGAGCGTGAAGTCGGCGCCGAGGAGCAGGCCAGACGGGAACAGGAACATGTTCACGATGGAATGCTCGAAGCCCATGAAGAAGAACAGCATGATGGGCATCCACATGGCGATGACCTTGCCGGAGACGCTCTTGGAGATCATGGCGAGTGCAACTCCGGTCGCGACCATGGCGTTGCAGAGCACCGCACGGACGAACAGCGTGAGCATCCCGGAGGCACCGTGCTCGGCGTAGCCGACGGTTCGGCCTTCGCCGATGTGGCCGATGGCCTCGCCCACCGCGTTCGGGGGTGTCGCGAAGCCGTTCGTGACGACGATGGCCATGAGCACGGCGATCGTGAAGGCGCCGATGAAGTTGCCGACGAACACGAGGCCCCAGTTGCGGAGCACGCCCCGGAGGGTGACACCGGGCCGCTTGTCGAGCCAGGCGAGCGGGCCGAGCACGAAGACTCCCGTGAGGAGGTCGTAGCCCAGCAGGTACAGCATGATGAAGCCGACGGGGAAGAGCAGGGCGCCGAGGAGCGGGACGCCGGTCGTCACGCTGACGGTGACGGCGAAGGCCGCGGCGATGGTGAGGAAGGCGCCGCCCATCGTGGAGCGGATGATGGTGTCGCGGGTCGAGAGGAAGATCTTGCTCTCGCCGGCATCGATCATGGTGGTGACGAGGTCGTTCGGCTTGACGTAGGACACAGGTTCCCTTTCGCTCTGGCGGTGCTCTGTGGCCGTGTTCGGCCCGGTGTCCACACGCTATTCGCGTGCAGTTTCGGCCCCGTGGCTCGTGCGGTGCGTTCTGGTTTCCATTCCCTCTCGCCTCCGTCCGCGCGCTGTGAGAAGCGCCGTCAGACGAGCGCCGCCGTGGTGACGACGGCGTCGAACCGCTCGAGGATGATCTCCGCGATGCGGTCGTCCACGCCGAGGGGCGCCGCCACGATGTCGGCTCCCGCCTCCGACACCCGGTCGTGGAAAAAGCCAGGGGTGAGGAGGTAGCTGGCGATGCTGACGCTCGCGCCGGGTCGCTGGCGCCTGGCGATATCGACGGCGGCGGGCACGCGCGGGTCGAGGGCCGCGCCGTAGCCGAGGAGCGCATCCGCACCGCCGATGCCGTTGAACTGCTCGCGCAGCTCGTGGAAGCGGGGCACGGCGGCGGCGGCCGTGGAGCCCGCGACGGCAATGACGACTCCGTCTTCGGCACTGCCGCCAGCTTCGAGGAGACGCTCCCAGAGCAGCTGCGAGAGGCGCGCGTCGGGCCCGAGCGGGGCGGCCACGGAGGTGCCGGGGCGTGCGGCGACGGCTTCGGCGATGTCGACCTGCGTGTGGAATCCGACCGTGAGCAGCACGGGCACGACTACGACCTCGGCGTCCTCCGGCAGCCCCGCGAGCACCTCGACGAGGCTCGGCTGCTGGACGTCGACGAACGCTTCGACGACCTGCACGTCGGGCCGCAGCTGCTGGGCGCGCCGCAGCAGCTCACGGATGACGGCCTGCCCGTCGGTGTTGTCCGTCCCGTGGGATGCACCCACGAGGATCGTGGGACGCGGGGGCTGCTCGTTCATCTCCGTGCTCACTCTCTTGGCCTGGGATCAGCTCGTGCGGATGCGCAGTCGGTAGCCGCGCTTCACGACGGTCTGCACGATCGCTCGGTCGCCGAAGGATTCGCGGAGGCGGGCGACAGCGACGTCGGCCGCATGGGTGGTCGTCGGGCTGCCCGGCAGCCTGGCGAGGATCTGCTCCCTCGTGACGACACCGCCCGGGTTGCCGGCGAGGAGGCGCAGGACGCGCAGGGCACCCGGCGAGAGCTCGATGACGTCGTCGCCGATGACGGCGCAGCTGGAGCGGAGGAAGAGGCGTCCCGCTTCGGTCTCGATGCCTTCGGCAGCGCGCTGCGCGTAGTGCTCGATGAGCTCGCGGATGAGCGCGCCGAGCCGTCCGCGCTTCGGGACGACGGGTTCGATGCCGACCGAGCGGAGCGGGGCGGCAGTGATGGGGCCGACGGCGACGGTCACGAGCGACCCATCGCGGCAGCGCTGACGGATCCGGTCGAGCGCGCCGCCGCTCTTCTCGGCGTCGTCCGCGTCCGCGTCGCTGGAGAACGACTCGAGCCAGGCGGAGACGCCCGGCGCCGACGTGAACACGATCGCGTCGACCTCGCCGTCCGCCGCTTTGAAGGCCCACCGCGAGAGCAGCGCCGGGTCGGCGGGTGGCCCCCACCGGTACACGATGAGGCTCTCGACGTCGGCCCCCGCGGCGAAGAACTCCTCGTCGAGTCCGTCGGCTCCCGAGCCGTGGTGCTGCAGGGCGATGCGCGCGCCCTCGACGCCTTCTGCGAGCAGGAACTGGGCGAGCTCGGCGGAGGTCTCCGACTCGGCCACCCAGTCGGCGTTGAGCCCGGCCGCTTGGATCGCCCCGCGTGCCTTCGGCCCCCTCGCGACGATGCGCGCGTTTGAGAGCACTGCGACGAGGTCCTCCGCGAGCCCGTGCGCATCCGCTGCGTCGATCCACCCTCGGAAGCCGACGCCGGTGGTGGCGACGACGATGTCCGGAGGATTCGCGATGACGCGCTTCGTCGCGTCGAGCAGGTCGGCGTCGTCTTCGACGGCGGTCATGGTGAGCGAGGGCGAGTGGCGGATGATCGCCCCGCGTCGTTCAAGGGCGGTCGCGAGCTCACCGGAGCGGCGGTCGCTCGTCACGACGACGACGACGCCTGCCAGGTGCTGTTCCTGGGGAGGGCGGGTGCGTGCACCGCTCGCTGGTGGGAGGCTCATGCTGACAGTGCGTCCTGTTCCTGGAGCGAACGAGCGGCCTGCAGGAGGCCGAACTGGGCGACTTCGCCGATGACGATGATGGCGGGGTTGGCGACGCCGACGCTGCGCGCTGTGGCGTCGATCGTGCGGAGGCTGCCGCGCGTGACGCGCTGGCGGGGCGTGTGTCCGTTCTCGACGATGGCGACGGGCATGTCGTCTCGGACTCCGGCGTCGACGAGCTCGTCGCAGATGCGGCCGAGGGCGGAGACTCCCATGAGCACCACGAGGGTGCATGTGTCGCCCTTCACCGATCTGAGGAGTTCGGCTCCGAGTCGCTGGTGGCCGGTCACGACCTGGAATGAGTTGGCGACGCCGCGGTGCGTGACCGGGATGCCCGCGGCGGCCGGGACGGAGATGGCGCTGCTGATGCCGGGGACGACCTCGACGTCGATGCCCGCTTCGTTGCAGGCGAGCACCTCCTCGCCACCCCGCCCGTAGACGAAGGGGTCCCCGCCTTTGAGGCGCACGACGACGAGCCCCTGCTCGGCCTTCTCGACGAGGATGCGGTTGATCTCGTCCTGCGGCACGGGGTGGTGCTTGGGCTGCTTGCCCACGTCGATGATCTCGACGTCGGCGGGCAGCTCGGCGAGCACCGAGCGCGGCCCGAGGCGGTCGGTGACGACGACGTCGGCCTCCGCGAGGGCACGGCGGCCGCGGAGCGTCAAGAGGTCGGCGTCGCCGGGTCCCCCGCCGACGAGCACGACCCGCCCTGTGCCTGCACGGTGGCGGCGCAGGTCGATGTCCCCGGCGCGCAGGTTCTCGGCGAGCTGGTCGCAGATGAGGCGGCTGCGGCGCGGGTCGGCGCCCTGCTTCGAGACGACGCCGATCTCGACGGCCCCGGCGTCGGAGGTGGCGGGAGTCTTGGCGCTGCCGGCGGATGCGTCGCTCGCGTTCACGCACCAGACGCGTCGCTCGTTGGCCCATTCGGCGACGAGCAGGTCTGTGGTCTGGTCGCCGGTGGCGGTGTGGACGAACCAGGCACCGTCGAGGTGGTCTGCGCGGACGGGCTCGGCGAGCCAGGTGACGAGTCCGTCGGCGACGAGCCCGCCGATCGTGCCGCCGAGTTCGGGGGCGACGATCGTGACGGATGCGCCGGCCGTGACGAACTTCTGGGCGCGTCTCGCGGAGACGGCACCCGCGCCGACGATGACGACGTCGCGGCCGGTGAAGTCGAGTGCCATGAGCGTGCTCATCGTGTGCCTCCGAGGTCGACGAGCACGGTGCCGTGCTCGATGCGCACGGGGTAGGTGAGGAGGGTGCGCTCCTCTTTGCCGACGCTGTCGAGGCATTCGCCCGTGGCGAGGTCGAAGACCTGCTTGAACATGGGCGAGGCGACGGTGAGCCGTCCGCCGCGAGTGCCGACGAGGCCACGGCTCATGACCTGCGAGCCCGAGTACGGGTCGGATTGCTGCAGGGCGAACACCGACTCGTCGCCGAGGCGGAAGAGCGCGATCTGCGTTCCGTCGAGGATGGCGGCGACCCCACGTTCCGGGTGGAGGGCGCTCAGTGGGCAGACGGCGACCCACTGCGTCTGCGCGGCCGCGGCGTCGACCGTCTGCGTGTCGATGGCGATGCTCATCGTCGGACCTCCAAGGTCGTTCCTGCGATGACCGTGCCGGCGCTGCGGTCGGTGTCGTTTGCTGGGCGGAGCTGCCCTCGCTCTGGCACGTAGCCGAGCGAGGGGTCCGGCGTGGTGGGGGCGTTGACGAAGGAGACGAACCGCTCCATGACCTCGGGGTCGTTGAGCGCCTCCTGCCATTCGTCCTTGTAGTTGTCGACGTGGTTCGCGACCATGGCGTCGAGGTCCGCCGCGATGCCGAGGCTGTCCTCGAGGACGACGGCGCGGAGGGTGTCGATGCCGCCGTCGAGGTCCTCGATCCAGCGGGCCGTGCGCTGCATCCGGTCGGCGGTGCGGATGTAGTAGCCGATGAAGCGGTCGATGGCGGTGATGAGCTGCTCGTCGTCGAGGTCCTCGACGAGCAGCTCCGCGTGGCGTGGCGTGAAGCCGCCGTTGCCGCCGACGTACAGGTTCCAGCCCTTCTCCGTGGCGATGACACCCACGTCCTTCGCGCGCGCCTCGGCGCATTCGCGCGCGCATCCCGAGACGCCGAACTTCAGCTTGTGCGGCGAGCGGAGGCCGCGGAAGCGCAGTTCGAGGAAGATGGCCATGGCCACCGAGTCCTGCACGCCGTACCGGCACCAGGTGGAGCCGACGCACGACTTCACGTTGCGCAGCGCCTTGCCGTACGCCTGCCCTGACTCGAACCCGGCGTCGATGAGCTTCTTCCAGATCTCGGGCAGCTGCTCGATTCGTGCGCCGAAGAGGTCGATGCGCTGGCCGCCGGTGATCTTCGTGTAGAGGCCGTACTCCTTGGCGACGGCGCCGATCGCGATGAGCCCGTCCGGGGTGACCTCGCCGCCGGGGATGCGTGGGACGACCGAGTAGGTGCCGTCCTTCTGCATGTTCGCCATGACGTGGTCGTTGGTGTCCTGCAGGGCTGCCTGCTCGCCCTTGAGGATGTGCCCGTTGCCGAGGGACGCGAGGATCGAGGCGACGACCGGGCGGCAGATGTCGCACCCTCGGCCCCCGTTGCCGTGCCGCTCGAGGATGCCCGTGAAGGTGTGGAGGCCAGTGACGCGGACGGCATCGAAGAGCCCGGCGCGGGACATCGCGAAGTGCTCGCAGAGCGCGTTGCTCACCTCGACGCCGGTCTTCGCGAGCTCCGTGGAGAAGATCTTCTTCACGAGCGGCACGCAGGAGCCGCACGCGGTGCCCGCGTTGGTGCAGGCCTTGACGCCCGCGAGGTCGGTGCAGGCGTGGTCGGTGACGGCGCCGCGCACCGCGCCGACCGAGACGTTGTTGCAGGAGCAGACGGTGGCGTCGTCCGGCAGGTCGCCGCCGACCTCCGGCATGCCGTCGGCCGGCAGCAGGTACGCGGCCGGGTCGGTGCCGAGCTCGCGCCCGACCATCGGGCGCAGGGAGGTGTAGGCGGAGGCGTCGCCGACGAGCATGCCGCCGAGCAGCACCTTCCCGTCGTCGGACATGACGAGCTTCTTGTAGACGCCGCCGACCGGGTCGGCGTAGGTGACCTCGAGCGCGCCGGGCGACTCGGCGAAGGCGTCGCCGAAGCTCGCCACGTCGACACCCGTCAGCTTGAGCTTCGTCGAGAGATCGACTCCGGGGAAGGTCGCCGCTCCCCCGGTGAGGCGGTTCGCGACGACCTCGGCCATGGAGTATCCGGGGGCGACGAGCCCGAAGCACTCGCCGTCGATGGAGGCGACTTCGCCGATCGCGAAGATGTTGGCGACGGATGCTCGGCAGGCGTCGTCGACCTCGATGCCACCGCGAACGCCGAGCGCGAGCCCGGCGTCACGCGCGAGCTCGTCACGGGGCCGGATGCCGACGGCGAAGACGACGAGGTCGGCGAGCTCGGGTTCGCCGTTCGGGAAGTCGAGTCCCGCCGCGCGGCCCTCGGCGTCGAGGACGACGGCGCTGGCTCGTGAACCGGTGCGCACATCCACGCCGAGGTGCTCGATGAGGAGACGGAGGGCTTCGCCGCCACCCGCGTCGAGCTGGGCGGACATGAGGTGGCCGGACGATTGGACGACGGTGCACTCGGCGCCGAGGGCGACCATGGCGCCTGCGGCCTCGAGGCCGAGGAGTCCCCCGCCGACGACCGCGCCGCGGACGGTGCGGCCGAGTCGCTGTGACAACTCCGCAACCTCCGCCTTCAGCGCGACCACGTCGTGGACCGTGCGGTACACGTGCACGCCTGGCGCATCCACTCCCGCGATCGGGGGCTTCGCGGCGGCGGACCCGGTGGCGATGACGAGCTCGTCGTAGTCCTCGGTCGCGCCGAGGGAGGTGACGAGGGTGCGGGTCTCCGGGTGGATGCTCGTCACGGTCTCGGAGGTGCGGAGCGTCACGTTGGGGTGCGACCACATGAGCGGCCTGCCCAGCTCGAGGGCGGCTGGGGCGACGCCCGAGAAGGTGCTCGTGAGCTGCACCCGGTCGTAGGGTCGCCACGGCTCGTCGCCGATGACGGTGATCGCCCAGACCCCATCGGAGTCCTGCGATCGCAGCGACTCGATGAATCGGTGCGCGACCATGCCAGCGCCGATCACCACGACGTGGCGAGAGCGGGGCGCGGGGGCTGGCATGTCGTGAGCGTAGGTCTGCGATGTTTCGTCACCGTGCGGCGATTGTTTCGGGGTCATCACAGCTCGTCTCGGTGTGCTCGAGTGGGTGCGCGCATCGTGGCTCCTCCGTTGATGAACGGCGACGGGTGGTCGCTGACATGTCAGAGCGTAGAAACCGCATGTTTCACGAGGTGCGTGCTGCTGTTTCCCCGAGGCAACTTCCTTGGCACGTGCGCTCGCGGAGGGTGTGAGAAGTGAGAAACGGGAAACTGCGCTGGCGGTGCTGCTGGCGTCGGCGGCGCTGTTGGGCTTCAGCGCGCGTCGAAGCGGCGCCGGTAGCTCGACGGGGTGCTGCCGAACGCGGTCGCGAAGTTCTGGCGGAACGTGACCGGGCTCCCGAAGCCGCAGAGGGCGGCGATCTGGTCGATGGCGCGGTCGCTCGTCTCGAGCAGGCGGCGGGCTTCGTCGAGGCGACGCGACCTCACCCAAGCTGCGGGGGTCGCCCCCGTCGATTCTCGAAAGGCGCGCACGAACGACCGCTGGCTCAGGTGGGCGACGGTGGCGAGGCGGTCGACGCTGAGGTCATCCGCAAGGTGCTCGAGCACAAACGCGCACGTCGCAGCGATCGCTCCCCCTGAGGCCTCTGGCGGGACCGGGCGTTCGATGTACTGGGCTTGGTCGCCCTCGCGGTGGGGTGCCACGACCAGGTGACGGGCGACTCGGTTCGCGACCTCGGACCCCAGTCTGGTTCGCACGATATGAAGGCAGGCGTCGATGCCGGATGCGGTCCCCGCAGAGGTCATGACGTCGCCGTGGTCGAGGTACAGGGCGGCCGGTTGGACGTCGATGTCGGGGTGGCGCCCTGCGAGCTCTGCCGTGCTCGTCCAGTGGGTGACGGCACTGCGGCCGGCGAGGAGGCCCGCGTCGGCGAGGGCGTTCGCGCCGAGGCAGAGGCCGACGATGGGGATGCCGAGGTCGTGCTGGTCCCGCAGCATCCGGGTGAGGCCCGCTGCCGGGGGAACTCCGTCCTCGATCCAGGACGGGATGACGACGATGTCGGCGTCTGCGGCACTGCTGAGTCCTCGGATGCCGCCGATCGTGTACCCCTCGGCGGTTCGGATGGACCCTGGCTCGTCGGAGAAGAGGAACGTCTCCCAGGGCGCGGCGCCGCTGCGCGCGACCTCGTCGAAGACGAGGTGGGGCACCGAGAGGTGGAAGACCGTCGCGCCATTGAACGCGTACACGGCAATTCTCATGTCCCTGCCTCCTTTGGCGTGATTCCATCGTAGAGAGGTTTTTCTGCCAATAGCCTCCCTCGCAGCGAAGGCAGATGATGGATGCGGGCGACGCGCCGCCGCTCCAACCCACACCCCGCACCCCAAGAGGAGCGCAGATCATGACCTCCCCTCGCAGAGCACTTGTCCTCGTCGATGTCCAGCTGCAGTACTTCTCGGGGCCCCTCGAGATCCACCACCCGCCCCACGTTGATTCGCTTCCTCGCATCACGGCGACGATCGACGCCGCGGAGGCGGCGGGCATTCCGATCGCCGTCGTCCAGCACTCGTCCGGAGATCAGGCTCCCGTGTTCAACCCGACGATGCCGGAGTTCGCGCTGCACCCCGATGTCGAGGCACGACGGCGGCCCGCGTGGAAGGCGATCACGAAGCGCTTCAGCTCGGTCTTCGCCGAGACCGAGCTACTCGCCTGGCTGCGGGCGGCCGACATCGACACGGTGACGTTCGTCGGCTACATGACCAACAACTGCATCATCGCGTCTGCTGTGGCTGCTGAGGAACTCGGCATCGATGTTGAGGTGCTCTCCGACGCGACCGGCGCGATCAACCTCGCGAACAGCGCCGGCTTCGCGTCGGCGAAGACCGTGCACTCCACCCTGATGGCGCTCCTGCAGTCCAATCTCGCGGCGGTCGCGGCGAGCGGGGACTGGGCGGCGGCCGTCGAGGCGGGCCAGCCACTCCCGAAGGACGATCTGCCGACCTCGGCCGTGGCCGGTGTCGCGCGCTCGGCCCGTCAGGCTGGACAATAGTCAGGTGACGATCAGCACCACTTCTCGGCGGGCCGTGTTCCTCGACATCGACGGAACCCTGACGGACGGGCTCGGCAACGTGCCACCCTCAGCGGCGGCGGCCATCCACGCGGCCCAGTCCAGGGGTCACCTCGTCTTCCTCGCGACCGGCCGGAGCCCGCTCGAGATCGACCCCCGAGTGGAGGAGATCGGCTTCGACGGCATGGTCGCGGGCGCGGGCGCCTACGTGCAGCACGCGGGGACCTGGCTCGTGGACCTGCACCTGGACGAGGCGGACGCCCGCTCGCTGGCCGCGGAGCTGGATGATCTCGGCATCGACTACAGCCTGCAGGGGCGACACGGGATGCACACGACCGAGGGGCACCGTTCGCGCATGCGGCGCCTGCTCACGGGGTTCGGCTACACGGACATCGAGAACTCGGGCCTGCGGCACCACGTCGTCGACTCCGGCCCGATGAAGTTCGACCAGACCGCCAAGGTCGTGTTCAGCAGCGACGACGAGGCCTCCTTCGATCGAGTGCAGGCCCGACTCGGGAGCGCGTACGCGATCGTCGGCGGCACCATGCCGGGCCTCGGCAACGGCGGGGGCGAGATCTCGATGCGCGGCGTCCACAAGGCGGCGGCGATCGAGGCCCTGCTCCCCGTGCTCGGCCTCGGCATGGAGGACACGATCGCCGTCGGAGACAGCGGCAACGACCTCGAGATGCTGGTCGCGTGCGGCGTTGGCGTCGCGATGGGCAACGGGACCGCCGAGGCCAAGGCTGCCGCCGACCTCGTCACCGGGGCTGTGGACGAGGACGGACTCCACGCGGCGTTCGTGCGTCTCGGCCTCATCGAGGCGCACGCAGGCCGGTGAGCTCACCGGCGGTCGGCGACACCTCGTCGGACACGGCCTAGAGCCACTTCTTCCATTTGAAGACCGACCAGAGGACGACGCCGAGCGCTAGCATCCCGAAGAGCGCGAGCGGGTACCCCCATTCGGCCTCGAGCTCCGGCATGTTCGTGAAGTTCATGCCGTAGACCGTGCCGACGAGGCTCGGGGCGAAGAGGATCGCCGCCCAGCTGGTGATCTTCTTGATCTCCTCATTCTGGGCGATGCTCTGCTCGGAGAGCTTCTTCGTCTCCTCGCTCTGCGCGAGGCTAGCCTCCGAGAGTTCCCGCATGGCCTCGTTCTGCTGCTGCGTGACCAACGTGCTGTGCACGGTCAGGGCGTTCTCCAACAGCACGCGGAAGGAGTCGGCGCGCTCCGCGATGCGCAGCGAATGGTCGAGGACGTCTCGGTAGCGGGCGCGGAGCTCCTCGCTGGTGTTGTACTTCTCGGCGCCCCGCAGGAGCGCTTCGAGGATGGTTCGCAGCGGACTCGTCGCCCGCTGGAAGTTGATGACCTCGCCGAGGAGCTCGTAGATGCGGCGCGTGACGCGTTCGTCGCCCGCGAAGAGCTGATCCTCGATCTCGTCGATGTCGTTCTCGAGGCCGGCGGTCACGGGGGCGTATCCGTCGACGACCTGGTCGAGCACCGAGTAGAGGACAGCCTCGGGGCCGAGGCTCAGGAGGGCGGGACTCTGCTCCATCCGGTGCCGGACGTCTCCCAGCTCCGGGCGTGCCGCGTGCCTGACCGTGACGACGAACTCGGGGCCGACGAACAGGTGGATCTCGCCGAAGTGCACCGTCTCGGTGGCATCGACGTACCAGGCGGGTCGGAGCACCACGAAGAGGGTGCTGCCGTAGCGTTCGATCTTCGGCCGCTGGTGCCCGACCCGTGCATCCTCGACGGCGAGCGGATGCAGATCGAACTCCTTGGCGACCGCGTCGAGCTCCTCGTTGCTCGGCTGGAAGAGGCCGATCCAGGCCATGCCAGCGTGCTCACGCAGCTTCTCGAACGTCTCATCGAGCGTCACCGGGGTGAAGCAGCGACGCCCCTTCACGTAGATCCCATTGTCGATCAAGGCCATGGCTGCCCTCCTAGCACGTCGGATGTCGGTGGGGCTTCCACGGCAGCTGAGCGATCAGCCGCGGACCATGGTGCCGCCCCGCCGACTGACACTACTTCCTCGCACGTCGACAACCAGCCGCCGATGCATCCACCGGCAAGCGAGAACCCTCAGAGGGAACGCGCCAGCTGCCACTCCCGGAAGTCCTGCGCGATCTCGGCGGCGTGCGTGTGGTGGAGGTAGTGCTCCCCATCCACGGGAATGACCGTGCCGTCGCTGACCTCGGCGGCCTGCCGCTCGTGGAGGCCCATCCAGTCGCCGTTGTTCGCGTTGTCGGCCTCCACGAAGAGGAGGAGCGGCAGCTGCTCCGGGAAGCTCGTGCCGAGCGCGTTCCCGAAGTTGCTCCCGAAGTGGTCCATCTCGTCGAGGTAGGTCGGGCTGAGCGAGTTCCGGTTGCTGATGAGCGTGATCTGCTCGCGAGCTTCATCGGTGTAGACGGGCTCGTCGTAGCCGACTCCCCCGATGGCGGTGATGAGTCGCATGAGGCCGAGGTTCCTGACCGCTGCGAAGAGGCCCGTCGGGAACTCCTCGTCCATGCCCGGCTGACCGGGGACGCTGGTGTCGATCCCCACGAACGCCGTCACCTCGTCGGGGTAGCGCTCGGCGAACTCGAGCCCGTAGATGCCGGCGATGGAGTGGCCCATGAGGATGTAGCGATCGACGCCGAGCTCCTGCAGCGCCGCGTGCACCTCCGCGACGACGTTCTCCGTCGTGCGCTCACGATCCGTGCCATCGCTGAGCCCGTAGCCGAACGGCTCGACGACGATGACGCGGTGATCCCGCGCCAGGTCGTCGACCAGGGGCTGGAAGTCGAGGACCGGGGACGCCGTGCCGGAGCCGGGGAGCAGCACGATCGTGTCGGCGGCGTCGCCCGCGACGAGGACGTTCATCTGGCGACCGTCGACGTCGACCTTCTGCCCGTACTGCTCGATCCGGCCGCTCTCGATCCCAGACGCCACCGCGTGCACGAGCGTCGTCGACACCAACGCGAGCGCAACCACCGTGCATACCGCCGCAACCCCGAGCAGTGCCCTCTTCACGAACTTCTTCACGCACGCCTCTCCTGCGGCGCACCACGCGCCGACCAGATGAGTCTTCCGCTCGGACTGGCCGAGCGCATCGGCCGAAGGCCTGAGTTCTGGCCTTCAGCCGATGGCGTCCTCAGGCGTTGACCGACCGAGCGGCGACCGCGACGGCCTCTGCGACGGCGGCCGGGCTCGGCCACGGGAACGGGCGGGCTTTATGCACGGACGCAGGGTCAGCGTCGACGGCCGCGGCTGCTCGAGCTCCGCTTCGAGCGGGCACCGTGCTTGGACTTGCCGGACTTCTTGGACTTCGCGGTGTGCTTGGCGCGGGCGTCCGCCTGCTGCTGGCGCTTCTTCTTGGCGCTGCGCTTCTTGACGACGATTCCGAGCACGAAGGTGACGATTCGCAGGAACATGGGTGACTCGCTTTCGGGGTGTGTTAACTGGCGCGGCCTGGCCGCCGATCGGCGGCCAGGCCGGCTGAGGTGATGGGTTCCGAGGCCAGGCACCCGCTTGGAGGCGCGCTGGCTTGGTCCTGCGGGCTACTGCACGCGCGCTTCTGCGGGCTCTTCCTGGTTGTCGTCGCTCGGCAGGTGCACGTCGTTGATGGTGACGTTCACCTCGGTGACCTCGAGGCCGACGATCGACTCGACGGCGCGGATCACGTCGGCGCGGACGCCGTCTGCGACATCCTGCAGCGAGACCGGGTAATCGGCGACGATCGTGATGTCGACGGCGACCTGCTTCTCGCCGACCTCGACGCTCACGCCCTGGCTCTGGTCGCTCGCGTTGAGCGCATTGCGGATGGCGCCGATCGCGCGGGCCGCACCGCCACCGAGGTCGTAGACCCCACGGGCTTCGCGGGCAGCGATGCCGGCGACACGGGCGACGACGCTGTCGACGACGGTCGTCGTGCCGTGGGTGGAGGCGAGCTCCGTGCCCGCGTGGCCGGACGTCACGACGCTCTTCGAGGCCGCATCCGTCTTCGGCGTTGCCACGGTGCTGGGGGTGGCGGAAGCGTTGGGGGTGACGTTCGTCATGGGATGCTGTCCTTGGTTTCGAGCCCTGGTGCCGGTGCACCGCTGTGGGGCGTTACAAGGGAGACGTGGGCCACCGCCATTGCGTCACAAAGTTCTCGAGCCTCTCGGCGAACACTCAGGGAAAAGCTCAGCGCGCCCCGGCGTCCTCGCGGATGAAGTCGACGGCGCGCTCCGCAACCGTCATGACCGTGCCGACTGGGTTCAGCGCCGGGATCGTGGGGAAGACCGACGCGTCGGCGATGCGCAGGCCCTCGATGCCGTGCACGCGCAGCCTCGAGTCGACCACCGCGAGCGCATCCCCCGCCGCGCCCATCCGTGCCGTGCAGGACACGTGGTAGACGGTCTGGTGCGTCGCGCGGAGCACTTCGGAGAGCTCCTCGTCGGACACGACGTCGGGGCCGGGGAACACCTCCCGCACGAGGTGCGAGGCGAACGGCTCCTGCTGCGCGACTCGGCGCGCGAGCTTGGCGCCCTCGACGAGCATGGCCTCGTCGCGGCCGTCCGCATCGGTGAAGTACCCGTAGTCGATGGACGGGGCCTCGTCGGGCGACGGGGACGTAATCCACACGCGTCCGCGACTGCGCGGCTTCGCGACGTTCGGCGCGAGCGACACGTTGTTGGCCGGGATGTCCGCGCCGAACCGCTCGGCGTGCACCGTCCAGGAGTGGAGCGGGATGTGCGTCGAGATGTCGGGGACGGCGCTCTCTGGGTCGACGCGCACGACGTAGCCGGCATCCCAGCCCGTCGCGCACACCTCGGAGCGCTCGCCGCTCGCCTCCCAGACGACGAGGCCCTCCGCGTGATCCTGGAGGTTCTCGCCGACCCCGGCCAGGTCGAGGATGGGCTCAACGCCGGCAGCTCGCAGCACCTCGGCTGGGCCGATTCCGGATCGCTGCAGGAGCGCCGGGGTGTCGATGGCACCGCAGCTCAGGACGACCTCGCGCCGCGCCGTGATCTGGTGCGCTTCGCCGCGCTCGGGCCGCACGAGGACGCCCGTGACACGGCCGCCCTCGATGGTCAGTCGCTCGACGATGGAGCTCAGCACGACCGTCAGGTTCGGCCGGTCGAGGTTGTCGTGGAGGTAGGCGCGCGAGCTCGAGGCTCGGTCGTTGTTCTCCGGGTAGTAGCCGATCTCGAAGAAGCCAGCGCCCTCGACGAACTCCTCGGCATTCCACCGGCGTCGCTGCGGCAGGTCGAGCGCCGCGGCGGCGGAGGTCACCGCATCCTGGATGTACGGATTGCGGTCAGCATCCGCGACCGGAACCATCGGCGCAGCGATCCGGTCGAAGGCCCGGCTCACCTCCTCGTAGCCCCACCCCTCGACTCCCGCCGCCGCCCACTCCTCGAGGTCGCCGCGCAGGGGACGCCAGCTGATCATGGTGTTCGCGGTCGAGCAGCCTCCGAGGATGCGCAGCCTGGCCTGACGGATGAACGAGTTGCCGCGGGCCTGCGGCACGCTGCGGTAGTCGAGGTCGTATTCGCCCTCGAGCATCTCGGCCCAGCGACGGATGCTGCCGGCTCGCGGCTCGTCGACGTCGCTGGGCCCAGCCTCGATGAGCGCGACGGTGACGCTCGGGTCCTCGCTCAAGCGCGACGCGACGATGCTCCCCGCTGTTCCGCCGCCGACGACGACGTAGTCGAACAGCTGCTGGACTTCTGCGTTCACGTGCGACTCCGCTCGGTTGATGCCGGTCTGCGACTCGGGCTCGCTCCCAGCATCCGAGCTTCGACCGTGGCGACGCAAATACGAAAGCCTGAAGACGTGCATCGCTTTCCGTGATGCAAAGTCGCCTCAACATTCCTGAAACGAATGGGAAACGCCGGGGCTCCATCCTGGGCCCTCCAGTGGATGCCGCGCGATGAACGCCGCGATCCGCCACCGCGGCGCATCTCGCGAAGCGATGCGGCTGATCGCCAATCGCTATCCACCGAGGGCCGCCGCGCGGCTAGGTTCGAAGCACGCAACCGCACTCCTTCCGCCAGATCTGAGGCCAGGACTGCGACGCGGCAACGACGCCGACCCCTGGAGTTCGCCATGCCCGAAACACCCGCAACATCCGTGGTCCAATTCGAGACCAGACACATCCTTCCCATCCCCGAGAACGAGCGGACCGGATCCGTCTGGTCGCTCTTCGCGATCTGGGTCGGCATCAACATGCTGCCCCTCACCGTCGTCACCGGGGCACTCGCCAGCGGCGGATTCGGCCTCTCGATCGGCTGGAGCATCGTCGCCATCCTGACGGGCAACCTCATCGGCGCGTTCGGCGCGGCCCTCCACGCCTCCCAGGGCCCGCACCTCGGGATCCCGCAGATGCTCCAGGCCCGTGCGCAGTTCGGCTACCTGGGCGGCAGCCTCCTGGCGGCCATCGCGCTGCTCATGTTCCTCGGCTTCTTCGCGAGCATCCTCGTGGTCGCGAAGGACAGCCTCGTCGCCGTCTTCCCCTGGCTCCCCGGCTCGCTGACCATCCCCGTGCTGGCCGTCGTCGGCATCGTCATCGCGATCGTCGGCTACGACCTGCTGCAGAAGATCATGAAGGTGCTCTCGACCCTCATCGCGGTCGCCGTCATCGTCGCGATGGTCGGGCTGCTCATGAACCCGGCGGTCACCTCGCAGCGCGCCGAGGCCGGCTTCACGACGGAGGGCTTCTTCGGGATGCTCGCCATCGGCATCGTCTGGCAGCTGGCCTACGCTCCCTACGTCTCCGACTACTCCCGGTATCTCCCCAAGAAGACGGGCCCCGCGGCGGCCTTCTGGGCGACCTACCTCGGGCTCGTCCTGAGCAGCGTGTTCGTCATGGTCCTCGGCGTGCTGCTCGGCGCCGCCAACCCGGAGAACCCGCTCGGCGCGCTCGCCGAGCTGCTCGGTCCCGTCGGCATCGTCGTGCTGCTGATCTTCGGCCTGACCGCCGCCGTCATCAACGCCGCCGAGCTGTACTCGGGTGTGATGTGCGCGCTCACCGCTGCGCAGTCGAGCTTCAGCCGCATCACGATCACGAGCCGCACCCGAGTGACGGCGACGATCATCTGCGGCGTCATCGCCACGCTGGGCGCGATGGCCGGCGACTCCGACTTCATGGTCGTCTTCCAGGGCTTCGTCGCGCTCCTGCTCTACGTGCTCATCCCCTGGTCCGCCATCAACCTCGTCGACTACTTCATCGTCCGAAAGGGCGAGTACGCCGTCGATGAGCTCTTCCAGCGCGACGGCGGACGCTACGGTCGCTGGAACGCCGTCGGCCTCGGCACCTACGCGCTCGGCCTTCTCGCGCAGGCACCGTTCATGATCTCCGCGTTCTACACGGGCCCGCTCGCGGCTCCCCTCGGCAACGTGGATGTCGCGTGGATCGTCGGCTTCGTCGTCAGCGCGGTCGCCTACCTGGTGCTCGTCAAGGTGACGAAGCGGGACGATGGCGACCTCGTGAGCGTGCCCGTCGCGGTGGACTCCACCGCTCCAGGGGCCGTCGCCAAAAGCTAACCCCGCACGGAGAAGGACATCGGGCCCGGAGCGAGTGCACTCGCTCCTGGCCCGATTATCGGTGTCAGCGCCGCTTCTGGGTGTCAGCGCCGCTTCTCAGTGTTCGCCCCGACCCTCGGCGTCGGCCCCGGCTCTCGGCCCACACGCGAAGGTGCGCCACGCGGATCTCCGCGCGGCGCACCTTCGAGTCGTTCCTGGCCTACTCGGCGGGCATGCGGCCGTACCTGCGCTCCGCACTGTGCGAGCAGCAGGAGCCAGCCCCTCGTGTCGCCCAGTCGGGCACATCCAGCGCCGGGTTGCGGTCGAAGAAGCCGTACGGCTTCAGCTGGAGACGGTAGATGTCGACGGGCATGATCGGGAAGTCCTCCGGGCGCGGCAGGTGCGTGGGACCGAAGGAGTGCCAGACGACGATGTCTCCACCGTCGACGGACTCGGCATCGTCGACATATGCGGGAAGCCCCGCGCCGCCCGCGTGCTGGTTCGGGTACTTGCCGGCCGGCCAGCGCTCGTCCTCGTGGTACTTCGTGACCCACGTGTTGTGGGCGGCGAAGGTCGCTCGCTGGTAAACGCTCGAGTCGGGGTCGGCGAGCAGCGTCGGCCACCCTTCGCCGAGCAGCTCGTACTCGGTCGACTTGCCGATCGCGTTGCGGCGCGCGTTCGACCCGATGTGCCAGGTCCGTCGCACCGAGCGGTCGTCGTCGAAGCCGCCCTCGGTCTCGATCCGCTCGCGAGCCCACGTGAAGGCGTTGCCGTAGGGGTTCTGCTCCCCCATCGGGATGCGTCGCACCTCCGACCTGTCGACGTAGTTGTCCGGTCCGTCGACTTCCATGTCGAGTCGCGCGCAGAAGATGTGCTGGTGCACCGGCGCGAACAGCCCCGGCGCGATCTCCAGCCGGTGCGCCTCGGACGCCCCTGGCACTCCCGAGCCGTTGAACACGAGCCCGGTCGCCTTCGCCTCGACCTCGATGGTGCCGTCGAGGTACAGGTGCCAGTAGAAGCCGTAGTCGTAGTTGCCGACCGTGGCGATGTAGGAGATGACGAGGCGCCGCTGCCGACGCACATCCGTTCCGTAGCCGAACTCGGTGTGCTTGTAGAGGATCGACGCGTCCTCCTCGTGCATGCAGATCACCTGGGGCACGCGCATGGCGTGTCCGTGGTCGTCGTGGCTCATGCCGTCGAAGTAGTGGATGACGCCGAGGCAGTCGCAGCCGAGCGCAAGCGAGTTGGCGCTCTTGCCGAGGTAGTACTCGCCGGCGTCGAAGTAGCTGATCCAGTACCGGTTCCGGGAGGTGTCGCCGTAGGGCACGATCATCTCGGGAACGGAGCCGCGGTACATGATCGGCCGGCGCTCCTCGCCGTCGAGGAAGCTGAGCTGGTTGAGGACGAGCCCCTCCCGCGCGTTGAAGCCGACGCGGAACTGCCACCCCTCCCAGTCGACGAGGGAGCCGTCGACGGCGAAGCTCGGGCCTTCCGGCTGCGTGATCTCGATGGGCTTGAGCGTGGATCGCGCAGGCCCCACGTGCTCGTCGTCGTAGCGCCCTGAGGTCGCCGCGGTGACGACGTCGCCCTCGTCGAAGACGCTCACGACCTTCCCGGTCGTGAGGTCGATCGTCACGAGCAGGCCCTCGACGGGGTGCGCCCAGGCGACGTCGTCCGGGTGGTCGCGAAGGAAGGTGAGGGAGCGGATCATCCTTCGCCCGATCTCGTCCTCGTAGCCGAAGTAGCCGGGGGCCAGCGGGGAGCAGAACGCGTCTTCGATGCGATCCTCGAGGCCGCGGCGGCGCATCGCGGCCTGCCATTCCTCGCTCGACTTGGCGATCTCCATCGCGCGGTCGTACTCCTCGAAGAGGTAGGCGGGCTGCCCGTAGGGGAACTCCCCGCTTGCCACCACGTCACGGGATGCGATGACGCCGGCGTCCAGGTCGACGACGTATTCGGTGGAGACGCCCGTGTCCGTCTCGAGCACGACGTACTCGACGCGGCGGCGCAGCGGGCCGCCCTCGGTGAAGCCGCGGACGAACTCCTTGTCCGGCTCGACGGGCATGACGCTCGGGAACCGGCTCTGCTCGGTGAGGAGCCCTTCGGCCTCGAGGATGGAACGGCCGCGCTCGATCTCGGTGGCGGTGAGCGGGTCGAGCGGATGCCGGACCTCGTCGAGGTGCGACACCCGCTGACCCGTGGTGTGCAGGGGTTCTGTTGTGGTCATGAGCGCCTCCTCGCGCGGAACGACGGGGACTCTCCCCGTCGGAGATCGGAAGCACCACTCGACCGTTGCGCGGTCGGGGTGCGGCACGCGGTTCAGCCGTGCTGGAACCAGGTGGTCTTGAGGCCGACGTAGTTGTCGATCGCGTGGCGGGACAGGTCGCGCCCGAACCCGGACTCGCGGAAGCCGCCGAACGGCGTCGTGAGGCCGAGCGCGTCGACGGTGTTGACCGAGACGGTTCCTGCGACGAGCCGGTCGGCGACACGGTGCGCCCTGGCGAAGTTCGAGGTCCAGACCGAGGCCGCGAGGCCGTAGGCGGAGTCGTTCGCCTGGCGGACGGCGTCGTCCTCGTCGTCGAAGGCGATGATGGTGGCGACGGGCCCGAAGAGCTCGTCGACGACCAGCGGGTGCTTCGCGTCGAGGCCTGCCACCGCGGTGGGCGCGTAGAACGCCCGCGACGCTCCGCGCTCGATGCGCTCGCCGCCGAAGAGGATGTCGCCAGCGGAGCGTCCAGCATCCACGGCACGCTCGATGTCGTCCGTGTGGGACTCGTTCACGAGCGCGCCGCCGCCGGTCGACCAGTCGAGGGGATCCCCGGGAGCGTAGGAGCTGGCGGCGAGCTGGAAGGCGGAGATGAAGGCGTCGAGCACGGGGCGCTGCACGTAGATGCGGGAGTTCGCCGAGCACACCTCGCCCTGGTTGTAGAAGGCGCCGAAGGCCGCCTTCTCGGCGGCGAGCTCGACCGACTCGACGTCGGCGAACACGAGGTTCGCGCTCTTGCCGCCAGCTTCGAGCGAGAGGCGCTTCATGTTGCTCTCGCCGGACGCCACGAGCAGTCGCTTCGAGACCGCAGTGGATCCGGTGAAAGTCAGGGCGTCGACGCCACGGTGCCGTGCGAGGGCTTCGCCGACCACGCGGCCGGAGCCCGTGACGACGTTCAGGACACCGGCGGGCACCCCTGCCTCGACGGCGAGCTCCGCCAGCAGGAGCGCGGTCAGCGACGACTCGGAGGCCGGCTTCAGGACGACGCTGTTCCCGACCGCGAGCGCGGGCGCGATCTTCCAGCAGGCGATCTCCATGGGGTAGTTCCACGGCGTGATGGCGGCGACGACGCCGAGCGGCACGCGCGAGACGACGGCAGTCGAGCCAGGGGGCGTCGATGGCACCTCGTCGCCGAGCTTGTCGGCGAGTTCCGCGTACCAGCGGATGGTCGCGACGGACCCGGGAACATCCACGGTCATGGACTGCCCGATCGGCTTGCCCATGTCGAGGGTCTCGAGGAGGGCGAACTCCTCGGCGCGGAGCTCGACGAGGTCCGCCCAGCGCTGCATGATCAGGCCCCGGTCGGCGGCGGCGAGGCCGCTCCACGTGCCGGCCTCGAACGAGGCCCTGGCCGTCGCGACGGCTCGCTCGGTGTCCTGCGTGGTCCCGGCGGCGACTGCGGCGAACGCCTGGGCCGTCGCGGGGTTGATGCTGGAGACGACGGCGCCGTCCGACGCGTGGGCGCGGACGCCGTCGATGAAGAGGCGCCCATCTGGCGTGAGGGACTGGGCGCGGGCGTGCCAGTCGATCGAGGTGGGCTCTTCCATCTGCGTCTCCATTCGTCGGGGGCACTCGGGTCGTGCTCTGGAATGCTCAGCGGTGTCGTCGACCCGCGCGTGGCGGAGCGACATCGCTGTCGGTGGTGCATCCACACTGCGTCACGTCGGCACATCTACCAAGCACACGATTTCGATCTACTGCATCTGCATCTTCGATGCCGACGTTGTCGCAGGCAGGCTCACCCGGCGAGCGTCGCCACGAGCATCCAGGCCACCATCGTCGCGTTGACGGCGAACGACACCTGCCCGAGCCGCGGACCCATGGCGAGGTCTCGCCACAGCAGCCCGCGTGCCGTCAGCCAGGCGAACGCCGTCGCGGCGGCGATGAGGTGCGCGAGCTGCACGCTCCCCTGGCCCCCGTGGTGCGACGACGCCATGGTCGCCTCGCCGGCGTGGCCCGCGAGGAAGCCAGCCACGAGCAGCGCGAGCATGGCCAGCTCGTCCACGAGGGCCGGCAGGTGCTGGCCGTCCCTCCGGCATCGACGGGCGGTCGCCATGCAGAGCAGGTAGATCAGCACCGCTCCCCCGACGTGCAGCATCGGCTCGTGCGCACTCACGAGGCACGGGATCATCGCGACGAGCATGACCGCGTGGTGCACCCACCAGGAGGCTCCCGGTCGTTGCCCCTCGGTCCGCGGGAGGCCCCTCACCATGGTGCTCATGAGCGAGGCGGGGCGTCAGCCCTCGCCGAGGCCGTCCGAGCGGGACGCGGATGCTGCGGCGGACGCGACATCGATGACCGTCCAGGCGATCAGCACCGACGCATCCACCAGCGCACGCTCGGCGGCGGGCCCGACGCAGGCCGCTGCGAACTCCTTCTGGTGATTGGCGAAAGGCAGCGAGTCGACGCCGATGTACGGGTGGATCGCGGGGACGAGCTGCGAGACGTTGCCCATGTCGGTGGAGGCGCGGTTCATGCGACCTGCAGTCGACGGGTCGGCGAAGACCCGACCGCGGGCGATCGCGTTGGCCGTGTACGCCGCCAGCGCCTTCTCGTCGGTCCGGAACTCCGCGTATGGCTTGCTCTCCGGCTCGATGCGCAGCGTGCTGCCGCTCGCCAGCGCCCCCGCCTCGAAGCAGCGGTTCACGCGCTCCTCGAGCCGGTGCAGCTCCTCGAGCGTGTTGGCGCGCACGTACCAGCGCCCCTCCGTGTGCTCGGGGATCGCGTTCGGCGCGAACCCACCGACCGTCTGGATACCGTGCACGCGCGTGTCGGCGGGCAGCTGCTGTCGGAGCAGCCCGAGCGCGAGCTGCGCGATGAGGAACGCGTCGTTCGCGTTGACGCCCTCGTCCGGATACGCCGCGGCGTGCGCCGAAACCCCCTCGTAGGTGATGTGGCTGTGGGAGACCGCGAACGGCCTCGCCTCGGCGACGTCGACGGGGGCAGGATGCACCATGATCGCGAGGTCGAGGTCGGCGAACGCTCCGGCCTCGATGAGCTCGATCTTTCCTCCGCCGCCCTCTTCCGCGGGTGTCCCGTAGACGCGCACCGTCACGCCGAGCTCCTCGGCGAGCGGGAGGAGCGCGAGGCCCGCCCCGACTGCGGAGGCCGCGATCAGGTTGTGGCCGCACGCGTGCCCGAGCCCCGGGAGGGCGTCGTACTCGGCCATGATGCCGATCTTGAGCGGCCCCGTGCCGTACTCGGCGAGGATGGCCGTCGCGAAGCCGAGGTAGGCGCGCTGTACCGCGAAGCCCGCATCCTCCAGCGCCGTCGCGACCCACGCGGCAGCCTGGTGCTCCTGCCACGCGGTCTCCGGGTTGGCGTGCAGTCGCTCGGACAGCGCGATGAGCGACGGCGCCGCCTCCGAGACGCGCTCGTCTGCGCGGCGCTTGGCGTCCTCCACGGTGAGGTCACTCATCTCCGGGCACCCCATAGGAAGGAGCCGCAGTCGGGTCGATGCCGCGGGAGACGTAGTCGTCGCGCTGCGGCAGCCAGACCTCGAGGAGGTCGCCAAGCTCGGCGACGGGGTCGGCGTCCGTCCAGTCGATCCGAAGGTCGGTCACCCGCCAGCCGGCGGCCCGAACCACGGAGAGCCCCGCCGAGTGCACGGGCCCAGCTTCGCCGCCGGCCGCGATGGCCGCACGCAGCGCAGCGAGCAGCCGCTCCTCCAGCTCGCCCTCGGCACTGCTGAAGGCGGCCACCATGAGGTCTGGAATCGTGGCCGCTGCGAGCATGTTTCCGCCCGCGGCGACCCCCTGGCCCTGGCTGTCGCCGAAGATGCCGAGCGCCCGGCCGCCCGAGTAGACGGCAGACCTGCCAGCCGCATCCACGACCAGCAGCTGCCGGTACTCGATGTGCTCCGTCTGCGCGGTCACGGTGTCGATCGCCTCCGGAGCCGACGCGCCCGTGCGCAGCGCCTCGAGCAGGATCGGTCCGAGCCTCGGGTCGGTGACGTTCTGCGAGTTGACAGCACCGACGCCATCGGCGAGGTGCGCGCATCGCGCGGCCACAGCGGGCGACGACGAGCAGATCGCGGAGCCGAAGGCTCCCGTCTCGTCTCTGGCCACGATGGAGAAGGTCACTGGGCGTCCCCGTCCGCCGGCGTGCTGATGACAGCCGTCGCGTCGATCTCGACGAGCCACTCGGGGCGCGCGAGGGCGCTCACCACGATGCCGGTCGACACGGGATGCACACCCTTCAGCCACCGCCCCATGACGCGATAGACGGGTTCCCGGTAGCGCGGGTCGATGATGTAGACGGTCACCTTCACGATGTCGTCGAGCGACGAGCCTGCCTCGTCGAGCAGCATGGCGATGTTCGCCATCGCCTTCTCCGCCTGCGCCTCGACATCGCCGATCCCGACGGACTCGCGCGACTCCAGGTCCTGGCCGATCTGCCCGCGCAGGTAGACGACTCCGCCGGCCACGACCGCCTGACAGAGATCGTTGTCGAGGTTCTGCTCGGGATAGGTGACCTTCGTGTTGAAGGGGCGGATGCGGGTGTGCGTGGTCATCGCGAAGCTCCGATCGAGGCGGGGACGGGGGTGCTGCTGGTGCTCGGTTCCGCGCGGTAGTCGGCGTAGCCGCGCTGGATCATGATCTGGTCGGCGACGTAGCTCGCGTCGTGCCAGACGCCCCAGATGAAGCTCGAGCCGCGCCGGGACTGCCACGGCAGGCCGAGGAAGTAGATGCCGGGTTCCGTCGAGACGCCACGCTGCTGCTTGGGGCGACCGTGCTCGTCCACGGCCTCGACCGGCAGCCAGCTGTAGTCGACGGCGAAGCCGGTCGCCCAGATGATCGAGGTGATGCCTGCCTCAGCCAGGTCGAGCTGCGCGAGCGGATGCTCGACGCACTCCGGGATGGGACCGAAGACGCGCGCTTCCGGCTCCTCCGGGAGGTCCATCCCGTTGCGCTCGATGAACGCATCCGCCTCGTCGAGGACGGACAGGTAGTTGGCGTCGCCGTCGGCGATGTTCTTGGCCAGGTCCGGCCCGAAGCTGATGACCCCGCCCTCGCAGCTGTTCGTGCGACCGACGAGCGTGATGCCGCTCGCCGCGAGCGCACGGAAGTCGACCGTGTGCCCGCCTCTCGCGCCGCTGACGGCAATCGTCACGTGCTCCGCGCCGCGAGGCGGCGCCGAGGCCTCCCACTTGCCGAGCACGCCGAGCCACCAGACGAAGTCGCGATCCCGGTAGGCACGCGGCGGGCGGTCGTGGGGGCCGACGGAGAGGAAGACCTCCCGGCCGGAGCGGCGCAGCTCATCGGCGATCTGCACGCCGGAGGAGCCTGCGCCGACCACGAGGACCGCGCCGTCGGCCAGCTGCTCCGGGTTGCGGTACGCGCTCGAGTGGAGCTGCTCGATGCCGGTCTCGGCCGGCACGATCGCCGGGAACACGGGCCGCTGGAATGGTCCGGTGGCGGCCACGACGTAGCGCGCATCGATCTGGCCTTCGCTCGTCTGCACGTGGAAGCCGGGAACGCCTTCGCGCCTGCGCACCTCGGTGACCTCGACTCCGCAGCGGACCGGGGCGCCGAAGCGCTCCGCGTACTGCTCGAAGTAGTCGGCCATCTGGTCCTTGGTCGCGAACGCGTCAGGCGCGACGCCCTCGATCTCCATCGACGGGAACCGGTCGTGCCAGGCCGGCCCGTTGGCGACGAGCGAATCCCAGCGGCCCGTCCGCCACCGCTCGGCGACGCGCTCCCGCTCGATCACGAGGTGCGGCACCCCACGTCTCGTCAGGTGCTCGCTCATCGCGACTCCGGCCTGGCCGGCACCCACGACGAGCACTTCCGTCTCCTGGAACGACATACGAACCTCCATGCTGGCGAAGAAACTCGCTCGCGAGCCACACCCCGGCCGAAGCCGGAAGCACCTGATCGCTGGGCAGCCACGTCGTCCGCCCCGAGTGACTCCCACCAAACCCCACCGCGGAAGTGGCGGCAAATATGCGTTGCCGAGGCAGTCCATCGAATCTCTTGATGTGGGTCCGCCGTCGCCGGGAATGTCGGGGCACGAGGGCTTCTCGACCTTCCAGAACCGCATCAGAATTAGTGAACTTCAGCGTCGCTCACATCATCAGTCGAGATACCATCCGTGCATGGCAAGATCCAGCCGCTTCGACATGACCCTCACCCAGCTGCAGTACTTCGTCGCCGCCGCGACCAAGCAGTCGATGACCGAGGCATCCCTCGACCTGCACGTCGCGCAGTCGGCCGTCTCGACCGCCATCGCCCAGCTCGAGCGGTCGCTCGGCGTGCAGCTCTTCATCCGCCAGCGCAGCAAGGGACTTGCACTGACGGATGCGGGCACGCAGCTGCTCCGCGACGCGCAGCCGCTCCTCGCCCAGGTCGACGAGGTCGCCGACAACGTGCGCGGTCACCACACCTCCGTGCGCGGGACCCTGCGCCTCGCCTGCTTCGTCACGCTGGCCCCCTTCGTGCTCCCCAGGCTCATCTCCCGGGTCAAGGAGGAGCACCCCGAGCTGCAGATCGAGATCATCGAGGCCGATGTCGACGGCACGGTCGAGCTCCTCCTCAACGGCTCGGTGGAGGGGGCGATCGCCTACGACTTCGGGGCGGTGCACGACCTCACGTTCGACCACCTGTACGCGTCGCCGCCGCACATCATCCTGCCCGTCGACCATCACCTCGCGCAGCGGAAGCGGATCAAGCTGGCGGAGCTCGCCGAGGAGGACCTGATCCTCCTCGACATCGCCCACTCGCGCGACTACTTCCTCGGCATGCTGGCCGACGCGGGCGTGCACCCCGCCGTGCGCTACAGCTCGAGGAGCTACGAGACCGTTCGCTCGCTCGTCGCGCGCGGGCACGGGTTCTCGATCCTCAACCACCGCCCGGAGATGCCGCAGACCTACGACGGAGGCGAACTCGTCTCGGTGCCGATCGCCGAGAAGGTCGCGCCCCTCGACGTCTGCTTCGTGCGCCTCTCCGAAGTCAAGCCGAGCGCCAAGGTCCGTGTCATCGCGAAGCTCGCACGCGAGCTCTTCGGGACGACAGCCGACGCCAGCTGAAGCGAGCCCCGGCGTTCGGCCAGACGCTAGACGGAGCCATCCACGGCGAAGGGCTCGATCGCGGCGAGCTCGGCCTCGGTCAGCGCCGGCGCTTCCAGCGCGGCCACGTTCTGCTCGAGCTGCCCGACGCTCGACGCGCCGATGAGCGCGCTCGTCACCTGCGGGTGCCGGAGCACCCAGCTCAGCGCGAGCTGCGCCAGCGTCTGCCCGCGCCCCGCCGCGATGTCGTTCAGCGCGCGGGCCCGGGCGAGGTACTCGGCGTCGATTCCATCGGCAGACAGGAACCTGGACGTCGCGGCCCGCGAGGTCTCCGGCACGTCACCACCGAGGTAGCGGTCGGTGAGGAGCCCCTGCGCAAGCGGCGAGAACACGATCCCGCCGGCCCCGACCTCATCCAGCACGGGCAGCAGGCCCCGCTCGATGTGGCGGTCGAACATCGAGTACCTGGGCTGGTGGATGGTGAGCGGGATGCCGTGGCCCGCGAGGAGGCGCGCCGCCTCGCGCGTCTGGGCGGGGTCGTAGTTCGAGACGCCGACGTAGAGGGCCCGTCCGGAGTCGACCGCCGTGGCGAGTGCCCCCATCGTCTCCTCGAGCGGCGTCTCCGGGTCGAATCGGTGCGAGTAGAAGATGTCGACGTAGTCGAGGCCCAGGCGGCCGAGCGACTGGTCGAGCGAGGCGAGCACGCTCTTGCGTGACCCCCACTCTCCGTATGGCCCCGACCACATGGCGTAGCCCGCCTTCGAGGAGACGAGGATCTCGTCGCGGTGGGCGGCGAGGTCCTGCGCGAAGATCCGGCCGAAGTTCTCCTCGGCCGAGCCGGGCGGCGGGCCGTAGTTGTTCGCCAGGTCGAAATGGGTGATGCCGAGGTCGAACGCCCGGCGCAGGATCGCCCGCTGCGTCTCGAGGGGCCGCTCCCGCCCGAAGTTGTGCCAGAGGCCGAGGGAGAGCTCTGGGAGCTTCAGCCCGCTCCGTCCGGAACGGCTGTAGCGCATCCGCTCGTACCGGTCGGGGGCGGCCTCGTAGGCGGGGCGCGATTCGTCGGTCATGCACCGATTCAGCCACTTTCACTTTCGTAAGTCAATGGCGCGTCTGATTTACGATGACGTAAGCTCTCTCGGGTGAACACATCGACGTGGATGCCCGGCCCCCAGAAGATCCGCTTCGGCGGCGACTACAACCCCGAGCAGTGGCCTCGTGAAGTGTGGGACGAGGACATCCGCCTCATGCGCGACGCCGGCATCAACCTCGTCAGCATCGGCATCTTCTCGTGGGCCCTCATCGAGCCAGAGGAGGGCGTCTACGACTTCACGGTGCTCGACGAGATCATCGGGCTGCTCCACGCCGCCGGTATCGACGTCGACCTCGCGACGCCGACCGCCTCCCCGCCCGCCTGGTTCTACCGGAAGTATCCGCACACGAGGGCCGTCACTCGCGACGGCGTCCCCCTGGCCTTCGGCTCGCGCGGCATCGTCAGCCCAAGCTCCCCGGAATACCGCCTCGCGGCGACGGCCATCGCGGCGAAGCTCGCAGAACGCTACGCGCAGCACCCGGCAGTCGTGCTCTGGCACGTGCACAACGAGTACGGCGCCCCGATCACGGAGAGCTATGACGACGCCTCCGTCACCGCGTTCCGCGCCTGGCTGCAGGACCGCTACGCCACACTCGACACCCTCAACGCGGCCTGGGGCACGAACTTCTGGGGACAGCGCTACGGCTCCTGGGACGAGATCGACGCCCCTCGCACCTCGGGAACGGCGAGCAACCCCGCCCACCGCCTCGACTTCCATCGCTTCAGCTCGGCGGCGCTGCTCGAGTGCTTCAAGGCCGAACGCGACGTGATCCGCGAGCACGCCCCGCAGCCGATCACCACGAACTTCATGGCAGGCATCTGCCCGAGCGTCGACCTGTGGCAGTGGGCCGACGAGGTCGACATCGTCGCCAACGACCACTACCTCACCGCCGAGCAGGACGACAACCACATCCAGCTCTCACGCGCCGCCGACCTGACACGCTCACTCGCCCGAGGCAAGCCGTGGATCCTCATGGAGCACTCGACCTCCGCCGTGAACTGGCAGCCCCGCAACATCGCCAAGCGCCCGGGCGAGATGCGGCGCAACAGCCTCGCACACGCGGCCCGTGGCGCCGACGCGGTGCTGTTCTTCCAGGTGCGGGCAGGACAGAAGGGCGCAGAGAAGTTCCACTCCGCCCTCATCCCCCAGGCCGGCGAGGCATCGCGGAAGTGGCGCGAGTCCGTCGCGCTCGGAGCCGACCTGACCGCCCTCGCCCCGATCCTCGGGTCCCGAGTGCACGCTCGGGTCGCGATCGCCTGGGACTGGACCTCCTTCTGGGCGCAGGACCTCGACTGGCGGCCGTCCGTCGACCTCGACCACCGGGAACGGGTCGAAGCGTTCTACTCGGCACTCTGGCGCCGCGGCGTGACGGTCGACTTCGTCCACCCCGCCGCCGACGTCACCGGTTACGACGTCGTGTTCGCCCCCTCCCTGTACCTCATCGAGGACGACGCCGCCGCCAACCTCCGCGACTACGCCTCAGGAGGCGGCACGCTCGCCTTCTCCTACTTCTCCGGCATCGTCTCGAGCAACGACGACGTGCCGACCGGCCCATACCCGGGGCAGCTCCGCGACGTGCTCGGACTTGTCATCGAGGAGTTCCTCCCCCTGCGCGCCGGGGAGCGGACGACGCTCGCCGACGGATCGATAGGCCGTGTCTGGAGCGACGACATCGAGCTCCAGGGCGCACACAGCGTCACCGACTTCGCCGACGGGCCCGGCGCGGGCCGACCGGCGATCACCCGGAACAGCTTCGGAGAGGGCACCGCCTGGTACCTCTCCACCGCGCTCGACGGTGCAGACCTCGACGGGTTCGTCACGGCCGTACTCGACAGCGCCGACTCCCCATACTCACCGATCAGCGACCTCGAGACCGTCGTGCGCCACGGCGACGGCACCGACTACGTGTTCCAGATCAACCACGGGGCGCTGGATGCGGGCGCGGGCATCGCCGGGCACGACCTCCTCGCCGACAGGGCGGTGAGCTCCGACGACACCGTCCCGGGCGGGAGCGTCCGCGTCGTCGCCGTTCCGCGCGCCGACGACTGACGGGCGCACTCCGAAACGGTCAGGGTCTCGTCACGGCGCGCTGATAGGAACGAGTCATGACACCCCAGACGACGCCCGCGTTCGGCACGCCCCAGTTCGATGCGAGCTCGACGGCCCTCGACGTCGTCGAGGGTGTCGACCTCACCGGCAGGACCGCGCTCGTGACGGGCGCGAGCTCCGGCATCGGCGTCGAGACGGCCCGCGCGCTCGCCTCGGCGGGTGCGGCGGTGACGCTCGCCGTCCGCGACCTCGACGCCGGCGAGCGCACCGCGGCCGACATTCGCGCATCCACCGGCAACCCGGACGTGCGCGTCGAGCACCTGGACCTCGCCGACCTCGCGACCGTGCAGAGGCTCGCCCAGGCCTGGACCGGGCCCCTGCACCTGCTCGTGAACAACGCCGGCATCATGCACACCCCGGAGCTCAGAACCCCGGGCGGCTGGGAGCTGCAGTTCGCCGTCAACCACCTCGGGCACTTCGCGCTCGCCAATGCGCTGCTGCCCGCCCTCACCGAGGCGGGGAACGCGCGCGTCGTGGTCGTGAGCTCGAGCGGGCACGCCTCGAGCGGCATCCGCTTCGACGACCCCTTCTTCGTCGGGGACGACTACGACTCCGGGCTCGCCTACGGGCAGTCGAAGACCGCGAACGTGCTCTTCGCGCTCGAGGCGACGCGGCGCTGGGCCGACCGCGGCATCACGGCCGCGGCGCTCATGCCCGGAGGGATCTGGACGAACTTGCAGCGACACTGGGACCCCGAGGTGCTCGCCGACATGAAGCGACGCTTCCCGACCAAGACACCCGAGCAGGGCGCCGCGACGTCCGTGTACGTCGCAACCCGCGCCGAGCTCGGACCCGGCACGCCGGCCTACTACGAGGACTGCCACCCGGCGCAGCTGGTCGAGGAGGTCACCGACGGCGTGCACGGCGTCGTCCCGCACGCCGTCGACCCTGATGCCGCTCGCAGGCTCTGGGAGCTCTCGGAGTCACTCCTCGCGGACGAGGCCTCCAGGCCCCGCGAATGCTGACCGCGCTCCGAGAGCTGCTGGCTGAACCGGCACGGGAGTAGGCACGGAGGTGGGCGCGCGAGGTGGGCGCGCGCCCGTGATGGCACGGGTCGGGGCGTCGGCGGGTCGCGGGGCCTTCGTGAGCATTCCCATCGGGATCAGCTTCCGCCTCACTAAAATTTTGTGAACGCTATTTCACGTGCTCACAGGGCGGCTAATCGTACACAGCTACGAATATCAGCCAAGCTGAGTGCCTGCCGTTTCTGGAGATATCTCCCATGAGTGCCCGCATATGGCTTCGGGAGCCTGAAAAAGTTATGCACGACCCTCCCGACAATCGGACCGGTCCGGTAGACTAGGGTCCATGCAACAGCACCGCAGCAACGACGTGGCCGATCCGGGGTTCGACCCTTCGGACCCGGCTTCTGTCGCGGCTCGACGGTCCGAGATTCTCGCGATGGAGGAAGCAGCCGCGGCGATGCTCGCGGCCGGCGCCGCCCTGCAGCTGCGAGCCCACGTGGCCGCGTACGACTTCGGGCACGCCCTCGATGTCGCTGAGGGGTGCGCGGAATCGGCCATGCACGTGCGATCGATCGCGAACGAGGTCGGCCTGCTCGTGAAGCTCGCCGCCGGCACCGCCCAGGGACACCTCTCGTCAGCATCCGTGACGCTGCGCGAGTTCCCGGCCCTCGCCCTCGCGCTCGAGAGCAATCTCGTGACCCCCGCGCAGGTGCACAAGCTCGTCGAGACCGGCCTGAAGATCAACCACGACGACCCGGCCGAGCAGACCCACCGGCGGGGCGAGTTCGTCCAGCTCATGCTGGAACGCTGCCGCCGGGAGCCGCTCCCGCCGGCAGCGCTGCAGCACGCGGCCGAGCGCGTCGCGGAAGAGCTCACCGGGGAGTCCATCGACCAACGCCACGAACGCGCGAAGCAACGGCGCCGCGTGAGCGTCGAGGACCTCGGCGACGGCATGAGCATCCTGCGCGTGCTCATGAGCTCGTTCGTCGCGCACGCCATCCGCGACCGCGCACGCAAGCAGAGCAAAGCCATCATCAGAGCCCGCCCCAAGCCGGGCATGCAGACCCCCGAGAGCAGCGAGATCGGAGACGCGGCAGCGCTCGACGAGCGCACCCTCGACCAGGTCATGTCCGACGTCATCGCGGACCTGCTCCTCACCAGCGACCCCACCATCTCGAGCGCCGCGAAAGGCATTCAAGCCACCGTCCAGCTCAGCATCCCCATCACGACACTCCTCACCCACACCCACACCCACACCGACACCGGCGCGGACGGCAGCGGAGGCGGAGGCGGAGGCCCGACCGAAGCCGACAGAGATGGCCACCCTCGCCGCGCACCGGCGCTGCTCGAGGGCATGTCCCCCATGCCCATCGAAGACGCGAAACACCTCGCCGCGACCGCACCCGCCTTCATCCGCCTCCTCACCCACCCCATCACCGGAGCAATCCAAGCCGTCGACTCCTACACCCCCACCGCGGCCATGCGCGCCTTCCTAAAAGCCCGCGACATCCACTGCCGCTTCATCGGCTGCCGCCAACCCGCCACGAACTGCGAACTCGACCACACCATCGACCACCAATACGGCGGCGAAACCGCCATCTGGAACCTCAGCGACTTCTGCAAAAACCATCACATCGTCAAGCACCACACCGCCTGGACCGTCACCCAACTCGACGGCGGCACCCTCGAATGGACCACCCCAAGCGGAAAAACCTACACAGACCACCCCGAACCCCACGGCCCCACCTTCAGACCCACCGATCAACTCTTCAGACCAGCGGACGAGCACCCAGGGCCCAACTCGAGTGAGCGCTCGGCCCCTGAAGAAGACCCGCCGCCGCAGCTCGGCCCCGCCTCCAGCGCGCCACCGTTCTGACTCGGCGACGCGACCCCGGGCGACGCGACCCGCGGGCGACGCGCTGCCTCCACGAGGCGCGCTCGCAGAGGCGCGCTCGCAGAGGTGCGCCCTCGCTCGTGTGACGAGCGAGGGCGCACCCAAGTGGGAGTCGCGAGTCGCTCCGCGCTGCCCGCTCTCTCCTTCTTCCTACTTCACACTTCCCGCCGCCTACCGATGGTCGCCGATGGACTCCGGCTACCGAGCCCCGACTAGGCCGGACGACGCACCCACGCGGTCGTCTCGCCCGCCAAGTCTGTGCCGCTGTCGAGGTCGCTGCGCAGCAGCACCCCAGCGTCAGCGCCCAGGTCGAACGGCTCGGACCCGAAGTTCGTCACGATCTCCCAGCCGTTCGGGCGGGCGAAGCGAAGCACATCCGCTCTCCCGCTCGGCAGCCACTCGAGCTCCTCCCCGCTCTGCAGCTCGTGCCGCAGCGCGAGGGCCTTCCGGTAGAGCGCAAGCACCGAACCGGCGTCCTCTTCCTGGAGCTCGACGGCCGACGCGCCGAACCATCGGGGCTGGGGAAGGTGCGCATCCGCTTCCCCAAACCCGAACGATCGACCCTCGGCAACCCAAGGCAGAGGAACCCGGCACCCGTCGCGGCCGATGTCGACGCCGGGGTTGCGGAAGAAGGTGGGGTCCTGGCGGTCCGAGTCCGGGATGTCGGCGACCTCGTGGAGCCCGAGCTCCTCACCCTGGTACAGGTACGCAGAACCGGGCAGCCCGAGCGTGAACAGCGTCGCCGCGCGCGCCCGACGCAGCCCACCCTCCGCGTCGAGCACAGGGTGCTCGCCACCCGAGAGCAGCCACTCAGAGCCGTGCTTCACGACCGGGTGCCCCTTCTCGCTGCGCTCCGGATGCGGGAGTCCGTAGCGCGTCGCGTGACGCACCACGTCGTGGTTCGACAGCACCCACGTGGTCGACGACCCAGAGCGCTCGGCGAGCTCGAGGTTGTCGGTCACGATGCTCGAGAACTGGCGGGCATCGAAGTCGGCCTCGAGGAGATCGAAGTTGAAGGCCTGCCCGAGCCCCTCCGGGCTCGCGTAGCGCGGGCGGCGATCACGCTCGACCCAAGCCTCGGCGACGGCCGTCCGCGGTGGGTCGTACGAGTTGAAGACCTTGCGCCACTCGGCGTAGACCTCGTGCACGTCGTCGCGGTCGATGATGGGGTGATTGCCGTCGAAGGGCAACGCGTCGAGCACCGCCTTCGACGGCAGCTCGCCGCTGAGGTCCTTCGTCAGCATGTGGGCGACGTCGATGCGGAAGCCATCAACACCTCGGTCTGACCAGAACCGCAGGGTGTGCAGGAAATCGGCCCGCACCTCGGGGTTCGCCCAGTTGAAGTCGGGCTGCTCGACCGCGAAGTTGTGGAAGTACCACTGGCCGTCCTCGACACGATGCCAAGCCGGTCCGCCGAACACCGACTCCCAATCCGTGGGCGCCTCCGCCCCGTCCGGCCCATTGCCGTCACGGAAGATGTAGCGGTCGCGCTCCGGGGAGCCCGGCCCAGCGGCAAGAGCCGCCTGGAACCACTCGTGCTGGTCGGACGAGTGGTTCGGGACGATGTCCACGATCACGCGGATCCCGGCCCCGTGCAGGGCCGCGACCATGCGGTCGAAGTCCTCGAGCGTGCCCAGGCGGGGATCCACGTTGCGGTAGTCGGCAACGTCGTAGCCGCCGTCGGCGAGCTCAGACGGATAGAAGGGGCTGAGCCAGACGGCGTCGATGCCAAGCGCCTGCAGGTACGGCACCTTCGCGGTGATGCCCGGCAGGTCGCCGAGCCCGTCGCCGTTGGCGTCCGCGAAGCTGCGCGGATAGATCTGGTAGACCGCCGCCTGACGCCACCAGTTGGCGTCCTGCGGGCGGGCGCGGGTGAGGACGTCGGTCTCTGCGGAGAAGGTCGAGCTCATAGTTGGGTATTCCTCGGGTTGTTGGTGGTCTGTGGCTGAGAAAGGGTTCTGGGTTCAAGAGAGCTCGCGGTGGGCGCGAGATGCTCCTGTGGAAGCGCGTGCAGCGTCCGCGAAGCGGTCATCCCTTGACGGCGCCCTGCGTGACGCCCTCCATGACCCACCGCTGCGTGAACAGGTAGGCGATGAGCGCCGGCGCCATCGCCATCAGGTAGGAGGCGAAGGACACGCTGTAGTTGTTGCTGAACTGGGTCTGGAAGATCTTCTGCACCACGGGCAGGGTCTGCATCGCCGGGTCGGAGATGATGAGCGACGGCATCATGAAGTCGTTCCAGGAGGCGAGGAAGGCGAAGATGCCGACCGTCGCGCTCATCGGGGCGAGGAGCGGGAAGATGACCCGCCAGAACGTCTGCCACGTGCTGGCGCCGTCGATGCGGGCGCTCTCCTCGAGCTCGCCCGGGATCGACCTCAGGAACGCGGTGAAGAGCAGGATCGAGAAGCTGAGCTGGAACATGACGTGGAGGATGATGACGCCGACCGGGTTGTCGAGCCCGAAGAGTCCGCTCATCTGGATCTGCGGGAGGGCAACAGCCGGGAAGGGCAGGAACATCGCCGCCAGCAGGTAGTAGAAGGAGCCCCGGAAGAACCGGTTGTTCCAGTTGCGCGTGATGGCGTACGAGGCGAGAGCCGCGAGCAGGATGACGCCCGCGACGGTGCCCGCCGTGATGAACACGGAGACGCTGAACGCCTGCGGGAAGTTGGTGAGGTTCCAAGCCTCGACGAATCCGTCGAAGCTGAAGGGCGCAGGCAGCGCGAACACGTTGCCGCTGACGGCCTGAGAGGTGGTCTTGAAGGCGGTCACCACGGTCACGTAGAGCGGGATGAGCACGGTCACGGCGCAGAGGAGCAGGATGATCGTCGTCGACCATCGACCTCGTCCGCCACGGTTCCTGCTCGCCGGGGCCACTCGTGCGCGGCTGACGATGGGCTGTTGAAGTGCCATCAGAGTTGGTTCTTTCCCTGGGTGAGGCGGAGCTGGAGGAGGGAGATGACGACGACGAGGACGAAGAAGAACGTCGCGTTGGCCATCTGGTAGGCGTAGTCGCCGCCGCTGAAGCCGGTGAAGATCGTCATGGCGATGCTTCTGGTCGACGTGCCCGGGCCGCCGTCCGTGAGGCCGACGATGATGTCGTAGGCGTTGAGGAAGTTCTTGAAGCCGAGGATCACGTTGATGACGACGTAGCCGGCGACGAGCGGCAGCGTGATCTGCAGCATCTGCTGCCATTTCGAGGCCCCATCGAGGTCGGCCGCCTCGTAGACGTCGCCGGGAACCGCGAGGAGACCGGCGATGTAGATGAGCAGCGTGCCGGGGATCGCCTGCCAGGCCGTCACGATGACGATGCCGATCCACGCGAGGTTCGGGTTCGCGAGGATGCTCTCGGACAGCCACGGGATGTTCAAACTCTGCCCGAGCGCCGGCACCGCGTTGGAGAACAGGAAGTTGAACACGAACGCGATGACGATGCCCGAGATGACCATGGGGATCACGAACACGGTGCGCAGCGGAGCCTTGAGGCGGATGCGCGCGACGAGGCCGATCGCGAGGAGGAACGCGAGCACGTTGACGAGGATCACCGTGACGGCCGCGAAGCCCATCGTGAACCCGTAGCTCTGCCAGATGGCGGGGTCGCCGAACATGGCGATGTAGTTGGTGATGCCGACGAAGTTCCATTCGCCGAAGCCGATGGAGTTCGTGAAGCTGAAGAAGATGCCGATGACGGCGGGGATGGTGATGGCGATCGTGAAGAGCACGAGCGTCGGGACGAGGAAGAGGTAGTGGACGCGGTCGATGCGACGTGAGCTTCTCGGCCTGATCTTCTTGCCTTCGCGGGCGGCTTCCTCGGTGCGGATCGCCTCCGTGGTGGTTGCCTCGATGGTGGTCGACATTGGTGTCTCCGGTCCGGTTCTTGATCGAGTTGGGCTGGCCGTCATTGGCGCAGCGCGAGGCGGGCCCAGTCGGCGTCGAGCGTGCTGAGCGTCGAGTCGACGCTCGCTCCCCCGGTGACGAGTCCCTGCATGTAGTTCTCGGTGGGGATCGTCAGCGGGATCGCCTTCGACGGCCCCTGATAGAAGGCGGCGTTCTCGTAGTAGGGCTGGAGTTCGACGAGCCGCGGGTCGGTGACCGGGTCGGCGTCGACGGTCGTGCCGAAGCCGAGCTGGGCCGCGTTGTAGGCGTTGATGACCTCCGGCTGGAAGAGGTACTGGAGGAACTCGCGCGCTTCCTCCTTGTGCTTTGAGGCCTCCGGTATCCAGGCTGCGAGGTCGATGTTGACGCGCACCTCGCGGTCGTCGGCGTTCTCCGTCATCGGGAGGGGGAACATGCCGAGGTTCGCGTCCGGGTTGGTCTTGGCGATCTCGCCGAGCGCCCATGGACCCTGGAGGTACATGGCCGCCTTGCCCTCGGCGAAGGCCACGTTGCCGTCGCCGTAGCCCCGGCTGCCCGCATCCGCGTTCGTGTAGGTGCTGGCGAGCTCCGTCATCCGCGTGACCGGGTCGGTCATGGTCGACTCGAACGAGACGGGCGAGTCCGGTCCGACGTCGGTGCCGAGCTCGTTGAGCTCGTCGTAGAAGCCCGCGACGTCGATGGAGCCGCCCACCGTGTAGTCGAACCATCCCTGGCTCACCGTCCACGGGTCCTTGAAGGTGGCGTAGAACGGGTCGATGCCGGCCGACTTGAGCTGATCGCAGACCTCGATGAGCTCGCTGTAGGTGGTCGGCACCTCGAGGCCCTGCTCTTCGAAGATGTCCTTGTTGTAGATGACGGATGCGGCCATGACCGAGTAGGGCAGCACGCTCGTGCGCCCCGGGTAGCTGGCGTACTGGTCGACGAGGCCCTGGATCTCCGGGAGGATGCGGTCGGCCTCGGGCAGGTCGGACAGGTCTGAGAGCGCGCCGCGTTCCATGAAGCGGGCCATCTCCATGTTGTAGTTGAGGAGCCCCAGGTCCGGCGGGTTGCCGCGAAGGAACCCGGCCTGCAGGTTGGAGGAGGTGTCGAGGACGACTCGCACCTCGCTCTGCGAGGAGTTGTAGTCCTGGATGAGCTCTCGGAAGTACGGGATGGCTTCCGGCTTGCTCAGGAAGAAGCGCACCTCGGTGGGCCCAGTGCTGGTGCAGGCTGCGAGTCCTGAGCCGGCGAGCGCGATCACGAGCGCGGCGACAAGCGCACGCAGCAGGGCGCGGGGCCGGAAGCGTTTCGAAGGTGTTGGCACGTCGTTGTCCCTTGGGCTGAGCTGGCCGCTGCGGACGCTGACCAGACATTGAAACGAACACTAAATTTTGTGTCTAAATTTACTGCTGGAGGTAATGTAAACCCACGGCCAGCGAAAGGTCAACACCGTGTTCAGCCTTCCCAGCACCCCACCTCCCCTGAAGCGCGCCAACCTGCAGCTACTGCTCGAGTACGCCTGGAGCTGCGAGGCATTCACCGCGACGGATGCCATGAGCATCGGCCTCACGAGGTCGACCATCATCGACCTCCTTGACGAGCTCGCCGCGTGTGGGCTCGTCACCGAGCTCCCCAACTCGCGACAGGACGGCAGCTACCAGAAGGGGCGACCCGCGCGCCGCTTCGAGTTCGCGGCGGACGCAGGAGTCGTCGTCGGCGTCGACGCCGGACGCGAGCACCTGACGACGACGGTGTCGAACCTCCGTGGCTCGACGATCAGCACCGGCCAGGTCGAGGTCGACCCGGAGGCCGACTCCCCCGAGACGAGGCGGGACCTCCTGCGCCGGGTCGTCACCGACCAGCTCGGCGTGACCGGGCACTCCTTCGAGGAGGTCGCGGCGATCTGCATCGGCGTCCCAGCGCCCGTCGACGCGCGCGGCACCTCCCCCACGCACGTCGACAGGTTCTGGCAGCGCACCAACCCGGACTTCGTGACGGTCTTCGAGGAGCAGATCCCGATCATCCGCGTCGAGAACGACGCCCTGCTCGCCGCCGTCGCGGAGGGCAGCGTGGGTGGCGGCCTCGGGAGCAGCGACTTCGTGACCTTCCTGAGCGGCGAACGCTTCGGTGCGGGCATCGTCGTCGATGGGCGACTGCTCCGTGGCGCCCACGGCGGGGTCGGCGAGATGCTCGGCCTCGACCTCGTGGCCGGCGCGGGAGGCGTCGACGGCCTCGGGCTGCGCGCGGCGCGGCTCGCCAGGGCGGCCGTCGCCGACGGGAACGTGCTGCCCGGGAGCGCACTCCTGCGGGTGGGGCCGGAGCAGATCGACGGCAAGCTCGTGCTCGAAGCGGCCAGGGACGGAGACCCGGACGCTCGCCGGGTCGTCACGGAAGTCGGCGGAGTGCTGGCTCGCATCGTCGGCCTCGTCGCAAGCCTCTTCGACCCCGAGCGGGTCATCATCGCGGGAGGCGTCGCGCCGGGCGCCGACGGCATCATCGCGGCGGCCCGGGAGGAACTCCCCGCGCTCCTGCACCTGCCCGTGCCGCAACTCGTGCGCTCAGAGCTCGGCGCCGGTGTCGTGTCGATCGGCGCCGTGCAGCACGCCCTCAGCTCCGTGAGGGCCAGCATCCTGGACCTCTGAACGAGGAGCTCCCCGAACGAGGACTTCCTGAACACGGGCCGCCTGAGCGCGCAACACGCCCGCACGGAATGCGAGCGGGCGGTCCGCTGTTCGATCTGTGGGGCCGCGCATGAGCGGGTCCCGCGATCCGAAAGGCAGTCCCAGTGGACCTCTTCTCCCCCTTGACTCTCGGCGACATCGAGCTCGACAACCGCGTCGTCATGGCGCCCCTGACCCGCACCCGCGCAGACGCTGCAGGCGTGCCGGGTGAGCTCGTCGCGGAGCACTACGCGCAGCGCGCGAGCCTTGGCCTGATCATCACCGAGGGCACCTACCCGAGCGCCGAGTCGCGCGCCTACCCGGGCCAGCCCGGCATCGTCACCCCCGAACAGGCCGAGGGCTGGCGCCGTGTCGCCGAGGCCGTGCACGCCCGCGGCGGGCGCATCGTGATGCAGCTCATGAACGGCGGCCGCGTCTCGCACACCGAGATCACGGGCACCGACCGGATCGTCGCTCCGAGCGCCATCGCGATCGACGGCGAGGTGCGCACCCCGAACGGGAAGCTCCCCTACCCGGTTCCGCACGCACTCACGACGGCTGAGCTCGCCGAGGTCCGCGAGGAGTTCGTGGATGCCGCCAGGCGTGCAATCGAGGCCGGCCTCGACGGCGTCGAGATCCACGGCGCGAACGGCTACCTCCTGCACGAGTTCCTCTCGCCCGTATCGAACCAGCGCACCGACGAGTACGGCGGCTCGCCCGCGGCCCGCGCCCGGTTCGTCGTCGAGGTGACGGCAGCCGTCGCCGAGGCGATCGGCGCGGGACGCGTCGGCGTGCGTCTGTCACCCGCCCACAACATCCAGGACGTCGTCGAGACGGACGAAGCCGACGTGCGCGCGACCTACGACGCGGTAGCCGATGGCCTCGCCCCGCTCGGCCTCGCGTACCTGAGCGTGCTGCACGCCGACCCGGAAGGCGCGCTGGTGCAGGACCTGCGGGCCCGCTTCGGCGGCGCCTTCATCGCGAACAGCGGCTTCAGCAGCGTCACGACCCGCGAGGAGGCCCTCAACCTCGTCGGCCAGGGCAACGCGGATGCGGTGGCCGTCGGCCGCCTCGCGATCGCGAACCCCGACCTCGTCGAGCGCTGGCAGGGCGACCACCCCGAGAACGAGCCGAACCCGGCGACCTTCTACGGCGAAGGGGCGGTCGGCTACACCGACTACCCGCGGCTCTCCGCGTAACCCGCGCAGCCCAGCGAGGCGCGCGCCACCCTGCCAGAACGGCAGGACGGCAGGACGGCAGGACGGCAGCTCGCGCACGACGCCACCCGACTGATCTAGGGGTGGCGTCGTGCGCGGTTCGATCACGCACCGATGTCGTGCGTCGTTGCTCCACACCGCCATTGCGGATCTCCGCCCCCGTGCTAGCATGCGTTATACGATTAACTGATCCACGAGGAGGTGGGCAATGGCGAGACGCCCCAAGACGACGACGATGTCACAGGTGGCAGAGCACGCCGGTGTATCGCAGGCCACGGTGTCGCTGGTGCTCAACAACGTCGCGGGCTCCCGCGTCGCCGAAGCCACCAAGGAGCGCGTTCTGGAAGCGGTCCGCGAGCTCGACTACCGGACGAACGCCTTCGCGAAGACCCTGCGGAGCGGCGAGTCCGAGATGATCGGCTTCATCTCCGACGAAGTGGCCAGCTCCCCCTTCGCCGGCGGGCTCCTGAAAGGCGCACAGCGCCTCGCTTGGGAGAACGGCAACGTGATCCTGACCGTCGACACCTACAACGACGCTGGACTCGAGCAGGCCGCCGTCGAGATGATGCAGTCCTACCGAGTGCGCGGCGTCGTCTACGCCTCGATGTACCACCGGGTCCTCGATGTCCCCGAGGCACTCAGCGGAGTACCCACCGTCGTCGTCAACGCGCAGGACCGCGCCGGCCTCGTGCCGAGCGTGTTCCCCGACGAGGAGATGGGTGGCTACGCGGCAACGCGCCAGCTGCTCGACGCGGGCCACACGAAGCTGGCGATGATCAACATCCAGCCCCAGATCAGCGACCTGCCGGCCGGTATCGGACGCCTCGCCGGGTTCCGGCGAGCGCTCACCGAAGCTGGCCTCTCACCGAGGCCCGAGTGGATCCTCCCCGGCACCGGAATCGTCGAGGATGGCCTGCGACTCACGAAGGAGCTCATGGCGGGCGACGACCGACCGACGGCGATCTTCTGCGGCAACGACCGAACCGCCTGGGGCGCCTACCGCGCCCTCGAGGCCCTCGGCCTCAGCGTGCCAGACGACTGCTCCATCATCGGCTTCGACAACCACGAGATGCTCGCGCCCCACCTCGACCCCGGCCTGACCACGGTCGCCCTTCCCTACGAGCAGATGGCGCGGACCGCCATCGACCTGCTCCTCGAACCGACATCCTCCCCATCCCTTCACATCCCACTCGAGTGCACCGTCGTGACTCGCGGGTCTGTAGCAAAGGCCAAAGCATGACCACGAAGATCACCCTCCCGGCACGCAAACCACGGCAGTCCCGGCAGCCGCGCCGCCCGCGACGAGATTTCAGAACTGAAGTCCGCCGCGCCATGCGGAGCTGGCAGTTATACGTATTACTTCTCCCCGCACTCGCCTCGGTGCTGGTCTTCAAGTACTGGCCCATGTACGGCGCGCAGATCGCCTTCCGCAACTACAACCCGGCAGACGGATTCGCCGGGAGCCCCTGGGTGGGGCTCGAGCACTTCGAACGCTTCGTCACCTCGTTCCAGTTCGAGCGGCTCATCGCGAACACCCTGACGCTGAACGCACTCGGGCTGCTCATCGCGTTCCCCGTGCCGATCATCCTGGCGCTCATCGTCAACCAGCTGCAGAGCGAGCGCTTCAAGAAGTTCACGCAGACCGTCCTCTACTCGCCGTCGTTCATCTCGGTGGTGGTCGTCGTCGGCATGATCTACCTGCTCTTCTCGCCGAGATCCGGAATCGTCAACAACGCCATCACGGTGTTCGGCGGCGACCCCATCTTCTTCATGGGCTCGGCGGAGTGGTTCAGGCCCCTCTACATCGGCTCGGACATCTGGCAGAACGCGGGATTCTCGATGATCGTCTACCTCGCCGCCCTGACCGCCATCGACCCGTCGCTCCACGAAGCGGCGCGCGTCGACGGGGCCAACAAATGGCAGCGGATCCGGCACATCGACATCCCCGGGATCCTCCCCGTCATCACGATCCTCTTCATCCTCGCGATCGGGAACCTCTTCAACCTCGGCTTCGAGAAGGTCCTCCTCATGCAGACCGACCTCAACCTGCCGACCTCCGAGGTCATCCAGACCTACGTGTACCAAGCCGGCCTCAAGCAGGCCCAGTTCAGCTACTCGGCCGCCATCGGCCTCTTCAACTCCCTCATCAACATGGTGCTGCTCCTGACCTTCAACTGGGTCGCGAAGCGTGCAGGCCAGTCGACTCTCTGGTGATGAACATGACTTCAACGGCCTCACGCCCCCAATCCGATGCACCCGCGCCGCTCGACCACGGCGCGCGACCCCGGGTGGCTCCCCGCCCTGTGCCGCGCCGACGGGACCCCTGGCGCAAGCGCATGGCAGACCCGGTCTTCAACACCTTCGCGGTTGGGACCCTGCTGCTCGCCATCGCCGCCGTCCTGTACCCGCTGTACTTCATCGTGATCGCCTCCGTCAGCGAACCCGCCGAGATCCTCAACGGCAACGTTTGGCTGTGGCCCCAGGGGTTCACCCTCGAGGGCTACGCCAGGATCTTCGCGGACGCGGCCATCTGGCAGGGCTTTGGGAACTCCGTGCTCTACACGAGCGTCGGCACCCTCATCAGCGTCGTGTCGATCCTCTGCGGCGCGTACGCGCTCTCGCGGAAGGACCTGTACGGGCGCAAGGTCCTCATGCTCGTCTTCATCCTCACGATGTTCATCGACGGCGGGCTCATCGCCCGCTACCTCGTCGTGCGCGACCTCGGCATGCTGGACACGATCTGGGCTGTCGTGCTCCCCGGCGCGGTCGGCGTCTGGAACCTCATCATCGCGAGGGCCTTCTTCGAGAACAACGTCCCGAGCGAGCTCCGGGAAGCCGCTCAGATCGATGGAGCGAACGACTTCCGCTTCTTCTTCCAGATCGTGCTCCCGCTCTCGAAGCCCCTCATCTTCCTCATGATCATGATCCACCTCGTCGCGAACTGGAACGCCTTCTTCGACGCCCTCATCTACCTCGACGACGAGAGCAAGTACCCACTCCAGCTTGTCCTCCGAAACGTGCTCATCCAGTCGGAGGTCAACTCCGCAGGAGGCACGGGCGCAGTCGATTCCTACGCCGCCGCTCAGCGCCTGGGCGAGCTCATGAAGTACGGAATGATCGTCATCTCGAGCCTGCCGCTGCTCATCGTTCTGCCCTTCATGCAGAAGCACTTCACCAAGGGCGCCCTTCTCGGCGCCGTCAAGAGCTGAACAGCTCCTCATCCCACCATCGCTCGACAAGAAAGACAGAACGAACATGAAACAGCGACGTTTCGCGACCTCGATCGCCCTCGTGACCGTGAGCGGCCTCCTGCTGACCGGATGCACCGGCGGCAGCGGCGGCGGCGAGCTCACCGACCTCTCCTCCGACTACGGATTCAACGCCGAAGGGCTGCCCATCGTCACCGAGCCCCTGAGTCTCACGTTCGGCGGCACCAAGTCAGCGCTCGCCCCCGACTACGCCTCCATGGAACTCGTCCAGCAATGGGCAGCGGACACCAACATCACGATCGACTGGCGCAACCTGCCCGAGCAGGTCTACGCCGAGAAGAAGAACCTCATGCTGGCCGGAGACGAGCTCCCGGACGTGCTCTTCAACTCGGGCCTGAGCGACTCCGAGATCGTCCAGAACGGCTCGAACGGCACCCTCATCCCGCTCGAGGACCTCATCGCAGCGCACGCGCCCACCCTGTCCGGCATCCTCGACGCTCGACCTGACATCAGGGCCGCGCTCACCGCATCCGACGGGCACATCTACACGCTCCCCTCCGTCGAGGAGCTCGGCATCCTCCAGTACCCCAACTTCCTCTACATCAACAAGCAGTGGCTCGACACCCTGGGCCTCCCGATGCCGACCACGATCGACGAATACCAGGCTGCGCTCGAGGCGTTCAAGACACGCGACCCGAACGGCAACGGCAAGGCCGACGAGGTCCCACTTTCGTTCCGAACCGACTCCTTCGCCGCCAACCCCTCCGACCTCATCACCGCCCTCGGCGGCCAGCCGGAGAACAACGACCACCGCATCGTCCGCGACGGGACCGTGGAATTCACCGCCAACACGAGCGAGTACCGTGCCGGCGTCGAAGCGCTCGGCGAGTGGTACGCGGACGGGCTCATCGACCCCGAATCGTTCTCGCAGGACGACGTCGCCTACCTGTCCAAGGGCAAGGCGGAGACGCCGATCCTCGGGTCCTTCTTCTGGTGGGAGCTCGAAGAGATGGTCGGCGAGGACAAGAGCGGCGACTACGAGCTGGTCGGCGTCCTCGAGGGCACGAACGGCGAGCGCCTCGCGAGCGTCTCCAACAACCAGGAGATCAACCGCGGCGCCATGGCGCTCACCCGCGCCAACCAGTACCCGTCAGCGACCATCCGCTGGGCAGATCGCCTCTTCGACCCGGTCATGTCGGCCCAGACCAGCTGGGGACCCATCGGCGTGACGCTGGAAGAGGACGCAGCTGGCATCCTCGTGCAGATCCCCGCCCCGGAGGGCGAGTCCGAAGGCGAACGACGCCAGAAGGTCGCCCCGGGCGGCCCCAAGATCACGACAGCCGAGGACTTCGAGACGGTCGTCGCGCCAGAGCCCCGCGCGAAGCTGCGCCAGGACCTCGTGAACGAGAACTACGCGCCATACGCCGCCAACGAGGCGTACCCACCAGTGCTGCTGTCGAACGAGGAGCTCGACCAGACCGCCTTCGCGCTCACCGACATCAACAGCCTCGTGAAGGAGAAGTTCGCGAGCTGGGTCGTGAACGGGAACATCGACGCCGAATGGGAGAGCTACACGTCTCAGCTCGAGGGTCTCGGCGTCGCAGAGGTCACCGACATCTACCAGCAGGCCTACGACCGGTTCCAGCAAGGCGGCGAGTAGCCGAGGTGCGGCGGGACTCTCCCGGTCCCGCCGCCATCGCGCCTACCCCGTCCGAAGCGCAGAACCGCCCCGCACGAGCTGCCACCGGCAGAGATCAGCTGCCTGAGCTCACGTGCAAGAGATCTCCCGTGAGTGCTCACCCGTGAGTGCTCACCTTCAAGAACGGAACGCATCCATGACCATGACTCCCCCGACGACCACGGCCGTCACACCGCTGCGGCCATCCGCTCACTTCACGTCCCACACGTCCTGGCTGAACGACCCGAACGGACTCGTCTACCACCAGGGCGTCTACCACCTGTTCTTCCAGACGAACCCGTTCGGCAGCACCTGGGGCAACATCTCCTGGGGGCACGCCACGTCCACCGACCTCGTGTCCTGGACGGAGCAGGCCGTCGCGATTCCCGCAACCGACGAGGAGATGGCGTTCTCGGGAAGCGCCGTCGTCGACACCCGCAACACGGCCGGCTTCGCGAACGACGGCGAGACGGCCCTCGTCGCCATCTACACGAGCGCACGCCCACCCGTGGGAGAGAAGCCCGGCCTGCAGGCGCAGTCGCTCGCCTTCAGCACCGATGACGGCGCCACCTGGACGCGGTACGCGGGGAACCCGGTCCTCGACATCGGCTCGTCCGAGTTCCGAGACCCGAAGGTCTTCTGGCACGGCGGCGACGACGGCAACTGGGTCATGGTGGTGGTGGATGCGGTCGCCAGGAAGGTGCTGTTCTACACCTCGAACAACCTCATCGACTGGACGTTCGCGTCGGACTTCGGGCCCGCGCACGCGACGAGTGGGGTCTGGGAATGCCCCGACCTCTTCCCGCTCCGAGTCGAGGAGACCGGGGAGACGCGGTGGGTGCTGATCGTGAGCATGAACCCCGGAGCGCGGGCCGGCGGGTCCGGCACGCAGTACTTCGTCGGCGACTTCGACGGCACCACCTTCGTCGCCGAGCGCCTGACCGCCTCCGACGATCTTGAGGAGTACGACTGGCTCGACCACGGGCGGGACTACTACGCGGCCGTTTCCTTCGACAACGCCCCGGACAACCGCCGCCTCATGATCGGCTGGGCGAGCAACTGGGACTACGCCAACGAGACGCCGACCTCGCCGTGGCGCTCCGCGATGTCGCTCGTCCGCGAGATGAGGCTCGTCCGCTGTGCCGACGGCCGCCACCGGCTGGGCCAGGTTCCGGTCATCGGGGAAGGCCACGCGGGCATGACCATCTCGGAGCACACGATCGCCGTCGAGCCGGGTAGTCGGTCGACGATCGTGCTCGACAGCGATGGGGCTACCGACGAGCAGGTGCTGGTCCACTTCGATCGCGACGCGCACTCCGCCAGCCTCACCCTCGAGCGCGGGAGCAGCGGCATCGTGGACTTCCATCCCCGGTTCGCGGCCCCCAACCGAGTGCCGATCGGCGCGCACATCGCGTCACCCATCGACGTCAGGATCGTGGTGGACGCGACCGTCATCGAGATCTTCCTCGCCGACGGCACGCAGACGGTGACGGAGCAGATCTTCCCGAGTGTTCCGCTGAGCCGCGCACGAACACAGCAGTGAGCAGCGGCACGGATCTCGGATCACGTGGGACAGTTGGCCATGCGCATCGCCGACTTCCCCGTCCCTGATTCCGCCGCCGCCCGAGGCGCGCTCGAGCTGGCGCTCCAGTACCAGACGGCGTCGCTCACCGCCCACGCCGTCCGCTCGTGGCTGTGGGCGGAGGGCATCGCCGCGGTCGAGGGCCGAGCTTCCGTCGACCACGAGCTGCTCTACGTCGCAGCTCTCCTCCACGACATCGGGACGGTGACGGAGTACGACAACCACACCGTCTCCTACGAGCACGCGGGCGGGCACGTCGCCGTCGCCCTGACGGCCGGTGCGGGCTGGGCCGCGGAGCGTCGAGCGCGGGTCCTCGACGTGATTGTGCGCCACAACTGGACGAGCGTCGACCCACGATTGGATCTCGAGGGGTACCTGCTCGAACGCGCAACCGGCCTCGACATCACCGGGAGCAGGCCGGATGCCCTGCCGGAGGGATTCCTGCGGGAGGTCCTGGCAGCGCATCCGCGAGGCGCGATCGCCGCCGAGTTCGGTGCATGCGTGGCCGACCAGGCGGCGAGGAAGCCGACGACCTCCGCCCGCAGGCTCGTCGACGGCGGCCTCCTCCAGAAGCTCGCGGCGAACCCGCTCGAGCAGCTCGGGTAGTCGCTGAGTTCCGGCGGTTCCAGCGGCTCCACCGGGACTCATCCCCGTTCTCGTTCAGGTTCACTGCCACCGTCACTCGTAGCGCAGCGACTCCACCGGGTCGGCTCGTGCGGCTCGAGCCGCAGGCAGCGTCCCTGCCAGGAACGCGATGACCATGACGACGAGGATGACCACGCCGATCGAGACCGGGTCGAACGCGATGAGCGTCAGCCCCGGCAGGTCCGCCAGCAGCGTCGTCGCGAGCGAGGCACTGATGACCGTCCCGGCGACCACCGCGACGACCGCACCGATCGCGCTCCCCAGCAAGCCGATGAACGCCGCCTCGATGCTGAAGAGCGTGAACACGCGGCCGCTGCCCATCCCCATGGCCTTCATCAACCCGATCTCGCGAGTTCGCTCCTGCACGGACATCAGCAGCGTGTTGACGATGCCGAAGCTCGCAGCGAGGAGCGCGATCACCGCGAAGGCGTTCAGCACGAGCACGATCCCGTCGATCACCGTCTTGATCGTGCCGAGCTGATCGGCGACGGTGCTCCCGGTGTAGCCGGCATCCGAGAGCCGCTGCTTGAGGAGATCGATGTCGTCGCTGCTCGCATCCGGGCTGAACCAGACCGTGGCCTGTGCGTAGCGCTCCACCTGATCCGCAGGGATCCCGATGTTCTGCGTGGCGTAGAGCTGATCCGTGAGCGCGTCGTTCGGCACGAGCGCTGCCCCCGTCGGCGAGGCGATGCTCTCCTCGGCGACGCCGACGACAACCGCCTGGGTCTCGTGGGTGCCGCGGAGCGCATCCGTGCTGCCGATCGTCACGGTCTGGCCGACCGCCGCATCCGCGTCGGCGAAGCCGAGCGGTTCGACGTAGGACGTCGGCAGCAGCACCTGCAGCTCGCCGCTCGCATCATCGGGATCGGAGCCGGCCTGCAGCTGGACGGTCTGACCCTCCACGAGACTTCCCGCCCCCACCGCGAACCTCGTGCCAGCACCGGCCTGCACGAAGTCGACCGAGAGCGACTTCGTGGCCTGCACGTCGACGACACCCTCGATGCCCGCGAGCGACTCCAGGTCGGCGGGCAGGAGCGCGGTGACGGTCGACCCTGGAGGGCCTGCGCTCGCAACGGCGTCCGGGTTGTACTCGAGCGGGCCGGACTCGCCGCTGCCGAAGCCCGTCGCGTCGCTCGTCTTCGTCACCGTCAAGGTGTCCGCCGCCCCCACCCCGTTGACGGTGTCGTCGATGTAGGCGTTGATGCCCGTGCCGAGCCCATTCGTGAGCGTCAGCGTGAACGCTCCGACGAAGATCGCCAGGATCGTGAGGAGCAGGCGAGTCTTCGAGCGGAACGTGTTCGAGACGGCGGTGCCGATGAGGTCCATGGTTCTCATGCCGCCACCTGCGCAGAGTCTTCGACGATCAGGCCATCGCGGATCAGGATGCGGCGATCGCAGCGCGCCGCGAGGTCCTCATCGTGGGTGACGACGATCAAGGTGATGCCGTTCTCCCGGTTCAGACGGAACAGGATGTCCTCGACAACTCCGCCGGTGCCGGTGTCGAGATTGCCCGTCGGCTCATCCGCGAAGATGATCCTCGGATTGTTGACGAGCGCACGCGCGATCACGGTCCGCTGCTTCTGGCCGCCAGACAGGTTGAGGGCCTTGCTCCTCGCCTTGTCATCGAGCTCGAGCTGCTCGAGCGCCGCCAGCCCGCGCTTGCGCCGCTCGCCGCGCGGAACGCCGGCGATCTTCATGGGGAGCACCACGTTCTCGAGCACGGAGACGTTCGGGGTGAGGAAGAACTGCTGGAACACGAAGCCGAACGTCTTGTTCCTGGTTCGGTTGAGCCTCTTCCCCCGCAGCGTCCGGGTGTCGGTGCCCTCCAACTCCACGGTGCCCGAGGTCGGCACGTCCAAGAGCGCGAGCACGTGCATGAGGGTCGACTTCCCCGAGCCGCTCTTCCCGACGATGGCGAGGCTCTCCCCCTCGCGGATGTCGAAGCTCACGCCCTTCAGGGCTTCGAAGCGGTTCTGTCCCCGACCGTACGAGCGACGGACGTCGCGGACGGAGATGATCGGTGCTGGCATGCTGCCTCCTAGCTGGTGCCGAGGTCTCGACCCTCTGATGCTCGCGGCTCCCCGAGCGCCGCGCGTCCCCCGACCGCGGTCACCGAGTACTGCGGATGCGGTACAGCCGTGCTCTCGACGGGGAACGCGCGAGCAAGATGCGGCGGGCACACTTGGTCCATGCAGGAATCCCGCAGCACCGCGCCCGGCCAGGGCAGGCCGCACTCGCCGATGGCAGGCCGCCCCAGGACGCTCCCCCGAGCGCCATCCTGGGTCGTCGACGTGCTGGCTGCGCTCTTCATCGTCGGCGTCGCCGTCATGCCGTTCGGCGGGGATGAGTTTCGACCGAGCACACCCTTCGCGTTCGCGATGGTCCTGGCCCCGGCCGCCCTCCTGCCGTTCCGCCGCCGCTACCCGGTCACCGTGCTCGTCGCGACGCTCGTGATCTACGGAGCCACCGCACTGACCGGAACCCTCTCACCCGGCGTCGTCCTGGCCGCAGCGATGGCGATGTTCAGCGTCGCGACGCAGTCGACCCGCCGCAGGGCGGCCCTCACCGCGGCCCTCGCCGTCCTCGGCGTCGCCCTGCTCAGTCTGTTCGCAGCGCTCGGAAGCGTCTTCGATCCGCGTGCGATCCAGTTCGCGGTCACCATCGCCTTCGCCGCGGCCGCCGGAGACGCGACCCGCTCCCGGCGCGAGTACATCGTCGCGATCACCGAGCGAGCCGAACGCGCCGAGCAGACCCGCGAATCGGAGGCACGCCGTCGTGTCACCGAGGAGAGGCTTCGGATCGCGCGCGACCTGCACGACGCCGTCGCCCACCAGATCTCCGTCATCAGTCTGAACGCCGGGGTCGCCTCGAGCACCCTCCGGACCCGCCCCGAGCGAGCCGAGGACGCGCTCCTCACCATCCGAGGGGCTGCACGCTCAGTGCTCGCCGAGATCGGCGACCTGCTCACCGTGCTCCGCGCCGACGACACAGGCGACACATCCGCCGCCCCACAGCCTGGACTCGAACGGCTCGACGCCCTCGTCGAGTCGTTCGGCGAAGCAGGACTCCACGTCAAGGTGCGAGCTGAGGGCGAGCTGCAGCAGGTCACGGGCGCGACGAGCCTCGTCGCGTACCGCGTCATCCAGGAATCGCTGACGAACGCGCACAAGCACGGCGCCGAGAACCGCGCGCACGTTCTGCTTGCCCTCACGGAGACGGAGCTGCGCGTCATCGTCACGAACCCCGTGTCGGGCCCAGTCGCGGCGGCGGACTCGCCCCTTGCCACGGACGAGCCGGACGCCCGCGCGTCGGGCGGGCTTGGGCTCCTCGGCCTCCGCGAGCGGGTCGCCTCGGTGCGCGGCACCGTCACGACAGGCACAGCCGCGGGCGGCTACCGTGTGGCTGTGACCCTCCCCCGGCAGGACCGTCCGCACCTCGGCGCAGCCACCCACGGAGACCCCCGATGACCCGCGTGCTCGTCGTCGACGACCAGGCCCTCATCCGGCAGGCCGTCTCCGACATCCTGGGCCAGGAGCCCGGCATCGACGTCGTCGGCGAGGCACGAAACGGCAGGGAGGCCGTGGCGCTCGTCGCCACGCTGCGACCCGACGTCGTGCTGATGGACATCCGGATGCCGGAGCTCGACGGGATCGAGGCGACCGCCGCCATCTGCGGCGATCCGCGGAACACCGACGTGCGCGTGCTCATCCTGACCACCTTCGAAGAGGACGAGTACCTGCTGGCCGCCCTCCGCGCCGGAGCGAGCGGCTTCATCGGGAAAGGTGCAGAACCCGACGACATCGTCCGAGCCGTCCGCGCGGTCCACGCCGGCGACGCACTGCTCTCTCCGGCCGCGACCCGCAGCCTCATCACGAGATACGTGCTCCGCTCGCAGCCAACAGGCACCTCCGTCGTGCCGCAGCAACTCGAGCAGCTGACGGATCGCGAGCGCGAGGTGCTGCTCCTCGTCGCTCGCGGACACGCCAACGCCGAGATCGCCGAGCTGCTCTTCATCTCGCCGCACACGGCGAAGACGCACGTGAACCGCATCATGGCGAAGGTCCACGCCCACGACCGGGCGCAGCTGGTGATCATCGCCTACGAGAGCGGACTCTTATCGCCCGGAGGGCACTGAGACTCGTCTGGGGAGCACAGCGACTCACCGGAGAGCACGGAGAAGAGACGGTGCAGAGACCTGGCGGTGCCAGCACCGGGCGGGAGTCACAGCGCATCAGCAGAGAAAGCGCCGCACACGCAGACGCCCCGCCGGAACCGAGTGGTTCAGGCGGGGCGTGTGACGTGCGTGCGGCAACCCGTGGTGGCTAGGCGGCGCCGTCGAACATGGAGGTGACCGATCCGTCGGTGAAGACCTCGGTGATCGCGCGAGCGAGCGTCGGGGCGATCGGCAGGATCGTGAGCTTGTCGAAGCGCTTCTCGGGCGGCAACGGCAGCGTGTCGGTGACGACGACCTCGTCGATCGCATCCGAGCTCAGACGCTCGACGGCCGGGTGCGAGAACACGGCGTGCGTGGCCGCGACGACGACACCGATCGCACCGGCGGCCTTGAGCGCCTCGGCGGCCTTCACGATGGTTCCGCCCGTGTCGATCAGATCGTCGACGAGCAGGCAGACGCGACCCTTCACGTCACCCACGATCTCGTGCACGCTCACCTGGTTCGCGACCCTCGGGTCGCGGCGCTTGTGGATGATCGCCAGCGGCGCATCCAGCTGATCGCTCCACACGTCGGCGACGCGCACGCGCCCCATGTCCGGGGACACGACGGTGAGGGTCGCCGGGTCGAGCTTCTCGCGGAAGTGCTGCAGCAGCACCGGCATCGCGAAGAGGTGGTCGACGGGCCCGTCGAAGAAGCCCTGCACCTGCGGGGCGTGCAGGTCGACCGACATGATGCGGTCGGCGCCGGCCGCCTTGAAGAGGTCGGCGACGAGACGGGCCGAGATCGGCTCGCGACCGCGACCCTTCTTGTCCTGACGCGCGTACGGGTAGAACGGTGCGACGACCGTGATGCGCTTCGCCGACGCGCGCTTGAGCGCGTCCAGCATGATGAGCTGCTCCATGAGCCACTCGTTGATGGGCGGGCAGTGCGACTGGAGCACGAACACGTCGGCCCCTCGCATGCTCTCGCCGTAGCGAGCGTAGATCTCGCCGTTCGCGAAGGTGCGCGACTCGGTCTCTCCGAGCTCGATGCCCAGTTCTGCGGCGACTGCCTCGGCGAGCTCAGGATGAGCTCTGCCCGAGACGAGAACAAGTCGCTTCTCCGTGGAGGTGATGATGCCAGACACGCTGTACCGCCCGTTTCCTGTGCTTGCTCTGTTGTTACGCGTTCGGTGTGGAATCTGCAGCAGAGGCTGCCTCGGCGGCCTCTGCCGCGGCGGTGCCCGCTCGGTTCTTCAGCACCCACCCCTCAGCGTTGCGCTGAGGTGCGACGTTGATGGCGAGTGCACCAGCCGGAACGTCCTTGCGGACGACGGTCCCGGCCCCTGTGTAGGCTCCGTCGCCAATCCTAACCGGGGCGACGAAGACGTTGTGCGAGCCGGAGCGGACGTTGCTGCCCACCGTGGTGCGGTGCTTGTTCACCCCGTCGTAGTTGGCCGTGATCGTGCCAGCGCCGACGTTCGAGTCCCGACCCACCTCGGTGTCCCCGATGTAGGAGAGGTGCGGGACCTTCGAGCCGTCGCCGATCTGCGCGTTCTTCGTCTCCACGAACGTGCCGATCTTGCCTCCGACCCCCAGGATCGTGTTCGGCCGAAGGTACGCCCACGGGCCGACGGTCGCACCAGCGCCGATGACGCTGAGGGTCGCGTCGGTGCGCTTCACGACGGCGCCCTCGCCGACCTCGCAGTCGACGAGCGTCGTGTCCGGCCCGATGATGGCACCCTCGGCGACGGACGTCGCCCCGCGCAGCTGGGTTCCTGGGAGCAGCTCGACGTCTCGGCCGAGTGAGACGTTGCCCTCGATGACGGTCGTCGCCGGGTCGTGCACCGTGACACCCTCGAGCTGCCAGTGCCGGATCTGACGCGCGTTGTAGTAACGCTGCGCCTCCGCGAGCTGCACGCGGTCGTTGATGCCCTGCACGATCTCCGGGTCGGTGACGGCGATCGCCTCGATGCGCCCCGCATCCGCCTTGATGAGCTTCGCCGCGTCGGTGAGGTACTTCTCCCGCTGCGAGTTCGAGTCGTCGATTCGGCCGAGCACCTGACGCACCGTGCGGGCGTCGAACGCGTACACCCCTGCGTTGATCTCGGTGATGCGCAGCAGCTCCTCGCTCGCGTCCTTGTGCTCGACGATCTCGTCGAAGTCGCCGCCGGCGGAGCGCACGATGCGCCCGAAGCCCGCGGGCTCCTGCACGAAGGCGCTCAGCAGCGTGAGCTGGTTCTGCGCGCGACGGTGCTGCTCGATCATCCGCCCGATCGTGCCGGAGTCGAGCAGCGGCACGTCGCCGGAGAGCACGACGACGACGCCGTCGAAGTCAGCGGGAAGCGACTCGAGGCCGACCTCGAGGGCACGACCGGTGCCGGGGACCTCGTCCTGGTCGGCGAACTGCGTGTCGGGGGCCAGATCTTGGATCGCCGAGACGACACGGTCGCGATCGTGCCGGACCACCGTGACGGTGTGCGCGGGGCCAAGCTCGGCGGCCGTGTGCAGCACGTGCCCCACGAGCGGGATGCCACCGAGCCGGTGCAGCACCTTCGGGGTGCTCGAGCGCATCCGCGTGCCCTGGCCAGCCGCCAGGATGACGATTGCGAGTTCTCGATCGGTCACAGATCCTCCTCGTTGTGGGCGCCGTGATTCGAACGCCATCACGGTCCACGGTGGCATGCAGCACCCCCGCGCCGCTCCTCCCCCAGGATTCGAACCTGGACCTAACAGCTCCAAAGGCTGTCGTGCTGCCGTTACACCAAGGAGGAACGTGCCCGCTCACGCGCGCACTCGCCAATTGTGCCAGAACCCGAGAGACCGCGGGCAAGCGCCGCTGGTGCTGTGGAGGGGATTGGGCCAGACTGCGAAGCAGAAGACACAAGGAGGCGTCATGTCCGAAGCCCTGTCCATCGCGCGGCGATTCACCGACACCTACTCGGCAGCCGTCGCAGGTCGCGACAAAGCCGCCATCATGTCGCTCTACGCGCCCGACGTGCGCGTCTTCGACCTCTGGAGTACCTGGTCCCACGAGGGAGCTGACGCCTGGGGCACCTCACTCGACGCCTGGTTCGACTCCATCGAGTCGGGCACGCATGCGGCCACCTTCACCGATCTGCGGGCCTACGGAGACCACGACGTCGTGGTCGTCGAGAGCTTCGTCCGCTACTCCTGGCAGAGCCCCGAGGGCGAGCTCGAGTGGATGGACAACCGCCTCACCTGGGCGATCGTGCAGCACAGGGGCGACTGGGTGGTCGCGCACGAGCACACCTCAGCGCCCGTGGGCGCCGACGACGGCCTCGTCGTGACGAAGCGCGACGTGGACGCGCACCGCCCGAACTCCTAGGAACCGAGCGTTCCTCCGCGGCAGGGAGACCGCGCCGCGACGAGTCGGCGGACGCGCCGCGCCAGCGGAACGAAGGGCCCGCCCCTGGCTCGTCAACGTGCACTCGCGGGACTCGCCATAATGGGACGTATGGATGCCCCCAGACGTGCAGCTCACCAGCGTGACGTTCCGCGCGCGACGGTCGAGCTCAGCGGGGGCGGGCACGGCGAGGTCGGGCACGGCGGCCACGCCGCGCATCCGACCGACACGGTCGACACGATCGTGCGCGACTGGTCGCGGGAACGGCCCGACCTGGACGTCGACCCGCTGCGCATCTTCTCCCGCGTGAAGCGCATCGCGAAGCAGCTCGACGCGCTCCGCAAGGCCGCATTCGCTGAAACCGGACTTGAGCTGTGGGAGTTCGACGTCCTCTCGGCGCTGCGTCGCGCCGGGTCCCCGCACCGCCTCAGCCCCAAGCACCTGCTCGCGTCGAACCTCGTCTCGAGCGGCACCATGACGAACCGCATCGATCGCCTCGTCAGCCGGGGCCTCGTGACCCGCGAGGTCGACCCCAACGACGGCCGCGGCATCCTCGTCACCATGACCGCAAACGGGCGCGATCTCGTCGACCAGGCCCTCACTCGGCTCGTCGCCGCCGAGCGCGAACTGCTCGCCGAGCTCGACCTCGAGACGCGGGACGACCTCGCGACCGCCCTGCGCACCCTCTCGCTTCGGATGGACGACCCCGCTCACTGAGCGCCCACCGCCCTCGCTCGGAGGCCACCGGGCCTCCCCGGCCTTAAGCTGGTCTGATGGCCCATCTCCTCGGCGCGGAAGCGCTCCACCTCGAGTTCCCGACTCGAGTCGTCTTCGACAGCGTCTCCGTCGGCATCCAAGAGGGCGACCGCATCGGCATCGTCGGACGCAACGGCGACGGCAAGTCGACCCTGCTCAAGCTGCTCGCCGACCGCATCCAGCCCGATGGCGGCAAGGTCACACGGCGGCGGGGCGTGCGCGTCGGGATGCTCGATCAGGCCGACACCCTCGACCCGGAGCTCACCGTCAAGCAGGCCATCGTCGGCGACATGGACGACCACGACTGGGCTTCCGACGCGAAGATCCGCGATGTCGTGAACGGGCTCGCGGGCGACCTCGAATGGACCGACAAGATCGGCGACCTCTCCGGTGGCCAGCAGCGCCGCGTAGCCCTCGCGGCCCTGCTCATCGGCGACGACGACATCATCATGCTCGACGAGCCCACCAACCACCTCGACGTCGAGGGCATCGCCTGGCTCGCCAAGCACCTCAACGGCCGCTGGTCGAAGAACCAGGGCGGGCTCGTCGTCGTGACGCACGACCGGTGGTTCCTGGATGCTGTGTGCGAGACGACGTGGGAGGTGCACGACCGCGTTCTCGACCCGTTCGAGGGAGGCTACGCGGCGTACATCCTGCAGCGCGTCGAGCGCGACCGGCAGTCTGCCGCCATCGAGTCGAAGCGGCAGAACCTCATGCGGAAGGAGCTCGCGTGGTTGCGCCGCGGCGCCCCAGCCCGCACGGCGAAGCCGAAGTTCCGCATCGAGGCCGCGACGCAGCTCATCGAGGACGAACCTCCCGTGCGCAACCCCGTCGAGCTGTCGCAGCTCGCGACGGCGCGCCTCGGCAAGGACGTCGTCGACCTCCTCGACGTCGGCGTCACCTTCGGCGACAAGGAGGTGCTCCGCGACATCGAGTGGCGCATCGCACCTGGCGAGCGCACCGGCATCCTCGGCGTGAACGGGGCGGGCAAGTCGACGCTCCTCAACCTCGTCGCGGGCACCCTCGAGCCGACGAGCGGCAAGGTGAAGCGCGGCAAGACCGTCAAGATCGCGACCCTGTCGCAGCGTCTCGCCGAACTCGACGAGCACCAGAACGACCGCGTCCGCGAGGTCGTCGCGCGCCAGAAGTCGAGCTACGTGTCCGGCGGCAAGGAAATGACGCCGTCGCAGCTGCTCGAGCGCCTCGGCTTCACGACCACGCAGCTCCAGACCCCCGTGAAGGACCTCTCCGGTGGTCAGCGCAGGCGCCTCCAGCTGCTCCTCATCCTCCTCGACGAGCCGAACGTGCTCATCCTCGACGAGCCCACCAACGACCTCGACACCGACATGCTCGCCGCGATGGAAGACCTCCTCGACACGTGGCCGGGCACCCTCCTCGTCGTGTCGCACGACCGGTACCTGCTCGAACGCGTCACCGACCAGCAGTACGCCGTGTGGGACGGCGGCTTCCGCCACCTTCCCGGCGGCGTCGACCAGTACCTCGAGCTGCGCGCCAACAGCCTCAAAGGCTCAGCCCCCGCGACGCTCTCCAGCACGACGGATGCGACCGCCGGCGGTTCCTCGTCGGCTTCAGCCTCCAGCGCCTCCGGCCTCTCCATCGGCGGCGCCGACCGCCGCAGCGCCGAGAAAGAGGTGCAGGGCATCGCCCGCAAGATCCAGAAGATCGAGCAGTCCATGAAGAAGGTCGACGCCGAACTCGCCGCCCACGACCAGGGCGACTACGAGGGACTCGGCGCCATCACCGCCAAGCGGCAAGCTCTCGCGGCCGACATCGACGCGCTCGAGGAACGCTGGCTCGAGCTCTCCGAGATCCTCGAGGCGTAGCCTGAGCTCATGAAGGTCAGCGCGCCCCGCCTCCGTCTCACCTCGGCGGCGGCGCTGTGCGCCCTGGCGGTGGCATCGACCCTGGCGGCTTGCTCAACCGGGCCCGCCCAGAACGCCGGCGTGTTCATGGCACCGAGCCCCAACTTTGACCCGTACCCGAGCGACGGCAGCCCCGGGGTCGTGCCCTACTTCGAGTGGGTCGACGAGACGCACTTCACGATGAGCACCTGGAACAGTCGCGCGCAGTGCGGTTCGGGGGCGCCGACGGTCGTCGCAGCGTCGACGACCGAGCTGCACATCCACTACGCGATCACTGATCGGGATGCGGCGTGCGAAGCCTCGGAACGGACGCTTGCCTACGAGTTCGAGTTGCCGGAGGACGCGACCGGCCGCCCTCTGCAGATCACGGTCACGGCAGAGAACATGAAGCACGTCGACCACGGCACCCTCGAATGAGGGGACCGGACCTGGCAACGGGCGTCTCGGTCACGCCGCCCGCGGACTACGATCCTCTCGGCGCGGGCACCAACGAGGATGTGGCACCGAGCTTCGCCTGGGTCGCCGCGTCGAGGTTCCGACTCGACATGCTCAACAACCGGCCCCTGTGCGGCGCGGGAGACCCCGAACTGCTCGTCACCTCGGCGGGCGAGGTGCGCATCCACTTCCCCATCGTCGACCCGGACGCCATCTGCATCCTCATGCTCGCACCCGTCTCGTTCGAGTTCGAGCTGCCGGAGAGCGCGAGCAGTCGGCCGCTCACCATCACCGTCACCTACGAGGGCGGCCCGCAGGTCGACACGGCGACGCTGCACTGAGCACCCACCTCTGCGCACCCACCCATGCGCGACTCCCGCGTCAGGTCGCCTGCGCAAGAGTCACCCAGATGCACGTTGCGCTCGACGGGGAGATGCATCTCCCTGACGTTTGTGCGGACTCGGTCGGCTCGAGCTACGGAAGGGACTGCTAGTCGAGGGTGCGCTCGGCGTAGATGCGCATCGAGTCGCGCACGAACTCGGCGCCCGTGACATGGACGCGCGTGTAGTTCTTGGCGAAGCGCTCGTCGGCGACGTACATCTCGCCGAGGTTCGTGAACAGCTCGGCCGTTGGCGCCTTGCCCTGCCAGCTGTCGCTGATCCACGCGAATTGGCGGGCGGCGGCCGACTGCGCCTGATCGCTGTCCGGCCCGAGCCCCGCCGACTGGGCTGCGCTGAACGCATCCTGGATCCGCGTCTGCTCCTCCAGGAAGCCCTTCTTGCCGTCCTCGCCGAGGCCGCGCCACCACGCGTCGCTCTCGGCAGAGGCTTCGGCACCCCACCGCTCCTCGACCTCGCCTTTGTACTGCGTGTGGTCGAATCCGTCGAACATCTGCTCGGGCATGAGCTGTTCCTTTCCCTTGAGCGCGGCGAGCGTCGCACGCACCGATCCGATCTGCGTCGTGAGGCGGCCGCGCTCGTCGTGGAGCCAGCCGAGGTGCGTCTCGAGCGCAGCGACGTCGTCGGTGCGGCCGGCGAGGGCGTCTCCGATTGCGGTTAGGCCAACGCCCAGCTCGCGGAGGAGCAGGATGCGCTGCAACCGAACCAGCGCGCCCTCGTCGTAGTAGCGGTAGCCGTTGGCGCCCGTCCGGCTCGGCCGAAGCAGGCCGATGCTCTCGTAGTGCCGCAGCGTCCGCGAGGTCACCCCCGACCGCTTCGAGACCTCGCCGATCGACCATTCCATGGCGGGCGTCCTCTCGCTCAGATCGTGTGAGCGGCTCCCCCGTTCTCGGGAGATCCGAACCGCTCGAGAACGACTGTAGAAGTTGACGCTGCGTCAAGGTCAAGCGCGTGCACGAGATTGCCCGAGCCCCCGAACGGGTGCATCAAGCTCGTCAAGCCCGCCAAGCTCGCGTCAGGCGGACAGGAAGCCTCGGACGACGTGATCGAGGCCGCGCACCGTGAGGTCGATGGACTCGAGGTCGAGGCGCTCGTTCGCGGAGTGGAACCTGTTGCGGGCGACCGAGAAGGTCAGCTCGGAGCTGAGGATCCCGAACCCGAAGGCGTTCGCGCCGTGCAGCCGGTAGAAGCGCGCATCGGAGCCGCCGACACCGAGGATGGGGGCGGGCTTTGCTCCTGGCACGAACTCGGCGAGTGCCTCCTCGATCTGCCCGTAGAGGCGAGTCGTGGTGGGTGACTCGTTCGCCGCCGAGAACCACTCCCCCTCGACGTTCACGAGGCCCGGGAACTCGGCGGCCACCGCGGCGAGGTGTGCCTCGACGTCGTCCTCGGTCACGCCGGGCAGCACCCGGATGTCGAGCGAGATCGACCCGCTGTCCGGGATGACGTTGACCTTCGACCCGGCGTCGACGACGGTGACGGCGACGGTCGTGTGCGTCCAGGCGTGGACGAACGGGGCGAGCTCGCCGAGCTCGGGGTGCGCGCTGAGCTCGTCGATGGCCTCGTCGATGGTGTCCGGATGCGCGAGCCGCGTGCTCAGCTCGGCCGGCAGGTCGAGGGCTGCGAGCGTGTCGAGCCACTGCTCGCTGATGCGGGGCTTCGGCGCATTGGCCTGGAGGCGGTCGATGACCTTGGCGAGGGTGACGGCCGCGTTCGATCTGCCCCACGGGGCCGAGGCGTGCGCCGCGTCGCCGCGCACGACGATGCGCCGTGGGGCTGCCCCCTTCTCGCCGACGCCCACCGTGATGGCGGTGCTGCCGGTGCCGCCGAGGCGCGCGCCTCCCCACTCGGTGAGCACGTTGTCGGCGGCGATCGTGGCCCAGTCGTGCTCGGAGAACCAGCCGACCCCCGCCCGGCTGCCCTGCTCCTCGTCGGCGACGGCCGCGAACACGAGGTCGCCGGTGGGGGCGAAGCCGCTCGTCGCGAGGCGCTTGAAGATGACCGCGTAGGAGGCGGTGAGGAACAGCATGTCCACCGCACCGCGGCCCCAGACCTCGCCGTCGACGAGCTCGCCCGAATGCGGCGGATGCACCCAGTCGCTCGCCTTCACGGGAACGACGTCGGTGTGGCCGACGAGGGCCAGCGACTCCGCGGCAGGGTCACTGCCCGCGAGGCGTGCCACGACGGAGACACGACCGGGGAACGGCTCGACGCGCGCGAGCTCGACGCCGCTGCCGGCGAAGAACTCCTCGATGACCGCCGCGGCCCGCCACTCGTTGCCCGAGTCGAGAGCACCGTCGTTGACGGTCTCGGCGCGGATGAGCTGCTGCAGGAGGGTGACGGTCTCGTCGCGAAGCGAAGTCATTCCCCCATCCTCGGCGGAAGGGGGCCGAGGCGCGCGCCGGAGCGTTGCGCGGAGTAACGCGCCAGGCTGAACGAAGTCACGCGACCCCTCCTGTCACATCCCCCACCTTCACCGGGGCGCCCTGGCTCAGACGCTCGCGGGCGCCAGATCACCGACGACCGCGGGCAGACCGAGGTTCTCGCGCAGCGTCGTTCCCGGGTACTCGGTGCGGTAGGAGCCGCGCTCCTGGAGCGCCGGGATGAGCTGGTCGACGATGTCGTCGAGCCCCGAGGGCACGAGGTACGGGGTCAGGTTGATGCCCGTCACGGCTCCGCTTCGGGCCAGCTCGGTGAGCGTGTCGGCGACCTCGTCGACGCCGCCGACGAAGCCACGCTGTGAGGAGAGGTGGATGACGAATTCGCGGATCGACAGTCCGAGCGCCTCCGACTTCTCCCGCCACTGCTGCGCGAGCTCGAGCGCCTTCGCGTTCTGGAACGCGCTGCCGCGGGTGCCGTCGGTGACGGCCACCACCGGATCCTCCACCGGCAGCGGACCGTCCGGGTCCAGGTGGGAGAGGTCCTTGCCCCAGAACTGCTCGAGATAGCGAAGCGACGTCGAGGGCGAGATCTGATGCTCGCGCACCCAACGGGCCTTCTCCTCCGCCTCCTTGGGAGTTCCGGCGACGATGATCGTCGCGCCGGGGAAGAACGCGAGCTCGTCGCGTGCACGGCCGAACTTGGTGAGCCGCTCGCGCAGATCGGCGGCGAACACCGTCGCTCCCTCGAGCTCGGGGTGCGCGGAGAAGATGACGTCGGCGTGCTCGGCACCGAAATCGCGCCCCTGGCTGGAGTCGCCAGCCTGGAACAGCACGGGCCGCGACTGCGGGCTCTGCGGGAGGACCCGCTCGGAGACGAAGCGGATGAACTCACCATCGAAATCGACGCGGCCCCGGTTCGCCCACAGCTCCTTGGCTGCCCGCACGAACTCAGCCGCCCGGTCGTAGCGGTGCTCGTGCGCGAGGTGACCGCCGCGGCGGAAGTTCGCGCCGGTCCACGCGTTGTCGGTCGTGACGATGTTCCACGCCGCGCGCCCCTCGCTGAGGAGATCGAGGCTCGCGAGCCGGTAGGCCAGGTCGGCCGGCTCGTTGTAGGTCGTGTTCTGCGTGGCGACGAGGCCGATCTTCTCGGTGATGGGCGCGAGCGCGGCGAGCTGCGTGATGCCATCCGGTCGCCCGGCCACGTCGTTGTCGTGGATCTTGCCGAGATGCTCGCGCAGCCGCAGCCCCTCACCCAGGAAGAAGGCGGAGAAGAGTCCACGTTCGGCGGTCTGCGCGATGCGGCGGAACGACTCGAACTCGGTCTGCGATCCACTCTGCTCGCTCGACCAGATGGTCGTCGAGTTCACGCCCTGGAAGAAGACCCCGAACTGGATCTGGCCTGCGCCCGCCGCTCCCGAGGCAGGCCGCGTCGGACCTGTGCTGTGCTGTGTCATCGTCGTGATCCTTCGCGTTCAGAGGGCCTGGGCGGCGTAGCGGTTGGCGGGGTGCGCGAGCCCGAGAGCGTCGCGCAGATGCTCGCCGGCGCGCGGCGAGGTGAAGACGCCTGCGCGGCGAAGCGCTGGGAGCACGGCGCGGCCGAGCTCCTGCACATCCGCGCCGAAGTCGGCGGGCAGCAGGTGCACGCCGTTCGCGAACGACGCGACCTCGGTGATGAGCTCGACGAGACCGGCCGCGTCCCCGGAGTAGTGGATGCGACCCGCCGCGGGCGTGTCGGCCGCGGGCGCACCGGCCCGGTCGGCTGCGGGGCGTCCTGGCGCGTCGAGCGCGAACGAGACCTCGACGATCGTGCGGGCGATGCCCTGGGAGTCGGCCTGCCCGGCCGCGGCGCTCGCCTCGAGGACCGTACGCTCGCGGATGAGCGCGACGTCGACGAGCTCGGGCGCCGCCGAGCCGAACGGCGCGAAGGTCGGCAGCTGCCCCTGGTGCGGGCGCGGGATGATGGACGGGCCCTTCACGCTGAAGCGTGCGCCCTCGAAATCGGCGTAGTGGAGCTTGTCGCGGTCGAGGTAGCGGCCGGTCTCGACATCTCGGATGACGGCGTCGTCCTCCCAGGAGTCCCAGAGCCTGCCGAGCACTTCGATGGTGTCGTCGAGTTCGGTGCGGCGGGCCTCGGGCCCGTCGAGCGGAGGCCGGTCGAACGCGGCCGCTTCGATCTCGCTGCCGTCGACGTCGCCGATCCACCCTGCCCTGCCGTGCGACGCGTAGTCGAGCGTCGCGAGCTGCGTCGCAAGGTGGAACGGCTCGACCGCCGAGACCCGGATGAGCGGCACGAGGCCGGTCGCCCCGGAGAGCGGGGCGGCGAACGCGGCCTGCTCGATGGCGTCCAGCCGCGGAGCCGCCGCCCTGAGGTCGCGGAAGCCGATGTCCTCGAACGTGGCGATGGTCACGCCGAAGCGCTCGAGCGCGGCGATCGCCGCGCGGATTCGCTGTGGGCCGACGCCTTCGCTGCCCGCTTCGACGGCGATGGCAAACGGCGGGTTCTCGTGAGTCATGCCTCGAAGACTAGGAAGCGCACGTCGCCGGTTGGATGTCGACGCTTCACCTGCCGCCCCGGGAGGACTTCTGGCGCAACACTGGGTGCGGGCCTCGTGAAGTGAGGCGTACGGTACCCACCAACGAAGCAGCAGCCCGCCCCGCACTGGAGCGAACCGCACGACCCCGACCGTGGAAGGAGCATGAAGATGACACACACGACAACAGGCCTGAACTTCATGTGCCAGCAGCGCGTCGAGACTGGCAGGCCGGTCCTGCAATGAGCCTCGGGCTGCACACGTCGATCGGCAACGCCGTCCGTGTGACCACGACCCGAGCGGGCAGCGGCCGCGTCGAGTTCCACGCCATTCCCTTCGACGGCACACGAGTCGTCGCAAGCGCCGCGCTCTCCGGCCCCCTCGACGCCGTCGGCTCGGAGCTCGTGTTCGACGAGCTCTGGGTCGCCCCGGACGTGCGCGGAACCGGCATCGGGACCCGCGTGACGAGGGCCGCCATCACCTGGGCGGATCTGCACCTGGCTGCCGGAATCGACACCTACGTGCCGGAGGAGAACGTCGCCATGCAGCGCCTCCTGGAGCAGCTCGGCTTCGAGCGCCGGCCCGAGCTCGAGCACGGCGAGGAGAGCTGGACGCAGATCTTCGCGCTCACCCTCGAGCTCGCTGGCTAGCGGGCTCGTCAGCTGACCGGCTCGAGCGACGGCACCGGCCCGGCGCCCGACATCCCGATGACCACGAGCGCCGGTCGGCTGACCGCGTTCCCGGCCTCGTCCTCCCAGGTCAGGGCGAGGCGCGAGCGGTCGACGACACCGCCGGAACCCGCGAAGCTGGTCGTGCCGCCAGACGCGGCGATGTCGAACGAGGTGATCTCGCGGGTGCCAGCGACGACGAGCACGTCCACACCGGCATCTCGGACCCACCTGGCCGCGATCACGGGCAGCTGCGGTGCGCCGTTCACCGGTCTCGCGACGTCCCCCGCCCCGAGCACGACCGGGTCCTCGTCGCCGCGCACGGCGATGACCGCCGCCCAGAGGACCCCAGAGCCGCGGCCCTGGCTTTCCAGGTGGGAGACCGAGGCGAGCGCGAGCCGTTCACCGGATGGCAGCGGCTGATCGTCGAGGATGGATGCTCGCAGCCGGTACCCGCGCTGCTCGTCCCGGGCGGTGATGATGCCGCGCGAGAGCGCCGCGAAACGCGCGTTGCCGCGCTTGGGATCGGTGACCGCGCTCCAGTCCCGGTCGGCATCCTCGGTCTGCAGCATCGTCAGCCCCGAGCTGGGATGCACGTAGGCGAACCCCGCGTAGACGTCCGCCGCAGCCGTGCCTCCCGCGTCCGGGATGCGCAGCAGCGCCCTGGCAGACAGGAGGAGGAGCCCGTCGGAGGTCGGCGTCTCGCTCAGCGCGGGTGCCGTCTCCGTGGAGAAGGTCGCCGTCTCAAGCGACATGCCGCGCTGCATCCGCTCATGGAAGAGCAGCACGCCCCGCGCGACCGTGAACCCGCGCTCGTAGCGGCTCGTCGTGATGGAGGAGGCCCCGAGCATCGTGAACGCCGTTTCGTCGTCGCTGCCGGCACCGTCGAGCGGACGCGCAAGGGCCGCGACGGCGTTGTCGGAGCGGAGGATCACGAGGCGCGCCGAGAACGAGCTGCGGAGCCCCGGCACCGAACCGAGCGCAAGAGAGTCGACATCGCCGGCCCAGAGCAGCTCGATCACCTGTCCGTCCGGGATCTCGATGCCGTCACTCCCGCCCGTCACGTCGGCGCTGTCGGTCACGTCGTCCGCGCCTCCCTCCCGCCAGAGGTCGGCGGCGGCCACAAGCGCACGCTGGTCGTCGAGGTCGGCTCGGGGGCCCCGCGTGGGGTAGCCGGGCAGCGTCGACTCGCTCACGGCATCCGTCGGAGAGGTGTCCGACTCGTCCGTGAACGCGAGGACGACCCAGCCAGCGGCGAGGAGAAGAACGGTGACGATGGCGACGATCGTGATGGTGCGCGCACGACGCGGAGGCGCCCCAGGAACACGACGGGCTGCAGATGTGTCGCCCATGACCGCTCCCTCGACGCGCTGCGCGAGCACCGACCTCGTTGTGGTGCCCGAAGCTAGTCTGCCCCAGTCGGCTCGACGGTGCGCGCCGCATTCCCAGGCGTCCCCATCCGTTCCCAGGCGTTCCCTGATCCGATGGAGTCACGAGGGCCCGGGTGCCCCTCGCCGAGCTCAGTCTTCGGGAGTCCAGGCCTCCGCGAGCCGCACGTAGTCGTCGATGCCGACCGTCTCGCCGCGGGCGGTGGGGTCGATACCGGATGCCTCGAGCACAAGCGAGGTCGCAGCCGCGTTCTCGCCGAGCAACGGCGACAGCGCCTGGCGCAGCATCTTGCGGCGCTGACCGAACGCGGCATCCACGATGCGGAACACCTTGCGACGCAGCTCCTCCGAGCCGCGCGGCTCAGCACGTTCCGTGTACGAGATGAGGATGGAGTCGACGTTCGGCACCGGCCAGAACACCTTGCGGCCCACGAGGCCCGCACTCGACCACGTGCCGTACCAGGCGGCCTTCACGCTCGGCGAGCCGTACACCTTCGATCCGGGTCCGGCGACGATGCGCTCCCCCACCTCGGCCTGCACCATGACCACACCGCGCTGCAGCGACGGCAACCGCTCGAGGAGGTGCAGCAGCACGGGCACCGACACGTTGTACGGCAGGTTCGCGACGAGCGCGACCGGCTCGCCCGGCACCTCCTGAACCTGGAGGGCGTCGGAGACGATCACGTCGAGATGCGCGCCAGCCGCGTGCTCCTCCACCGTCTGCGGCAGGCGGGCGGCGAGGCGCTCGTCGATCTCGATAGCCGTGACACTCGCGCCCGTCTCGAGGAGACCGAGCGTGAGCGAGCCGAGGCCGGGCCCCACCTCGAGGATGTGCTCCCCCGAGCGGACCTTGGCGGTCTGCACGATGCGCCGCACCGTTCCCGGGTCGTGCACGAAGTTCTGTCCGAGCTTCTTCGTGGGCGTCACATCGAGCTCGGCGGCGAGCTCGCGGATCTCGTTGGCGCCGAGCAGGCTGACGCTCATGCGGTCTCTCTCTCGTCGGAGGTGAGGTCACCGGCGAGGGCGCCTTGGCCTGCTGCCTGGTGCCAGCTGCCGTAGACGGCCTCGGTGTTCGAGGCGACCTGGGCGCTCAGCGCATCCACCGCGACCCCCAGATGCTCGGCCATCGCCCGCAGGGTGACCGGGATGAGGTACGGCGCGTTGGGGCGGCCACGGAAGGGCACCGGCGTGAGGAACGGAGCATCCGTCTCCACGAGGATGCGCTCGATCGGCGTCACCGACAGCGCCTCCCGCAGGGACGCGGCGTTCTTGAACGTGACCGTGCCCGCGAACGAGAGGTACCAGCCCTCCGCCGCCGCGATGCGCGCCATGTCCGCGTCGCCGGAGAAGCAGTGGAAGACCGTGCGCTCCGGGGCACCGACCCGCTTGAGAGTCGAGATGACGTCGTCGTGCGCATCCCGGTCGTGGATCTGCATGGCGAGGCCGTGCTTCTTCGCGAGCCCGATGTGCCGCTCGAACGCCTCGACCTGCAGCAGCTGGTCGGCCTTCTCCGGCGTGCGGAAGTAGTCGAGCCCCGTCTCGCCGATGGCCCGCACCCGCGGCTCGGCCGCGAGGCGGTCGATCTCGGCGATCGCGTCCTCCAGGGTGCCAGCGGCGGCGAGCTCCGGCACGACGTTCGGATGCAGCGCGACCGCCGCCAGTACGCGCTCGTGCGTCGCCGCGACGCGCGCCGACCACCGGCTCGACGGCACGTCGTTGCCGACCTGCACGACCCCCTTGACACCCGCTGCGACTGCGGCGGCGAGGTGCTCGTCGAGCGTCAGGCGCTCGTCCTCCTCACCATCCTCGATCTCGAGGTGCGTGTGGTTGTCGTAGCAGGGCACGGCAAGCGCCTCGGGGTACGGCGGGTACGCCAGGATGCGCGTGTGCCCGGACTCGCTTGTCGCAGAGCGGCGGCGCAGCCTCTCGGCGTCACCCCGCGCCCCGGCGTCCTGGGCCCCGGCGTCGTGAGCTCCGGCGTCGTGCTGGGATTCGGTCACCGCTAGCGCTGGACTTCCTGCTCGATGCGCGGGAAGAGCGGCGGCAGCTCGCTCAACGGCCGCGAGCCAACAAGCGCGTAGGCGTTGTCGATGCGGGTCGAGGCGAGCTCGCCGTTGCCGCCGATCGCGAACCACAGCTTCTCGGCCGCGATCGGGACGAACGGGTTGAGCAGCACGGCCAGGTGGCCGAGGCAGCGGGTCGTGACCTCCAGCACCGCGGCGAGGCGCGCACGGCCCTCATCGCCCTGCTTGGAGAGCGCCCACGGCTCCTGCTCCGTGATGTACCCGTTGAGCGCATCCACCAGCCGCCAGATGTGCGCGAGAGCGCCATCGATGTCGAACGCCAGCATCGCCTCGTCGGCCTTCGCCGCGACCTCGGTCGCGAGGTCGATGATGACCTGCTCCGACTCCAGCATCGTGGACTGCTCCGGGACGACCCCGTCGAAGTACTTGTTCACCATCGCGATGACCCGCGACGCGAGGTTCCCGAACCCGTTCGCGAGCTCAGCCTGGTAGCGAGCCGACAGGTCCTCCCACGAGAACGAGCCGTCCTGCCCGAAGTGGATGGCGCGCAGGAAGTAGTAGCGGAACGCGTCGGAGCCGAAGACATCGGTGATCTCCGTCGGCGCGATGCCCGTCAGCTTCGACTTCGACATCTTCTCGCCGCCCACGAGCAGCCAGCCGTGCGCGAAGATGCCGGCCGGAACCTGCAGGCCGGCGGCCATGAGCATCGCCGGCCAGATGACGGCGTGGAAGCGCAGGATGTCCTTGCCGACGATGTGGTGCGCTGGCCAGAACTTCTCGAGCTCCGACTCGTCGTCGCCGTAGCCGATGGCCGTGATGTAGTTGAGGAGCGCATCGAACCACACGTAGACGACGTGCGACTCGTCCCACGGCACCTTCACGCCCCAGTCGAACGTGGTGCGCGAGATCGACAGGTCGCGGAGTCCCGAGCGCACGAACGAGATGACCTCGTTGCGCGCCGACGACGGCTGGATGAACTCCGGGTTCTCCTCGTAGAGCGCCAGCAGGCGGTCCTGGAACTCGCTGAGCTTGAAGAAGTAGTTCTGCTCCTGCAGCAGCTCGAGCGGCTTCGAGTGGATGGCGCAGACCTTCTCGCCCTCGTACTGGCCGGTGCCGGCGACGATCTCGGACTCCGGCTTGAACTCCTCGCAGCCCACGCAGTAGAGCGCCTCGAATTCGGCGTCGTAGATGAAGCCGGCGTCGTTGAGCTTCTGCAGGAAGCGCTGCACGCGAGTCTCGTGCCGCTCGTCCGTCGTGCGGATGAAGTCGTCGTTCGAGATGTTGAGCGTCTCGAGCATGGGCTTCCACGCCTCGTTGACGAGCTTGTCGGCCCACGCCTGCGGGGTGACGTTGTTCGCGAGCGCCGAGCGCATGATCTTCTGACCGTGCTCATCGGTGCCCGTGAGCAGCCACGTGGTGTCGCCACGCTGACGGTGCCACCTGGCGAGCGCGTCGACGGCGACCTCCGTGTACGCGTGACCGATGTGGGGGACGTCGTTGACGTAGAAGATCGGTGTCGTGATGTAGAACGATTCGCCGGAAGCCATGGGGATCATCCTATTGTCGGCCGAGCACTGTTACGACGCGAGGTGCCCAGGAGAGCCACCCCTGGCCCACTATTTCGCGAGCTGGCCCTGGTAGAGGTCTCGCTTGCTCATGCCCGTCTCGGAGGCGACCTGCGCGGCCGCGTCCTTCAGGCGCATCCCGCCCGCTACGAGCTCCGCGACCATCGCCTGGGCCCCAGCCTCGTCGACGACTGCGGGGGCCGCACCCTCCACGACGATCACGATCTCGCCGCGGACCCCTTGCTCCGCCCACGGCACCAGCTCAGCCGCGGTCCCCCGCCTGACCTCCTCGTAGAGCTTCGTGAGCTCACGGCAGACGGCGATGCGACGGTCGGCCGGCCAGATCGCGGCCATGTCGGCGAGCGTGCGCGCCAGGCGGTGCGGCGACTCGAACAGGACCACCGTGCGCGGCTCGCTCGAGAGCGAGCGCAGGAACGTCTCCCGCTCCCCGGCCTTGCGAGGCAGGAAGCCGTCGAACGTGAAGCGGTCGGTCGGCAGCCCCGAGATCGCGAGCGCCGTGATGACGGCGCTCGGCCCCGGCACGCTCGTCACCGTCACCCCCTCCTTCGCCGCGAGCGCCACGATCGGGTAGCCCGGGTCGGAGATTCCCGGCATACCGGCGTCGCTGACGAGCACCACATCGGCCTCGCGAGCCTGCTCGACGATGGTCTTCGCGAGCTCGTCCTCGTTGTGCTCGTGGAGGGCGACGAGCCGCGGGCGGTTCTCGACGCCCAGCATCCCGAGCAGCTTCGCCGTCGAACGGGTGTCCTCGCACGCCACGAGGGTGGCGTTCTTGAACGTGTCGATGAGGCGCGCCGAAGCGTCGCCGAGGTTCCCGATGGGGGTGCCGGCCAGGATGATCATGGCTGCGATCCTCCCACGCGCTCGCCCCGCGGCCCCCTACGATTGCTTGGGTGAGCGAGCAAGCAGACACGGGAACACCAGACGAGGCGGCCGAGTCGTCCCCGACGACGGCCCCCGCGACGGCGACGAGCGGCACGGTGACCGCATCCGCTGCCCCTGCCGCGCCGGCGGCGAAGGCCCCAGCGGCTCCGGTGGCGCGCGGCTCGGTGTTCGACGACCTCTGGGCGCGAGTCACGAGCACCCCCAGGCTGCGCGTGCGCACCGAGTGGATCCTCCTCGGCGTCGTCACCCTCCTCGCCGCCGTCCTCCGGTTCTGGAACCTCGGCGGCGCGCACTTCCTGATCTTCGACGAGACGTTCTACGTGAAAGACGCGTGGACCCTCCTCAACCTCGGCTACGAGGCGGAATGGCCCGAGAACCCGAACGACGCATTCAACGCAGGAGACCCGAACGGGTACACGACCGACCCGTCGTACGTCGTGCATCCGCCCCTCGGGAAGTACCTCATCGGGCTCGGGATGCTCGTGTTCGGTGCCGACAACCCCTTCGGATGGCGATTCGCCGTCGCCCTGCTCGGCACCCTGGCCGTGCCGCTCCTCTGGGTCATCGCCAAGAAGCTGTTCCGCTCGCCCGTGCTCGCCACGATCGGCGCCGGGATGCTCGCCATCGACGGGCACGCGATCGTCATGTCGCGCGTCGGGATCCTCGACGGCATCCTCATGTTCTTCGTGCTGCTCGCCTTCCTCTTCGTGCTCCTCGACCGCGAGGACCAGCAGCGCAAGCTGCGCACGAAGATCATGGCCTGGCGCGCGGAGGAGGGCCTCGACGGCGACCCGATTCCGACGAAGGCCACGACCACCTCGCGAGCGCCCGACGTGAAGCCCGTCGGACCCGACTGGGGGCCCCGCCTCTGGTGGCGGCCCTGGCTCATGGCGGCGGCCGTCACCCTCGGCGCCGCGTCGGCCGTGAAGTGGTCAGGCCTCTACTTCCTCGCCGCGTTCTGCGTCTACACGCTCGTCATCGACATGATCGAGCGGAAGCGGCTCGGCGTGACCTTCTGGGGCTCCGCCGCGATCCTCATGCAGGGCCCCGTGTCGTTCCTCCTGACCGTGCCGCTCGCAGCCCTCACCTACCTCGCGACCTGGACCCGCTGGCTCACCACCACGGGCGGCTTCTACCGCGGCTGGGCCGAGGAGGCGGGCAACGCGTGGACCGGACTGCTCTCGTGGGTGCCGCTGCCCCTGCAGAGCCTCTGGCACTACCAGGTCGAGGCGTACAACTTCCACCGCGGACTCAGCGCCGAGCATCCCTACCAGTCGGGGCCGCAGGAGTGGCCGTTCCTCATCCGCCCCACCGCGTTCAGCTACGTCTACTCGGAGGCGGGCGACGGCTCATCCTGCGACGTCGGACAGTGCGTCGAGGCGATCACGTCGATCTCGAACCCCATCATCTTCTGGTTCGGCACCGTGTCGATCCTGTTCCTCATCATCATGTGCTTCCTGCGCCCGAAATGGCAGTACTTCGCGATCCTCGTCGGCTACGGGGCCGGCTACTTCCCGTGGCTCGCCTACCTCGAGCGACAGGCCGTCTTCCACTTCTACGCGATCGCGTTCCTGCCGTTCATGATCCTCGCCTCCCTCGTGGTCATCCAGACCATCGCCGGCGACCGCGAGACCCCGCGCCCCTCCAGGACCATCGGCGTCTCCGCGGTCGGGGTGCTGCTCGTGATCATGGCGCTCGTCTCCGTGCTCTTCTGGCCCGTGTGGACCGGCCAGATGATCTCCACCTCCTACTGGTCGCTCACGCACTGGCTGCCCAGCTGGCGGTAGCCGCGCCGCGGCCGGCGCCCCGCGCGCGAATCCGCGCCCCCCGGAGCCCGCGCGCCCGAATCCGCGCCCCCGGAGCCCCGCGCGTACGCCCTAATACGCGTCCCCGCGCCGAATGGGTCACTTTGCCCCCATCGAACCGCGCAACACGGGCTCAAAGTGACCTCTTCACGAGGCGCGGCGACGCCGACCTGCGCAGGTTCCCGGCATGGCGCGCGTATCCCCCGCACGCGCCCCCGCGTCGAATGGGCCACTTTGCCCCCATCTGACCACGCAACACGGGCCCAAAATGACCTCCTCACGAGGCGCCGCGACGCCGCGACACGGCGACGCCGGGACGCCGGGACGCCGACGTGCATGGACTTCCCGCATGCTCGCGTGCATCCCCGCACACACGACCCCACGCCGAATGGGCCACTTTGCCCCCATCGAGCCGCGCAACATGGGCTCAAAGTGACCTCCTGAAGAGGCGCCGCGACGCCGGGACGCCGACGTGCATGGACTTCCCGCATGCGCGCGCGCATCCCCGCACACACGACCCCACGCCAAATGGGTCACTTTCCCCCCAACAGACCGCGCAACATGGGCTCAAAGTGACCTCTTCACGAGGGGCCCGACGCCAAAAACGGAAACGGAAGCGGCCGTCTGCGGAGGCGTCGGGCGGTGGGACGGTGGGCTGGGGGCGGCGGGCTGTGGAGAACTTCAGCGCGACGACGCCGACATACGTAGGTTTCCGGCATGGCCGCGCGCATCCCGATCCCCGAGGAGCTCAGAGACCGCGCGTTCAGCATCGCGGAGGGGAACGCCGCGGGTCTCACGAAGAAAGCCCTCGCCCGGCAGAGCCTCGCTCGGCCCTACCGCGGAGTGCGAGCGACGGAACCCGCACTGACCAGCAGGGAGCAGGTCCTCCGCTTCGGGCCGCGGCTCCGCGGTGGCCAGGCGCTGAGCGGGCCCTCCGCGCTGCGGGTCTACGGGCTGCCGGTACCGCGGCGCCACCGCTCGGAGACCGTCGACGTGCTTGCCAGGCAGTCGGCCTCGAGACCACGAGCGGCGGGCGTCCGTGCGCGGCGCATCCGGGATGACCTCTGGGAGGCCGACCTCATCGAGGGGGTCCGGGTGGTTCCCGTGCCGCTGCTCTTCACTCTTCTGGCGAGTTCGTTCAGCGAGACGGAGCTGGTCACGGTCGGCGACGCGATGATCAGCGACTTCGACCGCTACCCGGGGCGGGTTTCGTCCGGCTCGCTGACCCAGCTCACCTGCTTGGAGGACGCCGTAGAGCGTTGGGGCCGACTCCGTGGCTGCTCGGTGCTGCGCGGCGCCCTGCCGCGCCTTCGGGAGCACGTTGCCTCGCCACCGGAGAGCTGGCTTCGCTGCCTCATCGTGGACGCGGGCATCGAGGAACCCGCCGTCAACGCCGATATCCACGCGGGCGGACGCTTCCTGGCACGAGGCGACCTCGTCTTCCGAGCCCAGCGCGTCGTCGTGGAGTACGAGGGCGAAGTGCACCTGAGCCCCGCGCAGTTCCGGCGCGACATAACCCGCACGGAGGCGCTGATCGCGGCCGGATGGCGCGTCATCCGCGTCACCCACGCTGACCTGTTCCCCGACGCCGCCGCCTTCCTCGCGCGGTTGCGTGCGGCGCTGTCCCGGTAGCGCGGTAACCCGGTAGCGCGCAGCGCAGAGGCCCACTTGGGCCACTTTCACCCCGTTCGGAGCCGTCTGGAAGGGTGAAACTGACCCAAATGACCCAGGCGGAGCCGTCGGCAGGGCGAAAGTGACCTAACTAGCCCTGGCGGAGAAATCTGGAGGGGTGAAAGTGACCCAAACGGGCCAGGCGGAGCCGTCTGGAGGGGTGAAAGCGACCTACCTGGCCGCCGAGGGCGCTCAGCCGGAAGCGGCCAGCCGGGAGGCGGCCAGGGAATGCGCTCAGGGGATGAGGCGGTCGGCGCGGTAGCGCTCGAAGAGGTCGGCGAAGGCTTGGTCGGTCCGGCGGAAGCTGAGGAAGCCAGCGGAGCGGCTCTTGCCCATGTCGGTGACGACCTCCATCTCGCGTCCGAGGTCGGCGTCGGTGTGCCACCAGGATGCGAGCCGCGAGATGTCCGCCTCGACGAGTCCGTGCTCGGCCGCGATGGCCGGCCAGTGCTGCTCGAGCTGCGCCATCTGCTCCTCGAGGGGGCGCGCCTGCCCGTCGAACCCGACGACCTGCTCGGCGGGGACGCCGAGCATCTCGGCGAGGCGAGGCCACATCCACCGCCAACGGAAGATGTCCCCGTTGACGATGTTGAAGGCCTCGTTGCGGCCAGCTGGCTCCGTCGATGCCCACACCATCTGCTCGGCGAGGACCCCCGCGTCGGTCATGTCGGTGAGGCCGTTCCACTGCGCCGCACTGCCGGGGAACACGAAGGGCACGCCGAGGTGCTTCGCGATCGTGGCCTGCACGGCGATCGTCAGGCCCATGTTCATGGCGTTGCCGACGGCATGCCCGATGACGGTGTGAGATCGATGCACCGACCACGTGAACTGCTGGCGGGCTGCTGCTGCGAAGAGCTCGTCCTCCTGCGCGTAGTAGAAGTTCGGGGTGTCGAGCCGCTCGGACTCCTCACGGAACGGGGTGTCGGGCATCTCCCCCGCGGCGTAGGCCTCGAATGGGCCCAGGTAGTGCTTGAGTCCGGTGACCAGGGCGGCGTGCTCCACGGGGGCGTGGTCGAGCGCCGCGAGCAGGTCACGGACCATGGCGCCGTTCACTGCGATGTTCTCCGCCTCCGTCGCCTGTCGCTGCCACGCGGTGAAGAACACGTGCGTGGGGCGCTCCTCCGAGAGCGCAGCGCGCAGGCTCGCCGGGGCGCGCAGGTCGGCGGCGATGCCCCGCACGGCGCCGCTCGTCACGGCGCGGCGGGAGAGGGCGAGCACCTCCCAGCCGTCCTGGCTCAGGCGATCGACGAGGGCGGAGCCGGTGATCCCGGAGGCGCCCACAACAAGCGCGGTCCTCGGTGCGTTGGCGGTGCTGTTCGAGTTCGAGGTCATCAGGGGTGCAACGAGGCTCCCGCGATGGCTATTCCATGGCCGCGCGGTTCGGGATGCGCACCCCTGGCTGAGAATGGGGCGGTTCTACACTGGTTCGGTGAATGAACTCGCGTCTGCCCCTGACCCCAGCACGCTGCATCCGATCACGGGTCAGGAACGGGTCATCCTCCTGAAGCCGCTCATCACCAGCCCGCTCATCAGCGTCGGAAACTTCACGTACTACGACGACCCCGACGACCCCTCGGCGTTCGAGACGCGCAACGTGCTGCACCACTATGGGCCCGAGCGTCTGGTCATCGGGAAGTTCTGCGCCATCGCCTCCGGCGTGCGGTTCATCATGAACGGCGCCAACCATCGCATGTCTGGGCCATCCACGTATCCGTTCCCAATCATGGGCGGAGCCTGGGGGCAGCACGTCGACCTCGTCAGCGACCTGCCGAGCCGCGGCGACACGGTCGTCGGCAACGACGTCTGGATCGGCGGGGACGTCACCATCATGCCGGGGGTGCGCATCGGCGACGGAGCGATCATCTCCACTGGATCCGTCGTGACGAAGGATGTGCCCGACTACGGCATCGTGGGTGGCAACCCGGCGACGCTGATCCGTCGCCGCTTTGATGACGACGACGTCCGGACGCTCCTCGAGGTCGCCTGGTGGGACTGGCCCCTCGAGGCGGTCACGGAGCATGTCCGTGTCATCGCCGACGGTTCAGTGGCCGAACTCGCTTCGATCGCGGGCCGGTTGGCGTAGCCGCGGCGCGGCACGACCACGCCGTGCAGCGGCGGCGCTGCACGGCCCCGCTGCACAGCACAGCCGTGCCACAGTCCGCTTACGGGTAGGCGACGTAGAGGCGGTACATGCCTGCGAACGTGCCCGTCGTGTCCTGCGCGCAGGCGTTCGGCCCGATGTACACGTTCGATCCGGTACCGACGGAACCGCCGACGACGGCTCCCCACTTCGTCATGCACGCCGCCTGCGTCTCGAAGGCGTAGTAGGCCGAACCGGCGGCGCTGGCGGGGGTGGCGGCGAAGAGCGATCCCGCGAGCGCGCCGACCGCGGCGAGTCCGCTGAGCCCTGCGAATTTGCGAGTCTGTGAACGAGTCTTTGAGTTCGTCATCGTGCGAGGCTAGGACGCCTCCTTGAGCGAGCCATCCGAAGTCCCTCCGTATCCCGTGGGCGCAGGAGAAGCAGGAGGTCCAGCTCAACGCCCGTTGACGATCGCGACCACGATCCAGGAGACCGCGTGCAGTGCCAGTGCGGTCGCGACGACTCCCGGCGCAAGCCACGCGGGCACGCGGAATCCTCGACCCACGACGGCGGCAAGCCAGACGGACAGCACGATCAGCCCAGCCGCAACGGCTCCCATACCGAGCGCCATGGACAGCGCTTCCTGCCGGTACGGATTCGAAGGAAAAGACGGGTCTCGCTGAAGGAAATCCATCAGCTCCAACGAGGCGAGTCCCCCGATGTAGAAGAACAGGAAGTTGCTGACCACGACGATGGCCGCGACCGCGAACCACGCGCGCAGCGGGCCATCGGCCTCATCGAGAGGCTCTTGGCCCTCGCTGGAGGCACCGTCGCGCTGAGCGGTCTCGCTCACAGGAAGCCCCTCGGGAAGCGCATGCGACGAACCTAGCTCACGTCGGTCGGCTACGCGCTGACGTCCGCGACCTGGCGCAGCACGTTCGAGTCGAGTGCCGCGAGGGCGACGACCTTGTAGCCCTCCGACTCGAAGAAGATCGTCGCCCGGTCCTCTTCGACGCTGATGACCGTGCCTGCTCCCCACTCACGGTGCTCGACGGTTTCGTCGATGGCGAGCGGCGCATCCGCCGGCACGCTGTCTGCCTGCGCGTCCGACCTGTGCTCGCGCCGCTCGCAGCCGTCGCAGTTCCCGCACCATTCCGGCCCGTCGACCCCGAAGTAGTCGAGCAGCACGCGCCGGCGGCACTGCGTCTCCTCCGCGTAGGCGCGCATCATCGACAGTCGCGACTCGGCGATTCGCTCCCGCGCGGCGGATGCCTCCTTGACGGCATTCACCACGACATCGACTCGAGTCTTGCGCAGCGGATGCACGCCCCCGGCCGTCTCGACCAGTTCGGCATCCACGAGCTGGTTGACGAGCCTCGAGACCGTTCTTGCGGGCTGACCGACGGCCTCGGCAAGGTCCCGGATGCTCGCCCCTGGCGTGCGCGTGATGGCGCGCCACAGGGTGCGCAGTCCGGCCTTGTCCACCGAGCGCTTCGCAAAGAAGCGCCGCAGCGCGAGGTCCTCGACGCGGTAGTGCAGCACGGCCGTCGCGGGCTCGCCGTCCCGCCCCGCGCGGCCGACCTCCTGGTAGTAGGCGTCGAGCGACTCCGTCGTCGCCGCGTGCAGCACGAAGCGCACGTCACCCCGGTCGATGCCCATCCCGAACGCGGACGTCGCGACGACGACATCGAGCTCGCCGTGCCGCCACCGGTCCTGCACAGCTCGGCGTTCCGCGACCTTGAGGCCAGCGTGGTAGGCGGCGACCTCGCGCCCTTCCGCGGCGAGCTCGGCCGCATACGTCTCCGTCTCCCTGCGCGAGGCGACGTAGACGAGACCGGGGGCGGTCCAGCTGCGCGCTTCGTCGACGATCGCGGCCCGCTTGTCGTCCTCGCTCTCATGGCGCTGGACCGCGAGTCGGATCTCGGGTCGGTCGACGCCGTGCACCTGCACGTCCGGATCCCGCATCCGCAGCCGCTCGATGATGTCGGCCCGCACCGGCTTCGACGCCGTCGCGGTCATCGCGAGCAGCGGCGGGTCGCCGAGCGCTGATCGCACATCGCCGAGCCTCAGGTAGTCGGGCCGGAAATCGTGCCCCCACGAGGAGACGCAGTGCGCCTCATCAACGACGAGCAGAGACACGTCCTGCGCTGCGAGGCGGGCGACGTTGTCCTCGTTCGCCAGCTGCTCCGGTGCGAGGAGCACGTACAACGACCCGCCCGCGTCGATTCGATCCCAGGCTCGGGCCACCGCGGCAGCGCCCCGTGACGAGTTGATGGCGACGACGTCGGGGGCATCCGGGGCGGCCTCGATCGATGCGCGCTGGTCTGCCTGCAGGGCGATGAGCGGCGAGACGACGAGAACGAGGCCGCCGCGCGCAGCGCCCGCGACCTGGTAGACCGCTGACTTCCCGCCACCGGTCGCGAGCACGAGCAGCGTGTCGCGCCCAGCCGCCGCAGAGCGGATCCCGTCGCCTTGACCGGGGAGCAGCGACTCCCACCCGAACCGGTCCCGCGCGATGCGCTCGAGCGTGCGACGGGTTGGTGCGGAGGAACTCATGCACCGACGCTATCGCCGTCGAACTGGGTGAGGACTTCGCTTGACAGGCCTCTCAGCCCGTGGGCCGGGTACGAGGCGGTATGCCGTTCGCTGCCGCCTTGACCTTGCCCCTGGGGCATGGCCCAGGGTGGATGCATGACCACCTCACCTCACTCACGACTGACCGCCGGGGAGTTCCGTGCACTGACCGGCCTCTCCCCCAAAGCCCTCCGCATCTACGCGGAGCGGGGCCTTCTCACCCCGGACGATGTCGACCAGGCCACCGGCTACCGCACGTTCACGCACGACCAGCTGCGGGCCGGCCTCCGCCTGGACTTCCTCCGTCGATCTCACGTTCCACTCGCGGAGATCGGCGACGCCTCCTCGTTCTCCGTCGCCGACTGGCGCCTCAAGCTCTCCCTCCGCCGCAGCATGGAGGACTTCTACCTGGACCTCGCGGAGCACGTCGGCCAGCGCGATCTCGCGGTGTTCGTCCCAGAGCTCGTCGACGTTCCCGAGACGCATTGGGTCGCTGCCAGCGTGGAGCTCAGCGTTCCGAACGATCCAGAGGACACCCTCGAGACGTTCAGCGCACTCGCCGTCGACACCCCGGGGCTCGACCGCGTGCTCCTCGATATCCTCGACGAAGCCGGCGCAGAGGTCGAAGACGAGTCGTGGACCATGGCCGCCGCAGGCGAGAACGAATCGAGGATGCTCATCGCGCATCGCGTGGCCTCGCCCCTCGCGCCGCAGCAGCTGGGCCGCTGCCAGGACGAGCTCTCCTCGCGCACGAGCGGGAGCGCGCAACTCGTCACGGGAACCCTCCCCGAGCGTCAGGAGCTGACCTTCGCAGGGACGAGCGACGCGGACGACCCTGTCGCGGAAACCGGCGACGCCTACCTCCAGGTCGTCGCGTTCGCCCAACTCGCGAGTGAGCGCGACCTCACGCCGCTGCGGGCGCTCCCCCGCCGTCGCGTCGCGTCGCGCTCCATCTTCGATGGCCAGCCCCGTGATGTGTTCGACGTCGAGATCCCGCGGCGTGGCGGCCCCAGCACGCGGTGAAAGCGAGGGGATCGGCAGCCACCTGCGGTCTGCGGCTAGCCTCGAGCGATGGATGAAGAGCATGCCCTTCCCGGAGGCAATGCAGGCGGCGAAGTCGTGCGCATCGGCGACACCGTGCGCAAGCGATGGACCGCTGCCACACCCAGCGTCACCGCCTACGTGGATGCCCTGCGCCAGGCCGGCGTGGATGCACCGGCTCCGCTGGGGCGAGACTCGGCGGGTCGCCAGGTGCAGGAGTTCATCCCGGGGCACCTCGCGATGGCGGCTCAACCGCTGACGCACGCCGAGCTGCGCCGGGTTGGATCTCTGGTGCGTTCGATCCATGATGCAAGCGCGAGCCACGTGCCTGCCGCGGACGCGGTCTGGGAGTCGGCGATTCCAGCTCCGGGTCATGAACTCGTGTGCCACAACGACCTGGCGCCGTGGAACCTCGTCCTCGGCGAGAGGTGGGTCTTCATCGATTGGGACGCATCAGCTCCGAGCACGCGGCTCTGGGACCTGGCCTACGCGGCTCAGTCGTTCACCTTGAACGACCACCGTCAGCCACCCGACGTCGCGGCCCGCGCACTCGCCGCATTCGTCGACGGCTACGGCGCGGGTCCGGAAACGCGCGAACTCCTCCCGGCCGCGATGGGCGAGCGAGCCGAGGCCATGTGGGAGCTGCTCCACACGTCGAGCAGGACGGGGCACGAACCCTGGGCGTCCATGTTCCGCAACGGACACGGAGCACATTGGGATACCGCGACGCGCTACGTCAAGCAGCACCGCGACACGTGGGCGCGCGCGCTAACTCACTTGGGCTAGCAGTTCCAGCTCCGGGCCGACGGTGCACACGGAAGGCCCAGCGACATCTCATGGCAATTTCAATAAATTCATTCTTGCTTCCGCACTGCCTACCGAATTGAAACCCGCTCTTTGCCGGAGGGCGGACTCTGAGTTTTCTTTGCATCGCCCTGTGCATCCCAACCATCTACCCCAGGGAATACCTCACAGATCTAAGTCAGAAGCGAGTCACCCGGATCTCGATCGATGGCCCTAAGTAGCCGGAGCAGGCCCTCAAGGTCCTCCAGCGCGCTGTCCTCGATCGGGTCCTGCGAGAAGTGCATGAGATTGTTTCGAATTCCAGCAGTTATCTTCACGAGTTCCAGCACTCGACTGTGCTCAACACCACTCCACTGGAGCTTTAGCCAATCGGATTCATTCTCAAGCAAGTGTGGATATGCCCCCAGCGTGAGTTCTGATACCCGCTTGGCTCGTGCTGGTGAACTGGCAATCTCCTCATCCGTGAAGTGCGCCTGGACAGCTCGTCGAATGCGAAGCTCGATTTCTTCGACCAACATCAATGGCCGTCGGTCGCGGCCAAACTCAGCAGCAAGATCACTGAGGGTTACAATGCCCCCGATCTGGCCGTCCGCGCCCGACACGAAAACATATCCGTGTTGCTCAACGTACCGACGAATCTCAAGCACATTCTGCCGTGGGGAAACCATCGGCGGTGACACCACGCGAGCATCCCCTACCAACTCGGGCCTACGAGAGATACTCGCAACGGCTATTGACTCCCACGTGACCGCTCCGACTAGAGCTCCGTTATCAACGACGGCGAGTTGGGAATAGTTCTTCTCAAGCATATGAGTCTGCGCCACAGACAGAGGATCCGTGGGCGTGACAAATAGAGGAAGTAATGACGCAGAAGGAATCGCAGACACTCGATACCCGACGCGAATTTCACGAGGCGAAGCACCCCCTGAGCCACGAGCTTCTTCAACCAAGGCCCTCTTCCCGCCTGAAACGGGCAACACTGAGATGGTTATCTCGTCGTCAATAAGACCGTCATCGATCGGAATAGAGGTTTCTAACCCCATGGCGAGGAGCTTCGTCTCCAGAGCGTCAACAGTGCCCGCAGTCCGCCGCTGAAGCCCAGCCGCGTTCAGTAACTCCCGTATCGAAGTCGTCACCGGCACGATTGCAGGAAGTTCCTCGAGTGACGCAATTCGAGCGGATGCTTCGTGCGGCCCTGGATCCGGTTCTCCGTTTAGCATGCCATCCAACCTGTCAGCTGAATGGTTTCTCTCCAGTTCACAAATTGTGAGAAGCGCACCCATGGAGGCCAGGAGATCGTGATGTATCGAAGCTCTCTCGAGGTCTGGCATTACCCAGTCCACACGGCGAGTGTGTTGGAAGCCAGGATCGTTTTCGGCTAAAAACTCGTAACCGGACTCGATCCTCCCAAGGGCTATAACTTTGTCTTCACCCTTGCGTGGCATCGCTACGATGTCTCCAATCGCCATCTGGTTGATGAAGCGATCTAGCTGACCTGTCCAGTTGCCAACGAGAGCATTGCTTTCATCGGGATAAGTCGCTTCAATAGCCGCGCGTATGCCGCGCTTGGAATCTACGCCGGTCAGATCAGGCAGTTCTTCCCAACCCGCGATGGTACGACCGTCACCAAGGGCGTAGGCCTCGCGTTCCCCATCGCGACCTGCCCGGACCAACCATGCTCTCATGTGCAATTTCTAGCAGACTTCGCTCGTCTAAATATGCCCGGATACACACCCATCTCCCGCGCCCCGGGAGGAGAAAACACCACCCCGCCCCCATTGGCACTGGCCCGACTCAGTGACGACAAACGCTTGCGCGCCGCACCGCCCCCATGCGGCCCCGCACGACCGCGCCAACGAGGAGACGGCCGGCGCCCCTCTGGGGCACCGGCCGTCTCAAAACAGCTGCTGGAAGCTAGTTCACTTCGTTGGGGTGCGCCGCGACGCGTCCCTCTTCGCCGCGCTCGAGTGCCGTGATGGCGTCGTACTCGGCACCCGACAGCTCGAAGTCGAAGACCTGAGCGTTCTCGACCATGCGCTCACGCGACGTGGTCTTCGGGAAGACGATGTTGCCCTTCTGGAGGTGCCAGCGGATGACGACCTGCGCGGGCGTCTTGCCGTGTGCATCCGCTGCCGCCTTCACGGGCTCCAGCTCGAAGAGCGGGTACTTGGCCTGGCCAAGCGGTCCCCATGCTTCGGTCTTGATGTCTTCGGCCTGCAGGTAGGCGTCGAGCTCCGGCTGCTGGAAGATCGGGTGCTGCTCGATCTGGTTGACGACCGGCTTCACGCCGGTGGCCGAGATGATGTCGCGCAGGTGCGACTCGAAGAAGTTGCACACGCCGATCGACGTGGTCAGGCCGGCCTGCTGCAGCTCGACGAGCGCCTCCCAGCTCTCGACGAACTTGTTCTGCTTCGGCGTGGGCCAGTGGATGAGGTAGAGGTCGGCCTTCTCGAGGCCGAGGCGCTCGAGGCTGGCGTCGATCGCGGCGCGGGGCGTGTCCCGGCCCTGCTCGTCGTTCCAGAGCTTCGTGGTCACGTAGAGCTCGTCGCGCGGGATGCCGGACTTCGCGATGGCCCTGCCCACGCCCTCCTCGTTGCCGTAGATCTTGGCGGTGTCGATGTGGCGGTAGCCGACCTCGAGGGCGTCGGACACGATGCGCTCGGTCTCTGCCGGGTCGACCTTGAAGACGCCGAAGCCGAGCTGGGGAATGCTGGTGCCGTCGTTGAGGGAAACGTTGGGGATCTGCAATGCGGTCATCCCACTGTTCTAGCAAGCGGAACTGGTTCCGCGCTGACCGGACACGGCAATAGACTGTAATGCTCATGACTACGACTCCCCTCGAGATCTCCTACCCGCCGGAGCTGCCCGTCAGCCAGATGCGGGACGAGATCCGCGACGCCATCGCCGCCAACCAGGTGGTCATCGTCGCGGGCGAGACCGGGTCGGGCAAGACGACGCAGCTGCCGAAGATCTGCCTCGAGCTCGGCAGGCAGATGATCGGGCACACGCAGCCCCGACGCATCGCAGCGCGCACGATCGCGGAGCGGATCGCGGATGAGCTCGGCGGCGACATCGGCGGGCTCGTCGGCTACCAGGTGCGCTTCACCGACGAGGTGTCGGCCGAGACGCGCGTGAAGCTCATGACCGACGGCATCCTCCTCAACGAGATCCACCGCGACCGCCTGCTGCGCAAGTACGACACGATCATCATCGACGAGGCGCACGAGCGCAGCCTCAACATCGACTTCCTCCTCGGCTACCTGAAGACGCTCCTCCCGAAGCGGCCCGACCTGAAGGTCATCATCACGTCGGCGACGATCGACCCCGAGTCGTTCTCGAAGCACTTCAACGACGCCCCGATGATCGAGGTCTCCGGCCGCACGTTCCCCGTCGAAGTCCGCTACCGGCCGCTCGTCGCCGACGCTCCGCTCCCCGGAGAGGAGGACGAGGACGCGGCCCCGCAGACGCCGGAGCGCGACATGTTCGAGGGCATCGTGGATGCGCTCGACGAGCTCGATCGCGACCTGCCCGGCGACGTGCTCGTGTTCCTGTCCGGCGAGCAGGAGATCCGGGACGCGCAGGACGCGATCCGCGCCCACGTCGCGCGCGACGCTCGCCCGGAGTCGACCGAGGTCCTCCCGCTCTTCGGCCGCCTCTCCTCCGCGGAGCAGCACCGCGTGTTCGAGTCGAAGCGTCCGCCCGGGGTGCGCCGCCGCGTGGTGCTCGCGACGAACGTCGCAGAGACGAGCCTCACGGTGCCGGGCATCGTCGCCGTCATCGACACGGGGACGGCGCGCATCTCCCGCTACTCGACGCGAGCGAAGGTGCAGCGCCTCCCGATCGAGGCCATCTCGCAGGCGTCCGCGAAGCAGCGTTCGGGCCGCGCCGGCCGCACCTCCGCTGGCGTCGCCATCCGCCTCTACTCGGAGGCCGACTTCGATCGCCGCCCCGAGTTCACCGAACCCGAGATCCTCCGCACGAACCTCGCGAGCGTGCTCCTGCAGATGCTCGAGCTGGGCCTCGGGGCCCTCTCCGAGTTCCCGTTCCTGCAGCCGCCGGACGCGCGCGGCATCAAGGACGGCACCGATCTCCTCAGCGAGCTCGGGGCCGTGGAACCCGGCAAGGCCAGCCACGGGAAGGACAGCCAGCTGCGCCTCACGAAGACGGGCCGCAGCCTCGCCCGCCTCCCCATCGACCCCCGGTTCGGCCGCATGGTCATCGAGTCGAAGCAGCACGACGTGAGCCGCGAGATCCTCATCATCGTCGCCGGCATGACGGTGCAGGACATCCGTGAGCGTCCGCTCGAGAAACGACAGAAGGCCGACGAGCTGCACGCGCGGTTCCGCGACCCGTCCAGCGACTTCCTCACGCTCGTGAACCTGTGGAACTACCTCGAGGAGCAGAGCCACGAGCTCGGCTCGAGCGCGTTCCGTCGCAAGTGCCGCGACGAGTTCATCAACTTCGTCCGCTTCCGCGAGTGGCAGGACGTGTTCCGTCAGCTCCGCCAGCTCGCCGGCCCCATCGGCTTGAAGGTCCAGCGGCCAGCCGCCGGGCAGGTGCAGGAGCCCGGCGCCCTCGCCGACGCCATCCACCGCTCCATGCTCGCCGGGCTCCTCAGCCACATCGGCATCCGCGACGAGCTGAAGCGCGACTACGCGGGAGCGCGCGGCACCCGGTTCCAGATCTTCCCCGGTTCCGGGCTCGCGAAGGCGAAGAAGCAGCCGGATGTCGTCATGGCGGCCGAGCTCGTCGAAACGAGCCGCCTCTTCGCGCGCACCGTCGCGAAGATCGACCCAGCCTGGGCGGAGGTGCTCGCGGGCTCCCTCGCGAAGCGCAACCACTCCGACCCGCACTGGGAGAAGAAGCAGGGCTTCGCCGTCGCCATCGAGCGCGTGACCCTCTACGGTGTGCCCATCGTCCGCGGACGCACCGTGCAGTTCTCGAAGATCGACCCGGCCTGGTCGCGCGACCTGTTCATCCGCCATGCCCTCGTCGAGGGTGACTGGAACGGGCGCCACAGCTTCGACTCCAAGAACCGGGCGCTGCGCAAGAGCCTCGCCGACCTCGAGGAGCGCACCCGTTCGCGCGGCGCCTACACCGACGACGAGGACGCCGTCTTCGAGTTCTACGACGAACGCCTCCCCAGGGATGTCGTCTCGCAGTCCACGTTCGAGAAGTGGTGGCAGGGCGCGCAGCAGCAGACCCCGCAGCTGCTCACCATGACGAGGGCGGATGTGCTCGGCGAGGAGCACGCAGACCCCGACGAGCAGGGTGCTGGGTTCCCCACCGAGTGGAAGCAGGGCGACCAGCGCCTCCGCCTCCGGTACCGCTTCGACCCGGGTGCGCCCGACGACGGCGTGACGGTCAACATCCCGCTGCCCCTGCTGTCGCGCCTCGACGACCGCGGCTTCGACTGGCAGGTGCCCGGCATGCGCCGGGAGCTGGTCATCGCGCTCCTGAAGTCGTTGCCGAAGGCCACCCGACGCAACTTCGTGCCCTCCGCGGACTGGGCCGACAAGCTCCTCGGCGAACTCGGCGAGGCGAGGCCAGACCTCGGCCAGGAGGTTCCCGGGGACTTCGACGACGCGCTGCGGCAGATCATGCAGCGGCAGGCGGGCATCCGCTTCGACGTGAGCGAGTTCGACTGGAGCCGCGTCCCCTCGCACCTTCGGGTGCGTTTCCGAGTGCTCGACGACCGCGGCCGCGAGCTCGGCACGGGAGAGGACCTCAGGGCGCTGCAGGAGAAGCTCAAGAAGGCGTCGGAGGCGTCGGTGCTGCGCGCGACGCAGCAGGTCGCGGCGCCCGCCCGCCCCGGGAACGGGGTGCGCGAGGCCGGTTCGGTGCCCGCGCAGAGCGCGTCGACCGCGGAGCTCCGCTACGACCAGCACGGGCTCACCGAGTGGCCGCTCGACGAGATCCCCGAGCTCATCGACATCAAACGCAAGCACGGCGTCATCCGCGCCTACCCGTCGCTCGCCGTCGTCAAGGGGAGCATCGACCTGCGCCTCGTGACGACGCCAGAGGACCAGGCGCGCGAGCATCCCATCGGCGTCGCTGCCCTCCTCGTCGCGTCGGTGCCCTCCCCCGCGAGCTACGTGCAGGAGCACCTGACGGCGAAGGAGAAGCTGGCCCTCGCGACGAGCCCGTACCACTCGACGCCGGCGCTCTTCGGCGACATCGTCGCGGCCCTCGCCCAGGATGCGGTTGCCGCGTACAGCCAGGAGCACGGCGGGCCCGTGCGCACGCGGGCCGCGTTCGATGAGCTGCGCGAGACGTTCAACGCCACCCTGCTCGACCGCATGTTCGCGCAGACGAAGCTCGTCTCCGAGATCCTCGACCGCTTCCGCGAGGCCAACAAGGCGCTCAAGGCGGCGAATCACATCTCGGTGCTGCCGTCGCTCTCAGACGCCCGCTCGCAGCTGCAGGCGCTCGTCTACCCGGGCTTCGTGTCGAAGACCGGCGTCACGCGGCTTGCGCATCTCCCCCGCTACCTGCGGGCGCTCACCTACCGCCTGGAGCGGGTGCTCAGCCACTCCAGCATCGAGCGGGCCGGCCTCATGCAGGTGGAGCAGGCGACGGCCCTGTATACGGAGGCGGGCGGCACGTTCCCCGCGAACCGCTCCGCCCCGGCGTCCGTCGTCCAGGCGAGGTGGATGCTCGAGGAGTTCCGCGTGAGCCTCTTCGCGCAGCAGCTCGGCACGGCCGAGACGGTCTCGCTGAAGCGCATCCGCCAGGCCCTCGCGGAGAAGTAGCGCCGGGCGGGCGCGCCGCCTGGCACCTGGCAGCGCACCCCTGCGCTCTGCCGCATCGCCCCCGCCGCATCGCGCCCTGCTGAATCGCGCCCTGCTGCAATCCACCCCACCAAGCGCAAAAATCAGCCAGATGCGCGCTCCCGGTGGCGGGAGCGCGCATCTGGCTGATTCCTTGGACGCGAGCCGGGCTGCGCTGAGCCGGCCAGCCGTCGCTAGACGGCCGTGTAGCCGCCGTCGACGAGCACGTAGGAGCCCGTCATGAAGCTCGCCTTGTCGGAGAGCAGGTAGGTGGTGAGGTTCGCGACCTCTTCGGCCTTGCCGAGGCGCCCAAGCGGGTGCTTCGCGACGAGGGCTTCGAGCTGCTCCTCGCTGAGGTGCTTCTCGAGCAGCGGCGTGGAGATGTACCCGGGTCCGACGGCGTTGATCCGCAGCCCCTGGGGGCCGTACTCGGCAGCCGAGTTCTTCGTGATCCCGACAACCGCGTGCTTGGAGGCCGTGTAGGCGCCGCTGCCGATCGCCGCGACCGTTCCGTGGATGGAGGCCATGTTGACGATGGCTCCCTCCTCGGCGCCGGCCTCGAGGATCGCGGGGATCTGCGCGCGGAGCCCGTATAGCACTCCGTTGAGGTTGATGTTGATGACGCGGTCCCAGTCGTCGACCTCGACGTCAGCGGCGGGGGCCGCCTTGCCGCCGATTCCGGCGTTGTTCACGGCGTAGTTGAGCTTGCCGTAGGTGGCGACGGCGTGCTCGACCGTGCGGACGCTGTCCTCTGCGACGGCGGTGTTCGCCTCGAACGGCGAGGCGGTGCCGCCGGCTGCCTCGATCTCGGCGACCACTCGCTTCGCACCCTCGAGGTTGATGTCGGAGACGACCACCTGGACGCCGTTGGCGGCGAGCTCCTTCGAGATCGCTTCGCCGATTCCCGAACCGCCGCCGGTCACGATCGCGACTTTTCCTGCAAATGCCATGGTGCTGTTCCTCTCAGAGTGCGCGGCCGGTGGTCACCGGTTGCTCCTTCGAGTGTGCTCCCGCGCATCCACAATTGGCTGTGTTCTGGGTCAGCGAACAGGCGTAGCATTCACCTGTTCTGTATCCCTGACTGGCCCCACGGCCTCCCCCGCGTGCACGCCCGGCGGCTACTCGGCGTCGGCCAGCCAGACCGTCGTATCGGTCGTCAGGAGACCTGCGTCCTCGACGTGCGCCACCTCGCTGCGGGCGAGCACTCGGAGCCCCTCCGGCAGCGCAACCGGCTGAGCGCCGAAGTTGGTGATCACCGTGACGTCGCCGTTGCGGTACGCGAGCACCTCGTCGCCGAAGCCGTCGACCCACGCGAAGCGGGCATCCCCCATGCCGAGGTCGTGCTCGCGGCGCAGCGCCAGCAGGGAGCGGTACAGGTTCAGGGTCGAGGAGGGGTCGTGCACCTGCTCGCTGCGCGCGAGCTCCGCCCACAGCTCCGGCTGCGGAAGCCACGACTCTCCCGTCGCGCTGAAGCCGTAGCTGCCGCCATCGGCCTCCCACGGAATCGGCACCCGGCAGCCGTCGCGGCCGTACAGCTCACCCTCGGAGCGGATGAAGATCGGGTCCTGCCGGGCCTCGTCCGCGAGGTCGATGACGTCGGGCAGGCCGAGCTCCTCGCCCTGGTACAGGTAGCTGGAGCCCGGCAGCCCGAGCATGAGCGCCGTCGCGGCTCGTGCGCGCCGCTCGCCGACCACGGGGTCCGGCTGGCCGGGGGTCTTCGGGCCGACGCCGGCTCCGTGCGCGTTCGGCTCGGTCAGGGCGAGGCGGGTCGCGTGGCGCACCGTGTCGTGGTTCGAGAGCACCCAGGTGCTCGGCGCACCGGATGCGGCGAACGCGGCGAGCGACCGGGTCACGACCTCCTTCTGGCCGTCCGCATCCCACGGCGCGCGCAGGTAGGCGAAGTTGAAGGTCTGGTGCAGCTGGCCGGGGCGAACCCACTCGGCCATCTCCTCGACGCTCGGCAGCCACGCCTCGCCGCACAGCACGCGGTCGCCGTCGTACTCGGCAGCGAGGAGATGCCAGGCGCGGAAGATCTCGTGGACCGCCTCCTGGCCGAGGTACGGGGTGCGGGGGTCGCCGACGATGGGCAGGTCGCTCTCGACGGGGATGTAGTCCGGCAACCCGTCTTCCTTCGCGAGGCCGTGGGCCACGTCGATGCGGAAGCCGTCGACGCCGCGGTCGAGCCAGAAGCGCAGGATGTCCTCGAAATCCCGATGCACAACCGGGTTCGACCAGTCGAAGTCGGGCTGCGTGGAGTCGAACAGGTGCAGGTACCACTGGCCGGGCGTGCCGTCTGCTTCGGTGAGACGCGTCCATGCCGGCCCTCCGAAGAGCGACTGCCAGTTGTTCGGTGGCAGCTCGCCGTGCTCGCCCTTGCCCTCGCGGAACAGGTAGCGCGCACGCTCCGGGCTGCCGGGGCCGGCGGCGAGCGCGGCCTTGAACCAGGCGTGCTCCGACGAAGAGTGGTTGGGGACGATGTCGACGATGATGCGGATACCCCGCTCGTGGGCCGCCTCGAGCATCCGGTCGAACTCGTCGAGGGTGCCGAAGACGGGGTCGACGTCGCAGTAGTCGGCGACGTCGTAGCCGGCGTCGTTGAGGGGCGACGGGTAGAACGGGGAGAGCCAGATGGCGTCGATCCCGAGGTCGGCGAGGTCCGGGATGTGCGCCGTGACGCCAGCGAGGTCGCCGATGCCGTCGCCGCTCCCGTCTGCGAAGGAGCGCGGGTAGACCTGGTAGATGACGGCTGAGCGCCACCATTCGGATCCTGGGGTGGTGTCCTTGGCGAACTGGGCCTCTGTGGGTGCATCGTTGAGCGTCACCACGACAGGCTAGTGGATGCGGCGTGCCCCCTGTCCGCTGGACAGGGGGCACGTCGTCGTCGAGCGCCGGTGAGCGCGGTCGCTGTCAGATGTACAGCTAGAGGACCTTGCCGAGGAAGTCCTGCGTGCGCGGCTCCTTCGGGTTCCCGAAGAGCTCGTCGGGAGTGCCCGTCTCGACGATCTTGCCGTCGGCCATGAACACGACACGGTCGGCGACTTCGCGCGCGAAGCCCATCTCGTGGGTGACGAGGGCCATCGTCATGCCCGACTTGGCGAGGTCGCGGATGACCTGGAGCACTTCGCCCACCATCTCGGGGTCGAGGGCGCTCGTCGCCTCATCGAAGAGCATGATCTCCGGGTCCATGGCGAGCGCCCGGGCGATCGCCACGCGCTGCTTCTGGCCGCCGGACAGCTGCGAGGGGCGGCGGTCCATGAGGTGGTCGAGGCCCACTCGGCGCAGCAGCTCCTCGCCGCGCTTGTTGGCCGCATCCTTCGTGACGCCCTTGATCTCGCGGGGCGCCAGCGTCACGTTCTCGAGCACCGTCATGTGCGGGAAGAGGTTGAAGTGCTGGAACACCATGCCGATGCGCTGCCGAACCTTGTCGAGGTTCGTCTTCGGGGCGGTGATGTCGTCGTCGTCGACGAAGACATGCCCCTTCGTGACCTCTTCGAGGCGGTTCAGGCAGCGGAGCAGCGTCGACTTCCCGGAGCCGGACGGGCCGATGATCGCGATGACCTCGCCGTTCGCGATCTCGAGATCGATGCCCTTGAGCACCTCCACGGGTCCGAAGGACTTGTGCATCTCGACGACTCGCACGCGCGGCTGGCCGGAGTTGACCGCGTCGAAGCGACCGGTGAATGGCGTCTGCTCCACGGCTGATGCATCCGACGCTGAGTTGTTCACGTCACTCATTTGTTGAACCTCTTGTCGACGTAGTTGGAGAGGACCGTCAGCAGGTAGATGACGATGAAGTAGAGCACGCCGACGACGAGCCAGATCTCGAACGACCGGAAGGTCGAGGCGATGACGATGCGGCCCTGGTAGGTGAGCTCAGCGAAGCCGAGGACGGACAGCAGCGAGGTGTCCTTCAGCGTGATGATGAACTGGTTGATGAGCGACGGCGTCATGATCTTGAACGCCTGCGGCAGCACGACCCGGCGCATCGACTTGCCGCGGGTCAGGCCGAGCGAGCGCGCGGCTTCCATCTGGCCGGGGTCGACCGACTGGATGCCGGAGCGCACCGTCTCCGTGATGTACGCGCCGGCGTTGAGGCTCAGCGTGATCACACCGGCGGTGAGCGCGTCGAGCGAGATGCCCGTCACGGCTGGCACGCCGAAGTAGAAGAAGAACGCCTGCACCAGCACCGGGGTGCCTCGGAAGATGTTCACGTACGTGGAGGCGATGCCGCGAAGCAGCATGCTCTTCGAGATCTTCAGGAAGCCGAACGCGAGGCCCAGGATCATCGCGAAGACGAGCGACAGGGCGGTGGCGAGCAGCGTGTAGCCGAGGCCGACCATGAGCGACGGGAAGGCGGCGACGACGAGCTCGAAGAAGCCGAGCTGGCCCGACTCCTCCTCGCTGCCGAGGTAGCGGTCGCTGATCGTCGCGAGCACGCCCGTGTCCTCGGCGTTGGCGAGGCCAGCGTCGAAGAGCTCGAGGAGCTCGGGGTTCTGGCCCTTGAGGACCGCGAAGCCGTACTCGCCGCCCTCGATGGGGTCGGTCACGGTCATGAGGCCGTTGCCCTGCTGGATGCCGTACTGCAGCACCGGGAAGTCCTCGAAGAGCGCGACGGAGTTGCCCGTCTGCACCTCCGCGATCATGTCGGCGGTGTCGGAGAACGTGCGGATCGTGAAGCCGTACTCGGAGGACAGCTCCTCGGCGGTGGTTGCGCCGACCGTGCCGGTCTTGACGGCCACGTTCTTGCCGGCGAGGTCCTCGTAGCCGGTGATGCTGGTGTCGCCGTCCTTGACGGCCATCTGCACGCCCGAGGTGAAGTAGGGCTCCGAGAAGTCGAAGACCTGCTTGCGCTCGTCGGTGATGGTCATACCGGCGATGATGCCGTCCGCCTGGCCGGACTGCACGGCCTGGAGAGCGGCGTCGAAGCCCAGCGGCTTGATGTCGATCTCGAAGCCCTGGTTCGCGGCGATGGCGCGGATCAGGTCCATGTCGATGCCGAGGAGTTCGCCGTTCTGCTCGAACTCGAAGGGCGCGTAGGTGTTGTCCGTCGCGATGACGTACGAGCCCTTGTCCTTGGGGGTGTCGACGGCGAAGAGCGGGTTCTTGGGCAGCGTTCCGGGGCCGTCGTCCTCGATGACCTCGTTGCCGAGGGTGACGACGCCGCCGGAGATCTTGGTCGCATCCGGTGCGCCGTCTCCGAGGTACTCGTCGAGGATGCCCTGGTAGGTGCCGTTCTCGACGACGTTCTTGAGTCCGTCGTTGAAGGCCTCGCGGAGTTCCGCGTTCTGGCCCTTGTTGACGGCGAAGCCGTAGGAGGAGGCGCGCTCGGGCTCGGTGACCGTCTTGAGGTTGATCTCGCCGGTCTCGATGCCGTACTGGAGGATCGGGAAGTCGTCGAAGACTGCGACCGAGTTGCCGCTCGTGACGTCGTTGAACGCGTCGGACGCGTCCTGGAAGCCCGTGACGGTGAAGCCGATCTCCTTGCCGAGCGTCTCGGCGAAGGTGAAGCCCTCTGTGCCGTTCTTCGCGGCGACGGTCTTGCCCTCGAGGTCTTCGTAGCTGGTGACGTCGTTGTTGCTCTTGGCGACCGCCATCTGGATGCCGGAGTCGAAGTAGGGGTTCGAGAAGTCGAACGTGCCCTTCCGCTCATCGGTGATCGACATTCCGGCGATCATGCCGTCGACGGCGTTGGTCTGCACTGCCTGCAGCGCGCCGTCGAAGCCGAGCGACTTGATCTCGACGTTGAAGCCCTGATCTTCCGCGATGGCGTTGATCAGGTCCATGTCGATCCCGCGGAGCTCGCCGTCGATCTCGAACTCGAACGGCGCCCACGTGGTGTCGGTGGCGATCGTGTAGGTCTGTCCCTCGACCGCGCTCTTGCCGATCGTGGCCGCTTGCGCGGTTCCCGCGATGGCTCCACCGGTCAACAGCAGCAGCAGTGCGACCGCGATGACGGACAGGACTTGGTTTCGTGAGTCTGCGACTCGTTGCAGGAGTGAGGTGAGCGAAGTTCGCATCGTGCTCCTCGGCCAGGGCAGTTTCTGGAGGAGCGTTGGAACCTGGCGGTACCCGGCGCAGCCCCCGCTTCTGCCGGTCTGTCAGCAGCCGCAGATCGCAGCAACCGAATTGTGAGCGCAACGCTACCTGGCTGGGAGTCTGCTGTATGACACGATCCGCAGATCGTGTTCGCCTTGTGATGTTTTCGCGATGGCGTCTTGGGCCTCGAGGGCGCGGCGGGAAACGCCCTCGTGATTACGCTTGGCTGGGCCGGATCTGCGGCCGGGGACGGCGGAGGGCGGAACGATGCGGGACGAGAACGACGTCAGCTTGCTGTGCGAGCCGTATCTGGTGCTGCCCGACGCTTCGGGCGTGGAGGTCGCCTGGGTGACGGACGGGGAGGCTCGCGACTCCCGCCTCATCGTCGTGCCGATCGAGCTCGGCGAGCGTCTCGCGGAGCTGTCGGTCGAGGAGCTGAGGGACCCTGCGCTCGCGAGCTCGCTGCCGGGCGCTCAGGTGACGAGATCCGCTGGCGTCCGACTGTCCGCGATGGCGGAGGACCGCGAGAGCTTCCTCCCCGCCGGGCTCGAGGACCTCCGGAACGCACTCGAGACGGAGACGACGGTCATGCGTGAGGTGTGGCGCCAGTCGGCTCGAGCCTCGAGCCTCGGGCCTGGAGCCCGGAGTCGGCTGCGCGTATCGGGTCGTGAGCGGTGCCGCCGCTTCCCGGGTCGCACGCCTCTCCGCAGCTCCGCCCGCGGACGCCCCGCTCCTGCGTCTGCTGCTGACGAGCGACCACCAGCTCGGCGCTCCCGTCCCGGTAGCCATGCGGCATGCGAGCGAAGCCGCTGGCCCCTTCGACGCCGTGCTGTACGCGGGCGACTTCGTGAATGTCCCCGACCGCGCCTCGGAGTGGTTCGACGACGCTCGCGGCTCCGCGTTCTTCCCGTCCATGCGAGACATCCTGCCGAGCACGCCGATCTTCTCGGTGGTCGGCAACCACGAGGTCCAGGGCAGGCGAGAGCCTGGGCGGACGCTCTCGGAGTCCTTCGAGGGCGCATCGCCCGTGCGCGTGTCCGACGACGGTCTGAGCCTCTCGAACTACGAGACCCTGTTCCCCTCGCCGTCCGGCTCCCGCTTCTACGCGGTCACCTTCGGCGGGGTGCGCATCGTCGCCCTGAGCGCGACGCGGGTGTGGCGCTCCGACCGGGCCGACGACGACCCCGCCGCTCGCCTCGTGTCGAGCCGCTACCAGGAGGCCGCGCACGCGCTCGAGGATCCGCTGGCTCAGCGCTACGGGTCGCACATCGTCGACGACCTGCAGGCCGGGAGCCCGCAGTACGAGTGGCTGCGCCGCGAGCTCGCGAGCCCCGCCTTCACGGAGGCGAGGCTGCGCGTGGTCGTCATGCACGAGAGCCCGCACAGCATCGGCGTGAACGCGATGCCGCACTTCGCGCATCCCGTTCGCCTCGAGGAGCGCGACGGACTCGGTGAGCTGACCGGCGTGCGCTACGACTACCCGTCGGCCGAGAGCATCCTGCTGCGCGACATCGCACCGCTCTTCGAAGCTGCGCGCGTCGACCTCGTCATCGGCGGGCACTCGCACCTGTGGTCGAGGTTCGCCTCAGCGGCGGGCGTGCAGTACCTCGAGACGTCGCACGCTGGGAGCACACACGGGGCATTCGATCAGAGCAGCGGCCGCCGTCGAACGCGCCCGTCGTTCCGGTGGAACGCGCACGATGCAGTGGCGCAGGGTGACGCGGGCGGCCTCGACCCCATCGTTCCGACGCGTGCCCCTCGGCTCGGAGCGGCCGGCGAGCCACTCCCCTACGTCGCGGAGCCGGGGCTGAGCGTGTTCAGCGTGCTGACCGTGTCTGCAGGTGCAGGTGCAGGCGCAGGCGCAGGCGAGAAAGCGGATGCGGCTGCCGTCGTCGAGAGCTACCTGTACGACGCCCGGACCCCCGAGGTGCCGGCTCAGGTCTTCGATGCGTTCGGCGTCGGTGAGGCGTGAGCCGCTCGGTCGCGCGCGTTCCTGAGGAGCCTGGGGCCGACCGTCCAGAGGAGCACCACGAGCACGGCCACGGCTCCGCCTGCCCAGATTCCGGCGGTCGGCGAGACGACGAAGTCGAACACGAAGAGCACGATGCCCACGAAGAGCAGTGACGCTGCGATGAGGCAGAGGATGAGGATGACGCTGGCGGCGTGGACGAGCTGCGCTTTCGCCCCTTCGCCGAACAGGATGCGATGCAGCATGACGGGCGCGAGCGCGAGGAGCGTGACGAGGACGGCGAAGATGACGAGGCACAGGTAGAGCACGTGATCGAACGGCCCGAGCTCCGTGAAGCGCTGCTGGAACGGCAGCGTCAGCAGGAAACCGGCCATGATCTGCGTGCCGGTCTGCAGCACGCGGAACTCCTGCATAAGCTCGCTCCAGTTGCGGTCCGAGCGTTCGTTGGGGGTCTCGTCTCGTCCGTCATCGGACGTGGTGTCGACGTCGCTGTCGATCATGGCTTCTCCTGCGGTGTTGGGAGGCGTTCGCCCATCGCTCGTCCCGCCGGGTGCCCGGCACGCGACTCGTGGCGTGCCGGGCTCAGCGGTCAGGCGAGGTCGCTGATGCCGTCCTGGCGTCGGCGGTCCTGCGATCCCTCGTCGTCGACGGCGCCGTCGCCGGTCTCGAACTTCTCGTCGCGACGTTCCTGGCGGTGCTCTTCCTGATGCTCGTGCTCTTCGCGCAGCTCTTCGTTCTTGTCGTGTCCCATGGAGTCTCCTCGATCGTCTTCGGCGCATCGTTGCGCAGCCCGCGCGGCGGAGTGCCGCAGGCTGAGCGTAGCGCTCGGCGCTTGGATCGCGGCAGGAATTGGCTCCTACACACCAGGACGAGAATGCCCCTGACTCCGCACCGGGCAGGGCTGCCAAGGTCGAGGGCTGTGTTGTGGTCGTCACAACACAGCGGAAGCGACCAGAAGTCCGCTCCCGACCTTGCGGGCAGCGGTTTGCCCGCCGGGCGCGGAGCGCTGCTCGGCGGGGGGCGCCGGAGACGCCTCGAGGCGGTGCCCACCAGGAGTCCTGGTCGGCACCGCCTCGAGGGTGGCGCGTGGTGGAGAGAGCTGGGCTTAGAAGTCCCAGTCCTCGTCTTCGGTGTTGACGGCCTTGCCGATGACGTAGGAGGAGCCCGACCCGGAGAAGAAGTCGTGGTTCTCGTCGGCGTTCGGCGAGAGCGCCGACAGGATCGCCGGGTTCACGTCGGTGACGCTCGAGGGGAACATGGGCTCGTACCCGAGGTTCATGAGCGCCTTGTTGGCGTTGTAGTGCAGGAACTTCTTGACGTCCTCGGCGAGGCCGACTTCGTCGTACAGGTCGTGCGTGTACTGCACTTCGTTCTCGTAGAGCTCGAAGAGCAGCTCGAACGTGTAGTCCTTGAGCTCCTGGCGCTTGGCCTCGTCGACCAGCTCGAGGCCCTTCTGGTACTTGTAGCCGATGTAGTAGCCGTGCACTGCCTCGTCGCGGATGATGAGGCGGATGAGGTCGGCCGTGTTGGTGAGCTTGGCGTGGCTCGACCAGTACATGGGCAGGTAGAAGCCCGAGTAGAACAGGAACGACTCCAGCAGCGTCGACGCGATCTTCCGCTTGAGCGGGTCGTTGCCGTGGTAGTAGTTCATGACGATCTGCGCCTTGCGCTGCAGGTTCTCGTTCTCCGTCGACCAGCGGAACGCGTCGTCGATCTGCGGCGTGCTCGAGAGGGTCGAGAAGATCGACGAGTAGCTCTTGGCGTGCACCGACTCCATGAACGCGATGTTCGTGTAGACGGCCTCCTCGTGCGGCGTCAGCGAGTCGGGGATGAGGCTGACCGCGCCCACGGTTCCCTGGATCGTGTCGAGCAGGGTGAGCCCCGTGAAGACGCGCATGGTGAGCGTCTGCTCTGCAGGCGTGAGCGTGTTCCACGACTGCACGTCGTTCGACAGCGGCACCTTCTCGGGGAGCCAGAAGTTGTTGACGAGTCGGTTCCAGACCTCGACATCTTTCTCGTCTGGGATGCGGTTCCAGTTGATCGCCTGGACCTTCTCGAGAAGGTGGCTCGTCTCGGCCTGCGGGTTCATGTGCGTGGAGTTCTTTTCTGTCGCGTTCGTGCGGGAATGGTCGGGCAGCTCACCCGGAGGCAGGCCTCACTCGAAAGCAGGGCTGACTCGAAAGCAGGGAGGGGCCTACAGCATGCAGCTGACGCAGCCGTCGACCTCGGTGCCCTCGAGCGCGAGCTGGCGAAGACGAATGTAGTAGATCGTCTTGATGCCCTTCTTCCACGCGTAGATCTGCGCGCGGTTGATGTCGCGGGTCGTCGCCGTGTCCTTGAAGAAGAGCGTCAGCGACAGGCCCTGGTCGACGTGCTGCGTCGCCTCGGCGTAGGTGTCGATGATCTTCTCGTAGCCGATCTCGTAGGCGTCCTCGAAGTACTCGAGGTTGTCGTTCGAGAGGTAGGGCGCCGGGTAGTAGACGCGGCCGAGCTTGCCTTCCTTGCGGATCTCGATCTTGGACGCGATCGGGTGGATCGACGACGTCGAGTGGTTGATGTAGCTGATCGAACCGGTCGGCGGAACCGCCTGCAGGTTGCGGTTGTACATGCCGTGCTTCTGCACGAGCTCGCGCAGCTCGGCCCAGTCGGCCTGCGTCGGGATGTGCATGCCCTCGAAGAGCTCGCGGACGCGCTCCGTCTTGGGAGCCCACTCGACGTCGACGTACTTGTCGAAGAACTCGCCCGTCGCGTAGGTGGAGCGCTCGAAGCCCGCGAAGGACTTGCCACGCTCGGTCGCGATGAGGTTCGAGGCGCGGATCGCGTGGAACACGACCGTGTAGAAGTAGATGTTCGTGAAGTCGAGAGCCTCTTCGGAACCGTAGAAGATGCGCTCGCGGCCGAGGAAGCCGTGCAGGTTCATCTGGCCGAGGCCGATGGCGTGCGACTCGTCGTTGCCCTTCGCGATGGAGGGCACCGACGCGATGTGGCTCATGTCGCTGACGGCGGTGAGGCCGCGGATCGCGGTCTCGACGGCCGTCGCGAGGTTGCGCGAGTCCATGGCGGCGGCGATGTTCATCGACCCGAGGTTGCAGGAGATGTCGTTGCCGATGGTCTCGTAGCCGAGGTCGTCGGTGTACGTCGTCGGCGAGTTGACCTGGAGGATCTCCGAGCACAGGTTCGACATGTTGATGCGGCCCTCAATGGGGTTCGCACGGTTCACCGTGTCCTCGTACATGATGTACGGGTATCCGGACTCGAACTGGATCTCGGCAAGGGTCTGGAACAGCTGGCGTGCGCTGATCTTCGTCTTCTGGATGCGTGCGTCGTCGACCATCTCGTAGTACTTCTCCGTGACGGAGATGTCGCCGAACGGCTTGCCGTAGACGCGCTCGACGTCGTACGGGGAGAAGAGGTACATGTCTTCGCCGCGCTTGGCGAGGTCGAACGTGATGTCCGGGACGACGACGCCGAGCGACAGCGTCTTGATGCGGATCTTCTCGTCGGCGTTCTCGCGCTTGGTGTCGAGGAACCGCATGATGTCGGGGTGGTGCACGTTGAGGTACACGGCTCCAGCACCCTGACGCGCGCCGAGCTGGTTCGCGTAGGAGAAGGAGTCTTCCAGCAGCTTCATGATCGGGATGATTCCCGAGGACTGGTTCTGGATCTGCTTGATCGGCGCACCCGACTCGCGGATGTTCGACAGGTTGAAGGCGACGCCGCCTCCGCGCTTCGAGAGCTGCAGGGCGGAGTTGATGGAGCGGCCGATCGACTCCATGTTGTCCTCGATGCGGAGGAGGAAGCAGGAGACGAGCTCGCCTCGCTGCTTCTTGCCCGTGTTGAGGAACGTCGGGGTCGCGGGCTGGAAGCGCCCGGCGATCATCTCGTCGGCGAGCGACGTGGCGAGGGTCTCGTCGCCCTGCGCCAGGCCGAGCGCGACCATGAGCACGCGGTCCTCGAAGCGCTCGAGGTAGCGCTTGCCGTCGAACGTCTTGAGCGCGTACGAGGTGTAGAACTTGAAGGCGCCGAGGAAGGTCGGGAAGCGGAACTTCTTCGCGTAGAGGCGGTTGCGGAGCCCCTCGATGAAGGAGTGCGCGTACATCGCCAGGGTCTCGGGCTCGTAGTACTCGTTCTCGACGAGGTACTCGAGGCGCTCCTCCAGGTCGTGGAAGAACACCGTGTTCTGGTTGACGTGCTGGATGAAGTACTGGTGAGCGGCTTCGCGATCCTTGTCGAACTGGATCTGGCCGTTCTCGTCGTACAGGTTGAGCATCGCGTTGAGCGAGTGGTAGTCGAGCGTGTTCGCCGCGGTTGGTGCGTTCATCGTGATGACACTTGCGTCGTCGAGAGCGGTTGTTGCTGCCAAAACCTGTCCAATCCAGAGTTGACTGCGGCGACGTCGTCTGGCGTGCCGAAGAGTTCGAAGCGATACAGCGTTGGTACGCCGCACTTCGAGGAGATGATGTCGGCGGCGAGGCCGTAGCCTTTGCCGAAGTTCGTGTTTCCGCCGGCGATGACGCCGCGGAGGAGCTCGCGGTTGCGTGGCTCGTTGAGGAATCTGATGACCTGCTTGGGGACGGCCCCGCGCCCATCTCCCCCGCCGTAGGTGGGGAGGATGAGCACGTAGGGCTCGTCCGCGACAAGCTGGGGTTCGCTCGGGAAGAGCGGGATGCGGCTCGCTGGCCGGTCGAGCTTCTCGACGAAGCGGCGCGTGTTCTCGGAGACGCTCGAGAAGTAGATGAGCCCGGTCATGGGTGCAGTCCCTTCTTCATCCGCGTCATACCTTGATGCGCGTCATGAGTCGCGTTTCGAGATGCGAGCGCTCAGAGCGGTGAACGACGATCAGCGCAGTGAGCGTCGCCCGGTGCGACGGCTAGGCCGTTGCGAGAGCAGCCAGCTGGCTGATCTTGTCGGGGCGGAAGCCCGACCAGTGGTCGTCGCCCGCGATGACGACGGGAGCCTGCATGTAGCCGAGCTCCTTGACGGTCTGCAGCGCCTTCTCGTCTGCGGAGACGTCGAAGATCTCGTACTCGATGCCCTGCTTGTCGAGGGCACGGTAGGTGGCGGTGCACTGCACGCATGACGGCTTGCTGTAGACGGCGATTGCCATGGTTTTCTCCTGGTTCCTAAGTGCTTGGGGAGTGCTATTCGTGCAGTGTGTTGAAAGCGTCTCGCCCGGTCTCTCGCGGCCCTGCCGAAGCAGTCTCACGCGGTGCCAGGTGGATGAACCCCCGTTGTGTCGCAGTTTCCCGCGGCCACTACATCTTGTGCTCGATGAGGCTACCACCACTAGATAGGGTGTTACAACCGTGTAGTTCTCCACAAGTCCTCCACAGAAAATGCCCCAGTTTCCGGCGTTTCTCCACCGTTTTCCGGCGGTTGTGCACAGTCTGTCCCCAACCACCGACATTCCTCGTCCGAGGCGTACGATTGTCGGCGCTGTGACGAACTACGCGACTGTACTCAGAACCCCAGGCCTGACACGACTCCTGCTCTCGCAGCTCGTCGCCAGGTTCCCCGCCGGCATGCTCTCGCTCGCGATCCTCATGCACGTCGAGGACACCTACGACAACTTCACCTCCGCCGGCGTGGTCCTCGCCGCCCTGAGCATCGGCCAGGCGGTCTCGGGCCCGGTCGCCGGGCGCCTCATGACCGTCTGGGGCATGAGGCCCGTGCTGATCTTCACGATGATCGCGTGCTCGCTCTCGCTCACGGCGCTCGCGCTCTGGCCACCGGTGCTCTGGCAGGCGGCGATCCTCGCGGTGCTGGCTGGGCTCAGCATCCCTCCCGTCTCCCCCGCCGTCCGGACGATCTACCCCAAGGTCGTCACCGCATCGCAGCTGTCGCGCCTCTTCTCGCTCGACGCCTCCCTCCAGGAGGTCATCTGGGTGATCGGGCCCGTCGCCACGACCGCCGTCGCGTTCGCGATCTCGCCAGCAGCCGGCATCCTCGTCGGTGCCGGCATCACCCTCATCGGTGGCCTCTGGTTCGTGGCAGCCCCCGAGGTGGGCAAGGTGCGCATCCCGAAGTCGCGACGCAGAGCGGGGGCGGTGCTGCGCAACCCGGTCGTCGTCCTCATGTCCGTGACGGGCGCCCTCCTCGTCGGTGCCTGCGCCGCCATCGAGGCCGCCGTCGTGGCGGAGTTCGGCCACGAGCGCGCGGAGACCGGCATCCTGCTCGCCGTCTTCGCCGTGGGCTCCCTCGTCGGCGGCCTCGCCTTCGGGCACCTGCCGCTTGCGCCCCTCTCTCTCGCGCGCCGCATGGGGATCGTGTTCCTCGGCATCGGCCTCGCGCTGATCTCGACGAACCCGGTCTGGCTCGGCGCCGCATTCTTCGTGAGCGGCCTCGGCATCGCGCCCGTCTTCTCCGGCAGCTTCTCCGCGGTCTCCTCGAGCGTCCGCTTCAGCGAGAGCGCCGAGTCGTACGGCTGGATGGCGACGGGGCAGCTCATCGGCGCCGCGGCTGGGTCCGCGCTCGCCGGCATCGCGAACGACCTGGCTGGTTCCCTCGGCGGCTTCCTGGTGAGCGCCGCGTTCGCCCTCGCGGGCGCAGTCGTCGCCCTCCTCTGGCGCGGGCATATCCCGGACCTGCGTGGTGCCGACATCGCGCCGCGACCCGACACCGAGCCCATGAACGTCCTGAACGCCCCTTCCTGATGCCGCTCCCGGTGCTCAGAACGCCGACCGAAAGGCCCAGATGAACTCGCCGCTCACCCCCAGCTTGACCATGAACGACGGCATCCAGATCCCCCAACTCGGTCTCGGCGTCTACAAGGTCCCGGACCTCGAGGCGACCAGGGTCGTGGTGGATGCCATCGACCTGGGCTACCGACACCTCGACACGGCGGCGTTCTACGACAACGAGGCGGGCGTCGGCCGCGGCATCCGCGAGAGCGGGGCTCCCCGCGAGGAGCTCTTCGTGGCGACGAAGGTCTGGCACGACCGACACGGCTTCGAGGAGACGCTCACCTCCTTCGACGAGAGCCTCGAGAAGCTCGGCCTCGACTACGTCGACCTCTACCTCATCCACTGGCCTGCCCCGGCGCAGGGCAGGTACGTCGAGACTTGGCGAGCGCTCGAGCGGCTCCATGGCGAGGGGCGTGCCCGATCCATCGGCGTCTCGAACTTCAAAGGACACCACCTCGATCGCCTCGCGGCAGAGACCGAGACCGTGCCGGCCGTCAACCAGATCGAGCTGCATCCTCGCCTGCCGCAGGTCGAGACCCGCGCGTACAACCGAGCGCACGGCATCCTCACGGAGGCGTGGTCGCCGCTCGCACGGGGCACGCTGCTCGACGAGCCGGCGCTCCTCGCCCTGGCCGACAAGCACGGCAAGACGGTCGCCCAGGTCGTGCTGCGCTGGCAGCTGGACCTCGGCAACGTCGTCATCCCGAAGTCGGTGCACCGCGAGCGACTCGCCTCGAACCTCGAGGTCTTCGACTTCGCGCTCGACGCCGACGACCTCACCGTCATCGCCGCCCTCGAGTCCGGCGAACGCACCGGCAAGGACCCAGACCTGTTCTTCTGATCGCGCATCCGCAGTCGATCTCTGGGGGAACTCGGAGCACGCCGAGCGCCGCCAGGTGCTTGCATGACTCCTATGCGCACCACATTCCGGCGGCTCGGCGCCGCGACCGCCCTCGCCCTCAGTGCGCTCCTGCTCTCCGGATGCGCGAGCGGCATGTCCTCGACCGAGTCGCAGTCCGAATCGGCGCCGCAGGGCGTCGCGCAGGACTCCGCGGGTGCCCCGGAGGCGGCCGCTGGCGCCACGCAGGAGAATCGGGACGTGGTCACGACGGGCTACGTGGGGATCCAGACGGGCGACGTGCCCGGGGCCCGCACGCAGGTGGAGGCCCTCGTGGAAGCACGCGACGGGCGCATCGACGCCCGATCGGAGACGGGGGGCGACTCCATCTCAGCGCAGCTGACCGCGCGGGTGCCGGCAGCAGACTACGACGCGTTCATCACCGAGCTGCGCGAGGTCGGAGAGGTGGTCTCCGTCGAGACCTCCGCCGTCGACGTCACACTGCAGAAGACGGACATGTCCTCACGCGTCTCGACCCTCGAAGCGTCAGTGACCTCGCTGCGAGGGATGCTCTCCTCGGCCACGGAGGTCGACGACCTCCTCGCGATCGAGACGACGCTGACCGAGCGCACGAGCGAGCTGCAGAGCCTCCGCGCGCAGCTCGAGGTACTCGAGGAGAGCATCGCGTACTCGACCGTCTCCATCTCCATCTCGAGCGACGCCCCGTCTCCCGGGGAGGAGCCCGCTGGCTTCCTCGCGGGCCTGCAGGACGGCATGGCGGCACTGCTGCGCGGGTTCGCCTCATTCTGGACCGCGCTGGGCTTCGCGCTCCCCGGTCTCGCGCTCCTCGCCCTGCTCGGCGCCGCGGCCTGGGTCATCGTGCGCCTCAGCATGCGCTCCTCGGCTGCCCGAGCGGCCCGCCGGGCGGAGGCGTCGGCCGCTGCCGCCGCTGCCGCACAGCCGGCTTCCGCGGCACCGGACGCCGGAGGCCGCGTGCCCGCCGAGCCCGCCTCGTAGCGCCGATTCGGCCAGCGCACCGCTGCAATCGCTAGTCTTGTGCAGGTCGTTCGTGCGCACGTGGGCACGGATGGCCCGCCACATCCACGTTGACCGAGGAGCACAGCATGGCTGCCGACGACACGAACACCAAGTTCGACCCCGATTTCGAGCCGCGCGACGAGGACACCACGCGCATCGAGGCCGCGGGTGTCCCCGACGAGGACCTGGCTCCGGGCGACACGATCGGGGACCTCGCAGACGACCCCATCGAGCCGCCCCAGGACCCCGACGAAACCTCGGACTCACTCGCCGCCGGCACCGGCCACGTGAGCGGCGAGAGCAGCGCAGCCGCCCAGCTCAAGGCCCACGAGGCGAAGCTCACCCGCATCTTCCAGGCGACCGTCTTCGGACCGGGAGACGAGCGGATCGGCCGTGTCGGCCAGGTCTACCTCGACGACCAGACTCGCGACCCCAACTGGGTCACGGTGAAGACGGGCCTCTTCGGCACCAAGGAGTTCTTCATCCCGCTCGATGTCGCGGAACTGGACGAGAAGCGCATCCTCGTGCCCTACTCGAAGTCGCTCGTGACGAGCGCTCCCAGCACGGAGGTCGACCAGAACCTCAGCCCTGCCGAGGAGGACGCGCTGTACGTGCACTACGAGGTTCCGGGGCGCATGCCCGAGAACGGCACGGAAACGAGCCTCGTCGAGGATGGAAGCGAGCTCCGTCCTGGCAGCGCCCCCGTCATCATGGAGCAGAGCGGTGACGACTTCGGCGACGCCGACGAGGCGACGCGGACCGAGGACGCGCTGCTCGCCGAGACCGTCGCCGATTCCGCCTTCGACACCGAGGCCAGCATCGACGCCCACGAGACGGCGGCGCCCCTGCTCTCGGCCGACGACGACGACACTCGCCTCATCGCGACTGCGGAAGCCGCGGCGAGCGACGACGAGTTCGAGGCGCCGACGGTGACCGAGTGGGAGGAAGTCAGCTTCCAGCGGCCGAGCGACGAGCCGACCGACCCGACAAGCCCCGACCGGAACTAGGAGCCTCCGTGCCTCTCTTCGCCACGATCTACCACTACGCAGACGATTCAGCCGACACCCGCGACGAGCACCGCCCCGCGCACCGGGCCTGGCTCGGCGAGCAGAAGGACGCGGGCCTCCTGAAGGCCTCGGGCCCTTGGGCCGCTCCTCACTCGGGCGCGCTGCTCCTCTGGGAGAGCGACGACGAGGCGTCCCTGCGGGCGCTCCTCCCCGCCGACCCCTTCGCCGCAGTCGGCGTCATCCGCCAGACCGACGTCTACGAGTGGACACAGGTCTTCGGACCGTTCACCCCGTAGCTGACGAACTCCCCAGCACCTCGACGAAGCCGGTCGCCGCACTCGCGGCGGCCGGCTTCGTCACGAACTAGGCCTGCTCGTGGGTCTGCGCCGGCTCGGCGGAGCTGCTGGGTGCCGCTGCCCTTGGCTTCTCGAAGAACAGCACGACGACCGCTCCCACGAGGAAGGCGGCGATCGGCAGCAGCAGCGACTGCCCCAGGGCCGAGGAGAACCCCTCGGCGACCGCGGGCGGCAGCGCGCCGCTGCTCTGCTCTGCGGCATCCGCCGGCATGCCAGGCAGCTCGGCCGCGAGGCGCGAGCTGATGAGGGCGGCGATCGCGGCCGACCCGAGCACCGAGCCGACCTGGCGGGTCATGTTGTAGACGCCGGATCCCGCTCCCGCCAGTGCGGGAGGCAGGTTCCGCGTGGCGCTCGTCGCGAGCGGTGCCCAGAGGCCGGACATCCCGAGGCCGAGGAAGGCGGGTGGGATGAGCAGCTGCCAGAGCGGCGTGTCGGCCGTCATGAGCAGCGACATCCACCCGAGCGCGGCAGCCACGATGAGGAATCCCGCGAACGCGATCCAGCGGGGCTCGGTGCGGTCGGTGAGGCGGCCCACGAACGGCGCCATGACCCCGGACACGACGGCCATGGGAACCAGCATGAGCGCCGCCTGCGTCGGCTCGAGTGCGCGCGCCGTCTGGAAGTAGAACGCGATCGGGAGCGGCATGGAGACGATCGCGAGGCCCAGCACCGAGATGCCGAGGTTCGCGACCGTGAAGTTCCTGTCGCGGAAGAGCCCGAGCGGCAGGAGCGGCTCCTTGCGGTTGAAGCGCTGCCAGACGACGAAGCCGACGAGCACGACCACTCCGGAGACGATGAGTCCCCACACGGAGATGGGTCCGACGATCTGCCCCCAGTCGAACGTCTCGCCTTCCTGGATGCCGAACACGAGCAGGAAGAGGCCCACAGCGCTGAGCACCACGCCCAGCCAGTCGAACGAGTGCGCCTTGGTCTCGAGATCGGGCACGAGACGCCAGGCCAGGATGAACGCGACGACACCGACGGGCACGTTGACGAAGAAGATCCACTCCCAGCCGAGGCCGTCGACGAGGAACCCTCCGAGGATAGGGCCGACGAGGGTGGCGACTCCGGCGACCGCGCCCCAGAGCCCCATGGCGGCACCTCGCTTGTCCGGCGCGAAGATCCGAGTGATGACCGACATGGTCTGCGGGGTCATGAGGGCGGCGCCGAGGCCCTGCACGGCACGCGCCGCGATGAGCATCCCGATGTCACCCGAGAAGCCGCACCAGAGCGATGCGAGGGTGAAGACGACGAGGCCGATGAGGTAGATGCGCTTCGGGCCGAAGCGGTCGCCGAGGCGACCGGTGATGAGCAGCGGCACGGCGTAGCTGAGCAGGTACGCGCTGGTCACCCAGATGACGGCGGTGATGTCGGTCTGGAGATCCCTGAGGATGGCCGGGTTCGCGATGGAGACGATCGTCGAGTCGACCAGGATCATGAAGAAGCCGATGACGAGGGCCCAGAGGGCGGGCCAGGGGCGGGAGACTGTTTCCACGAGGGTGGATGCTACGCCCCTTGTCGGGCCGTTGCGCGCCACGCGAGGAATAGCCGGCGGGCGGGACGCGTTGTGCTCCCCGTACGCCCAGAGACAGGAGACGCATGCCAACCATCGACATCACCACCGAGACGTTCAAGGACACGGTTGCCTCCGAGGGCATCGTGCTCATCGACTTCTGGGCCGAATGGTGCGGCCCCTGCCGCCAGTTCGGTCCCATCTACTCCGCCGCTTCGGAGCGCCACGAGGACATCACGTTCGCGAAGGTCGACACAGAGAACAACCAGGAGCTGTCCGCCGGCCTGCAGATCACGTCGATCCCGACGCTGATGGCGTTCCGCGACGGCGTGCTGCTCTACCGCGAGGCCGGGGCCATGCCGCTCGCGGGGGTCGAGAAGCTCATCGAGGCCCTCGAGAACGTCGACATGGATCAGGTTCGCGCTGAGATCGCCGCGAAGTCGGGCGCTGCGCCCGCCAACGAGGCGCAGTAGGCCCAGAGCTTCTCCCCCAGCTCGGGGTCGTAGCTGCGCCAGTGCGAGGTGCCGATAACGGGCATTCCCCGCGTGAGGTGGGCGGGGACGATCGTCTCCCCGCCTGCCAGCTGCGGGTCGGTGACGGCCCTGAGCTGGCAGAGGGCACCCTCGTGCTTGCCTTGCGCCGCGAAGGCGAGGAGGCTGTCCAGGGTGCGCTTGCCGAGCGACGGTTCGTGGACGCCCGGGATCGTCAGGGTGAGACCGCCCGTCGAGTAGCCGGGATGCGCGACGAGGCTGCGCACGTGCCCGCCAGCGGCGCGCGCTCGACGGCCCCCCTCGATCGCGAGCACCTGCGTCGCGAGCTTCGACTGCGCGTAGGCGTTCCAGGACGTGTAGCCGCCGCGCAGCTGCACATCCTCGAGGTGTGCCCTCGTGAGCGCGGGCGCGATGCTGCCGAGCCACACGAGGGCGGCACCCTCACGGAGCGCGGCCCCCACTGAGAGGTGGCTCAGGAGGGCGAAGTGGCCGAGCGCGTTCGTGGCGAAGACCCGCTCGATGCCGTCGCTCGTCTCTTCCCGCTCGGTCGGCGGATGCACGACTCCGGCGTTGAGGACAAGACCGTCGAACCCGGACGCAGCTGACGACGGGTCGCCGATGAGTGTGGACGCCGCGCCGCGGATCGCCTCGAGCTCCGCGATATCGAAGGCGAGGGTCGTGACGAGCTCGGATCGTCCCATGGCTGCGGCCGCAGCCTCGAGCCTCGCGGCGCTTCGTCCCGTGATGACGACGTTCGCGCCCCGGGCAGCCAGGCTCTTCGCCGTGAAGAAGCCGAGCCCCGTCGACGCGCCCGTGATGAGGTAGCGCCTGCCGGAGAGGTCGTGGGGCCCGAACTCAGCTGCGGCGCTCACGCGTCGTCGCCTTCATCGAAGTGCTCGTACCGCGGCATGGTCCGCTCCTCTTGGCTGTGGCTGAGAGATCCTGCCTCAGCAGTCTAGGAGCGTCAGATCTCCAGAGCTGGGGAGGCCTGCAGGTCGTAGCCGAACGCGTAGAGATGTACGACGACTCCGGGGGCGACCTCCTTGGGCCCCTCCCGGTCGGTGAGGTGCACGAAGCCGAGCCGCTCGTACAGGCGGTGGGCGCCGAGCATCTCCGGGCCACTGTTCATGACGACCCGCGACGCTCCCCGATCCCGCCCGAGGGCGATGACGTGGCCCGCGAGCGTCTGTCCGATGCCGCGCCCGCGCGCCTCGGGGGCTACGGCGAGCATCCTGAAGTCGAGCTCGCCCTGCCTTGCGAGCTGCGAGATCCGCTGCCCTGGTCGTGGCGTCCAGACGGATCCGAGGATCGTTCCGGTCGCGATGTCCTCGGCAACCCAGACCTCGTCTTCGCTGGCTCGGCTCGCGGCGTCCCGCAGGTCCTCGGCGTAGCTCGCCGTGACCACGTAGTCGTTGCTGTACGCGCGCTCGGTGAGGCGCCCGACCAGCTCGACCTCGTCGTGCCGAACCAGGCGGAGGCGAACGCCTTCGGTCTGCGTGAGGTCGTAGCGGTAGGCGAGCTCGGCTCCGAACGTCTCATCGTCAGTGTCGCGCCCTTTGACCCGCGAGAAGCCGACTCGTTCCGCCAGCCGCCGCGCCTGCGAGTTCGAGACGCCGACATCGAGCACTGCCGCGCGGGCACCGCTCCGCCGGGCGAGGTCGAGAGCGGCGTGGACAAGCGCGTCTGCGACCCCCGCGCCGCGAGCTTCGGGGGCGACGGCGGTGAAGCGCAGCTCCGCCTCGTCACCGCGGGCGAGACGCGCCGGTTCGGTGCCGGCGCGCAGCAGCGTCGAGGTTCCAAGGATCTCGGGAGCGCCGTGCTCGGGTTCGTCCGTGACGGCGACGAGCACGGTCCCGGCTTCGCTGCGGGCGGCGACGCCGAGTTCGGCTGCCCGGCGGGACTCGCGCCAGCGCTCATTGCCGTGCCCGCCCGAGTCGAACGATCGAACCGTGAGTGCCCCGATGGCGGCGAATTCGTCCGCTCGGGCCTCTCGAACGGTGAAGGTGCCAGGGTTCGTGTTCGTGTGGGGATCGACGCTTGGTGCGACGCTCATAGACCATCCAATACTTCTCCGGGCAAGCCGCGCCCGCATGTGCAACTGTCCAGCATACGACGCCGGAGGCACACGCGCGGCGGCACGGGACCGCTCTGGAGTCAGCGCTCGTCGTCGTCAGGCGCGATGATGCGGTGCGAACCGGTCGCCGGATGCGCGGCCCTGGCCCGCACGGAGGCGAACTGGCTCTCGACGATGTCGGCGACGACGGCGATCGACTGCTCATCGAAGCGGTCGTGCTGCCCCTCGGCGACTTCCTGCGCGTCGACGTGGCGCAACCACGACGTGGTGGCGCTGACCGACGATGGTGTGTAGCCGTTCGTCTCGGCCACAGCACCGCCGAACAGGAACGCGACGGGAACACGGAGACCCGCGAGGGCGTCGCGTGAGGAGGAGCCATCGTCGTCGGCCAGCTGAGCGTCGCCGAGGCCGCCGTTGACGAGGACGAGGGCTCCGACACGTTCCGGGTGGGCGGCGGCGACCGCGACGGCGAGGTCCGCGCCCCTCTCCGTGCCGACGAGCACCGCTCGCTCGACGGAGAAGTGGTCCATCAGCTCGACGACCGCGTGCGCGGTCGTGTCTCTCGCCGCTCTCGAACGCTGCGGCCAGCCCAGATCGTCGATGGACGGCGCCAGGACGTGTGCATCCGGGAGGAGCCCGGCGAGCGTCTCGGCCGTGGCACCATGCGGCTCCCCGAGCAGCAGGAGATTGTCGTGCTTGCGTCCCTCTCTGGAGACGCGGACCAGCACTCCGACGCTGCCGCCGGTGAGGTCGACGCTGAGCCCTCTTGGCCGGATCGAATGCGGTTCCGCCTTGGCGGAGCCGAGTGGTCGCAGCGCGCGAACGGGAGCGTCTGCCTCGTCACCCGTCATGCGATCCACTCCTTCGCTGGCTCTCAATGCTACGCACCCTCGCTCCAGCGTAGACGCGGCACCGTGTGCACCGCGGACAGCGCACCTCTCGGATCCACCCACTGGCCCAGCTGCACCCCCGCGACTAAGGTAAACCTAACTTACGAAGGAGCGACCATGTCGAACATCACCACCACGCACGCCGCGAGCGGTCTCGTCAGGTCGCGCCTCGCGGCCAGAGAGCGCGTGAGCGAGCACGTCGTGCGCGTGACGCTGGAGGGCGATGACTTCGCCCGCTTCCAAGGCCTCGGCTTCGACCAGTGGTTCCGCCTGCTGCTCCCCCAGCAGGACGAGACCGTCTTCGATCGCGTGCACGACCGCATCGACTTCAAGGGCTACCTCAAATACCTGCTCATCTCGCAGTCCACGCGCCCCGCCATCCGCAACTACACCGTGCGCGAGTTCCGCCAAGCCCAACGACAGCTCGACATCGACGTGATCGTGCACGGCGACGCCGGCATCGCCGGCCCATGGGCTCGCGACGCACAGATCGGCGCACCCGTCGCGCTCATCGACCAGGGCTGCGGATTCGCGCCACCAGCATCCACCGACTGGCAGCTGCTGGTCGCCGACGAGACCGGGATGCCCGCGATCGTCGGCATCCTCCGCGACCTGCCGAGGACAGCCCGCGGGCACGCGATCGTGGAGATCCCATCTCAAGGGGACGCGCAGCCCGTGGAACTGCCTTCGGGATTCACGCTCGACTGGGTGACACGCCCGGACGGGGCTCGCCCTGGCCAGACGGCGCTGCAGGCAGCACGAGACACCCGACTCGAGGGCTCGACGCCCTACGCCTTCGCCGTCGGCGAGTCGCAGCTCGCGACCGGCGTCCGCCGACACCTGGTCAGAGACCTCGCCGTACCGAAGACCCAGGTGACCTTCGCCGGCTACTGGAAACTCGGCCGCAGCGAAGCCGCGCAGGCCTGACCGAACGGTGGAAATCGAGTGCGTGACCCCGCGTGACTTTTCCGCGAGAAAACACCTTCGATTGCGGGCGCGGAGCGTGATAGCGTTGGTTTCACGCGCTGAGCGTCGGGAAGCCGTCCAGTAGCACCGCAGTTAACACGGGTCGAGCGCGCGCCCCATCCGAATCGGAACTGCCCCCAGACAGCACCGAGCCCAAGAACTTATCCACCCCTAATCTTTGCTCTCCTACGGCGCCGTGGAAGAGCAGCCCGAATCGTCACAGATTCGGCAGCGCATTCCTGCGCGAAATAAACCGTGCCTAATAAGCACAGATCCGTTCGCGGATCACCCGCCCGAAGTACGGGCTGCATAACAATGAAGGAAGAAAAACATGGCAACTGGCATCGTGAAGTGGTTCAACGCAGACAAGGGCTACGGCTTCATCGCTCCGGACGACGGAACGCCCGACGTCTTCGCGCACCACTCCGCAATCGACGTCCAGGGTTTCCGCACGCTTGAAGAGAACCAGCGCGTGGAGTTCGATGTGACCCAGGGACCCAAGGGTCTCCAGGCCGAGAGCATCCGCCCGCTCTAAATACAGGCTCTCAGCGGTCCCCGTCCTCTGACGGGATGACCACGCACAACGAGTGCGACCTTCGGGTCGCACTCGTTTTGTCTGTCCCGGCGAGTGCATCCCGTTGACCACTCACCACGAATGACCCCGCGGTTCGCAAAGCAGAAGCCGACTTCACCTCGCCCGCAGCCTCCGATCTGTCAACGACGACGATCGCGGCGAACCCAGTGTGCCCCCTTGGTGAAGTGGGAGAGCAGAGCACTCGCCTCACCGACGCGGAATGGGCAGTTCCGTCTGCTCGCGCTGGCGGCTGGCGGCGCTTCTGGCTCCCGCCACCGAGGCCAGACACGATCCGCGTGAGGGCGGCATTCGTCGTTCACGGGGAGTCCTCCCCCGTGAGCCGAAGATCTGGTGTGTTCCAGGGTCGACTGGCAGGGAGGAAGGTATCCTTCTTGGGCGAGGCGCGGACCCCCGACCGCGAAATGCCTCGTTCACTACCAGCACCAGACCTCGAACGGAGCAACACTCCCTCCATGACCACTCCCCCCACGTGGCCTCATACCCCAGTCGTCCGCCCCAAGGACCGCAAGCAGCGCATCGAGTCCGCCGCCACTCAGGCATTCGCCCTGCGCGGCTACCACCAGGTGAGCATGAGCGACGTGGCAGCGTCGGTCGGCATCTCGGCCCCCGCCCTCTACCGTCACTTCGCGAACAAGTACGACCTCTTCAAGCACACGGCGTTCGGCATCGTCGACGCGGTCGAGACGGCCACCGACGACGCGGCAGAGAGCGCAGCGGTCATCGGCGCTCCCCCGGCCGAGCAGTCCTCTGCGCTGATCAGCGCGACGCTGGACAGCCTCATCAAGCGCCGCGGCACCGGAGAGATCATCCGCTGGGAGTCCCGCTACCTCGAGCCCGCCGACCGCGCGTCCGTCGACCAGCGCCTCGCCAAGGTCTACGGTCGCTTCTCGACAGTGCTCAAGGAACTGCGCCCGAACCTGCGTACCGAGGACGCCGCCTTGCAGAGTCGTGCGGCCTTCGCCGTGCTCGCGAGCGTCTCGATGCACCGCACCAGCATCTCGTCGGCCGCCGCCGACTACCTCCGTGCGGCTGCCCAGCGCGCCTTCGAGGCAGAGCTGCCCGAGATCGAGTCCTACGTCGCTCCCGCAGCGACCGGAATCCCTTCCACGGCGAAGCGCGAGCAGATCGTCGCCCGGTCCATCGAGCTCTTCTTCGCGCGCGGATACAACCTCGTGAGCATCGAGGAGATCGGCGGTGCCGTCGGTATCACCGCCTCCGGCGTGTACCGGCACTTCGAGAGCAAGAGCGGCATCCTCGCCGCTGCGTGCTCACGTGCCGCCGAGTACCTCGGCCAGGTGACCCGCGAGGTCTTCGCCGCCGTCGACAGCCACGAAGCCGCGCTCGATGGCCTGATCGACGCCTACGTGGAAGCCCAGCTCGCGCACCACCGGCTGCTGCAGGTCTACATCGCCGAGTCGACGAACCTCGGCGACGACGAGCGGGAGCGTCTCATCGCGCTCCAGCGCGACCACGTCGAGGAGTGGGCAGGACTCCTGCGCGCCGTGAAGCCGCAGTTCTCCGCCTCGGAAGCGCGCTGCGTCGCGCACGCCGGATTCCACGTCGTGGACTCCCTCGGGCGAGTGCTCGCCTGGCAGGACACGCCGAGCAACCGAGCGCGCGTCGCCCACATGCTCCGCGCGGTCCTCGACGTCTGACGTTCGAGCACACCACGAGCCGTGGCCCGCCCCGTCCAGGGTGCGGGCCACATTCGTCTCTCGACCCGGCACCTCAGACGACGGTGCGCCCCTCACCGGCCCCGGTCGCACCTGCAGACTCGGGACGGCCTGCCGCTCTGACCTGGTCCGCCAGCAGCTGTGCGCCGCTCGTGGTGAGAGCACGGCGCCACGGCAGCACACCCTCGATCTCGATCTGGATGGACATGCTCAGCACCGTTCGGATCACGACGATGAGTCCCAGGATGAGAGCGTCCTCAAGCGAGGGCTTCGACGTGATCGTGCGGACGAGGTCGGCGGCAACGAGCACCTCCAGTCCGAGCAGGATGCCAGCTCCGAGCGAGGTGCGGAGCGTCGCGAGGGCGACCTTGCCGCCCTTCCCTCGCACGAGCGCCACCACGGCGAGCACCACCGCGATGACGATGCCGATGACGATGGCCGACGCGCCTAGCGCCTCGACGACGACCGCGACGATCTCGAACACCTGGTCCATGGATTGCTGCATGCCTGCTCCTAGGAGGTCGGATCTGATCGGCGAGTGCGCCCCGCGAGAACGCCTGCGCATAGGAACGCCACGACTCCGGCGATCGGAACCACGATAAGCCCGACGCGGAGCGACGTCGCGTCGGCGAGCAGGCCGACGAGGGGCGGTGCGGCGAGGAAGCCGAGGCGCATGAGCCACGACACCAACGTGATGGCCGTGCCCGGCTTGAACCCTGGCAGCTCATCAGCCGCATGCAGGGCCGCGGGCACCAGCGTGGCAATTCCGAGACCAGCGGCCGCGAAGCCCGCGATCGTCCCCCCGACGCTCGGGAACAGCAGCGCGACGCCCATTCCGAGCGCGGTCACGAGGCCACCCGCCTGCGCGACCCGCCGCTCGCCGAAGCGATCGACGAGCCGGTCCCCGAGCATCCGCCCCACGAACTGCGCCCCGACGAGCGCGATGAAGCCGAAGGCCGCGAGCGCCTGCGGGGCCTCGAGCGAACCGGACAGGTAGAGCGCCGCCCAGGTGCTGCCCGAATCCTCGACGACCGAGCCCGCCACGGTGAGCAGCACGAGCGCGAGCAGCACCAGGTACTTCGCCGAACCGCCGCGAGCGGATGCCCCGGCCTTGACGACCCTGATCCCCGCCGTCGTGACCTCGACGTCGTCGTGCTCCGGGCCGGGGATCATCCACCGGTAGGCGAGGACCGCGACGAGCGTGAACAGGGCGCCGCTGACGCCGAGGTGCAGCGGGAGCGGCACCTGGAGCGCCACCGCGGCGGCTCCCATGAGGCCGCCGAGCACGGCCCCGATCGACCAGATCGCATGGAAGCCGTTGATGATGGAGCGCCCGAAGCGACGCTGGACCCGCAGCCCGTGCGAGTTCTGCGCCACGTCAGTGAGTGCATCCGCCGCCCCACCGAACGCGAAGGCGGCCGCCAGCAGCAGTCCGTTGGGGGCGAAGCTCGCGGCGAACAGTGCGACGCTCGTGATGGCCGTGCCGGCCACGGCGAGACGCGATGACCAGAAGCGACGGATGAGCGCTGCGGCCGCCAGCCCCGCGAGAAGGGCCCCGCTCGGGTAGGCGGCGACGACGAGCCCGAACTCGACGTTGCTCAGCGCGAGCTCGGCCTTCAGCCCCGGATAGCGTGGCAGCAGATTCGCGAAGAGCGCCCCGTTGGTGAGGAACATGGCCGCGACTGCGATGCGCGCGCGCCGGTCTACCCGGGAGGTCACTCCCCGACCGCGATGTCATGGTTCTTGCTGAGCATGCAGCAATCCAAGCACAGCGCGAGCAGTACTCGCGGCGCTGGCTCATTCCACCGTCTGCGAGGCGCGGGGCGCCGCGAGGGCCGCGAACCGCTGGCCGGTCCAGGTCACGGCCGCCTCCAGCGGGCCGCGCCGCTGCCACCAGAAGAAGACCGCACCGACAGCCAGGGCCCCCGCCACGTGGATCAGCCAGATCGGGGCGCTCGAGACGAGCCAGAACAGCTCGGGGGCCTCCGCGAGCCACCCTCCGCTGACGAGGGTCGTGTAGGTCACACCCGCGACGACCACATGCAGCGCGTAGATGGTGAGCGGTGTTGCCCCAGCGCCCAGCGCGGGTCCGAGCACGCGGATGGCCGTGTCGCCGAGTCGGAGGCAGACAGCCAGGCACAGGCCGATCGCGATGAGCGAGGTGCCGGCTGTGATAGCGAGATCGAACGTCGTTCCCGAGTGCGGCGCGGGTGAGGCGAGGAACCAGCTGCTCTCCGTCGGCGTGGTGCCGAACGCCGCCGAGTAGAAGAGCTCGGAGGCCTGCGCCCCCGTGCCTGTCGAGGCACCGATCGAGTTGAGGCCGCCGAAGGGGCCCGCCAGCAGCATGCTGATGCCGACTCCGACCAGCGCGAGGAGCGCGCCGACTGCCGTGAGTCCGAGGCTCAGCTGCAGGATCGTGCCTCGTTCTCGGGCCGCCAGCAGCATCCGCCCGACCACCATGCCGACGATCGCGTAGACCACCCAGGTGAGCACGGGGTAGGTACCCGTCACGAAGAGTCCGCGGAGCAGCTCGAGCGGATGTGCCAGGTCGAACCAGTTCGGCGTTCCGAGCTCAGAGCCCACGTTGAGCGGCGCCCGCAGCAGCATGGAGAGGAAGGGCCACAGGCCCGCCCACGCGGTCGCGACCATGAGCAGGGAGAGGTTCGAGAGCCGCAGCAGTGGGACGAGGAGCCAGAAGACGAGCCCGTAGTAGACGAGGATCACGGCGATCGGTGTGGGGACGAGACCCAGCGTCATGCCGATCAGCATGAGGGCGAGGCCGCGCCCGAAGACGTTGAGGGCCGCGGCGCCGAACGCTCGGCGCTCGCGCTGTCGCTGCGTCGTCAGCACGACCCCGATGCCTGCGAGCACGGCGAACAGGGCTGCGGCCTTGCCGCCGAGGAACGCGGCCAGCGCCGGCGTCGAACCGTCGGCGTTCGTGACCCAGACGTGGGTCGCCATCATGCCGATGAGCGCGAGGAACCTCGCAAGGTCCAGGCCGGAGATGCGTCCGCCGCGCCGAGAGCCCGCGCCGCCCCCGATCCGCCGGCGACCGAGAGAGGAGGTGGCCGGGTTGCCTGCGGGGTTCGGGGCGCTCACACCCTCACGCTACCGGCAGAGGGCACCGCGCCGCACACCGCAGACGGGTACGGGCCTCAGGCGCGGAGGATCTTCTCCATCGCCTTGCCCTTGGCCAGCTCGTCGACGAGCTTGTCGAGGTAGCGGATCTCCTGCATGAGGGGCTCCTCGATCTCCTCGACGCGGATGCCGCAGACGACCCCGGTGATGAGCGACCGCTTGGGCTGCATGAGCGGCGCATCGCGGAAGAACGCCTCGAAGTCGACGCGCGTCTCGATCGTGCCACCGAGCTGCTCTTCGCTGTAGCCGGTGAGCCAGCGGATGATCTCGTCGACCTCGGCCTTGGTGCGTCCTTTGCGCTCCGCCTTCGCCACGTAGTGGGGGTAGACGTCCGCGAACGCGGTTCCGTAGATGCGATGCCCGGCCATGTCAGCTCCTCCGTGTCGTCGCGATCCTACCGGCGTCACATGCCGTCACCCGGTGTCATCTCGGAAGAGCCGCCACCCTCCGCGAGTTGTCTCGAGCATGACAACTCTTGGAATCATCGGAGCAGGGAACATCGGCAGCCAGGTCGCGCGCAAGGCGATCGAGGCGGGCTACGACGTGGTCATCGGCAACTCGCGCGGACCGGAGACGCTCGCCGCGCTGGTGGCGGAGCTCGGACCGAATGCCCGCGCAGCGACCGCGCTCGACGTTGCGGAGGCCGCCGACGTCGCGGTCGTGACGGTGCCGCTGCACGCGTACCAGAGCATCCCCGTCGACGCCCTCGCCGGCAAGATCGTGCTCGACACCAACAACTACTACCCGCAGCGCGACGGCAGCATCGCCGAGCTCGACGATGAGTCGACCACAACTGCCGAGCTCCTCCAGGCGCACCTGCCCGGATCACGCGTCGTCAAGGCCTTCAACCACATCGCCGCGGCCGACATCACGGCCGACGCTCGCCCAGCGGGTTCCGATTCGCGTCGCGCGCTCGTCGCGGCGAGCGACAGCGACGAGGCGCTGGAGTTCGCGCGCGGTCTCTACGACCAGTTCGGGTTCGACACCGTTGCGCTCATCCCGCTCTCGGAGGGCTGGCGCATCCAGCGAGACACCCCGGGTTACGGAGCGAAGGCGTCCGAGGCGGAGCTGCGGGACCTGGTCGCGGCCGCCAAGCGGTATCGCGAGACCGCCTGAGCGCATCCGACCGGCGCTGGCCGTCCTGACTCGTGCACTCAGCCCGGCTCGCGCATCGCGCGTGCCGGAGCGGCCTCTGCTCCGCCTCGAGCCTGGGTGCCGACCTGGCGTGGTGCCGCGTAGCTGAGCCGCGCGATCTCCGCGCTGCCGTCCAGGTTGCAGGACTCGACGAGCACGGTCACCCCGGCGAGCACCCGAGTCGGCATCAGCGCCGGAATGCGCCCGTCCCCCAACGCGCGCAGGAGGCGGCGCGTCGCACGACGTACCGCATAGGTCTCCAGCAGCGAGCCGCCTTCCCTCAGGGCTGCCGCCACTGCCCGCACCGTCGGCGCCTCGATTCGATGCCCGACGAGTCCCTCACGGGTGGCACGCGCTGCGCCCTTCCATGCGCGCCGCGTCCCCGCGCCAAGAACCAACGTCCGAATGCCTCCCTGGTGACGAACGTCGAGCAGGGACAGCGGCGCAAGGACTCGCTGAAAACTGCAGCGCTGATCCACATCTTCCCCCTCGAACGATCAGAGACTAGCGAAGCGCAGCCGGGACGCAGCCGCGCTCCATCAGACCGGCGGTATTCGCGTCGAAAATGCACCAATTCGCAATGCTCTGGTCGTATTTGGGGTGGCATTCCCGGCAAGCGCGCCGTCGGCAGAGAGGACGATCCAAGAACCCCGACGGCTCGTGCTGGCCGCACGGGTCACCGCGGAGGTGGGTGCCCGAGGCACACCAACGCGGCAGCTCAAAGATCGGAACTCATGCCCACCCAGAACCACGTCCGCGGAGACCGGACAGCAGCAGACAAAGAAGCCCGCCGGAGACCGGCGGGCTTCTTGTGTCTGGTGGACCTAAGGAGATTCGAACTCCTGACCTCCTCGATGCGAACGAGGCGCGCTACCAACTGCGCCATAGGCCCTGACGAACGGAAACTCTACCACCAGGCGCCCGACACCGCCAATCTCGCGGGCGCCCGACGGTCGACCATGAGCACAGCGCCGACCAGCCATCACTCCTCGGCATCGCCAAAAGATGAGCTCGCAAGCGCAGAATTCCTGTACGCTTCTTGACTTCGCATGTAAGAGCGTTGGAACGGTCCGAGCATGTGTAGCATGTCAGATTATGCACACCGCCGGACCGCTGCCCACATGGCAACCTGACCCTCGCACCCTCGTGCTCAAACCAGATACCTCGCCTCCTGCGTCGCTGCTTCCCGCGGCGACAGCGGCGCCCCGGCAGGAATCCGGCCAGCCACTCGAGTGGGGACCTCACTCCCACCCCGTCAGCCAGCTCCTCTCCGTGCAACGTGGAGTCCTGAAGCTCATCGTCGAACGAAGCGCCTGGGTCGTGCCGCCGCACTTCGCCGTCTGGGTCCCGGCGGGCACACCCCACACGAGCCGCGCATCGGCGCAGTGCGAATTCCAGGCAACATTCTTCTCGGAGCGCGAATCGTACCTCCGACCGCGCGAAGCGTACGGGGTCACCGTCACACCCCTGCTCCACGAGCTCCTCACACGACTCGCGGCCGAGGGCATCTCGCAGGTGCAGCGTCGCAACATCGAACGAGTCCTGTTCGACAACCTCGACCCGGCCAGCCACGATCTCCGGGTCCGCATGCCTCGTGACCGGCGCATCGTCCCCATCGCGGATGCGCTCAGGGCACAACCGGGTGACCGCACGTCGCTCGAGGAGTGGGCCCTCTCCCTCGAGGTCAGCAGCAAAACGCTGGCGCGCATCTTCCAGAACGAGACGGGCGTCTCCTTCCACAGTTGGCGCCAGATGGTCCGAGTGCAGTCCGCGCTCGAGCAGCTCTCGAACGGGTCGAGCGTCGCCCTCGTGGCACGCTCGCTCGGCTACGCGCAGACGAGCACCTTCATCGATGCCTTCCGACGTGTCCTCGATGTCACGCCTGGCCACTACCGCGCGCGGGCCCTCACCGTCTGAGCGCCTTCCGGACGCGCGAAGCAGCGGAACCGCAGCGGCGGCTAGTCGCCGTTCGGGGCCGACGTGAAGTTGGGCCCACCGGTTGGCTTCGGCTCGGGCTTCGGATCCTTGGAGGGCTCAGGAGCGGACGTCTGCGAGGGTGCTGGCGCCTGAGTCAGCTGAGGCGCCTCCGTTGCGGGCGGCTGGGTCGCTGCGGAACTCGTCGGAGCTGGGGCGGCCGTCGTGGGCGCCGGTGGAACGTACGTCCTCCGGTTCCCGAAGTGCTCGGCGCGCGCGTCACCGACAACCTGGGGGATCTCGATGACGGCAGACACGAGCGCCGTGAGGTCCTGCCCGTCCGCATTCTCCCGAACGATCGCGATCAGCTCGGCCAGGCGCTCGTCGGTCTCGTACTCGGACTGGACGTATTCCTCGACCTGCGTCTCGGCGGCCGTCGCGACGCGCTGCGAGTATTCCGATACGAAGTACGGCACGGCCGCCTCCATCGTCGTGGCAGCACCGGCGGCATCATTCACGTTGATCTGCTCACGAGCTTCGGTCAGCATGTCGCCCATCTTCGTCTTCGACTCATCCGTGACGAGGCCGTTCGACATGACATAGGCGGGCTCGATGGCATCGACCTGCGCGCTGACCGCGAGCGTCTCGGCGCTCAGCACCACAACGGCTGGCTGGTCGGGAGCAGCGGTGGAGGCCGCGAGGGATTCCTTGCGGACCGTCGCGAAGGAGCCGATCGCAACGGGGATGACGACGACCACGACGAGGAGCGCGACCGCCGCGACGAACCAGCTCACGCGAGCAGCGGACGGCGCCGCCCGGAACCGTGCGAAGGGGCCGCCGAGCACCAGGCGCGCATTCGTCGCGCCAGTGCGGTCAAGCGTCTCGTCGCCCGCCGCGAAGATTCCGTTCGGCACATCGATCGATGCGTTGTCGGTCAGCGCGAAAGGATCGCCGTCTACTGGTGAAGCCATGATCCGACCACACTAGTGGATAGGGCGCGAAGCCCGGCGGCAACTAGCCGACGCGGCGGCGGCGCAGTGCTGCGTCGAGGTCGCCCATCCCGGGCTCGATCTCCTCGATGACTCCCATGCTCGCCCAGCGGCTCGGCCGCTTCTCGACGGGCGCGACGACGATCGGGTTCAGGACGACCTCGCTCAGCGCGGGCGACGACTGCGCGAGCCCCGCCCGGGTGGCAGCGGTCTGCGCAAGCGGCATGCCCTCCGTCGCAGCGGATGCGCGCGTCGAGAACGTCGCGATGCCCGGCTGCGCGTGTGCATCCCGGATCTTCTGCTCGGAGCGACGAGCAGCCTCGCGAAGCAGCTCGAGGTGGTTGACCTTCTCGACCTCGACGCCGCCACCGGGACCATCCGGCCCCGGACGACCGGAGGCGTCCCCCGTGTTCTCGACAGCTGTCAGCTCCTCGACTGGCTGGCGCTCGAGGTAGAGCGGCTTCGGCACGGGAACCGGAACCCAGCTCGCGAGCGGCTCAGCGTCATCCGCAGCCGCAATCGGCTGAATCTCGACGGTGGGCGCGTCGCTCACGGAGAAGTCGATCGTCGAGTCGGGGCGACGCTCAGCGCGCGGCACCCGTTGCGTGCCGCCCGCCGCGCGCACCGCGAGGCGCTGCGCGTTCGCGATGCGTGCCAGGCGCTGGAGGCCCGCGACTCCGGCGAGCACGGTCACGACGCCGGCGACGAGCACCCACCAGACGCCGATGCTCGAGCCGAGTGCGATTCCCACGCCGACAGCGATGAGACCGGCGAGCGTGAGCAGGGACGTGACGAGCCGGCCGCGACGCGTTGCGCGGGCGGCCCGCTGGCGGTCCTCGATGGAGCGTGGGACGGCGACCGTCGGAAGAGCACGCCGCGCGGCTTCGTCGCGTTCGCGTTCTGCGCGCTCTGCCTCAGCCTTCGCGCGCTTGATTCGTCGCTCCTGCTCGACGACGCTGCGACCGTCGGCGCGCACACGCGCCTGACCGAGCTCGCTCGTGTTCGCGAGCGAGTGGAGCGCCTGCTGCATCCGGATCGCGTTCTCCTCGGTTGCGAGGTAGTTGCGACGGCGCACCCACGTCGGCACGAAATAGGCGAGCCAGAGCGTCACCGCCAGGGCGAGGACGAGACTGCTGCCGAACTGCATGGCGTCAACATTAAGCGCGGACCGAGCCGCCGACCCCGATTGGTGCGGAGTGTCTGATTCGAGATTGTCGAAGTTCTTGCGACAACCGGCGAAGCAGGCGGATATCAACGCTCGCAGCGTCGCGGCGATTCAGACGAGGGGCTGCGCCGTCCGTTCCCAGTCAGCCTGAGGCACCTGCGCCTCGCGCTCGTCTGCGACACCCTCGCGCCAGCGCCGCAGCACGCCCTGAGGGACCTCCTCGCGGACGACGCCGAAGCAGAAATGGTCGCGCCAGTCGCCGTCGATATGGATGTAGCGGCGACGCAGGCCTTCGTACCTGAAGCCCAGCTTCTCGACGACCCGCAGGGACTTTGCGTTCTCCGGCCGGATGCACACCTCCATGCGGTGCAGGCCGAGGCCCTGCAGGCAGTGGTCGGTGGCCATCGCGGTGGCGATCGTCGCGAGCCCCTTGCCGGCGAACTCACGTGCGACCCAGTAGCCGAGAGTCGCGGATGACAGGGCCCCGTAGCTGATACCGGAGACCGTCAGCTGTCCGGCGAATCGACCCTCGTAGGTGATCACGAACGGCAGAGCCGTGTGCGCTGAGGCCTGGGACAGGAGCGAGCGGATACCACCCCGAACATCCCAGCGGCCACCGCCGCCCGGGCTCGTCGCCTCCCACGGCTGCAGCCACTCGCGGTTCGCGAGCAGCACGGACTCCAACTCCCGCGCGTCCCGGACCCTGATGGGACGCAGCGACACGGGGCCGTGCGTCAGCGTGGGGACGGATGCGCTCATAGAAAGCGGAGTCTACTCGCCGATCGAGGCGGCGAACTGCTTCAGCCACGGGCTGAGCGCGGGTCCGAGCTTCGGGTCGTCGACGGCGAGCTCGACGATCGCCTTGATGTAGTCGAGCTTGTTGCCCGTGTCGAAGCGCCGACCACGGTAGACGACACCGACCACTCCACCCAGCTCCTCGCGGTTCGCGGCGAGCACCTGCAGGGCGTCGGTCAGCTGGATCTCGCCCCCAGCGCCCGGCTTGGTCTGCTCGAGCACCCCGAAGACCTCAGGTCGCAGCAGGTAGCGGCCGATGACGGCGTAGTTCGACGGAGCGTCCTCGAGCGCGGGCTTCTCGACGAGCCCGGTGATCTGGATCGTGTCCGGCCCGGCCCCCGGGACGCCGTCTTCGACACTCGACGACGCGTCGTAGGCGGCGACGCCGTACGAGGAGATCATGGCCGGGTCGACTTCCTGGAGCGCGACGACGCTCGCGCCGGTCGCCTCGTGCACCTCGATCATGCGCGAGAGCAGCGATCCGCCCGCCATGATGTCGTCGCCGAGCAGCACGGCGAAGGGCTCGTGGCCGACGTGCTGGTGCGCACGCAGGACCGCGTGCCCCAGACCGAGCGGATCCCCCTGGCGCAGATAGTGGACATCGGCGAGATTCGTGGCCGCGCGGACGCGATCGAGCTTCTCCGTCTCCCCGCGCGCCTCGAGCAGCGCTTCGATCTCGGCGACACGATCGAAGTGGTTCTCGAGCGTCGTCTTGTTGCGCCCCGTGATCATGAGCACGTCCGACAGCCCCGCCTCGACGGCTTCCTCGACCACGTACTGGATGGCGGGACGGTCGACGACCGGGAGCATCTCCTTGGGAATGGCTTTCGTCGCGGGCAGGAACCTCGTCCCGAGGCCCGCAGCTGGAATAACGGCCTTAGTGATGCGCGAGGACATAGGCCGTATCGTATGGCCACCGAATGCCATCGCGAAACGCAGGTGCACGTGGCGCGTCATTGCGGCACGGGCTCCGGGTTCTCGGCCAAGCTCTCCCCAACCCGCGAGGGGTCGCTTCGCTAGGCTCGTTCCCATGTCGACCGATGCGAAGACCGAGAAACGAGCACTCCGCGCCGACACCAGACAGCGCCGCCGCAGCCACGGTGAACTGCTCCTGGCAGAGCATGGGGAGCAGATCTCCCTCCGCCTGCAGCAGCTCGTCGCCGAGCACGGCGCGACGCGCATCTCCTGCTACCTGTCGGGCGAATTCGAACCGAGCACGCGGCCCTTCCTCGCCTGGGCCGGTGCAGCTGACATCACCGTCCTGCTGCCCGTCACGCGGGAGGACGGACTCCTCGACTGGGTCGTCTCCGACGGGCAGTCTGAGCGCCCGCACGAGCTCGGATTCCCCGAGGCCACGGGCGATCTCCTCGGCCCCATCGCCCTCGGCGACGCCGACCTGCTCATCATCCCCGCCGCATCCGTCGACCGTGAAGGCTACCGGATGGGCTGGGGTCGCGGGTACTTCGACCGCACGCTCGGCTCCATGGCCGGCCGGCCGCCCGTCTACGCGGTGGTCTACGACGACGAGGTGCTCGAGGCTGTCCCTCGTGAGGTGCACGACGAGCGAGTGGATGGGGTCGTCACCCCGTCGGGAATCCGACGTTTCTGAAGCATCACCCCGCCGGCTCTCTCGCGCGATTATGCTGTTCTGGTCCCGAAAGCGAGATTATGCCTACCTACTCATACCGTTGCACCGAATGTGACAACGCCTTCGATATCCAGCAGGGGTTCGCTGACGCGAGCCTCACCGTCTGCGACAAGTGCGGAGGCAAGCTGCGCAAGGTCTTCGGTGCCGTCGGCGTCTCCTTCAAGGGATCCGGCTTCTACCGGACCGATTCCGCAGCCAGCGCGAAGAAGAGCTCGAGCTCTTCCTCCGCCTCGACTTCCGCGGAGGCGAAGCCCGCCGCGACCAAGAAGGAAGCGGCACCCGCCGCCGCCTCGAGCGGCAGCAGCTCCCCCGCCGCGTCCTGAACTGACACGACTCAGCACTCCAGCACCGAACGAAAGGGGGACCCCATGAAGGGATTCCGCGAATTCATCATGCGGGGCAATGTCATCGAGCTTGCCGTCGCCGTCATCATCGGCGCAGCGTTCACGAGCATCGTCAACGCCATCGTCGATGGCATCTTCAACCCGGTCATCGCCGCCCTGTTCAACGCGGACGACATCGCGGCCGCCACGGTCACGATCGGCACGGTGCCCATCGGCTTCGGCGCGGTCATCGCCGCGATCATCCAGTTCGTCCTGATCGCAGCGGTCGTGTACTTCGCGATCATCCTGCCGATCAACAAGCTCAACGACATGAGCTACCGCCTCATCCACGGCAAGCCGAAGCCTGCCGTCGAGGCCGCGGTCACCGAGAAGGACGTGCTCGAGGAGATCCGCGACCTTCTCAAGGCACAGCAGGAGGCACCCGCGAAGCTCCAGGGCGAGGGCCCCGAGACCCGCTCCTAGGTGAGACGCCGAGCTCGGCGCAGCAGCGCTGCCAGCTCGGACCACTCCGCAGGAACGCCGCCGGTCACCCGGCGGCGTTCCTGTCTCTGCATGCAGACGCTGCAAGTCGCATCCAGCCGTGATGCCGCCGCCAGCCCCCTGGCCACGTCGCCTCCTGCGCCGCTTCCAGCGCTGACGGTCGCTCGCTCAGGACGAGCGGAATGTCTCGCGGCCCCACACCCAGGAGAGACAGGCGATGGCGAGCATCATCGAGGAGATGATGATCGCCCAGGTGAAGCCGAACAGGTCGGCGATGACGCCGGCGACGATGGGGCCGAGGATGCTGCCGGCGTCCTGCGTCATCTGGTAGGTGGAGAGCACCTGGCCGCCGCTTCGGCCGTAGCCGATGATGTCGGAGATGACCGCCTGCTCGGCGGGCGCGGCCAATCCGGAACCGAGCCCGAGCACGAAGCTGAGGGCGAGCATCGTGACGATGTCGCCGGCGAACGCGGTGGCGAACATCGCGACCGCGGAGACGCCGAGTCCGACGAGAATGAAGGGCCTTCGCCCGATGCGGTCGGTCTTCCGGCCGGCGTACTGGAGCGAGATGACGTTCCCGACGGCGCCGACCGCGATGACGACGCCGATGACCCACGGTTCCTGGCTGATGCTCGTCGCGACGAACAGCGGGAGGATCGCGGTGCGGACCCCGAAGTTCGCCCATCCGTTGGCGAAGCCGAACACGAGGGACGCGCGATACGCGGAGTCCTGGAGCGCCTCGCGGAGCGACTTCGGCTCGAGCTTCTTGGCCGCGGGTGCACGGTCGTCGCCGGCGTCGTGCAGGCCGGCTTCCTCGGCGGTCTTCTTCGCCGTGATGCGGTGAGCGCGGCCCATCATGATGCCGACGATGGCCGCCGCGATCACGAGTGTTCCCGAGTAGACGAGGAACGGCACTCCGATGCCGAACTGCGCAAGCGCCCCGCCGACCGCCGGGCCCGCGATGTTCCCGACGAGGAAGATACCGCCCCAGAGGGCGGAGATTCGGCCGCGGATCTGCGGCGGGGAGTAGCGGGCGATCATGCCGGCCGCCGAGATCGTGAACATGACCGACCCGACGCCGCCGAGACCACGGAACACGAGCAGCTGCCAGTAGTCCTGCGCGAACGCGACGGCAGCGGTCGAGGCGGCCACGATCAGCAGGCCGGCGACGTAGATGCGCCGCTCCCCCAGCCGGTTGATGAGGGCTCCCGCTCCGGGCGCGAAGACGAGCCGCATGAAGGCGAACGCACTCACGACCACCGACACGAGGGTCGCGCCGACGCCGAAGCTCAACGCGTACTGCGGGAGGACGGGCACGATGAGCGCGAAGCCGATCGCGATGAAGAAGGTCGCGACGAGCAGGACCCAGATCTCCGCGGGGATGGGCGGTCGCGCGTCGTCGGCGCTCGAGACGATGGGGACCTGGCCGGTTGTCGGATGCTCGGGGTCGGAGCCGGGGACGGTCGGGTCGTTCGGCTCTATCGCCCGCTCAGCCATAGTGCGGCGGCTTGTCGGCGCGCAGTCGGTCGTCGTTGGGCCCGCGGGGGCTCTCCACGCGGTCGTCGGCGTAGCGGACGGGCGCGTCGCCCCACGCGGCGGGGGAATCCTCGCCGGCGAGCACGGCGGGCCCGCTCGAGCCGTCGGCCGATTGGGGGTTCGGGTCGCTGCCGGGTGGTGGTTCCGTGGTGACTCGGCGTCGCGGTTTCCGTGGTGCGGGCGTGCCGGGGTTCACGCTCAGCTCGCACCGCCTGGCTCGCCAGGGCGGCCGATCGCGATCTGCTGGTTCCCGTCCGGCAGCGTGACCGATTCGAGGTTCGCGCTGGATGCCGCACCGCTCGGCGCGGCACCGGAGGTGAGCTGACCGAGCTCTCCTTGCAGGGAACCGGCAGTGATAACCGCGGTCTCCGCCGGCAGCGGCACCTTGAGCGCCTTCGCGATGCGTCGTGCCACCGCTTCCGGATGCGCGAAGAGCTCGAACGAGTGCACTCGAAGGTAGTACCAGCCGAGGCGCTTGAGGAGCTCAGGGCGCAGACGCAGCGTCTCCCGCAGCGTCGCATCGGCCGAACCCGCGATCCTCAGGTCGAGGCCGTCGGTATCGATCGCGATGGCGCGGCCCTTGTAGGCCGCGGCGAGCGGGATGCGGCCGCGGTGGAACAGCTCGACCGTCATTCCGAACGACTCGAGGCGGTTCGCGAGGTCGAGCAGCATGGGCGGCGCCTCGACCTCGCGGTCGTCGACCTCGGTGCCGTCGTCGTCGGAAGCGGGCGTCTGCTCTGCTGCGCCCCGCTCAACGCCTGGGCCAGTGCCCGTGCCCGTGCCCGGTGCATCGCCGTTGGTCTCTGCCTCGCCGAGGATCTGCGCGAGTCCGAGCACTCCGCGGGACATGCGCGAAGGGTCGAGCTCGCCGGGGCGGATGCACGAGACGATGACCAGCGAGCGACGCGCCCTCGTCATGGCGACGGCAAGCGCGCGCTCGCCGAGCTCGGTGCCGAGCACTCCGAAGTTCGCGAGGACGCGCCCGTGGGGTGTGCGGCCGAAGCCGATGGAGAAGATCACGCGGTCCCGTGACTGCGCTGTGGCCAGCTCGATCGTGGTGACCGTGAACGGTTCCCCACGTGCTGCCGTGAAGAAGTCGGCGATGTCGCTCCGGCGCGAGGCGGCCGAGTAGACCGCCTGCTCGACCCGGCGGGCGTGCAGCGCGGAAGCCGTGACGACCATGAGCGATTCGCGGGGCCGGTGCACGGCGTGGTCGACGACGAGCTCCACGACGCGGCTGACCTCGCCGTCGGTGGATTCCACCCCTCCCGTGATCGGGTCAGGCAGGCCCGTGCCGTTCTCGACGAAGGAGAAGCTGAGGCTCGAGTGCCCGAGCAGGGTCCCCGCCCACGGCATGGAGCGGATGCGCCCCTTGTAGAAGCGCCTGTTGATGAGCTCCGCGAGGTCTTCTCCGCCGGCCCGATAGCTGCGCGTGAGCGCGTGCTCCGGCAGGAACTCCGCGAGCCGCGAGTACACGGACTCGCCGACGGCGTCCTCGTGGCGCAGTCCCCACGCGTCGGTGCTGTCCGCCGCCGGGCGGGTCACGGCGACCGTGAACGGCGTCGGGTACTGGGTGACGGGGTCGCCGAATGCGACGACCTGGTCGCCTCTGCGGATCGCGCCGATGCTCTCGGCGATCGACATGGTTCCAGCATCCACGAGCACAACCGTGTCGAAGTGGATGCGCTCGCTCACGAGCGGCACGTCGTACGGGGTGGTCAGCCACAGCTGGGCGATGCTCTTGGAGACGTCGCCGGCCTCGACGGCCAGCTTCGTGGAGGGAACGCCGGGACGGCGCAGGAGCTGGCGGAGCGCATCCGCCTGCTCGCTGTAGTCGACGATGGCGACCTTCCACGCTTCGGCGAGCTGCCAGGCGAGCTGGGCAGCCGAGTGGTCGGTGTGGGCCTGGTCGACGACTCGGAAGTCGCTCTCGAGGCGAGTCACGACTCGCGTGTTGGCGTTCAGGAGCGCCTTGTCGCGGTCGAGGAGATCTTCGAGCACCGACTGCCACCAAGCGAGCTCGAGCTCGTCGCCGAGCGCCTCAGCCTCGACGTGGCGTTCGGAGAGGTCCTCGAGCAGCGGCGTCAGGCCGAGGTTCTCGAGGCGCTCGATGATGGTGAGGCGCTCGACGAGGTTGTGCAGCACCTCGCTGTCGGCCGCGAGCTCCGTGATGCGGGCCGGGAGCTCGGCCAGCGGCAGCTCGCTGAGCGAGACGGCTCCGGCGTCGACGAGCGGCTCGTCGAGGAGGCGCAGCTTCTCCGCGACCTCGCGGTGGAACTTGCGCACGTCGGAGATGCCCGTCGGGACGGTCGGCGTAGAGCCGTCCGTGACGTAGCGGTGCCAGAGGATGCGCTGGCGCTGGGCGAGCTTGAGCGACTCGTGGAGGTCGTCCACGACGACGCCGGGCCGCACGTAGTCCTTCGCGAGCTGGCGCAGCTGGCGGCGGCGGGCCGACGTCAGGTCGCTGCCGTCGCGCTTCGGGTTCGTGGCGTGGATGACGTCCGTCAGCGAGTGGTCGAAGACCGCGGGGCGGAACCGGTCGAGGGTCTCGCGCAGGTCGAGCAGGAGGCGCAGGTAGATGCCGAGCTCGCCGTAGGTCTCTGCCGGGCGCATCCTGGTGCGTCCGACGAGTTCCTGGGCACGGTCGATGACCTCGACGAGGGTGCCGGCGTCGAGCTCGATGGCGGCTTCCTGCGCGCGGTTCGCCTCGTCGGTCGACTCGAAGGACACGCCGTACCAGGGCGAGTCGTCCGGGCCGTACTTGAACTGGCCGAGCTCGCCGGCGGCGCGCAGCTGGCGGGCGATGGCGTCGCGGCCAGTCGCGATCGCCTCGATGGCGTCACGGTCGAGTCGAGCGGTCGTCGTCGGCGGCTGCTCGCGCAGCTCGAGGCGGGAGAGCTCCTCCAGCGCGTCGAGGGCCGAGACGCCGAGGGCGGGGTCGGGGTGCACCAGCGCGTCGCGGTAGTCGGCGAGCACGTGGCGGAGGCGGACGAGGGCGTCGTCGAGCTCGTGCATCGCGGGCTTGCGGGCCTTCTCGTTGCGCGAGATCGAGGCGATCGCGTCGCGGCGCAGGGTGCGCGGCGTGACGGCGAGCCCCTCGAGCCCGACGCTCTTGAGGCGCGCCCGAATGGCGCGGATGCTCGCGGAACGGGGCGTGACGACGAGCACGCGCTTGCCGTCGGCGACGAGCAGACCGAGCGCGTTGATGACGGTCTGCGTGAGGCCTGTGCCCGGCATGGTGTTGATGACGGCCGAATTGCCGGCAGCGATGGCGTCGACGACGCGCTCCTGCTCGGTGTCCGCGTCGAGGAGGAACCGGTCCCCCACCGGGTCGCGGCGGTCAGGGCTCGGTCGCTGCTCAGCCGGCTGCACGGCGGCCACCTTCTGGCGCGCCTCCTCGTCTCCGGCGAGTGCCCGCAGAACGGGGTGCGTGAGCTCGTTCGTGTCGCGGAGCATGGCGCTCGCGACTTCCCCGAAGCTCGAGATGACAGCGCGCGCCGAGACCGTGAACTGCGGGATGGATGCGCCGAGCGCGCGAGTGCGGTCGAAGACGTGCTGCGGGAGGAAGGCGTCGTTCGACTTCGCCAGCTCGAGCAGCTCGGCAACCGGGAGTCGCACTCCGAAGTGCTGCGCAAGGTGCCTCGCAAGGGACGCGTTCACTCGGCTGGGGCCCTTGAGGGTGAACTCGTAGTCGCGGCCCGCGCGGCGCAGGTCGACCGTGCGGGTCAGGATGGGGGCGCGGAAGTGGGTGCCGTCCTGCGTCCACTCGGCGAAGCCCGTGGCCAGCTGGATCGTGCTCATGCCGCGGCCAGCGAGCAGCTCGGTGCCCTTCTGCGCGATGAGGTCGGCCGCGTCGCGCGCCCCGCGGAACGAGGAGTGCTCGCGGACGAGGGCAGACAGCAGCACGGTCTTGCCCGCCGCGAAGGGGGCGATGCCGCCCGGGTGCGCGCTGGTCAGCTCGACGTACGTGCCGGGTTCGTCGGCGAAGTCGAGCAGAGGGGATGGTCCGCCGAGCTGCGCGAGCTCGTGCAGCCATGAATCCTGCGCCGCGTCGACTGCGGCTTCGAGCGCCCTCGCCTGCTCGGCGCGTTCGAGGTCGAGCGCAGTGAGCGCCTCCTCGTCGGCGGAGGGAACCGGGTGGGTCCTGCGCTCGTGCGCAACCGCATCCGCGACCCAGGAACGGCCTCGCGTGAGGCTCGGGCCGTCGCCACCTCGTGCCCTGACGCCGTCCTCGTGGTCGCGTCCGAGATCGAGGTCGTCGTCCGTCTCGCGGGCCTCGCTGTCGCGCGCCTCACGCTCACGTTCGAGGCGTTCGCGCACTGGACTGAGGTCGGGTATCGGCTCCGTCTCATTGTTTGTGGGCGCACCCTTGCCGGAGCCGTGACCGTCGCTCTTCGCGTCGCCCGGCTCTGAACCTCGTTTACGAAACAGACCCCACACGCGTGACACTGTAGGTGTCTGGGCCCTTCGGCGGGTGGAGGCGCGCGTGCGTCGCCCGCACCTCGACCAACTTTTCGTCCCGAAATCAGGCGCCACTGCACACGGGAGGCCGCCAGCACCGGTAGCATTGTCGCGCCAGCCTCTGTAGCTCAATGGAAGAGCAGTTGCGTCCTAAGCAAACGGTTGGGGGTTCGAGTCCCTCCAGGGGCACTGTTCATTCCGTGCGGCAGTCTGCGCACGTGCCAGACTCACGGCTCGCCAGGTGGCGGTGCCTAGACTCGCACGATGACGACGATCTTCGACGCGCAGGACCGCCCAGAGCCGCCCCTCGGTGAGGACGAGTGGTCGACGCTCAACGGCTTCCTCGATTTCCACCGGGCGACGCTCGCCTGGAAGCTCTCGGGCCTCGGCTCGGCCGAACTGTCGAGGACGCTGCCGCCGAGCAGCATGACGCTCGGGGGCCTCGTCAAGCACCTCACGTACGTGGAGGACGACTGGTTCGGGGTTGTCCTCTTCGGCGAGGAGCAACGCGAGCCGTGGGCGTCCGTCGACTGGACGAAGACGCCCGACTGGGAGTGGGACGCCGCGAGCGCGCAGGAGCCAGCCGAGCTGCTCGCCGAGTGGGAGGCGTCGGTTGCACGCGCGCGGGCCGCCGCGGAGCGCGCGTTCCGCGCCGGGGGCCTCGCCTACCCCGCCGCGAAGGGGTTCTCGGACGGCCGGATTCCTCGCCTGCGGTGGATCCTCATCCACATGGTCGAGGAGTACTCCAGGCACAACGGCCACGCCGACCTGCTGCGCGAGGCGATCGACGGGAGCGTCGGCGAGTAGGGGGTCCCGCGCCTCGGCTCGGCTCGGCTCGGCTCGGCTCGGCTGCGTCGATACACCGTGCGGGGAGGATCATCGCCTAGCGTCGAGCTATGAGCACAGCGCAGACCTGGCTGATCACTGGCGCGAACCGCGGACTCGGACGCGCCCTGACCCTCGCCGCACTGGGCGCGTCGCACAACGTCGTCGCGACGGTGCGCGGCGAGCACTCACTCCCGGAGCACGACCGACTGCTGGTCCTCCCCCTCGACGTGCGGAACCGAGCGGCGGCCTTCGACGTCGTCGAGCGGGCCTCCTCGCATTTCGGGGCCGTCGACGTTCTCGTCAACAACGCCGGGTACGGCCTTATCGCCGCGGCGGAGGAGGTCACTGAGCCGGAAGCTCGCAGCATCATCGACACCGATCTCCTCGGACCGCTCTGGCTCAGCCAGGCGGTGCTGCCCGGGATGCGGGCACGCGGCGCCGGCCACATCGTGCAGATCTCGACGGTCGGCGCGGTCGGCACCGTGCCGACGCTCGGCCTCTACAACGCGGCCAAGTGGGGACTCGAGGGCTTCAGCGAAGCGCTGGCCGCCGAAGTCGCCGGCTTCGGCATCCGAGTGACGATCGTGCAGCCGGGCGAGCTCGGCACCGACTGGGCCGGAGGCAGCATGCAGTTCAGCACGCCCATCGGCGCCTACGACGACCTGCGCACGCAGCTCTTCGGAACGCCGAGCGTCCCCTGGCCTGCGCCGCCGGCCGGTGTGGAACCGAGCGGCACCTCCCCCGCGTCTGCGGCGGAGGCGATCCTCTCGCACGTCGGCGACCCCGGCGACACTCGACTGCGTGTGCTCATCGGCGACGACGCACCACCCCAGGTGCACGCCGCCCTGACCGCCCGACTCTACGACTACGGCCAGGACCCTCGCTTCCCCCAGTGAGATTCGGCCCCACCGCGGCGAAAGCTGGGATGGGGCCGACGCGCTGCTCACACGGCCCTCGCGCCCGACCTCAGCGCGGGGCCTCCTCGTCATCGACGCTCGACCCGGTCACGATGAGCAGCGCGGCCGCGAGCACCGCCGCGTTCGCCCACAGGATGACGCTCACGCCGAGCGGCCCGGCGACCGCACCGATACCGAGCGGCAGCACGATCTGCGCGAAGCGGTTCGCCGTCATGCGCAGGCCGAGCGCCTGCCCGTTCACCTCCTTCGGCGTGATGCGCACCACCCACGACATCGTGAGCGGCTGCGGGATGCCGAGGGCGACGCCCAGCGCGATCATGACGGGAATCGCGCCGAGCGCGGCGACAAACGGCAACGCGACGAGCGCACCCACGCCGCAGCCGATGGAGACGAGCAGCAGCGCCTTGCGTCCGAAGCGGGACACGAGCCGGCTGAGACCGACCCTCGAGACGACGGACACGAGGGCCCTGACGGCGAGCAGCGCACCCACGGCGACGCTCGACACGCCCTTCTCCGAAGCCCACAGAGGAACGAACGTGTACAGGAGATCGACCGTCACGAGGACGGCGGCGCTCACTACGACCGACCGCCACAGGCCGTTGCCCCTGCCGAGATCGACAAGACGGGGGCGCCGCTTCGGCACCCCGCCACTCGCATCCGTCGCGGATTCGGCCTCGGCATGCTTCGCCGCTGCGGACTGCCGGTCGGCGCGCAGGAGCGCCGGCGTGCCGAGAAGTCCGAGCACCACCAGCACGATGCAGGCGATCGCCCCGAGCACAGTGTCCGGGGCACTCGCCTCGACGGCCCCGACCGAGGCGGTCAGGGTGACGATGGGCGGACCGACGAGCTGCCCGAGGGATGCGGCGGTGGTGAGCACCGCGAACGTGCCGTCGCTGGTGCCGTCGCGTCCGCGATGGGCCGTGAATGTCTGCTGCCCGATCATGACGAAGAGGCTGCCGATCCCCGTCGTCGCCGCCGCGACCACGAGGATCCAGAGCTCGTTCGCCCAGCAGAGCAGGACTGGGCCGCTCACGAAGACGGCCACGCCGAGCAGCGCGACCCTCGCTCCCCCGATCAGGTCAGACAGCCGTCCGACCGGAAGCGCCGCCACCAGTGCAGGCGCCGCGAACGAGGCCGCGACGAGCCCGAGCGCGAACCCCGTCGCACCGAGCTCGACCGCCTTGTAGCCGATCATGAGACGCGCGCCCACCCACGCTGACTGCAGCAGCGCCGCTTGGACGCTCAGCGCGAAGCGCCACGGCTGCTCACCGCCTGCTGGGGGTCGGCGTCGCCGCCCCGTCATGGACGCCGGGGAGCTTCCTCGGAGCCACCGAAGTGCCTGGTCAGGTCCTCGATCTGGCTGCGCACTGCGGCGTAGCGACTGCGGTCGAGGTGGAATACGGCGAGCTGGAGCGAATAGGTGAGAGCGATGGGCACCAGCGGCGTGCGGTAGCTGCTGTCGTCGCCGCGAGGAGCCGCGATGAGGTGGTCCGGGTTCGGCCGGAAATGGAACCCGGGCACGTCGCTGATGAGCACGACCTTCCCGCCTCGGCGCTGGCACTCCGACATGAGCGGGGCGAGACGGATCGACGCCTCCCTGAGGGCGTACGCGATGAGCGTCGAATCACCATCGAATCCGACCATGTTCTCGGCGAGGTCCTTCGCGCTGTTCTCGAGCGTGACGACCGTGAACCCGAGCCGACGCATACGCCTCGCCGCGAGATCACGGAGGGGTCGTTCGTCGTCGGCGTCCGAGAAGACGTAGATCGTCGTCGACGCGTCGATCGCTCGAGCCGCGGCCTCCATGACGTCCTGCGGCACGTACTTCGCGAGCCGTTCGAGCGCCTCCGCTTCATCGCTCGCGAACGAGTAGAGGTCGTGGCCCGACTCTGCCCGCATGTAGCTCTCCTGCTCGGCAGCCTCAGAGCCCTCATCCCGCTGCAGATCGGCTCGCAGGTCGGGGTAGCCGCGGTAGCCGAGCTTCTGCGCCAGACGGACGACAGTCGACTCGTGGGTGCCCGCGCGCTGCGCGATCTCGGCTGCCGGCGCCTCCGAGACGCGCTCGCCTGACAGCAGCACGGCCATGACCTTGCGCTCTGAGCTGCTCAGCTGCTTGGTGCTGCTGGCGATGACCGATCTGAAACTCACCTGGACTCCTCATTGAGTGGATGCTGTTGCCCGTGCAACTGCCGCTGCTCACAGCAACACAGTGCCAGCTTTTCTTGCTCTGCTTGACACTCTCCCACAATCCTGCAACCATGTGCAAGGTTGCAAGTTCACTCGAAGGGGCGAACGCTCCGGGAGCAGGGCTTTCCCGAAACGCACCAGGATTCGAACCGCAGAGAGGCGGAGGACAACGATGTCATCGAACAGGATCAGAGCAGAATGGGGCATCGCAGCCGCCTGCGTCGTGGCGGCAATCGCCTTCGGCGGCGCCGCGGTGAGCTACGGCCTCACCGCGGATACCGGGGTCGGAGCCGGCCTCATGCCGCTCGTCGCCGCGGTCTTCGTCGGCGGTGCCGGCCTCCTCTGGGCCCTCCGCCTCGCCGCAGAGCGAGTCCGCGGCGCGCCCCCAGCGCACCTCCCGGATCTCCCGACTGCGACCGGCTCGATCGGGACGGACGCACCCTTCGAGGCGCTCCTCGAAGGAGAAGAGAGCGACGAGATGGACGACGAGTCGCTGCCGGACAAGGCGGCGTGGCTCCGGATCGGCACGATCGTCGGAAGCGTCGCCCTCGGCGCCGCACTCCTCCCCCTCCTCGGCTACTCGGTCGTCATGGTGCTCATGCTCACGACCGTCCTCATCTTCGTCGGTGGGCGCCGCTGGTGGATCTCCCTCCTCGTCGCGCTCGTCGTGACGGGCCTCTCGCGCCTCGTCTTCGAGGTGTGGCTCAACACCGCGCTGCCGCACGCGAGCATCGCTCCCCTCAGCTGGATTGGACTCTGACATGGGCTTCGAGAACCTCATCGGCGGCCTCATCACCGTCCTCACCCCCGAGCACCTGCTCTTCGCCCTCCTCGGCTGCGTCATCGGCATGCTCGTGGGTGTGCTCCCCGGCTTCGGCCCAGCCGCCGCCGTCTCGCTGCTGATCCCGGTCACCTTCGGCCTGGACGCGACAACAGCCATCATCATGCTCGCCGCCATCCTCTACGGAGCGGCCTACGGCGGGACGATCACGGCCGTCCTCCTTCGCATACCCGGCGAGGCCTCGTCCATCGCGACGACGCTCGACGGCTACGAGATGGCCAAGAGGGGGCGAGGAGGGCCCGCGCTCGTGATCGCAGCCCTCGCCTCGTTCGTCGGCGGCCTCATCGGGGTCATCGGATTCGTGCTCGTCGCCCCCTTCAGCAGACTCGCCCTCGAATTCGGCGCCCCCGAGCTCTTCCTCGTCTCGGTGCTGGGCATGGCGCTCGTCGCGAGCTTCGCCGGCCGCGACCCGGCCAAGGCGCTCCTCAGCGTCGGCGTCGGACTTGCCATCGCGAGCGTCGGCATCGACCAGGGCCAGGGAGTGCAGCGCTTCACCTTCGAGATGCCCGAGCTCTTCGACGGCCTCGGCCTCGTCGCGATCGTCATGGGCGTGTTCGGCATGAGCGAGGTGCTCGCCCAGGCGCGCGGCGGCAAGGACGGCATCCGCAAGCCCATCAAGGTCGGCAAGCTCCTCCCGACGGGTACCGACCTGCGGCGCTCCGCCGGACCCTTCATGCGCGGATCCTTCATCGGGTTCGTCATGGGCCTCCTGCCCGGCTCACCCGGCGCCGCGACCTCGCTCGCCTCCTACGCCCTCGAGAAGCGCATCTCGCGCCGGGGCGGGGAGTTCGGAAAGGGCGCCGTCGAGGGCGTCGCGGGGCCGGAGGCGGCGAACAACGCACTCGCCGTCTCCTCCATGATCCCGCTCTTCACGCTCGGCATCCCGACGAGCGCCACCGTGGCCATCATGGCCGGCGCCTTCACGATCAACGGCCTCATCCCCGGCCCGCTCCTGTTCCGCGACAACCCTGAGGTCGCCTGGGCGATCATCGCGAGCCTGCTCGTCGGCAACGTGATCCTCCTCATCCTCAACGTGCCGCTCGCGCGAGTGTGGATCGCGGTGCTCAAGGTGCCGTTCCACTACCTGATGGCCGTCATCATCGCGTTCATGTTCCTCGGCACCTACAGCATCAACGGCTCAGCATTCGACATCTTCGTGATGCTCGGGGCAGGCATCGTCGGCTACCTCTTCCACCTGTTCGCCGTGCCCCTCACCCCGCTGGTGCTCGCCGTGATCCTCGGGCCGATGCTCGAGGAGAACTTCCAGCGCTCCCTCGCCCTCTCACGCGGCGACTACTCCGTGTTCCTCAGCAGCGGCATCAGCGTGACGCTGCTCATCGTGATCGTCGTCGCGGTGCTGTTCGGTGCCGCCCGCCCGCTCCTCAGCTCGCTGCTCGCGAAGCGCGTCGCGCGGATGAACGCGAAGCGGCTCGCCCTGGAGCTCGAGGAGCAGACCCCCGAGATGCAGACCACCTCATCCACCAACCGCTAGCACCCCTGGACCGACGAAGGAGTCAGTCAATGTTCACCACACCCAGAATCGAGAACACCCCCGCGTCGCCGAAGCGCCGTGGCTGGGCGAGCAGGAGCACGCGCCTGACGGCGGTCGTCGCAGCCGCAGCTATCGCGTCCCTGCTGAGCGCCTGCGCGACGGGAACCGCTGGGGCCGCCGACGACGGTGCCGAGTTCCCGGAAGCCGGATCCACGATCGAGTGGATCGTGCCTTCTGCGGCCGGAGCCGGCAACGACATCCTCGCCCGCATCATGGCCCCCGCCATGGGCGAAGACCTCGGCGTCAACATCAAGGTCGTCAACAAGGAGGGCGGCAACCAGGTCATCGGCCTCAACGCCCTGGCCTCCGCCAAGCCGGACGGGCTCACGCTGGGCTTCACGAACATCCCCTCGATCTTCGGCCGCTACCTCGACCCGAGCAAGCAGGCCGGTTTCGACCGGGAGAGCTTCGCACCCGTCGGCTCGTTCGCGCTCAACGACATCGTCATCGGCGTCAACAAGGACAGCCCGTACACGAGCACGCAGGAGCTCTTCGATGCCGTCAAGGCGAGTCCCGGCACCATCACCGTCGGCACCGACTCGCGTGCGGGAGACGACCACGTCAACCTCCGCACCCTCGAGAAGGAGCTCGGCCTCGAATTCAACATCGTGCATTACAACAGCGGGGCCGACAAGATCGCAGCTCTCGTCTCCGGCGAGGTCGATTTCGCCCTCGGGGGCGTCTCCTCGTTCATCGGGCAGGCCAAGTCAGGTGAGATCAACGTGCTCTCGGTCCTCAGCGACGTCCCGAGCCCCTTCTTCCCCGACGTCACGACGTTGAACGAGCAGGGCTTCGAAGTGGCGCCGATGTCGAACAACTTCGCCGTCTCGGTCCCGGCCGGAACGCCAGCTGCAACGGTCGCCGCGCTCGAGGCAGCCCTCCAAGCCGCAACCGAGGATCCCGACGTCGTCGCCGCGCTCGAGAATGCGGGAACGGTACCCAACTGGATGCCAGCCGCAGACGTGGCCACGCTCTGGGAGGAGCGAGAAGCGACGACGAAGCCGATCATCGCGGAGCTGATCGCCGGTGAGTAGCACCGCCTCCACTCGACCGACCGCCCCATCAGCCGCTCGACCAGCAGGAGATCGACGCATGAACAGCGAGCACGCAAGCAGCACCGCGACGACCAGCGACCGCCTCATCGACCGCGCGCGGGGCATCCCGAGCGCCAACATCGGGGATGCGCAGGACCGGCTCGGCACGGCCTCAGGGATACGGCCGGTCTGGGATGGCGCGAAGCTCGCGGGCCGCGCGCTTCCCGTCTGGACCCGCCCGGGCGACAACCTCATCATCCACAAGGCCCTCGACGTCGCGCAGCCGGGTGACGTGCTGGTCGTCAACGGCGGCGGCGACGTGAGCCGAGCGCTCATCGGCGACCTCATCGGGCTCCGAGCCCTGCGCCTCGGTGTCGCCGGGTTCGTCATCGACGGGGCGATCCGCGATGCCGTGGGCCTCGGCGAGATCGGACTCCCGGTCTTCGCCCGCGCGGTGACGCCAGCCGGCCCCTACAAGTTCGGCCCGGGTCGCATCGGCATCCCGGTCGCGATCAGCGGTGTGGTCGTCGAAGCTGGGGACCTCATCGTGGCCGACGACGACGGGGTTGTCGTTGTTCGCAGCGAAGAGGCCGACGAGGTCATCACCCGCGCCGAGGAGATCGAGGCGGGCGAGCGCCGCAAGCGGATCGCGATCGAGGAGGCGGCTCGGGTTCGGGTCTAGCCGCCAGAGCCAGGACGAAGGACACACGCCGGCCGCAGCCCCGCAGAGGAGCTGCGGCCGACGTCACTGTGAGCGCTGAGATCAGGCCTTCTCGTCCGCGACGCGGATGAGCACCTTCCCCACGGCTCCACCCTCGACCGCGTCGTGCGCCTGGGCCGTCTCCTCGAGCGGGAACCACGTGATGGGCAGGCCAGCCGGCTCCCCCACGGGAAGCGCGCCGTCGACGAGCGCCGCCGTCACGTCCTCGGCCGCCGCGTGCAGCGCATCCGGACCCACCGTGTAGAGCAGCAGCCCCTGCCAGCGGACGTTCTTCGCGAAGCTCGCGATGATGGGCACGGTGAAGTCGTCGCCGTTGTTGTTCGCGTAGTAGGCGATGCTGCCGTGGTTGGCGATGACCTCGACGTCGAGCGCCGCGTTCTGCGTGGGCGACACCTCGACGATGTGGTCGACGCCGTTCGGAGCCAGTTCCCGGATGCGCTCGGCGAGCGAGGCGTCCGGGTAGCGGACCACGTGGTGCGCCCCGGCTGCGAGGGCCAGGGCTTCCTTCTCGTCGCTGCTCACCGACGTGATCACCGTCGCACCTGCCCACACCGAGAGCTGGATGGCCGCGTGGCCCACCGCTCCTGCGCCGCCGTGCACCAGCACCGTGCGGCCCGCGAGCGCCTCGGGCGAGAGACGGGCGGGGCCGTGCTCGTGCACCGTGAGTGCCCGGTGCGCCGTCATGGCGGGCACGCCGAGGCTCGCGGCGACGTCGAAGTCGATGCCGTCCGGCAACGCGACGACACGGTCGGCGGGCAGCACCGTGAACTCCTGCGCCGTGCCCGTCGGCCGGTTGTGCGCCGCGAGGTACACCCAGACACGGTCGCCGACGGCGAGCGTGTCCACGCCGTCGCCGAGAGCATCGACGACGCCCGCACCGTCCTGGTTCGGGACCACCTCCGGGAAGCCGAGCAGACTGCCCGCGCCACCGCCGTCGCGCGCCTTCCAATCGGTGGGGTTCACGCCAGAGGCGACGACCCTCACGCGGACTTCGCCCGGGCCAGGCTGCGCGACCTCGCGCTCGACCTGGGAGAGGACGCTGGACGGACCGGTGGCTGAGTAGACGATTGCCTTCATACCCGAGTTCAGCGAGCCGGCGCCCCGCGCTATTCCCTCCGTGGCGCGTCCACGGCGATGGCGGCATCCTGGGCCACCGCTCACAGCACGGTCCGCTCTCCCGGACGAAGACGCCGTCTCGTTCCGACAACAACCGGGCACGGGACGGCCGGACGGTGGCACGATGGCGTCATGAGCAGCGACGACGATGTGCGACGGCTGGCGCTCCGCCTGCCGGAGACCTCGGAGCGCACCGCCTACGGCACCCCGGCGTTCTACGTCGGGACGAAGATGTTCGCGCGCATCCACGACGAGCCCGGGGTGCTCGTGTGCTGGCGCGCCGACCTCGGCGAGCGCGAGGCTCTGCTCCAGGGCGAGCCGTCGGCGTTCTTCACGACACCCCACTACGACGGCCACCCGAGCGTGCTGGTGCGGCTCGCGAACGTCCCCCCGCCGAGGCTCGGCGAACTGCTCCAGGAGGCGTGGGAGGCCAGGGCGACCAAGCGCATCCTGCGCGATGCGCAGTCCTCTCCCGAGCGGGACTGACCCACCTCGGGCACGCACCGCTGGCCGATGCCCGCAGGCGCCCGACGGGCCGCGTCGTACCACCCTGGGCCGCGCGTCCGCTCTATGATCAGCGGATGGTCAAGGTCATTGCAGTCATCCGTCCAGTAGCCAGCGAGACGATCGAGGCGGAAGCCGACTCCTACGAGGCGGCGAAGGCGAAGATCGAGGCGATGGTCCCTGAGGGCTACGAGCTGCTCTCCGTGCGCTCCGCGAAGTAGCGAGCGACGCGGCGACCGACGACGGCCGGCGGGCGCCGCAGCAGCGAGGGCCCGACCGGGGTGCCGGAGCCGCTAGTCGAACATCCCGTCAAGCAGCCCGCCGATCATGAGACCACCGAGCACGCCGCCAACGACGTCGCCCATGTCTCCGCCACGTCGGCCGCCGCGACCGCCGTAGCCGCCCTGGTAGCCGCCGCCACGCGGCTGGCCCCACTCGTCGTATCCCTGCTGCTGCTGCGGACGCGACTGGTCGATGTCGCGCTGCGCGAGCTGCAGCGCCTCGCTCGCGAGCGAACCCGCCCGGCGTGCCAGCGCAAGCGCCTGCTCGCGTTCGTCCTCACCGCCCCGGAAGCTCACGAGCTCGTTGCGGATGCGCTCCGCCTCGGCCAGCCGGGTGCGCGGCGCCGAGCCGATCCAGCCACGGTGGCCGGAGATGACGTCGTTGGCGACGGCGATCTGCCGATCCGCGTCGTCGATGGCGGTCACGACCTGAGTCTGCGACGGGATGGGCCGCGCGGCCCTGTCCCTGGCCTTGGCGATTGCCTCGTCGAGTCCCGTGTTCGCGGCGCGGAGCCTCGAGAGCGACGCGAACGGGTCGGTGCGCTCGCCCGCGGGAGGGAGCGCGGCGAGCGCATCGGTGAGCCGCTTCGCCGCTTCCTCGACCTCCTGGCTGCGTGGCACGTCTCTCGCCGCGACGAGATCGCCCCTCGAGTCCGCGATCACGGCAGCGAGCGTCGACTCGGCGCGGAGGGCCTCGATCTCGTAGTTCTCGACGGCGTCGAGCAGCGTATGCACGCGGCGCACGGCCTCCGTGGACGCCTCGAGGGCAAGCCGCGACTGCTCGTTCTGCCCGGCCTCACGGCGGCGCAGCGACACGTCGGCGCTGTGCTCCGCGAAGGTCAGGAGCTGGGCCGCCTCGGCGGGGTTGTCGCCCACCTGGTGCAGCGCGGCGTCCGAGTAGCGCAGCGCGAGACGATCGATGCTGGCCTGCGCGTCCGGGATGCGCGCGCGCAGCCGCTCCGAGTCCCGCTTGACGCCCTCGAGCACGGCGGGCGTCTGCCTCACCACCGCGACGGCCTCCTCGAGCACCGAGGACTTCTCTTCGAGCAGCCCCATCGCCCACTCGCAGATCTGCACGATCCGCGCGTTCCTGGTGCGCAGCTCGTCTGGCGTGTCCGGGATGTCATCGACGTTCAGCTGGTTCAAGTGGAACGCCTCGCCCATGTACTTGCGCACGTTGACGAGCGTGTCCTTCAGGTCCTGTGTCGCGCCGGAGCCCAGTTCGGCCTCCGCGAACGAGAGCTCGTCGTTCATGAGCCGGATGCGCTCATCGGCGTCGACGAGCGCAACACCCGCCTTCATCGCCAGGTCCTTGTCGTGGGCGTCGATCTCGGCCTGCTGCGCTTGCTTCGCGCGGCGAGCGCGCCCCCAGAATCCAGATGCCATGTCGCAGATTCTAGTTGCGCGCCGCCCCGCCAAGCTGGCGATGTTCACCGTCGGCGGAGCGGCGCCCCGCGGAGCTCAGTACCAGATGCCCGGCGCGGGCTCCGGCGAGACCCGCAGCAGCCGTCCAGCGAGCTCCGCCGCCCCGGCGCTCAGCTCGTGCAGGGTGCCTGCTGCGCGGAGCGCGGCGGGCGATACGCCGCCGAGGAAGAGCGACCCGAGCGCGTCCACGCCTAGGCGCACGGCTGCCGAACCCTCGGGCAGGGCATCGACCGGCTTCGCCGTCCCAACGCCATCCGCGCCGACCGTGAGCACGAACGAGCCGCCCGCGAAGCCGAGCGCATCCTCGATCTCGAGTCCGAGCACGCCGGGCGACGAATACCGTCGCGCGTCCAGCACGGCCTTCGTGTCCAGGATGCGCAGCCACTGGTGGTCGGAGGTCGTGACGGTCGCGGCCCGCTGGTCGCCGAGCATCCACCTGATGGGCTCGTCGATGGCGAGCTGCTCCGCCTTGACGGTCGCGACGAGATCGGCCTCGAGGAAGAAGCGCCACAGCGCGGCGTAGGCGTCGTCGCTGACGGCGCGGAGGAACTCGACGTTCAGCGTGTGGCTCGCGTAGTCGTGGTCGCCGCCCTCGAGCTTGAACAGCGCTGCCCCCTCGAGGTCGCCGGCCTCCGAGGTGTAGGTGATGGCGCGGAGCTTCTTGCCATCGCCGTCCTCGTCGTGCACCGTTCCCGCGAGGCGGGGCCACATTCCGTCCCAGCCCTCGATCTCCCCGACCCGCGCCACCCTGACGCGGTCGAAGAGGCCGCCGATCTGCTCGGCCCACTGCTCCCGCCCCACGTAGTCGACGCGACCGCCCGGGGTCGGGCCGGCCCAGCGGACGCGGCGCGTGTCGATGCTGAAGCTCGCGGCGAAGGTCGCGGGCCCGAAGCCGAACCGGCCGTAGATCGTCGACTCCGACACCGTGAGGGCCGCGAGCGGGAGGCCAAGGGCCGCGGCCGTGCGCAGCTCCCCCTCGAGCAGGTTCCTGGCGATCCCGCGGCGGCGGCGAGCCTGGGAGACGGTCACCGAGCTGATCGCCCAGCTGGTCAGCTGGCTGCCGCCCGGCAGCGTGAGGTCGGCGGGCCACGAGCTCACCGTGGCGATGGGCTCGTCGACGAGGGGCGCCGAGTCGTCCCAGACGCCCGTCGTGCGGCGGTAGCCCAGGGATGCGCGCATCCCCTCGAGCTGCTTCTCGCTCGGCTCGGCGGCGAGGAATCCGCGGAGGTCTGCTCGCGCCCATGCGTTGAAGGTGGCCGCGTCATCGGTATCGAACGTCTCGTAGCGCAGGCCGGACTCGGCGAGCTTCGCCGCGGAGGTCGGGTCGATGGGATGGCGCGCGAAGTCGTCGGCTGCAGTCATGCATCCAGGGTAGGGGCCAGGACAGCGCCGCGCTGGGCGCGTCCTCGACACAGCTCCCGCAACTGTGCCAGTATCTGCGTATGCATGCAGATACGCAGGAAGACGGCGCGGGTTCACTCGGGCACATCGAGCTCGACAACCCGACCGTCGAACTCGCCGCCGAGGTCTTCGGCATGCTCGCCGACGCGACGCGCGTGCGCATCGTGCTCGTCCTCGACGACGGGGAGCACTCCGTGAACGACATCGCCGAGGCCGTCGGCAAGACGCCGGCGAGCGTCTCGCAGCACCTCGCCAAGCTGCGCCTCGCCCGCATCGTCGCGACCAGGCAGGAAGGCACGCGCGTCTACTACCGGCTCATCAACGGGCACGCGAAGCGGCTCGTCGCCGACGCGCTGTTCCAGGCCGAGCACTCCGTCGCCGGGGTCGGAGGCGCCGACGCCATCCCGCCCCACCACCGGCGAGACCCGCAGCCGAGTCGCGAGCTGCGCGGAGACGTCGATGCGTGAGATCCTCGCCAACCGGGCGTTCCGGCGGCTCTTCTCCGCCCAGGTCATCGCGCTCGTCGGCACGGGGCTGCTCACGGTCGCGCTCGGCCTCCTCGCGTTCGACCTCGCGGGCGGCGACGCTGGCATCGTGCTCGGCACCGCGCTGACGATCAAGATGATCGCCTATGTCGTGGTGTCGCCCGTCATGGCGGCGGTCACGAGCCGGTGGTCACGACGCCGTGTCCTCATCTCTGCTGACCTCATCCGCGCCCTCATCGCACTCGGCCTCCCCTTCGTCGGCGAGGTCTGGCAGGTCTACGTGCTCGTCTTCGTCCTGCAGGCAGCGTCCGCGACCTTCACGCCCACCTTCCAGGCCGTCATCCCCGACGTGCTCCCGGATGAGCGCCTCTACACGCGGGCGCTCTCGCTCTCGCGCCTCGCCTACGACCTCGAGGCACTCGTGAGCCCGCTGCTCGCAGCCCTGCTGCTCACCGTCGTCAGCTCCAACTCGCTGTTCGTCGGGACCGTCCTCGGCTTCGTCATCTCGGCGACGCTCGTCGGCACGACGACGTTCCCCACCCGCACGCTCGCAGCCCCGAGCCCCTTCATCTCCCGGCTGACCTCCGGGCTGCGGGTCTTCTGGCGCACGCGCGACCTCCGGGCCCTTCTAGCACTGAACCTGGCGGTCGCCGCGGGCACGGCCATGGTGATCGTGAACTCCGTCGTCTTCGTGCAGGCCCAGCTCGGGCGGGCGCAGTCGGACCTCGCGATCCTGCTCGCCTCCTACGGTGCCGGCTCCCTGCTCGTGGCGCTCGCGCTGCCGCGGGTGCTCGATCGCGTCTCCGACCGCCGAGTCATGCTCGCCGGCGCTGCCCTCATCCCGATCGGCCTCCTCGCGATGGCGGGTGTGCTCTCGACCGATGCAGCGTGGGCCTGGCCTCTCGCCCTCCCCGTGTGGGGGCTGCTCGGCGCCGCGACCTCGCTGATCCTGACGCCTTCCTCGCGGCTCCTCCGGAGGGCGGCATCTGGCGAGCAGCGACCCGCGGTCTTCGCGGCCCAGTTCTCGCTCTCACACGCCTGCTTCATGCTCTGCTACCCGATCGCTGGCCTCGCGGGCGCGCAGCTCGGTCTCGCGCCGGCGGGCCTGATCCTCGGCATCGTGGCCCTCCTTGCCGTCCTCGTGGCCGGGCTGACGTGGGTGCCTCGGGGCGCTCGCGAGCCAGCCCCGCACCGCGTTCAGCTCTGACGCTGCTGGCTCGCGAGCCGGACGATCTGCCTCGCGGCGACGTCGGCACCGGCGAGCAGCGGTGAGGGCTTGCGCGGCGTCGCCCCGATCGCGCTGCCCGGCTGCGTGCTGAGGGCCGGGATGCCGAGCACAACCACTCGATCGTCGACGGAGCCGTCGCGCCGCACGAGATTGAGGCCGGGCTCCCCCTCCTCCAGGCTCGCGCCCGTCGCCTCCATGCTGTCCGTCTCGACGGCCGCTCCGTCTCGCGCTCGTCGCGCGTGCACTCGAGCGCGTCCGGAGTCCAGGAGCGCGCGCAGCAGCGGGTCGTCGGTCGCCGGCACCTTCCCCTTCGACATGCGGGGTTCGATGAGCGCGCGGGCGCGCACCTCGATGCCCGTGATCGCGGAGCGGGCGACGAACTCGCCGGCCTCGACATCAAGCGATACCGAGGTCTCGGGGCCGGTCAGGCGGAGCAAGCCGGCGTCGATGAGCGCGAGCACCTCACGAGTCCGCCCGGACGGTGGGCCGGATGCGAGGAACAGCCCGTCCGCGTTGAACCAGCCTTCGAAGTCGGTGACAGCCGAGCGGCCCTCGAGCACGCCGCTCACGGCGAGTCGTGCCGCCTGGCCCCGCAGAGCCCCCATCGCGCGGTTGACCGCGGCGCGAGGATGCTCGTCTGGCGAGGACATCGACCCGAGCTCGCTCTCGACGAGCTGCTCGACCTGACGCCGCCACCGCTCGGGGCTCACCTGCTGACCCCGCGTCGGGCGTCGCAGTGAGTCGATCGTGAACGCGTGGGCACCGTCGTCGGCACGCTGGTCGATGGACGCCGTGAGGACGTCGTCGATGGCGCTGACGTTCCCGGCATCGTCGAGGGCGGCGAGGGCCTCCGGAAGCGAGACGGTGAGGGCGTGGGGTGCCCAACCCGAGAGGGCGGCGAGGTACGCAACAGCGAACTCGCGCGCGATGGACGGCCAGACGTCGCCTCGGAAGTCCAGCGACTCCGGCTCTGCCGCGGCGAGCGCCCTGAACCACTCCGGGTTCGCGGTGCGTGCCACGAACGGCGACGCTTCCGCCCAGCCGTCCGCCTTCGCGCGGTACGGCACGCCCCGGCGCGAACCTGCGTGGAGGATGGGCTCGTCTCCCGACGGCAGGTAGCGAAGTCGCCCTCGTACATCGCCGGCGACGGGCTCGAACCGTCCGCCGCGCCCCGCCGTGAGCACGGCGACGACGTCGAAGAAGTTCGCGCCGAGGCCGCGGACGATGACGTCCTCGCCCGCTGGCACCTTGCCCCAGTCTTGCTCGGCCGGCATTCCAGGGGCGATGTAGACCAGGCCGAGCTCTCGCTCTGCCCGCTCGAAGCGCTGTGTCTCGTCGGTCGGCAGCGTCTGCACCATGCCCTGGGCGAGTACGACGATCGGCGCCCGCAGCTCGGTGCCGTCGGCGAGCACGACGGTGCGTGCGTCGGGGCCGTCGTCGCGCACGTCCACCGCGGTTCCCCGGATTCGGGCGAGCTCCACGTGCCCGCTCGCCTCGGCCGCTGCGAGCTGCTCGCGGAAGTAGACCCCCTGCAGCCGCCGAGAGGGGAAGCTGCCGGGGCGCACCGCGCGCGCCTCCTCGAGCACCCACGGCGTGGGGTGCTCGCCACGGTCGACGATCGCGGCCGCCCAGTCGACGAGGTCCGGGCCCGGCACGATCGGCCCGGTCATCCTGGTCGACTCGTCGGCGTGGATGGTCGTCGAGCCGGAGGTCGTGTTGTTGAGGAACTCGGCTGGCTGGTCGATGCGCCAGGTCGCTCCGGCCCCCACGTCGATCGCGTCGACGATGGCTACGCGGATGCACGCGTCTGGTCGGCGCGCCACCACCCTGAGGACCGTGGCGACGGCGCGCGGACCGCCCCCGACGATGACGGCGTCGAACATCAGATGCGGTACTCCAGGTCGTCCTCGACGACTGGCCGAACCTCGACGAAGCCCTCGCGCTCCTCGACGGTCACGCGCAGCCCGTAGACCTGCTTGAGGGTGTCCTCCTGCAGCGCCTCAGCCGGTGTTCCGCTCTTGATGATCGTGCCCTGGTCGAGCATGACGATCTGGTCGCAGAAGCGGCCGGCGTGGTTGAGGTCGTGGATCGCGATGAGGGCCGTGATGCCCTTCGTGCGTGTGATGCGGCGCACGATCTGCAGCGTCTCGATCTGGTAGCGCAGGTCGAGCGCGCTCGTCGGCTCGTCGAGCAGGAGCACCTTCGGGTCCTGCGCGAGGGCCCTGGCCACGAGCACACGCTGCGCCTGGCCCCCGGAGAGCTCGGACATGTTCCTGTCCACGAGAGAGTCGAGGTTCAGGAGCGTGATCGCGTCCTGGACGTGCCGCCAGTCCTCGGCGCCTGGCGCCATCCCGTAGTGGGGCGTGCGACCGAGCAGCACCGCCTCCCGCACCGTGAGGTCGAAGGGGGCCTCTCCGGACTGCGGCACGTAGGCCACCGTTCGCGCGTGCTCGCGCCTGCCGAGGCCGAGCACGTCGGTGCCGTCGAACGTGACGGTCCCCACGCTCGGCTTGTGCACGCGGGCGATGATCTTCGTGAGCGTCGACTTGCCGGAGCCGTTCGGTCCGAGCAGCGCGCAGAAGGTGCCGTCCTGCACTTCGAGGCTCACGCCCTTCAGCACCTTGTGCTTGCCGTAGGCGAACTCGATGCCGTCGATCGTCAGGCTCATTTGAGGGCCGTCTTCCTCGTGAGGATGAGCTGGATGAAGATGGGCGCGCCGATGAAGGCGACCACGATGCCGACGGGGATGACGGCGGGTGCCAGGATCGTGCGCCCGACGGTGTCCGCGACGAGCAGCAGCAGCCCTCCTGTGAGCACCGAGAACGGGATGAGGTAGCGGTGGTCTGCGCCGATGATGAGGCGCGCGATGTGCGGGCCGACGAGTCCCACGAAGCCGATCACGCCGCAGAAGCTGACGATGACAGCGGCGAGCACAACCGCGACGACGATGAGCCCGACGCGGAGCGCCTGCACGTTGACGCCGAGGCTCTTGGCCGCGTCGTCGCCCGCGAAGGCGACGGCGTTGAGGTCCTTGGCGAACCACAGCACGAACGGGATCGTCGCGAGGACGAGGATGCCGACCGTCTGCACGTCACCCCACGTCGCGTCGTTCACGGAGCCGAACGTCCAGCGCACGATGGCCTGCAGCGTGTTCTCGTTGGCCGTGAACTGGAGTGCGGCGGTGAGCGCCTCGAACAGCTGCGTGATGGCGATGCCGAGGAGCAGGAGCGTGGCGATGGCCATGCCCTTGGCGGAGGCGAGCCCGAGTACGAGCGCCGAGACGGCGAGCGAGACGACCAGCGCGCTCGCGATGATCGCCCACGAGGGCAGCGTCGTGCCACCCGCGATGGTGATCGCGAGGGCAGCGCCGAACGCGGCCGCCGGCGAGACGCCGAGCGTGAAGGGGCTCACGAGCGGGTTCCTGAGGAGCCCCTGCATGAGGACACCCGACAGCGAGAGTCCTGCGCCGGCGGCGAAGGCCAGCAGCACGCGTGGGAGGCGCAGCTCGGTGACGATGGAGAACTTCTGCGCGAAGTCGTTCTCGAGCGTCCCGCCGAAGATCGACAGGGTGACGGCCTTCCAGACGTCGCCGAAGGTCACTCCGGCCGTGCCGATGGTGACGGCGGCGACGACGGCGAGGGTGCTCACGACCACGCCGCCGATGATGGCGAGCCGCTTGACGTTCGCGCGCTTGCGCTCGCTCGAGGCGACCGCGTTCTGCTCGCCCGGGGTATCCGTGCCGGTCTTCGGCGTGGTGATGGCCACTACGCGGCCGCCTGGTACTGCTGGATGTACTCGCTGGCGCCGGGGAAGTCGGTCTGCTGGAAGTCGACGACCCAGCGCTCGAGGAACTCGTCGGGGTTCACGTCGGCGAACTCCTCCGGGTGCAGCCACTTGGCGAGGTAGAGGGCGCCGATGGACTTCGCGACGGCGCTGGTCGCCCAGCCGTTGGCGAGGTAGACCTCGCCGTCCTGGATGGCGGTGATGTTCGACCAGCCCGGTCGGGACGTGATCTCTGCGCCGAGCGTGTCGAAGCGCTCCTGGCCGGTCGGCGTCGCGCTCGGCTCGAACTCGTGGACGATGACGGCCGGGTTGCGGGTGACGACCTCGGCGGGGTCGACCGTGATCTCCTCCTGCTCGTCGCCGCCGCCTGCGGCGTTCTCGAAGACGTTCGTGCCGCCTGCCGCCTCGATGATGGCGTGGAAGCCGGATCCGGGCAGCACCGTCAGGTACGGGTCGACCGTCTCCCAGTAGACGGGCACGGGCTCGACACCCTCGGTGCGCTCGGCGACGACGTCGAGGATCTCGTTCGAGAAGTCGGTGACGGCGCTTGCTCCCTCTTCCTTCTGGAAGACCTGGCCGAGGAGGGTGACGGTCTCGTCGAACACCGCGTAGTCCCAGGCGGTCGCGACGACGACGGGGATGCCGAACGACTCGAGCTGCTCGGCGGCCTCCTGCCAGACGGCGTTGCGGGGCATGATGACGACGTCGGGGTCGAGCTCCGCGACCGCCTCGTAGTTGATCTGGTCGAGGCCCTCGGCGATGACGTCGCTCTCGTCGACCGGCAGGTACGGGAGGCGGTTGATGGATGCGCGGTCGACGCCCACGACCGTGTCGCCGGCTCCGATCGCCCGCACGAACTCGTTGCCGTAGCTGTTGAGCACCACGGCCCGTTCGACGGGTCCGTTGATCGTGACCTCGCGGTCCTGATCGTCGACGACGGTGATGGTCTCGGCGTCGGCTCCGCCCTCGGGGGTCACCGTGCCGCAGCCGGCGAGGAGCAGGGAGCTGGCGACGAGGGCCGCGATGGCGGCGGGCAGTCGGCGTGAGATGGGCATATCGGTACCTCTCGGTGGCAGGTCGTGCAGAACGTTCAGGGGCGGCGCAGTGGCGCGGATGCTCAGCTGCCGGCGGCTGCGGCGGGCCAGTTCGGCTCGCCGAGGCTCAGCATGAGCCGGTTCGCCCAGGCGAAGAAAGCCGTCGACCCAACGAGGTCGAACAGCTCGGCGTCGTCGAGGCCGAGCGCGCGCAGCTCGTCGATCTGCGCGGGCGTCGCACTCGGGCGCAGCGTCGACAGGCTCGCGGCGAAGCGGATGATGGCGCTCCAGCGTTCGTCCTGACCGTCGCTGAGCGCGTCGAGCGAGGTCGGCTGCCAGTCGGCGTCGCGAGCGAGGCCCGCGTCCAGCACCCGCTGCACGTCGTCGTGGCGCTTCGACTGGAAGGTCGCCTTCCTGGAGTGCACCGAGGCGCAGTAGATGCAGTCGTTGACCTTGCTAGCGACGGCCGCGGCGAGCTCCCGCTCGGCGCGAGGCAGTCCGCCCTTGCCGAGGAACACGGCGTTGTCGATGGCGCTGCGGGCCTTCAGCACCGCAGGAACCCTGGACAGGAGTCGGAAGTAGACGCTGTTGGTGGTCGCCTTCGCGGCGAACGAGTCGACCTGCTCGGCCGTCAGCTCCGCCTCGTCGGGGGCGGCCACCCACGGCGACCACTCGAGCTGCTCCTGCGTGTACTCGGTCGGCTTCGCCAGTCCGGCGATGGTGCGACCCGAGAGGTCCTTCGACCGACCGGCGGCAACCGTGGCGCGGGCGGGCGCATCCACTCGCTCCGGCGCGGTTCCGGCGAGCAGCGCGTCGCCGTCCAGCATGCGTGCCAGGTAGCTCTCGAAGGCCACGAGCTGGCTCAGCAGGACGATCTCGTCCGGGGTGACCCCGGCGACCGGCAGCACGTGCTGGTCTTCGTGGGTGGCCAGCGCAGGCGACACCGTGATGAGGTCCACGTGCTCCACGAGCGCGCGCAGCTTCGCATCTGCGGGCAGCTCGTCGCCGAGCAGACGAGCATCGGCGCCCTGCGCCAGATGCCAGTCGGCGAGCTGCGCGTTGCCCTGCCAGCGCGCGACCGTCCTGGCGAAGCCGTGGAGCAGGCCGCGCTCGATCACCTGCGGGCTCTCGTAGAGCGCCGTGTAGGCGGCGAGCGTCTGCTCGACCACCTCGGGCTTCGCGGCCCTCAGTGAGGCGATCGACTCGGGAACGGTCGGGGAGATGCGCACGTGGGAGTCCTCAGCAGTCGAGATCGGGGAAATCAGATACCAACCTGCCATCCCGTGCGACGCCCCGCGGAATCGCGTTACCCCGCGTGAACTCCCCCGCCGAGGCGCATCCTCACCGAGTAGGTCCCGACCTCGGCCACCCGCCTGGCCTCAGGCGAGGCCGAGGTCCGGCCGCGTGAGGTCCGGCTGCCGCGGCCCCGCCAGGGAGGCGGTGCGCGGGATGAGCTCGATGTCGGGGACCGGGTCGAGCGTCAGTCGCGCGTGCGTCTCGACGTCGAACCGCTGCTTCCCGTACCGGAGCTTCTGCCGCTCGATGCCCTCGGGCCTGAACCCGGCACGACTCGCGACACGGCAGGACGCCGCGTTCCCGGTCCGGTGGCCGAGCTCGAGGCGGAAGAGGCCGAGCTCCGTGAACGCCAGGTCCGCGATCGTCGCGAGGCCACGCGTCGCGAGGCCCCTGCCGCGAGCACCCTTCGCCAGCCAGTAGTAGGCCCACCCGGTCTGGTGCACGTGCTCGATGTTGCTCAGCCCGACGTTTCCGACCGCGATGCCGTCGACGATGATCGCCAGGTCGTGTTTCGCGGTGCCGGAGACCAGATGCTGCGCCATGTAGGAGACGAAGTCGAGCTCTGTCGAGGGCACACCTCCCGGGAACTGCGCGGCGAGGTCGGGCGACGTTCGCATGGCATTCGCAAGTGCAGGGGCATCGTCGGCCACCCATGGTCGGAGGTGTGCATCCACCCCTGCAGTGTCGCACTCGCAGATGTATCGGGACCGGGGCGACGCGCAGAAGCGTCGAGTGCGACGGAACATATACACGCTTCTGAGCCGGTGGGGGAACATCAGCGTCGGTCTGCGAGACCTCCGGAGCACACTCACTTTCGCCAGATCGGACATACTCGTGACCTCAGAGACGCACCAGCCCGCGTCGAGAAGGCTGCCCCCTCGGCCCACCCGGTCTGACGCCGCACATCCGAACCATCCCCTCAACAGGTTTCGGGATGGGTTCCGCGCTTCCCGATGGGTTGCAACCCATCGGGAAGCGCGGAAGCCATCCCGAGACGGCCAGAGGGTGAGGCGGTGCGGGGGCAGGAGCGTCCGCACATCCAGGAGCGCCCGCACTTCGAGAAACGCCGCTACTTCACGCGGCGGCGCCAGCCTCCGGTCGAGTACAGCGACCACGCGACGAGCACGGGCTGGAAGAAGAGGCGCAGGAAGCGCTTCCTGTCGGTGTCGAGCCCGAACGCGTCGCGGCGACGCGCGAACTGCGCGAGGTTGCCCGGGAAGACGGCCGTGAAGAATCCGGCTGCGATCCAGCCCACGGTCGGACGGGCCGAGCGGCGCGCGAACAGGAGCGACAGGCCGAGCGCGATCTCGGCGACGCCGGAGGCGAGCACGACCTGATCGGTCGAGAGCGGCGTGTGCTTGGTCACCGACTTCGGCACCTGCGCCGTGAACTCCTCGCGGGCGACCGTGAGGTGCGTGACCCCGGCAAAGACGAGGAAGCCGCCGAGCAGGATGCGCGTGAAGGTGCGCGGCCGCGAGGAGGGTGCGTCGTCGACGAGACGGATCTTGGAGGTGATGGTTGCCATGTCGGGTCAGGCCTTCTTCGCGTGCTTGCCGAAGCGGTACGCCATGACGAGCTGCGTGATCCCGCCGATGACGAGGATGATCGCCACGATCCACAGGGCGACGACGACGACGCCGGCAGGCCAGAGGAGGATGAGGAGGCCGGCGACGATGCTGAGCACGCCGGAGAGGATCGCGAAGCCGCGGGACTGGCCGGGAGATCCATCCGCGAGCGCCGCGATGCCCTCGATGATCCAGGTGATCGCGATGAGGATGCCGAGCGCGTCGATGAGGGCAACGGGCTGGACGAGGGCGATGACGCCACCCGCGATGAGCAGCAGCCCGACGACGCCGTTGAAGACCCGCCAGCCGGTGGGGATGCCCTTGGAGACGACGGCGCGGATGAGGCGCAGGGCGCCCGAGAAGATGAAGAACAGCCCGAAGATCCAGGCGATGGCGGTGAGGGCCTTGATCGGAAAGGCGAGCGCGACGATGCCGAGGATGATCGCCACGGCTCCGCCGATGCCGAAGATCCAGCGCAGCGTGCTCACCTGCCTCTGGCTCAGGAGGCTCGGATCGAGGTTGAAACGAACGATCGGGGTTGATTGGCTCATTGCGGGCTCCTTCGACGGGGGTGCGCCGTGCACGGCGCCGACGCTCCTCGTCCGTGGAGCGAGGGGTAGTCGTCATCCTAGTGATGCAGCGCTTCGCGCAGTCATCCGCGATTCCCCGGGGATCACGTGTCCGTCGCGCAGCGCGACGACGGCGTCCGCCGCTGCGATCTCTCCGGCATCGTGGCTGGCGACGACAACGGTCCTGCCCTGTTCGGCGAGCGCGGCGAGGCACGCCGCGATGCGTGCACTGGATTCCGCGTCGACCCCTGCGGTCGGCTCGTCGAAGAGAAGCACCTCCGTGTCCTGCGCGATGCCCTGGGCGACGAGGGCTCGCTGCCGCTGGCCGCCGGAGAGCTGGCTGAGGAGACGTCCGCGAAGCTCGCCGAGGCCGAGCTGCTGGATGGCGGCGTCGACGAGCTCGGCGTCGCGGGTGCGGGCCTGCGCGCCTCGCCCCCAGCGCCAGCTCGAGGCGCTCGGCCGGTTTCCCGCTCTGCCCCAGCGGCCCATCGCGACGGCGGCACCGACCGTCAGGGGGAAGGCCTCGGGCAGCCGGGCGTGCTGGGGCACGTAGGCGATGCTGCCGGGCCTGGCGTCGAAATCGTGCCAGTCGAGGGTCCCCGAGGTGAGCGGGGTGGTCCCGGCGAGCACGCCGAGGAGCGTGCTCTTGCCTGAGCCGTTGTGCCCGACGATGACGGTGATCGCGGAGCGTCGCACTTCAAGCGAGACGTCGGACAGCGCGGCGTGTGCGTCGTAGCGGACAGTGGCGTTCGCGAGCGTGATGAGGGCAGCCATGCGCGCCACCCTATCGGTAATGAGAAGCGTTTTCATTATGCTACGGTCCTTCCTCGTGCCCTTCCTCACCGATCCCCTCGAGGCGAGCTTCTTCGCCAGAGCCCTCCTCGGCGGCTCCCTCGCCGCCGTGCTGTGCGCCTGCGTCGGCACCTGGGTGGTCCTGCGCGGCATGGCCTTCCTCGGCGAGGCGCTCGCCCACGGCATCCTCCCCGGCGTCGCCGTCTCAGTCCTCCTCGGCCTCCCGCCGGTCGCCGGCGCATCCGTCTCGGCGGCCGTCATGGCCGTCGGCGTGCGCACCCTCACGAAGCGGACACGGCTCTCCAACGACACGGCCATCGGCATCCTCTTCGTCGGGATGCTCGCGCTCGGCATCGCGATCGTGTCCAGGTCGGGGAGCTTCGCCGTCGACGTCACGGCGATGCTGTTCGGCGACGTGCTCGCGATCGGGCCAGGCGAGCTCTGGCTCATCGGCGCAGCGCTCGCGCTCGCCGCCGCCGGACTCGCCCTCTGCCACCGGCCCTTCACCGCGCTCGCCTTCGACGAGCGCAAGGCGTTCACGCTCGGACTGCGGCCGGAGCGCGCGAGCCTCGCCCTCATCGCCCTCGTGGCGATCGCGGTCATCGCCTCCTACCAGACCATCGGAACGCTCCTCGTGACCGCGCTCCTCCTCGCTCCCCCGGCCGCCGCATCCCTCAGCAGGAAGAGCGTCGTCGGCATCATGGCGCTCGGCAGCGCGATCGGCATCGCCTCCGTCGTCGTCGGCCTCTACGCCTCGTGGCATCTCGCCATCGCGGCTGGTCCTGCCATCGCGCTGACCGCCGTCATCTCCGTCGGCGTCGCCTCGGTGCTGCGTGCACCGCGCTCCAGCCGCCCCATCCCCCGAACCACCGCTCCAGCAGAAAGCGACCAGTCTTGCCCCGCACACGCCTGATCTCCCCGCTCCCCCGAGTCCCCGCCCGAGGACTCGCACCTCGCGCATCCCTCGCCCTCGTCGGCATGCTCGCCCTCGCCGGATGCACGTCGCCGGGCTCCGAGACCGAACCGACCGCGAGCGCGCCGACCACCGAAGAGCAGGCGCACGGCTTCGTGGCGGGGGCCGAGGAGCTCGCCGAAGCCCAGACGAGCATCGGCAGCATCGGCGCGGACGGCTCCGTGAGCGTCCTCAACCTGCTCACCGGCGAGAGCACCGCACTCGATGCCGTGGCGCCCGCGTCGTGGGCCGTCAGCGACGGCCGGTTCATCTTCTCGGGCTCCGACGCCGCCGATGGGAAGACGGAGATCATCGACACCGGGGTGTGGACGGTGCCCCACGGGGATCACGTCCACTACTACCGTGCGACTCCTGGCCTCGTCGGCGAGCTCACCGAGACGGGAGCTGCGCGGGTCTCCTCGAACGAGGGCATCGCCGCCCTGAGCTTCGAGACGTCCGGCACGACGGTGGTGCTGGACCGGCACGCCCTCGGCCAGGGCGAGACCGTCGAGCTCACCCGCATCGAGTCCGCGGCCCACTCCGCCGCGGCCGCGCCGGTGGGCGACGCCGTGGTCGCGAGCAGCGTCGCATCGGCGGGCGCCTCCCCCGTCCTCGCCGCCTACTCGTCTGACGGCACGAAGCTCGGCGAGGGAGTCGACTGCCCTGGGCTGAGCGATGTGCAGCAGACGAGCCTCGGCGCGACGTTCGCCTGCGCGGATGGGCTCGTGTTCGCCGCGCCCGCCGAGGGCGAGGACACGGCCGCTGCACCATCGATCACGAAGGTCGCCTACCCGGACGCCGCGTCCGCAGACGCGGCTGGAACTACCGCACCCGGCCAGGCGACCTCGCTCGACAGCCGACCCCACCGCCCGGCCGTGGCCGGTCCCGCTGGAGACTCCGGCATCTGGCTCGCCTCCTCCCGCTCGCAGGAGGTCACCCTCCTGCCGACGACACGCCCCATCCTGACGGCCGTCGCCGTCGGCGACGACAGCGACCGTGTCGTCGCCGTGGACGACGAGGGAACCCTGCTGGTCATCGACGGCGAGAGCGGCGAGGTGACCGGGTCGCAGGCTGGGCTGATCGGCACTCCGGAGTCCGCCTCGAGCATCCACCTCTCCGTCGACACGAGCCGCGCCTACCTGAGCACGCCGGCCTCCGCCGAGCTGCACGAGATCGACTACAAGGACGGCGCGCGCGTCGCCCGCACCCTCGAGCTGCCGACCGCCCCGGCCTTCGCCTTCGAGACGGGAAACTGAGCATGCGCGCATCGACCGCCTCACGGTTCACCCGCAACGGACTCGGCATCGTCGCCTCGCTCGCGATCGCGGCAGGCCTCGTGTCCTGCAGCGCGACCGCAGCAGATGACCGTCCCGAGATCGTCGTCACCACCAACATCCTCGGCGACGTGGTCACCGAGCTCGTCGGCGACCAGGCGCGCGTCGTGACCCTCATGAAGCCCGGCGCCGACCCGCACTCCTTCAGCCTCACGGCCCAGGAGGCCGCCTCGATCGAGAACGCGGACTTCGTCGTCTCCAATGGGCTCGGGCTGGAAGAGGGCGTCGCGCAGCATCTCGAGCAGGTCGATGCGGCCGGCATCCCGCACTTCGTGGCAAGCGACGCCTTCGAGCCCCTCTCCTACACGGAAGGCGACGCGGAAGGCATGGACGATCCGCACTTCTGGACCGACCCCGCGCGGATGTCCGCGGTCGTCGACGCGCTCGGCACCCGACTCGCGACCGACCTCGACGGGTTCGACGCGGCGGCCCTCGACGCCTCCGTCGCCGCCTACGAGAGCGAGCTCGACGAACTCGACGAGTGGATGCAGGGCGAGTTCGACACCATCCCGAGCGAGTCGAAGAGCCTCGTCACCAACCACCACGTGTTCGGCTACCTCGCCGAGCGCTTCGGCTTCACGGTCGTCGGCACCGTGATCCCTGGCGGGACCACGCTCGCGGCACCCAGCGCCGCCGACTTCGCCGAGCTCAGCGCCGACATCACCGCCGCCCGCGTGCCCACGATCTTCGCCGACTCCTCCAGCCCCGACGACCTCGCCCGCGCCCTCGCGGAGGAGGCCGGCATCGACGTCCGCGTCGAGCAGCTCTTCACCGAGTCGCTCACCCCCGCGGGCGGCGGCGCAGAGACCTACCTCGAGATGATGCGCGCCAACACGGAGCGCATCACCACCGGCCTCACCTCGTAGCCCGCTCGACCGCGAGCGCCAATACCCCAAGTAGCAAGCCCGAACACAGAAAGAGTCTCCATGACCCTCCCCTCCCCCACCAGGACCCGCGGCGCCATCGCCGTGACGGCCCTCGGCATCCTCGCCCTCACCGGCTGCACCCAGACCGCTCCCGCCGCGACCGGAGAAGCTGCGGCGACCTCCGGCGCAGCGGCCACCGCCGAACGCGTAACGCTCACGTACGACGGCGGACTCGTCGTCCTCGACGCGACGACCCTCGAGGTCGTCGGCGACGTCCCCATCGACGGGTTCACCCGCGTCAACCCCGTCGGCGATGGTCGCAACGTGCTCGTCACGACCGACGCCGGCTTCCAGGTGCTCGACACTCAGGAGCCGGCGCTCACGGGCGTCACCTTCGAAGGCTCGAAGGCGGGCCACGCGGTCGCGCACGCCGGCAAGACGGTGCTGTTCTTCGACGGCAGCGGCGACTCCGTGATCTTCGACACGGATGCGCTCCTCGACGACGGCACGAAGCTGCCCGAGACCGAGACGGTTGCGAGCGACGCCGCCCACCACGGCGTCTCGATCGAGCTCTCGGACGGCACCTTCGTCACGACGCTGAGCGACCGCACCGGCATCGTCGCGACCGACGCCAACGGCACCGAGCTCGCTCGCTCCACCGACTGCCCCGGCGTGCACGGCGAAGGCACGGTGAAAGACGAGGTCGTGGTCGTCGGCTGCGAGAACGGCGCGCTCGCCTACTCGGACGGCACGATCACGAAGCTCTCCTCCCCGGACGAGTTCGGGCGCATCGGCAACATGCTCACGACCGAGGACTCGGCCATCGCCCTCGGCGACTACAAGACCGACCCGGATGCCGAGGGCTACCTCCTGCAGGCCTTCGCGCTCGTCGACACGGCGAGCGGCAAGATCTCGGTCACCGAGCTGCCCGACGGCGTCGGCTACACGTTCCGCGACCTCGCACGCGGCTCCGACAACGAGGCGATCATCCTCGGCTCCGACGGCTCGCTGCACCTCTTCTCAGAGGAAGACGGCTCACCCATCACCTCGATCCCCGTGATCGACGCGTGGGAGGGCCCCGCCGAATGGCAGGACGCGCACCCCGCGCTCAAGGTGCAGGACGGCGTCGCCTACGTCACCGACCCGGCGACGAGCACGGTCCACGCCGTCAACCTGGAGACCGAGGAGATCACGAGCTCCGCGACGCTCCCCGGCGTTCCCAACGAGATCGCGCTGAGCTAGCCGGCCGAGCACGCCGGGAGGCCCCCGGCGATACAGCACGAGCCTGAACGGCTCCAGTGGCGCATGGGGAGCACTCCCCATGCGCCACGCCAGCGAACGGCAATAGGATGCCGAACAGCGGGGCCACGGGCCCTGCGAATACAGCCATCGGACGTCCGAGAAACCACAGATGAGGGAGACTCAGCATGCGCAGCGAGCTATTCGCGGAAGCGAACCGGGAGAGCCAGAGCACCGAGCGTTGGGTGCTGCAATCGAAGAAGATGCTTCGCGTCGGATTCGGACCTGAGGTTCTGGCAGCCAAGGGCGCGATGGTCGCCTACCAGGGTCAGTTCGAGTTCAAGCACGAGGGCTCAGGCGGCCTCGGCAAGTTCATGAAGAAGATGGTCTCCGGCGAGGGCGGCTCGCTCATGCGCGTCGGGGGTCAGGGTGAGGTGTTCTTCGCCCGCCAGGCTGCTGACGTCTTCACGCTGGTCCTCGAGGGCGAGGGCATCACCATCAACACCGCCAACCTGCTCGCCTTCGACGCGAACCTGCAGTGGGACATCAAGATGCTCGCGAACGCGGGCATGATGACGGGCGGCCTCTTCAACCTCGAGGTCGGTGGCCACGGCACCGTCGCCGTCTCGAGCGACGGCCCGCCCATGGTCCTCGACTGCTCCGTGCAGCCGACCTTCGTCGACCCCCAGGCGGCGATCTGCTGGTCGCAGAACCTGCAGCCCACCATCAAGAACGACTTCAAGATGGGCTCGCTCATCGGCCGCGGGTCCGGCGAGTCGTTCCAGCTCGCGTTCCACGGGCCAGGCTTCGTCGTCGTGCAGCCGAGCGAGGGCGTCCCCATCGTCACCACGGCCTGAGGGCGTCGCGCCGGTTCCGCGCTCAAGGGCGGCACCGAGTTCGCTGTGGATGTCGGCTCGAGTGCGCTCAGCTAGCGACCAGACCACAGCGTGAGGCGGGTGGCGGATCGAAGAGATCCGTCACCCGCCTTCTCCGTGCTGCGCCGGGGTCTCATGCGCCGAGCTAGCGGCGCTTCTTGAAGAGCGTGCCGAACACGCCGCGCACCACCTCGCGGACGATCGTCTGGCCGGTCCGGGACCCGAGCATGTCGCTCACGACGTTGCCGCTGCCCGCATCCGGCCGTGACCTGGTGGTCGTGCGCGTCTGCGTGCGCGAGCGGGCCGCCTTCTCCGCCCGCTCCCGCTCCTTCGCGTCCTTCGCCGCCTGCTTCTCCGCTTCGATCGCCGCGGCCTCGGCCCGTTCGCGCTCCGCCGCTGCGTTCATCTTGGCCGTCAGCACCTCGTGCGCCGACTGCGGGTCGAGCACCTGCGAATAGCGCGGGTACAGCGACGACGAGGCGACGAGCTGGCGGAGGCCGTCCTCGGGCGTCGGCGACATCGAGGCCTGCGGGGCGCGGAGGCGAGTCCACGCAACCGGCGACGGGGCGCCCTTCTCGTTCATGACGGTGACGATCGCCTCGCCCGTCGCGAGCTGCGTGAGCACTTCCTCGAGGTCGTACCCGCTCTTCGGGTAGGTGCGCACGGTCTGGCGCAGCGCGGTCGCGTCGTCGGGGGTATGCGCGCGCAGCTGGTGCTGGATGCGCGAGCCAAGCTGCGCGAGCACATCGTCCGGGACATCCTTCGGGGTCTGCGTGACGAAGAAGATCCCGACGCCCTTGGAGCGGATGAGCCGCACCGTCTGCGTGATCTGCTCGACGAACGCCTTGGAGGCGCCAGAGAACAGGAGGTGCGCCTCGTCGAAGAAGAAGACGAGCTTCGGCTTGTCGAGGTCCCCGACCTCGGGCAGCTCGTTGAACAGGTCGGCGAGCAGCCACATGAGGAACGTCGAGAAGAGCGCGGGGTTGCTGGCGACGCCGGGTAGCTCGAGGAGGCTGACGACGCCGCGCCCCTCGTTCGTGACCCGCAGGAACTCACGGGTGTCGATCTCGGTCTCCCCGAAGAAGATGTCGGCCCCCTGCTCGGAGAAGTTCACGAGCTCGCGAAGGATGACGCCTGCCGTCTGCTTCGAGAGCCCGCCGATCCCCTCCAGCTCGAGCTTGCCCTCGGTGCTCGTGAGGTACTGCAGCACGGTCCGCAGGTCGGAGAGGTCGACGAGCGCAAGCCCCTGCTCGTCGGCGAAATGGAAGACGAGGCCGAGGCTCGACTCCTGCGTCTTGTTGAGCCCAAGCACCTTCGAGAGCATGAGCGACCCGAAGCTCGAGACGGTCGCTCGAATGGGGACGCCGATGCCTCGCCCGCCGAGCGAGAACACCTCGGTGGGTGCGGCCGCCGGGGCCCAGTCCTGCCCGATGCCCTTCGTGCGCGCCAGGAGCTTGTCGCTCGGCTCGCCCGGCGTCGCGATCCCGGAGAGGTCGCCCTTGATATCGGCCGCGAACACGGGCACGCCGGCGGCGGAGAGCTGCTCGGCGAGCACCTGCAGGGTTTTCGTCTTGCCAGTGCCCGTTGCGCCGGCGACGAGGCCGTGACGGTTGGTCATGGCGAGCGGGATGCGCACGGGAACGCCTGCGACCGCCTCGCCGTTGACGATCGCTCCGATCTCGAGCGCGGCACCCTCGAACGCGTAGCCGGCGCGAACCGCCTCGAGCTGCTGCGCATCCAACGGGCCGGAGGGCGCCGTGGGAGCCGCAGGAGCCGCAGGAGCCGCAGGTGCCGCAGGCGCTGGCGGCTCGGCCTGCGCCGCCGGTGCTGCCGGCTCGGGCACCACGCCCGGGCCCGCCTGAGCGGCAGTCTCGCTCTCGGTCTTCGCTCCGGCCTCGGCGGCCGCGAGCGCAGCGGTGGCCTCCTCGAGGGCTCTGCGTGCGGCTTCGATACGGGCGTCGGCATCAGTCATGGCACCAGGCTAGTCACTCCTAGACTTGGTGCCATGCCTCAGTTGGAAGCGTCCGTCGTCGTGCCCCTCTCCGTCGAAGCGGCCTTCGCGCTCGCGCACACCGTCGGCGAGGCCCGGAGCTGGGATCCGGGCGTCATCCGCAGCGAGTTCATCCGCGGGGCCACGGCGCCCGTCTCCGGAGCGCACTTCTTCACGAAGACTCCGGGAGGGCGGCGCATGATCCTCGAGCTTCGAGTCGTGCACGCCCCGCTCGTGAGCTCCGCCGAGATGGTGAAGGGGCCGGCCTGGCTGACCTCGTTCGGCGAGGGCTGGCGATTCGAGGCCGTCGAGGGCGGCACGAAGGCGACGTGGAAGTTCACGTACAAGCTCGCCTCGCCTGTCTTCGCGTCCACGCTCGGGGCGGCGACCAAGCCAGCGTTCGACCGCGAGCTGCACCAGCGCGCGGCCGCGTTCAAGGAGAGGGCAGTGGCGCTCTCGGAAGCCGGCGAGACGCTGTCAGCAACGAGCTAGGCGGCGGGGAGGTACGCCGCCCACTCGGGCAGCTCTCGTTCGACGCTTCGCGGCGACCAGCCGGTGGCCCGCGGGGGTCTCGGTGTGAGGCGAAGCCGCCACCCCATCTCCCCCGGCGTCTTGTCACCCTTGACGTTGTTGCACCTGAGGCAGCAGGCGACGAGGTTCTCCCAGCTGTCGCGCCCGCCCCTCGACCGCGGCAGGATGTGGTCGATCGTGTTCGCGAAGCCATCGCAGTAGCCGCATCGGTTCGCGTCCCTCCGCAGCACGCCCTTGCGACTCACCGGCTGCATGCGGGCCATGGGAACGCGCACGTACCTGGTCAGCAGGATGACGCGCGGCCGCTCCCAGACGCCGCTTGAGGCCAGCACCGGGTGGTCCTCATCGACGTCGATGACGCTGGCCTTGCCGTGCAGCACGAGCACGAGTGCCCGCCTGTCGGAGACCACCCCGAGCGGTTCGTAGCCTGCGTTCAGGACGAGGGTTCGCATGCTGGACCTGCTTTCGCATCCGTACGAAAAAAGGGCACCGCCCGGATCGGCGGCACCCTTGAATCGAGTAGGTAGATGGACGGACGAGACTCGTCGGCCTGTATTCGAACGGTCTGACAGGCTTCACCGCTCTGGTAGACGTCGAGGGCTGAGCACGCGCGCGCATCCTTGGCGTGGATGCCGCTGCGTGCCCTCATTGACGCTCCCGAGTGTCGTCGATCTGGCAACAGCGTAGACCACGGATGCAGAATGCGGGAGGGGCAGCTTTCCCTGTTCACCGGCCGGAAAGACCGAAGACAGGGAGCTGCCCCTCCCGCATGTGGGAGACGCGTCGCTCAGAGGCGGACGAAGTAGTAGCTTCCGCCCGCGTCGAGGCCACCGAGCTCGACCATGCGGCCCTCGGTGGGAGCGTCGATCATCTGGCCGTTGCCGGCGTAGATGCCGACGTGGAAGTTCGGGAAGATGACGAGGTCGCCCGGCTGCGGGTCGGAGACGCGTGTGCCCGCCGCCGCCTGCGCGCTGACGCCGTGTGCCACGTCGATGCCGTGGAGGCCGAACACGTACTTCACGAGCCCCGAGCAGTCGAAGCCGTCCGGGGTTGCCCCGCCGAAGACGTACGGCGAGACGCCGATGAACTGCGATGCGGTCTCGACGACGCTTGAGCCGGCGACGCTCTGGCCTGCGGAGCTGCTGCCCGCGCCGCTCGTATCTGCGGCGGCGGCGTCGGCGGTGGGCTCTGGGGTCGCGACTGCGGCGACCTGGTCAGCGCTCATGCTCACGACCGCGGTCTCCGTGCGATCGGTCACGGTCTCCGGTGCTGCGACGGCGGGGGTGGCATCGGCGACGGCGTCGGCGATGGCCGCTTCGACGCTCGCCTGCTCGGTCTGCGCGTCCGCGTTGGTGTCATCTGATGCGGCCACCGCGTTCGAGAGGCTGGCTTCGCTGGCGGGCGCGGGCGCTGCCATGGTGCTCGGCACGACGGCTCCGACCGCGGTGACCGCGGCGAGAGACGCGGCGGCGGCCAGGGTTCCTGCGACGCGGCGGCGGACGACGAGCTGCCTGGGGCGTGGAGCGCGAACCGTCATGGCACGCTCGCCGGCGAAGGCCGCGGGCACGCTGGGCGCCTCGGCTTCGGTCGCCGCGGTTGCGACGCGGTCTGCGGGGACGACCGAGAGGAGCGAGGTCATCGCGTTGCGCTCGATGCGGCCCGTCTCTTCGGGCTGCAGGGCGACGGGTGCTCGGGTGCCGGCGACGGAGGCGAGCGCGGCGGCGCTCAACGACTGCGTGGCGTCCGCGACTGGGCGCACACCGGTCTGGCGTTCGATGGCGCGGGCCTCGCGACGAGTCAGCGTGGTGCTCATGGATTTCCTTCGGGTGGAGCTGAGCACCCGTTGGTGCCCTGGACTTCCACGAGCGTAACCGTTTATAACGAAAATGTCACGCTCAGGTCACAGTCAGGTCGCAAATCATCACATTTTGATCACGACGACAGAACGCCGCGCGCAGCAGAAGCTGCGCGCGGCGTTGCCCACCGGAGTGAGCCGAAGCTCGAGATGTCTAGTTGAAGGTGTAGTACACCGGGTTGCCCCACCAGATGGAGCGGTACTGGACGACCTTGCCGCCGTACCCGGGAGAGTCGATGACCATGCCGTCACCGGCGTAGATGCCGATGTGCGCGCCTGGCTGCACGACGAGGTCACCCGGCTGCGGGTTCGACGTCTGGCGTGCGCCCGAGATCTGGTTGCTGACGGACCCCGAAAGCGAGATGCCCTGCGTCGCGTAGACGGCCTTGGTCAGGTCGGTGCAGGCCGGGAAGTAGGAGCCGACGTAGCTGTGCGCCGCCGCGATGAGGCTCGAGGTGTCGACGTTGCCGGACCCACCACTCGGCGCGGCGGACCCCGAGGACGAGGACGTCTGGTTGCTCGAGCTGCCACCCGAGGACGTGTTTCCCGAGGTCGACGAGCTCGACTCTGCAGGAGCCTCGGTTTCCTCTGGCGTCGGAGTCGGTGTCGGCGTCTCAGCGACGGCAGCGAGATCGTCGCTGGAGATCGAGACGACCGTGGAGTCCGTGCGGTCGACGGCAACCTCTGGCGCAGCGACGAGGGCGACCTCCTCCACGGCGGCTTCCTCGGCAGCTGGGACTGGGTCCGATGTGGGTGCCGTCGCGGCTGCGTCTGGCGACGTGGCCGCAACCAGGTTGGCCTGGGACTGCACCTCGCTCTGCCCGTCTGCGACGGCGGCTGGGACGACCATCCCGGCAGTGGCTGCAGCTGCGACGGTTGCAGCGGCGGCGAAGCTGGCGGCGGTGCGCCGGCGGGTCCGTGCGACGAGGGCGGCCGGCTTCGCGGCGCGGATGCTCACGGAGCGCCCGGTGAAGGCCTCGGAGATGTCGGTGACGGGGGCGGGTTCCGAGTGCTCGATGAGGCCCTGGGATTCCGAGGTCGCATCTGCGGCGAGCTGCGAGAACGGCAGGACGGAAACGAGGGCACCTTGGCCGTTGCGCTCGATGCGAGCCGTGTCGTGCACCGAGGGCGCAGAGGCGACGGCAGGAGTGGAGGCGGCGGAGGCGATCTCGGCGACGGAGGCCTCGATGACGGGGGCAGAGACCCCGGCCACGGCCGACGTGACGACGGGACGGACTCCGGTCTGCCGCTCGATCGCGCGGGCTTCGCGGCGGGTCAGCACGGTGGTGCTGTCCGTGCGCGGCGTGCTCGATGTGCTCAAGACTTCTCCTCGGTGCTTTCGAACACCGTTGGAACCGGCATCCTCGACGCGTCCGAGCCTACACAAAGGTCACGGAATTGTCACGGTCAGATCACAAATGGATGCATGATCGGTCACGCGGGAGTAACGACGAAACGCGCCCAGCCGAAGCTGAGCGCGTTTGCCGAGGTGGTTCGTTCCTTAGCGGAGCGTCACGTAGTAGGGGCTGCCCCACGAGATCGAGCGGTGCTGCACCGAGCGTCCGCCGTAGCCGGGGTCGTCGATGACCATGCCGTTGCCGGCGTAGATGCCGATGTGCTCGCCAGGCCAGACGACGAGGTCGCCGGGCTGCGGGTTGGAGGTGGGCGTGCCCATTGCCGCCTGAGCGGAGACGCCACGCGGCAGCGAGATGCCGACTGCTGCGTAGGCGGCCTGGGTGAGCAGGTCGCACGAGCCGAAGTAGCCGCCGACGTAGCTCATGGCCGCAGCGGAGACGCTCGACGAGTCGACGCTCTGTCCGCCGGTCGATGCGGTGTTGGTCTTGCCCGAGGTGCTGCCGCCCGTCGACGTCGTGCCGCCCGTGGAGGCGCTCGAGTCTGCCGTTGCGGTGGGCTCAGGCGTTGCGACGACCTCGGCGACCTGGTCGCTCGAGAGGGTCACGACGCTGGTCTCGGTGCGGTCGACCGCAACCTCTGGAGCGGCGACGAGGTCGACGGAGGCCTGCTCGACAACTTCTTCTGCCGGAGCCTCAGCGGTTGCGTCGGCCTCAGCCGTCGGTGCCTCGGTCTCGACCGTGGTGGCGGCGAGGAGGTTGGCCTGCGCCTGGCTGGCGTTGTTGCCATCGGCGACTGCCGCTGGCACGACGACGCCTGCCGTGGCGATGGCCGCGACGGTTGCTGCAGCGGCGAAGCCACCAGCCGTGCGGCGACGCTGACGAGCGACGAGCGACGCCGGCTTCGCAGCGCGGATGCTCACGGAGCGGCCCGTGAACGCCTCGGGGATGTCGATGACCTCTGCGAGCTGCTCGACGGCTTCGTCGCCGGCGACCTGCGGGAGCGCAGTGGTCGTGGGGAGCACCGACACGAGTGCGCCGAGCTCGTTGCGCTGGATGTGCGCAGTGTCGTGCACGAAGGATGCTGAAGCAGAGGGCGTCGGCACGGATGCCGAGTTGATCTCTGCGACCGAAGCCTCGATCACCGGCGCGGACACACCCGCGACACCGACAGTCGCCACTGGGCGCTGGCCCGTGCGGCGCTCGATCTCACGAGCCTGGCGTCGCGTCAGCGGTGCCGTGGCGTTCGTCAAGTTTTCCAAGTCGTTCCTCCAGCGCCTGACTCCTGGGAGCCGATCCCGCTCTTGCCTGTTACCAGGGGGAGCTAGGTCGAGGAGCGGGATACGGCGCCTCGGCCTGCCAGCTATGCAGACTGCATAGCTCATGACTCGGACAACACTAGTGGAAAAGCTGTGAATTGTCACGCTTCGGTGTCAGAACCCTAACGCCGAGGTAACGAACCCTGAGTTTCCGGGGATGTCAGGCACGTGAAGGCCCGCAGAACGCGGAGGAGATCTTCAGCTGGCCGTGACCAGATCTCAGCCTAGCGCACCTTCGGGGCTCAGGATCGCATCCACGTACACGTGCTCGGCGGTTTCGAGCGAGACCTCGACGCCGATGCCGCCAGAAGCAGGCAGCAGGCCGATCCACGCACCACGGCGCTGCAGGGTGACCTCGGTGCCGGGAAGCACGCCAGCCTCGCGCAGAAGCGTGAGCGTCTGGAGGTCGGACTGGACGGGCTCGCCGAGGCGACGCACCTTCGCGAGCACGGGCTCCGTGGAGGTGGCTCCGCGCGCAGACTCCTCGAGGAGCGCCGAGACGCTCACGACGCCGGCGAGGAACTCCTCGGCAGGCTCGGCACCGAACTCGACGAGTCCCGGAATCGGGGTGCCGTACGGCGATTCGCTGGGGCGGCCGAGCATCTCGAAGATCCGCTGCTCGGCCTCGTCGCTCATGACGTGCTCCCAGCGGCAGGCCTCTTCGTGCACCTGGGCGAGGTCGAGTCCGATGACGTTGGCGAGGAGGCCCTCGGCGATGCGGTGCTTGCGCAGCACGCGCGTCGCCTTGGCACGACCGTCGGTCGTCAGCACGAGCCTGCGGTCACCGGCGACCGAGACGAGCCCGTCGCGCTCCATGCGCGCGATCGTCTGCGACACCGTGGGACCCGAGTGCCCGAGCCGCTCGGAGATGCGAGCCCGAAGCGGGGTGATGCCCTCTTCCTCGAGGTCGAGAATGGTGCGGAGATACATCTCCGTGGTGTCCACCAGATTGGTCACGCCCCGCCACCCTCCGTTGCATTGGTCCGCCAAGCCTAGCGGCGAGCGAGCCCGCTTGCGCGCATAGGCTTGCAGCATGCCTGACATTCGCATCCCGACAGAGTTCATTCCGCTCGACGGCCGATTCGGCTGCGGCCCGTCGGTTGTCCGGCCCGCGCAGATCGATCATCTCGTCGCAGGGGCCACCAGCATCCTCGGCACCTCCCACCGCCAAGCACCCGTCAAGGACCTCGTGGGCCGCGTGCGCGCAGGCCTCTCCTCGCTCTACCGTCTCCCCGACGGCTACGAGGTACTGCTCGGCAACGGCGGGTCCACCGCATTCTGGGATTCCGCGGCCTTCGGCCTCATCTCCGAGCGCGCGCAGAACCTGACCTTCGGCGAGTTCGGCGGGAAGTTTGCCAAGGCTGCAGCCGCCCCGTGGCTCACGGCCCCGGACGTGCGCTCCGCCGAGCCGGGCACGATCGCCTCGCCGGAGGCAGTCGCCGGCGTCGATGTCTACGCGTGGCCGCACAACGAGACCTCGACGGGAGCAATGGCCCCCATCCGTCGCGTCCACGGCGACGACGGCGCCCTGACGGTCATCGACGCGACCAGCGCCGCGGGCGGCGTCGACATCGACATCAGCGAGACCGACGTGTACTACTTCGCGCCGCAGAAGAACTTCGGTGCCGACGGTGGCCTCTGGCTCGCGATCGCGTCCCCGGCTGCGATCGAGCGCATCGAGCGCATCGCCGCCTCCGAGCGGTACATCCCCGACTTCCTGAAGCTCAGCCACGTCGTCGAGAACTCGCGCAAGAACCAGACGCTCAACACGCCGGCCATCTCGACGCTGCTCCTCCTCGAGGCCCAGCTCGACTGGATCAACGGCAACGGCGGAATCGCCTGGGCCGACAACCGCACCCGTACCTCCTCCGGCATCATCTACGACTGGGCGGAGGCCTCCGAGTACGCGACTCCGTTCGTCGCGAACCCTGCAGAGCGCTCGCAGGTGGTCACGACGATCGACTTCGACGAGCGGGTGGATGCGGCTGCCGTCGCGGCGGCGCTCCGCGCCAACGCCATCGTCGACACCGAGCCGTACCGGAAGCTCGGCCGCAACCAGCTGCGGGTCGCGACGTTCACGTCGGTCGACCCAGATGACGTGCGCCGTCTCACGGGCGCAATCGACTACGTCGTCGAGCACCTGGGCTGATTCCACCGGGTCCAACCCCGATCGAAGCGCAGACGAGAGGAGCGTCACCAGCAGCTGCTGGTGACGCTCCTCTCGTCTGTCCTGCGTGTCTTGTCTGTCCTGCGCGTCTCGTCTGTCCTGCGTGTCTTGCTCCGCGATCCAGCGTGGCGCGTTTCCGCGCGAGCCGGGAGCTGACTTGTGGTCGCTTCGGGTGAGTTGTGACGACCACAACTCGGCCCTCGGCCACCGAGCATCCGCCGGGCTAGCTCTTGGCGTCGCCTTCGGGCGCTGACACCTCGGAGTCGGGCTCGAAGTCGACCCCGTCGAAGACGTCGTCCATGTCGTCGGCGAACTCCCGGATATCGGCGGCCTCACCGAACTCGGCGGCCTCCTGCGCTGGCAGCTCGTCCTCGCTGCGAGGGACCACGACGACCCGACGCCGCTTGCCCCGTGAGCTGCTCTTCTCGGGCTGCACCTCGTCTGCGAGCGCGGCGGGCGCCTTGGCGGCCCGCTTCGTCTTCGGCACGCTCGGCTCCTGAGCAACGTCGTCGCTCTCGATCGCGCCTGCCTTGGGCTCCTGGCCCGAGGTGTCGTCGGCACCGGACTCGCCGGCACCGGATTCGCCGTCGACGGCCTTGCCCGCCTTCTTGCGCTTCCGACGCTCAGGCTTGTTCTGGGCCGCCTCGCCATCGGCGTCGCCGTGTGCGTCCGGAGTCGTCTCCTCCGCCACGGCGTCAGGCTTCGCCTGGTCGACGCGCTTGCGACGCGACCGCTTGGGCTTCTCGGCGGGCGGCGTCTCCGCATCGGTCACCTCGACAGCAGCCTCACCGGCAGCCGTGTCGCTCGGAGCGCCGTCGGTGTCGACGTCGGACTTCGCCTTCTTCGCCGACTTCTCCTTCTTGCGCTTCTTCTTCTTGGGCTTCTCGGCTTCTGGAGATTCGCCGACGGCAGGCTCGGAGCCAGCACCACCTGCTGCGACGTCCTCACTCGCGGGCACCTGAGCCGACTCGTCGTCCACGGAGCCGTCTGCGGACGAATCGGCCTCGGTCACACCGTCTGCGCCGATGCGACGGCGGGTCCGCGTGCGCCGGATACGCTTGCTCGACCTGGGCGCAGCCTCAGCGCCCGCGGCCTCTGCGTTCTCGCCGTCGACGTCAACGACCTCGCCGGCCTCGAGCAGCTGCGCAGCTTCGTAATCGGCGAGCCGATCGGACCACGGCACCCACGAAGGTGCCAGCAGGGCCCCGTCGCCGGGCAGCAGCTCGGCCTCGAGGACCGTCGGCTCCGCCTGGTCGACGAGGCGCACGAGGGAGACATTCCATCGCCAGTCCGGGTAGCCGGGCAGGCGTGTCGTGTACTGGAGCGTGTAGACGCCCTCGTCCTCCTCGGGGACGACGGCGACGAGCTCGCCGAGCTCGGAGGCCGGCGTCACGTCCAGCAGAGCCGACCAGGCGAGCCTCCGCGAAGACTCGAGCTCGACGGCGTCAAGGGCGACCCCGAGCGGGGCTGCAAGCACGGCCTCGTTCGTCATCAGGCGTCCAGGTCGTCCGCGACGCGACGGAGCATCGCTGCGATCTTCGCGCCCTGCGGCTTCTCAGGGTAGCGACCGCGACGCATCGCGCCGCCGACGGAGTCGAGCAGCTTCACGAGGTCCTCGATGATGACTGCCATGTCATCAGGCGACTTGCGCTGGATGCGCGCGACGCTCGGCGGAGCCTCGAGGACGCGGACGGACAGCGCCTGCGCACCGCGTCGTCCGTCGGCGATGCCGAACTCGAGCTTCGTTCCCGGGCGCACCGACGAGGTTCCTGCTGGCAGCGCTGTCGCGTGCAGGAAGATCTCCTGACCGTCGTCGGCCGCAATGAAGCCGAATCCCTTGTCCTCGTCGTAGAACTTCACCTTGCCGGTGGGCATGGCCATCTCCTTGTTCGGCGCACGAAGCACCAGATCGAACTTTCACAGGCGGGGCGGCGAACTTCGCTTCCCCTGGTCGGCCGCGGCGTGCGGCTGATCCGAACCAGTCTACGGTGGCGCGCATGTCGATTAGTCTGGTTCGGTGACCTCTTCCAACGGCGCCCCCATCGCGAAGGGCGAACGCATCCTCGCTTTCATGTCCCTCGGCATCGCGGCGATCTCCTTCATCGCGCTGCTCGTCCTGCTCGCGACGCCACTCCTCGGCATCGAGGTCGACGCGAGCAACCCGATCTGGCCGACGCTGCTGTTCGTCACCTACATCGGCTTCCCCGTCGCTTTCCTTCTCATCCTGTCGCTCATCATCTGGCGCGTCGTCGCGAACCGACGCTCGCGGGGCAGGTCCGAGAGCTGATAGACGCCTCCCCGAGCGCGCTGCGGATCCTCCAACTCCTTCGCAGCCTGGATCGCACCGACCTCGCCAGCCTCGCCGCCTGGCGCAGGCTGTCGATGCGCGGCTCGAGCGGTGCAATGGACATCGCCGAGGCACTCGCAGAAGAGACCGCCCTGAACGAAGCCGTCGCGCGGCTCGGCTGGCGAGACGCCTCGCGACTCGCCTCAGGCGAACCGGAGGCGCTGCAGACGGCTCGACTGCGCGGCCTCGCTGTCGGAACGCCGGAGGCACCCGAGCTCCTCTCGACCACCGCGTCCGCATTGTCCGAGCTCCTCGCGGCATCACCCGACGCCGCCGAGTTCGATGCGTCGAACCTCGCGCCACTCCCCCAGGCCACCGAGCGCGCCCACAGTGCCGCACAGCTCGCGGCCGACGCGATCGCCTCCCTCGACCTCGCGCCGCGCGCCTACCGCGACGGACGAGGCGGACTCCAGCTGGGCGCGACGACGGTCCGTCGCATCGCAGCAGAGCTGCACACCGAACAGGCCGTACTGTCCCCCCTCTTCGAATGGATGCTGGACCTCGGCCTCTGCAGCCCGGTCTCCGACGCCATGCGCCCCACCTCGCTCGGGCGCGTGTTCCGCCTCAGCGCCCCGCTGTCGCGGTGGCGCCAGCTCGCCGACTGCTGGCTCGCAGAGCTCCGCGTCGCAGACAGGACCGGCCTGCTCGTCGACGCGAAGTCGCACGCGACGCCGCAGACAGAGCTCCTCGGCATCACCGTCGAGGGCCAGCTCAGCCAGCTCGGCGTCCTGCTCGCACAGGACGACCTCGACGGCGCGGCCGACCTCCTCGAAGCCTCCCTGCCGGACGAGGTTCCCGGCGTCTACCTGCAGCCGGATCTCTCGATCATCGCGCCTGGCCCGCTCGCCCCCGCCGACGAGCAGGAGCTGCAGTCCGTCGCATCCCTCGAGCGACGCGGCCTGGCCTCGAGCTACCGGCTCTCCGAGGCCTCGGTCACGCACGCGCTCGGCACCGGGCTCTCGATCGGCGAGATCAAGGCCACGCTCACTCGGCTTTCGCTCACCGGCATCCCCCAGCCCGTCGAGTACCTGCTCCGCGAGGCCTCGAACCGGCACGGCCGGGTGCGAGTTCGCGAGCACCCCGTCCGCCCCGGCACCATCGTGACGAGTCAGGACCCGGCACTCATGGATGCGCTGAGGGTCGACGCGGCCGTCGCGCCGCTCGGTCTCCGCCAGTCCGGAGAGGGCGCGCTCGTCTCCTCGGCATCCCGCGACACGGTCGTGCTCATGCTGCTCGACGCCCGCTACCCGGCAAGTGCCGAGAACGCCACGGGCCAGCTCGTGCCGCTCCGCCCCCGGGAGACCGCCCCGGCGCGAGAACGGCGTCCGAGCGAGGCCGCGCTGAGGTTCGCGGACGCCCTCCACGACGAGGCGACACGCCTGGACGCGGGAGACGATGCGCAGACGTGGGTGCAGCGTCAGCTCGAGGTGGCGCGACGAGCGAAGAGCGAGGTCACGGTGCGGGTCGACCTGGGAGGCGGCAAGGAGACCACCCTGCGCCTCGTGCCGATGAGCGTCGCGGCAGGCCGCCTCCGGGCGAGGGACCTCGCGGCCGACGTCGAGCGGACCCTCCCGATCCGCGCGATCCTCGAGGTGCAGCTCTCAGAGGTGCCCGAAGACCAGTAGCGCTGCGAGAAGTCGCCGACACCGCTGACGCGCAGGACCCGGCGGGTATGATTGACCGCTATGGCACTTGGACCGTTGATCGTACAGAGCGACAGAACTGTCCTGCTCGAAGTGGCGCATCCCGACGCCGAAGCCGCGCGCCACGCGTTGGCGGTCTTCGCCGAACTCGAGCGAGCGCCTGAGCACATCCACACGTATCGCATCACGCGGCTCGGTCTCTGGAATGCCCGCGCGGCCGGCCACGAGGCCGACGAGATGCTCGACGTCCTCGAGCGCTTCGCGAAGTTCCCCGTCCCAGCGTCCGTCTCGGGCGAGATCCGCGAGACCGTGGCCCGCTACGGGAAGCTCGTCATCTCCCGCGACGAGGAGGGCGAGCTGGTCGTCTCGAGCGACGACCCTGCAGTGCTCCTCCAGATCTCCAGGGCCAAGCACGTCGCACCGCTGCTCGAGGGACCGACCGGCGAGTCCGGATTCCGCGTGCAGGCCTGGGCCAGAGGTGAGCTCAAGCAGCAGCTCGTGAAGCTCGGTTGGCCCGCGGAGGACCTTGCGGGCTACACGCCTGGCACGCCGCACGCCATCGCGCTCGACGAGTCCGAATGGCAGCTGCGCGACTACCAGCGGTCGGCCGTCGACCACTTCTTCGAGGGCGGGTCCGGGGTCGTCGTGCTCCCCTGCGGCGCTGGCAAGACGCTCGTGGGCGCCGGTGCCATGGCGACCGCATCGACGAGCACGCTCATCCTCGTGACCAACACCGTCTCCGCGCGGCAGTGGCGCGACGAGCTGCTCCGCCGCACCACGCTCACGGAAGACGAGATCGGCGAGTACTCGGGCGAGGTCAAGGAGATCAAGCCCGTCACGATCGCGACCTACCAGATCCTCACCGCGCGCCGGAAGGGCGTCTACACGCACCTCTCGCTGCTCGACGCCCTCGACTGGGGCCTCATCGTCTACGACGAGGTGCACCTGCTGCCGGCCCCCGTCTTCAAGCTGACGGCTGAGCTGCAGGCGCGACGGCGGCTGGGCCTCACGGCGACCCTCGTGCGAGAAGATGGCCGCGAGGGCGACGTCTTCAGCCTCATCGGCCCCAAGCGCTTCGACGCTCCCTGGAAGGACATCGAAGCCCAGGGGTACATCTCGCCTGCCAAGTGCTACGAGGTCCGGGTGGACCTGCCGTACGAGACGCGCATGGAGTACGCGGCCGCGAGCGACGACGAGCGCTACCGCATCGCCGCGACGGCGCCCGCGAAGCACGAGCTCGTCAAGGCCCTCATCCGCAAGCATCGAGGCGAGAACATCCTCGTCATCGCCCAGTACCTCGATCAGATCGACAGCATCGCCGAGGAGCTCGGAGTGCCGAAGCTCACGGGCCAGACGCCCGTCGCGGAGCGCGAGGAGCTCTTCCAGGCCTTCAGGGAGGGGCGGGAGAAGGTGCTCGTCGTCTCGAAGGTCGCCAACTTCTCGGTCGATCTGCCGGATGCGTCCGTCGCCGTGCAGATCTCCGGCTCGTACGGTTCGCGGCAGGAAGAGGCGCAGCGCCTCGGCCGGCTGCTTCGCCCGAGCTCGAGCGGCGTGACCGCGTCGTTCTACACGCTCGTCTCGCGCGAGACCGTCGACCAGGACTTCGCGCAGAACCGGCAGCGCTTCCTCGCGGAGCAGGGGTACTCGTACGAGATCCTCGACGCCGACGCCATCCTCGAACCGGCCTAGCTCGACTCCGGCAATTCTCCGGCTTGACTCTGCACCACGGTGCAGGGTCCACGCTGGCGTCATGCCACACATGAAGCACAGCCGACTCGCCAAGGCGCACGGCCTGATCCGCCTGTCCGCCATCTATGACCTCGTCGTCACCCTCGGGTTCGCCTTCCTGCCGACCGCGTCCCTGATCTTCATCGGGCTGAAGGCCCTGCACGCCGAGCTCGGACTCAGCGGCGAACTCCCCGACGCGAGCTCTCCTTCGACCATGATGTTCGTGAACCTGATGGGCAGCGTCGTGACGGCGTGGGCGCTCTTCCGGATCTTCCGTCCGTCCCTCGCGGCGGGAGCTGCGGACACGCTCGCACGAGCGCTGTTCTCGCTCGCGATGATCACGGCGCTGACCCAAGGCGCGAGCCCGCTGATCGTGGTCATGCTGGCTCTCGAAGTCGCGTGGGGGGTCGCACAGGCGGCCGTGCTCGTCCGAGTGCGACGACCCCGGGCTCCGGCAGATGCGACCCAGGCCGTAGTCTCCTCAGATGCGCATCGCTGAGCTCGCCGAGCGGGCAGACGTCAAGGTCTCCACCGTCCGCTTCTACGAGCGGCGCGGGGTGCTCGACAGCCCGCCCCGCACGACGGGCGGCTACCGCGACTACGACGATCGGGCGCTCACTCGTCTGCGCTTCCTCCGTCGTGGCCAGGAGCTCGGGTTCACGCTGCGGGAGCTCACCGACTTCGTGGAGCTCTCGGCGGATGCGCGGGCGGGAGCTGCCCAGCCCGAGGCCGTGCAGCGGGCCGCGAACGACAAGCTCCTCGAGATCGACGACCGCATCCGCGACCTTGACCGGACGCGGGCCGCCATCCTCGGGCTCCTCGCCGCCCCGTGCCTCGATCCGACGGCCGAATGCCCGATCGTGGACGCGCTCGGCCGCGAAGCGCGACCGGAGGTCACACGCGGGCGAGGAGCTCCACGTGCGTCATGACGAACTCGGCGTCCTCGTCGTCCGCCCACTCCGACCAGGCATCGGCGATGCGCTGAAGGTCGCCTGACGACGCGATCCCCCGCGCCCTCGCGTCCTCGGCGAACCGCGACCTGGTGGCGCGCTCCGCCCACGTCGACCCCCACCAGGCGCGCTCCTCCGGTGTCGTGAAGATCCAAGCGCTCGCCGAGAGACGCACATCCTCCAGTCCCGCAGAGTGTGCCCATCGCCGCAGGACCCTGCCGGCGTTCGGCTCCCCGTCGTTCGAGCGCGCGACCTTGTCGTAGACGGCAAGCCAATGGTCGAGTTCCGGAAGCTGCGGCGACCACACGCACGTTCCGTAGTCGACATCTCGCACCGCGACCAGTCCCCCAGGCTTCGTCACTCGGCGCATCTCCCGCAGCGCCGCGACCGGGTAGGAGAGGTGCTGCAGCACCTGATGTGCGTGCACCACGTCGAACTCGCCGTCGGCGAAGTCGAGCGAGTAGACATCGGCGAGCAGGAACTCCGTCTGCGTGTCCCCGGCTTCGAGTGCGGCGGCACGCGACGCCTCGAGGGGCTCATCCACGACCTCGATGCCGACGACACGGCCGGCGGTGCCGACCCGCCGCGCGAGATCCAGGGTGATCGAGCCCGGCCCGCAGCCGACGTCGAGCACGTGCATGCCCTCTCGCAGCTCCGGGAGGAGGTAGCCGGCGGAGTTCTCGGCCGTACGCCGCCCATGCGAGCGGAGCACGCTCGCGTGGTGGCCATGGGTGTACCTCGGGGCTGCGGAGTCGTCCATGTCGGCACAGTAGCGCACCGCGCGCCCGGACCCGCGTGAGCACGACCCAGAAGATTAGCGCATCCGCACTGCCGCGACACCGCGCGCCGTCAGACTTCACTCAGACGGCGTCAAGATACTTAGTCCATGACTGATGGCCCCAAGATTCTCGTTGTTGACGACGAGCCAAACATCCGCGAACTCCTGTCGACCAGCCTGCGCTTCGCAGGGTTCATGGTGCGTGCCGTCGGCAACGGCGCCGCCGCGATCTCCGCTGTCATCGAGGAGGAGCCCGACCTCATCGTCCTGGACGTCATGCTCCCCGACATGAACGGCTTCGGCGTCACCAAGCGCCTGCGTGCGTCTGGCTACACGAGCCCCATCCTGTTCCTGACCGCCAAGGACGACACCGACGACAAGATCGAGGGCCTCAACGCGGGTGGCGACGACTACGTCACCAAGCCGTTCAGCCTCGACGAGATCGTCGCCCGCATCAAGGCCATCCTCCGCCGCACCATGCAGGCCGAGGAAGAGGCGGTCATCCGCACTGGCGAGCTCACGATGGACCAGGACACCCACGAGGTGTTCATCGGCGACGAGCCGATCGAGCTCTCCCCCACCGAGTTCAAGCTCTTGCGCTACCTCATGCTCAACCCGAACCGCGTGCTCTCGAAGGCGCAGATCCTCGACCACGTCTGGGAGTACGACTTCAACGGCGACGCCGGCATCGTCGAGTCCTACATCTCCTACCTGCGCCGCAAGCTCGACCAGTTCACCGAGGAGCCGCTCATCCAGACCAAGCGCGGTTTCGGCTACATGCTGAAGGTCTCCGGGGCCAAGGCATAGCAGAGGTGACCAAGCCTGACGACGAGGGGAAGTAGGCGGTGCCGTTCAAGGCATGGCGCTGGGATCGGCTCTCACTCCGCAACAAGCTGACGATCGTCAACATCACGCTGCTGACGTTCGGTATCGTCGTCGCCGGAATCGGCACGACGCTGCTGCTGCGGCCGACGCTCGTCTCGCAGACCGACTCACAGCTGAGCGTGTACGCGAGTGATCCCACCCAGTTCCTCGCCGCCGACCCCTCGTCGAGGCTCATCACCTACGACGCCATCCGCATCGCCCCGTCCACGATCTACGTGGCCGTCCTCGATGCTGACGGCCAGGTCGTCGTCGACAACTGGGGGCAGTGGCAGCGGCCGCAGGCGATCGCGCCCGAGGTGCCAGCAGACGCCGCGGTCCGCGGCAGCCAGAGCCTCTTCGACATGGAGGACCCGCTCGGGGCGACCTGGCGGACCATCACCGTGCCGGAGGGAGAGTACGCCGCCGATCAGGTGCGCGGCACGCTGCTCATCGCGGCCCCGCTGACGAGCGTCAACGCGACGATGGTGAACTTCCTGGCCATCTTCTTCGGCTTCGGGCTGACGGTCGTGATCTTCGGCGCGGCCCTCACGAGAGTCCTCGTCTCCGCGACGCTGCTCCCCCTGAGGCAGGTCGAGGCCACAGCCATGCAGTTCGCCTCTGGCGACTACTCCCAGCGCCTTCCCGCCGGCACCCCGAACACTGAGGTCGGGCGCCTCTCCCGGTCGCTCAACACCATGCTCGTCCGCATCGATCACGCCTTCGACGAGCGCACGCGCACCATCGCGCAGATGCGTCGTTTCGTCGGCGACGCGAGCCACGAGCTGCGCACGCCGCTCGTCACGGTCCGCGGATACGCCGAGCTCTACCGCATGGGTGCCCTCAACGACCCCGAGAAGGTCGGCCAGGCGATGGAGCGGATCGAGAAGGAGGCGCTCCGCATGGGGGGCCTCGTCGAGGACCTCCTGCAGCTCGCTCGACTCGACGAGACGCGCGAGCTCGTCAAGGACGTCATCGACCTCGAGCCGATTGCGGAGGACGCGGCGATGGATGCGCACGCGACCGCCAAGGATCGCGTCGTGCGGGCTCTCCCCGTGAACATCATCCAGGAGACCCGCGACGAGGCGGAGCCCCTCGGGTCCGAGACGACCGGCGAGCTGCCTGCTGCCGTCGAGGCGGACATCGTCCCGGCCGAAGAGTCCGCCAGCGCTCCGGAAGGTGCGGCCGCGAAGCGCGCGCTGTGGCGACGGCGTTCGCTGCCGCGCCCGGCGCTGCGAGGCTTCCCCATCAGGCGCAAGGGGGCCGAACCGAGTGGGATCGAGACCGCCGACTCCGACGAGGACCTCGGAGATGTGCCCGCCATGGTGCACGCGAACGAGGACAAGGTCCGGCAGGCCATCTCGAACCTGCTCGGCAACGCCATGCGGTACACGCCGGAGGGGTCGCCCCTCGAGGTGGGCGTGACGGTGGATCTGCAGAACCAGCTCGCCATCGTCGATATCATCGACCACGGTGAGGGCATCCCCCCGCAGATCAGGCAGAAGATCTTCGAGCGGTTCTGGCGCGCAGACACCTCCCGTGCACGTGAGACCGGCGGTTCCGGGCTCGGCCTCTCGATTGTCTCGGCGATCATGAAGGCGCACGATGGCGAGGTCGACGTGCTCGAGACCCCCGGCGGCGGGGCGACGTTCCGCCTCAAGTTTCCGCTGCTCATGTCCGCGCCTGTGGACAGCGCTCTCTCCACAGCCCCGAACAGCTGATCCCCGCTCCCCCGCAGCTGCTCCTAGCCTTCTCGCGAGGTGCCGCCGGAACCACCCGGTGGCCGAAGAAGGGGGAACACTCATATGGCCGTCTACATGGTCGACAGCGAGCAGCTGCAGCTCGCCGTCACGAACACGCAGTCGTCGATCGGGCGAGTGCAGGCAGAGGTCGCCGCGCTGCTCGGCAACCTGACCGCACTCGAGGGGTCGTGGAGCGGGGAGGCGGCGGCAGCCTTCCAGGGCCTGGTGCAGCAGTGGCGCTCGACCCAGGCTCAGGTGGAGTCGAGCATCTCCGCCATCAATAGCGCTCTGGGCAGCGCGAGCGCCAGCTACGGCACCGTGGAAGGCGATGTTCGGCGGCTCTTCAGCGTCTGACCGGCTCTGCACTCGCCGGCTTGGCCTGGCCGGCACCTCGACCCATCGCGTCGAGCCGCGAGGCGGGAACGACGAAGCGGGCGGCTCCGTGAGGAGCCGCCCGCCTGTTGTCGTGCGCGTGGTGCTTAGAAGTCCATTCCAGCGCCCGGGTCCATCGCCGGTGCGCCAGCCTTCTCGGGCTTGTCAGCGACGACGACCTCGGTCGTGAGGAAGAGACCAGCGATCGAAGCTGCGTTGAGCAGCGCGGAGCGCGTGACCTTCACCGGGTCGAGCACTCCAGCCTCGATGAGGTTGACGTACTCGCCGGTTGCGGCGTTGAGGCCCCAGCCGTCTTCGAGTCCGGCGACCTTCTCGGCCACGACGCCAGGCTCGAGGCCAGCGTTCGTCGCGATCTGCTTGAGCGGTGCGAGGATGCCGACCTTGACGATGTTGACGCCGGTCGCTTCGTCGCCCTTGAGCTCGAGCTTGTCGAGAACGCGTGCGCCAGCCTGGATGAGGGCGACGCCACCACCGGCGACGATGCCCTCTTCGACGGCAGCCTTCGCGTTGCGGACTGCGTCCTCGATGCGGTGCTTGCGCTCCTTGAGCTCGACCTCGGTCGCTGCTCCGGCCTTGATGACGGCGACGCCACCGGCGAGCTTCGCGAGGCGCTCCTGGAGCTTCTCGCGGTCGTAGTCGCTGTCGCTGTTCTCGATCTCGGCGCGGATCTGGGCGACGCGGCCGGCGATCTGCTCGGGCGAGCCAGCGCCCTCGACGATCGTCGTCTCGTCCTTCGTCACGACGACCTTGCGGGCCGTGCCGAGGAGGTCGAGCGTCGTGTTCTCGAGCTTGAGGCCGACTTCCTCGCTGATGACCTGTCCACCCGTGAGGATGGCGATGTCCTGCAGCTGGGCCTTGCGGCGGTCGCCGAAGCCGGGAGCCTTGACGGCAACCGACTTGAAGATGCCGCGGACCTTGTTGACGATGAGCGTCGCGAGAGCTTCGCCCTCGACGTCCTCGGCGATGATGAGGAGCTGCTTGCCGGCCTGGATGACCTTGTCGACAACAGGAAGGAGGTCCTTGATGTTGGAGATCTTGCCGTTGACGATCAGGATGTAGGCGTCTTCGAAGACGGCTTCCTGGCGCTCGGGGTCGGTGACGAAGTACTGCGAGAGGTAGCCCTTGTCGAAGCGCATGCCCTCGGTCAGCTCGAGCGTGGTGCCGAACGTGTTCGACTCCTCGACGGTGACGACGCCTTCCTTGCCGACCTTGTCGATCGCCTCGGCGATGATCTCGCCGATCTGCGCGTCAGCAGCCGAGATCGATGCGGTGGCAGCGATCTGCTCCTTGGTCTCGACCTCCTTGGCGGATGCGAGCAGCTCGGCGACGACGGCCTCGACGGCCTTCTCGATGCCGCGCTTGAGCGAGATCGGGTCTGCGCCTGCTGCGACGTTGCGGAGGCCCTCGCGGACGAGCGCCTGAGCGAGGACGGTAGCCGTCGTCGTGCCGTCACCGGCGACGTCGTCGGTCTTCTTCGCGACCTCCTTGACGAGCTCGGCACCGATCTTCTCGAACGGGTCGTCCAGCTCGATCTCCTTGGCGATGGACACGCCGTCGTTCGTGATCGTGGGCGCGCCCCACTTCTTCTCGAGCACGACATTGCGGCCGCGTGGGCCGAGCGTGACCTTCACCGCGTCGGCGAGCGTGTTCAGTCCACGCTCAAGCCCGCGACGGGCCTCTTCGTCAAAAGCAATGATCTTCGACATATGTGTACTGCGTCCTTTCCGGACGTGGTTCGTGAGGTTCGTGGTTGGCACTCGAACGAGGCGAGTGCAAGTCCATATTGGCACTCGACCCTGTCGAGTGCAAGCCGCCCCGACGCCTTCTCGCTGCGGGCGAACGAGGACGGGAGATCCCGCGCCCTGCACCGAAAACGGCGCCGACCCCCACAGAGGGTCGACGCCGCTTGTCGTCGGGGATCAGAGTGCGCGGACGGACTCCGCCTGGGGGCCCTTGTCGCCGGCCCCGATCTCGAATTCGACCTTCTGTCCCTCTTCGAGAACGCGGTAGCCCTGCATCTCGATGGCCTTGTAGTGCACGAACACATCCTGCGCAGCAGCGCCGTCGAGCGCATCCACAGTGATGAAGCCGTAGCCCTTGTCAGCGTTGAACCACTTCACGGTTCCGTTCGCCATGTTTGTCTCCATTGCTCAGTAGTACTCGCCAGCGCCAGCCGACGGAGCCCTGCATGCGTGCGAGGGGGACGAACGATGGTGCCCAGGACTCGAGCAAGATACTAGGTCGCGACCTGTTGAGCGTGGAAGCCGAAAACCGCGATCACGTCACCTGGCGACGTTTTGTCTCCAGATGTTCACATTCGTGGAACACAAGGCGCGCATTCCCCGGTGAACCCCCGGGGCTTTCGCCCCTATCCGGCGAGGTCGAGGCCGACGATGACGACGATCGTCCCAGCGGCAGCGACGTTCGGATCCAGCACCGCGGTGCCCCCGCCGAGCGACTGCACGAGCGCCAGGGCAGCAGCCTCCTGAGCGGGGTCGTTGTAGGAGACGGTGGTCGTCGCGTAGTCGGAGGTCGGTGCATCCGCCGTCTCCGTCACGTTCCAGCCGGCGTCAGCGAGCTCGGTGGTCGTTCCGCCGGCGACGCCAGCCAGCTCGGTGCCGTTGAGCACGCGGACGGCGACGTTCGGGTCGAGCTGCGGCACGACCTCGGCAGGCGCCTCCTCGACAGGGGCGGCCTCGGCCGGCGTCTCGCTGGTCTCGGGCTCGGCGGACGGGCTGAACGAGACGGCGCCGTTGATGATCTGCATGGCAACCGCCGCGACGGCGACGATGACGACGACGGCCAGCAGGCCCCAGAGCCACGAGGCGAGCTTGGCGAGACGGGTTCGGGGCGCGCGATGCGCGCCGCGCCTGTCGAGGCCGGGTGGGATGTCGTCGAAGCGATCCTTGGGGTAGTCCACGTTTTTACCGAATCCGTCCTGAGGTGGGAGAGGCGCTGGACATGCGCTGCTCGCGCCGCAGCTGGCGCTCATCCGCCCGCCGCTCGCGCGCACGCCGTAGGCGGCCGACGAGCATCGGCTGGTGAGCGAGCGCAGCTGGTGTCTCGATGAGCGTAGCGAGATTTCGGTAGTACTGCGTCGTCGACCAGCCGAAGCGATCCCTGATCGCTGCCGTCTTCGCTGCGTTCTGCCGCGGATTCAGGTCTTCGAAATCCAGCAGGGCGCGCTCGAGGTCGCTGAGCTCCACGTCCCGTTCCATGCAGGAAGTGTACGAGCACGGCTCACGGACTGGACTCACGCAACGCGCGTATGCTCGTTCCTCCCTGACCGCTCCCAGCGGTCTCGTCGATCTCCAGGAGGCACGGTGTCCTACGCCGTCAACAAGCCCGATTCCGAGTGGCGCGCTGAGCTCACGCCGCAGGAGTACCACGTGCTGCGCGAGGCAGGCACTGAGCGGGCCTACACGGGAGAGCTCCTCGAAGAGGGGCGCGCCGGACTGTACACCTGCCGCGCATGCGGCTCCGAGCTCTTCAAGGCCGGAACGAAGTTCGACTCCGGATGCGGGTGGCCGAGCTTCTACGAGTCGGTCCGCCCCGACGCAGTCCAGCTGCTCGAGGACCGCTCGCTCGGCATGGTGCGCACCGAGGTGCGCTGCGCGAACTGCGGGTCCCACCTCGGGCACGTGTTCCCCGACGGCTTCGGCACCCCGACGGGCGACCGCTACTGCATGAACTCGCTCTCGCTCTCCTTCACCCCGGACGACGAGACGCCCCCCGAGTAAGGAGCGCAGCACCCGAGTGGCCATGCGGTGCGCGCCTCGCGCACCGCATGGCTATGATGGTGCCGCTGCGATTGCAGCAGGCCGACTTAGCTCAGCTGGTAGAGCACCGCTCTTGTAAAGCGGATGTCGCGAGTTCGAACCTCGCAGTCGGCTCCAGAATCCTCACCGCCCCGCGCGAGTCCCTCGTTGCCTCCGTGTTCCGAAAGCGGCCCGAACTATACTCGGCTGGATGCACGAGCACACGACTGCGCAGCGCGCACCGCGCCCTCAGCGCACGACCGCAAGTCGCGGTGTGCTCGGACTGACCATCGGCGCGGGCCTGATCCTCACGCTCATTGCGATCAGGACGTTCACGGCTTCGCTCGACGACGCACCGGCCCTCGGCCCGATCAGCGACTTCGTGACGCTCTCCTTGAGCGTCGTCATCGAGTCCATGCCGTTCATCGTGCTCGGCATCCTGCTCTCGATCGTCGTCCAGCATTGGCTCCCGCCGGGCTTCCTGATGCGCATCCTGCCGCAGAGCCCCTGGCTCCGACGCGCCGTGATCTCCCTGTTCGGCATCGCCCTGCCCGTCTGCGAGTGCGGCAACGTGCCCCTCGCCCGCGGCCTCGTGCTCCGCGGCTTCACGCCTGCCGAGTCGATCACGTTCCTGCTCGCAGCGCCCATCCTGAACCCCATCACGATCGTCACGACGTACCAGGCGTTCGGCTGGGACCACGGGATCCTGGCCGCCCGCATCATCGGCGGCTTCGTCATCGCCAACGTCATCGGCTTCCTGTTCAGCCGCCACCCGAGACCACAGGAGCTGCTCACGCCGAGCTTCGCCGCAACCTGCGAGCTGGAGGCGAAGCACGGACACGGGGGCCGCTCCGGCGTCCGCGACCGCTTGCGGGCGAGCGCGTCGATGTTCGGCGCCGAGACCTCCACGATGCTCCCCGCGCTCTTCATCGGGTCGGCCATCGCGGGGGCCATCCAGGTCGGCGTCTCACGCGATCTCCTCACGACGCTCGGCGAGCATCCCGTGCTCTCGGTGCTCGTGCTCATGACGCTCGGCTTCGTCATCTCGATCTGCGCGAACGTCGACGCGTTCTTCGCCCTGTCCTTCGTCGGCACGTTCATGCCCGGCGGGATCGTGGCCTTCCTCGTGATGGGGCCGATGATCGACGTCAAGATGCTCGCGCTCATGCGCACGACCTACACGAGCGCGGTCCTCGCGCGCATCACCCTCATCGTCGCGCTGTCGGCCTTCACCCTCGGACTCGGAGTGAACCTCATTGCTTGAACGACTGCTCTCCAGATGGCGCGGGGTCGCGCTCACGCTCTTCACCGTCGTCGCCACGGTGTGGCTCTCCATGACGGGCGGGCTCTCGCTCTACATCCACCCCCGCTACTTCGTGTTCACCTCGATCATGGCTGTCATCGGCGGCGTCCTCGCGATCGCGGCCATCGCCGTCACCCCGGGTCGCGACGACCACGACCACGGACATGACCACGACCACTCGCATGAGTCGGATGCGCTCGGCACATCGACCACACGGCGGAGCAACCGCCGCCCGCGGCTCGGCGCACGTCAGCGCATCGCCGTGATCGCCTCGACGACCGTCACGCTCGTCGTCGTCGCCACGGCGTTCGTGGCGCTCATCATCGCGCCGCCGGTGACGCTCAGCTCCGCGGCGGTGGAGAACCGCTCCCTCAACGCCAACGCGCAGACCGTGGACTCCCCGATCTCGGAGGGCGAGACGCTCCGGGGCCGCGACACCAGCTCCTTCACCGTCAAGGACTGGGCCGCGATGCTCCGCCAGGGCGACGGGGAGCAGCAGGTGCTCGGCGAACGCGCGAAGCTCGTCGGGTTCGTGACCGAGGACCCGGACTCGCCGGACGCCTTCATCCTGGCGCGCTTCGTCGTGAACTGCTGCGCGATCGACGCCGCCCCGGTCGGCGTCGCCGTGCACCAGCCCGGTTGGCAGGGCAGCTACCCCGTCGATTCCTGGGTCGAGGTCGACGGCGCGTTCGTCACGAACCCGAGCGCCTCCAGCGCCGAGCGCGTCGCACTCATGCCGACGACCATCACCGCGATCGACCAGCCGAACGACCCCTATGTCTACTGATCTCGCCTCGGGCGGACGCCGCTTCCGCAGGACGTTCATCCTGGCGGTCATCGTGCTCGCACTGCTCGCCGCGGGGCTCGCCGTCGGCAACATCCTGCAGGGCCCGCGAGTCGCGTCGACGGCGGTCAACGCCATCGGCACGGTCGAGCAGCAGGGCACGCGCCTCGTGCTGACACCGAACCAGCGCCTCCGCGAGATCGACCCCGCGCAGGTCGTCCTCGAGCCAGCCGCCGACTACAGCCTCACGGAGGAGAACGGCACGATCACGGTGACGTTCGAGCAGCTGCTCGCCTACGACACGAGCTACACCCTCACAGTGACGGACGCCGTGAGCTCCTCGACGGGCGTCTCATCGACCCTCGAGACCGAGTTCACGACTCCGCCCCTCGAGGTGTCGACACTCGTCCGCGGGGCGATCTCGACCGGCGGGACGCTCGAGGACCGGGTCATCGAGACGAACGTCTCCGGCGGGGGTGAGCCGAGCATCCTGTTCACCGCCCCGCGCATCCAGGAGTATGCCCTCACGGACGCGTTCGTCGCCGTCATCGAACAGGACTCCGCAGGCCTCGGCACGGTCGGCGTCGCGCCCCGCGCTGAGCCCGGACCGGCTGTCCCGCTGAACGTGGACGCGACCGGGAGCTTCTCGAGCCTCGCCGCCGACGCGGCGAGCGGCCTCATCGGCTTCGTCGTCGACGGCGTGCACGCCGACGGGCAGACCGAGCTGGTGCGCTCGCTGTTCGTCTTCGACACGAGCGACACGTCGTTCCGCCCCAAGCAGGTGGCAGGCCCCGACGGCACACCGCTCATGGTCTCGACGTGGGCGTTCGCGCCCCGCACAGGGGCGCTCATCGCGCAGACCCTCGACGAGCAGCTGTACCTCGTGAACGTGCTCGCCGGCACCCCCGCCGAGCCGATCGGCCAGGCGCAGCACTTCCATGGCTTCGTTCCCGGCACGGCCACCGCCGTGACCTCCGGTGTCGGCGGCTACACCCTCTTCGATCTGAGCTCGGGGACCGCGGAGCAGCTCACCCCGGCTCCGATGACGCTCAGCGAGACGCAGTACCTCACCCAGACGAGCGTGCTCGACCCGGAGGGAACCCAGATCTCCGCGGTCGCGGATGCGGCGGCCGGGCTCGCCGACGTCACGGTGGAGTTCGCCGACGCCGACGGCCAGCGCACGCTCTTCGACCCGGGCGACAGCGGCGAGTGGCTGCGCGACATCTGCGTCTCCCCCAACGGCCAGTACCTCGCCGTCGAGACGGGCCTCGGCGCGCAGGGGCCGGACGGCTACGCCGTCCTTCCCGGTATGAAGCAGTCGACGACCACCGTCATCGACATCGCCACGGGCGCGGAGCTCCGCCGCCTCACCGGCTTCCTGACCTCGTGGTGCCGCTGACCCGTCTCCACGACATGGGACCAGATACGACGATGGGCCCCACCCGCAGGTGAGGCCCATCTGATCGCAGTTGCTGCGCCTACTTGGCGGCGCGCTTGGCGGCCCGCAGCTTCGAGACCTCGTACATCGTGATGCTCGTCGCGATGCCCGCGTTGAGGGATTCCGTCGCCCCGTCGATCGGGATGGAGACGATCGCGTCGCAGTGCTCGGTGACGAGCCTCGAGAGGCCCTTGCCCTCGCTGCCGACGACGACGAGGAGCGGAGAGGTCGCGAGCTCGAGCGACGGCAGCGAGACGTCGCCGTCGCCGTCGAGGCCGATGACGAAGACGCCGGCCTTCTTGTACGCCTTGATGGTGGCCGTGAGGTTCGAGGCCATGGAGACGGGCAGACGCGCTGCGGCGCCGGCGGAGGTCTTCCACGCGGAGGCCGTCATGCCGACCGAGCGTCGCTGCGGCACGATGATGCCATCGCCGCCGAACGCCGCCACGGAACGCACGATGGCGCCGAGGTTGCGAGGGTCCGTGATGCCGTCGAGCGCGACGAACAGCGGGTTCCGGCGACGCTGGATGGCGCGGTCGAGCTCCTCCATCGGGTCGGCGTACGTGTACGCCGGCACCTTGATGATGACGCCCTGGTGGACCGCATCGCGGCCCGCCATGCGGTCGAGCTCGGGACGCATGACCTCGAGGATCGGGATCTTGCGCTCGGTGGCGATCTTGAAGATCTCCTTGACGCGCTCATCCATCTCACCGCGCGCGGCGACATAGAGCGTCGTCGCGGGGATGCCGGCGCGCAGCGCTTCGACCACCGAGTTGCGGCCCGTCACGAGCTCCGTGCTGTCGTCGGTCCGCGCGCGGCGCGGGGCGCCGCCCTCACGCTGCGCCGGACGCGGCTTGGAGCCACCGCGAGCGGCTTCCAGGCGTTCCTTCGCGGCCTTGCGCTTGCCGGCCACGTGCCAGGAACGGTCCTCGGCGCGCGGCGTGTTGCCCCGACCTTCGAGGGACTTGCGGCCGTTGCCGCCGGTGCCCTTCGTGGGGCCCTTCTTGCTGCGGTTGCCGCGCGAATTCGTGCTCATGCCTTCTCCAACGTCCAGAAGCTGCCGTTCGGCGAGTCTTCAATCTGCACGCCGGCTGCTGCCAGCGTGTCTCGAATCTGATCTGCGCGGGCGAAGTCCTTCGCACCGCGGGCCTGCTTGCGCTCCACGAGCAGCGAGTCGACGAGCGCCGCGAGGGCCGTGTCGCCGGCCGCATCCGCTCCCCCGCTCCACTGCTCGGCGCGTGGGTTGATGCCGAGGATGTCGAGCATCGAGGTGACCTCGCGTGCTGCTCGGGCCGCCGCATCCGCCGCGCCCGTGTCGAACGCCTGGTTGCCGGCGGTCACCGTCTCGTGCAGCGACGCTATGGCCTGCGGGACCGCGAAGTCGTCGTTCATCGCGGCGACGAACGCAGCGGGGAGGCCGTCGAGTCGCACCGTGCCCGCCGGCTCGGCTGGAACCGGGAGGCCGGCCCGCTCCGCGCGCTCGAGGAACGACTCGATGCGCGCGAACGACGCGGCTGCCTCCTCGAGCGAGGTGTCGCCGATCTCGATGGTCGAGCGGTAGTGCGCCGACCCGAGGAAGTAGCGGACCACGACGGGGCGAGCGGAGGACAGGAGGTCGAGCGCCGAGACCGTGTTGCCGATCGACTTCGACATCTTCTGTCCTGCCACCGAGACGAGGCCGTTGTGCACCCACGTGCGAGCGAACTCGAGGCCCGCGGCGCGCGACTGCGCCAGCTCGTTCTCATGGTGGGGGAAGCGGAGGTCGCGCCCACCGCCGTGGATGTCGAAGGTCGGCCCGAGGTACTTGGTCGACATCGCCGAGCACTCGATGTGCCAGCCCGGCCGACCTGAGCCCCAGGGCGAGGCCCAGGCGGCCGACTCCGGCTCGCCGGGCTTGCGGCCCTTCCAGAGCGCGAAGTCGGCGGCGCTGCGCTTGCCGCGGCTCGGCGCCTCGCCCTCTGCCATGTCCTCGGGGCGCTGGCGCGTGAGCTCTCCGTAGCTCGGCCAGCTGCCGGTGTCGAACCACACGTCGCCGCTCTCGTCGGCAGCCGGATACGCGTGGCCGCGCTCGATGAGCAGCGAGATGAGCTCCTGCATCTCCGGGATGGACCCCGTCGCGCGAGGCTCGTACGTGGGTGGGCGGATGCCGAGCGCCGCGTAGGCGGCGTTGAACTCGCGTTCCACGCGGTACGCGAGTGCCCACCACGGTTCGCCAGCGGTGGCTCCGGCAAGAGTCTTGTCGTCGATGTCGGTGACGTTGCGCACGAGCGTCACCCGGAGGCCGCTCGCCTCGAACCATGACCGGAACTGGTCGTAGACGAGCGCCGAACGGAGGTGACCAGCGTGGGGCGCTGACTGCACCGTCGGCCCGCAGACGTACATCGAGACCTCGCCTGGCACCATCGGCGTGAAGTCGCCGAGTGCTTGCGTCTGCGTGTCGTAGATGCGCTGATTCACTGCACCAGCATACGCGTCAGGGCCGCGCGGACGAATGGACGTCCGCGCGGCCCTGACGGCAAAGCGCATGGTGTGCGTTGAACGACCCTCACGAGCCGCAGAACCACCCGGAGTGCTGACTAGGAAGCGAGAACCTTGTCGAGGACGTCGCCGGCCTTCTCCTCGTCGGTCTTCTCGGCGAGCGCGAGCTCCGAGACGAGGATCTGCCTGGCCTTCGCGAGCATTCGCTTCTCACCCGCAGAGAGGCCCCGATCCTGATCGCGTCGCCAGAGGTCGCGCACGACCTCCGACACCTTGATGACATCGCCGGAGGCGAGCTTCTCAAGATTCGACTTGTACCTGCGGGACCAGTTCGTCGGCTCCTCGGTGATGGGGGCGCGCAGCACCTCGAACACACGGTCGAGACCGTCCTGTCCGATGACGTCGCGTACTCCTACCAGGTCGACGTTGTCAGCAGGAACCTCGATGACGAGGTCTCCCTGTGCAACGTTCAACTTGAGGAACATCTTCTCTTCGCCCTTGATGACTCGGATCTTCACCTCTGAAATGGTGGCCGCGCCGTGATGGGGATAGACGACTGTCTCCCCGACCTCAAACTGCATAAATACAAGCCCCTTTCGGCACCTAAGAGTACCATGTCAAAACGGCTCATTCGAGGACTGGGGTGGTAGAGTCCGCCGCCGCTTCGTCCAGGAGGGGCACCTGGATCAGATAGGCTTCCTGCATCCTGTGAATTCGTGCGGCGACAGCCGCACGGTCCGAACCTGGAGGCTCCAGACGTGAAGATCCGCGCCGTCGCGTCCGTCACCCTTGCCGCCGCAGTCGCGGTTGGGCTTGCCGGCTGCAACTACATCTCCCCCCAGCGAACCACGACGCAGTACTCGGCGAGCGACGGCACGAACGCCAACGTCGGCGACCTCGAGGTCCGCAACGCCATCCTCATCACCGACACGCTGGTCGGCACCGACGTGACTGACCGGGCGAACCTCATCTTCTCGGTCGTCAACCACACGGGCAGCGCCGGCTCGCTCGACATCACGTACACGGGACTCATCAACGGCGTCGAGCAGGAGGTCGTCGTGACCGTTCCCGTCGACGCATCCGCGGGCGTCACGCAGGTGGGCTTCGGCGAGGGCGCGACTGTGCTCCTCGAAGGCATGGATTTCACCCCGGGCTCCACCCACGACGTCGACTTCACGGCGACCCTCGACGGCGTCCAGACCATGCAGGCAGTGACCGTCCCCGTGCTCGACGGCACGCTGCCGGAGTACTCGACGCTCGTTCCCGGCCCTGCCCAGACCGAGCCGCCCGCGGCACCGCCGAGCATCGCCCCCACGCCGGCACCCACCGAGGTACCGGAAGAAGGCGGCACGGCCTAGCCGACGCACGCAGACTGCCGAGAAGGGCGCATCCACGTGAGTGGATGCGCCCTTCTCGTGTTGCGCCGTCTGTGAGTCGCTCAGCCCTCGTAGCGGTAGCCGAGCCCGCGCACCGTCACGAGGCGCACGGGAGTCGACGGCTTCTCCTCGATGCGGCTGCGGATGCGCTTGATGTGCACGTCGAGCGTCTTGGTGTCGCCGTAGTAGTCCGGCCCCCAGACGCGGTCGATGAGCTGCCCACGCGTGAGCACGCGCCCCGAGTTCCGCATCAGGTACTCGAGCAGCTCGTACTCCTTCAACGGCATGGGGGTCACCTTGCCCGAGACCTGCAGAGTGTGCCGGTCGAGGTCCATGCGAACCTCGCCGACCTCGATGATGCTGTCATCCTCGCCCTCGTCCTCCTGCTCGTTGCGGCGGAGCACGGCGCGCACGCGGGCCAGCAGCTCGCGCGTGGAGTACGGCTTCGTGACGTAGTCGTCGGCACCCAGCTCGAGACCGACGACGATGTCGACCTCGCTGTCCTTGGCCGTGAGCATGATGATGGGCACCTTCGACGTGAGGCGGATCTGCTTGCAGACCTCGGTCCCGGGGACGCCAGGGAGCATGAGGTCGAGGAGCACCAGGTCGGCACCATCACGGTCGAACAGGTCGAGGGCGTCGAGGCCCGTCTCGGCGACAGCGACCTCGTACCCCTCCCGTCCGAGGAGGAAGGAGAGCGGCTCATGCAGTGCGGATTCGTCTTCGACGAGGAGGATGCGGGTCACGGAGGCCATTGTGCATATCTTTCGTGAACATTGAGTGACGTGCCAAGGGCCGCGCCCGTTCGACGGCGTGCCGTCGGTCGGGGCCGCCCGACGCGTCTCAGGCTGAGCGGCGCTCGGTGAAGCGCTGCAGGTCGATCTCCGCGACGACGGAATCGGCGGAGGGGAGGCGAACCGTGAACGTCGATCCCTTCCCGGGCTGCGACCAGACGCGCACGTCGCCGCCGTGGTTCTCGGCCACGTGCCGCACGATGCTCAGGCCGAGGCCCGTGCCGCCGGTGCGTCGGGAACGGGCCTGGTCGACGCGGAAGAAGCGCTCGAAGATGCGCCCCTGATCCTCCGGGGCGATGCCGATGCCCTGGTCTGAGATGGCGACCTCGACGGTGTCGTCGACGAGTCGCGTGCCGATCCCCACCCGCGAGTTCGGCGACGAGTACTGGACCGCGTTGGACACGAGGTTCGTGAAGCACATGAGGAGGTGAGCCCGCTCGCCGTAGACGAACGCATCCACGTCGTCGCCGAGCACGATGTCGACGCCGGCCACCTCGGCGGGCACGCGCGACTGGTCGACGGCGAGCGAGAGGATCTCGTGGATCGAGAGGAGCTCCGGGTCTGCGAGGGAGTCGCTCGACTGCAGCCTGGACAGCTCGATGAGCTCGTTGGTGATCGAGGCGAGGCGCAGGCTCTCCTTGCTGAGCCGCCCCGTGAAGTACTTGACCTGCTCCACGTCACCCGCAGACTCTGCGATGGCCTCTGCGAGCAGCGTGACCGCGCCGATGGGGGTCTTGAGCTCGTGACTCACATTGGCCACGAAGTCTCGGCGCACGCTCTCGACGCGAAGCGCCTCCGTGCGATCCTCCGCGAGCACCAGGAAGAACCGCGTCGAGAGGGGCGCCGCACGCACCCTCACGTGGATCTCCGAGCGCCCGAAGGGGCCACGGGCGATCTCGAGGTCCTTGGTGACCGCCTCGCCCTGACGCCTCGCCTCATCCACGACGGCCCCGACACGCTCGTCGAGGCGCCCGCCGGCACGGACGAGCCCTTTCGACGTAGCCCCCGGGGAGGACTGGTAGACGTTCCTGGACGGGTCGGTGACGATCACGATCGAGTCGAGGGCGCCGAGCAGATGCTCGATGCCCTCGGGGAGGCGGGGGGAGAATGCAGCTCTTGCCTTTGCCTGACGTACCGAGGCGACGTGGAGCAGCCAGACAAAACCTGCACCCAAGAGGAAGCCGAGTACGATCGCAAGGACCACTGCGACGGACGAGTCCATGTGCCCAGCATATGGGCCAGCGGACTCGACACCCGTCGTACACGAGTCGGTTACCTTGGCTCCGTAGAATCGCCCGTGAGAGCAGAGTCACTCCCAGAGGGACTGGGCGACCGGTCTGCCCAGAAACGCGGGCAGCGGCACATCGCCCGTTGCCACGAAACAAGAGGATAAACATGCGCGAAGTTTTCCAGCAGGAACTCGCTGAGGTCAGCAACGGCCTCGTGGAGATCGCCCGCCACGTCGAGTCCGCCATGCAGCGCGCCGCCGTTGCGTTCACCACCTCCGATGTCGCCCTCGCCGAGCAGGTCATCTCCGACGATGCCCGCATCGACGAGCTCGCCATCGCCCTCGATGAGCACACCATCGAGATCATCGCCCGCCAGTCACCCGTCGCGCGCGATCTGCGCCTCGTCGTGAGCGCGCTGCGCATCAGCTCCTCGCTCGAGCGCATGGGCGACCTCGCGGCGCACATCGCGGCGCTCGCTCGCTACCGCTTCCCCGGCGGTGTCGGCCCGAACACGCTTCGTCCCGTGTTCGCCGAGATGAGCCGCCTCGACGTGGCCGTCGCCCGTCAGCTCGTCGCCCTGCTCGACGCGGGCAACGACGAGGAGACGAACCGCATCGCCGACGAGATCAAGGCGAGCGACACGCAGATCGACGACCTGCACCGCAGCACGTTCGACGCGCTCCTGTCCGACGACATCCAGGCGCAGAGCGTCGAGGTCGTCGACGCGACGCTCGCGAGCCGCTACTTCGAGCGCTTCGCCGACCACGCGGTCTCGATCGCACAGAAGGTGCAGTACCTGACCAGCGGCGAGTGGATGCAGGAGAAGGAGCCCTCCACTCCGGTCGCCCCGGTCACCCCCGGCGCCTAGGCGTCTCGGGTCCTCAGGTCCGGGCGTGACAGCCCGAGGGTGAAAAACGGCCCGGCTCTGAGCAGCAGCAGAACGGCGGATGCTCCAGGAGATACTCCTGGAGCATCCGCCGTTCTGCTGTTCAGCGAGGCCCGGTGCTACTTGCCCTGCGACGCGACCGCGGCAGCTCCTGCGGCTGCTGCCTCCGGGTCGAGGTACTCGCCCTTGCCGAGGACTTCGTGCGTCTCGGGGTCGAAACGGTAGACCAGGGGCATGCCGGTCGGGATGTTCACGGCGGCGATGTCGTCGTCGCTGATGCCCTCGAGGTGCTTCACGAGCGCACGCAGGCTGTTGCCGTGGGCGGCCACCATGACGGTGCCGCGCTTCACGAGCGTCGGCAGCACCTCCTCTTCCCAGTACGGGAGGAAGCGAACGAGGACGTCCTTCAGGCACTCCGTGCGGGGCAGCTCATCGCCGAGGTCCGCGTAGCGCTCGTCGTGCGCCTGCGAGAACTCGCTGCTGTCGTCGAGGGCGGGCGGCGGCGTGTCGTACGAGCGGCGCCACTCCATGAACTGCTCCTCGCCGTACTGGTCGCGGACCTGAGCCTTGTCCTTGCCCTGCAGGTCGCCGTAGTGGCGCTCGTTGAGGCGCCACGTGCGCTCGACGTCGATCCAGCCGCGGCCGGCTTCCTTCAGCGCGAGGTTCGCGGTGTCGATCGCGCGCGTGAGCAGCGACGTGTAGAGCACGTTGGGCTTGAGGCCGGACTCGCGGATGAGGCGGCCCGCGCGGGCACCCTCTTCGCGGCCCTGCTCGGTGAGCTCAACATCCACCCAGCCGGTAAAGAGGTTCTTCTCGTTCCATTCGCTCTGTCCGTGACGGACCAGGATGAGGGTCAGCGCTTCAGTCATGGTCCAAGCGTACCGAGTGGGGGTGACCCGCGTGCGACGGTGAGGAGACCGAAGCTGAAATAGTCTCGTCGCATGCCATTGGGTCGACTCACACGCGGAACGACGGGAACGAACCGCCTGCGGAGAGTCGACCGCTGGATCGCGGAGCACCCCGCGCTGCAGTCCGCCCCGCGCCCGCTTGTCGTCGACCTGGGCTACGGGGCGAGCGGCGCGACGGCATTCGAGCTGGCGGATCGCCTCCGACGGGCCTCTCCCGAGGTGCGAGTGCACGGCCTCGAGATCGACCCGGGGCGCGTGGCGCTCGCCAGAGCGCAGCTCGCCGATCGGCCAGAGCTCGCGGGCCGAGTGAGCTTCGCCGTCGGTGGCTTCGAGGTGCCGACCCCCGGCGGCGAGCAGCCGAGTGTCATCCGAGCCATGAACGTGCTGCGGCAGTACGACGAGTCGGAAGTCGCCGAGGCCTGGGCCCGGATGACCGGTCGACTCGCGCCAGGCGGTCTGCTCGTCGAGGGAACGTGCAACGAGGTCGGCCGCGTATCGTCCTGGATCGGCGTCGACGCGGCCGGGCCTCGGACGTTCACGGTCTCGCTGCACACCGCCAGCCTTGAGTCTCCGCTCGTGGTTGCCGAACGACTGCCGAAGGCCCTCATCCACCGCAACGTGCCTGGCGAAGGCGTGCACGAGTACCTGAAGGCACTCGACGACGCCTGGCAGCGGGAGGCCCCACGACAGACGTTCGGCGCGAGGCAGCGCTTCATCGCCGTGTGCGAGCGGATGCGCGCGGCCGGCTGGCCGCTCGCCGACTCGCGGAAGCGCTGGCGCCTCGGCGAGATCACGGTCTCGTGGGACGCCGTTGCCCCCGCCTCCGGCGCGCTCGCACCCTCGTAGTCCGCGCGTCGGGGCCACGGCGCGGCGGCTAGTGGACCTCGGGGAGGGCCGTGCGAGCGGCCTCCGCCTCCATGCCGCTCGCGATGAGCAGGTCGACGACGAGGGGCCTGCACTGCATGAGCAGCACCGAGTCGCCGAGCTGCGCTCCATGCAGGTGCTCCGGCTCCAGCCTGGCCGCCGCGATGAGCAGCGTCTGGCGCGACTGGTGGAGCATCGCGTCGTCGTCGAGACCGAGCTGCAGCTCGAGCATCCCCGACTGGATGTCGCCGAGGAGGTCGGCGAGCTCCTCGCGGTGGCGACCATCCCACGACAGCGACCAGGCACGCCGCGCGACCACCCGGAGATTGCGCGTGGCGAGGTCGATGCTCGTGCGCAGTTCCGCCATCCGCTCGACCCTCCCGCGATGGTGGCGCATGAACGGCGAGATCCGGGCGATGGATGCGGCGCTCTCGAGCTCGGTCGACCAGGCGTCGAGCGTGGCCTGCGTCATGCGCAGCTCCTCGAGCGCGGCGAGGCCTGCGTCGCTGTCTCCCCTGCGCAGGGCCTGCGAGATATCGCCGAGCGCCTGGGCGAGCGCGCCGATGAGCCCCTTGGCCTCGTTCTTCGCGAGCGCCGACGCGTTGCGCGGGATGAGCGCGGTCGCCGCGATGGCCACCGCTCCCCCGATGACCGCGTCGAGGAGGCGCGAGTACTCGCCGACGCCCTGGACGGGGATGAGCTGCACCAGCGACGCCTGCACGGCGGCGCCGATCGCGAACCCGGGGCTCGGGTGCACGAGCTGCGCGAGCAGGAGCACGACCGCGAGGACGACGGTCACCTGCCACACGCCGCGCCCGAAGAGCAGGAGCGAGAGGTTGGAGAGCAGCACCCCGAAGGTGATGCCGAGCGCCGTGTCGAAGACCCGACGCGGGCGCGCGTCGCGCTGCAGGCCGAGGCTCGTGATCGCGACCGTCACGGCGAGGAACGGGATGGGATGCCCAAGCCCCCAGTGCGCGATCGCGTAGGCGGCGAAGGCCGCCGCCGTGATCTGCAGCACCGCCGGAAGCGAGGCCCGCAGACGGGCGAACGCGGCCCCGACGCCAGCCGCCGGAGCCGACATGTCTACTGCCCGCGACGCTCGAGGCGCGGCAGGCGCGGCACGTCTGCCGCGCGGCCAGCCGTCGGCGACACGATCGTCGTCGCGCTCGCCGAGACCTGCTGCCCGTCGGCGAGCTCCACGACAAGCGAGGCGTCTTCCGCGAGCGAGCGCTTCACGAGCGCCAACGCGATGGGGCCGTCCTCGTGATGGATCGCGACCGAGCTGATGCGTCCGACCGTCTGCGCCTTGGCATCGCCCTCGACCGAAAGCGTGCTGCCGGCCACGGGAAGCTCGCCGAGCGAGCCGTCCAGGTCGAGGAGGACGATCCTGCGCGGCGGACGACCGAGGAAGTGGACCTTCGCGACCGTCTCCTGCCCGCGGTAGCAGCCCTTCTCGAGGTGGACGGCGCTGCGGAGCCAGTCGAACTCGTGCGGGATCGCCCTCGAGTCGACCTCAGCCCCGAGGCGGGGACGGAGCGCCGCGATGCGGAGCGCCTCGAACGCGTGCATGCCTGCGACGGGCAGCTCGCCCGCCAGTGCGCGGTCGACGAGCCCCTGCAGGCTCGCGCGCTCGAGGACATGCAGCTTCACCGGGAAGTCGGCTCCGGGGTGCGCGTCGACCGCGCCGTCGGCGGGGATGACCGGGAACTGCGAGTAGCTCCAGCCGTGTGCGGGAGGAGTGGCCCACGGGTCGTTCCAGACGAGGGGCGTGCCGTTGGGGGCCGCCGCACCGAGGTCGAGCTGGCCGAGCGTCGCGACGACCGCGAACTGGTCCGTGACCTCGGCGACCTGCACGTCGAGGAGGAACCGCATCCGGTTCAGCCAGGCCGCGAACACGGGAGCCGACTCGCGCTCGGTGATGAGCCAGGTCGCCGTACCGTCGTCGAGCACGGCAGCACCGTGCTCGATGTGCCCCTGGATGTCGAGGAGCAGCGTCTCAGCACTCTGCCCGGGCTCGAGGGTCGTGAGCCGCTGCGAGGTGAGCGAGTCGAGCCAGGTGAGCCGGTCGGCGCCCGTGAGGCGGATGACACCGAGGTGCGAGGCATCCACGATGGAGCGGCCCGCTGCGAGCTCACGCTGGTCGGCCGTCACCTGCCCGTAGTGCCAGGCGACACCCGCGTCGATGCCGACACCATCCACCGCGCCGGGGAGCGCGAGGAAGGGCGAACGGTCCGGCTGAGGCTCGTCGGCGACAGACGAGGGCTCGTTCGAGACGGGGTGCTCAGTCAAGCTTGGCCAGCTTCGCCGACGCGTGGGTCGCGAGCTCCTGGCCGAGGGCGGCGATGTCCCAGGCCCACAGCAGCTCCCCCGCCACGTAGCCGTACATGCGGGTGGACGCCGTGAACTCCTTCGCGCCGGGCGCGAGCAGGACTTCCTCGGTCTTCAAGTCGACTCGCGGCCCGCGCGCGCTGCCGCTGTAGCGCTCGAGGAGTCCGGTCGGGTGCACGATGGAGACCTCGAGCGGGAACGCCTGCTCGTCGTCGCGGAGCCCCTCGACGCCGTCCGCATCGGTGATGGTGGCGGGGGCCGTCGGGGGAAGGTAGCCGGGACCGACGTCGCCGTCGTCCCTCGTGCGCGCCAGCCGCCAGAAGCCGGTCTCGCCCGTGAGCGGCACCTGCACGGGCTCGTCGCCCGTGCCCTCCTCGAGCCACAGCTGCGCGGAGTAGTTGAGGTAGGGAAGGCCGTCGTGGCTGAAGCTCACACGCTGGCGGAAGGCCTGCTCGCGCACTTCCTCGCCCACCTTGTACTCGACGTGGCCAGTGCCCTCCCACACGCCGAGCAGCCAGGAGAGCGGCACGATCTCGGGAGGGAGGTCAGTTGGGATGTCGTACACCATCGGGGGTTTCCTCTCGATCCAGCAGCTGCGGCGCCCTACGGGGCTGGCTAGTTCTGACCCTTGAAGAGGTTCTTCAGCACAACCACGGAGACGAAGCTGATGGCGATGAGCGCGAGCACCAGCAAGCCGGTGAAGATGATTTCGATAACAAGCACGGTGTCCATGCCGTCCATCCTAGCCATTGCGGCCGCGCGCGAAGGGCGGCGCGGTTCAGCTGTGACTCGGTGTTCCGACGACCGCGTCGCCGCCGAGCATCGCGAAGCCGAGCGAGGCGACGCCAAGCACGACCAGGGCTCCGACCAGGCTGAGACTCATCCGCATGATGAACCCGTCGCTCTCCTGCAGGCGCAGCTGCAGGAGGCAGGTCAGGCAGATGAGCGTGAGCATGAGGATGCTCACCCAGACCAGGTGCCGCGAGGGATCCGCGAGGATCGCAACGCCGAACACTCCGACCACTGCAGCCAGCCAGACGATGCCGATGCTCACTCGTTCGCGGGTCATTGCCCCATTGTGCACGCTGGAGCTGTCCCGAGGGTGCGTAGACTAGCCAGCGAGTCCGACCAAACATCGAGGAGGCCACATTTGGCAGACGTCCTCTTGTTCAGCGCCGGCGGCGTCGAGCACGCTCTCCCTTCCCTCACACTTCTGGCGCACCGCGTCCGGGTGCTCCCACCGACCGCGTCAGCCCTCGCATCCGCTCCCCAGGCGGACGCGAACATCATCGATGGCACGAGCGACCTCCCGAGCGCGAAGCGCCTGTGCGGCGTGCTCAACACGATCGAGTCGTCCGTTCCTGTGCTGCTCGCCATCACGGAAGGCGGCCTCCCCGCCATCTCCTCCGACTGGGGCATCGGCGACGTCATCCTGCGAACGGCCGGGCCGGCCGAGGTGGATGCGCGCATCCGTCTCCTCCGCCCCCAGGCGGCGGTCGAGGAGCCGAGCGGCACGATCGCCATCGGTCCGTTGACGATCGACGAGCACAGCTACACGGCCAGGTATCGAGGGCGCACCCTCGACCTGACGTTCAAGGAGTTCGAGCTGCTGCGGTATCTCGCCTCGCACCCCGACCACGTGTTCACGCGTGAGCGGCTGCTGAGCGAGGTGTGGGGCTACGACTACTTCGGCGGCACGCGCACGGTCGACGTGCACGTGCGACGACTGCGCGCCAAGCTCGGCGATCAGGAGAGCGTCATCGGCACGGTGCGCAACGTCGGCTACCGGCTCCTGCGCAACGGCGAAGCGGCACGGGACGAGCCGGTCCCCACCGGCGGCTCATCGCTCGACGACGCCACCACCCCCTAGGAGCACCGATGCCCGATCTCTCCACTGCCGCATCGGCTGCGCCTCGAAGTGCGGAGGTCCGCGAACTCGCAGACGCCGCAACTGCGGCTGACGGTGTCGCCCCGTTCAACGAGGACACGCTCCTGTCGCTCGGCGAGCGGCGACTGACGGCCATCGACGATGCCGGCAGGCTCATCGCCGCGGCCCTCACGCGGGACCTCGACGACGGAACCGTCGAGGGAGAGCTCGTCGTGCATCCGGAGCACCGGCGGCGAGGCCTTGGCGGCGAGCTCTTCGACGCCGTCGCCGCTGAGGGCGAGGCCGCGCCGGTCCTCTGGGCCCACGGCAACCTGGCGGGCGCCTCCGCGCTCGCCTCCTCCCGTGGCCTCGACGCCGTGCGCACGCTCCTGAAGCTCGGTCGCCCCCTCACCGCGGCGGACGCCGAGGCGGCGCCATCCCCCGAGGGATACTCGATCTCACCCTTCACCCCCGCCGACGCCGACGACTTCCTGGCCCTGAACGCCATCGTCTTCCGCAGCCACCCAGAGCAGGGCGCGCTCGACGCCCCCGGCCTCCAAGCGCGGCAGTCGACCGACTGGTTCGACGCCGACGACTTCCTCCTGCTGCGCGACGCCGACGGCACGCTGCTCGGCTACAACTGGCTCAAGCGCGAAGGCGATGAGGTCGAGATCTACGTCGTCGGCGTCGCCCCCCAGGCCGCCGGCCGCGGGCTCGGCCGAGCGCTCATGCAGGCAGGCCTCGAGCGAATGCACGCGACAGGTGCCGAGCGCACCTCCCTCTACGTCGAAGGCGACAACGACGCCGCACTCTCGCTCTACCGCTCTCTCGGCTACGAGCAGCTCTCGATCGACGTGCAGTACCGACGCACCCGTTCATGATCCGTTCGCGTGACTCTGCTGATCTTCACCGGCAGGAACCCCCGATTCCTGCAGGACAGGGACCAACTCCCGCGAGACTCGGACGACAAGACGCCGTTCCTCTCCGCACACCTGGAAGGATGACCGCATGACTATCGAACTCCGCGCCCCCGAGGCCGGTGCAGACTCGCAGGAGATGCCGCGCAGCCGCTTCGTCGACCGCGAGCTGAGCTGGCTCGCGTTCAACCAGCGTGTGCTCGAACTCGGCGAGGACCCCTCGACGCCCCTCCTTGAGCGCGCGAACTTCCTCGCCATCTTCTCGTCGAACCTCGACGAGTTCTTCATGGTGCGAGTCGCGGGCCTCAAGCGCCGCATCGCGACCGGCCTCGCCGTCCCGACCCCCGCGGGAGTTCCGCCGCAGGAGGCGCTCGACACGATCCGCTCGAAGGCCTACGAGCTGCAGAAGCGGCACGCCGCGATCTTCAACGGCAGCGTGCGCCCGGAGCTCGCCGACCAGGGTATCCACATCGTCAGCTGGGACGAGCTCTCCGACGCCGAGCGCGTCGAGCTCGGCGACCTCTTCGACGAGCAGATCTTCCCCGTGCTGATGCCGCTCGCCGTCGACCCCGTGCATCCGTTCCCCTACATCTCGGGCCTCTCCCTCAACATCTCCGTGCGGGTCTACAACCCCCGCAGCGAGAAGGAGGAGTTCGCCCGCCTCAAGGTGCCCCCCGTGCTGCCGCGCTTCTACCCGCTGCAGTCCGACCACGGCAAGGCCCGCTTCATCCTCCTCGAGGACCTCATCGCCCAGCACCTCGGGCACGTCTTCCCCGGCATGAAGATCCTCGACCACCACGCGTTCCGCCTCACCCGCAACGAGGACATGACGATCGAGGAGGACGAGACCGAGAACCTCCTGCAGGCCCTCGAGAAGGAGCTCCTGCGCCGCCGCTTCGGCCCGCCCATCCGCCTCGAGGTCTCCAACGACATGGACGACGAGACCCTCGAGCTGCTCATGACGGAGCTCGACATCACCCACAACGAGGTGTACGTCCTCCCCGGCCCCCTCGACCTCGGCGGCCTCTTCGCGCTCGGGGCGATCAACCGGCCCGACCTCAAGTACCGGACGCACGTGCCCGTCACCGCAGCCGCCTTCCGGACGTCCGAGAGCGACGAGAAGGCCGACATGTTCGGCGCCATCGCCCGCCGCGACGTGCTCGTGCAGCACCCGTACGAGGCGTTCTCGACGAGCGTGCAGGCCTTCCTCGAGGTCGCCGCGGCCGACCCGAACGTGCTCGCCATCAAGCAGACCCTGTACCGCACCTCCGGCGACAGCCCCATCGTCAACGCCCTCATCAAGGCCGCGGAATCGGGCAAGCAGGTGCTGGTCCTCGTCGAGATCAAGGCACGCTTCGACGAGCAGAACAACATCGTCTGGGCTCGCAAGCTCGAGAAGGCCGGCGTGCACGTCGTCTACGGCACCGTCGGGCTCAAGACCCACTGCAAGCTGCTGCAGGTCATCCGCAAGGAAGACAACGAGCTCAAGATGTACAACCACATCGGCACCGGCAACTACAACCCGAAGACGAGCCGCATCTACGAGGACCTCGGGCTCTTCACGTGCAACGAGAAGATCTCCCGCGACATCACGCGCCTCTTCAACCAGCTCTCTGGCTACGCCATCGAGCGCAAGTTCACGCGCCTCCTCGTCGCCCCCATGCACCTCCGCCCCGGCCTCCTCAACCTCATCGACAAGGAGCGCAAGAACGCGCTCGACGGCAAGCCGAGCCGCATCCGCATCAAGGTCAACTCCATGGTCGACGAGGAGATCATCGACGCGCTCTACCGCGCCAGCCAGGCTGGCGTTCCCGTCGACATCTGGGTGCGCGGCATCTGCGGCCTCCGCCCCGGCGTCCCCGGCCTCAGCGAGACCATCCGAGTGCGCTCCGTCGTCGGGCGCTACCTCGAGCACTCCCGCATCTTCTGCTTCGCGAACGACGGCGACGAGCGCGTGTTCATCGGCTCAGCCGACATGATGCACCGCAACCTCGACCGCCGCATCGAGGCGCTCGTGCGCATCACCGACGAGAACCACGCGGCGGACATCGGCGGCATGTTCGACCTCGCGATGGCCGACACCACCGCGACCTGGCACCTCGGCTCCGACGCCGAGTGGATCCGCCACGCCAGGGACGAGAACGGCGACCGGCTCACCGACCTGCACGACGAGATGATGCGACGCATCAGCAAGCGTCGCAGGCCGACGACGCTGGCCTAGCCGCATGACGATCGACATCCCTGCCGCCTCGCGCACCGTCTACGCGGCAGGCGCTGTGCTGTGGCACGAAGACATCGCCGACGACAAGCTCAAGGTGCTCATCATCCACCGCGGGCGGCACGGCGACTACTCCCTCCCCAAGGGCAAGGTCGACCCCGGAGAGACGCTCCCGGAGACGGCCGCCCGAGAGGTGGAAGAGGAGACCGGCTACCGGGCGACCCTCGGCGCACCCCTCGGGTACGTCGAGTACGTCATGCCGAATGGCAGGCCCAAGGAGGTGCACTACTGGACCGCCGAGGTCGACGACGCCGCGTACGAGGGGCACGTGTTCGAGCCGAACGACGAGGTCGACGGCATCGACTGGGTATCGCTCAAGAAGGCCAAGAAGCTCCTCAGCTACGACCGAGACCGCGAGGTGCTCGAGATCTTCGCCGACCGGTACCGGCGCGGGCTGCACCGCACCTTCGCGATCCTCGTGCTCCGCCACGCGACGGCCGTGCCCCCGCAGTCGTGGCCGGGCGACGACGACTCGCGCCCCATCACGGCCCGAGGATTGGAGCAGGCAGAGACGGTCGTCCCCATCCTCCGCTCGTTCGGCCCGGAAGCGGTCATCACCTCGAATGCCGTCCGCTGCCGCTCGACCGTGGCCCCCATCAGCTCACTGCTCGACCTGACCCCCCAGGTCGAGCGCAGCATCGCCCAGGGTTCGTACACGAAAGACGAGGAAGAGCTCGACGAGGTGGTGCGCAAGCTCATCTCGAGACGGCGCAGCACGGTCATCTGCAGCCACTCCCCCGTCATGCCCGCCATCATCCGCTCCATCGCCCTGCACACGGCGACGCGCCCGAGCTCCCTCGCGCGCCACGCCATGCTGTCGACCGGCGAGTGCTCCGTCATCCACGTCCCCGTCAACCACCCGCGAGCGGGCGTCGTGGCGGCGGAGACGCACGGGCCGATCACCTGAGCCGCGGCCGCGGTTGCGAGCCCTCGCGCCCGCCGCCGTTCACCTGCACGTCACGTCGCGTCCACTTCTCGTCCATACTGATTCAGGCCCTAGTTCGATCCCGGTCGACCCGGGCTCGCCTGACCCCTGATGGCAGAAGGATCTCGATGCACCACTCCCGAGCACTCGCCGCCCTGGCGCTCCTCGCAACCACCGCCCTCGTGACCAGCGGATGCGCGCTCAACGAGATCTCGGTCAGCAAGGATCCGCGGTCGCAGCACCTCGACGGCGTGCTGAGCGCATCCGGTGCGTCATCGCAGGGCGTCGCGCAGACGGCCTGGATCGCAGGCTTCTACCCCATCGAGCCGGATGTGCGCGTCAACTACGCGGGCGGCGGCTCAGGCGCGGGCCGCTCCGACTTCCAGAACGGCACCTCCGCCTTCATCGGCTCGGACCGCGCGTTCGACATCGACGAGATCGGGGAAGGCCCGTTCCGCGCCTGCGCAGACGGCAGCAACCTCGTCGAGATCCCCGCCTACATCTCGCCCATCGCCGTCGCGTTCGCGCTGGAGGGAGTCGACGAGCTGCGACTCGACGCAGCCGCCATCGCCGGCATCTTCTCCGGCGACATCGACTCGTGGGATGCGCCGGAGATCGCGGCCCTCAACCCGGACACGGCCCTCCCCGCGCTCGCCATCACGCCAGTGCACCGTTCCGACAAGTCGGGCACGACCGGCAACTTCACGGCGTACCTCGATGAGGCAGCTGGCGACGCCTGGAGCTACGGCGAGGTCGACGAGTGGCCCGTGAACAGCGGCGAGGCTGCTCAGGAGAGCGCAGGCATGCAGCAGGCCCTGCGCGCCAACGGCACGATCGGCTACATGGATGCGTCCGCCGCCGACGGCCTCACGACCGCCTCCGTCGAGACGGGCGGCGAGTTCGTGCCGTTCTCGCCAGAAGCGGCCGCCGCGGTCGTCGACAACTCCACCATCGAAACGGGACGCGCTCCGACCGACCTCGCGTTCGAGCTGAACCGAACGACGCCTGGCGTCTACCCGATCGTGCTCGTCTCCTACCTCATCGGCTGCGCCGAGTACGCCGACAGCTCAGTCGGCACCAACGCCAAGGCCTACTTCAGCTTCGTCGTGAGCGAGGAAGGCCAGTCAGCCTCGGCAGAGGCCGCCGGCTCCGCTCCCATCTCGGATGCGCTCCGGACGCAGATCGAGCCCGTCCTGGAGCAGATGAAGTAAGCGGGAGCGGCAAGAAATCTGCGCGCATTCCCAGCCCGTTCACCCCCCGTTCACTTTCCCCGCCCCTCCTCGTCACCCTTCGCGCATAGCGTCACCGACGGATCGCAACTGATCCCAAGGAATGTCACCTGTCCCCGAAGGGAAACTCCATGAAGTTCACGCGAGTAGGCGCATCGGTCGCCATGGCCGCAATCGCCGCACTCACGCTTGCGGCTTGCGCCAGCAACGAGCCAACCGCAGCAGAGCCGGGAACCGCAGTTGAAGGTGAAGCGCAGCTCACGGGCACCCTCGCCGCGTCCGGCGCATCGTCGCAGGGCACCGCACAGACCTCCTGGATCGCCGGCTTCGCCGCCGTCCAGCCGAACATCCAGATCAACTACGCCGGCGGCGGCTCCGGCGCCGGCCGCACCGACTTCACGAACGGCACCTCGGCCTTCATCGGCTCCGACCGCGCCTTCAAGATGGAAGAGATCGAGGCAGGCGGCTTCGGCAACTGCGTCGACGGCACCGACCTCGTCGAGATCCCCGCCTACATCTCCCCCATCGCCGTCGCGTTCAACGTCGAGGGCGTCGACTCGCTCAACCTCGACCCCGCGACCCTCGCCAAGATCTTCAAGGGCGAGATCACCAACTGGAACGCCCCCGAGATCGCCGCGCTCAACGCCGGCGTCACGTTCCCCGACCTCGCCATCACGCCGGTCCACCGCTCCGACACGTCCGGCACGACGGGCAACTTCACGTCGTACCTCGTCGAAGCTGCTCCCGACGTGTGGACCTTCGAGGACAGCGACGACTGGCCCATCTCGGGCGGTGAAGGCGCCCAGGAGACCCCCGGTGTCCAGCAGGCACTGACCTCCGGCAACGGCACCATCGGCTACCTCGACGCATCCGCCGCCGGTGACCTCAGCACGGCAGCGATCCAGACGGGCTCCGAGTTCGTCGAGCTCTCCCCCGAGGCGGCAGCCGCCGTCGTCGACAACTCCACGCTCGAGGAAGGCCGCGCCGCGACCGACCTCTCGTTCGAGCTCGACCGCTCAGCCGAAGGCGTCTACCCGATCGTCCTCGTCTCGTACCTCATCGGCTGCGCCGAGTACACCGACCCCACCGTCGGTGCCAACGTCAAGGCCTACTTCGACTACGTGATCAGCCCTGAGGCACAGGATGCGGCCGCCGAGAACGCGGGCTCCGCGCCCATCTCGGACGACCTCCGCACCCAGGCCCAGGCCGCGGTCGACGCCATCAAGTAGTCCGCGAGCACCGAAGATCCGTTTCAGCCCGGTGCCGTGCTGTGAAAGCATGGCACCGGGCGATTCGGCTCTCATCCGCCGCTCGCCTCGTTCCACCCAATTGACTTAGGGAAACCCTCAGCAGATGACTGCAGAACTCGCCCCAGACGCGGGCACATCGGTGAAGGCGAAGTCGCGCCCGGGCGACCGCGTCTTCAGCTTCCTCTCGACGTTCTCCGGATCGCTCATCCTCGCGATCCTCGCCGCCGTGTTCTTCTTCCTGCTCTTCCAGGGGCTCCCAGCTTTCTTCCCTGACGCGGCCGAGAACAGCCACTTCGTCGCCGGAGCGACCAACCTCGCCGAGCCGGAAGCCGAAGGCAACTTCTTCTGGTACGTGCTGCCGCTCATCTTCGGAACGCTCTGGGCCTCGCTGCTCGCGCTCCTCATGGCAGTGCCAGTCGCCATCGGCGTCGCGCTCTTCATCACGCACTACGCGTCGCGCAAGCTCGCCGCCCCCCTCGGCTACGTCATCGACCTCCTCGCCGCCGTCCCCTCGGTCGTCTTCGGCCTCTGGGGTGCAACCGTGCTCGGCCCGTTCGTGCAGCCGTTCTACGTGTGGCTCAACGAGAATCTCTCCTGGCTCCCCTTCTTCCAGGGCCAGGTGTCGGCCACGGGCCGCACCATCCTGACGGCCGCCATCGTGCTCGCCGTCATGGTGCTCCCCATCGTCACCGCCCTCACCCGCGAGGTCTTCCTCCAGACGCCGCGACTCCACGAAGAGGCATCGCTCGCCCTCGGCGCAACGCGCTGGGAGATGGTCAAGATGGCCGTCCTGCCCTTCGCACGCGGCGGAATGGTCTCCTCCATCATGCTCGGCCTCGGCCGCGCCCTCGGCGAGACGATGGCCGTCGCCATGGTCCTCTCCGCGACCGGCGTGATCACCTTCCAGCTGACGTCGAACACCAACCCGTCGACGATCGCCGCCAACATCGCCCTCTCCTTCCCGGAAGCGTCGAACCTCGACATCAACGTGCTCATCGCATCCGGTCTCGTGCTCTTCGCCATCACCCTCCTCGTGAACTCCCTCGCACGATGGATCGTGAGCCGCCGCAAGGAATTCTCAGGAGCCAACTGATGACGTCAACATTGCAGAAACCAGCCCAGAACCAGACGTCTCCCGAGATGATCAACCCGCTCACGCACGGCCGCCTCCCCAAATGGGGCCCGTACGCGATCCTCGTCGGCGGCTTCGCGCTCTCCGCAGTGATCACCCTGCTCCTCGCGGCAGGCGGCGGCGAGTTCAACTGGACCGGCTTCGCCGTCCTCGGCGCGATCTTCTACATCGCCGGCCAGTGGATCATCGCCCGCATCATCGAGGGCCCCCGCCAGGCCACGAACCGCTTCGTCACCTCGCTCGTCACCGCCGCGTTCGTGCTCGCCCTCGTGCCGCTGCTCTCCCTGCTCTTCACCCTCGTCGCGAACGGCCTCGCCCGCTTCGACATGACGTTCTTCACCTCCTCGATGGTCGGCGTCGTGACGGAAGGCGGCGGAGGCATCCACGCCATCGTCGGAACCCTCCTCATCACGCTCGTCGCGACCCTCATCTCCGTGCCGATCGGGCTCTTCACCTCGATCTACCTCGTCGAATACGGCAAGGGGCGCCTCTCCAAGGCCATCAACTTCTTCGTGGATGTCATGACCGGCGTCCCGTCGATCGTCGCCGGCCTGTTCGCCTACACGATGATCATGCTCATCCTGCAGACGCTCGGCATCCCGCTCACCAACGTGCGCACCGGACTCGCGGGCTCCATCGCCCTCACCGTGCTCATGATCCCCACCGTCGTGCGCTCCTCGGAGGAGATGATCCGCCTCGTCCCGAACGAGCTCCGCGAAGCCTCATACGCGCTCGGCGTGCCGAAGTGGCTCACGATCTCCAAGGTCGTGCTCCCCACCGCACTCGCCGGCATCACGACAGGCGTCATGCTCGCCATCTCCCGCGTCATCGGAGAGAGCGCGCCGCTGCTCATCGCCGCCGGCTTCAACATCTACATGAACTACAACATGACGCAGGGCGCCATGATGAGCCTCCCCGTCTTCGTCTACCGCTCCTACACGCAGCAGGTCGGAGCCGGTGCCGAGAACATGCTCAACCTCGCCTGGACAGGCGCACTCGTCCTCCTCATCATCGTCATGCTGCTCAACCTCGTCGCACGCATGATCACCAAGCTCTTCGCCCCCAAGGGCTAACCGGTCAGACTGACCAGGCCGACCAGCCAGGAAGTTAGGGAAACACAGTGTCCAAGCGCATCGAAGTCAACGACCTCAACGTCTACTACGACAAGTTCAAGGCCGTCGAAGACGTCTCCATGGTCATCGAGCCCCGCAGCGTCACCGCCTTCATCGGCCCATCCGGCTGCGGCAAGTCGACGTTCCTCCGCACGCTCAACCGCATGCACGAGGTCATCCCGAAGGCGTGGGTCGACGGTGAGGTCCTCATCGACGGCAACAACCTCTACGGCCCCGGCGTCGACCCCGTCCTCGTTCGTCGCCAGGTCGGCATGGTCTTCCAGCGCCCGAACCCGTTCCCGACGATGTCGATCCGCGAGAACGTGCTCGCCGGCGTGAAGCTCAACAACACGAAGATCTCCAAGAGCGACGCCGACGCCCTCGTCGAGAAGTCGCTGCAGGGAGCCAACCTGTGGAAGGAGGTCAAGGACCGCCTCGACCTCCCCGGCTCCGGCCTCTCCGGCGGACAGCAGCAGCGTCTCTGCATCGCCCGCGCCATCGCCGTCTCCCCCGACGTGCTGCTCATGGACGAGCCCTGCTCGGCCCTCGACCCGATCTCGACGCTCGCGATCGAGGACCTCATCGAGGACCTCAAGACCGAGTACACGATCGTCATCGTGACCCACAACATGCAGCAGGCATCGCGTGTCTCCGACAAGACGGCGTTCTTCAACATCGCCGGCACCGGCATGCCGGGAAAGCTCATCGAGTACGACACGACGAAGACGATCTTCGAGAACCCGTCCGTCCAGGCGACGGAGGACTACGTGTCGGGCCGCTTCGGCTAGACCCGCACTCTCCCGATCCACGACTGCGGCCCCGGCGTTCATCGCGGGGGCCGCCGCCGTCGTGCTCGGCATCCGCGCGGGCGCGCGGGCGCGCGGGCGCGCGGGCGCGCGGGCGCGCGGGCGCGCGGGCGCGGCGTGCGGGCAGCGCGAGCAGCGCGAGCAGCGCGAGCAGCTGCGCCTGCGCCTGCACCTGCACCGGCACCGGCACCGGCACCGGCATCGGCGTGCATCCTTCGGGCTCGACGCACCCTCGTCGCGCGTCTCTCGCCACGTCTCGAGATGGCTTTCGCGCATCCGGATGGGTTGCTTCCCATCCCGAAGCGTGAAAGCCATCTCGAGACCGCCGACGCGTGCGCGCGCGTGCGCGAGCGCGACCCGGGCGCGGGCACGAAAGAGCTCCCGAGTGGAGGTGCGTCACCTCGGCGATCAACCCTGCCTGCCGCCTCGTGGAGCGTCACCGGCAGCGCTTCGGGATGGCTTCGCCGCTCCGGGATGGATCCCGTCCCATCCGGAAGCGCTTCGGGATGGCTTTCGCGCTTCCGGATGAGTTGCTTCCCATCCCGAAGCGTGAAAGCCATCCCGAGACCGCCGACGCGAGGGCGCGAGGGTGCGGGGGTGCGGGGGCGCGGGGCGCGGGCCAGAGCGAGGCGAGGCCGGGCGAGGCCGGGCGAGGGCGGGCGAGGGCGGCCGGGCGAGGGCCAGGTGAGGCCGCCGACCTGCGCCGGGGCGCGGAGGCAGAAGAAAAGCCAGGCCGCAGGAACGCCTCTCGGCGGAAGGCCGCTCGCAGCGGCGAATATTGGAGCCCGGGGTTACTGCGGCCCGGCGTCGTCGAGTTTACTGGGATCGACGGCCGCTGTGCACCGTGTTGGCTGACGGCGAACAGGCGGCGTGGCGGCTCAGCCCTCTGGCCAGACTGCGACGATGACCTTGCCCGACTCCTCCGAGTTCCGAGCGAGGCCGAAGGCTGTGACGGTGTCGTCGGCGTGCACCTCGTGCGTGATGACCTGCTCGATCTCGGGATGCGCGTCGAGGATGACGATCGCCTCGTCGATCTCGTCCTTGAAGCGGAACGTGCCGAAGACGCGCAGCTCCTTGGAGATGAACGGAGCGAGGTTGATGGGTCGTGGCTCGTTCGGGACCATGCCCACCTGCACGACGGTTCCCGCGGGCTTGGCCGCCGCGAACGCGCTCGACACGGAGACGGCGACGCCCGAGCATTCGAAGACCACGTCGAAGCTGTCGGCGGGCACCTGCTCGCGGCTCACGTCGATCACCTCGGCGGCTCCCATGGCGGAGGCGCGAGCGAGCGGGCCGGCGAGCACGTCGGTCGCGCTGATGTGCGCTGCGCCCTTGACGCGGGCTGCGGCGATGGTGAGGAGGCCGATGGGGCCGGCCCCCGTGACGAGCACTCGCTTGCCGGTCAGGTCTCCCGCCTTGGTGAGGGCGTGGAGGGCGACGGCGAGGGGCTCGGCGAGCACGGCGCGTCGGACCGGCAGTGTGGCTGGGAGCCTGCGGAGCATGCCGCGGTCGACGAGCAGGTACTCGCTCAGCGCGCCCTGCGTGTGCGGGGTCGTGGATGCGCTGCCCAGGTAGGCGCCGCCTGGCCAGAGGTGCGGCGAGTCCTCGAGTTCGCGGCTCGGGGTGCCGAACGTGGCGGGATGCACGGTGACGGGGGCACCGGTCGCGAACTCGTCGAGGGGATCGAGGTCGACCCTGCCGGAGAGCTCGTGACCTGGGACCAGCGGCTCCCGCACCACGAACGCGCCGTTGACGCCTTCGAAGTAGTAGTGGAGGTCGGAGCCGCAGATGCCGACGTAGTCGACGCGGATCCGGACCTGCCCCTCCCCCGGCTCCGGGGTGTCGACCTCGGCGAGGTCGAGTGCTTCCTTGCTTTCGATGAACGCTGCGCGCATGGTGTCTCCTGCGTGTCCTGGTGCGAGGTGGTCGGCGGTGACCGGGTCAGACGACCGCGGTCATGCCGCCGTCGACGAAGATGTTCTGCCCCGACACGAAGCTCGAGGCGTCGGAGCTGAGGTAGATCAGGGTGCCCGCGAGCTCCTCGAACGCGCCCCAGCGCTGCGCCGGGGTGCGGTTGATGAGCCAGCTGTTGAACTGCTCGTCCTCGACGAGGGCTCGGTTCATCTCGGTCGCGAAGTAGCCGGGCGAGATGGCGTTGACCTGCACGTTGTGTCTGGCGAGGTCGGCCGCCATGCCCTTCGTCAGCTGGGCGACGCCGCCCTTCGTGGCCGAGTACGGGGCGATCGTCTGCCTGGCGAGGAGCGACTGCACCGAGCCGATGTTGACGATCTTGCCGGAGCCGCGCTCGATCATGGCGGGGGCCAGGAACCTGGAGACGTAGAAGACGCCGCTCAGGTTCGCGGCGACGAGCGCATCCCAATCCTCGACCTTGAACTCCGCGAACGGCGCTCGCCGCTGGAGCCCGGCGTTGTTGACGAGGATGTCCGGCACCCCGTGCTCGGCGATGAGGGCCGCGATTCCGGCCTCGACGGAAGCCGCGTCGGTGACGTCGAAGGAGACGATGTGCGCGGGGCGTCCCGTGCGCTCCTCGAGCTCGGCGGCTGCCGTCGCGAGCGCCTCGGTGTCCCGACCGTGGAGGATGATCGTGCTGCCAGCGTCGGCGAGCGCCGTGGCGAGCGAACGGCCGAGGCCGCGCGATGACCCGGTGATGAGGGCGAGCTTGCCCGTGAGGGTGAAGAGATCCATGCTGTTCCTGCTCTGTGAGGTGGTGTCACGCAGACGGGGCGTTCCGGGTCAGGCTCAGAAGAGCGACGCGACCAAGAAGATGACGAGCACGAACGCGAACGCCGTGACCGACTCGATGGTCTGCTGCACCGTCCAGGTCTTGAGCGTCGTCTTCACATCCATGCCCATGAGGCGACCGACGAGCCAGAAGCCGGAGTCGTTGACGTGGCCGGCGAAGACCGAGCCCGCGGCGGTGGCGAGCACGATCGTGGCGACCTGGAAGTCGTTGAGGTCGGCCGCGACGACTGCGGGGGCGATGAGGCCCGCCGCGGTGACGAGGGCGACGGTCGCCGAGCCCTGGGCGACGCGGATGACGACGGCGATGACGTAGGCCGCGACGATGAGCGGGAGGCCGAGGTCGCTGAGCGTGTCGGCGAGCGCGTCGCCGATGCCGGAGGCGCGCAGGACGCCGCCGAACATTCCACCGGCGCCGGTGATGAGGATGACGGAGCAGATCGGCCCGAGGGAGGAGTCGAGGATCTTCTCGAGCGCGGTGCCGTTCTCGCCGCGGCGCGTGCCGAGGACGATGCTGGCCGTGACGACTGCGATGAGGAGCGCGATGGGCGAGTTGCCGAGGAGGACCGCGGCCTGGGCCCAGATCGCGTCGCCGTCGACGACTCCGGCGCTGGCGAGGGCCGAGATGCCCGTGTTGAGGAAGATGAGGACCATCGGCAGCAGGAGCAGCAGGATGATCGTGGAGACCTTCGGCGGGTTCTTCGGCTGGTCCTCGTCGAGGTCGCCGAAGAGCGCGGGGACGGGGAGCTGGATGCGCTTGGCGACGAACTTGCCCCACAGGTAACCGGAGACGTACCAGAGCGGGAACACGATGATGAGGCCGAGCAGGAGGACGACGCCGAGGTTGGCTTCGTAGAGCTCGGTGGCGGCGACGGGGCCGGGGTGCGGCGGGAGGAACACGTGCATGACCGAGAAGGCGGCCGCCGCGGGGATACCGAAGAGGAGGACGTTGTTGCCCGAGACCCGGCGTGCGACGGCGAAGACGATGGGCAGCATCATGATGAGGCCGGCGTCGAAGAACATCGGGAAGCCGAGGATAAGCGAGGCGATGCCGAGCGCGAAGGGGGCTCGCTTCTCGCCGAAGACGTCGACGAGCTTGTCAGCGAGGGCTTTGGCGCCGCCGGAGTGCTCGATGAGGCGGCCGAGCATCGCGCCGAAGCCGATGAGGAGCGCGACGGTCGCGAGGGTGCTGCCGAAGCCGCCGGTGAGGGTGCTCGCGACGGCCGAGACGGGGACGCCCGCGACGAGCGCCGTGAGGAGCGACACGATCACCAGGGTCAGGAACGCGTGGAGCCTGAAGCGGATGATGAGGATCAGGATGAGCGCGATGGCTCCTGCTGCGATGCCGAGCAGCGGTGCGGTGCCCAGTGTCTGGGTCCATTCTTCTTCCATGGTGATCTCCGTCGATTTCTGGAATTCGGACCGTGCGACCGTGCAGCGGTGCCGTGAGGGTGAGGCCGTTCGCGATCTGCGATGATTCGGAACGCGGGTTCTGGCGACACTCAGTGTGGTTCGAGCCTCGCATAATGATCATACTTATTTCAAGTTGTGATCATATCTATATCGTTGCGGTGAGCGAGGAGAGGTGCGCATGGCGCAGGCAGTGCACGGGTCGGTGCTCGACGACCTCGGCGTCCGCATCGCGGGAGGCGAGCTCGAGGCTGGCCAGGTCCTCACCCTCGCGGCTCTCGAGGACCACTACGCGGTGTCCCGCACCGTCGTGCGCGAAGCCGTCCGAGTCCTGGAATCCATGGGGCTCCTCGTCTCGCGGAGACGAGTCGGCATCACCGTCCAGCCCACGCGCGAATGGAACGCCCTCGACACGACGCTCATCCGCTGGCGGCTGCGAGGGAACAGCCGCAGCCAGCAGCTCGTCGCGCTCACCGAGCTCCGATCGGCGATCGAGCCGGTCGCCGCGAAGCTCGCCGCCTCGCGGGCCTCGCAGCGCGAGCGGACTCGCCTGCTCGAGCTCGCCGCGCAGCTGCAGGCCCTCGGTGCCAGCGAGCGCGGCGACTCCCCTGAGTACCTGCAGGCAGACATCGAGTTCCACGACCTGATCCTGGATGCGAGCGGCAACGCGCTGCTCGCGGCCGTCAAGGAGCCGATCTCCCAGGTGCTCGCCGGCCGCGCGAACCTGGGCCTCACGCCGGCGAGGCCGCTGCACGACGCCCTGCACAACCACGTGCTCACCGCGCAGGCGATCGCGGACGGCGACCCCCTCGCCGCCGAGAGGCACTCGAAGGGCTACCTCGACACGATCCTGGGCGAGGTGCTCATCATCCACGACGCAGCCATCGGCGAGGCCCCCGAGCTCGAATCGGAGACGCCCAACACACCCTAGACGCGATGCACGCTGGGCCGTCCGGAGAGCTCCTCGACGAGGTTCTGGATGGCCCCGCTCGCCATTCTGGCGACCGCCTCGGCCGTGTGCGCCCCGCTGTGCGGCGTCGCGACGACCCTCGGGTGGCCGAGCAGCGGCGAGTCCTGCGGCGGCTCCGTCTCGTAGGCGTCGAGGCCGACCCCGAAGAGGTGCCCGGCATCGAGCGCCTCGCGGGCAGCCGCCTCGTCGATGAGGCCACCGCGCGAGGTGTTGAGCAGGATGGCCCCTGGCTTCATGGCCGCGATGCGTGCGGCGTCGGCGACGTGGCGGGTGCTCTCGAGGAGCGGCACGTGCAGGCTGACGACGTCGGCTGCTCGGAAGAGCTCGTCGAGGCTGGCTGGCGCAGCTCCGGTCTCTGCGATGGCGGCGGCCGGCACGAATGGGTCGTAGGCGAGCACGTGCATCCCGATGCCGCGGGCTCGTTCGGCGACGATCCGGCCGATCGCGCCGAAGCCGACGACCCCGAAGGTGCGCCCGCCGAGCTCGATGCCGCTGCCTCGCGGCCAGCCGCCGTCTGCGACCTCCGCGTGCAGCCTGGGGATCTCTCTGGCGACGGCGAAGGCGAGGCCGATCGCGAGCTCGGCGACCGCGGAGGCGTTGGCCCCGGGCGTCCTGGTGACGTGGATGCCCTTCCCCGCTGCGGCTGCCAGGTCGACGTTGTTGACGCCGACACCGTACCTGGAGATCACCCGGAGGCGGTCGGCTCCCGCGAGCGCCGCCGCATCGTAGGTGTCGAGGCCGGCGATGACGCCGTCGATCCCGGGCAGGGCTTCAGCGAGCTCGGCGGAGGTGAGCGGGCGCCCGAGCGTGTTGAAGATCAGCTCGTCGGCCATGTCCCGCAGCGGGGCGAGCACTTCGGCGTCCGGAGTTCGGCTCAGCGAGGTGGGGGTGATCAGGATGCGCATCAGGCGTTGCCTCCGGTGAGGGACTCAGCACGCGCATCCGGTGCGGTGCTCGTGCGGTCGTAGGCGTCGAGGTACTTGGCGAAGGCGCGGTCGTAGTAGTCCCGCATGGCGGGGTTCGGGATGACTCGCTGCGTCTCCGTGTTCCGGAACGCCGGCTGGTCCTCGCTGAGTCCGGCGGCGCGGAGCCCGAGGCGAACGGCGCCGACCACCGAGCTGTGCTGCAGCGACGACACCTCCATCTCGACCCCGAAGGCGTCTGCCGTCATCTGGGTCCAGAACGGCGAGGAGAGGACTCCGCCGGAGAGGAGGACGCGGGTCGGCATGCCGTTGATCGCGGTGAGCTCGCGGAAGCAGTGGTAGAGCGAGAGCACAACTCCCTGCAGCACGGCCTGGTACATGTCGACGCGCCCGTGCCGGGGCTCGAGGCCGACGAACCCGCCGAGCCGCTGGTCCTGCCAGCCTGGGCACCGTTCGCCGTAGAGGAAGGGCAGGAAGGTCGGCAGCTCGTCCCGTCCCTGAACGAGCTGGGGTTCGATCTCGGAGAACTGGGCGTCCGAGCCGAAGAACCTGTCCTTCGCCCAGTCGACGCAGTTCGTGCATCCGCTCGTGGCGGCGCCGCTGAGCCAGCCGAGCGGGGAGCGGTAGGCCCAGGTGCTGAGCCGCGGGGAGAGGGACGGCTCGAGGGTCGCGAACCGCATGGCGCCGCTGGTTCCCATGGAGAACGTCATGTCGCCGGGGAGCCCGGCGAGGTCGCCGACCTGGCTGAGGCCGCCATCCGGTCCGGGGACGAGGACGGGAATTCCGGGGCGGATGCCGAGGTAGGTCGCGACGTCGGCGAGCAGCGGGGCGGATTCCTCGCTGTCGTGCAGTTCGGGGAAGTCGACGCCGGCGACGCCGAGGGTCTCGAGGATCTCGAGGTCCCAGTCGGAGGTGCGGACGTTGAGCAGGCCGGTTCCCGAGGCGAGGGAGTAGCTCGTCCACGGGAGGCCGGTGAGCCTCAGGAAGTTGAAGCTCCCCTGGTCCATGACCTTGCGCCCGGCGATCTCCACGCCCTGGCGGGCCAGGTAGGCGAGCTTGAAGGCGGGGTAGCTGGCGTTCACCATGCACCCCGTGCGCTCGTAGAACCAGGTGGTGAGCTCGGCATCGCCGCGCAGTTCGGCGCAGAGCCCCTGGGCTCCCGTGAAGGGCCACTCGTAGACGGGCGTGGCCGCTTGGAGGTCCTGGGTCACGAGCCCGAGGCCGTGGTACGTGTTCGACAGCACCAGGGCGTCGACGTCGTGCCCGCGGACGGATTCACGGGCGAGGGCGATGAGCTGGGTGAAGATGCCCTCCGCGTCGCGGACGGCAGGGTCGGGCCCGGCGACTTCGAATCGCCGAGTCCGCACCTGCACCTCCTGGGTGTCGGAGTCGAAGATCAGCGTCTTCGCTGACGTGGTGCTGGACTCGAGGGCGAGGATCTTCATGGTTCTGCTCCACTCGTGGGCGTCGTTGCCGATCGGGGCCGTGCGCGGTGGCGACTCTCGGTAGGATCTCCAATAATATGATCATTGGGTTCCACTTGGGAACACAAGGCAGCCAACGGAGGTTCTCTTGCACGAAATCCTTGCTCGTCTCGCCGAGCACTCGATCGTTCCCGTGGTCTCCGCGAAGACCACCGCCGAGGGCCTCGGCATCGCGGAGGCACTCGCCGACGGTGGGCTCCCGGTCGCCGAGGTGACCTTCCGGACGAGCGCCGCCGCCTCGACGATCGCCGCTCTCGCCGCCCGCGGCGGAGTGCTCGTCGGCGCCGGAACGGTGCTCACCCCAGCACAGGTCGACATCGCCGTGGATGCGGGAGCCTCGTTCATCGTCTCCCCCGGCCTGAGCCGTGCCGTCGTCGAGCGGTGCAGGGCCCACGACATCCCGGTCCTCCCTGGCGCAACCTCCGCGACCGAGGTGCAGGCCGCCCTGGAGCTGGGCATCGAGACGGTGAAGTTCTTCCCCGCAGAGACGAATGGGGGCGCCAAGGCGATCGCCGCCCTCTCCGCGCCGTTCGGCGACGTGAGATTCGTGCCCACCGGCGGAGTGAACGCCGCGAACCTCGGCGACTACCTCGCCATCGCGGCGGTGCTCGCCGTGGGCGGCTCGTGGATGCTCCCACCGTCTGCCGTCGACCAGCAGGACTGGGCCGAGGTGACGAGACTCACCGCTGCCGCCGTCGAGCTCGCGCGCGGACTCCGCTCGGGCAACCGCGCAGGACGTCAGGCGGTCACGCTGAGCCGAGAGTCCTAGCCGCGACGAGGCGCCTCGGCCGATCGTTCAGTCGAGCGCGTCGATGCGCCAGAGACCCGCGGAGGCGTGCAGGTCGTCGCCCATCTCCAGGTACCGGATGGCACGTCGCGTCGACTGGCGCGCCCTGGCTGGCACGACGCTCTCCTCGTCCTTCGCGAGGCTCGTCGCCCCCTGCGACATGACGCGGCAGAACGCGGCGGCTCGCTCGAGGGCGATGGCGAAGTCACCGGAGAAGGCGCCATGCAGGATGACGTCGGCGAGGGCGACGACCTCCTCCGGCCCGGTGGGGGTCGCGGCACCTGCGACCACGGAGCTGATGGAGCGGTCGACCTCGTAGCCTCGGCGGAAGAGGTAGCTCGCTTCGGCCGGATTGGCGCGCACGGCCTGCCGCAGCAGGTAGAGGCGCCAGAGCGCGCCTGGCAGGGAACGCGAGGTGGCACCGGCCCAGAGCTCGGCGATCTCGTCGATGCCGTTCTCGTCGGCGTAGGCCACGAGGCGCGCGACGACCGCCTGGTCGCCCTCGCCACGGGCTCGCTGCAGGAGCGCCCGGGCCGTGTCGTGCGCGACGCGGCTCACCGCTGCTGGGTCGTCGGCGCCGACGAGCGCCTCGAATGCCTGCGATGGCACGCGGACGGGCCTGTGGTGTCGTTGCGTCATGCTGCCCCTCTCGCCGACTGCGCCTTGCTGGCCCGTGCGGACCGCATCCAGTCTGCGCGTTCGGAGCCACGATTGCGAACCTGCCTCGTAGGCTGGGGGCATGGCTACTGCGCACGAGGACGATTCGCTGGTCGAGGACACGGCGGCGATGTCGTCGTACCCGGCCTACCGCCCGAAGCAGATCGCCTTCGGCGTACTGGCGGTCCTGCTGGTCGTGACGATGTTCTTCCCCTGGTGGAACTCCGAGATCCCCCTCAACCGCATCGCGCCGACCCTGAACGGCTGGCAGCTCCTGGTCGCCGGCACGGGACTGAGCCAGATGGATGAGGCGCTCGGCTACAACTGGTTCGGCACGTTCCTCTTCGGCCTCGTGCCGACGCTGCCGCTGATCGGGCTCGTCGTCGTCCTGATCCTCCGCATCTCCGGGGTCGCGGTCATCTCCGCGAAAATCCTCCAGCTCTACGCCGCCTTCGCGACACTCGGGATCCTGTTCCTCTTCGCCTTCGCGACCCTCCGCGTGGATGCTGCGAACGGCCAGTACCCGATCGCCTACGGCGCGTGGCTTGCGCTCCTGCCGAGCGTCGCGACGCTGGTGCTCGCGACGCTGTGGTGGCGGCGCGAGAAGCTCCACTACCCGACACGCAAGTGGCTCGGATTCGGACCCCAGCGCGAGAAGAAGCACGACCTGGCGGCGAACGCGGCGAGTGCTGCGATGTTCGACGACCTCGTCGACCCGGACGACGACGAAGAGATCTCGCTCGGCTCCGACACCGCCGTCGACGAGAACACAAGCCCAGGCAAGCGGCCGCGCCAGTGAGCGCCGCTGATTTCTTCGCCTCCCTGACCCTCGGGGGCGACACATCGAGCCCTCCAGGACGGCAGCTGCGGGAGGCCATCATCGACGCCGTCGAGCGAGGCGACCTGCTCGCCGGCGAGCGGCTGCCGCCGGTGCGTGCACTGGCGGAGACGCTCGGCGTCGCGCCTGGAACCGTGGCGAAGTGCTACACGGCCCTCGAGGAGCAGGGCGTCGTCGTCGGCCGCGGCCGCGCTGGCACGTTCGTGACCGCGGACGGCAGGAACGGCGATGTGCGACTGACGGCGGCCGCGAGGGCCTTCGCCGTCGAGGCGCGTGAGCTGGGGGTGAGCGACGACGAGGCGGTCGCCGCCGTGTTCGAGGCCCTGTCGATCACCGCGGATCGGCACGCGCAGCCTTGAGCCCCACTCCGCCACAGGCGGCGTCCAAGTTCGCCTGAGAGCATCCCCTCATGGGAATCGACGATCGTATTCAGAACAAGTCAGAAGACCTCGGCGGACGCGCGAAGGAGGCCGCTGGCGCGGTCACCGGAGACGAGTCGCTGAAGGCTGAGGGCCGCTCCGACCAGACGAAGGCGGGCTTCAAGGAGAAGATCGAGGACGTCAAGGACGCCGCCAAGGAGGGTCTCGACAACCTCAAGCGCAAGATCGACTAGCAGTACCCCTCGAGACGCCACGTTCCGGCGTCTCGAGCATGCAGCAAAGGGCCCCGTTCGCGGGGCCCTTTCTGGTAGTTGACGACGGTCAACCATCTGAGTATGGTTGACCGTTGTCAACTACCAGGAGGCCCCGCGTCGATGTCGTCCAGCAAGAACCCCAGATCCAGCTCCAAGCCAGCCGCTGAGCTCACCGAATCCGGAATGAGCCACCGTCAGGTACTGCAGGCCCTCTCCGGCCTCATGCTCGGCATGTTCGTGTCGATGCTCGCGTCGACCGTCGTGAGCACCTCGCTGCCGCTCATCATCAGCGACCTCAAGGGCGACCAGAGCGCGTTCACCTGGGTCGTCACGGCAACCCTGCTCGCGACCACCGTCTCCACCCCGATCTGGGGCAAGCTCGCCGACCTCACGAACCGCAAGCTCCTCCTGCAGATCGCGCTCGTCATCTTCGTCGTGAGCTCGGCGATCGCCGGCTTCGCGCAGGATCCCGCGATGCTCATCACCATGCGCGTCTTCCAGGGCCTCGGCGCCGGCGGACTCGGCGCGCTCAGCCAGATCGTCATGGCGGATATCCTCAGCCCGCGCGAGCGCGGCCGCTACGCCGGCTTCTTCGGCGCCGTCATGGCGCTGGCCACCGTCGGCGGCCCCCTCCTCGGCGGCGTCATCACCGACGCCTTCGGGTGGCGCTGGAACTTCTTCGTCGGCCTCCCCTTCGCAGTGATCGCGCTCATCCTGCTGCAGGTCACCCTGCACCTGCCGAAGCCGAAGAAGCGCAAGGTGAGCATCGACTACTACGGCATCGTGCTCATCTCGAGCGGTGTGTCCCTGCTCCTCATCTGGGTGACCCTCGCGGGCACGCAGTTCGAGTGGAACTCCCTGCCCTCGTACCTCATGGTCGGCGGCGGCGTCCTCCTCCTGGTCATCGCGATCCTCGTCGAGCTCCGCGTCAAGGAGCCGCTCATCCCGCTCACGCTCTTCCGCGACCGCACGTTCACGCTCGCCGTCATCGCGAGCGTCTCCGTCGGCGTCGCCATGTTCGGCACGAGCGTCTTCCTGAGCCAGTACATGCAGCTCGCTCGCGGTGCGACCCCGACCGAGTCCGGCATCCTCACGATCCCGATGATGGCGGGTCTCCTCGTCGCGTCCACCATCGTGGGCAACCTCATCAGCCGCCGCGGCAAGTGGAAGGCGTTCGTCGTCACGGGCAGCGCGCTCATGGTCGTCGGGCTCTTCCTGCTGAGCCGCCTCCACTACGACACGCCATACCTGTACGTGGGCGTCTCGATGTTCGCGCTCGGCGCCGGCGTCGGCATGGTCATGCAGAACCTGGTCCTCGTCGTCCAGAACAAGGCAGAGGTCAAGAACATGGGCGTCGCGACGAGCGCCGTCACCTTCTTCCGCAGCCTGGGCGGCACGATCGGCGTCTCCGTCATGGGCTCGATCCTGGGAACCGTCGTGGCAGACACGATCTCCACCAGCGTCCGCGCTCTGCCGCCGGAGCAGCAGGCCGCAGCCGCGCAGTCGCTCGCGGGTGGCAGCATCCCGCAGCTCGCGACGCTGCCCGACTGGCTGCGGGTCCTCGTCGAGGACGCCTACGGGACCTCGGTCGGCGCGATCTTCCTGGCAGCCCTGCCGCTCGCGATCGTCACGCTCATCGCCGTCTCCTTCCTGCCGAACGCCCAGCTCGGCACGCAGAACGCCGTGCAGCGAGCCAAGGGCGAGGAGACCTCCCCTTCCGGCAGCGAGGCGGACGCGTCGCCGCAGACCCGCGAGAAGGCCGCGGAGTCGACCTCCGAGGATCTCGTCGAGGTCGCTGAGGCGATGGTCGGCATCCCGCGCACCGGCGCCATCCCGATCCTCGGGGACTCGGGACGGCAGGCAGACCGCACCTAGGATGGCCATCATGCCTGAGTCACCCGACGACGCCGACTTCGCCGAGGCGATCGCCTCGGTGGAGTCGGAGCTCGGCACGTTCTACCGGCGCGTTCGCACCACGTGGAGCGAGTCCGCGGTCGCCGTGCATCCTTCGCTGCAGCCCATCGGCTACAAGATCCTCTCGGCGCTCGTGCAGCACGAGACCGCGCACGTCGGCACCCTCGGCGAGCAGCTCGCGATCGACAAGAGCGTCATGAGCCGCCAGGTTCGGATGCTCGAGGAGTTCGAGCTGCTCACCGTCGGGGCGGACCCGAACGACGGGCGCGCGCGCATCCTCACCCCAACCGCCTTCGCGGTCGAGCGGGTCACCGAGGTGCGGGCCCGCAACCGGCACCGGCTGCACGCCGTGCTGCGCGACTGGACGCCGGACGAGCTGCGCGTGTTCTCCGGGCTGCTCGGCCGGTTCGGCGCCGTGGCCGAGGCCGTGAACCCCGAACGCTGATCTGGCGCCTCCCGCCCCGAACGACGAAATCGCCGCCCTCGAATGAGGGCGGCGATTTCGTGTCTGTGCGGAGCGGGAGGCTACTGGGTGTCGAACCGTGCGCCCTCTGGACGCGAGTCGCCGATCAGGAACACGAGCATGATGATCGGACCGGCCAGCGGCACGAGCAGGATCAGCCACCACCAGCCGGAGCGGTTCGTGTCGTGCAGGCGGCGGAAGAGCAGGGCGAGGCCAGGGATGAGGATCGCGAGACCCCAGATCGACTGGATGACCGTGACAACGGGGTTGCCGAGGGTCGCCGCCGAGAATCCCTCTGTGGTGTCGACCGAGGTCGTGCCGGTGAGCGAGCCGATGAGGAAGAACACGGCGTTGACGATGACGCCGAAGAGCCACCACCACCAGTACTCGCTGCGGCTCGCGCGGCCAGAGAAGACGGCGTACTTCTTGAAGAAGCGCTTCACCGCCTGCCCGAAGCTGGCTCCGTAGAGCGGTGGGTAGAGCGGGGCGTCGAGCTGAGGGGTAGACATCACGGACTCCAATCAGGCACTGCCGATACATAGGAACTTCACTGAGCGTAGCGGCGGAGCGATGAACGCCAGGTTTCGATTTGGCAAAGCCCGGAATCAGCTTCATACAACGAATCAGAATGCAATACTCCGAGCACACCCAAGTGGGGCTGGGAGACTCAGAAAATCACGCACGCCCGCGACCGTCTGGGGGAACGATGGATCAGCTTCACTACGCAGGTGGTGTCTACTTCACGAGCACGAAGATCGCGCGAGAGCTCGTGGGATATGCGGCGGCACTCGCCGAGGTGCACCAGGCCGGCATCGTCGAGATCCCCGTGCGGCACGCGGACGGCACCTCGAACATGCTCTCCGTGCTCGTCGGTCCGTCGAGCCAGATCGCCACCGAGACGGTCGACACCGAGGTCCCGGAGTTCGACGACAGCCAGGCCCTCGCCACCTTCACGAAGCTGCGGGCCGAGCTCGAGAACAAGAGCTACGCGCCAGAGGGGCTCGTCGAGGAAGGCTCCTCGAACGACCCGCGCGTGCCCCATCCGGATTGGCTCGACGAACTCTGATCGGGCGCCCTGGCCACAGGTCGGCGCTCTGCGAGTGATAATGGACGGCGCACACCATGTGCCAGTGACAAGAAAGCAGGATCCAGCGTGGGGAAGTTCATCTACAACTCCGAGGTCACCGTCGACTTCGAGGACCGCCTGCTGGCACACCTCCAGCTCGCGATCGGCACGAAGCTGCGCCGCGGAGAGTCGTTCTTCTTCAGCTGGAAGGACAACAACGCCGGCGGGGACGGTCGAAGCACCGTATGGATGCACCCGGCCGTGCCCATCCGCTTCAAGTTCCTTGGCAGCAGGCAGGTGCACATCAACCGCTCGTGGGTCGAGGCGCTCGTGCAGGGCGCCAACTCGCAGGCGGGCCTCGCCGTCATCGCCGAACCCGCAGAGAGGACCTCATGAACATGAGCACGTCAACCAGGATCGAGCTGCTCTACCAGGGTGAGACGTTCTCGAAGCTCGTCGCCGACGTCGACGCCTTCCGCGAGGACATCCTCGCCCGAGTGGCCGCCGGCGAGTGGTTCTGGGTGCGCGGCGACCGCGGCGAGGGACGCCTCGAGCCCGCGAATCTGCTGGTCGGACCCGGGGTCGGCATCGTGGTCGTGGAGCCGTACCCGGGCGACTGACCCGTCAGCGGCACGAAGCCGCCGACGCATGCACGGAGGCCGAGGACTGTCAAGAGTCGCACGCTCCTCCACTTGTCCTGGTTATGTGGATAAGTGGCATCCCTCAGCACTTCAGAACTCCTCGGCGACACGAGCCGAGCCATCCGGGTTGCGAGCGTCCCCTCGGGACACGTCTACGTCAGGCACCTCGCTCCCGTCTCCTCCGCGCCCTCCTCACATCGGGTGGTCCGCCTTGCAGACCCGCACCCTGATGGGTCCGGCCGAGCCGCCACGGATCGCTGGTGGCCACCGGTCATGCTCGACTCGAACTGGATCGACGAGCACGCCGCGGAGTTCGACGTGTTCCACGTGCACTTCGGCTTCGACGCCCTCTCCGCCGCCTCCCTCCGGTCGATCGTGGAGGCCCTGCTCAGGCACGGCAAGCCGCTCGTCTACACGGTGCACGACCTCACGAACCCGCACCACGACACCCCGGACGCGCACACCGCCCACCTGGACATCCTGATCCCGGCCGCGGATGGGCTCATCACGCTCACGGCAGGCGCCGCCGATGAGATCGAGCGCCGCTGGGGGCGCCGCCCGATCGTCGTACCGCACCCGCACATCGTGGGGCCGGACGAAGCGAAGGCCGCCATCGACGGGCGCGCCGCATCCGCCGGACGGTTCCGCGTCGGCGTGCACGCGAAGAGCCTGCGCGCGAGCCTGGATCCGCTGCCCGTCATCGAGGCGCTCGTCGACCTCAGCGCTCGGGAGGAGACCCTCGACGTGCTCGTCAACGGGCACCGCGAGCTCCTCGACCCCACCGGCGCGAAGTTCGAGCCGGAGCTCTCGGCCCGGCTCCGCGAGCTCGCCGACGCTGGGCGCATCCAGCTGCGCATCCACGACTACCTGAGCGACACGGAGCTGTGGCACTACCTGGCGTCGCTCGACGCCTCGGTGCTCCCCTACCGATTCGGCACGCATTCCGGCTGGATGGAGGCGTGCCGAGACCTCGGCACGGCCGTCATCGCGCCCGACGTGGGCTACTTCGCCGATCAGGGTCCCGTCTTCGAGTACCACCGGGACCCCACCGGCACCCTCGACGTCGGCTCGCTACAGGCCGCGGTGCTCGCAGCAGCCCGCGCGCAGACTCGACGCCCCGACCCCGAGGCGCGTGCCGCCGAACGCAGCCGGATCGCGGCCGCGCACCACGACGTGTACACGTCCGTCCTGAGCCTGGAGCGTGTGGCGAGTTGAGAATCTGTGTCATCGGCCCCTCCCGCTTCCCCATCAGCGAGCCCTTCGCCGGCGGGCTCGAGTCGCACACCCATGCCCTGATCCTGGCGCTCAAGCGTCGCGGCCACCAGGTGACGCTCTTCGCGGCCCCCGGCTCGGACCCCGCCCTGGGCGTCGAGCACCTCGCCGTCGAGAGCTTCACGATGAGCGAGACGGCACGCCAGGACGTGGGCGCGATGCCCGTGGAGTGGATGCACGAGCACCACGCATACCTGGCGCTCATGCTCGACCTCGCCCAGACCGCGACGGCGCGCTTCGACGCGGTGCTCAACGTCAGCATCCACCACCTTCCCGTCGCCATGTCCGGACTGCTCGGGGTGCCCTTCTTCACGACGCTGCACACGCCGCCCGTCGGGTGGATCGAGTCGGCCGTCCGCATCAGCGGGTCCACCGGGACGTTTATCGCCGTCAGCTCGCACATGCGGGACGCCTGGGCCGGGAGCGTCGAGAGCACCGTGATCCTCAACGGCGTCGACACCGACCGTCTCCTGCCTGGGCCGGGCGGCGGTGCCGCGTTCTGGTCCGGTCGCATCGTGCCGGAGAAGGGACTGGATCTGGCGATCGCGGCCGCCGAGCTCGCGCAGGTCGACCTCGACATCGCCGGGCCGATCTTCGACCCCGAGTACTTCGAGCGCAGCATCCGCCCCCGACTCGGTGGGCGCATCCGGTACCTCGGGCACCTCGAGCAGGCCACCCTCTTCGAGCATCTCGGGCGGGCGAGCGTGACGCTCGTGACGCCGAGGTGGGACGAGCCGTACGGCCTCGTCGCGGCCGAGTCGCTCGCCGCCGGCACGCCCGTCGCCGCCTTCGATCGGGGCGCGCTGCCGCAGATCATCGACGAGCGCAGCGGCAGGCTCGCGGCCCGCGACGACGTGCCGGCTCTCGCCGCCGCGCTGCTCGAGGCCGCGAGGCTGCCCCGCGAGGGTGCGCGGGAGCGCGCGGTCGCCTTCTGCTCCCTCGAGCGGATGGTCGACGAGTACGAGGCGCTGCTCGGCGGCGCACAGAGTGAGAGGCAGGAAGCGGCATGAGCGACACAGGCTCGTCCGAGACGGGAAGCATCGGCTACTACGTGCACCACCGAGGCGGCGGGCACGCGCGACGTGCGCTCGCCATCGCACGCGAGTGCACGACCCCGGTGACGGGGCTCTCGACGCTGCCGAAACCCGAGGCCTGGCTCGGCCCCTGGATCCGGCTCGAGCGCGACGATCTCGCTGTCTCGCCGCTCGAGCCCACGGCGAACGGCGCACTGCACTGGGCCCCCGTCGATGACGAGGGCATGCGGCGGCGCATGGCTCGCATCTCCGCCTGGATCGCCGACGCCGCGCCCACCCTCTTCGTCTCCGACGTGTCGGTGGAGGTCGCGGCACTCGCCCGCCTGCACGGCGTCCCCGTGGTCTCGGTCGCGCTGCCCGGCGTGCGCACCGACGCGCCGCACACCCTCGGATTCGGGCTGTCGGATGCCGTCCTCGCCGCCTGGCCCGCGAGCGCGGAGGGCATGCTGCCCGGCGCATCCGCTCGGGTGCTGGCTCGCCTGCACGCGGTCGGCGCGATCTCCGCAGCCGAGCGCTCGACGGGCCGCGGGCCCGGCCCCATCACGCGAGTCCTGGTGCTCGCGGGAAGCGGCGGCGGCGGCATGAGCTCCGCGCAGATCCGTGAGGCCAAGCGGCAGACGCCCGGCGTCGAATGGGACGAGATCGGCACGACTCCCGGGAACCGGGTCGCCGACCCCGGCCCGCGCATCCGCGAAGCCTCGCTTGTCCTCACGCACGCGGGGCAGGGCGCGATCGCCGACGTCGCCGCCGCCCAGGTTCCCGCCGTCGTCGTCCCGCAGGATCGACCGCACGACGAGCAGGCGGCCGCAGCCAGGGTCCTCGCTGCCACCCCCGGCCTGCCCGTCATCGTCACGAACAGCTTCGAGCGCGACGACTGGGCCGCACTGCTCGACGAGGCGGCACGTCTCGACGGACGCAACTGGGCGAGCTGGAACGACGGGGCCGGCGCGCTGCGCGCCGCGGCCCTGCTCGACCGGATGGCGAGCAGATGAGAACCGCGGTGATCACGATCGCGCACGGGAGGCACTCGCACCTCAGGGCGCTGCGGGCCGGCCTGCTCCGCCAGTCCCACCCCGCGGACGACACGGTCGTGGTGGCCATGGACGATCCCGAGCTGGGACGGCTCGCCGCCGCCGATCGCCTCGCCGGCATCGTCGTGGATGTCGCCGCGGACACGAGCGCCCTCCCGCTCGCCGCCGCCCGCAACGAGGGCGCTCGAGTCGCCCTCGCGCGCGGCGCCGAGCTGCTGATCTTCCTCGACGTCGACTGCATCCCCGGCCGTGGTCTCGTCGCCTCGTATCACGCTGCTGCGGCTGATGCGCGCTGGTCTGGGGCACTGCTGAGCGGGCCGGTCACCTACCTCGAGCAGCCGGGACCTGTCGGCTACGACGGCGAGCGCATCGAGCTGCTCGATGCCCCGCACCCGGCCCGGCCCGCCCCGTCTCCAGGAGCGGTGGTCGGTGGCGAGGACAGGAACCTGTTCTGGTCGCTGTCGTTCGCAACGACCGCAGCGACCTGGCAGCGGATCGGCGGGTTCTTCGAGGGGTACGACGGGTACGGCGGGGAGGACACCGACTTCGCGCGACTCGCGGAAGACGCCGGGGTTGGGCTCGCCTGGGTGGGTGGCGCCCGCGCCTACCACCAGTGGCATCCGACGTCCTCGCCTCCCGTGCAGCACGTCGCCGACATCGCGCGCAACGCGAACGTGTTCCGCGAGCGCTGGGGCGAGTGGCCCATGGTCGGCTGGCTGCAGGCGTTCCGCGAGCGCGGCCTCATCGTGGGCGGCGTCGGCGATGAGGTCTGCGCGGTGGCCGCGGGCTCTTAGGCTGGAAGCCTCGTCCTCTCCCCCGAAACCTCTGGAGCACGCGTGAGCTACTTCGCCTTCCTCGCCATCGGCCTTCTCCTGGGGGTGCTGGCCAAGCGCTTCCTGCCCACCCGCAGGCGCGACGACTGGATCGCGCCGCTCTTCGTGGGCGCGCTCGGCGCGCTCTTCGGCGGCTGGCTCAGCAGCGTCCTGTTCTGGAGCAGCACAAGCGACCCGTTCTCGCTGCCGAACTGGACCTCGGCGATCGTGGGCGCCGTCGTCTCCCTCGCGGTCTACCTCGTGATCGTTCGGATCACGGCGCCCCGCAACGATTGAGCGCGGGCCGCGCCTCGGGTCGCGCATCCACCGAGAGCTGAGTTGTGGTCGTCATTCGTCGCCGGAAACGACCACAACTCAGCTCTCGGTGGATGGGCGGCGCGGTCGGACGACGAAGCGCACGACGAGGCCCGCGAGCAGTGCCCAGAAGGCGGCGCTGACCCCGCCGATCGCGATGCCGGATGCGGCGGTCGCGAAGGTCACGACGGCTGGCACGAGCTCGCCCGTCTCGGCGAGCGCCGCCTTGAGCGAGCCGGCGAGCGTGCCGATGAGCGCGAGCCCCGCCACTGCGGTGATGACGCCGGCCGGGGCGAGCAGCACCAGCGTCCCGAATGCGGCCGATGCCACGCCGAGGACGATGACGACGACTCCGTTGGTGACGCTCGCCACCCAGCGCCGTGAACGGTCCTCGCCCGCTTCCGGCCCCGCGGCGAGGGCCGCGCTGATGGCGGCGAGGTTGATAGCGTGGCCTCCGGCGGGGGCGCCGACGACGGTGCCGATGCCGGTCGCGATGAGCGACCGCCGCCACGGCACCTCGAAGCCGAGGCCCTTCATGACGGCGACCCCCGGCACGTTCTGAGATGCCATGGTGACGAGGTAGAGGGGCAGTGCGATGCCGATCATGCCGGCGATCGAGAACTCCGGAGCGGTGAACTCCAGGCGCGGGGCGAGGTCGGCGGCCTGGATCGAGGCGCCGGAGGCGACGATGTGCACGCCGATGACGATCGCCGCGACGAGGAACGCGATCGGCGCGGCCCATCGAGGCAGGAAGCGCAGCGCGAGCAGCCAGGCGATGACGACGGGCGCGACGGCGAGCGGGTTCTCCGCCATGCCGGTGATCGGGCCGAGGCAGAGCTGGAAGAGCACGCCCGCGAGCATCGCCTGGGCGACGGAGACGGGAATGCGAGCGACGAGCGCTCCGAGCTGCGGGATGAGCCCCGTGACGATGATGAGGAGTCCCGTGATGAGGAACGCGCCGACCGCGACCGGCCAGCCGCCATCGATGGTGCCCGTCGCCGCGAGCAGGGCCGCGCCCGGTGTCGACCAGGCGACGGTGATGGGCAGGCGAGTCCACCCTGCCAGCAGGATGCACCCGAGGCCCATGGTGACGCTCACGGCGAGGAGGCCGCTCGACGCCTGATCTGCGCTCGCCCCCACGGCGGTCAGGCCCGTCAGCACGACGATGAACGAGCTCGTGAACGCCACGAGCGCCGAGACCACGCCCGCCGAGATGGGGCGCAGGATGCCCTCGCGCGGCTCGAGAGTGCTGCTCATCGTCGGGGTCCTCGTCTCGTCCGCTCGCGCATCCCGCGATCTGCAGTTCAGCGTAGAGGCAGGGTACCGGGCAGACGAAACCAGGGGGCGGGATCGTCAGAAGAGCGTCGGCTGCACCATCTCGACCGGAACCAGCCCGGTGAGCGTCACGCTCGCGGACTCGAGCTCCGAGGTGCTCGAGTCGACGAGCAGCTTCTTCGCGACGGGCATCCACACGTCGAAGGACGCGCTCGAGTCGATGCCCTGGTACTTCTCCCTGACCGGGCCGAGCCCGACGGGGCGCAGCTCGAGCTTGATGCCCGTGGCGCTGAGCCCCGCTCGAGTCGCCCGGTGGCAGACGCGCTCGACGCAGCCCTCGACGACCTCCTCAGGCGTGCGGTCGGCCCGCGCGTACCCCGAGGTCGACGATTCCGAGGTGAGGCTCGTGCGGTGCCGGATGGGCGAGATCATCGCATCGTCGGTTCCGGCGCGGATGCGCCACAGCCGCCTGGCCATCCCCGTGCCGCAGACCCGCAGCAGCTCGTCGCGCGGGATGACGTCGACATCGCCGATGCGGGCGACGCCGAGCTTGATGAGCCGCGCCTCGGTGCGTGCCCCGATGCCCCACACCTCGCCGATGGGCAGCTCGGTGCGCAGCTCCAGCTCGCGCGCCTCGTCGATGACGTGCACGCCGTCGGGCTTCGCTGCTCTCGAGGCGAGCTTCGCCATGAGCTTCGTGCGGCCGATGCCGACGCTGACGGGGATGCGCAGCTCGGTCGCCGCGCGGCGACGGAGCTCACGGGCGACACTCTGCGCCTCCTCCGGCGTGCGCGCCCCGACGTCGAGGAACGCCTCCTCGATCGAGCCGGGCTCGATTCCCCGCGCGACCGAGTCGAAGAGCGCGTAGAGCGCATCCCCGACCGCTTCGATCTCCTGGCGGTAGGCCTCGACGAGCAGGATGCGTGGGCACAGCTCACGCGCCTCGGTGACGAGCATGCCGGCGTGGATGCCGAACTCCCGAGCCGGGTAGTTGGCGCTGGCGATGAACAGGTGCGCCACGGCGGCGACGGGCTTGGCTGCGAGCTCCGGCCGGTCACGCAGGGCGACCGATGCGAAGAAGGAGTCGGCGTCGGCATGGAGCAGGTACGAGTTCATGACCCCGCCATCGTACCTATGTTCTAGGCAGGGTTCGAGTGGCGCGCGAGTCGCGTGTCTCACCCCCACCCTGTCGGTCGCGCGCGCCGTGCCCTAGTGTGATTGCAATTGCAATCTCTCTGGAGGCTTCATGCGCGAGCGCTACGCGACGATCGACTACCACACGGCCGGCGAGCCGTTCCGCATCGTGCCGGAGCTCGGGATCCCGATCGAGGGCGCAGACGTGGCCAGCAAGCGCGTCTTCGCCATGGCCTCCCCCGCCATCGACCGAGTCCGCCAACTGCTCTGCTTCGAGCCGCGCGGGCACGCCGACATGTACGGCGGCTTCATCGTGGAGCCGAACGACGACGGCGCCCACCTCGGGGTGCTCTTCTGGCACAAGGACGGGTTCTCGACGGCGTGCGGGCACGGCACGATCGCGCTCGGCGTGTGGGCCATCGAGAGCGGCCTCGTCGCCCCCGAGACCAGCGGCACGACGGACGTCATCATCGACGTCCCCTCAGGGCGCGTGACCGCGAGGGTCCACACCGACCCAGATGGCACCGTCACGGGGGCCGACTTCATCAACGTTCCGGGCTACGTGCTCGCGCGGCAGGTCCCCGTCTCGACATCCAGGGGCACGGTGCTCGCCGACCTCACCTTCGCCGGGGCCATCTACGCGCAGGTCGACGCGAGCGCCGTCGGGCTGTCGATCGAGCCGGAGGACGTGAGCGAGATCATCGCGTTCGGGCGGGAGGTGAAGTGGCTCCTGAACGATTCGCCGCACGCCCAGCATCCGAACGACGAACGACTGAGCGGGGTCTACGGCACGATCCTCTTCTCCGACCACAGCGCCGACGGCGTCGTCCGCCAGCGCAACGCCACGGTGTTCGCCGATGGTGAGCTCGACCGCTCCCCCTGCGGGTCCGGCACGTGCGCCCGCGTCGCGACGCTGACCGAGCAGGGCGCGCTGCCCGTCGGGTCCGAGCTCGTGCACGACTCCATCGTCGGCTCCCGCTTCCTCGCCCGCGTCGTCGCGGAGGGCGTCGAGGCCGGGCGCCGCGCGACGACGACGCAGGTCTCGGGCATGGCATACAAAACCGGCGAGCACGTCTTCGAGGTCGACCCTCGTGACGAGATGACGCCCGGGTTCGTGCTGCGATGAGCGCGCGCATCCCCTACCTCGGCGCCGATGACGTCGCGGCGCTCCTCTCCCCGACGGCGGCTGTCGATGCGCTCCGGCGCGCCCTCGCCGACGGGTTCCGTCCCGAGACCGACCACGCGCGCATCTTCGAGTCGCTCGAGCACGGCGAGTTCCTCCTCATGCCGGCCGAGACCGCGGACAGCGCCGGCATCAAGCTGCTGACGATCGCACCGGACAACCCAGCGCGGGGACTCGCCCGCATCCAGGGCCTCTACGTGCTGTTCGACGCGGACACGCTCACGCCTCGCGCCCTCATCGACGGGCCGACCCTCACCGATATTCGTACCTCGGCTGTCTCCGTGGCGGCGGTCAAGGATGCGCTCGAGCGAGACTCCGGCCCGCTGGAGGTCGTCGCCTATGGCGCCGGCCCGCAGGCGAGAGCACACGTGCGCACGGTCAGGGCCGTGCTCGAGGGCACACGGCAGATCGGCCGCGTCACGTCGGTGGTCCGCTCCCCCGAGCGCGTCCCCGCGAGCGAGGATTTCGACGCCGTGGTCGCGGCGGGCAGCCATGAGGCCGAGGCTGCAACCCGCGCGGCTGGGCTCATCCTGTGCACGACGACAGCCTCGGCCCCGCTCTTCCCCGACGAGCTCGTGCGCGACGACGCCGTGGTCGTGGCGGTCGGCTCGCATTCGCCGGATGCACGCGAGCTGCCGGGTGGGCTGCTCGGCCGAGCCGACGTGATCGTCGAGGACGTCGCGGCGGCGCTTCGCGAGTGCGGCGACGTCATCATGGCCATCAACGAGGACGCCCTCGACGCGCGGGAGCTGATCCCGATGGCCGATCTCGTGCAGGGCACCCGCCGGCCGCTCGGCAGGCGCCCCGTGGTGTTCAAGAGCGCCGGAATGTCGTGGGAGGACCTCGTGCTGGCTCGGGCGATCGCCGACGCAGACGAGCGTCGCCGATGAGCACCCCCGCCGGCGCGCAGCCCAGCCCGGGCCGTCGCGACTCCGTGCGCCAGCGCGTGGCCGCGGAACTGCGAGCCGCGCTCATCGGCGGCGAGCTCACCCCTGGGCAGGTCTACTCGGCGCCTGCGCTCGCCACCCGCTTCGCCTCCTCGGCGACCCCGGTCCGGGAGGCGATGCTCGAGCTGTCGCGTGATGGGATGGTCGAGGTGCTGCCGAACACGGGGTTCCGCGTGACGGAGGTCACGCGCGCCGAGCTCGACAACCTCGCCGAGGTGCGCCGGCTGCTCGAGGTGCCCGTCATGGGCGACATCGCCGAGCAGCACAGCGACGAGGACGTGGCGCGCATCCGCTCGCTGAGCCCCCTCGTCGAGGCGATGCAGCGAGCTGAGGCGGCGAACGACATGGTCGCCTACCTGACGGCCGACACCGAGTTCCACACCTCGTTCCTGTCTCTCCACGGCAACCCGGAGCTCGTCCAGATCGTGCGGCGTGCCCGCGAGCGCAGCCGCCTCCACAACCTGCTGCCGCTCGCCGAAGCCGGCCAGCTCACCGCGTCCACGCTCGAGCACGACCAGATGATCGAGGCGGCGCTCGACCGCGACCGAGCGCGGATGCAGCAGCTGGTGGCACAGCACATCGGGCACGTGCGCGGCGAGTGGGCCGGTCGCTGACTGCTGCTGGCGCTGAGGCCGTCGACCTCGGACATTCAGGCTCGTGGCGGGGAGGTCGACGGTGGCGCCAACCGCACCATGCCGCTTCACCTCTGTTACCGTCTAATCAGACTAGACAGTAACAACAAAGGGAGACAAATGAGCGATTGGGCGCTTCCCGAGCGGTTCGAGGTCGGCGACGGCACGGTGCGATGGGGTTCGTTCGGCGACGGGCCCCCGCTCGTCCTGCTGCACGGCACGCCATTCTCGTCATTCATCTGGCGCGACGTCGTTCCGGTGCTGGCTCGCGATCACCGGGTCCACGTCTGGGACATGCTCGGATTCGGGCAGTCGACCCGCACCGCACCCGACGTGAGCCTTCGGCAGCAAGCGGTGATCTTCGTCGACCTTCTCGAACACTGGGGCGTCTCCGCACCTCAGGTTGTGGCACACGATGTCGGCGGCGCGGTCGCACTGCGCGCCGCACTTCTCCACAACGTGACCTTCGAGTCACTCACACTCATCGATGCCGCCACGGTGAGCGGCTGGGGCTCCGGGGGATTCTTCCAGACCATCCACCAGCACCCCGCGGCCTTCGAGGCGCTTCCAGCCTGGGCCAGTGCTGCCCTCATCGACGCCAAGATCCGGTCCGGCAGCCACACGGGTCTCCGCGCGGAGGCGCTGGCTTCGTACACGGACCAGTGGGCAGGGACAGAAGGTGCACGGGCGTTCTACCAGCAGTACGCGCAGGGTGGCGAGGACAACACCGACGAGCTCCAGGGGCTACTCCACCTGCTGGACATCCCGGTCCACGTGATCTGGGGCGCGGACGACTCGTGGCTCGGTGTCGACTACGCCCAGCGACTCATGACGGCACTTCCGGATCACGCGCGGTTCTCTCTCATCGACGGAGCCGGACACATGGTCCCGGAGGACCAGCCGGGCGAACTCCTCAGACTGTTGAGCACGTGAGCACCGTGCAGTCAGTCGTGCCTGAGGAGCTGCGCGTCGTTGAAGAGTTCTGCAACAGCGCGACGCTGCTGCACGGCACAGATGCCCTGGCGACCCTGCGTGGCGGGCGGGAGTGGATGGTCCAGCACGGATGGGACGGGGACTGCACGCTCGAGCACCTCGCCTCATTGCGCGGCGCGCGCGAGGTCATCCGCGCGTTCCTCGCCGACCGGAGCGACGCGTCAGCGCGATCGGCCTTGAACCGGCTCGCTCAGGAGCACTGGGCAAGCCCTCACGTCGACGATGACGGTCGACTTTCGCTGACCCCGTCGAGCGCACGGACGACGTCGCCAGCAGGCGCGGCGGTCCGAGCACTGCTGCTCTCCGGCTTGACCGGCTCGGGGCTGCGGCTCAGGACTTGCGCGTCGGACACGTGCCGGTGGGTGTTCTTCGACAGTTCCCGATCCAGGACGCGCACCTGGTGCGACATGAACACGTGCGGTGCGCGGAGCAAGATGCGCCAGTACCGCGGTCGGCTCGCCTGAACCTCCAGGGCGCCGGCTCGATACTCGTGGACCTGGCGTTCGGGACATGTGAAACAGGTCACTCTTCGCTGTATAGTCACTCCATGCTGACTCTTGCTTCGAGGCTCGACGTGATGAACAGGCTCGGTCGGGCGATGGCGGATCCCACCCGATCGAGGATCCTGCTTGCGCTCCTCTCCGGCCCCGGGTACCCCGCGCGTCTCTCCGAGTCGCTGGGGCTCACTCGCACGAACGTCTCGAACCACCTCGCCTGCCTGCGGGGGTGCGGCATCGTCGCCGCGAGCCCCGAGGGCAGGCAGACGCGGTACGAGATCGCCGACTCGCACATCACCCGCGCGCTCGGCATGCTGATCGAGACCGTCCTGGCCGTCGATGAGGGCGTCCCGTGCGCGTCCGACTGCGACAGCTGCGCGGCGTGCGCCTCGGAAGCGGCTGGTCCCGCGTGAGCGAAGAATGCTGCGGCCCGGCCGAACCCCCGCGAGGAGGCGCCCCGCGTCGGCCGCTGCTGCTCCGCTCGGGGCCGTCACCCGCCTCCGACAACCTTCCTCCGTCGCCGGTCGTCGCTGCGGGATGCGGAGACGACGACGGAGATGCCTGCTGCGGACCTCGGCTGGCTTCGGCGGCCTCACTGGCCTCGGCGACCTCACCGGCCTCCGCAGCCGAGCCGACGGGCGGACCGCCCGTCGCCGCGCCCTGGTGGCGGGATCGGGCGCTCCTGCCGTCCGCGGTGTCGGGCGTCGCCCTGATCGTCGGCTACGGATTCGAATGGGGCGGGACGCCCGCCGCCGCGGTCGTCTTCCATGCCATCGCCCTGCTGGCCGGGGCCTCGACCTTCGTCCCCGACACGCTCCGTCGTCTCGCGCGAGGCCGGCTCGGGGTCGGGCTGCTGATGACGATCGCCGCGATCGGGGCCGTGCTCCTCGGGCATGTGGGCGAGGCCGCAGCACTGGCGTTCCTCTTCTCCCTCGCGGAGACACTCGAGGGCCGCGCGATGTCGCGGGCCAAGGATGGGCTGCGCGCGCTCCTCGCGCTGCTCCCGGAGACGGCGATCGTGGTTCGCGCCGGCGGCACCGCGACCGTTCCGGCCAGCGAGGTGCGTCGCGGAGATGTGCTGCAGCTCGGCGCCGGTGACCGCGCCGCCACGGATGGCATCGTACGGGAGGGCCGATCGAACGTCGACACGTCGGCGGTCACGGGCGAGTCCATCCCCGTGCAGCTCGAACCGGGAGACGCGATCGCGGCCGGGACCATCACCATCTCCGGCGCTCTGCGCATCGAGGCCACGGCCGATGGCCGAGACAACTCGCTGACCCAGATCGTCGAGCTGGTCCGGCAAGCCCACGCCAAGAAGGGGAACCGCGCGCGGTTGGCGGACCGCATCGCCCGCCCGCTCGTGCCGACGGTGCTCGTGCTGGCGCTGCTCATCGTGGCGTTCGGGTTCCTCGTCGGAGATCCGGCGCTCTGGACCGAGCGTGCCCTGGTCGTGCTCGTCGCCGCCTCTCCCTGCGCCCTCGCGATCGCCGTCCCGGTGACCGTGATCAGCGCGATCGGCTCCGCCTCGAAGCTCGGTGTGGTCATCACATCCGGTGCTGCGTTCGAGCAGTTCGGAACGATCCGGACGATCGCGTTCGACAAGACGGGCACGCTGACCATGAACGACCCGCGCGTGGTCGAGGTCGTTCCGGCTGCCGCGTGGACCCGGCAGAGTGTCGTCGACCTCGCGGCTGCCCTCGAGGCCGTCAGCGGGCACCCGCTCGCCAGCGCGATCACTGCGGCGGGTGAGACCCCCTTGACCGCCACCGACGTCGAGGAGTTCGCGGGGCTCGGCATAGTCGGCCAGGTGGATGGCGCGGCCGTGCGAGTGGGCAACACGAGGTGGCTCCCGCCGCTCGGCGTGGAGGTCGCGGCCGAGACGCTGGCGGGTCAGGGCATGACGGTCGTCGTGGTGGAGGTCGATGGCAGCATCGCGGGCCTGATCGGCGTCCGCGACGAGCTGCGCCCGGATGCTGCGGACGCCATCGATCAGCTCTCCCGGCTCGGCATCCGCTCCCTCATGCTGACCGGCGACAACACGCAGACCGCGCAGGCGCTCGCATCTCAGGCGGGTATCGCAGAGGTGCACGCCGAGCAGCTTCCGGCGGACAAGGCCCGCGTCATCGAACGGCTGGCGTCCAAGACGCCGACCGCGATGGTCGGCGACGGCATCAACGACGCCCCGGCGCTCGCCACGGCAAGGGTCGGGATCGCCATGGGGACCCATGGGTCCGCCGCGGCGATCGAGTCCGCGGACATCGCCTTCACGGGAAGCGACCTCAGGCTGCTTCCGAGCGCGTTCGCACACGCCAGACGCGGACGCCGCATCATGACCGTCAACATCGCGCTTGCGCTCGCCATCATCGTGGTCCTGTTCCCGCTCGCGCTGTTCGGCGTGCTCGGCCTCGCCGGGGTCGTGCTCGTCCACGAAGCCGCGGAGCTGCTCGTCATCCTCAACGGCATCCGAGCCGCGCGCCGACGCTGACCCGCGGCGCCCGAGGCCTCCACAGAACGATTCGGGCCACCGCCTTCGGGGAGGAAGTGGCCCGGGACCGCACACCGCTCAGGCGCCTAGTGAGCCGCCGTGTCGTCGCCTTCGTCGCCCGTCTTGGGCAGCAGCCATCCGCGTTCCGGGGCGATGCCAACGCGAACGCAGTCCATGGGGCGCAGGATGTCCTCGACGGATGGGTCCGAGACCTGCGCCACGATCGTCCCCGTGTCGGTCTCGATCTCGTACTCGACGCTGTCGCCGTGGAAGATGGTCGTGAGGACCCGTCCGACGTCTCCGTGGACCTCCGCGGCCTCCACTCGACCGGAGAGTCGCACCGACTCCGGCCTGATCATGAGGAGCACCTCCGTGTCGATCGTGACGCCGTCCTGGCAGTCCGTCTCGAACTCCCGGCCGAGCGCCACGACCCGGGCCCGTCCATTCGCCGGCTCGGCGAGGAGGGTGGCGTCGAGGAACGTCGCGCGGCCGATGAAGTCGGCGACGAACACCGACTCCGGGCGCCGGTACACGGTGTCCGGGACATCGACCTGCTCGATCCGGCCGCGGTTCATGACGACGATGCGGTCGGAGAGCGTCATCGCCTCGTCCTGGTCGTGGGTGACGAAGATGCTCGTGATGCCGAGTCGACGCTGCAGGCGGCGGATCTCGTTGCGCATCAGGACGCGCAGCTTCGCGTCGAGGTTCGAGAGGGGCTCGTCGAAGAGCAGCACCTTCGGTCGCATGACCAGCGCACGGGCGAGGGCGACGCGCTGCTGCTGACCTCCGGACAGCTGGTGGGGCGCCCGGTCGGCGAAGTTCATGAGGTTCATGATCGTCAGGACCGTGTCGACCTCCTCGCGCATCCGCGCCGCCGGCATCTTCTTGAGCTTCAACCCGTACGAGACGTTCTCGCGGACGGACAGGTGCGGGAAGAGCGCATACGACTGGAAGACCATCGACATGGGCCGCTGGTTCGGGGCGACGCGGATCATGTCGGCCCCGTCGAGTTCGAGCTCCCCCGAGGTCGGCTCCTCGAACCCGGCGATCATCCGCAGCGTCGAGGTCTTGCCGCAGCCGGAGGGGCCGAGGAGGGTGATGAACTCGCCAGGTTCGATCTCGAGATCGACGGAGTCGACGGCCAACGGGTCGTCGGCCTTGGCTCCGTATCGCTTCGTCAGCTTGCGGAGGGTGATGCGGCCGAGTGCGGCCTCAGGGTCGATGCCGACAGCCTCGGCGAGGCCTTCGACGGAGTCAACGACGGTGTGTGCGACCACGGAAGATCACCTTTCGAACGAGGAAGTTGATGATGAGGATGAGCGTCAGCACGATGAGGATGAGCACCGTGCAGTACGCGAACGCGTTCCCGAAGCGCCCCGAGTCGACCTCGGCGAGGATCTGCGAGGTCATGATCTTGATGCCTGGGGTGGTGAGGAACACGATGGGCGACAGCGTCGTCATGGACCTGGCGAACGCGAAGGTCAGGCCGGTGAGGAGGGCCGACTGGATGAGCGGCAGCGTCACCTTGCGGAACGTCGTCCCCGACCCGGCCCCGAGCGACGTGGAGGCTTCCTCGATGGCGGGATGGATCTGGTTGAGCGCCGCGATGCCCGAGCGCTGGCCGGATGGCAGCGAGCGGGTGATGTAGACCATCACGATCGCGATGCCGCCGGAGAACGCCGCGCTTCCACCGGCGAGGGCCGGCAGGATCTGCACGCCGAAGATCGTGGTCGGCGTGATGTAGCTGAGCGCGTAGCCGATGCCGAGGACGGTGCCGGGCACGGCCAGCCCCAGCATCCCGACGAAGTCGAGCAGTCCGGAGGTGCGACGCAGCTTCCGGACGACGAGCCAGGCGATGAGCATCCCGAGCACGCCGGCGATCGGGGCCGCGATGAGGGCCAGGGTGGCCGTGTCGATCATGGCCTTCGAGCCGATGCCCGTGAGGACGAAGGTGAAGTGGTCGAGCGTGAACTCGTTGTTGACCCCTGGCACCTTCATGAAGCCACCGGTCAGGACGGTCACGTAGATCGTGACGATGAGCGCGCTGATCGAGCCGACGAGCAGGAGGATGGGCACCCGGATGCTCGGTGCGGTGATCTGCTCGGATCGTCCCGTCGGCTTGCCCGTCACGGTCACGACGCTGCGCTTCGAGACCCAGTAGCGCTGCACGAGGAACACGAGGAGGGCTGGCACGAGGATCGTGAGCGAGTAGGCCGCGCCCGCGCTCGTGTTGTAGTCGCCGGTGACGGCGAGGTAGGCCCGGCTCGCGAGGACCGTGTAGTCGCCGCCGAGCACCAGCGGGTTCGCGAGGTCGGCGATGGACTCCACGAACAGCAGGAGGAAGGACCCGGCGAAGCCGGGGACGAGCATGGGGATGGTGACGGAGAAGAACACCTTGAGCTTGCTCGCCCCGAGGCCAGCTGCGGCCTCGTCGAGGCTCGGGTCGAGCGACTCGAGCATGCCCTTGAAGTTCATGTAGGCGACGGGGAAGAAGGACAGGGCGAGGACGAGCACCAGGCCGGAGAGCCCGTAGATGTCGCCCTTGATGCCGAAGATGCCGTTGCTGATGGCGCCGTTGCGGCCGAAGAGCGTGATGACGGCGGTGGCGACCGCGAACGGGGGCGCCACGATCGGGACCATCGCGAGCAGGTGCAGCGCTCGTTTGCCGCGGAACGCGATGCGGACCTGGGCGAAGGCGAACAGGAAGCCGATGATGGTGCCCAGGACCCCGACGATGAGCCCGAGGACCAGCGTGTTGAGCACGATCCGATGGTTGACGGGGTCGGTCACGATGCTCGCGAGCACCGCGAGCCCATCCGGGGCGAACGCTGCGGAGAGGAGGCTCATCACCGGGTAGCCGATGAGGAGCAGGAGGATGACGGCGACGGCCGTGCCGAGGATCACGACGCTGCGGTCGGCGCGGGCTCGTGACCGCGGCGCCGAGCGCGAGCCGCGTCCTCGTGCGGGGGCGGGGGCCGCTGGCGGCGTGGCGCCGCCAGCGACTGCTTCGAGTGTTGAGGTCATTGTTCGTCCGCGCTTCTACTCCTTGGGAGCAGGCGCCACCTCCGAGTCGAACCGTCCGGTGAGCTCGTTGCGCGCCTGACCCGCGGCGTCGATGTCGGCGTGCACGAGCTTCACGGTGTCGAAGTCGACCATGTCCTCCGTGATGACCGCGTCCGGGTTCGTCGGCACGCTGTAGCTGCCGACGGTCGCGGCGAGATCCTGCGCCTCTGCCGTGAGGGTCCAGTCGATGAACGCCTTGGCGCCCTCTGGGTTCTTCGCGTTCTTGATGAGCGAGACGGCCCCGACCTCGTAGCCGGTTCCCTCGGAGGGGAAGGTCGTCTCGAGGTTCGTGAAGCCCTCGTTCACGAACTTCTGGCAGTCCTGGGCGAAGATCACGCCGGTGGCGACCTCACCGCGGCCTGCCATCTGGCCTGGCGCGCTGCCGCTCTTCGAGTACTGGAGGATGTTGGAGTGCAGCTTGCCGAAGAAGCCGATGGCCGCATCCTGGTCGCCGTCGTTGAGCTCGACCTCGGTCCAGAGCGCCTGGTAGGCCGTGCCGGAGGTGCCGGGGTGCGCCATGGCGATGTTCCCCTTGAACTTCGGGTCGAGCAGGTCCGCCCAGGAGGTCGGCGCCTCGGCGCCGATCTCCTCGAGCACGTCGGTGTTCGAGCAGAAGCTCAGCGCGCCGACGTAGACGCCGGTCCAGCGCCCATCCGCGTCCTTGTATTCCGACGGGATCTGCTCGGCGTTCGGTGAGGTGTACGGCTCGAGGAAGCCGGACTCGTCGGCCGCGAGATGCCCCTCGGCGCCGCCGCCGAACCAGGCGTCGAACTCCGGGGTGTCTCCTGTCGCGCTGAGGCGTGCGACGGCCTCGCCGCCGCTCAGCCGCACGTAGTTCGCCGGGATGCCGGAGGCCGCCGTGAACTCGGCGGCGATGACCTGGCACCAGTCCTCCTGCGGGGTGCAGATGAACGTGACCGGTTCGCTCGAGGCGCCCGCCTCGGTGCCCGCACCCGCCGAGCAGCCGGCGAGGAGAGCGGTGGCGGCTGTTGCCGCGACCGCGAAGGGAAGCAGTGTGCGTTGCATGCGGGAGAACTCCTTTGTCCTGGTCTTCGAACTGCCGAGCATCAGTGAGCTGTGCTCGACGTTGCCAACGCTACGAGCGGGATGCGGGCACGCCCGTGACAGCTCGGTGATGCTCGGTGACAGCTCTGTCACCGAGTTGGGCGGGAACCCTGGTGACGGACGAGGCTCAGGTGCGGTCGGCGCGGAGCAGGTAGCCGGTGCCCCGCACGCTCTCGATCGCCGCCGCGCTTCCCGTGACGGCCGCCTCGAGCTTGTGCCGCATCCGATAGACCGCGGCCTTGATCATCTCCCGGTCCCCGTGGCGGTCGTACTCGCCCCAGCACATGAGGAGGAGCTGCGAGAAGTCGAGCGGTGAGTTCGGATGCGCCATGAGGGCGGCGAGGAGCTTGTACTCGGTGTTGGTGAGCGAGACCCGCTCCGCGGCGACGATGACATCGTGGCTCGCGGGGTCGAGCTCGAGGCGGACCCCCGAGGTCACGACGGCACGCGACGACTCCGGCCGCCGCACGAGCCGCTGCGCCCTGAGTGCCAGCTCGCGCGGGTGGAACGGCTTCGCGACGTAGTCGTCGGCCTCCGCCTCCAGCCCCGCGATCCGGTCGGAGACCTCGCCCTTCGCGGTCACGAGGATCACCGGCAGGTCCCAGCGGGACTTGATGCGCTGGCACAGCGAGATACCCGAGATGCCCGGCAGCATGATGTCGAGCACCACGAGGTCCGGGCGTGAGCGTTCGAGGGCCGTCCACGCGGTCTCCGCCGAGCGGAACGACTCCGTCGTGAACCCCTGCGTCTCCAGCGCGAACGTGACGATGTCGAGCATCGCCGGTTCGTCGTCGACGACGAACGCGAGACTGTGGGGCGCCGTCATCGTCGACGCCTCGCGACGGCTGGGTCGGCAAGCGGCAGCGTGAACATCATCGTCGTTCCTTTTCCCGAGATCGTGTCGACGTGGATGCGGCCACCCTGCAGCTCCACGAACTGCTGTGAGATGAAGAGCCCGATGCCGGTGCCGTTGCCGAGCGGGCGGCCGCTCGAGAACCGGCTGAACAGGCGTTCCCGCTGCGTCTCCGTCATCCCCGTCCCTCCGTCGCTGACCGAGATCATGACCTCGTCGTCCCCAGGAACGATACGCACTTCCACGCGACCGCCCGCCGACTCGCTCCTCGCCGCGTTGTTCACGAGGTTCGTGATGACCTGCCTCGTGAGCTGCGGGTCGACGAATGCGCTGACCGGGGCGCCAGGGGCATCCAGCACGACCGTGACATCGGAGATCTCCGACAGCTCCTCGACGACGCCCCTGAACAGCACTCTCAGGTCGACCCGAGAGCGCTCGATCGACACGAGGCCGGCCTCGAGGCGGGCCCTCGTGAGCAGTTGCTCCGAGAAGTTGTGCATCCGAACGGCGTTGTCGACGATGCGATGCACGAACACGGCCTGCTTCTCCGTGAGCGGGCCAGCCTTCTCCTCCGCGAGGAGCTCCCCGGCCCCCTGGATGACTGCGAGCGGCGTGCGGAGCTCGTGGCTCAGCACCGATGCCTGGTCAGCCCGCCTCGTGCTGAGCTCGGTGACCTCCTCGAGCCGCGCACGGTCGCGCGCATGCTCGCGCAGCACCAGCCAGATCGAGGCCCATGCGGCCGCGAGCGCGATGAGCGCTGCGAGCCCAGTCGCCCAGTCGGACCGCATGGCGGCGAACACTGCCGCGAGGATCCCCGCGAGAACCGACACGAGGAGCACACTCGCTGCCCACCTCGACATCATCATCATCCGGATAAACCTAGACGATCAGGCGAGAGGGACACGTCGATCCTGTCTCACCAGGGCAGCGAGCCCTGCCGTCATCCGACGGCAGGGCTCGCTCTGCTCACCGCACCAGCGTGGTGTCGACGGGGTCCATGTCGTTGTAGGTGGTGTTCTCGCCCGCGGTCGCCCACACGAACGTGTACGGGCCGGTACCCGCACCGAAGTGCACCGACCAGCTCGGCGAGACCACGAGCTGACGGTTCGACACGACGAGGTGCCTGGTCTCCTGCGGCTCCCCCATGACGTGGAAGACCCGGTGCTCCGGCGCGAGATCGAAGTACAGGTAGCACTCCGTTCGTCGGTCGTGCGTGTGCGCTGGGAGGGTGTTCCAGGCGCTGCCCGAGTGAACCTGCGTGAACCCGAACGCGATCTGCGAGCTGCGGGTCCCGCCCTCGTAGATGCACTGGTTCAGTGTGCGGCGGTTGGCGTTCTCGGGGTCGCCGAGCTCGACGACGTTGGTCATGTCCGGCGTGATCTTGGTCGTCGGGAGGTCCTGGTGCGAGGTCGCGGTGAACACGTAGAACGCGGCCGGGTTCGCTGGGTCGGCCGAGGAGAACCGCACTTCGCGTTCCCCGCGTCCGAGATACATCGTGCCGACGTGCGCGAGCTCGTGGGCCTCGCCGCCGACGTGCACGGTGCCCGGTCCGCCGACGTTGATGACACCGGCCTCGCGGCGCTGCAGGACGAACTCGGCACGCACCTGGTCGGGCGTGGGCAGCTCGAGTGGTTCGTCGAGCGGCACGACGCCGAACGCGAGGATCCGATCGTGGTGCAGGTAGACGCTTCGCGCCTCACCCGCGGCGAACAGCTCCTCCATGAGGAACGAGGAACGCAGCTCGTCGGTCTTCATCGCTGCGACGGCGTTGGGGCTGTGGGCGTACTTGGTGATGGTCATGAGTGCTCCTCTGGTTCGGGGGCTGATGATGATGGTGCTGTCGTCTCGTTCCAGGCGGCGATCGCCTCCAGGGCGAGGCCCTGTCCCCACGGCTGGACGCGGTCGTCTCGGATCACGGAGTAGCCGAAGGGGATGAGCTGGAGCACGGTTCCAGCGCTCACTCGGGTGAGTCGACCGTCGTCGACGTAGGCCAGCGAACCGAGGACAGCGCGCTCGCCGGCTCGCCGCAGGGGCCGGTCGGCGACTGGCAGCTGTTGCTCGAGGAGCGCGCTTCCACGGAGCAGCGCGGCCCCGATCCCGGCCGCCGCGGACGTCTCGAGGATTCCTCTGGTCTCGATGGGGCCGTCCACGAGGACGTCCCAGACGCCATGGTCCGGTTGGAGCGCAGCGAGGGTCTGGAGCTGCACGGCGAGTCGTTCCCGGACCTCGCCGATGGCCGGATCGTCGCCTGCGAGGTGCAGCAGGTCCGCACCCGCGAGCGCGATCCACGCGTTGGCGCGCCCCCAGAAGCAGTCGATCCGTGTTCCCTGGTTGGTGCCGTGGGCGAAGAGGCCCGTGCTCGTGTCCTGCAGCTGCTCGGCATGGGCGAGCCACTGCTGAACCGCCTCCCGCGTGAGCTCGGGGCGTTCGAGCGCGCGCCCGGCTCGCAGGAGGAACTCGCCAGCCATGTACACGGTGTCAGCCCAGACTCCGCCCGGCCAGTGCTCGAGCGCGCCGTTCGAGGCCCTGGTCGCTTCCGGTGCGTCCTGGTACCAGGCCAGGCAGGCATCGACGAGGCGTCGAGCACCTGGATCACCGGATGCGCGCAGCAGTTCGGCTGCCGTGGCGGCCGGTGCCATGTTGTTGACGTGCTCGAGCACGGGGAGACGCGTCGCGTGGCGTCCCATGTAGTCGAGCACGAGCTGCGGGGGTGTCGACCCGCGAGCTTCGGCGGCGCGCCACGTCGCGAGGAGGCAGACCCCCTCGCCCCAGAACCATCTGTCGACGCCCATGGCGAGGGTGCCGCGCAGGAGATCGCCCTCGAGCTCGGCGAATCCGGTTCCGGCCGCGGCCTTCGCCAATGGCGGCAGCGGCGGCGGAGCGAGGTCCGCCGAGGAGGTGTCCTCACCGGCCATGTGCGTCACCGCCGATCTGCGCGAGTCCCTGACGGACGCGCTCGACGGGCAGCTGGAGCCTCTCGCCGTCCCATTCTGCGATGATCTCGGCGTCACCGAACGCGCTGCTCGTCGCCGGGTTCTGGAGGTGCTGTTCCTCGACGATGGTGCCGTCGCTGAAGCCCTCTGGCACGTCGTCGACGAGCAGCGCGCTCGAGAAGGTCACGTCCAGTTTCGGTCCGGATCCCAGCTGGAACCGGACGCCGGGGTCGTCGGCGCCGCTCGGGTTCCAGTCGAGGGTCGCGGATCGCAGGCCGGCGGCCCACGTCTGGAAGTCGCCGTCCGACTCCTTCCGTCCGGCGACGGCGACCCAGACCGCGCCGTGTTCGGCCGGTATCCACTCCTGCTGAGCGGTTTCACCGGTCGCGATGGGGCGCACGCCGCCGGGAGTCGCGATGGCGACGTATCCGTCCCCGCGCCGGACGGCGATCCACTCGCCGCCGACGACGAGCTCGTCCGCCTGCTCGGACGGCAGCCAGAGGTGCGTTCTCGTGATGGGGTCGCTGCTCGTGAATCGCTGGAGATGGACGACCACGTTCCGGTGCTGATGCACGCGCGGGAGGACTCGGTGGCCGGCCCACGCGTTGGGCCTCGCCGACGACCCCGTATCCGCGTTCGCGGGATGCGTGACGAAGATCTGGAACTCGCGGGCGAGCGTGGCTCCCCAGATGTGCTCCTGGAGGCCGGGCAGCCCGGCTCGGTAGTCCTGCACGCTCGAGAGCATCACGTCCGGGGTCTTCCAGACGCGGAGGTCTGAGCGGTACGGCCTGCTGAGGAGGTCCCGTTCGAACGCCAGCTTCCCGCGGTAGACCTGGGTGCCCCACCAATCGCGGGGCGGCTCCCCGGCGAGCTTGCGGATGATGGCCGGCACGGCGTACTTCCGCGAGATCGCGAGCGTGGTCACCGGCAGCACGGCGTCGTTGAGGCTGCCGACTCCGGCGAGCAGGCGCAGGATGGGCGAGGTCTCCTCGAAGCGCGAGCTGCGCAGCGTGTGCACGTACGAGCGCCCGTGCGCCGCTCCGTGCGTGCCGCGCCACGAGTTGCAGGCGAGTGTGAAGAGCACCTTGTCGAGGAGCACCCGCGAGGCCTCGGTGAGACGGTCGTCGACCCCGAGCTCGATCAGCATGCAGAGGGCGTAGCTGTCGATGGCGAGGTACGCGTTCGAGTCGAACTCGCTGAACCCGCCGGACAGCTTGCGGTCGAGCCATCCGGCGGCGCGGATGCGCGCCTCGTCCGCATGCTCGGCACCCGTTCGCCCGTCGACGGAGAAGACCTCGTCCGGGAAGGTCTCCCCGGCGAGCAGCTCTGCGACGTGCCAGACGAACTGGTGGTTCTCCGTGAAGTAGCACATGGCGTCGAGGCCGGGTTGGGTGATCCAGTACTTCATGCCCGTCACGGCGCCCTGCACTCGGTCGCGCAGCCCGACGGACCAGGCATCGCTCGGCACCCGGTGCCAGGCGAGCAGCATCGAGAGCACCTCGAAGTCGGCGCAGTCGCCGCGCGTCTCGACCCGGTGCAGCGCAGACGCGAGGTCAGAAGGCTCGACGCGCACGTCGCCGAGCAGCTCGTGGCGAGCGAGGAGGCCGGCGAGCCCGGCCTCGGTGGGGGTGTCGTCCTCGAGGCCAGCTACGAAGCGGAGCACCTCGTCACGCCACAGCGCAGGATCGCCGTGGGGTTGTTCCCTGCTGTCCGGCGGAACGACGGCGACTCGGATGCGACGAAGCTGCGGGCACCGGGGGTCATCGAGGCCGATCTGCACGATGCTCTCCCCCGTGCTCAGCATGGAGGCGCCTGCTGAGGCTGCGTCGCCTTCCGCGAAGGCGTCTTCCTCGGCGACCCCGCCGACGCGGAAGCGGACCTTGCCCTGCTCGTCCGCTTCCACGAGCTGCCAGTCCTCGTGGTCGCTCGTTCGGACGCGGAACCGCACACCGCGCGGCGCGGAGAAGGCGGCGACCGGCCCCTCCAGTGCCCAGCTCGTGGACGCGACCCGATTCAGCACCTGCTCTGCGAGACGGCCGGCGTGCTCGTCGGCACCGGGCGAGGGGATGACCACGCGAACCGGCAGCCCCTCGACCCGGACGCGCACGATGTGCCTGCACTCCCGGAATGCGACCTGCCAGGTCGCCAGGTGCAGCGGCGTGACCCCCGATGGCAGACGCACCCGTACCGAGGAGGTGAGCGGCTCCATGTAGGAGACCTGATCGCCCCGCAGGACGACTTCGCCTCCCACCCAGAGGACGAACGGGCCCGTCGTGTGCACCTCGATCGTCCGCCACTCGCTCTGGTCGACCTCCACCGCCGTGGCCGCGAGGGACGCCCGGTACTCCGGGGTGAAGCAGAACGCCGACCAGTCGACGAAGCCGTCGGCCGGGGTGTGCACGCGCGCCCACTCGGCGCTCGAGCTCTGCCCGTTGGCGGCCCAGCTGACCGGGCCGCCCTCGATGACCTCCGGGAGGTCCTGTGCATCGTCGAGCTGGTGCGCGGCGTACAGCCGCTGCTTCAGCTCGCCGACGTCTGGTCCGTTCGTCAGCACCCATCTGCCATCTCCCCACGGTTCCCCGTCTTCGGAGAGAAACGCGTCGAGGTCGTCGCAGCTGCTTGCCCAGGCCGGTGAGACCAGCCAATCCCTGATCGTGCCGTCTGCGTCGGCGAGGTGAACGGTCCGGTTGGTGACTGTGAGTGAAGAACTCATGCTCCGTGTGTTTCCTTGTCCAAGATCGATGGTGAGTGACGGGCTACTTGAGGCCCGTGTTCGCGATACCCGTCGTGACCTGCTTCTGGAAGAACAGGAAGAGGATGATGACGGGGACGATGCTGACCACGCTCATCGCGATGATGAGGTTGAACGGGACCGTCTCCTCTGCCGTGAATCGGGCGAGTGCCACCGGCAGCGTGTAGACCGATTCGCTCTGCGCCACGACGAGCGGCCACAGGAAGTCGTTCCACCTCCACATGACCGACAGGATCGCGACGACCGCGAGCGCGGGCCGGCACATCGGCAGCACGATGGTGGCGAAGATGCGGAACTCGCCCGCGCCGTCCATCCGCGCCGCCTCGATGAGCTCGTCGGGGATCGACAGCATGTACTGGCGGAGGATGAACACCCCCGTCGGCGTCGCTGCTGCCGGGATGATGAGGCCCCAGAGCGTGTTCACGAGCCCCATGGATGCGACGACCTGGTAGACGGGGATCAGGATCACCTGCAGCGGGATCATGATGGTCGCCAGGGTGAGGATGAACAGGAAGTTCTTCCCCCGGAAGTTGTACTTCGCGAGTGCGTACGCCGCCATCGAGTTGACCGAAAGCGTGAGCACGGTCGCCCCGATCGTGACCACGACGCTGTTCAGGAAGTACCCGGCGAAGTTGAACCGCGAGAGGGCTTCCGTGTAGTTGCCGAACCCCCAGGTCTCTGGCAGCAGCGCGGGTGGCCGCATCGCCAGTTCGGCGGGCGACTTGAACGAGCCGAGGACGAGCCAGACGATCGGGATGAGCGCCACGAGCGTCGCCGTGACCAGGATGACGACGCGCAGTGCGTCCGTCGAGGTGACTTTCTTCGACCCAGTGGAGGTCCAGCTCCGGCGCGGTTCCTGCGTGGCGATGAAATTGCTTGCCGTCTCGGTGGTCATACCGCGTCCCGCTTTCGTCCGATCAGGTAATTCACGATGGTGATCGTGAAGATGACGATAAAGAGCAGCACGCTCCCCGCAGAGGCGAGCCCGTAGCGGATCGGCGACACGAAGCCGTTCTCGTAGATGTACTGGACGATGAGGGTGGTCGCGCCGACCGGTCCACCGCCCGTGAGGGTGTAGATGAAGTCGAACGCCTGGAAGCCGTGGATCGTGGCGAGCACGACGACGACCAGGATGCTCGGCTGCAGCAGGGGCAGCGTGACGTTCGTGAACTGCTTCCATCTGGAGGCGCCATCGAGCTGCGCCGCCTCGTACAGCGACGGGTCGATGCTCTGGAGGCCTGCGAGCAGGATGAGCATGTAGAAGCCCACCTGCATCCAGGTCCCCACGACGATCACCGAGAGCATGGCAAGCGGGCCCTCGACGAGCCACGGGACCGGGGCGACGCCGAAGAGGCCGAGGAACGCGTTGACGATTCCCCCCTGACGCTCCAGCATCCAGTTCCACACGAGGCCCGCGACCACAGGTGAGATGAGGACCGGGATGAAGAAGACCGCCCGGAAGAAGGAGCGCCCCCTCCGCTGCTGCTCGACGAGGACGGCGAGCAGCGTGCCGAGGACGACGGAGAGGAGCACGAAGGCCACCGCGTAGACCACGGTCTGCCAGACGATCCCCCAGAACTCCGTGTCGGAGAGGATCGTCTGGTAGTTGCCGAGCCCCTCCCACGCGAAGGTGCGTCCGTTCGACGACGAGTACATCGAGATGTTGAAGCCGTTGATGGCGGGCCAGATCGTGAACAGCCCGAAGATCGCCATGTTGGGCAGGAGGAACAGGTACGGCGCCGAGCGGAGGCTGAAGGGCTTCCGAGACTTGCCCCCGATCACCTTCCGCCGAGCGACCGTGCGCTCTGACGTCATTTGTGCAGCTCCTCCACGAGCGACTGCGCGTTGGACTTGACGTCTGCGACCGCGGTCTTGAGATCCTTCTCGCCGGCGACGACTCGGGAGAGCTGGTCGACGAGCTCGAGGGCGCTGCCGTTGAAGGCGACGTCGCCGTTCGCGGCGTAGCCGAGGTCCGGAGTGCGGGCGAGGTCAGCCTGGAACGTGTCCATGTCGGCCTGACGGTCCGGGTAGGTGACGCCCTGCTCCGTGAGGTCCGCGCGGGTGGGGAGGAACCCGCCTGCTGCGACGAACTTCTCCTGCGACTCCGCGGTGTTCATGTACTGGACGAAGAACGCGGCGAGCGCGGGGTTGGGGCCTTCCTTCAGCGCAGCCATGTACTTGCCGCCGGGGAATCCGCCGCACTCTTCAGCGCAGGGATTGGGGGCTGCTGCCCAGTTGAAGTCCGCGTTGGCGGCGAACTGGCCGACCTGCCAGTTGCCGGACAGGTAGACGGGGGTGTCCTGCGCGAGGAAGATCTCGTTCGCACCCTCATATCGAGTGCCTGAGCCGAGCCAGAAGTCGCGGGGCATGCGGCCGTCGGCCATCATGTCGACGAGCGGCTGCAAGGCGGCTTCGGCCTTCGCCTCGTCGAGGACGACCTCGCCGTCGCCGACGAGTGCGGTGCCGTACTGGCTGAGCACAGTGGAGAGTCGGTGCCCCGACTTGTCCATGGCGAACGCGTACTCGGTGCCCGTCGCCGTCTGGACCTTCGTGGCCGCGTCGATCATCTCGTCCCAGGTCCATGGATCGTTCGAATCAGGGAGCGGGACGCCGGCCTGCTCGAAGAGGTCGGTGTTGATGAACGGACCGTTGAGGGTGAGGTCGGATGGGACCGCGATGAGCTGCCCGTCGTCGGTCGTGGCACCGGAGACCGGGCCGTCGACGAACTCGGAGGCGTAGTCCTCACCGAGGTACGTGCGCAGATCGAGGAGGTCGTTCTGGAAGTCGCCGAGGCCCGTGAGGCGCACGACGTCGGGCGCGTTGCCTCCCGAGAGCCGCGCCTGCACGGACGTGACGAGGTCCGCGTACGGGAGGATCTCGAGGTTCACGGTGACGTCGTACTCTTCCTCGAACGATGCGATGAGGTCGCGTGTTGCCGCCTCGTCGGGACCGTCGGTGAAGTAGACGTAGCTCAGCGACTCGCCGGCGAAGTCCGCCGGGTTGATCTCCTGGACTTCCAACGGCCCGCTTGCACCGCCGTCGCCGCTGACGACCTCTCCGGGGGCGCACCCCGTGAGGCCAACGGTGACGCCGACGGCCAGCGCGAGCGCCACCTTTGCGTTGTGCCTTCTCGTAGTCATTACATCCTCCTTGATGTCAATCCCCCGACCCGGGGAGCCGACGCCTCTCTGCGTCGATGGTGGCGATACTACAAGTTTTCGGCTCTATGGAAAGCACTTTCTGTAGAGCGGAAACTAGGCTAGGGTGCGAACTACTGACCTGACTCAAGGAAGAGTCGAATCGACAGCGCGTCCCGGCCGCCGTCGCCCACTCGATGGAGTGCGGAATCTCAAGCGGCCGCGATTGGATGAGGACATGACACCATCGCCCGAGAACTCGGAGCCCCCGCTCTCTGCCCTGATGAAGGGCCTCACGCTCATGGAGGCCGTCTCCGAGCACCATCGCATCTCCGACCTCGCGACCGCGACAGGTCTCTCCGTCAGCACCGTGCACCGAGTGCTCAGCGACCTCGTCGAGCATGACTGGATCGAGCACGGCGCAGACCGCACCTACCGCCCGGGAGCCCGCACGCACCTCTTCGCTGCGAGCGTGCAGCGCGACGAACGCGCGACGCAGAAAGCCCTCCCGCTGCTCCAGCGACTTCGCGACGAGGTGGGCTGCACGGTGCACATGGCGCGGTTCCGGCAGACGACGCTCATGTACGTCGCCAAGATCGACGGACCGGCTGCTTACCAGATGCGCTCACGCGTCGGAGACACCATCCCGCTGTGGTCCACAGCCATCGGCAAATCGATCCTCGCCGCCCTCTCCCCCGAGCTGAGTTCCGAACTGCTGATGTCAGCTGAGCTCACGAGACGGACGGTCCACTCCATCGTGTCGAAGCGGGAGCTCCAGGCGCAGCTTCGCGTCGTCTCCGAGCGCGGATGGGCGATCGACGACCAGGAGAACGAGCTCGGGATCCGATGCGTCGGCGCAGCCCTCCGATCCGCGGATGGCTCCGTCATCGGAGGCGTCAGCACCTCGGGCCTCGAGCACGAGATGACGCCGGAGAAGATCCAGGACATCGTGCCGCATCTGCTGCGGACGGTCACCGAGATCAGGAAGCTGGTCTGAGCAACCGACGTCGGGCCTTTGGCCCGTCGTCCGCCTTTCTGGAATCAGGCGTCACCAGACGAGCGCTCCGCATCTTCCTCTCTCAGGAGTCGACGCATGGTTCGCACGGATCGGAATCCACTTTCCTGTGCGATTCCGAGAAGTTCGGATTTCGAGTTCGCACTCATACCGAGAAGAGTGCGGGCCCGATGCACCCGCCTGGCTCGAAGAGTTGCCCCTGCCGTTTTCCCCTCGGCCGCGAATATGCGGTGCAACTGCGAGATGGAGATATTCAGAGCGCGCGCGAGCTCTTGGGTCGAGAAGCCCGCATCCCGGTAGTTTTCCTCGATCAGCAGGTGAGCACGCGCAAGATGCTGGTCTCGCGGTGAACTGACTTTCACATCCTCATGAACTCTGGTCTCCGTGAGCGCAGCGAGCAGCAGCTCTTCGACTCCACGCCTCCAGTAGCTGAAGCCATGCTGCCGCTCTTGAATCTTCGCGTCCAGCGAAGCGTTTGCCGCCGCGATGAAGACTCTCCGGAAAGCATTTTCCGTCACGAACGGGCCTGGCGCCTGACTCTCGACCCATGGAAGTTCCGCGAGGCGCTCCCTGGGAATCGCGATGAACAGGCACGAATGAGGCTCCGTCGACGAGACGCTCGCCGGCCGACGTGCTGAATGCGTGTAGAAGTGCGGTGCAGCGACCTTCCTCATCGGCCCGCCAGCGCTCTGAACCATGAGATGACCCGTCAGGACGAAATTCACATAAACAAGATCCGGATTGTAGGAGCCAGATCCCGGGTCAACTCCCGTCGCGGTTTGCCAGATGCGTCCCAGAGTGAAGGCTGGGGTCCCGATGATGTCCGCGTGGACACGGACCTTCGTGCCGACAACTCGAACTTCCCACCCCTGCTCTTGCAGCCACTGCAGTGCCTCATCGTTCTCGAGACCCACAACATGTGCGGAATCCAATGCTGCTCCGATCGTTCGAGTCGGGCCAATCGGCCGAATCCGCTAAGAGAAATCAGACGCCGGTGAGCACCGTGGGCTGCCGCTCCTCCGATGGAATGGGCGCGTGACCGGGATACGGAGCGTCGCGAAAACTACTCGTGACGCGCAGTCATCTCGACCGCGGGTTTGACGCGCGCACCTCGGTGGCAGATATCCCCGGGGGCTCAATGGGGCTGAAGACGGGCAAGTGTACCCACACTCCGCGACGGATGACGAGTTGATCTTGGTGGTGACCATCATGACCGACTGGACCAAGCGGCCCGACGAGGATCCGTGGAGTCTCCGGCACCCCAGTACCTTCACGTCTCGAAATGCGACAGTTTCGCTCTAGATTCCGTCAGGGCCTTCGGTCGGCGAATTGTGCTCTTACAGTGAGCGATGTGGGTGCTGATGACTGAGCTATCGGGGGATGGCGTGCACGGCACCCCACCGTGCGGCGCGGTGATCTGGGGTCACCGCGCCGCACATTTCCGAAGCGGGCTCTCATTCCTGCTGGCGTCCCTCGCGCTCCATCCCTCGGTCGGCTCAGTTGCGATGCTCTTCCATCTCGGAACGCGCTCTGCTGCTCCGAAAAAATGATCGATGTCCGACCTTGAGCCATATCACGACAATGCTGTTCCATGTGGCGACAGCCAGGGCGTGATTACTGGGCAGGACCTAGCTTGATGTCGACATGCGACGACTGGTGACCCCTTTTCAGCAGACGACGCATGACGCCGAAACCACGCGTTCCGGAACCGCGCGACGTGAACTCGCGCTCTTTGACCCCGACAAACCAGATGACCCCCGAAAAGCCAGAAGTTTCTGGTCACGACCTTGTGATCGCCCTCGAGTGATTCGTCACGGAATCTAACGATCATCAGCGCACCCCTGGAGGATTGAAGAAATGGACAACGAGAAGGATGCGGAGAAAGCGGGGCTTGATCGCCGCGGGCTCCTGGCAGGGGCCGCATGGTCGGCACCCGTGATCCTGGGCGCAGTCGCTGCCCCAATCAGCGCAGCGTCCGGAAACCCTGGAACGGCGACTGTCAACGCAACGGCAGCGTCTGCAGGCCGCCTCACGGTCAACATTCCTGCGGGTGCCCGCAACGTCACGTACACCATTCGAGGCGGTGCTGGCGGGCCTACCTCGAAGTCCGGCGGTGGAGGCGCAGTCATCACCGGGACACTGAACCTCGGTGGTGTCGCCACAACGCTCACCCTTGTCGCCGGAGGCGGGGGCGCAGGGCGGGGCACCCTCAGGGGCAACCGGACTGACGGCTGGAGCGTCGGATCCTACGGCGGAGCCCGCACAGGAGACCCGAACAACGATGGCGGAAACGGTGGCGGGAGCTCGGCGATCGTGCTGAGTGGGCGCCCCGTGGTCGTCGCCGGCGGTGGTGGTGGAGCCGGCTCCGAAATAGCCTCGGGTGCGCAGACGGCAGTTGCTGGCGCTGGCGGCAGTGGCGGAAATCCACCTGCAGCCGGCACACGCGGAACGCGTGGAGGCGGGGCCGCGGCGGAAGGCGGCGGTGCGGGCACTGCCACCGCCGGTGGCGCGGGAGGGACACCCTCTGGCGGAAGCCCCACCCGATTCGGCACAGGGAACCCCGGCAACGGCTCCGCTGGCGGCGACGCCTACGGCACCGGAGACGGGGCCTCCGGCGGAGGGGGTGGTGGCGGTTACTTCGGCGGCGGCGGCGGAGCCATCTATTACGGCTCCAGTTCCCCGCAGGGGCCGGCCGGAACCGGCGGCGGCGGCGGCGCAGGCTCGAACTACGTTGGCGGCACCACTGGCGCGGCCGTGCTCACCTCAACCATCAGTTCCGGATCAGCAACCGCAAGCGGCGGTTACGGCCTCCCGGGTGTCGTCACGATCAGCTGGGAGTAGCCTCTTCCGCCGGCTCCCTGCTCCGTCACCACGCGGAGCAGGGAGCCGGCGGCCTCACGCCGCCCCGCGGTCAGAGCACGAAGTCAGCAGGCGGGTCCGAAGGCGGATCAGCTGAAGGTGCGCTGACATCAGGCGCTCGCACATCCTTCGGAGTCATCCCGTGGGTGCTGAGCAGGGCACGACGCATCGATCCGACGGAGTTGAACCCGCTCATCTTGCTGACCACATCGAGGTTGAGTTGCGGTCGAGTGAGGAGCAGATGCCGAGCCCGGTCTGCTCGCGCTGACCTCAGCATCTTGGCGACGCTCGCTCCGTGCCTTTCCGCGGCTCGCTGAAGCGACCTCGTCGAGACGCCAAGCTCCCTCGCGATTTCCGGGGGTCCGAAGTCGAGGTTGGAGGACCGAGAGCTTACCAGCTCCTTGACGCGCTCGAAGAGATCATCCGGTTCCTCGATGTTCTCTCGGGTCGACTCCACAACAAGTGCGCGGGCGAAGGAGCGAAGCAGCTCGCGAATGGAGTTCGCTGTCATCTGGTCGGCGTCGGGAGACTGGCTGAGGAGCCTGCTCAGGAAGTGATAGGTCGCCGTGAAGAGTGGTGAACTGGAAACGTCCGTCACATTGGGAACCCGATTCGCCTGCAACGGCGAGATCTCGTCCTGGTCGAACGTGAAGAGGATCATCTCCGTGACGCCGACCACCTCAATGGTGAGTGGCTCGTGCCCCGGGAGCGCCATGCCAACACCTGTGGCGCTTGGGGTGCCCTTCAGGCTGTCACCAGCGAACGCGACTTCGCCTTGGTTGACGAGGACGAATGCGAATCGCCGTCTTGCGGGCAGACGTGTGCGAGGCCATTCCAGAACGACGGGACGCGTTCGGAGCCTCGTCACGAGGAAATTGTTGAACCGGAGAAGCTGCACCTCCGAGTGGGCCGGTTCGTAGTATTCGCGGACAAAAACTCCGGAAGATTCAAATGCATCTTCGGGCAGTGTTCCCACGAACGTATTCTCGTACCCACGTAGCCCTGGCAAGGCTTGCCAGCCGTGAATCTCTGAAAAATATGAGCGCTCACTCATATCAGCGTCACCCCTATCGCTTCTCCTGCAGATCACGTTCAGCGACGAGAACTGCGGTCATGCCTGAGGGAGCACAGAACCAGCTGCCGGGTTCGGTACTCTGACTGCGGCACGACGTGAAATGGCCCGCCCCGCTCATCGACGTGCGAGAGTCGAGCCCTTGTCGTGTGGTTATCCGACCGAGTTGTGCGGCCACGTGAGCATGACGATGAGCCTGCTCAGATCGCTGGGGACCAGTCACGTGCGTGAGCGTTCCGCGCGGGCCGCTCCGAACAACCGTGGGGCACACGAGCGAGAGCTCGACACCACGCTGGTCGCGGTGAGTGGCTTGGCGAGGTGCGGGCCTCAGCCAAGAAGTCTCGAGCCGCACACCCCTCGTCGCCCGCTGGGACAGGGGCGATCATCGCGTCGGTCCGCCAGCTTCTCCAGTCTTCCTATGCGGCGCCCGGGATGTCGAAGGTGAGTCCCGTTGCGATGCCGCTCGCGGTACTCGCGTGGTCGTCCGCGAGGGCACATGTTCGTCCCGACTCAGCCGAATTGGTCTCATCAGGCGCTCCGAGTGGCCCGTTGCTGGACGCAGACGCACCGTCGACGACTCTCATCGACGCGGCTGAGAGCGGTTCGGCGACGGGTCTGGCAAAGACGGGCGACGTCCTCGCGGCTCCCGTCTGCAAAGTCCTGCGTTCGACTGGCGACATCGGTTTCATGTTCCTTTGGTTCACGTTGCACTTCCCGGGGAAGTTACTGATAGCTCACAAACGTAATGACGGCGCACGGCCCGGACTCAGGGTTGCGACTTTTTGGCCACAGCCTGCTTCGTTCACGTCGCGGTGGGGGTGTGCGAGGCCGGAGAACGAGACAAAGGCGAGCGAGCCTCGAGGAGCATCAGCAATGCTCCTCGAGGCTCGCTCGCCTTCGCAGGTCGTGGTCAGACTGATCTCAACACGAAGACATGATCACACGATGCCCTCGAGTCGACGGCAACAAACTCCACGGCACTCCGCGGTGCTCAGGCATGCGGGTAGAAGACCCCCCACTTGTCCGAGAGCACTTCCTCGCTGGAGACGTTCACAGGGCTCGACGACCCATCTCGGCAGGTGAAGTAGCTCCCGCCCGCACCGAAGACCTGACCGTAGTTTGCGCCGATCGCTGGGGGCGAATCCGTCCAGTTGGAGCCGTAATCCTCGCGCTTGGGCCGCGGCGAAGACGGGATCGCCCAGGCTTGGATGCCCGAGGTCGTAGCGCCGGGGGCCAGGGGCTTCTTGTATCGGTACTGCTTGACGTCGAATCGACTGAGGTATCCCCCCATCTCCGATGGGCCGTCACTGATCGTGGTGTCCATGTACTCCCAGTCGTCGCTCACGAAGGGGGAACTCTCGAATCCTGAGAAGGGCGTAGCATCCGCATTCCGAGTCCCCGGGTTTGAGGTAAGCCCCACGAAGACGACAAGTCCACCCGCTGGAACGGCATCGACGCCAGTATTCGAGAAGTTAACCGATGTATACACGGTGCCGTACGTCTGGGAATCGTTGGTCCGCGTGCCCCACGGTGCTCCTGAGAGCGTTTCCGTGAAGAATGGCACCTCGGGCTGCAGCTGCGCCCACGTCGCGGTGAGCGTTGCATCGATCGGATCGCAGGGTGAAGCCACCGCCTGTGGGGCAGTGACCGCGAAGGCCACGACTGGCGCCGCCCACGCCGCCCCCTGCACGACGTTTCGACGGCCGATGAGCCTGTCACCGGTTTTTTGAGACGAGTTCTGCATGTGTATTCTTCCTAACCCCTCCAGCGAAATCTCTACCCCCGTGTCTCGGGAAACCCGCTGTCTTCTCGAGCGAACCTAACGGCGGTGCCAGCGATCGCGGCCAACTGAGATCCCGGATTCGACCTGCGTGACCGAAACGTGCGCAAATGGTCCGAAAACGCAAGAAGTGATCCGAGATTACCGAGTTGAGCAAGCACGAACTGGCGGCCTGAGGTTGGTCGTCGACGTCGATCCGCGCGACCAGAGATTCTCGGGAAACCGATGTTGCGAGCTCTGACGCCGCCTCTCCCCGCTGCCAGGCGCGCTCAGTCGCTTCACCTGTACTGCCGCCGCCAGACAGGCGCACGGCTTTCGGGGCGCAGATCGCTGCGTCCAGGTGCAGCACTCATGACCCGCGGACTCAGCAGGCGCGCCTAGGCTGTAGGGGCGAGCAACGGTTCAGCCGCCCAGCTGTGCCACGGCGATTCCCCGCGGTGAGCACGGAAATCGAACGGCGTTCAAGCCAGCCGCAGAGCTATCTTCGCCAGCAACGAAGCGGCCGGAGTGCCAATGTCCTCCTCCTGGTCGAACGTGCCTGGTGTTGGTCGTAGCTCGCGGCTCGCCGGCAACCGACTTCGCTCGACCCACACCTTGCGTGCGGCCCCACACCGGGTCACCGCCCGCCCAGACTCTGTAGAAAGTACCCATGAAGAACACTTCGAAGCACAACCTCGAACTCTCAGCACCGAAGCGCCTCCCCGGTGATGCGATGCGTATCACTCCACTCGGAGGCCTCGGGGAGATCGGCCGGAACATGACGGTCTTCGAATACCGCGGCAAGCTCCTCATCATCGACTGCGGTGTGCTGTTCCCCGAGGAGAATCAGCCGGGCATCGACGTCATCCTCCCTGACTTCGCCGCGATCCGAGATCGCCTGAGCGATGTTGTGGCGATCGTGCTCACGCACGGCCACGAGGACCACATCGGCGGTGTCCCGTATCTGCTGAAGGAGCGCGCGGACATCCCGATCGTGGGATCGCAGCTCACGTTGGCGCTCATCACCGCAAAGCTGGCCGAGCACGGCATCAAGCCCCCGACGTCCCAGGTCGAGGCCAACGACCGGGTCAAGATGGGGCCATTCGATCTGGAGTTCTTCGCCGTGAACCACTCCATTCCGGATGGTCTCGCCGTCGCGGTCCGCACGGAAGCGGGCCTCGTCCTCCACACTGGTGACTTCAAGATGGACCAGTTCCCGCTCGACAACCGGCTCACTGACCTCGGTGGATTCGCCCGCCTCGCTGATGAGGGGGTCGACCTGTTCCTCGTCGACTCCACGAACGCTGACGTTCCGGGCTTCACGACGTCCGAGAGGGACCTCGCGCCCGCCATCGACGAGGTGTTCCGGAACGCGCCGAAGCGCATCGTCGTCTCGAGTTTCGCGAGCCACATCCATCGCATTCAGCAGATTCTGGATGCCGCGGAACGGCACGGCCGCAAGGTCGCGTTCGTTGGGCGTTCCATGGTGCGCAACATGGAGATCGCGGGGCGTCTCGGGTACCTCAAGGTGCCGGCGGGCATCATCGTGGACCTCAAGCGCCTGGAGAAGCTACCCGCCCAGCAAGCCGTCCTCGTGTGCACTGGTTCGCAGGGTGAGCCCATGGCGGCGCTCTCGCGCATGGCGCGCCGCGAGCACATCATCACGGTCGGTGAAGGCGACACGATTCTGCTCGCGAGCTCGCTGATCCCGGGCAACGAGAACGCCATCTACGGCGTCATCAACGCGCTCATCCGGTGGGGCGCGACGGTCGTGCACAAAGGCAATGCGAAGGTGCACGTCTCCGGACACGCCAGCGCCGGCGAGCTCGCCTACTGCTACAACATCCTCTCGCCAACCGCGGTCCTGCCCGTGCACGGCGAGTGGCGTCACCTCACGGCCAACGCTGAGATCGCCGTTCGGACCGGGATCCCGCGGGACCGCGTCCACATCATCGAGGATGGGGTTTCCGTCGATCTCCGACGCGGCGTGACGAGCGTCAGCGGCCGGATCCCGGCACCCCACATCTTCGTCGACGGCACCACTATGGGCGTCGCGACCGACGCCGCTCTCGATGATCGACGGGTACTCGCGGAAGAAGGCGCGCTCACGATTCTCGCGATCTACGACGAGCGCACGCAGGAACTCGTCGAAGAGCTCGAGTTCTTCGCCAAGGGCTTCGTGGAAGAGCCCGGCTGGCAGAGCAACGCCCGGAACACCATCTCCGCGGCGATCACGAAGGCCCGCTCCAACGGCGCTCGCTTGACCCCGGAAGGGCTCGAGAAGCTGATCACGCGGGCGGTCTCCCAGTGGCTCCTGCGCCGCCATCGCCGAGAGCCGATCGTCACGGCCATCGTCGTCGACGCCTGATCCGTTCCCTGGCGGCTGCACCCGACCGACCCCGAGAAGGGTCGAATCGAGCTTCCCCGCCCCCTGGCCGATGAGATGAGGGTTCCCCATCTCATCGGTCGCTTTTCTAACCCCTGCTCGCGTGGGGCAATGGCTCTCTCGCCTCGTAGGGTCAGACCATGGCCGCACCGACATGGACCTCCCAGCTTCGCCCACTCGCGCGGGAAGACTGGCCTGCGTTCCTTGAGGAAAACTCCGGGCTTCCGGGGCCTCGGGCCAACCTCTCACTCGCCTCTGCGGTCGCCAGCACGGCTGACGCCCTCACCATCGAGCTCCTGTTGAGGGATGGGAGTGAATACACGGCGATGTGTGCGGCGGCCGCCCTCTCCTACGGCTCCAGCGAACCGGAATTCGAAGCTCGCGCCCGGACACTGGCGACGGACGAACGGTGGAGGGTGAGAGAAGGCGTGGCGATCGGACTCCAACTGCTTGGAGACGAGCATCCGGAAACCCTCGTGCGCATCGTGCAGGACTGGGCCGACGACCCCCACCCACTCAGGCAGCGAGCCGCCATCGCCGCTATCTGCGAGCCCCGCCTCCTCAAGAATCCGCAGGTCGCCGATGCGGCGCTCACGGCCTGCGAACACGTCACCGAGCAGTACGCGGCGTTGTCAGGGGCTCGGAGGAGGAACGCAGACGCGCGAACCTTGCGTCAGGCACTCGGATACTGCTGGAGCATCGCCGTCGCAGCGAGCCCCACCACGGGATTGACGGCGTTCCTCGCACTCGACCCCGCGGATCGAGATATCGCTTGGATCGTCAGTCAGAACCGCCGCAAGAAGCGCCTCTCCGCGCTCCTCTGACCGAGCAGTGGACCGGACCCGAACGGCGCGAACGGGGAGCAAGAGCACTGCTACCGGCCAGCAACGGCATTCTCGTGTGCGTACATACGCCTCGCGTACTGGAGCATGCGCAGGCTTCTGAAGCCAGCCTGAAGTGCGATCGCCTTCAGATCCTGAGGGGTTGCTTGAGCAGTCATGAGGTCGCGAGCAAGGCTGAGGCGTCTTTCGCGGAGGGCCGTCGCCGGAGTCGTGTCGATGGTGCGAAAGACGCGGTGCAGGTGCGAAGTGGAGATTCCCACCCGGCTGGCGAGCTCGGCGACCGAGAAATCGGGTTCGCTCGCGTGGTCCAGAATGAGCTGCTGTGCACGCTGCAGGAGCGCCCCCGATGGGCCGGCAGCTTGCATCGTCGACCGAAGAGCGGCGATAACCAGCGTCTCGATCGCGTTTCGCCAGGCCAGGAAGGGAAGCGTGTCTTCCTCGAGCTGGCCATCGAAGGAAGCTGCAGCGGCGGCGAGAGCAACGCGTCGCAGGCTCGCGTCCGGGATACGCGGGCGGCCGTCGGAGATATCCGCCCCCAGAACAGCCTCGATCTTTGATCGCCGGATACCGAAGACGAACCTGCTCGATTCCTCTTCGGTGCGGATCCCGGCGGGAAGCGCCGTGTCGTGGACGAAGATCGGAGGTGTTCCAGTCTGCGGCGACTCTGCTGCTTCTTCTTCGATGACGCTGAGGGTTCCGCGCATCATGAAGCTCAGATAGACGCGATCAAGGCCGGTCTCGTGCGTCGGGCGGACCCGGACTTCCATGGGCGTGTGCCAGATGCGGGTGACGCTGATGCTGGGACTGGAGATGAGATCCGCGAAGAGCCGGAAGTCCTCGCCGAGTGCTATCGGCTGCACGCCATGAGCTTCCAGCCACTCGCCCGCACGATCGCCAGACAGAGCAATGTCGAGTTCCGCATTCATTCTGAGAAGCCTCCGTGCCCACGACGCCGTGAAGATCCCGCGCCGGTAGTCGGGACTTGCTGGGCCAAACCATATATTTCCGCGGCATGGAAACAGCTCGACGTCCGTACTCACCCCGAATGTGGCCGGTGTGTCATCGCGAAGAACGGCTGTGTCGTCACGGTCTCGGGCGAGCGCCGCCTCGCGTTTGTGGGTGGTTCCTGAGCACTCTTGTTTCGAGCTGCTGCTGGATGTCAGAAGAATGCAGCGATAGCAACGGCGATACCGATGCTCATGGTGATGCCTACTGCACCGAGAGCCAAGAGCTCACGCGGCATCACACGGCGCTCGTACGACGCCCAGTAGTCCTCAGAAGCAGGAGGGGTCGGTGCCACCGCTGCCGTGCGATCGATTGTCTCCGAAGTCATATAGCTAGTTTAGCTAGCTATATATATCCACCCAACCCCTTGACAACCACGCGAAACGCAGTCTGCGAGGGCCATGTCCGTGAGGCTGAGGATCAGCCCGAGCGTCCTGAAGGTGGCGGCAACAGTTCCCTACTTCAGGAAGGTCCATTCGATGGGTGAGGTCTCCAGTGCAGCGGTGTCGATCGACTCGTCATTCCGAGTCCTCACGACTCGTCGAATGGCTCTGCAGGTGCGCCATGCCTCTTGCTCCGACGCCTGCCTACCGAGATGCCTCCGCTTGTCCCGCCGATCCACATCGGGACGTCGCTCGCCCAGCCGGCGACGAAATACAGCGCGCCGCCGACGACCAACCCGCCGATCCCCGTCGCCTGCCATGCCAGCTCCCGATAGATCAGCGACCCAACAGCCTGACCGTCGGAGAGCAGATGGAACGAATCGTTCGTGATGTGGATCAGCAGCGCCAGCCACCCGACGCCGAAGATCGTGCCAGGGACCCAACCCCAGGGCGAAATCGCCAGACCCCCGAAAATCGCTGCGGCGGCAACGGGGAGACCGAACGCCGCCACGAGTGCGACCACGCCCCACATCTCGCCGGTGCTCGACCCGGACCCGTCACTTGCCAGGAGGCTCGCGACCGCGGCCAGGAGCAGAAGGACCATCAGCGCCACCAAGGAGCCGGTGATGCCCACCATGCGCCGGGCGCTCATGCGGTAGGTCGGCTGGTCGGCCGGTGCCTGGACCGTGCGCCTCTTGGGCCTGCGCTTGCGCTTCGTCGACATTCACCCATTGTGGTGCGTGACAGCCAGACCCGCTTCCAACGGCGACGTATCGCCGATGCGACATCGGATGTGATCCGGCCCCGCGCTGCAGTCGCCTCCACGCCACAATGGCCACGCACCTGCGACACGCGACAGCGTTGCGGTGACCTCTCGGGCGCTTTGGGGAGTAGGCCCGAGTTCGAGCAGCATCACGTTGGGGCGAGATGATGCTCGACGCTGGTTCGTTCCCGTCCGTTCGCGGGGACGAACCAGCCGCCCCGCGCACCTGCGCCGAACCGAACCCCGCCGTCTTCAGATCACGCGACGACGCTGGCGATCTCCGCATCCTCGAGGGCACCATCGACCGATGCAGGAGCCACCTCGGCCTGCGAGAGACGCGTCTGTCGCGTCCCTGAGTAGGGCGCCGTGGCGAGCACGTCACCGTTGCCGCCAACCTGGCGCCGGAAGGACTGCGCAGTGCCATCGATGGTGACGAACCGGTCGATGTAGGGACGGGCTCCACTCCAGGCCACGTTCCTGGTGGATCGGAAGGAGAAGTCGTTGGGGATGAGCGTTCGGCCGGGCGAGAGCGGGAGCTTCGCGGTGTAGTCGGAGCGGTAGCTGTTGTATCGGACGCCGTCGATGGCAATCGTCCCGACCTTCACGAGCGGCGACCAGGCTGAGGTTCCTTCCTCCGCGAACGACAGGTCGCCGGCGGCGCTCGGGAAGTGGAAGGCAAGGTGCATGTCCGTGACCTTCGTCGCCGCGGTGGTGTCGTTGATCCAGAGGCCGCGCTCCGGGTACCGACCTCGGGCGTCCAGCGTGACCCGCGCGGTCCCCCTGCTCGAGGTGGGGTAGCCGAACTGGATCCATCCGTTGATGCCCGGGACGGGAGCGAGCGTCGACGCTGCACGAGCTGGGGCGGCGACTGCGAGGGCGATGACGGGAACGCTCCACGCGGCGGCACTGAGGACGGTGCGGCGGCTGGTCGAAGCGGAAGATGTGGGCTCGGGGGTGCGGGATGACATGGGTGCTCCGGATTCAGGCTGCGGTGACGGCCACAGGGCGCTGCAGCAGGGTTCTGGAGTGGGTGCTCTACGACGTGGCAGAGACAGAATCCGCACTCACCCGCGCTGCGCAGGGTGGGGGTCTATGACCTGTTGAAGCTACAACCGCGTTGAATGCGTATGCATGCACTTCACATCGCAGGTCGCATGGCCGGTCGGCGACGCTGCACGGCGATCGACCGCGTCAGCTCGAACCAGGATGCACTTCGAGAGCTTCTTTCCCATCCTCGCAGTGCTGGCCGGTGCCGCTGATGAGCCGTCGCCCCTCTTCGTTGGCCTGCAGCGCTCTTCTCAGTGATCGGCTCGTTCCGAAGCCCACACCCGGCGCGACCATGCGCAGCATCGACTCGGTAATCGGGGAGCCCTGTCTGGTGAGCACATCGACAGCGAGCCCTGTCCGAACGTTTCGGAGATACACACCTGGGCTCATCTCAACGTTCTTGAACGCCCGGTGCAGACTGGTGGACGAGACGTGCAGGACCTCGCAGAGGGCGGCAACGCCGAAGGCAGGATCGTGCGCTCGGTCGTCGATAGCTCGCAAGGCGCGCTCGAGGATGCTCGTGGTGGGTTGATCGAGGGGGTTGCTGCGCTCATCGAGCGTGGAGTCGATGACAGCGGTGAGCATGTACTCGAGGCTGCGTCGCCAGGGTGCGAATGCGTTGCTTTCTGTCTCCTGGGGCGCTCTGAGCGTGGCGTTCACGGCAGAGACCAGGACGGACACGAGGCCAGAATCTGCCGTCAGCGTGGTGTCCATGAGCGCGTCGATGCCCCTGAGCCCCGGCAGACGCGCAGCATCCGTGGCCAGCGTGATCATTGAGGAGGGCGCGCTGGTCTCCAACGAGAGCATCTGCCTCCGCCGACTGAGCACGACTTGGCCGGGCGCGATCTCGAAGCGGCCCTTCTGCGTCGTCAGCACTCGCACTCCGCTTACCGGGACGATCACGGTCAATCGGTCATCGGGCACCGGGTCCGCGACCAGGTCGAGACGGACCGGTGTGTGCCAGATACGAGTGATCAGGAACCCGTGCACATGCGAGTAGTCGGCGTGCAGGCGCAGCGGCAGAGTTTGTGGGAAGGCGTCGCACTGCCCGCGAGCGAACCAGGCCAGGGCTGCATCGCCAGCCAGGCTGACACCTCGGGCGCCGCGCTGATCATAGGTATCCATGCCTCAGGTGCTCCCCTGCTCCCCGCGTGGGTTGACTGTCGTGCCGTGAAGCCCCAGCGCGGAGATGATCATGCTATGCCCGGACTCACGCGGTCGCCGTCCTCGGCAAGAGCTGGGCCACAACGGGCACCGAGTCGCTCGACTGATCCGGGCCTGGTCAAATCAGCCCGATGTGCGCCAGAACATTCCGTCCGGAGTGCCTTCCGACAGCCTGATGCCTACCGTCGTGGTGCCGGTCGAAAATGCGCAGCAACTCTCCCCCAGAACCCGGCGGAAACCAGTGCATATGTTTCATCAGTCAGGCCTCCGACCCACGCGTCCCCTCGCTCGAGACGGCACGCGGCAAGCCGGGCCGACCCGAGCTGGACTCGCCCGCGTCCGCCCGAGGGCGGCCTGCGTGCATCAGCCGCGGCGTCGGAGACCGAAGACCTGGTCAGCAGCCGAGGCTGAGGAGATCCCAGTCGAGTGTCGCGGAGTTGTCCGTGGTGATGAGACCCCCAGAACCAGGGTTGGCGGTGAGTACGTTCCGGACAGACGCTCCTGGAAGCGTGACGCCGGCGCTGATCAGGTAGCCGATACCGGCAGATCCACCTGCACCCAGATTCGTGACGGTGATGGTGCGGCTCCGGGTCATCGTGAAGTCCACTCGGGTTCCGCCGAGACCATTGGAACCTCGACCGGTCTCCTGGTAGGTGGAGCTCGCCAAGCTTCCGCTGAAAGCGGTCGCGGTTGCATTGCTGCTAAGAGAACTCACGATTCCGGCGACGAAGTACAGGCCGAGGTTTGTCGTCCCGATCGCTTGCGCTGCAGTGCGCTGGACACCCTCGCCGGCCGAAAAGACGAAGTTGTAAGAACCGGAGTAGACAATTGACTGCGTGAACGTCAGGGTTGCGGGCGGCAGTGTATTGGTGGTCTCCGTAATGCGGAATCCAGGAAGCAAATCGAGGCCGACGATTCCGATGAGGCACCCTTGACCGACCGCCACATTCCAGCGCTCAGACGCGGCCGCCAATGGTGCGGCCACGGCAGTCGCGATGATTGGTGCCGACCACGCCACACCTTGAATCACCTTTCGCCGAGATGGTGATGTTGGACCCTGATTCTCAGACATGGGCTTCCTTCGCTAGGTGAACCTTCTCACCTGAAGAAAACCACCTGCACCTACGTCAGATCGCGCATTACCCCACTCCTACTAGTAGACCTAGGGTAATGGTCGATCAAGCCAGCATCGATAAGTGCGAAACGAAGTGATGTGAGATTGCTTGTCGGGGTGCCAGTGAGCTTCCCTCGTATGTTCGTCAAGTGATTGCGCACGGTTTGCACGCTGAGACCCAGCGTGAGCGCAGTGGACGCGGTGTTTGCGCCAGGGGTGAAGAGCGTGTCGACGACGCGCTGCTCAGCGACGGTGAGTGCAAGGCTCCGCGCCGGGACCGAGCCACCCCACGTGGAGCCGATCGGCTCCGGACTCGGGCTGGGATTCGCCAACGTGGACCTGACTGCATCGAGGAACTCACCTACTCCCCCGTTGGTGTCATAGATGGCGGCGGCACCTGCGAGAGCCGCGGCATCTGCGGCACTTGAAGTGCTGTTTTTCGTAGAGAGAAGAACCCTGGTCCCGCGGGACGAGAGTTCACGGATGAATCGAGGGAGAGCATTCTGGGTCGTGAAACTCGAACTCACAACTGCAAACTGGACAGGAGGCCCTTCAAGGGCGACAGCTGGCATGGTTGCGACCAGTGGATCACGCAAGAAAGGCATGCGCCGTTTCAGCACCTGCCCGAGGCACTCACCTTCGAGTCGCTGGTCAGTGCAGACAAGCCAGCGCGGAGTGACCTCGATTTCCACTCGACCCTCTCGCCGCATCTTCGCAAACCCCCGGGTATCTCAATGGATGAATGAACCGATGCTGAAGTGTATTGCGAATGACCCTGATTGAGGTCATTGATGAGACTATTTTTATTTGGGATGCGTTGCGCCACTCGCCTGAGGCATCCGACAGCAGCTGGGAGGTGGGTGTCCGAACAAAGACATGGGTGAATTTCTCGGCGGCTCGCGCCGAGGTCGCGGATCTGGTCGTGCTCTCCGCCGAGTTAGTCGATCACGTTCCTGCCGTTCTGAAAGTTCGAGCGATTACCCGCCTGGGAACCCGAGTAGGAGTGTTGGTGAACTCCGAAGACACCACTATCGAGTCGCGGCTGCGTCTCGAGGGCGCATCCTTCGTGGCTCGACGAACGACCACGACTTGGGAGCAATTCCTGGGGACACTCCGGGCCGCACTCGCAAGCCCGCCGAGTTCTTCCAACGACTTCCCTCGCCCAGGGCTCACAGATCGCGAGCTGCAGATCGCCGCGCTCTTCGCAAGCCGTGCGGCACCAACAACACAACAGATCGCTGAGCTCCTCGCCTTGGGGCCCGGCACTGTTCGAACCCATCTCAAGCGAGCACGCCACCGCCTCGGTGCCGACGGGCTGGTGGTTTCCAGCAGAGAGGAGCTGCGCTCTGGACTCCTCGCCGCGGGCTACCTGGTGGAAGAGGTCTGACTTGGGGCATCCGGAACTGCTCCAGGAGCTTGCGCCCGGTGTCCACACGCAGCGCGGCCGAAGATGTGACCCCCGGACGGTGCGGTCCAGGGTCACGTTTTCAGAGGCTCGTCACCTCAAACGGCATCCAAGTGAAGAACGATCGGGTCCGCACCAACACACCAATCTCCACCGCTTCCCCGCCCAGCCTGCCTCGGTGAGGTTGAAGATGAAGTCGCCAACCGGATTCAGAACGTCATCGTCGCCGATAGTCGTTCGCCACTCGAGGCGATCACTGACGTGAGGGTTCGCGGAGAGCCTTGTGTCATGGGGACGAACTTCGTTGTTGAGTCCGAGATTTTTGCAGCGGACCCCTTGTAGACAGTTGTCCCCGCAGTCCATTGCGTCCCCTTCACCGGACCGAACACCGCCGTTGAAGTTGCGTTGGAGGCGCCCCCGAGACCCGCAGCTCATCCAGCTGCCGCTTGGAACCATCTTGTAGGTGCACGACAAGGAATGACCCCCGCTGGGCAATCCAGCATTGGATCCGCTGATCCACATGTGGCCCGGGTTCCCTGTGGTGTACGCCTTCTCATAGCCGTAGTTTGCGGCTCAGACCGGGAACCCATCGATTACCGGGAGCGCACGACCAATTTGTCTTATTATCGCACGAAGTTGTGAAGCGCTGTTAGCATCGTCCCGTGACTCCGACACTGCGCGATGCGCTCTCCACGCGCGAGAACGCGCTCAACTTCGTTCGCCTCGTTCTCGCGGCCGTGGTGATTTTCGAGCACACCTGGATCATCGGCGGGTACGAAAACGCGCCCGATATTCCCCTCGCCTCCTGGGCAGTGAATGGCTTCTTCGCCATCTCCGGGTATCTCATCGCGGGGTCGAAGATGCGTCTTGGCTTCCGCGAGTACATGGTGCACCGAGCCTTCCGCATCTTCCCCGCGTACTGGGCCGTACTCATCCTCACCGCATTCGTTGTCGCGCCACTCGCGTCCTTCGTAGGTGGCGGGCAGTGGCAGCTCGGGAGCGCGCTCAGTTACGTCGGCAACAACTTCCTGCTCTCGGTGTCGCAGTTCGGAGTCGGTGAGACGCTCGCGACCGCGCCGTATCCGGATGTGTGGAACGGATCGATCTGGACCCTCTTCTTCGAGTTCGTGGCATACATCGCAGCCGGGGTGCTCCTCACGTTCGCGTGGGTGCGACGACACGCGCTCCCCATCGTCGCGATCGGCTTCGTCGGCATCGTTGCCGCGCAGATCCTCGCGCACGGACCCCTTGAGGTCACAACCAACCTCTTCCTGAACCTGCTGCGGTTCGGCGCGTTCTTCGCAGCCGGCATGCTGCTCTACTTCCTCGGGCCGAAGCTGCGACTGCGCAATTCCTTCGCCGCAATCGCCGCCGTCCTCATGGTGCTGCTGTTCGCATCCGATCTCGCCATCTGGGTCGGACAGCTCCCCTTCGCGTTCCTCATGCTCTGGGCGGGTGGACGCCTCCCGGTCAGGATCGGTGTCAAGAACGACGTCTCCTACGGCCTCTACATCTGGGCGTTCCCCGTCCAACAGTTCGTCATCCTGCTCGGACTCGGAGGCCTGGGACCGTGGGGCACCGCCGTGCTTTCACTGCTGATAACACTGGCCCTGGCATGGGGATCGTGGAAACTCATCGAAGAACCCACGAATGAGCTGCGCCGCAAGATTCCGAAATCCTGGCTGGGACCGCGGCCAAACAATCAGGATCTCGCTTTGCCCCGCTCCCGAGGGATCACGCCGCAATCTTGAGCCGAACCAAGGCGCTTGGGCGTTACCCGTCCTGGCCGCAAATCACGGAATCCCACTCAGTAAACCTCCCGCGAATGTCGTTCACATCTGACGCGCCGCATCTCTTCCAGATATCACTGGCTACCCACCCAGATATTGCCCCGCGAGTGTGTGTCTCATCGACTGGCGGTTCGACCTTGAAGCGTCAACCAGTTCTTGGCCGGCCCATGAACCGGCGGCACAGAACAAGCGCACTGGACGCGACGCAGTCGAACATTAGTGGCAAATTGCGAACGTCGGCGCTGCTAGAACAACCGGGCAGTCCAGGTCGCACGAGTCGTGGAGCTACCTGTGGCGTACCTCGACGGCGAGGTCGACGACGACGACGCGCCACTGCATCTGACTGCTGACCAGCAGGGAGAAGGGTGGGCCCGGTGGGGCTCGAACCCACGACCCGCGGATTAAAAGTCCGATGCTCTGCCAACTGAGCTACAGGCCCCACAGTCGCCTGGCGTGCGGCGACCGTGGGGAATCCTATCGCGAATCGAGACCTCGCCTCTGCTCAGGCGGCCCCCATTTGTCGGCGGCCGGGGTCATACTCTCGTCATGGCAGATACGAAGACGAAGCCGTCCGACGTCTCACCCGATCTCCTCATCGATCAGGCAGAGCCCGCGGGGCGACGCGAGGACGCGCGCATCCTGAAGGAGATCATGGATCGGGTCACGGGCGAGGAGGCCGTCGTGTGGGGTCCCACGATGATCGGCTACGGCCGCTATCGCTACACGTACGAGAGCGGCCATTCCGGCGAGGCGATGATCCTCGGATTCGCCCCGCGCAAAGCCTCGATGTCGATCTACGGGCTCCAGATGTGGGCCCCAGAGGGACTCCTCGAGCAGCTCGGCAAGGCGAGGCTCGGCAAGGACTGCATCTGGGTGGGGCGGTTCTCGTCGCTCAATCTTGAGGTGCTCGAAGAGCTGGTTCGACTCGCCTGGTCGCGGCGGGAGGACCTGCAAGCAATGTTCCCGGGGGATGCCTGAGCGAGAGCACTCCGATGGCCCGCTCGAGCGGGCCGACCCCGAGGTACCGGCGCCAGAGGGTCGCGAACAGCAGGCACACGACCATGATGGCGACCATCGTGAGCAGGCCCTGCGGCTGCCGGTAGACGAGACCGGGGCCCGCGAGCCAGTTCTCTTCCCCGAGGAGCAGCTGCGACCAGATCGCCGTGAGGATGAGCACATGCAGGCAGTAGACGGTGAACGCCATGGTGCCCATGTCGGCCAGCGGCCTTGTCAGCCGGGCGAACCAGGTGCGCATCCGCTCGCCAGAGAAGTCCCCGAGCAGCTGGATGCCCGCGTACGCGAGCAGCGCGAGCCCGAGATCCCGCGCCTCGTCGCCGTAGGACCCCGACTGGGTGACACCGGTCGCCATCTCCTCCCACCGCCGCGCGAACAGCGACACCCCGAGGAGCACCGCTCCCCCGCCGAACGCCCACGCCGTTCGGCTCCGGTTGCCGAGCTGCCAGCGGGCCAGGAGGAACCCGATCAGCAGCAAAGGCAGCAGGTTCGTCAGGCGGTACGCGGATCCGAGGACCGTCCAGTCGAGCAGGAGGGCGGTTGGGTCGAACATCGACGACGGCGAGAACGCGGACGTCAGCGCCCAGGCCCGGGCTGCCTCGTTCACGATGGGCGCCAGCGCGAGGAAGAGCAGCGCCGCCCCGGCCGACCAGGCCGCCGGCAGGAAAAGGAACGGCGTGGCCACGAGCATCATGATGCCCAGGAAATCCAAGACGATGAGCACGCCAGAGAAGTTGATGCTCAGCAGCAGTCCCACGAAGATGAGCACGATCGCCTTGATGACCCACGAGAGCGCGAAGAAGCTCTTCCGTCGGGAATCCCACCGCGCCGCATCCCGCAGCTGATAGCCGGCCGTCACGCCGATGACCAGCGCGAACAGGGGTGACGCGGCGTCGTTCAGGAACTGGAAGAGCACCTGCAGCGCGCGCGGTTCGCGGTCGTCCAGGAACACGACCGTGTGGGCGATGATCATGGCGAAGATCGCGAAGCCGCGCACCACATCGAGGGAATTCAGGCGCATGCGTCGATCTTCGACGGCCCCGCGCCACCGGTCAAGCTCAGCGAGACGACGCGCCGCCCAAGGGCGATAATGAACGAGTGCTTCCCACCTTCGTGATCTTTCCCGCGCTGATCGCCTGCGTCCTCATCGCCAGCGGCGCGCTGAAGCTCCCCCAGCGCTCCCGCACCCTGCAGTCGTTGGCCGCGTTCGGCGTCCCCGCCCCGCTCCGGAAGCCGTGGGCCGCAGTCGCACTGCCGGTGGGCGAGATCATCCTGGGAGCCGCGCTGCTGCTCCTGAGCGGACCGGCCTACCTGATCGCGGCCACCCTCGCCGCCGCCCTCATGGCGACCTACCTGGTCGTGGTGGCACGCAGCGTCTCCAAGCGACAGGCAGTCGACTGCAACTGCTTCGGGGCGCTCAGCACCGAGCCGGTCAGCCAGATCACCATCTGGCGGAACGCGGGTCTCACGCTCGCAGCGCTCCTCGCGATATTCCTCCCGGGCATGGCGCTCGGAGTCCCGACCCAGCTTGCGCTCTTCTCGGTCGACGACTGGCTGTGGCTCGCCGCGACCACGACCGTCGCACTCGTCGGCATCGTCGCCGGCATCGTGAAGCCTCCCGTCTCCGCGCCGACGACGACTCACGACGCGACGGCTGGTCAGGACTTCGAACTCGTCGAGGGTCCCGACCTCATCTCCGACCCAGCCGCTCGGGATGCCATCCCCCACACCCTTGAACTCGTCTCCGGGGACGGGGCGCCGGAACTGCTCTACAACCTCGTCGTCGTTCCCCAGAAGACGACGATCCTCATCTTCGCCCGCGTCGGCTGCGGTTCCTGCGGACCCGTGCTCAGCCAAGTCGGCGACTGGTCGCGGCGGCTGGGCGACGACGCGCAGATCATCGTCGCCACCTCGTCGAGCCGCGCATCCGTCAAGAAGAGCTACCCGAGCGCGCTGCCCCACACCTACTTCGGCGCGAAGGCCGCCACGGAGTTCTTCGAAGCTCACGCGACCCCCGCGGCGATCCTGCTCGCGGCCGACGGCACCATCGCATCGCCCCCCGAGTTCGGTGGCGACATCATTGCGGATCGCGTCGAGCAGCTGGTCGCCTCGTTCGCTGCGCAGCGCCAGTCTCAGCCGCACGGCTGAGCCTCAGGTCGCGACTGACTTGGTCCAGTTGGCGCACACGCTCGCCTGCTGGTGGCTCGTGGCGGCGGACTGCGGGTTGCGGAGAAGCTGATACGCAAAAGGGTGCGGGCAGTTCGATGAACTGCCCGCACCCTTGGCACGAACCCGGTTGTTAGACCGCCGGGTTCAGGCGCTCGGCCTGCTCGACGACGTTCTCGAGGAGCAGCGCCCGCGTCATGGGGCCGACACCGCCGGGGTTCGGCGATACCCAGGCGGCCACGTCCCAGACTCCCGGGTCGACGTCGCCCGCGACTCTGGACTTGCCCGTCTCCGGGTCTTCGATGCGGCTGACGCCGACGTCGAGGACAGCGGCGCCCGGCTTGACCCACTCGGGGCGCACGATGCCGGCGACACCGGCAGCCGACACGATGACGTCAGCCTCACGTGCCAGCACGCCGATGTCGGGCGTGCCCGTGTGGGTGAGCGTGACCGTCGCGTTGTTCTCGCGTCGTGTGAGGAGCGGACCGATCGAGCGGCCGACCGTCACGCCACGGCCGATGACGAGCACGTGCTTGCCGTTGAGCGAGATGTCGTTGCGGCGGAGCAGCTCGATCACGCCGCGAGGCGTGCAGGGCAGCGGCGTCGTGATCGGGTCGTTGGCGTTCAGCACCAGACGTCCCAGGTTGGTGGGATGCAGCCCGTCCGCGTCCTTCGACGGGTCGATGCGCTCGATGACGCGGTCCTGATCGATGTGCTTCGGCAGCGGCAGCTGCACGATGTAGCCCGTGCACGCGGGATCGGCGTTGAGGCGGTCGATCTCCGCTTCGAGCTCCTCCTGCGTGGTCTCGGTCGGGAGGTCGACGCGAATCGACTCGATGCCGACCTCAGCGCAGTCGCGGTGCTTGCCCGCGACGTACCACTTCGACCCGGGGTCTTCTCCGACGAGGATCGTGCCGAGTCCGGGGACGACGCCTCGCCCCGCGAGCGCGGCTACGCGCTCCCGCAGCTCGGCCTTGATCTCGGCCGCGGCCTTCTTGCCGTCGAGGGAGGCAGCCGTCATGCTTCGCCGAGGCCCGGGTAGAGCGGGAACGCGTCGGCGAGCGCCTTGGTGCGGGCGCGGAGAGCCGGCACGTCGGCGTCGGGGAGGAGCGCCAGGGCGATGACGTCGGCGACCTCGGTGAACTCGGCGTCGCCGAAGCCGCGCGTCGCGAGAGCGGGCGTGCCGATCCGCAGACCCGACGTGACCAGCGGCGGGCGCGGGTCGTTGGGGACCGCGTTGCGGTTGACGGTGACGCCGACCTCGTGCAGGAGGTCCTCGGCCTGCTTGCCATCGATCTCAGCGTTGCGGAGGTCGACGAGGATGAGGTGCACGTCGGTTCCACCCGAGCGGACCGAGATGCCGGCCTCGGCCACGTCTGCCTGCTGGAGGCGGTCGGCGACGATCTTCGCGCCGCGCAGCGTGCGCTCCTGGCGGTCCTTGAAGTCGTCGCTCGCGGCGAGCTTGAACGCGGTCGCCTTGCCGGCGATGACGTGCATGAGCGGGCCACCCTGCTGGCCGGGGAAGACGGCGGTGTTGATCTTCTTGGCCAGGTCGGCGTCGTTCGTCAGGATGAAGCCGGAGCGCGGCCCGCCGATGGTCTTGTGCACCGTGCTGGACGTGACGTGCGCGTGGGGCACCGGGTTCGGGTGCAGGCCAGCGGCGACGAGTCCGGCGAAGTGCGCCATGTCGACCCACAGGTAGGCGCCGACCTCGTCGGCGATCGCGCGGAACTTCGCGAAGTCGAGCTGACGGGGGTACGCCGACCAACCGGCGACGATGACCTTGGGCTTGTGCTCGAGTGCGAGCTCGCGCACCTGCTCCATGTCGATCTGCGAGGTCTCGGCGTCGACGCCGTACGCGACGATGTTGTAGAGGCGGCCGGAGAAGTTGATCTTCATGCCGTGCGTGAGGTGTCCGCCGTGGTCGAGCGACAGGCCGAGCAGCGTGTCGCCGGGACGGGCGAGGGCGTGCATGACGGCGGCGTTGGCCGTCGCGCCGGAGTGCGGCTGCACGTTCGCGAAAGCCGCGCCGAACAGCGACTTCGCGCGCTCGATGGCGAGGTTCTCAGCCACGTCGACGACTTCGCAGCCGCCGTAGTAGCGACGGCCGGGGTAGCCCTCGGCGTACTTGTTGGTGAGAACGCTGCCCGTTGCCTCGAGGACAGCGCGCGGAACGAAGTTCTCGCTGGCGATCATCTCGAGCGTGGAGCGCTGGCGGTCGAGCTCCTGCTCGAGAACCGCAGCGATCTCAGGGTCTACTTCACTCAGCGGCGCGTTGAATGCATCAAGAGGGGCGTTGAACGTATCGGTCACGAAGACTCCTTCAGGAAACCGGATGGCACGGCGAACATGTGGTCGTGAACCGGCGAGCCCAGGCGAACGGCTCGAGAACCCGAAGAGCCGCTCCCTGGTGGTGACCCACCTGAACGCCAGTCGCGGCCGCGATAAGTCTACCGCGACTTGGCTGGCCTCCGCGAGAGCAGTGTCACGAGCCAGGTCAACGCCAGGCCGAGTGCGACGAGGCCGATGATGGTCAGCACGACGGGCGCGTAGCCCTGGTTCGTCGGGTTCAGGAACGGGTAGGGGTACCAACCGGTGAGGTTGCCGCGGATGAGGGAGAAGGCCGCATATCCGGCGGGGAAGATGAGCCAGATGAGCGCGGGCGCGAAGCGGATGCGCTTGGTCGGCCGGTCGATGAGGAGATCGATCAGCATGACGACGGGCATGACGTAATGCAGCACGGTGTTGTTCCACGGCACGGCCGTGAAGTCGACGTCGCTCAGGCCGGAGAGCAGCAGGGAGAACCCGATGCCGACGATGAGGATGTAGACCGCCACTGCCGCACGGAAGGCGTTGATCCGCGCGCCCTGCGCATTCGCGGCGGTCGCGACTCCGCTGATCAGCAGCGAGAGGACAACGAGGATGTTCGTCTCGATCGTGAAGTACGCGAAGAACTGATCCGGCACCCAGGTTCCGCGTTCCACGATCGTCGCTATCTCCGACACGATGGAGGAGAAGGCGAGCAGACCGAGCCCGATCTTGGCGGTGACCAGCGCGGGGCGGTGAATCGACGAAGCCACGAGGCGTCCTTTGATCGGCGGCGGGGAATCCTTGATCGCGGTTCTCCGCATTCGACGAAGAGCCGCCGTGCGTGCGGGAGTCGCAGGGATGAGGCTACGCGGTCAGACGTTCTCTCTGCGGTAGTCGGCGGGTGTCACGCCGAGTTTGGAGAGAAAATGCCGCCGCATCGTTGTCGCGTCCCCGAATCCCGCCGCAGCCGACACCTCGCTGAGTGGCATGGCCGGCTGCTCGAGGAGGATCGCGGCGGCAGATCTCACTCTGCGCGCGGCGATGAGCCCGGCGACACCCTCGCCGTGCTCCGCGAGGTCGCGGTACAGCTTGCGGCGGCTGATGTGCAGCGCTCGCGCGATGCTGTCCGCATCGAAGCCCTGCAGCACGTGGTACTTCTCGATGAGGTCGTGCACGGCGACCTGCAGGCGCAGCGACTGCTGGGCCGGAGTCATCGTCGCCGGCACGACCTGCAAGAGGGCGGAACGGAGCAGGTCGTAGAGCACCGGCTCGGCGAGCCCCGACGACACCTGCCCGCTGCCCTCCGCGGTGGCGTCCTCGACGAGGTAGCGACCGACGAACGCCAGGAAGGCGGACGTGAGCGCACTCTCGGGCAGACGCACCGGCCACTGGCCGCCCGTGACCCGCGAGTCCTTCGAGATGTCGTCGATGGGAACTGCCATGCCGAGCGTCTCGACCACGCCGATGCTCGCGGTGACGAGCGGATGCGTCGAGTTGACGACAAGCACGTCCCCCGGCCCCAGCACGCCCGTGTGCTTCCCATTCCGGTACTTCAGCGAACCCCGCAGCATGCCGATCGCGATGAGCTTCTCGTGCGCATCCCGAGTGAAGTCCTCCCCGCCGCGCTCGACGCCGGAGCTCGTGCGCAGCGTTCCGTAGAGATGCACCGAACCAACGAAGGCTTCGAGAGTGTATGCGTGGAACGCTGCGGCAGCGGACGAATTCACCGGCTTGGAGAGGCCGAAGAATTCGGCAATCCCGGATTCCCCGTGGAATTCTCGGAATGCGCCGGAAACGAGATCATCCGTCGAGAAATGCGCGAACGGCTCCCCCGTGTGCGCGATCCTCGCGATCCAAGCACTGAGATCCTGCCTCGAACTCTCAAGCACCGAATACCCCCGAAAACAACCGCCCGAACTTCACGCCAGGATACCGAGAATTACCCGACGGTCGAACTGGAGGCGAATTCAGCGACGTCAGTTCAGCGCGAGAGAAGCCCCTCCGTGAGCCCATTCGGCGTTCCGAAACGGTGCGCGGTAATCGAGACAGCCTGCTCTCGCAGGAACGGCAGCAGCTCCACGCGGCCGGCCTCGGTCACCTCTCCCGAATAGATGGCGAGGTCGACACGGCCATCCACGGCTCGTGCAAGCGCCACGGGATCGCCGCCGATCATGCGCATGCGCCCGGCATGCAGCGAGCCAGCCGAGCCGAGGAACTCAGCATCGCTCTCGGTTCGCATCGGCACGCCGGCGCCGGCGAGGGCGGCCTTCGCCGAGGACGGCAGGGCAACACCCGTCGACACGCGCAGACGAGCACTCGCGACGAGACCCGCCGAGATCACCCGAAGGAGATCCGCGACCCGGGCATCCTCGGAGAGCCGGACGACGATCTCGCCGGGGAACGTCAGGTAGCGGAACACGTTTCGCTCCGCATACAGCGCCTGCACGTCGCGGTCACGTCCGAACTCCTCAGCCCAGGCGCGGGCGTCGCTGCCGAGCGCACGCTCGAGCATCACCGTGTCGGCGTCGGAGAGCGCAGAGGGGTGCGCCTTCGCGACCGCCTTCGCCGCGTCGAGCAGCGACTGCGCGCCGGCGTCGACGATGGGAGCCGAGAGGGCGGAGGCCGACCGCTGCCACGTGCCGAGACCGACGAGGTAGTTCGGTCCGCCCGCCTTGGTCGTGCATCCCACGACCGACTTCTTCCAGCCGCCGAACGGCTGACGCTGCACGATGGCGCCCGTGATGCCGCGGTTGACGTAGAGGTTGCCCGCCTGGATGGTGTCGAGCCACTGCGAGACCTCGCCGCGGTCGAGCGAGTGGATGCCCGAGGTCAGTCCGTAGTCGACCTCGTTGACGATCTCGATGGCCTCCTCGAGCGTGTCGGCCGTCATGATGCCGAGGATCGGGCCGAAGTACTCGACGAGGTGGAACTCGGAACCGCGCTCCACGCCCACCCGCACTCCAGGGCTCCAGAGCTTGCCGTTGTCGTCGAGCTGCTTCGGCTCCACCGCCCACCGTTCCCCCGCCCCGAGATTCGTGAGTCCGTCGAGCAGCTTCCCGGAGGCTGGCGTGATGATCGGCCCCATCTGCGATGCGGCATCCCACGGATAGCCGACCGTGAGGGAGCGCACCGCGTCGAGGAGCTGCTCGCGGAAGCGGCGCGAACGCTGCGCCTGCCCGACGAGCACCACGAGCGACGATGCGGAGCACTTCTGGCCGGCGTGACCGAATGCCGAGGCGACGACGTCCTTCGCAGCCAGGTCGTAATCGGCACTCGGCGTGACGATGATGGCGTTCTTGCCACTCGTCTCCGCGAGCAGCGGCAGCTCGGGGCGGAACGAACGGAACAGCTCAGCGGTCTCGATGCCGCCCGTCAGGATGACGCGATCGACCGAGGGGTTCTTGATGAGCTCACTGCCGAGCTCACGGTCCGAGAACTGCACGTACTGCAGCACCTCACGCGGCACCCCCGCCTCCCAGAGCGCCTCGACCATGACGGCGCCGCAGCGCGCAGCTGGCCGCGCGGGCTTGATGATGACGGACGCGCCGGCCGCGAGCGCGGCGAGCGTCGACCCCGCTGGAATCGCGATGGGGAAGTTCCAGGGCGGCGTCACGACGATGACCTTCGACGGCACGAACGACGCACCGTCGACGGCGTCGAGACCGCGCGCGAGTTCCGCGTAGTAATGGGCGAAGTCGATCGCCTCCGAGATCTCCGGGTCCGACTGGTCGAGCGTCTTCCCGGCCTCCGACGCAGCCACCTCCATGAGGTCCGCGCGTCGACGCTCCAGCGCGTCACCAGCCCGGTGCAGCACCTCCGCGCGTTCCGCGCCGGACAGCGCACCCCACGACTGGCTGCCCGCGACGGCACGCGTGACCCGTGCATCCAGTTCGCCGAGCGTGCCGACCGTGTTGGCGTCGATCGTCTCCGCGCCGAGGGTCGAAGCCTGCGCACGCTCGCGGATGCCGCGCGCCCAGGCCTGGTTCACGGGGAGCGACGGATCCGTGTCCGGCGTCTCCTCGAAGCGGTCGGCTGGCAGCGCCACCGGCTCGGCAGTGCGGTCCTGCACTCGGTTGCTGGGAGGGACGACGCGGTCGAGCGCATCGAGGGAGGCGACGAACCGCTGCGACTCGCGCTCGAACAGCTCCTCGTTGTCGGCCAGCTCGAATACCGCCGACATGAAGTTGTCCTGGCTCGCCCCCTCCTCGAGACGACGGATGAGATACGCGATAGCCACGTCGAACTCCTGCGGGTGCACGACCGGCACGTAGAGGAGGAGCCCGCCGACCTCGCGCTTGACGACCTCAGCCTGGCTCTGCGCCATGCCGAGGAGCATCTCGTACTCGATGCCGTCCGTCGCTCCCCGGCGCTTCGCGAGCAACCAGGAGAAGGCGACGTCGAAGAGGTTGTGGCCCGCGACGCCGACGCGCACGTTCTTCACCCGCTCCGGGGTGAGGGCGTAGTCGATCACGCGCTTGTAGCTCGTGTCGGAGTCCTGCTTCGTCCCCCAGGTCGCGAGGGGCCAGCCGTGCAGGGACGCCTCGACACGCTCCATCGGCAGGTTCGCGCCCTTCACGAGGCGCACCTTGATGGGGGCGCCGCCGCGGGCGACGCGCTCCGCCGACCATTCCTGCAGGCGCATCATCGCCGACAGCGCGTCTGGCAGGTAGGCCTGCAGCACGATGCCGGCCTCGAGGCTCAGGAACTCGGGGGCGTCCAGGATGCGCGTGAAGACCGCCATGGTCATCTCGAGATCCTTGTACTCCTCCATGTCGAGGTTGATGAACTTGCGGTTCGGGCTCTCGACCGCGAGGCGGTACAGGGGCGTGAGCTCCTCGACGACGTCGGTGACGGCTTCCTCGAACGCCCACGGCTGGTGCGGTGCCGTCGTCGAGGAGACCTTGATCGAGACGTAGTCGACGTCGTCGCGCGCGAGGAGCTTCGTGGTGCCCTCGAGGCGGCGGGCGGCCTCCTTCTTGCCCAGCACGGCCTCGCCGAGCAGGTTCAGGTTGAGCCGCACGCCCTTGCCCCGGATCTGCTCGATGGCCGGCCCCAGCTTCGCGTCCGTCGCGTCGATGATGAGGTGGCCGACCATGTCGCGGAGCACCTTGCGGGCCACCGGCACGACGACCCCGGGGAGGATCGGCGCCACGGCGCCTCCGACGCGCACGGCGCTCTTCATGTACCAGGGCAGGAAGCCGGGCACCTCGTCGGCGATCGAGCCGAGCTTGCGCGCGGCGACCTTGAGATCCTCGGGGCGTACGACGCCGTCGACGAAGCCGACCGTGAAGTCGAGCCCCCGCGGGTCCTTGAGCACTCCGGCGAGCTGAGCGGCGGATGCATCCACCGGGATCTCGGCGGCCTCCGTGAGCCAGCGACGCACGAGTGCGACTGCCTCCGGCGCGAGGTCGGTGAGGGAATCTGCGGGGAAGACAGGCGTCACGGTGGCGGTCATGTGACCCAGTATCAGCACCGGACTTCCGTTAGGTAAAGTGAAGGAAATTGACGCGTTTCCATCAGCACGTGTGATGATTGATCATGCTCGACGTACGCAAGCTCCGACTCCTCCGCGAAGTGCAGCTGCGCGGCACCCTGGCCGAAGTCGCCAAGGCCCTCAACTTCTCTCCGTCGGCCGTCTCCCAGCAGCTCTCAGCACTCGAGGCCGAGCTCGGCGTCGAACTCCTCCGCAAGCACGGACGCCGCGTGCAGCTCACCCAGCAGGCCGAGATCCTCGCCGGACACACCGCTGAGATCCTCGAACGCCTCGAGATCGCCGAGCAGGAAGTGCTCGCCTCCTTCACCAGCGCCGTCGGCACCGTCCGCCTCGCCGTCTTCCAATCCGCGGCGCTCACCCTCATCCCACCGCTGCTTCGCGTGCTCGCCGAAGAGCACCCAGGGCTCCGCATCGAGATGGTGCAGCACGAACCGGAGTCGGCGCTGTTCGACACCTTCGCCGGCGACTTCGACGTCGTCGTCGCGGAGCAGTACCCGGGCCACGCCGCCCCGCACCACCCCGGCCTCGACAAGCGCCTCCTCACCGACGACGCCCTCCGTCTCGCCGTGCCCGTCGACTCCCCGGTGACCACGCTCGCCGACACCAGAGACCTCGCCTGGGTCATGGAACCGCAGGGCTCCGCGTCGCGCCACTGGGGCGAGCAGCAGTGCCGCGTCGCCGGCTTCGAGCCGGACGTCCGCTACGAGACCGCCGACCTGCAGGCGCAGATGCGCTTCATCGAGACCGGGCACGCAGTTGGCATCCTCAACGACCTCACCTGGGCGCACGCCGCCCCCAACGTGCGCTTCCTGCCGCTGACGGGCGTCCCACGACGCGAGATCTTCACGTCCATCCGCACCGCGAGCGCCGCATCGCCGACCATCGCCGCCGTCCGCGACGGACTGCAGAGGGTCGCCGACGACCTCAGCTCGACCGAGCTCAGCTCGACTGCTGGAGCGGGCGCCGAGCCAGCACCGCGTCGAGCACCAGGGCGCTCACAAGCCCCAAGCCGACCATCGCGATGAAGAACACGGGCAGCGCCACGAGCCCCGCCGCATCCAGCAGCAGACCGCCGACCAGCGCACCCGAGCCGATGCCGAAGTTGAAGCCAGACGTGTACAGGGCGCTCGACAGGTCGCGGTGGCGAGACGGGGCTGCGTTCAGGATGCGGGACTGCAGCAGCGGCGGCAGCACGCCCATCCCGAGACCCCAGATGACCAACGCGATGAGCGCGACCGTCGTGTCGTGCGCGAAGAGCAACAGGGTCACCGCGATGAGCATCAAGAGGTAGCCCGTCGCCAGCCCCACCCGCGGCCGCGCCGTGAACACCACGCCGGCCAGCGCAGTGCCACCCGCAGACGCGATGCCGTACGCGAAGAGCACGAGGCTCAGCGTCTCGACCGGGAAGCCGATCACGTCGAGCGAGTACGGCGAGATGTACGAGTAGAACGCGTACTGGGCGGTCATCGTGATCAGCGTGATGACGCACAGCAGGATCACCGTCAGCAGGGAACGCTGCGCGAAGCGGATGCGCTTCACCGGCACCGCAGGCCCGTCGGAGTCATCCGGAAGCGCGATGGGCCGCGTGGAGAACGAGTCGTCGAGGTGATTCACCCGAGGCAGCAGGAACCAGAGGAGCACCGCGACGAGCAGCGTGATGACCGCAAGCGAGCCGAACGCGAAGCGCCAGCCGAACGCCTGACCCAGCGCCGTGCCGATCGGAACGCCGAGGACGTAGGCAATCGCCCCGCCGCCCAGCGTGATCGAGACAGCGCGCGTGAGCAGCTCCCTCGGTGCGATGAGCGAGATGTACGAGGCGACGACCGCCCAGAACACGCCGTGCGCGAGGCCCGTGATGACACGCGTCACGACGAGCCACTCATAGGTGGGCGCGAACGCCGACGCGATCGAGCCGATCGCGAACACCGCGAGCACGACGACCAGCAGGGCATGACGCGGAACACGCTTCGTGAGTGCCGTCAGCGGCGTGCTCGTCAACACGACCGTGAACGCGAAGATCGTCATCAGCCAGCCGATCTCCGCGCGAGTCGCGCCCAGATCGACCGTCATGAGCTCGAGCAGCCCGGTCGGGAGCATCTCGATCGTGACGCTGATGAACGTCGAGAACGCGAGCGCGATGAGAGGGACGAGCGGCAGCTTGGGGGCAGACGTCAGCGGAGAAGAAGTGAGAGAAGTCATTCGCAGGATCCGAACGGCGCACTCCGGACGAGCGGGAAACCTCGTCAGGGAGTCGACTGCGTGCATACCGGCACGCCGGGGGCCGAGCGATCCGCTCGACCACGTCCGATTCTATACGGTGGCGTCAAGACGGCTACCCTGAACTCGTGATTCCAGAAGCGACTCGATGGGTGCTCACCCTCAACTGCCCAGACCAGCCAGGCATCGTCCACGCCGTCACGGGAGCCATCGTCGACTCCGCCGGCAACATCGAGGAGCTCCAGCAGTTCTCGTCGATCGACACTGGTCGCTTCTTCATGCGCGTGGACGTGCGCACCGATGCCAGCCGCGAGGAGCTCCTCGCGCGACTCGAGCCCGTCGCCGAGCGGTTCAGCGCGGAGGTCTCCCTCGACAACGCCGGCCGCCCCGTCCGCACCCTGGTCCTCGCGACCAAGGCCGGTCACTGCGTCAACGACCTCCTCTTCCGCCAGCGCTCCGGCCACCTGCAGATCGACGTGCCGCTTGTGCTCGCCAACAACGAAGCCCTCAAGGGCCTCGCCGAGTTCTACGAGGTGCCGTTCGAGTACCTGCCCGTCACCGGACCCGACGAGAAGGCGGCATTCGAAGCGCGCATCCTGCAGGTCGTGGAGGAGCAGCAGATCGAGCTGGTCGTGCTCGCTCGCTACATGCAGATCCTCTCCCCCGAGCTGTGCGCGGAGCTCGCCGGCCGAGCCATCAACATCCACCACTCGTTCCTCCCCGGCTTCAAGGGCGCGAACCCCTACCGGCAGGCGCACGCGCGCGGCGTGAAGCTCATCGGAGCCACCGCCCACTTCGTGACCAGCGACCTCGACGAGGGGCCGATCATCGAACAGAACGTCGTGCGCGTCGACCACACGCGGGCGCCCCAGGAGCTCATGGCCATCGGCCAGGACGAGGAATCTCGCACCCTCACGCAGGCCGTGAAGTGGTTCTCGGAGCACCGCGTTCTCCTCGACGGGCAGCGCACGATCATCTTCCACTGATCGGAGCGGATCGCTCCGGTCACGCCGAATCGCGCGCTGCGGGCGGCCGGCGCTGAAACCGAGGCGGCGGCACGCGCCTGCGACACCGCCACCGCCACCGCCACCGCCACTGCCACTGCCGCTGCCGCTGCCGCTGCCGCTGTCCAACATCAGTGCACCACGGCCGCATTCCCTGACCTGAGCGCCAGATGGCGTCGAAATCGCACTGATGTTGGTCAATCGACTTCTGCGCTGCTGGTCTGAGGAGAGGCCGCTGTCCACAAGCACTGCATCCGTCACCTCAACGATGCGCCCGGTGTCGTTCAGTGGGGTCATGCCGAAGAAGCTGCCACCCCAGCCGTTCACTCCGCCACCCGGAGGCGTGTTCTCGAGGCGGGAGTGGAATGAGAGCGGCAATACGCGTCGCTCCCTCGAGTCACTTGTCCGAGACGGCTCAGTGCAGCGCCCGGCACCCGGCTGGTACGCGATCACCGGAGCCTCTCAGCCGGCGATCCAAGCTGTGCGACTCGGCGCTCGCCTCACCTGCCTGAGTGCACTCAGCGTCTCCGGAGTCTGGACACCGCCAGATGAGAATCTCCACGCCAGAATCGCCACGGGAGCCCGCGGTGTGACGAGCTCACGCAACGGACATGGCGAACCGACGATCCTCTGGCACCGAAGCGTCCGCGGGCGCGGCGAAGCCCTCGCCCTGCGCGCTGTCGACGGCGTCAGCGTCTCCCTGAGCTGCGCGCTCACGTGCCTGCCGACCCGAGACCTCGTCATCGTCGCGGACTCGGCGATCCAACTCGGCAAGATCGACCACAGTTCACTGATGGCACTCGCGGATGGCCAGCCAGCGCACGCCAGGAAGAAGCTCGATTTCGTGGACGGGAGCAGCCAGTCCGGCACTGAGAGCATCGTGCGTCTCTGGTGCCAGCTCCGGGGCTTCACACCGAGACCGCAGATGTGGATCTCTGGGGTCGGGTTCGTCGACCTCGTCGTCGGGGAGCGCCTGGTCATCGAGTGCGATTCCCGCGCGTTCCACGCCGATGAAGACCGGTATCGGGCAGACCGGGAACGCGACCTGGTGCTGAAGTCCCTCGGCTATCGGGTGCTGCGACTCACCTACGAGCAGATCATGCACCGATGGCCAGAGGTCGAGGGAGCACTGCTCGCGCTCCTCGCGACTGGTGCGCACCTGGCTTCCGGTTCCCGGCGGCGTCGCGCGTGACCATCTTGAGTGCGATATCCGGTGCCAGAGCGCGTGAGACACCGAGAACACCGAGATCTGCACTGATGTTGGACAGACCGGAGCCTCTGGGTCCCAGAAAACACGTCGGCGGCAGGGGCGAGCGCGAAACGTCGCCGCTCACGCCACCGCGCGGCGGCGGCGAGACGGCGGCGGCGGCGAGACGGCGGCGAGACGGCGGCGGCGGCGAGACGGGAGGTCGCCACCGCCCCCGAATCCGCCTCAGGCGGCGGGGACTCGGGCCGGGATGCGCTCCATGACGGCTTCGATGATGCGCTTCCCGGCAGAATCGCGCAGGGTCATGAGCGATTCCGGGTGGAACTGCACGGCGAAGATCGGCAGCTCACGGTGCTGGATGGCCATCGGGATGCCGTCGTCATCGGAGGCGACGAGCACGAGGCTCTCGGGCATCGTCGCGGGGTCGATGTGCAGCGAGTGGTACCGGCCCGTGACGAACCGTTCGGGGAGTGCGTCCAGGAAGCCCGGGTTGGTGACGACGACCTCGCGTTCCTGGCCGTGCAGCGGGTACCCGAGCTGCCCAAGGGACGCGCCGAAGTACTCCCCGATGGCCTGCTGGCCGAGGCACACGCCGAAGACCGGCAGCGAGCGGTCGACGATCTCGTCGAGCAGCTCGGCGGACCTGAAGTCGCTCGGAGCGCCGGGCCCTGGCGACATGACGACCAGCGACGGCTGCTGCTCGTCGAGGATGCGCGCCATCTCCGCGCGCTCGATGCCCCCCTTCGGGATGCGGACCGTGCGCACCTCGGCGCCCGTCTCCCGCATGTACCCGGCGAGCATCTGCACGAACGAGTCCTCGTGGTCGAGGAAGAGGATGCGGTGCCCGACTCCGGAGCGCACTGACTCGACCTCTGCGACGGGCTCGGGGGCGGCGCTCTCGGCGGAGGCGTCGAGCGCCTCGAGGAGCGCGGACGCCTTCATCTCCGTCTCGAGCTCTTCGGCTGCCGGGGTGGAGTCCATGAGGAGGGTGCCTCCCGCGCGAACCTCGGCGATGCCGTCGCGGATCATCGCGGTGCGGATCGTGAGGCCCGTGTTGACGTCGCCGTTGGCGAGGAGCACGCCGATGGCGCCGCCGTACCAGGTGCGGGGGCTGCGTTCGTGCTCGTCGATGAAGCGCATGGCCCAGATCTTCGGGGCCCCGGTGACGGTGACCGCCCACATGTGCGTGGCGAACGCGTCCAGTCCGTCGAACTCGGGCCGCAGCCTGCCCTCGACGTGGTCGACCGTGTGGATGACCTTCGAGTACAGCTCGACCTGCCGCCTGCCGATGATCTTGATCGATCCTGGCTCGCAGACGCGCGACTTGTCGTTGCGGTCGACGTCGGTGCACATCGTGAGCTCGGAGCGGTCCTTGTCGCTGTTGAGCAGTTCGAGGATGCGGTCGGCGTCTTCGATCGCGTCGGCCCCGCGGGCGATGGTGCCCGAGATCGGCACGGTCTCGACGCGGCTGCCGGCGACCCGGACGAACATCTCCGGGCTGGCGCTCACGAGGAACTCCTGGCCGCCGAGGTTCATGAGGGCTCCGTAGGGGGCCGGGTTGTTGCGCTTCAGGTAGGCGAAGACATCGGCGGGGCTTGTGCGCACGGGACGGCGGAAGGCCTGGCCTGGCACGACCTCGAAGAGGTCGCCGCGTGCGAACGAGGCCTTGGCAGATTCGACGAGGGCCGCGTACTCCCCCGGCTCGTGATCGCGGGACGACTGGGCGGATGCTGCGGGCGAGACGAAGGGGCTGAGCACCTCGGTGCGGGGCATCCCTTCGGTCGAGGTCGTGCCGTCAGAGAACTCGAAGTCGTGCCTGGTGGCATCGCCGCGCTGTCTGTCGACGGCGAGCACGGAGTCGGGCAGGAAGACGACGAGGTCGCGCTGGTCTCCGCCGTTCGGCGCCTCGAGGGCCTCGATCTGCCGGACGAGGTCGTAGCCGAACGAGCCGTAGAGCCCGAGGTGCGGGATGTCGTCCGGCATGGTCTCGATGATGGCGCGCAGCACGCTGAAGCTCGACCGCCTGCGGGTGCGCTGCTCCTCAGGGATGATCTCGTCACGCTGCGAGGTGACGTCGATCTCGACGTCGCCGTCGGCGAGCATTCGCACGCTGACGCCGTCGAGGCGCTCGAAGGCGTCGGTGAATGCGCGCAGCGGGATGTTCCCGCGCTCGTTCAGCGAGCGCATGCGCAGCGCGAACCCGCGCCCCTCGATCATGAGCGGCGGATCGATGAACCCGATGTCCCATCGCGTGTACCTGCCCGGGTACTCGACGCCGGACGAGAGAACGACGCCGTAGCGGTCATTGAGACCGGTCTGGATGTCATCCATCTCTTCCGGGCTGGCAGCACGGGAGGTGTGGGAGATCGTGAGCACTGGGTTCCTAGGTCTGGAGTTCGGTCAGAGGCGTTCCGCGATGGCGGCGGTCGCGGTGCGCCACGCATCTCGCGTGGCCGGCTTGAGGCTCGAGACGCTGAGCTCGCCGCCGCCGACGAAGGCGTGGTCGTACGGTACCTCAACGACGGCCCGCGTGAGGCGCTCGAAGTGGTGGTGCAGGCGCTCCTTGAGCGCCTGGTCTTCCTTCGCGGAGGGGCTGGAGAGGATCGTGACGGCGTTCTCGAGCTTCTCCCCGAAGCCCCGCTCGCGGAGCCCGTCCGCGAGCCAGGCTGCGGACGCGGCGGTGTCCTCTCTGGCCGTGGAGACGATGACGAGCTGGTCGGCGACGTCGAGGGCCGCCTCCCAGTTGCTGGCGCGCATGTTGTTGCCGGTGTCGACGACGAGGACGCGGTAGAAGCGGCTCAGAGTGAGGTGCATGCGCGAGAAGGCCTCTGCGTCGATGATCGCCGCGGAGGCCGCGTCGTCGTCGGATGCGAGCACGTCGAACTGCGCGTCACCCTGCGGTCGCACGAATCGGTCGACATCGGCGATGGTCGCGCCTCCCGACACCTCGAACCTCGGCAGCTGCCGCAGGAAGTCGACCGCCGTGTTGCGGTGGCTGCCGGCGTGCGAGCGCCACCCGAGGGTGCCGCGGGTCTCGTTGTTGTCCCAGGCGAGCGTGTAGCCGCCGCGGATCTCACCGAACGTGGCGGCGATCATGAGGGTCGCGGTGGTCTTGTGCGCGCCGCCCTTCGGGTTCATGACGACCACGGTGCGCGAGCCGTCGAACTGCCGCTGCACTCGTCGGATCTCGTCGCGCTTGACTCGCTCTGCCTCGCCTGGGCCGAGCTTGATGAGTCCGCCCGTTCCGAGGCGCAGGGCGCTGCGCCATCCCTGCTGCGCCGGTGCCTCCGGTGCCGCCTGCTTGTCGGCGAGCAGGTCGGCGAGCGTCGGGGCGGAGGTGTCGCTCTTCCGGCGTTCCGGCGCGGTCGCGGATGCTGCCCTGGCGACCGCTCCTGCGGTGGCGGATGCTGCGACCGGGGCCGGGTTCGCCGGCTCTGGCGCCGTGCTCGGACGAGCCAGCTCACGCGCTGCCGACTCGGCGCGTTCGAGCTCCTCGAGTTCGCGCATCTGACGCGCGTCCCGCGGGAATCTCGGCTGCCACGGCTGCGTGTCCTCGAGGCCGTCCTCGTCGATCCGGTCCTCGAACCAGACTGGGGGTGTCTCCGCGTTGGTCAGGGAGCCTGCCTCGTCCTCATGCTGGTCGGGGCTCTCGGGCGCGCGTCTGGTCTCGGGAAGCCCCGCTTCGAGCACTGGCGCTGGCTGCGCGACCTCCGCTTCCTGGTCGAGGGCGTGGTGCATCATCTCGACCCTCGGGATGCGCACGGTCTCGTGCACGTTGCCCTGCGGAAGGAACCCGTCGCTGTTCGCTGCGGACGTCTCGTCGTGGCGGTCCTGGGTGGCGGGGTCGCCCGAAGGCTCGGGCGCTGTCGCGCCAGGGGCGAGTCGGTCGGTGAGCTCGTCCTCGCCGGGCGCCAGCTCTGCGACGTCCCCCGTTTCGACGAGGCCCCCGTCCGGGGAGACGCGGAGCGGGAAGACACCGTCGATGTCGATCGTGCGCAAGTCGATCACGATCTCGTCGCGCGTCGCACGGTCGACGACGCGCGTCATGATCGCCGAGCGGAGCTCGTCCGCGTCGGCCGCGATGATGCGCTCGACCGAGTCGCCTTCCCGAATCTCGCCGACGCCGTCGCGGCGGATCAGCACCTCGAGCGCGAGGATGTCCGGTTCGGCATTGGTCATTGCAGCTCTTCTCACTTCAGGACGTCGACGGAACGAATCCGAGACTGACAACGGTATCGCGTTCGGCTTCGAGGTCTTCGACCGTCGCCGCGAGGCGCGTTCGCGTCAGCTCGCCGAGCTCGAGCCCCTGGACGACCTGCCAGTCGCCGCCGCTGGACGTGACCGGGACACCCGCGACGAGCCCTTCGGGAATGCCGTAATCGCCCTTCGAGGGGAGCGCGGCCGTCGTCCAGTCGCCTTCGGGGGTCCCGAGCACCCAGTCACGGACGTGGTCGATCGCGGCGGATGCCGCCGAGGCGGCAGAGGAAGCACCTCGCGCCGCGATGATCGCGGCTCCCCTCGTGGCAACCGTCGTGACGAACTCGCCATCGACCCAGGCGTCGTCGGCGATGCGCTCACGGATCGGGACACCTGCGATCGTGCCGTGATCGACGTCGGGGACCTGCGTGTTCGAGTGGTTTCCCCAGACGTGGATCCGAGAGACCTCGCCGGCGCCGACGCCGGCCTTCGCGGCGAGCTGAGCGATCGCGCGGTTGTGGTCGAGACGCATCATGGCCGTGAAGCGGTCGCCCGGGACGTCCGGCGCTGCGGCTCGCGCGATCGCGGCGTTCGTGTTCGCGGGGTTGCCGACGACGAGCACGCGGACGTCATCGGCGGCGTGTTTCCCGATCGCGCGGCCCTGGGGCGCGAAGATGCCGCCGTTCGCTTCGAGCAGGTCGGCGCGGTCCATGCCCTCGCGCCTCGGCATCGACCCGACGAGGAGGGCGATGTTCGTCCCTTCGAAGGCCGCGTCCGCATCGTCGAAGACATCCACTGATCGGAGCAGCGGGAAGGCGCCGTCGGCGAGCTCCAGAGCCGTTCCCTCCGCCGCCTTGACCGCCTGCGGGATCTCCAGGAGCCGGAGCTCGACCGGAGTATCGCCGAGCATGGCGCCCGATGCGATGCGGAAGAGGAGCGAGTAGCCGATGTTCCCGGCTGCTCCCGTGACGGTGATGCGGACTGGCGTGGTGCTCATGTCTCCACCCTATTCGGACAACGCAGAAGCCCCGCATGCTGCCGAGGCAGGATGCGGGGCTTCCGAGGCAGGAGCCTCGTGTGCGGTCGGGTGTCGCTTACGCGGACACTCGTGCTGCGAGGTTCTCGGCGATCGAGTTCATGAAGTCGTCGGTCGTCTGGAAGGGCGTGCCCTCGCCGACGAGCGCGGCGAGGTCCTTCGTCATCTTGCCCGACTCGACGGTCTCGATGACAACCTCTTCGAGGGCCTGCGTGAAGTCGATGAGCTCCTGGTTGCCGTCGAGCTTGCCGCGGTGCGCGAGGCCGCGCGTCCAGGCGTAGATCGAGGCGATCGGGTTCGTCGACGTGGGCTTGCCCTGCTGGTGCTGGCGGTAGTGGCGCGTGACCGTGCCGTGCGCCGCCTCGGCCTCGACGACCTTGCCGTCGGGAGTCGTGAGGACGCTCGTCATGAGGCCGAGCGAGCCGAAGCCCTGCGCGACGGTGTCGGACTGGACGTCGCCGTCGTAGTTCTTGCAGGCCCAGACGTAGCCGCCCTCCCACTTGAGCGACGCCGCGACCATGTCGTCGATGAGGCGGTGCTCGTAGGTGATGCCTGCTGCGTCGAACTTCTCCTTGAACTCGGCCTCGAAGATCTCCTGGAAGATGTCCTTGAAGCGACCGTCGTACTTCTTGAGGATGGTGTTCTTCGTCGACAGGTACACGGGGTAGCCGCGCGTGAGGCCGTAGTTGAGCGAGGCGCGGGCGAAGTCGGTGATGGATGCGTCGAGGTTGTACTGCACCTGCGCGATTCCATCGCCCGGGGAGTGGAACACCTCGAACTTCTGCGGCTCCGAGCCGTCGTCCGGCGTGAACTCGACCGTGAGCTTGCCCTCTCCCGCGAAGCGGAAGTCGGTGGCACGGTACTGGTCGCCGAACGCGTGGCGGCCGACGATGATCGGCTTGTTCCAGCCCGGCACGAGGCGCGGGATGTTCGAGATGATGATGGGCTCGCGGAAGATGACGCCGCCCAGGATGTTGCGGATCGTGCCGTTCGGGGAGCGCCACATCTGCTTGAGGCCGAACTCCTCGACGCGTGCCTCGTCAGGGGTGATCGTCGCGCACTTGATGCCGACGCCGTGCTTCTGGATCGCGTGCGCCGCGTCGACCGTGATCTGGTCGTCCGTCTCGTCGCGCTTCTCGATGCCCAGGTCGTAGTACTCGAGGTTCACGTCGAGGTACGGGTGGATGAGCGTGTCCTTGATCTTCTGCCAGATGATGCGGGTCATCTCGTCGCCGTCGAGCTCGACAACCGTTCCTTCGACCTTGATCTTCGCCATAGAGTTCTCCTTCTGAGCGCGGTTTGCCTCCAGCTTACCGGGGCCGCATTCGGAGGATTACTCAGACGGAGCGCTACTCTGCATCCATGAGCGAGCTGTATATCGAAGAGCTGTCCGCCGACAACATCGTCGCCGCCAACACGCTCACACTGAAACCAGGCCAGGAGGCGTTCGTCGCGCCTGTCTCGCACTCCATCTCGGAGGCCTACGTCAGCCAGTCGACGTCGTGGCCGAGGGTCGTCGTGCTCGATGGTCGAGTCGTGGGCTTCATCATGGCCAACTTCGACGAGGACGCTCCCGACGAGCTGTTCCGGGCAACGATCATGCGCATGAACGTCGATGCCGATTACCAGCGCCGTGGGGTCGGGTCGTTCGCGGTGACGGCGATCCTCGATGAGGCTGCACGCCGCGGTTTCGACAAGGTGACCACCATCTGGGAAGAGGGCGACCTCGGGCCGGGCGACTTCTTCCGAAGCCTCGGGTTCGTCGTCACCGGCGAGACCCAGTACGGGGAGACGATCGGCGAGCGGGAGCTCAGCCAGCACGGAACCGGCTCGCTGTAAAGCAGTTCGATAGAGCCGTTCGACCGAAATCGCTGCCCGGCGTCTCACCCTCTTGCGGGACCGCGAGAGGGTGAAACGCCGGGCAGCGATCGTGGTGTGGTCGGGGATGCGGTCGCGTCTAGTAGGCGCGAGCCGACAGGCAGGTGACCCCGCCCTCGAGCTTCTCGAACTCCGAGATGTCGAGGGTGACGACGTTGTAGCCGAGGCGCTTCACGAGCTTCGCGGTCGCCAGCGCGGCAGCGGAGACGAGCACGGTGTCCGCATCCAGCGGCAGGATGCTCGCACCGAGCAGCTCGGGTGCCTCGATGTAGCCGCCGAACAGCGAGGGCTGCTCGAGCGCGGGAGTCCAGGCGAGGACGGTCCCATCGGGCAGGGCGGTCGCGACCGTCTTCAGGTGCAGCGCCCCGGTGATGGGCACCGCGACGACGCGGTAGCCGAGATCGAGCGCGATCTCGCGCAGCGCGCGGATGCCCTCGGCGTTCGTGCGGGTGGACGCGCCGACGTAGACGGTGTCGCCCGCGAGGAGCACGTCGCCCCCGTCGAGGGTTGCCGGGGCCTCGATCTCCATCGTGACGAACTCGGTCTCGGCGAGCGCCGCCCGGACGCCAGGCAGCTCGGCGCGACGGGACGCCGCCCCGCTGCGAGCCAGGATCGCGACCTGGCCGAGCACGATGACCTGGTCCTCGGTGAAGACCGAGTCCGGCATGGTCTCAGCCGCTGGCACCTCGCGGGTCTCCCACCCGTGCTCGTCCAGCAGCGCTACGTAGGACTCCCACTGCTCGTTGGCGCGATCGCGGTCGACCGCCGCGCGCTCCTGGAAGGTGACCTGGGCATCCTGCGGGTTCGCGGCGGGGATGCGCACGAGCGCCAGTTTGCTGTTCGACTCCGCGAACCGGCGGAGCTCCCCCGCGTGCGCGACGCGAGAGGACACCTCACGGAGCATCTCGGCGACCTGCCGGCGGAACAGCGTCGGCCCGATGAGCGCTGTGAACACGGTGCCGGAGACGAGGAACACGAAGTTGAGCCCGAAGAACTCCGTGAAGATCGCCGACCACGTCTCGCTGGTGAACTCAGCGCCACCCGTCGCGAGCCGGACGACGTAGCCGACCGTGCCCGCGATGAGCGCGAGCACGAATCCGGCGATCGCGGCGATCCACCAGTTGCGGAGCCACCCGAGCCAGCCGACGAGCGTGACGAGGATCAGCAGGAGGAGCACCGGCAGCGAGTAGAAGTCGAACGTGTCGGTGAGCGTCGTGAGCGGCGAGATGACCCCGGTGAGGTCTCGCTCGTTCATGACGACGAGCGAGGTGAGGAGTGTCGCCAACGCGACGCCCATCGCCGCGACGAGTGCCGCGTTGAAGCGCGTTCCGCCGTCGAGCTCGCTGACGCGGGTGACGGGTTGGGAGTTCTTGGTGCTCAATTGCTGCTCTCGTGGGTCTCGATTGCGGGCACGCTCAGATCGCGCGAGTCGCGCGGATCAGCGCGGATCAGTGGAAGAAGTGGCGCTCGCCCGTGAAGTACATCGTCACGCCCGCCTTCTCGGCGGCCGCGATGACCTCCTCGTCGCGGATGGATCCGCCCGGCTGCACGACGGCGCTCACGCCGGCCTCGAGCAGCACTTCGAGGCCATCCGCGAACGGGAAGAACGCGTCGGACGCGGCGACGGACCCTGCGGCCCGCTCCCCCGCCCGCGAGACGGCGAGGTGGCAGGAGTCGACGCGGTTGACCTGCCCCATGCCGACTCCGACGGAGGCTCCGTCTGCGGCGAGGAGGATCGCGTTGGACTTCACGGCGCGGCAGGCTCGCCACGCGAACTCGAGGTCCTCGACGGTCTGCCCAGCGGCGGGGGCCCCGGCTACGAGCGTCCAGCTCTCGATGAGCGACACGCTCGGCTCGAAGCGGTCTGCGCTCTGGACGAGGAAGCCGCCGGAGATCTGACGCACCTCTCGCTCCTCTGGAGCCGGGTCTGCGGGAAGCTGGAGGAGGCGGACGTTCTTCTTCGCGCGCAGCGCCTCGAGCGCCTCCGGCGCAAAGCTCGGCGCGATGACGACCTCGGTGAAGATCTTGGCGAGCGTCTGCGCCATCTCGAGCGAGACCTCGCGGTTGGCGGCGACGACGCCGCCGTAGGCGCTGACCGGGTCGCAGGCGTGCGCACGACGGTGGGCCTCGGCGATGGCCTCGGCCGGCGCGAGGCCTTCAGGCGCGATCGCGATGCCGCACGGGTTGGCGTGCTTGATGATGGCGACAGCCGGCGAGGTGTGGTCGAACGCCGCGCGGAGGGCCGCGTCGGCGTCGACGTAGTTGTTGTACGACATCTCCTTGCCGTGGAGCTGCTCGGCCTGGGCGATGCCCCGGCCGTCGGCGCGCCCGTACACGGCCGCGACCTGGTGCGAGTTCTCGCCGTAGCGGAGGACGGCGAGCTGGTCGCCCTCGATCGTGAAGGAGCTCGGGAGCGCGTCGGACGCCGAGCCGGCGGCGGGCTCCGCGGCTCCAGCGGCCTCGACCTCCAGGATGTGCGACGCGAACCACGCGCCGACGGCCTGGTCGTAGCTCGACGTGTGCTGGAACGCGGCGGCGGCGAGCGCGCGACGCGTCGACAGCGTCACACCTCCGCCCGAGATCTCGTCGAGAACCCTGGTGTAGTCGCTCGGTGACGTGACGATCGTGGCGTTCGCGAAGTTCTTTGCGGAGGCGCGCACGAGGGCGGGGCCGCCGATGTCGATCTGCTCGATGATCGCCGGAGCATCCGCCCCGGAGGCGACCGTCTCGACGAAGGGGTAAAGGTTCACGACGATGAGCTCGAACGGCTCGATGCCGAGCTCCTCGAGCTGGCGGAGGTGGTCGGCGATCCGCCGGTCGGCGAGGATCCCGGCGTGCACGCCGGGGTGCAGCGTCTTGACGCGACCGTCAAGCGACTCGGGGAACCCGGTCACCTGCTGCACGTCGGTGACGTCGAAGCCCGCCTCGCGGATGGTCTTCGCGGTCGAGCCGGTGGAGACGATCTCGACCCCGGCTGCCTGCAGTCCTGAGGCCAGCTCGAGCAGGCCGCTCTTGTCGCTCACGGACACGAGCGCGCGCTTGGGCTCGATCCGCTCGAGGGTGGTCAGCGATTCGTGTGAAGCGGGGCTGCTCATGCGTTGGCTCTTTCCTCGAGTGCGATTTCGCCGGAGGCCACGCCTCTGACGGTGTCTTCCAGCAGACGGCGCTCCGCGACCTTGATGCGGCCGTGGAGCAGCTCCTCGGTGTCACCGGGGAGTACGGGGATGCGGACGCGATCGACGATCGGACCGGTGTCGACGCCGTTGTCGACGATGATGATGGAGGCGCCCGTCTCGGCCACGCCGGCTTCGAGCGCGTCGCGCACGGCGTGGGCGCCAGGGAACTCGGGCAGGTACGCGGGGTGGGTGTTCAGGAGACGCGGGGCCAGCGCATCCACCATGGCGGGTGGCACGAGCCGCATGAATCCGGAGAGCAGCGTGAGGTCTGGCTCGAAGCTCTGGATCTGCGCGAGCAGCTCCGCTCCCCAGGCCTCACGGTCGGCGAAGTCCTTCGGCCGCACCACGAACGACGGGATGCCGAATTCCTGCGCGAGGGCGAGGCCTGCGGCAGGCCGATCGGCGCCGATCGCCACGATCTCGGCGCCCATGGGCGACGCGGAATCGGCGGAGGTCCGGAGTGTCTCGAGCAGCGCCTGCAGGTTCGAACCCGCGCCGGAGATGAGGACGACTACCTTGAGCACCGGGTCAGTCTAATCGCTGCGCACGGTCGGGGCTCCCGGGTCAGACCCGCTCAGTCGTCGAGGTCGATGTCGGCGTAGATGTCCGGCTCGTCGTCGTAGCGCGGGTTCTCGACCTTGAGCCGCTTCGCCCGGCGGATCTCGGACGTCTGCCGCTCGGCCGGCTGATCGTCGGTGCGCACCTCGAGTGCGGTGCCGGGCTTCTTCTCGACCTCACCCGGGTCCTCGAAGCGCTTCGAGACGGCGTCGGCGACCCAGGTGCGTTCGTCGGTGCCATCCCGTCGTGAGCGTCGCTTGGAGGAAGCAGCACTTGCGCGTGCCGGTGACGTGCTCTCCTTCTCGCGTGGCTGCGGTCTGCTCGCCTGGTCACGTCCCGTCGGCGTCGAAGTCGGCGTGCCGGCGGATGTGCGGCTGTGCTTCTTTCGTCCGTCACGGTCGCCCCTGCCGGCTTCCTCGGCGTCGTCTTCGTCGGTCTCGTCGTCGTTCTCGAGCTGCTCGGCAGAGAGCGGCACCAGCGCCCCGACGAGGGCGCCGAGGAGAAGCGTGCCGAACGCGCTCGCGCCGGTGAGCAGGGGGAAGGGGCCGATCTCCGCGAGGCGACCAGGGCCGGCCGAGCCGCCAGCTGCAAGGGCGAGGATCCCGATCGCGATGGCTGCGAGCGCCGCCGCCATCACCGCGACGGAGACGCGAGCCCACACGCCACGGGCTGCACCAGCCGGGGCGTGCATCCGCACCCCCACCATCGCGGCAAGCCCGACCAGGACAGGAACGGCGATGATCGAGACCGCGAGCACCGGCGGCGAGGCCGGGATGGCGCCGAGAAGCGGGAGAACCGGCATGGGACCGACCAGCGTCTCCACGGGCGTGACCTGCGAACCGGTGCCGATCGCGAATCCCGAGCCGAGCATCCACGCCGCAGACCAGACGATGCCGTTCACGGCGATCACGAGCTGGCTGAGACCCACCACGATCGCGCTCGTCACATCGAGCGGGAGCGACTGGAAGAGCGCCAGGATGCTCGCGAGCCCCAGAAGGACCGCGATGAGCAGCAGTACCGCCCCAGCACCGAGGATGCCGGTGACCATGAGGCCGGCCGCCCTCAGTCCCTGAGACACGGACGCCCGTGTGCGCTCCTCGAGGTTCGAGAGGATCGAGCCGAACGGTGCGACCTGCCATCCGCGCGCCCCGACGAACGCGGCGCCAAGGAAGACGACCGCACCCACGATGGCGGTCTGCCAGACGCCGACGTCCAGGCCACGGGCGCTCGCCGCGAGCGAGACCCCGGCGGCGGCGGCGCCGAACACCGCTGCGGTGAGGAGGAGGCCGGGCCAGATGAGATCGGAGGCCGCACGCACGCGGACCCCGGTCACGTGTGCCAGCCACACCGTGATGAGCGTGAGGCCCAGCGGCATGACCCGCAGCGTGAAGCTCACCGCCTCGCTCCCGGCAGGCAGGAGACCCGAGCTCGGGTCGAGCACCGCCCCCACGGAACCCCCGAGCGAGAGAGCCCAGATGGCCGCCGCATACTCGAAGCCAGCGGCGAAGTCGCTGCCGAAGCCCGTCGTCGCCAGCTGCACCGCGACGACCGCGATCAGCGGGACGCCGAGGCCGACCGCAGCCGCGACGAGCGCGTCGACGGCCGAGTACAGGTACGTGATCGGGCGAGGCATAGCACCCCGACGATAGCCGCTAACCTGCCGGAATGACTGAATCAACAGGCCCGCACGAGATGACGGACATCCGACGCGCCATCGATGCGCTCGATGCCCGAATCGTGGAGCTCATCGGCGAGCGGCAGCGCTGGGTGGAGCGCGCGGCGGTCGCCAAGCGCGGTCAGGACACTGGCGCGGTGCGTGCTCCAGCGCGCGTCGAGCAGGTAGTCGCGAAGGTGCGGGCGCTGGCGGAACAGGGTGGGAGCTCCCCTGCGGTCGTCGAAGCGAGCTATCGCGCCATGATCGGCGCGTTCATCGAGCTCGAGCTGCGGCAGCACGGCGACAACGACACGGGTCGAACGGACACGGGCCGGTCCGACTGACCTCCGAGATCAGACGGCCCGCATCCTCGCGCTGACAGCAGTCAGGTGCTTTCTGCCGCGCGCTTCGGCGGCGCGGAGGTCAGCGCTCGAGGAGCTGCTGGAACGGGCCTCCCGCGGCACGGAGACCGTCGGGCGCCCCCTCCTCCACGACCCGACCTGCGTCGAGCACGATGACCCGATCGGTGTCGTCGAGCGTGTCGAGCCGGTGGCTGATCTCGAGGATGCTGCGCTGCCCTGCCCACTCAGCGAGGCGCGCGCGGACGGTGCGCTCGGTGGCACCGTCGAGCGCGCTCGTCGCCTCGTCGAGCACAAGCACTTCAGGGTTCGCCAGCACGGCGCGTGCGATCGCGACGCGCTGCCGCTGCCCGCCAGACAGTCCGCCGCCGCGCTCCCGCACCGGGGTGTCGAGCCCCTTCGGCTGCTCGCGCACCCACTCGTCGAGGGCCGCGACGCGCAGAGCCTTGAGTATCTCGTCGTCACTCGCGTCAGGTCGGGCGAGCGCCACGTTCTCCCCTACCGTGCCGTCGCTCAGGTACGGACGCTGTGGCACGAGTGCGATCCGGGTGCGCAGCTCGTCGAGCGGGATGCGCTGCAGGGGTCGCGGAGCACCGTAACGACTGCCGGCCAGCGACACCGACCCGAGATCCGGGTCCCAGAAGCGGAGGGCGAGCGACGCGATCGTGGACTTGCCGCTGCCGGACGGCCCCACCACGGTGAGGTGCTCGCCCGCGCGCAGCTCGAAGGAGACCCGATCGAGCACCGTCCTCGGTGCAGCGGAGGTCGAGCCGCCATTGACCGGGTACGCGAACGTCACGCCCTCGAAGGCGAGCGCCACCGGATTCGGCTGGGGTTCATCGACGTCGGTTCGAGCGGGCTGGACTTTCGACGCATTGTCGGCGAGCGCCTCCGTCACCAAGGGCGGCCGCTCGATGACCTCGTAGAGGCGAGCGGCGCTCGCGAACGACGCGTTGAGGTCGGTCACGAAGCTCTCGACGGCGCGGGTCGGCACGAAGAGCCCGACGGCGACCGCGAGCGCGACGAGCAGCTGCTCGTAGCCGAGGCTCCCGGTCACGACGCCAGTGCCCCCGACGAGCAGCACCGCGAGCACTGAGGCCCATTGGAGCAGCACGACGAGTCCACCGCGGAGCGCGGCGACGCGGGAGGCGAACGCGGAGGCGCGAGCCCCCGACTCGCCGCGCGCATCCATGTCCGCGAGGCGAGCCTCGGCGTGCTCGAAGGCGAGCACCTCGCGCACGCCCTGGACGGAGTCGCTGACGTGCTGGGCGACGACGCCCTTCGCGGCGACGGTCTCCTGCGAGGCGCGCCAGCCTGCTCGCCCCCCGATCAGTGGGATGACCAGCACGACCAGGGCGACGAACGGCGCGACGGCGAGGGCCAGCGCCGCGCCCTGAGTGGTGCCGAGCCAGATGAGCGCGGTGACGGGGACAGCAACGGCCGAGATCGCCGGCGGTGCCGTGTGCGCGAAGAACACCTCGACTCGGTCGATATCGCGCGTGCCGCGTTCGCTCAGCTCGCCGCTACCCGCGCCCTCGGTCGCGGCGGGAGCCTGCGGCGCGAGCCTGGCGTAGAACAGGTTCCGGAGCCGAGCGAGGGCGGCGAAGGCCACGAAGTGGCCGCTGAACTGCTCGAGGTAGCGCAGGACGGCCTTGCCGAGCGCGAGCGCGACCATCGTCCAGATCGTGCCGGCAAGCGACAGCACCCCCGAGACGCCGAGCATCGCGACGACCAGGATGGCGATGCCAGCGAGCTGGCCGACGATCCGCAGCACGGTGGCGAGGGCCAGCGGCCAGAGCAGCGGCGCCGTCTGGCGCAGCAGCCAGGTGACGAGCTGGGGCCTGGTGGGCTGGCGAGAGTCGAGCGCAGTGGATGCGGCGGTCATCGTCGCGCTCCCCTTCCGTGTGGGTGGCCAGGGTGCTGCGGTGGCCCCGAGCGGGAACCGTCGGCGGCCGCAGAATGGCTCGATGCGGTCGCTGTCGCCTCGAGCGTGACGACCCTGTCGGCTGCCAGGATGCTGGTCGGCCGGTGCGAGACCATGACCACCGTTCGCCCCTCCGCCAGCTTCGCGAGCGCACGCGTGATGAGGCGCTCCGAGCGCAGGTCGACCTGGGCGGTCGGCTCATCGAGGAGCAGCACGCTCGCATCGCGCAGGAACGCCCGGGCGATGGCGACGCGCTGCGCCTGCCCGCCCGAGATCGAGAGACCGCTCTCGCCGACCTGCGTCGCGAGGCCGTCCGGGGACCGCTCGAGGTCTTCGCCGAGTTCCGCCGCGGCGAGGGCAACCCACAGCTCGTCGTCGCTGGCATCGGGCTTCGCGACTCGGAGGTTGTCGGCGACGGTGCCGGTGAAGAGGAACGTGGTCTGCTCGACGACGGCGAGCGCGGCCCGCGCCGGTGAGCTGCCTGCCGGCTCTCCCCCGACGAGCACGATGCCCTCGCGAGGTGCGAGGAGCCCTTGGGCCAGGGTCAGGAGCGTCGACTTGCCCGAACCGCTCGGGCCGGTGACGACGACCCGCTCCCCGGGCTCGATGCGCAGCGAGTACTCCGAGAGCACCGTCTGCCCTCGCTCGTAGCCTGCGGTGACGCCGCGCAGCTCGAGCGCGGCCGCCCCGCCTGATCCGGCGGGAGCCGGTGCCGCGCTGTCGGACACGGGCCGAGCGGCGACCGCGGCGCTCAGCTCCCGCTCGGCGTTGCGACCCGTCATGCCGATGTAGAAGAACTGGCCGACGATATCGACGGGCCCCGTCAGCAGGGTCGAGAGCAGCACCAGGGCCGCGGCCTGACCCGGCGTGATGGCGCCGTCCCCGAGTCGCCAGACGGCAAGACCCGCCGCGCCCGTGATCATGGCGAGCGAGAAGACGGCGTCGACCGCCAGGATGAGCACCTGGTTACCGGCGAGCAGCCGCATGACCCGGCGCCTGTTCTGCTCACCTCGCTCGCGCAGGTCCTCACCCGTCCGCGCGGCGGCTCGGTTGAGGGTCAGGGTCGTGAGGCCTTGGATGGCGCTGAGGAAAGCCGCCGAGAGCTGACCCGCGCTGCGCCGGTACGCGCCAGTCGATGAACGGAACGCGCGCTGGACCCCGATGATGATGAGCGGGATGAGCGGCACGAGCAGCAGCAGGAGGCCAGCGGTGAGCGGGTCGATGGCGACGGCGATGACCGCCAGCACGAGGAGCGGCGTCGTGAGCGACGCGATGATCGGCCCGAGGAATCCAGCCCGGTAGGCGGATGCCCGGTCGATCGAGGCGGTGGCCGTGCTGACGAGGGAGCCAGTGCGTTCCCGGCCGAGGGCCAGCGGCCCGACGGCGAAGAGCTGGCCGACAAGAAGCCGGCGCAGGGCACGTTCGGTCGAGTTCTTGCTGCGCTGGACCAGGACCGTCGAGACCGCGGCGGCAGCGGCGGTCGCCACGACCAGAGCGCCCATGAGGATGACGCTGCTCGCGTTCGGCACCTCCCCCGCGAGGATGCCGTCGAGTGCTCCTCCGACGAGCAGCAGGACTCCGGCCAGGGCCAGGGCCTGCAGCCAGCCGAGTGCCAGGGGCACTGCGATCCTCGCCCTCGGGGTCGCACCGACGACGCGCGCGTCGAGCGGAACCGCGGCAGCCGGATGGCCGCCAGGGCGGCCGCCCGGGTGTCCACCGGAGTGGGCCGCGGGACGCCCTCCGGGCTTCGAGCCCGGCTGCGCGCCGGGGTGAGAGTTCTGTCGTGCTGGGGCCGACTCGGGTCGAGTCACGGGCATCCTGTCTCAGATCTCGGTACGGCGACCGCTCGGCGGTGCCAGGTTCACGTGCCGCCGCGAGAGGGGGATCATCGCGTCGGTGAGACGAATGGGCTGCAGCCCGTGTCTCCACGGGGCTGCAGCCCACTTCGTCGTGTGCAGAGCCGTGCTCTGCGGCTGCTCGCTAGAGCGCTGCGTAGACCTCGCGGAGGAGGTTGGCGGTCTCGGTGGGCGTCGTGCCGACGCGGACGCCTGCAGCCTCGAGGGCCTCCTTCTTGGCCTGCGCGGTACCAGCGGACCCGGTGACGATCGCGCCCGCGTGTCCCATGGTCTTGCCCTCAGGGGCGGTGAAGCCGGCGACGTAGCCCACGACGGGCTTCGTCACGTGCGCCTTGATGTACTCGGCGGCACGCTCTTCGGCGTCTCCGCCGATCTCGCCGATCATGACGATCGCCTTCGTGTCGGGGTCGGCCTCGAACGCCTCGAGGGCGTCGATGTGCGTCGTGCCGATGACGGGGTCGCCGCCGATGCCGATCGCGGTCGAGATGCCGAGGTCGCGGAGCTCGTACATCATCTGGTACGTGAGCGTGCCCGACTTGGAGACGAGGCCGATGGGGCCGGCGCCCGTGATGTTCGCGGGCGTGATGCCGGCGAGCGACTTCTCCGGGGAGATGATGCCTGGGCAGTTCGGGCCGATGAGGCGCGTCTTGCCGACGCTCTGCGCGTGCGACCAGGCTTCGGAGGAGTCCTTGACCGGGATGCCCTCGGTGATCGCGACGGCAAGCGGGATCTCGGCGTCGATGGCTTCGATGATGGCGTCCTTGGCGAAGGCCGGCGGCACGAAGATGACGGTGACGTTCGCGCCGGTGGCCTCGATGGCCTCCTTCACGGTGCCGAAGATCGGGAGTTCCTTGCCCGCGAGCTCGAGCGTCTGCCCGGCCTTGCGGGGGTTGGTGCCTCCGACGATGTTGGAGCCGGCCTCGAGCATGCGCGTGGCGTGCTTCGAGCCCTCAGAGCCGGTGATGCCCTGAACGATGATCTTGGAGTTCTCGTCGAGGAAGATCGACATTGTTGTTCCTTCTCTGCTTTTCTTCGGGCGACTCAGGCGCGGGCGGCGAGTTCGGCGGCCTTGTCGGCTGCCTCGTCCATGGTGGCGACGACGGTCACGAGGGGGTGGTTCGCCTCAGCGAGGATGCGACGACCCTCTTCGACGTTGTTGCCGTCGATGCGGACGACGATCTGCTTCGTGGCCGAGTCGCCGAGCGTGTTGAGCGCGCCCACGATGCCGTTGGCGACGGCGTCGCAGGAGGTGATGCCGCCGAAGACGTTCACGAAGACCGACTTGACCTGCTCGTCGCCGAGGATGACGTCGAGACCAGCGGCCATGACCTCAGCGGATGCTCCGCCTCCGATGTCGAGGAAGTTGGCGGGCTTCTGTCCGCCGTGCTTCTCGCCTGCGCCGGCGACGACGTCGAGCGTCGACATGACGAGGCCAGCGCCGTTTCCGATGATGCCGACGGAGCCGTCGAGCTTCACGTAGTTGAGGTCGTGGGCCTTCGCCTTGACCTCGAGCGGGTCGAGTCCGCCTGCTGCCTCGGCGAGCGCGACGTGGTCGGCGTGACGGAACTCGGCGTTCTCGTCGATCGTGACCTTGCCGTCGAGAGCGACGATGTCGCCGCCCTTGGTGAGGACAAGCGGGTTGACCTCGACGAGCGTCGCGTCTTCCTGGTTGTACACCTCGTAGAGTTTGACGAAGACGTCAGCGACCTTGGCGACGAGCTCTTCCGGGAAGTTCGCGGCGCGCGCGATCTCCTCGGCCTTGGCTGCGTCGATGCCGCGGATCGGGTCGACGGCCACGCGAGCGAGCGCCTCTGGCTTCTCGACGGCGAGCTGCTCGATCTCCATGCCACCCTCGACGCTCGCCATGGCGAGGTACGAGCGGTTGGCGCGATCGAGGAGCACGGAGAAGTAGAACTCCTGGTCGATGTCCGCGCCCTGCGCGATCATGACCTTCTCGACGATGTGGCCCTTGATGTCGAGGCCCAGGATGGCCTCGGCTGCGGTGAACGCCTCGTCGGGGGTCTTGGCGAGCTTGACGCCGCCAGCCTTGCCGCGGCCTCCGACCTTGACCTGTGCCTTGACGACGGTGACGCCGCCGATCTTCTCGGCTGCGGCCTTCGCCTCCTCGGGCGTGTAGGCCACGAGTCCCTGGAGAACTGGAACACCGTGGGCGTCGAATACATCTCGCGCCTGGTACTCAAAGAGATCCACGTTTCATCCCATCCGCGACGCGTCGTCGCGTTCGTTCGCCCGAGCCTTCGGATTCTCGCGCTCGAGCCTTCAGAATTTGCAGAGCGGACCGCATCGCCGGCAGGCAGTGTGTGCCCGCCGCCCGGCAAAACACGTCCGTCGTCCAGCCTAGTGCCAGCGGGGGCCTCAGTTGCCCAGCTTCTCGATCGGAGCGAGTTTCACGAGCAGCTTCTTGCGGCCGGCGCTGTCGAAGTCGACTTCAGCGATTCGCTTCGCCTCGCTGCCGAGGATCGCGCGCACGGTGCCCTCACCGAAGTCGACGTGCGTGATGCGGTCGCCGGCGACGAGCTCCATGCCGCTGTTGTCGCGCATCTGTCCGGTGACCTCGTTGATCCACTTCTGCTTCGGCTTGGCCTTCGGGGCGGTCTCGCGACCCGCGTCGGAGTCGCGGAAGCGCACGGCGCTGGAGAAGCCCGCACTGCCGGCGTCGGCGGCGCTGCGCCCGTAGCCGCCCGCGGTCCCGTACCCCTCGCTGCCGAGCGGCTTGCGAGCGGAGGCCACCGATCGCTGCTCGAAGCCGCCTCTGCCTGCGGCGGATCCCGGCGAGACCCTCCATTCGATGAGCTCGGACGGGATCTCCTGGAGGTAGCGGCTCGGCAGCGCGGCTGCCGTCTCACCGAACTGCGAGCGCATCATGGCGAGGGAGAGGTGCAGGCGCTTGCGTGCACGCGTGATGCCGACGTAGAAAAGGCGTCGCTCCTCAGCTGGACCGCCTGGCTCGTCTGCGGCGATGCGGTGGGGCAGCAGCTCCTCCTCGACTCCCGTGATGAAGACCGAGTCGTACTCGAGCCCCTTCGCGGTGTGGAGCGTCATGAGCACGACGGCCCCGGACTCGTCGATGAGGTCGTCGGCGGCTGCGACGAGGGCGACGTCGGTGAGGAAGTCGATGACGGAGCCGCCCGCGTTGTTCTTGTCGAACTCGGCGGCCACCGAGATGAGCTCCTCGACGTTCTCGGCGCGGGCCTCGTCTTGGGGGTTGCCGGTCTGCAGGAGCTTCTCGAGGTAGCCGGTGCCCTTGACGATGGTCTTCAGCGTCTGGCTCACCGTCTTGCGTCCGGTCGGCGCGTCGATGTCGAGGCCGGCGGTCGCGTCGTCGAGCAGCTTGGCGAGCTGCGCGATGGCACCCGTGACCTTCGGCCCGAGCCCGAGCTCGCCCGCGCGGCGCATGGCGTCGCGGAACGTGATGTCGTACCGGTTCGCGAAGTCCCAGATCGCGGTCTCCGTCGCCGGTCCGATCGACCGCTTCGGGGAGTTCAGGATGCGCCTCGTCGACATCTCGTCGGCCGGGTTGACGAGGGCTGTGAGGTACGCGATGAGGTCCTTGATCTCGGCGCGCTCGTAGAACTTCGTGCCGCCGACGAGGCGGTAGGGCACGGCGGAGCGGATGAAGATCTCCTCGAGCGCGCGCGTCTGCGCGTTGGTGCGGTAGAAGACGGCCATGTCGTTGTAGCTCTGGCCGGCGTCGCGGAGCTTGTGGATCTCATCCGCGACGAACTGCGCCTCGTCGTGGGCGGAGAAGCCAGTGAAGCCGACGATCTTCGCCCCCTCGCCTCCGTCGGACCACAGCTTCTTGTCGACGCGGTCGAAGTTGTTGCGGATGACCGCGTTGGCGGCCGAGAGGATGTTCTGCGTGGAGCGGTAGTTCTGCTCGAGGAGCACCACCTTCGCGTCGGAGAAGTCGCGCTCGAACTCGCTGATGTTGCGGATGTCCGCGCCGCGGAAGGCGTAGATCGACTGGTCGGAGTCGCCGACGACCGTGAGCGAGGCCCCAGGGATGCCGCCGTTCGCGTCGAGTTCCATCCGGGTGTCGTGCGGCACGTGCTGCGGCTCCACCGAGCGCGTGAGCTCACGGATGAGCGAGTACTGGGCGTGGTTCGTGTCCTGGTACTCGTCGACCAGCACGTGGCGGAACCGGCGCTGGTACTGGGCCGCGACGTCGGGGAAGGCGCGGAGCATCCACACCGTCTGCGAGATGAGGTCGTCGAAGTCGAAGGCGTTGGCGCGACGCAGCGACTGGGTGTACTGCCGGTAGATGTCGAGGAACATCGCGTCGCGCGGGTCGCTCATGTTGGCCTGGCGGGCGAAGCCGTCGACATCGGTGAGCTCGTTCTTCAGCTTCGAGATGCGCGACTGCACGCTTGACACGGTGAAGCCGAGCACGTCGGCCTCGAGGGCCTTCACGATGCGCTTGATGAGGGCCTTCGAGTCGGCCGAGTCGTAGATCGTGAAGCTCGTCGTGAAGCCGAACTTGTCGGCCTCCCGGCGCAGGATGCGCACGCAGGCCGAGTGGAACGTGGAGATCCACATGCCATCCGCTGCACCTCCCACGATGTGCTGGATGCGCTCGCGCATCTCGGCGGCGGCCTTGTTGGTGAAGGTGATCGCGAGGATCTGGCTCGGCCAGGCCTCACGGGAGGCGATGAGACCGGCGATGCGGTGGGTGAGCACCCGCGTCTTGCCGGAGCCCGCGCCCGCCACGATGAGCAGCGCGGGGCCGCGATAGGTGACGGCTTCCTTCTGTTGCGGATTGAGTCCGTCGAGGAGGTCGTTTTCAGAGGGATCGAAGACAGGTGGCAGTAGCGTCATGACTCGTTGATTGTAGGTGCGGCCACCGACATCGCGGAGGCCGCGGAAGGGAATCACCTTGACCACGCAGCTCTCCCCCGCCCGACGCGCGCTCGGCGGGACGCTCTCCGTCTCTCCCGTCGCCCTCGGCGGCAACGTCTTCGGCTGGACGGCCGACCGCGACGAGTCGTTCGCGATCCTGGACGCCTACGTCGAGGCCGGCGGCAACTTCATCGACACCGCTGATGTCTACTCTGCCTGGGTTCCTGGCAACTCGGGCGCGGAATCCGAGACCATCATCGGCGAGTGGCTCCGCTCGCGCGGTCGCCCGGAGGATCTTGTCATCGCGACCAAGGTCGCGCAGTTCGCGAAGCGGCCGGGTCTCAGCGCCGACAACGTTCGCGCTGCCGTGGACGACAGCCTCGAGCGCCTCGGTGTCGAGCGGATCGACCTCTACTACGCGCACCGCGACGACCCGGAGACGCCCATCGCCGAGACCGCCGCCGTGTTCTCCGAGCTTGTCGACGCCGGCAAGATCACGGCCATCGGCGTCTCGAACTACTCGCCGCCTCGGCTGCGCGAGTGGCTCGCGGCGGTCGAGAACGGTCGCCTGCACCAGCCGACGGCCCTGCAGCCCGAGTACAACCTCCTCGAGCGCGACATCGAAGGCGAGCTGCTGCCGCTGGCCCGCGAGGCCGGCATCGGCGTCGTCCCGTACTTCGCGCTGGCGCACGGCTTCCTGACCGGCAAGTACCGCAGGGACGTCGAGGTCGAGTCGGCCCGCGCGAGCTCGGTCGAGCAGTACCGGAACGACCACGGCTACGCGATCGCGGATGCGGTCGCCACCATCGCGAAGAGCCACGACACCCAGCCGGGCACCGTGGCGCTCGCGTGGCTCGCCGCTCAGCCCGGCGTCGTGGCGCCGATCGCAAGCGCGCGCACGGCCGCGCAGCTGCCGCTCATCACGGACGCCTTCACGCTCAAGCTCAGCGACGACGAGCTGAAGACGCTCGACAGGGTCTCCGCGAAGGCCTGACTCCCGACCCGAGCGCCAGAGAGGTGCGAGAGATGCAGGCTCCCCGCACCGGGAGCCTGCATCTCTCGCACCTCTGTCGTCTGGCACCTCTGTCGCCTGGCGCTTCTCTCGTCTGGGCTGCCTCACCGAGTCGGGTGGAGTTCGTCGATCAGCGCTCGGACACGACCGGGCGCATCCGCGAAGACCCCGTCGACGCCGGTCCGCAGGATGCCGCGCCAGTAGGCCTCCGGTCTGCCCGCGAGCGCGGGAGGCAGGAAGTGGTCCTCTGGCCGCAGCGTCCACGTGAACACCCGCAGGTCCCTCGCGTGGGCGCGGCCGACCAGGCTCAGCCCCGCTTCCGGATGCACCGCGCCTGCCTCATCCGCGATCCCGAGCAGCAAGTGGCTTGGGCTGATGCCGTCCGCCCACTCCGCGACCGCGTCCAGCCCCCGGTCGGTGAGATCGCTCGCGTAGTCGAGAGCCACAGCGCCGTCTCGGACCCGCCGGTCGTCGGGAACGCCCTCGCTGTCGATGAGATAGACGAGGGATGCCCCCTCGGCCACGCCGCGTCGCCGCACCTCGCGCAGCACCTCCCCTTCGAAGCTCTCGAGCACGAGGGCGTCGAGCACGGGCGAGCCCCAGAGACCGGCGAGCTCCCTGTCGAGGAGCTCGACGAGGTCGAAGCCGAGCGCACGGAACCAGCTCGCGTGCTTGAGCTCGATCACGAGGCGAGGCCGCTGGCCCGCGTTCGTCCGCCGCTTGGCGAGGAGCTCGACGAGCTCGCGGAGCCGGAGCATCGGCAGCTGCCCGTCGAACGCGGTGTTCGCAGGGCGGAGGCCCGGGATTCGCTCCACAGCGTTCAGCGTGCGCAGCTGCTCCCACGTGTAGTCGTGGGCGAACCAGTCGGTGACCGTGCCGTCCGGCGTCCACGCTCGCCGAGCGGGGCCGAACTCGGCGGCTCTCGCCCCGATGTCGGTGCTCTCGCCGAGCAGGGGCTCATGCCGCACGAGGAGCACCCCGTCGCGGGTCGGGACCACATCCGGCTCCAGCGCGTCGGCCCCCTGCCGCAGGGCCAGGAGGTAGCCGTCGATGGTGTGCTCAGGGAGATGGGCTGGAGCCCCTCTGTGGCCGATGAGGAGAGGCGAGGTCTGGTGAATGGGCGCGTTCACGCGCGCAGTATGTCGTACCCCGGCGTACCGTTGGTGTCATGCGGCGTACACGTTCGATCTATCGCGCTGGCGGCGGCTACGCGCTCCCACTCATCGTGGATCTCCTGCTCGTCGTGGTCTTCGCGGTCATCGGGCGCATGAGTCACTCCGAGGGGCTGTCCCTGGCCGGCATCGTGACCACGGGCTGGCCGTTTGTGCTCGCGCTCCTGGTCGGCTGGGTGCTCGTGACGCTGTTCAGGTGGAGGCCGTGGCGTCCGCTCCCGTCTGGAGCGTTCATCTGGGTCGTCACCGTCGGTGGCGGCATGCTGCTTCGCCTCCTCGTCGGAGACACGGCGGAGACGGCGTTCGTCGTGGTCGCATCGATCGTGCTCGGCGCGTTCCTGCTGCTCCCGCGCATCCTCCTCGGCACGGGTCGGGATGCAGGTGCGAGCGCACCTCGCTCGCCGAGTGTCCGCTGACGGCGCACAGCTCCAGGCTGGATTCACGAACTCTTTCGCTAGAATCCCGGCAACCCCGTCTACGGCGGGCATCTTGACCTTCGAGACAGAACGGACTCACGGACAGCCATGGCGAATTCCGCGCTAGAACGCAACCCTTACTTCAACGGGGAGGCACGCAGGCAGCACGGCCAACAGTTCGGCCAGGCGCCCACCGCTCCCCAATTCGGGAGGGCGCAGTCCGCGCCGACACACGGTCAGCAGCCTCCCGCGCCCCTCACGGCCGAGCAGCTGAACGCGCAGTTCCAGGCACCCCCTGCGAGCCCCGACCAGATGGACCGGATGTCCTACGAGGACACCATCGCCAAGACCGCGGGCCTCTTCGGCATCGTGCTCGTCGCGGCAGCGGTCGCGTGGTTCGTCCCCCTGCTGATGATCATCGGCGCCATCGGCGCCCTGGTGCTCTCGCTGGTGCTGGCGTTCCAGCGCGAGCCGAAGACCGGCCTCATCTTCGCCTTCGCGGCGGCTGAGGGCCTCCTGGTCGGCGGGCTCTCCTCGATCCTCGAGCAGCTGTACCCGGGCATCGCCATGCAGGCCGTCCTCGCGACGTTCTCCGTGGTCGCCGTGACGCTCGTGCTGTTCCGCTTCGGCAAGGTCCGCACCTCGCCCCGTATGACGAAGATCGTGCTCGTCGCCATGCTCGGCTACGCGCTCTTCTCGCTCATCAACTTCGGCATGATAATGTTCGGCTTCCAGAGCGCTGCCGGCCCCTGGGGCATGCGCTCCATGGAGGTCTTCGGCATCCCGCTCGGCGTCATCCTCGGCATCTTCGCTGTCCTCATGGGCGCGTACATGCTGGTCATGGACTTCGAGCTCATCAAGAACGGCGTCGAAGGCGGAGCTCCCCGCAAGTACGGCTGGATCGGTGCCTACAGCCTCGTCTCGACCGTCGTCTTCATCTACGTCGAGATCATCCGCGTCCTCGCGATCCTGCGCGGCAACAACTAGCGCAGCACGTCGTCGAAACACAGAATGGCCGCTCCTTCCGGAGCGGCCATTCTGTCGTTCGGGCGGGCTTGCGGCTACCGCCGCGCAGGCAGCGTCCGGTCGTCGATCCCCGCTTCCGGGTCGATGTCGAGGAGGTAGAGCTCGTCCTCGGAGACGAGACGATTGCGCACGGCGTAGTCGACGAGGCGAGCGCGCCGGTTGGTCGCGTACGAGCGTGCCCCTCCCCGGAGCCCCTCGACGCCGACGCGGTCGAGCTTCTCGCAGACATTGTCGAGCTTGCGGTTGAAGGCGGTGACGGTCCAGCCGAGCCGCTCAGCTGCTCGGGCGCTCGTGGGGATGTCGCCGAGCCCCTTCTCACCTCGAAGCAGCACCGATTCGCAGAGGGCGAGGAGCAGGAGCCGCTGCGCGGGCGTCAGCGCGATGTGGCTGGCCTCGCGTCCTGGAGCCTCCACCGTGGAGCCGGAGCCTGCGGGAAGGTCCATGTAGACAGGTGAGACCGCGTGGATCTTCACCTCGTAGTGGCGCTCGCCCGCCGAGAAGTGGATGCTCGTGCGCTCGAAGACGACCGGGATCCGCCCGCCAGGGAGGAGCCTGGCCTGCACTCGCCCAGAGCCGTCGACGACGCTGAGCGTCATCCTCGTGCCGATGTTGGCCACGAACCAGAGCCCGTCCTTCGCGGCGATGCGCAGGAGCTTGCGGTGCAGGAACGGGTTGGCGTCGAGCCGGATGTCGGCGTCGCGACCGATCTCGATGTGCTCCCCGGGCATGACGGAGACCCACTGACCCTGGTACTCGACGGAGACACCGTGATCGGGATTCACCTCTGCGAGCTGATTCGCGGCGTCCTGGAGGAGCGCGTGGTCCACGAGGTGGCCGGACGGCAGCTCCTCTCGTGGCAGGGATGGGAGCACGCCCGTCTCTGCCGGTACCTGGGGGTGCGGATCGGTGGGGAATCGTGGCGCCATGTCGCGAACTCTCTGAACTGAAGGGGAACTTGCCAGTCGTGAATTACCCCAACCATGCCACTACCCAACGACCTTGGCCAGCAACATCTTTCGCCGTGGAGTGTGCCTTTTCACGAGCGTGGAGCCAAAAAATCCCGATTCGAAAATCCGGAATCGACCACCGAAAAACCGAAAACCTTTCGTCTACTCCGTTTTTGACCTCTACTACCAGGCATTTATGTCCGGGCACAATTGCCCGGAGGTTTTTCACCCCGCGTATCGCCCTCGGAGGGTCACCATCGTGGGCTCGACGAACGCCGCCACAAAAGTGCGCAGATCTCTCACCAGATGGCACAAAATGAACGAACGGGGATGCACATGGTGCATCCCCGTCCGCCTCAGCCCTCGTCGAGAGCTACTCCCACTCGATGGTCCCCGGCGGCTTCGACGTCACGTCGAGCACAACCCGGTTCACGTCGTCGACCTCGTTCGTGATGCGGTTCGAGATGCGGGCCAGCAGGTCGTACGGCAGGCGGGTCCAGTCGGCCGTCATGGCGTCCTCGCTCGACACGGGACGCAGCACGATCGGGTGACCGTAGGTGCGCCCATCACCCTGCACGCCCACCGAGCGGACATCGGCGAGCAGGACGACCGGGCACTGCCAGATCTCCGTGTCGAGGCCCGCGGCCGTCAGCTCCTGACGTACGATCGCGTCGGCTTCGCGGAGCAGGTCGAGCCGCTCCTGGGTGACCTCGCCGATGATCCTGATGCCGAGGCCAGGGCCAGGGAATGGCTGACGTGCGACGATCGGCTCGGGAACACCGAGCTCGCGGCCGACCGCACGCACCTCGTCCTTGAACAGCGTGCGCAGCGGCTCGACGAGCTCGAACTGCATGTCCTCGGGGAGGCCGCCGACGTTGTGGTGGCTCTTGATGTTCGCGGTTCCGGTGCCGCCGCCCGACTCGACCACGTCGGGGTACAGGGTTCCCTGGACGAGGAAGCGGATGCGCTCCCCCGATTCCTGGGCCTCCTTGATGAGGTCGACCTCTGCCTGCTCGAAGCTGCGGATGAACTCACGCCCGATGGCCTTGCGCTTCGCCTCGGGATCCGTGATGCCCGCGAGCGCCGTGAGGAACTGCTCTCGCGCATCCACGGTCACGAGGCGCACGCCGATCGCATCGACGAAGTCCTCCTCGACCTGGCGGCGCTCGTCCTGACGGAGAAGGCCGTGGTCGACGAAGACGCACGTGAGCTGGCTGCCGACGGCCTTGTACACGAGGGCGGCTGCGACCGCCGAGTCGACACCGCCGGACAGTCCGCAGATGACCTTGGCGTCGCCGACCTGCTCGCGGATGCGCGCGACCTGCTCGTCGATGACCGAGGCGGGCGTCCAGTCGCTCGGGATGCCAGCCGCACGGTGCAGGAATCCCTCGATGAGTGCCTGGCCGTGCTCAGAGTGCAGCACCTCGGGGTGCCACTGCACGCCGTAGAGCCCTCGCTCGGTGTTCTGGAAGGCCGCGACAGGCGTGTCCTCGGTCGTCGCGAGCACCGTGAAGCCCTCGGGGGCGCGCGCCACCGAGTCACCGTGGCTCATCCAGACGGTCTGGTCGCCCGGCTGGCCGTCGAGGAGCGTCGAAGCTCCGGCCTCGAGCTTGACCGCCGTCGAGCCGTACTCGCGACGGCCAGTCTTCGCGACCTCGCCGCCGAGCTGCGTCGCCATGACCTGGAATCCGTAGCAGATGCCCAGCGTCGGAACGCCGAGCTCGAGGATGCCGGAGTCGAGGGAGGGTGCCTCCTCCGCGTACACGCTGGAGGGGCCGCCGGAGAGGATGATGCCGACGGGGTTCTTCTCGGCGACCTCTTCTGCCGAGATCGTGTGCGGCACGATCTCCGAGTAGACGCTCGCCTCGCGGACGCGCCGCGCGATGAGCTGCGCGTACTGCGCGCCGAAATCGACGACGAGCACTGGGCGCTGGTCTGTGGCCTGCTGGTCGGTGGTTGCCATGGACACCTTTCGGGTGGTGCGGAGAGAACTCGGTGCGACTGCGGTGGTGTGGGGGCTACTTCGTGCGGCGCTGGTGCTCGGAGAGCGACTGCTGCACATCGGCGTCGAGCTGTTCGCGTTCTGCCTCGCTCAGGCTGGCCTCGAACGCACGCAGCTGCTGCTCCTCGCCGGCTTCGGCGAGTCGCTGCTCTTCGCGGAGCACGAGGTCGCGCTTCGCCCGGCGCGACATGAACCACTCCGTGATGAACGACAGGAACGGGACGATGCCGCCGGCAGCCATGGCGATCAGCCACACGATGGGCCAGCGCATCTGCTGCCACAGCACATACGAGGCGATGAGGTACACGACGTAGAACCAGCCGTGGACGATGAGCACCCAGAGGCTCAGGTTGAGCGCCGTCGTCGTGTCCTCCTGGACCAGCGCGATGACCCCGAACGGGCCGAACGCCTCGACCTCGAGGTGGAAGACGTACTTGAGGAACATCTCGACGCACAGCAGCAGGAGGAGAATGCCGGTCACGTAGGCCGTCACCTGATAGAAGCGGAGCGCCCGTCGGAAACCGGGGTTGGCAGTCAGGAGGGCGTCGTGAGGCATGACCTCTAGTCTAGGCGAACGGCCTCGCGCTTCGTTCGCTCGTCCAGCATGGCCTTCAGCCGGTCGCGCCTGAGCTGCTCGGCCAGCACACTGGGAGCCTCGGCGGCCTCACGTCGCTCCTTCTCGTATTCGTCCCGAGCGAGGCGCCACCACATGAAGATCGCGAACCCCGCGAAGAGCACCCACTCGATGGCGTAGAAGATGTTCAGCCAGTTCAGCTGCGGGGCCTCGAGCGCCTGCGGCGTGATCGCGTCGAGCGGGGCGGCACTCGCGGACTCCCCGAGGACAGCCTGCATCGACGCCTCATCGAGGCTCACGTAGATGCCGTAGTTCTGGGCCGCCGGTTCCACCCAGCGGTTGATGAGGTGCGTCGGGGCCATGGAGATGAGCGCCTGCGCGTCTTCGCCGCGATTCACCTGCGGCGCCTGGCCGTACTCGAGTCTGCCGGAGAGCGGAAGCTCTGCGCCTCGCCCCGAGCCCTGCAGCGCCGTGACGAGCTCCCGAGCGGAGGCCTCGTCCTCGGTCCACCCGAGCGCGACGGCGAGACCCGGTGCGACAGCGGCATCCGAGGATGCGCCGGCCTCGTCGTCGGTGACGGCGACGTGCCCGATTACCCAGTAGCCGAGCAGTTCGCCCTGGAGACGATCGGCGACGACATCGAAGTCGCGCGCGTCCACAGTGCCCTCGAACGTCACCTGACGCCCGACGGCGGCATCGGCCACCCGCTCCTGGGGCTGAGCCAGCTCACCGAGGCCGACGGGAGGCTGCGTGGCCTCCTCGGCGACGGTGCGACCGTGCTCCAGCGACAGGAACGCGGACTCCAGCTGCCAGCGCCCGAGCCACGCGAAGATCGACGCGACGACGAGGGCGAGCGCAAGGACACCCAGCCACTTGGGGCGTACAAGCACTCGACCCATCGACGGCGGCGCGGCCTGGGCGCGGACAGCTGCGGACATTACGACTTCTGAGCGTCCTTCGACTCCGCCTTGACGGTTGCCGCCTCGACGTCGACGGTCTCGTCGACCTCGATCATCGGCAGCGACGGGGCCGTGCCGAACGGCGTGTTGTCGCCGGCGTGACCCAGCACGGAGTCGATGTCAGGCGCCTCGAGGCGGATGCGGTCCGCCGACTCGTCGTCGGGCTGCTCCTGGCTCGCGAGCTCCGCTGCGACGCGCTCGACGTAGGTGTCGATCTCGCGCTGCGTGCGCTCCTCGTCCCAGCCGAGAGCTTCCGCCATGAGCCGCGCGGCGACGGGCGCGGCCGAGATGCCGCGGTCCCACGCCTCGATCGAGATGCGCGTGCGTCGCGCGAGCACGTCGTCGAGGTGCAGGGCACCCTCGTGCGTCGCGGCGTACGTGATCTCCGCCTGCAGGTAGTCGTCGGCACCCGGCATCGGCTCGGCCAGCTGCGGGTTCTGGCGGATGAGGTCGAGGATCTCGTCCGTCAGGGTTCCGTAGCGGTTGAGGAGGTGCTCGATGCGCACGCGGTGGAGGCCGAAGGCGCGGGCGATCTTGCCGCGGCGGTTCCAGGCGGCCTTGTAGCCGACGGCGCCGAGCAGCGGGATGTCCTTCGTCGTGGAGGCGGGGATCTTGCCGTCGAGGGCGTCGGCCGCGGCGTCGATGGCGTCCTGCGCCATGATGCGGTAGGTCGTGTACTTGCCGCCGGCGATGAGCACGAGGCCCGGCACCGAGTGCGCCACCATGTGCTCGCGCGAGAGCTTCGACGTCTCCTCCGACTCGCCGGAGAGCAGCGGGCGGAGCCCGGCGTACACGCCCTCGACATCGGCACGCGTGAGCTTCACCGCGAGGACCTCGTTGACGTGCTCGAGGATGTAGTCGATATCGGCGGCCGTCGCTGCCGGGTGCGCCTTGTCGAGCTTCCAGTCGGTGTCGGTCGTGCCGATGATCCAGTGACGGCCGTTCGGGATGACGAAGAGCACGCTCTTCTCCGTGCGCAGCAGGAGGCCTGACGCGGACTGGAACCGGTCGCGTGGGACGACGAGGTGCACGCCCTTGGACGCGCGGACGCGGAACGACGCGCGCTCGCCGACCATCTTGTTCGTGTCATCGGTCCACACGCCGGTCGCATTGACGACCTGCTTGGCGCGGATCTCGAACCGCTCGCCGGTCTCGAGGTCGACGACCTGCGCGCCGACGACGCGCTGTCCGACCTTCAGGAAGCCCTCGACGCGCACTCGCGGAGCGACGTGCGCCCCGTAGAACGACGCGGTGCGGGCGAGAACGGCGACGAAGCGAGCGTCGTCGACGCCGGCGTCGTAGTACGTGAGACCGCCGGAGAAGGCGTTCTTGGAGAGCCCAGGCGACATCTTCGCGACCTGGCCGCGGGTGTAGTGGCGGTGCATCGGCACGCCGGGACGCACCTCGCCGGTCTTCGCGAAGAGGTCGTACATGAGCATCCCGGCCCCGATGTAGAACCGCTCGAGCGGGTTCTTCAGCGGGTAGAGGAAGCGGATGGGCTTGACCAGGTGCGGCGCGAGGCGCTGCAGCAGCAGGCCGCGCTCGAGCAGCGCCTCGCGCACGAGCCCGAAGTCCATCTGCTCGAGGTAGCGGATGCCACCGTGGATGAGCTTCGACGAGCGGCTGGACGTGCCGGACGCGAAGTCCCGCGCCTCGACCATGCCGACGCTCAGGCCGCGCGTGACGGCGTCGAGCGCCGCACCTGCGCCGACCACGCCGCCACCGACGACGAGCACGTCGAGGTTCTTGGTCTTGAGGGACTCGATAGCCGCCGCGCGTTCCTGGGGGCCGAGCTTGTCGCTTCGAGAGACGCTGTTCGCCATAACCTGCTCCTCGTTCTCAGTTGCTGCTTGTGGGGGAAGTCTGGACGCTCAACCTTCGGCCAAGCCGTCAGGCGGCTCAGTCGTCCTGATCAGGCGGTCGGCGTGTAGGGCGCGACGACCATCTCGGCTCGCTGGAACTCTTTGAGCCCCGAGTAGCCGGTCGTCGCCATCGAGTGGCGGAGCGCGCCGGTGAGGTTCGAGATGCCGTCGGCGCTCTCGGCGGGGCCGGCGACGATCTCCGCCATGGGCGCGACCTGGCCGACCTGCACGCGGTTGCCGCGCGGGAGCTTCTCGTGGCGTGCCTCGGCACCCCAGTGCCAGCCGCGACCCGGAGCGTCGGTGGCACGCGCGAGCGCGGCACCGATCATGACGGCGTCCGCGCCTGATGCGATGGCCTTCACGAGGTCGCCGGAGGTGCCGATGCCGCCGTCGGCGATGACGTGCACGTAGCGTCCGCCGGACTCGTCGAGGTAGTCGCGGCGCGCGCCAGCGACGTCGGCGATGGCCGTCGCCATGGGTGCGTGGATGCCGAGCACCCGACGGGTGGTCGAGGCCGCTCCCCCGCCGAAGCCGACGAGCACTCCAGCGGCACCGGTGCGCATGAGGTGCAGCGCTGCCGTGTAGGTCGCCGCACCGCCGACGATGACGGGAACGTCGAGCTCGTAGATGAACTGCTTGAGGTTGAGCGGCTCCTGGTTGCGAGACACGTGCTCTGCGGAGACGGTCGTGCCGCGGATGACGAACAGGTCGGTGCCTGCCTCGAGCACATCGTCCATGAACTGCTGCGTGCGCTGCGGGGAGAGTGCGCCGGCGGCCGGCACTCCGGCCTCGCGGATCTGCTGCAGGCGCTCCTTGATGAGCGTGCCCTTGACCGGCTCCCGGTAGATCTCCTGCAGCTTGGCCGTCGCCTGCTTCGCCGGCAGATCAGCGATCTGCGCGAGCAGCGGGGCCGGGTCGTCGTAGCGAGTCCACAGGCCCTCGAGGTCGAGCACGCCGAGGCCGCCGAGCTTGCCGAAGCCGATCGCGGTCTCGGGCGACATCACCGAGTCCATAGGGGCTGCGATGAGCGGGATATCGAACGTGAATGCGTCGATCTTCCACGTGATGGACACGTCCTCCGGGTCACGGGTTCGCCGCGATGGCACGATGGCCACATCGTCGAAGGAGTACACGCGGCGGGCTCGCTTTGCGCGGCCGATCTCGATCTCAGTCACCTGCCTAGCCTAGCCCTCCGCGGTGCTCGCTGCTGCGGCGCGGCGGCGGGGAGACCCCGACCCGCCGCGCCGATCAGGCTGCTAGCGACGGTAGTTGGGGGCTTCCGAGACCATCTGCACATCGTGCGGGTGGGACTCCTTCAGCCCTGCCGGAGTGATCCGCACGAAGCGGCCCTTCTCCTTGAGCTCCGCGACGGTGCGAGCGCCGACGTAGAACATCGACTGGCGCAGGCCGCCTGTGAGCTGGAACACCGACTGGCGGATCGAGCCGCGGTACGCGACCTTGCCCTCGATCCCCTCGGCGATGAGCTCGTCATCGCTCGGCACGTCCGCCTGGAAGTAGCGGTCCTTCGAGTACGAGGTGCGCTCGCCGCGCGACTGCAGGGCGCCGAGAGATCCCATGCCGCGGTAGCTCTTGAACTGCTTGCCGTTGACGAAGATGAGGTCGCCCGGCGACTCGTCGGTGCCCGCGAGCAGCGATCCGACCATGACTGCGGATGCGCCGGCGACGAGCGCCTTCGCGATCTCGCCCGAGTACTGCAGGCCGCCGTCCGCGATGACCGGCACGCCAGCCGGGGTCGCGGCGAGCGACGCCTCGTAGACGGCCGTGATCTGGGGGACGCCGACTCCCGCGACGATGCGCGTCGTGCAGATGGAGCCAGGACCGACGCCGACCTTGACGGCGTCGGCACCCGCATCCACGAGCGCCTGAGCGCCCTCGCGGGTCGCGACGTTGCCGCCGACGACCTGCACGTGGCCCATGACCGGGTCGCTCTTGAGGCGGCGGATCATGTCGAGCACGCCGGCCGACTGGCCGTTCGCCGTGTCGACGACGAGTACGTCGACACCGGCAGCCACGAGGCGCTCCGCGCGCTCCCAGCCGTCGCCGAAGAAGCCGATCGCCGCGCCCACGCGCAGGCGCCCGGCGTCGTCCTTCGTCGCGTTCGGGTACTTGTCGCTCTTGTCGAAGTCCTTCACCGTGATGAGGCCGGCGAGCTTGCCCTCGTCGTCGATGAGCGGCAGCTTCTCGATGCGGTGCTTGCCGAGGAGCTTGTAGGCGTCGTCACCGGAGATCCCGACGGGACCGGTCACGAGGCCCTCGCCCGTCATGACCTCGTGCACGCGGGTCGTGCGCTTCTCCGACTCGGGAACGAAGCGCATGTCCCGGTTGGAGATGATGCCGACGAGCTTGCCCGTCTCCTCGTCGACGACCGGCAGGCCGGAGACGCGGTACTGCCCGCAGATCTCATCGACCTCCGCGACCGTCGCGTTGGGAGTCGTCGTCACCGGATTCGTCACCATGCCGGACTCGGAGCGCTTCACGCGATCGACCATCTCGACCTGGTCGTCGATCGACAGGTTGCGGTGCAGGATGCCCATGCCACCCTGGCGCGCCATGGCGATCGCCATGCGGGCCTCCGTGACCGTGTCCATCGCCGCCGAGACGAGCGGGACGCGCAGGGTGATGCCGCGCGTCAGCCGTGTCGTCGTGTCGACCTCAGACGGGATGACGTCGGTGTGCCCGGGAAGCAGCAGCACATCGTCGTAGGTCAATCCGGTGAAGCCAAAGGGGTCCGACTCGGTCATTACGCTCCAGGAGGTATCTGGGATGCGCCGTTCGGCGGCATCCTCGTGCATCGGGAAACAGCTCAGTGGTGATGGAACAGCGAGGACCCCGGACGCATTCCCGGGACCCTCAGCTCATCAGCCTCGTGTCGGTGGACCGAGTTCGTCCGCGACCGAGGGAATCTTGGCGCCAAGTCTAGCCGTGCGCACGAGGTCGATCGTGAAGAGGATGAGGGCGACCCAGACGATCGCGAACCCGATCCAGCGCTCGAGCGGCATGGGCTCCGAGAAGACCGCCACGGCGAGCACGAACTGCAGGATCGGCGCGATGTACTGCATGAGTCCGAGCTCGATGAGGCGCAGCCTCCTGGCGGCCGCCGCGAACAGCAGAAGCGGCACGCTCGTGACGACGCCCGCGAAGAGCAGGACGCCCGTGTTGACCGCCGACACGGAGCCGAAGGTGATGCCGCCCCCGAAGAGCACCGTCCAGAGCAGGCAGATCGCGCCGATGGGCATGATGAGCGTCGTCTCGACCGCCAGTCCGGAGAGCGCATCCGCCTGGACCCCCACCCGCTTCTTCACGAGCCCATACAGCCCGAAGGTCATGGCGACGCCCAGGCCGAGCCACGGGATGCGGCCGTAGCCGAGCGAGATCACGAGCACGGCGAGGAGAGAGAGCCCGACGGCGACCCACTGCAGGGGCCTGAGCTTCTCGCGGAGGAAGACCAGCCCGAGCGCGACGGACACGATCGGGTTGAGGAAGTAGCCGAGCGCGGCGTCGAGAGTGTGGCCTGTCGCGACCGCCTGCACGTAGAACAGCCAGTTCGCCGACACCAGGACCCCGGCGATGCCGAGGCCGAGCACGACCCGCTTCTTCGAGATGAGCTCCCGGAACGGACGCCAGGCCCGCATGACGAGCACGCCGAGCAGGCAGAACACGACGCTCAGGATGATGCGCCACGCGATGAGCTCCACGGGCGTCGTGGGAGCGGTCGCCACGACGTAGAGGGGCATGAAGCCCCAGAGCGCGTACGCGCTGAACGCCAGCCAGAGGCCGGACCGAGGAGATTCCGTCACCTCGAGATCGTACGCCCGACGTCGGGCCCCTGGAACACGAATGGCGCCCGACCCCGAGGGGTGGGCGCCATGCGCGATGCTGCTCCTGCAGATGAGACCGCCCGAACCGGCTCGGCCTCAGAAGGTCAGGAGACTAGACGATCTTCGCGAGGATGTCGCGAGCGGAGAGCACAAGGAGCTCCTCGCCGCCGTACTTGACCTCGGTTCCGCCGTACTTGGAGTAGATGACCTTGTCGCCGACCACGAGGTCGAGCGGCACGCGGTTTCCGTTGTCATCGATGCGGCCGGGGCCGACTGCGACGACTTCGCCCTCCTGGGGCTTCTCCTTGGCGGTGTCCGGAATCACAAGACCCGAAGCCGTGGTCTGCTCGGCTTCGACCTGCTTGATGACGATGCGATCCTCGAGCGGCTGAATGTTCACCGACACGGTTGACCTCTTTCTCAGCGATAGGAAGTTCAGAATTAGCACCCTCCCCATGAGAGTGCTAACTCAGAGTGTAGGGGCCAGGCGGCGACGACTGCAACGCGGCGACGTCTCGTGGCGTACGCCGGTAGCGTAGTGCTGGTGCAACGCGACGAACTCCTGGCCCTCCTCACACCGGAGGCGATGACCCTGCTCGACGACGCGCCGCCCGTCGAGTCGGCGGGAGACGCGCTCGCCCTCGTGACGAGGCTGCGCGCGGCAGGAGGGTCCGCGGACGTCGTCGCCGCCGTCGTCACGCAGGCGAAGCTCCGGCGGCGAGCATCCGCCAAGTTCGGCCCGTTCGCCGAGCGGATGCTCTTCACCGACGCTGGCCTGCAGCAGGCGACGCGTCTGCAAGTCGCGGCGCACCACGCGAACCGGTTCAGGCAGGCCGGCGCCGTGAGCGTGGCCGACCTCGGCTGCGGGATCGGCGCGGACTCCATGGCTTTCGCATCGCTCGGCCTCGAGGTCACCGCGTTCGACGTCGACGAGGTCACGGCTGCTATCGCGGCCCACAACCTGGCCCCGTTTCCGAACGCGCAGGTCAGGCACGAGCGCGCCGAGGAGGTGGACCTGGATGCCTTCGATGCGCTCTGGTTCGACCCGGCCCGCAGGACAACAAACGGCGGGAGCACGGCACGCCACTTCGATCCGGCGGATTGGAGCCCATCCCTCGACTTCGTCTTCGCCGCAGGCCGCGAGCGCCCGACGGGCATCAAGCTGGGACCGGGGATCGACCACGCGTACCTCCCGGAGGACGCGGAGACGCAGTGGGTGTCCTCCAACGGCGACCTCGTCGAGGCGACGGTATGGATGCACGGCACGGCGAGGGCGGGCATCCGCCGCTCGGCTCTCGTGATCAGCAGGCATGGCACCGCCGAGCTGACGACCGGCGAGGACGTCCGGGACGCGGACGTCGCTGCGCTGGGCGCCGTGCTCTACGAGCCGGACGCGGCGATCATCCGCGCCCGCCTCATCGGCGACCTCGCACGGTCGCTCGAAGCGTCGATGATCTCAGAGAGCATCGCGTGGATGACCGGCGAGCACTTCACGCCGACGCCGTTCGCGAGCGCGTTCTCGGTCCGAGAGGTGCTGCCCCTGCATGCATCGTCGCTCAAGGGCGAGCTGCGGAAGCGAGGCATCGGCGTGCTCGAGATCAAGAAACGGGGGGTCGACATCGACCCTGCGGAGTTCAGGCGGAAGCTCTCGCTCAAGGGAGACGCGTCCGCGGTGCTCATCCTCACGAGGATCGGCGACAAGCGCGTCGCCATCCTCGCCGATCGGCTCAGCTGAGGCCAGCCGAGCCGTCGGCGCGTCTCGTGCCTAGACGACCAGCACCACGACCAGCGTCACGATGGCGAGCAGGACCGCGAGGCCACCCGCCACGAGGCCCACGACGGCAAGGGTGCGTCCGAGGCCCTTCGGGGCGCGAAGCCCGGCGATTCCGAGCCCGACGGCGCCGAGACCGAGCACCAGGGCCACGATGTACGCCCACCCGGGAAGCAGGAGGAGGAGCAGCGAGAGCGCGCCGAGCGCCACGCCGATGATCCCGAGCACCGGCGCAGGAGCCTTCGGCTGCTGGCCGTATCCCTGCACGCCGAACTGCTGGCCGGGCTGCTGCCCGAACTGCCCCTGCTGCGGAGCACCGTGCTGCGGCTGCCCGAACTGCCCCTGCTGCGAGGCGCCGTACTGGGGCTGCCCGAACTGATCCTGTTGCGGGGCGCCGTACTGCGGCTGCCCGTACTGGTTCTGCTGCGGCTGGCCATAGCCCTGCTGCGCCGGAGCCTGCTGCTGACCGGACGGCTGCTGAGCGCCATAGCCAGAGTACCCAGGCTGCTGCTGGCCGTAACCGCCGTCAGCCGGGCCATACCCGGGCTGCTGCTGGCCGTACTGCTGATCGTTCTGCTGCCCGTACTGCGGCTGAGACTGCCCGTACGACCCCTGGCCGTACTGGCCCTGGCCGGGCTGCTGCGCGCCGAAAGGGGGCTGGCCGGTCTGCGACTGGCCGTTCTGGTGGGGCTGCTGCGGGTACTGGGGGCCGTTCGGGTCAGACATGGTGTCCTTCTCAGTCGTCGACAAGGCTGCAGGTGCTGAACAAGCTTAGAGTGCGGGCGGATGCATCCACCCGCACTCCTGCCAGTTCTTGCAGCGGGTGGTCAGTATCCGTAGGACGACATGTCGCCGATGAACATGGCGGCGACGACGATGCCGATGATCGCCACGATCACCGACAGCACGATGGCTGCGATCGAGACCCAGAGGCCCCAGACGCGCAGCGGGCCGGCCTGCGGCTCCCGCGACTTGGCCATGATGGCGCAGACCAGACCTGCGATACCGAGGGGAAGCCCGAGGAACGCCGTGACGAAGGTGAGCAGGATACCCGCACCGCCGAGGGAAAGCGCGACGATGCTGAGCGTGCGCTTGGGAGCAGCGGACTGCGCCGGGTAACCGGGCGTCGCGTATCCCTGCGGCGCCCCATAGCCCTGCGGCTGCCCCTGCGACTGCGGAGCGCCGTATGCCGGAGCTGCGCCGGCGGGAGCCTGGCTCGCGGATGGAGCCTGACCGTAGGGAGCTGCGCCCGGTGCCGCGGCTGGCTCGCTCGGCGGCGTGTAGCTCACCGAACCGGATGCTGCGGGCGGCGTGGAGCCACTGCCGGATGACGAGGGAGCTGAGTAGTCGGTGCCGGATGCCGAAGGCGCCGAGTAGTCGGAGCCAGAGCCAGGCGCGGCCGACGGCGTGTACCCGCTGCCCGACGCTGAGGGTGCGGAGGAGTCGGAGTACGGCGCGGCCGGGGTCGAAGCGTCGGTGCCCGAGACGGAGGGCGGCGTGTAGTCGGTGCCGGTGGCTGCCGGGGCGGAGTAGTCGACCGACTCAGCAGGCGGCGTGTAGGCGGCCGGTGCCTCGTACTGGGGAGGTGTGCTGTCGTCCTCCGGGAGCCGTGGCTTGTCACCTGGGGTTGCGTTGCTGTCGCTCATTGCGGAGCTCCTTCCGGTTCAGCCGATTTCGCGGCGGTTGAGGCTGGTGTTCACGTGCGTGGAGCAAGCGGCGACGCCTTCAGTGGCGCACGCCCATGTCCTAGGTTCCCAGGGTTTGACTGGGAACCGTCACACAAGGTTCAGGAAAGACCACGCTCAGTAAGAGCTGAGGCCTCCGAGCAGTCCGATTCCCCCGAAGAAGAGGAGGGCGAGGACAAGCAGGAGCAGGAGCCCGAAGACCGAGATGAAGCCGAGCACGATGGCGGTGATGGCGAGCGCCCGTCCGCGCGGCTCGCGACGCAGCGCGATGAAGCCGCACACGATGCCAGCGATCCCGACCATCCACCAGACGAACTGGAGGATGGGGATCAGCGAGACGAAGAACGACCCTCCGCTCAGACACAGGGCCACGACGCTCAAGGTCAGCGTCCCGGCACCGGCCGGTCGAGGTGCCGTGTACGGCGCCTGGACGTAGGGCGTCACCGGATAGGCGAGGTGCTGCGAGGGGGCCGCCTGCGCCGCGTTGCCGCCAGGGCCCCAGCTGTCGCTCGGCGCGGTGTGGCCGTAGCCGGCGTCCTGGCCGTAGCCCGAATCCTGGCCGTAGCCGAAACCCTGCCCGTAGCCCGGATCCTGCCGGTAGCCCGAGTCGTGACCGGAGCCGTTCCCGTTGCCGGCCCCGGGGGTGTCGCCTCGCGCTTCCCACGGCTCGCCGACGGGCTGCGCGGCGACGTTCGGGGCCGGTATCCGCTCGACGGGGCCATCTGGTGTCGACCAGGTCATGTCCGCTCCTTTCGAGAGGTGATGAGATGCTCCAACGTTACGGCGACCTGCTCAACGGCACGTCATCCCCATGGCCTCGGCCTCGTCATCCCGCAGGATGACTTCCAACCTCGCGGGGCACGGCGGTTGCTGGAGCGCGGACTCAGGCGACGACGAAGGCGAAGCCAATACAGCCCGCGACCGCCGCCACAGCGAGCACGAGCGCGAGCACCCAACCGCGGTGGCGCCGCCCCAGCACCGCGAGCAGGAGTGCGACCGCGCCGAGACTCGCCCCGAGGTACAGGGGCCAGAGCGGCGAGGGGGTCACGGATGCGGAGAGCGCGAGGGCCAGGACCGCCGCGGCAAGCGAGAGCAGCACGGAGACGATGACCGCGAGGCGACTGAGCCCGAGCGCAGGAGGCGCCGGTGCCGTCGCGGCGCGAGCGGACGCAGGAGCCATCGCGGTCTCCTGCACGTGCGCGACGGCCGGGTCGATGTCCCGGTCATTCTCCGGACTCCGGCGCTCCTCGGACCGGGGCGCAGAGCTCTCCACGGCCGGAGCCGACTTCTCCTGACCCCGCGAGCGCGGGGTGAGAGCCGAGTAGGCGGCGTTGCTGGTGTCATCGACCGGGGTGCGGTCGATCGGGGGAAGCTCCACGGGCTTGCGCGGCGGCAGCTTCGGCTGATCGGGTGCTGTCATCGGTGCTCCCCCAGAGCTGGTCTCTCCTGCGGCGCAGGCTGCGTGGCCACCGGAAGCGTCGAGTCCGCCGCGAAGTCGAGCGGGGACGGAGGCTTGCCGGCAGCGACGAGCATCGCGCCGACGGCTGCGATCATCGCCCCGTTGTCGGTGCAGAGCCGAAGCGGGGGGATGCGCAACTCGATGCCGGCGGCAGCGCACCGCTCCTCCGCGAGCTCACGCACGCGCGCGTTCGCGGCCACTCCCCCGCCGAGCACGAGGCGGGGGACGCCGAGGGCAGTGCAGGCCGCCACCGCCTTCGCCGTCAGCACGTCGGCGACGGCCTCGCGGAAGCTCGCCGCGACATCGGCGACCGGCACCGGCTCCCCCGCGTCCTCCTTCGCCTCGACCCAGCGGGCCACGGCGGTCTTGAGCCCCGAGAAGGAGAAGTCGTAGCGGTGCCGCTCGAGGTCCTTCGGCTTGGTGAGCCCGCGCGGGAACCGGATCGCCTTCGGATCCCCTCCGGCAGCGGCCTTGTCGATCTCGGGTCCCCCCGGGTAGGGCAGGCGCAGCAGTCGCGCCACCTTGTCGAACGCCTCTCCAGCCGCATCGTCGATCGTCTCGCCGAGCTGCTCCACGTCGTCGACGAGGTCGCGAACGTGCAGGAGGGACGTGTGCCCACCCGAGACGAGCAGCGCCACCGCTGGCAGCTTGAGCTGACCCACGTCGTCGCGCAGGACGTCAGCGGCGACGTGACCCACGAGATGGTTCACGGTGTAGAGCGGGATGCCGGTGGCGACGTGCAGGGCCTTCGCCGCAGCCGTTCCGACCATGAGCGCACCAGCGAGGCCAGGTCCCTGGGTGACGGCGATCGCGTCGAGGTCCTCGAGCGAGACTCCGGCCGTCTCGAGCGCCGCCGAGATGGTCGGCACGATCGCGTCGGCGTGGGCACGTGCGGCGATCTCGGGAACGACGCCACCGAAGATGGCGTGCTCGTCCATCGAGGAGGCGACCTCGTTGGCGAGCAGCACCCGACCCCGGACGATGCCGACACCCGTCTCGTCACACGACGATTCGATGCCGAGCACAAGCGGCTCTCTGCGAGCACCGGCCGCGACACGAGCCTCGGCGGACGTCCGCACGCCCGGCAGCTGTCCGCGCATCACGATCGCATCCACGCCCTCTCTCGGGTAGTACTTGGGTCGGCGCCCGATCTCCTCGAAGCCGAGCCGCGAATAGAGGGCACGAGCCGCCTCGCCGTTCTCGCGCACCTCGAGGAACACCTGCTTCGCGCCTCGCCCTTCGGCCCACGCGAAGAGCTCGGCCAGCATCCGGGTGGCCCATCCGCCGCGCCGCAGCCGCTCATCGACGGCGATGGTCTGCACATCAGCCTCACCACCACCCTGGAGAGCCATGACGCCAGCAGCCGCCAGGATCTCGCCGCTCGCGGCGTCCTCGACGACCACGTATCGCGTGTGCTCGCTCTTGACCTCGCCAGCGAGCATCGAGGGCGACCACGGGTCGAGCGGGAAGGCGGCCTCGTCGAGACGCACCATCGAGGGGATGTCCTCGTGCGAGGCATCGCGCAGCACGGCGCGCATCAGCCGGTCACCCGCTTCGGGCCGTTGGACGGCACCGCGTCGGCACCCCGCAGGTACAGAATCGTATTGGCCTCGGCTTCGAGCCCCTGCACCTCGCGGTCGAGCCAGGCGAGCGCGAGGTGAGCGGCCGAGATGGTCCTCGTATCGAAGCGGTGGTCGGCAGCGGGGACGGCATTAGGCCGGTGCAGCTCTGAGCTGCTCGCAACGAGCAGCCCCTGCTCGTACCGCGAGCAGGCGAGCTCCCCCCGGCGGGCATCCGTCGTGACCAGCAGATCGCCGGCAGCCTCCGGATGCTCCGCGCGCCACTCGTGGGCCGCGGCATCATGGCTGGGCATCGGGATGAAACGCGCGGCGCGTGCGAACGCGAACGTGCGCGCGGCGGCCACGCCGACACGCAGCCCCGTGAAGGGGCCCGGACCCATTCCACCGACGACCTGCGTGACGTGCTGCGGAGAGAGCCCGGCCTCTGCGAGCACCTCCGCGATCGCCACGCCGACCACCTCAGCATGGTGTCGAGTGTCGGCGGTGCGCCGTTCTGCGAGCACCCGGCCGTGCGGGGTGACGATCGCGACATCCGTGCCCGCTGACGTATCGATCGCTAAGAGCATGCGAGTGATTCTACGCGGGGGCTGCGCCGAACTCGGTCCGCAGCGCGTCCACGAGAGCGGCGGCTCTCGGACGATCCCACGTGCCCGCGACCGTGAGCGTGACGCGGCGCGGGTCCAACGGCTCGTCGTCGCTCCAGTCGACACCACCGGGCCCATCGACGGCCTCTGGCTCGAGCGGCGGGGATGCCGCGGAACGGTCGATCGTGATCTCCAGCCAGCGGTCGGTGATCAGCGGAACCGCTTCGCGCCCCCACTCGACGACGGTGACGCTGGCTGCCAGATCGAGGCCGAGATCATCGAGCTCGGCCGGATCGCCGAGACGGTACGCATCCACGTGGATGAGCTCGGGCCCCGCTCCGAGGGAAGGATGCGTGCGCGCCAGCACGAACGTCGGACTCGTGACCGGGCCCCGCACGTCGAGCGCGCTCCCGAGACCCCGCGCGAACGTCGTCTTGCCCGCACCCAACGGCCCCGTCAGCACGAGCACATCGCCAGCGAGCAGGAGCCCGCCGATGAGTTCTCCCGCGCGGACCATGTCCTCCGCGGTCGCGAGCTCCACCGTGATGCTCGGAGTCAGGTCAGTGCCCACACCCATCCGCCCCTCCTTGATCGTGTCGTTCCCGCCGCACGACCCGCGGCCCGAGCGCAGCAACGAACGCCTGCGGTGACACTGCTGACCAGGATGCCCACTCTCGCAGGTGGATATCGCCGGGTTCGGGCCCGAACACCGAGACCGGCATGCCGATCCACGCCTCCTGGTCCTGCAGGTCGATGACCACCTGATCCATGGCGACCCGGCCGACGATCGGCCGACGCTGGCCGCCGACGACAACCTCACCGTGCCCCGCGACCCTGCGCGGGATGGCGTCGGCGTAGCCGAGGGGCACGAGCCCGAGCGTCGTGGATTCCTCGGCCACCCAGTCGTAGCCGTAGGAGACGCCGTGGCCGGCCGTCACCCGTTTCACGTGCACGAGCTCCGTCGTGAGCGCGACGGGAAGCGGCGCGCTCGGCTCGTCGAAGCCGTAGATTCCGCGGCTGCCGGGATCCCTGGTCCGCTCGTGGTCGACGAGCGTGCTCGACCGTGCCGCCTGCCCGACGTGCGCGAGGTCCGCGTTCGCCGCGACGAGCGGCAGCAAGCCGTGCTCGAGTGCCAGACCGGCCACGAGAGCCCCACCGAGTCCGTACGCGTCGACGGAGACGTCGACGCTGAAGAGCCTGGCCGCGTGCCGCGCACCCATGCCGTTCCCCAGCGCCGCCGCGAGGTCGCGTGCCCGTTCGCCCATGCGGGCCTGCAGCAGGTCCACGTCGACCCAGAGCTCGCGGCGGGGCGCGAGCGCGAGCGCCGCCGACTCGTCCGGGGCGACCGCAGCCACCCGGTGAGGCTCGACGGGAGAGCTCACGCCCGAGGCGCGGCGCGGGATGCGGGAGCTCAACCGAGTGACGACCTCGTAGTTGATGGTCCCGGCGGCCGAGGCCCAGGCGTCCGCACTCGCCGAGCGTGCGGCGTCGATGACCAGCAGCCGAGGCGGCTCGTCGTTGCGGTCCAGGCGTGCGGACGCCGACACGGTTCCCTCGAGCGGTTCGACTCGCAGCTCGAGGGTGTCGAGGGCGACGACATTCCAGCGAGCACCGGTGTCGTCCGCGAGCTCCAGCGAGCCAGGCTCGATCGGCGGCAGACCCGCAGCGTGCCCGAGGTCGACCCTGAAGCCGCGCTGATCCTCGAAGATCGGGGCGCTCAGCGACAGGGCGGGCCTCAACTCGACCGGGCAATCCGTGTCGGCGGAGAACGGCGAGAGGCCGTACAGGGAGACTCCGAGGCGCACGAGATCGAAGCGCGCCTCCGGCAGCGACATCGAACCGGCCGTCGCGGCGAGGTGACGCACCGACGGGGTCAGTCCACGCCGAGCCGCGAGCTCGAGCGCACGCTCGAACGAAGCCAGCTGCGCACGATCGGCGTCAGGACCCGCACCAGCCAGATGGCTGAACAATCCCTCGAGGCGGATGAGCCCACGCCCCTCGAGCTCCGCCGCCTTCGTGAACGCCGACTCCCACTCCGCCGGGCTGATCCCATTGCGCCCGAGGCCCGTGTCGAGCTTGAGGTGCAGGACCACGCAGCGCTCGGAGTGCTCGAGACGACCCAGTCCGATATCGACGAGCTCGAGCTGCGCGAGCGAGGAGATGCCGAGCTCGATCTCCGCATCCAGCGCGGCGAGCCAGTCGGTGCGAGCCCCGTGCATCCACGCGAGGATCGGCGCGGTGATGCCCGCCTCCCGGAGCGCGAGGGCCTCCCGGAGGTCGACGACGCCGAGGCGCACGGCACCTCCCTCGAGCGCGGCACGAGCCACCTCGGGCGCCCCGTGTCCGTACGCATTCGCCTTCACGACCGCGAGGAGCGGCGTGCGCGTGAGATCCGCGATCGCCCGGACGTTGGCCCGGACCGCGTCGAGATCGACATCGACGCGAGCGCCGCTCACGAGCCTGCCCCAGCCGTTGCCGCACGCTCGGCGATCACAAACGCCGTCGCGGTCGTGCGCTCGTGTGTCAGCGAGAGGTGCAGGTGATCGACCCCCACCAGCTCGAGGTGCGCCCGCAGCGCGGGCGTCACGGCGAACTCCGGACGCCCAGCTGGCCCGCTCTCGACCTCGAAGTCGAGGAAGCTGAGCGAGCCGATGCCGCCGAGCGCCTTCACCGCGGCCTCCCGAGCGGCGAACCGAGCGCCGAGCGACGCCAGCGACCTGTCGCGCTCCGCCGGCGCGAAGAGACGCTCGCGGAGGCGCGGGGCACGCTGCAGAGCCCGCGCGAACCGCGCGAGCTCCACCGTGTCGACACCGATACCGACGATCACGCTCAGCTACTCGACGGTGACGGACTTCGCCAGGTTGCGAGGCTGATCCACGTCGAGCCCCTTCGCCGTGGCGAGCTCGATCGCGAAGATCTGGAGCGGCACGACCGCGAGCAGCGGCTCGAAGAAGGGCTCCGTCGGCGGAACCGCGATGACCTCGTCCGCGTACGGCAGCACGGCCGCGTCGCCGACCTCGCAGATCGCGAGCACACGGGCGCCGCGCGCACGGATCTCCTGGATGTTCGACACGATCTTCGGGTGCAGCGTGTCGTCGTGGCGAGGGCTCGGCACGATCACGAACACCGGCTGGCCGGGCTCGATGAGCGCGATCGGGCCGTGCTTGAGCTCGCCGGCGGCGAAGCCCTCCGCATGGATGTACGCGATCTCCTTGAGCTTGAGCGCACCCTCGAGCGCGATCGGGTAGCCCACGTTGCGACCCAGGTACAGCACAGAGCGGGTGTCCGCCATCCAGTTCGCGAGCTCGTGGATGCGCTCCCGAACGCCGAGGACCGTGCGGACCTTCTCCGGGATCGTCTGGAACTCGGTCAGGAGCTCCTCGCGCCGCTCAGCCGCCATGGTGCCGCGCATCGTCGCCGTGTAGATGCCGAGCAGGTAGAGGGCCGTGATCTGGGCGAGGAACGCCTTCGTCGACGCGACAGCGACCTCCGGCCCGGCGTGCGTGTAGACGACCGCATCGGACTCGCGCGGGATGGTCGCTCCCTGCGTGTTGCAGATGGAGAGGGTCTTCGCGCCGCGAGACATCGCGTAGCGGACCGCCATGAGCGTGTCCATCGTCTCGCCGGACTGGCTCATCGACACGATCAGCGTGCGGGAGTCGAGCACCGGGTCGCGGTAGCGGAACTCGTGCGCGAGCTCGACCTGGACGGGCACGCGTGCCCACTTCTCCATGGCGTACGCACCGACCTGGGCCGAGTAGGCGGCAGTGCCGCACGCGACGATGATGATGCGGTGGATGTCGTTGAAGAAGTCCTCCCCGAGCGCGTCGAGGTCGGGAAGGTGCACGCGACCCTCGACGATCCGGCCGCGAAGCGTGTTCGCCACGGCCTCGGGATCCTCGTCGATCTCCTTGGCCATGAAGCTCGGCCAGCCGCCCTTCTCGGCAGCTGACGCGTCCCACGAGACCTCGAAGGCCTCTGCGGTAGCGGGCTCTCCGTCGAACGTCGTGATGGTCACGGAGTCAGGGCGCACGAGCACGATCTGCTCCTGGCCGACGGCCAGCGCGCGGGGCGTGTACTCGACGAACGCGGCCACGTCCGAGCCGAGGAAGTTCTCTCCGTCGCCGAGACCGATGACAAGCGGCGAGTTCAGACGCGCACCGACGATCAGGCCCGGTTCATCGGCGTGCACTGCGAGGAGCGTGAAGGCTCCATCGAGACGGCGGACCACTGCGCGGAACGCCTGCTCGAGGCTCCCCACCTCGCGGTAGACGTGGCCGATCATGACGGCCGCGACCTCGGTGTCGGTCTCCGACTCGAAGGTGTAGCCGAGCTCCACGAGCTCGGTCTTCAGCTCAGCGAAGTTCTCGATGATGCCGTTGTGGATGACGGCGAGCTTGCCGTCATCTGCGAGGTGCGGATGCGCATTCGCGTCCGTCGGACCGCCATGCGTCGCCCACCTGGTGTGGCCGATGCCCGTGTGACCGTCCGGCAGCGCGTTGCGCTCCAGGTCTTCGCGCAGCACCTTCAGCTTGCCCGCACGCTTGCGGGTCTCGATCCGTCCCTCGTCGTCGATGACCGCGACACCTGCGGAGTCGTACCCCCGGTACTCGAGTCTTGCGAGGCCGCCCATCAGGATGTCAAGGCTCTCTCGTGGACCAACGTAACCAACAATTCCGCACATACGGGCCATCTTAGGGGCACCGCTCTTGCGGGGTCGGACACCGCACTAGACTCGCCTTCTATGTCCGCAACTGGTCAGATTCCGCGCAGCGGAGGAGACTCGCCCTTCGTCGAGATCCTCCGCCAGGACTGGGCCGACCTCGCACCGTCGACGCCGATGGCGCTCGACGAATCGGACCTCATCAGGCTGCGCGGCCTCGGCGACCACCTCGACCTCGACGAGGTGCGCGACGTGTACGTGCCGCTCTCCCGCCTCATCAACCTGTACGTCTCGAACGCTCGCTCGCTGCACCGTGCGACGAGCGGCTTCCTCGGCGAGCGCAGCGCCTCCACCCCCTTCGTCATCGGCGTCGCCGGCTCGGTCGCCGTCGGCAAGTCGACCGTGTCGAGGCTGCTTCGCGAGCTCCTCCGACGCTGGGAGGACACACCCCGGGTCGAGCTCGTCACCACGGACGGCTTCCTCTACCCGAACGCCGAGCTCGAGCGACGCGGGCTCATGGAGCGCAAGGGCTTCCCCGAGTCGTACGACCAGCGTGCACTCCTGCGATTCATCACGAAGGTCAAGAGCGGCGCGGCGGAGGCTCGAGCGCCGTTCTACTCGCACCTGAGCTACGACATCGTGCCGGATGCTGAGATCGTCGTCAACCGCCCGGACGTCCTCATCGTCGAGGGCCTCAACGTGCTCCAGCCGCCCCGCGCTCACTCGCTGGCGGTGAGCGACATGTTCGACTTCTCCATCTACGTCGACGCCCGATCAGAGGACATCGCGCGCTGGTACGAGCAGCGCTTCCTTTCGCTGCAGCGAGGGGCGTTCACCAACCCGCGCTCGTACTTCCGTCGCTTCGCCGATCTGAGCACGGACGAGGCCATCGAGCACGCCCGCAGCATCTGGTCGCGCATCAACGGCCCGAACCTGCGCGAGAACGTCATGCCGACTCGGTCACGGGCTCAGCTCGTGCTGCGGAAGTCGAGCGACCACACGGTCCGCAGCGTCCTGCTCCGCAAGGTCTGAGCGGCCGGGGGCCCGTGCACCCCTCCCCCGCCACAGCTGGCGCCGCGCCATGCTCTCAGCTGCCACCCGTCAGTCCCGGCAATGCCGAGAAAACCTGAAGAAGCCTCTCCCGGGTGAACCCGGGAGAGGCTTCGTCACGACAGGCGAGCTGTCAGAGCATCACGCTGCCACGCGTTCGGCCTGCGCCTGCGCGACCTCGGCGACGACCGCCGCGAAGAGCGCGCCGCCCTCGAGGCCGGTGACCTCCCGCGTGAACGTCTCCGCGTCGAGCGTCGAGAGCTTCTGCTGCAGCTCGACGCTCTCCTGATCGGCCGGGAAGTCGAAGCGGAGGGCCGCACCGATCGCTCGCACGAGCGCGTCGTACGGGAGTCCCGCGGCCTCGGCCTCCGAAGCGGGCCGCACGAAGCGCTCCTTCGCGGAGAGCTTGCGCAACGGCTGACGGCCCACGCGCGCGGGCTGGTCCGGCAGGTCGCGGTTGGCGAAGCGCGAGAGCGTCGTGGCGACGTACTCGGCGTGGTCCTCTTCCGAGAACCCGAACTGCGTCACGAGCACGCGACTCGTCTCACCGAGCACGGCCTCGACCTCGGACGCGACCGCCGAGATGGCGAGCGCGTCCTGCATGTTCGTCGCGCCCGCCACGAAGCCGTGGTACGCGATCGTCGCGTGGCCCGTGTTCACCGTGAAGAGCTTGCGCTCGATGAACGGCTTCAGGTCGTCCACGAAGTGGGCATCCGGGATGCTCGGCTCGGCACCGTTGAACGGTGTCCGGTCGATCGTCCACTCGAAGAAGTCCTCGACGGTGACGTCGACGCCCTCGACCGCCTGCTCCGGGACGATACGGTCGACTGCCGTGTTGGCGAAGACCGCGCGGGCGTCGAGCTCCTCGGCACCCTCGAGGACAAGCCCTTTGAGCGTGTCGGAGGCACCGATCGCGTTCTCGCAGGCCATGACAGCCAGCTTCGGCGCGTCAGCTGCGCGGGCCGCGAGGCCCTTGCGGATGACGGGCGCGATGAAGCGGAGCACGTTCGGACCGACAGCGCAGGTGACGACGTCGGCAGTGGCGATCTCCTGCACGACCTCGTCCTCGTGCGTCGCCGAGTTGATCGCCCTGAAGCGATCGACGACGTGGCTCTTGGCTGCCGGCCCGACCTCGTGCACCGTGTAGGTGTCGACGGCCTGGAGCGCGCCGATGAGGTCGGCGTTGACGTCGGCGTAGACGAGGTCGTACCCGGCTTCATGCAGGACGAGCCCGATGAAGCCGCGACCGATGTTGCCCGCGCCGATGTGGACTGCCTTCATTCCTCGTTCACGTCCCCGAGGAGCTGAGCCAGCTCTTCCGGCGTCTCCGCCTTGAGGAGCGCCTCGACGTTGTCCTCGTCGCTGAACACGATGGCGACGCTCGAGAGGATCTCGAGGTGGCCCCCGTCCTTGCCTGCGATGCCGATGACGAAGCGGGTCTCGTTTCCGCCCCAGTCGATGGGCTCGTCGTACCGGACGACGGAGAGCGCGGAGCCGAGGATCGAGTCCTTGGCCTCGTTCGTGCCGTGCGGAATGGCGAGGTAGTTGCCCATGAACGTCGAGACGCTCTGCTCGCGGTCGTGCATCGCCTGGATGTAGTCCTGCGTCACGGCGCCAGCCGCGACGAGCAGCTCGCCCGCTTCCGTGATGGCTTCTTCTCGCGTGCGCGCGGTTCCGCCGAGGCGGATGCTGTCGAGGCTCAGTACTTCTGCCATTTTCTGCGTTCCTTCCGATAGGAGGCCCCGAGCTGGATGGTCCAGCTCGGGGCCTGGGTCAGTCGAAGGTGCGACTCACTGGTTGGAGAGCCGTTCCACGACCTCGTCGTACCTGGGGCTGTTCATGAAGTTTTCCACGGACACGTGGATGGCGTCTGGAGACTTCTGCTTCGCGCGGTCGGTGAGGTCCTGGTGGGTGACGATCAGGTCGGGGGTCGCGTCGAGGTTCGCGATCGAGACGTTCTTCACGTTGACCCCTTCGATTCCCGCCTTCTTGATCTTGTTGCGGAGGACGGACGCTCCCATCGCGCTCGACCCCATACCGGCATCACAGGCGAAGACGACGTTGGTGATGACCCTCGTGTCGACGGAGCTGCCAGCGGCCTGCGAGGAGAGACCCGACAGTGCGTCGGACTTCTTCCCCTTGTTGGCCTCGGTCTTGGCGACGGCATCGGCGAAGCCGTTGCCTCCCGCGGCCTCTGCAGCGAGGTCCTTCTTGCGTGAGCTGAGCAGGATCGCCGCGGCGATCGCGAACGTGACCGCCGCCGAGAACAGGACCGACAGGATGACACCGAGGTGGCTGCCCTGGGCGGTCATGATCATGATCGCGAAGATCGAGCCGGGAGATGCCGGAGCGACGAGGCCCGAGTCGAAGATGACGTTGGTGAGCACACCCGTCGCGCCACCACCGATGACGGCGAGAATCAGAGCGGGCTTGGCGAGCACGTACGGGAAGTAGATCTCGTGGATGCCGCCGAGGAACTGGATGACGACTGCGCCGGGTGCGCTCGCGCGAGCGACGCCGACGCCGAAGAAGCAGAACGCGAGGAGCAGACCGAGGCCGGGGCCCGGGTTCGCCTCGAGGAGGAACAGGATGCTCTTCCCGGCTTCCTCCGACTGCGCGACACCGAGAGGCGTGAGCACTCCCTGGTTGATCGCGTTGTTGAGGAAGAGGATCTTCGCGGGCTCGATGAGGATGCTCGCGAGGGGCAGGAGCCCTGCGTTGACCAGCGCATCGACGCCCTCGCCGAGGCGTTCCGTGAGCCACGTGATGACCGGGGCGATCGCGAAGAACCCGCCGAGAGCGAGCAGCATCGCGAGGATGCCGGCCGAGAAGTTGTTGACGAGCATCTCGAAGCCGGCACGGATCTTGCCGTCCCAGATGCTGTCGACCTTCTTCATGATCCACGCTGCAAGCGGACCCATGATCATGGCGCCGATGAACATCGGGATGCCCGCGCCCACGATGACGCCCATGGTCGCGATGGCACCGACGACGCCACCACGCGTGTCGTAGACCATCTTGCCGCCCTGGTAGGCGATGAGGAGAGGCAGGAGGTACGTGATCATCGGGCTCACGAGCCCCATGAACGGCGTTCCATCCGGGGTCTCGTCGGTGATGGTCGCGGGGTCGATCGCCCAGCCACCGAGGGTGCCCCAGAGCTGGCCGTTGGCGGGGAACAGCTCGTTCAGCCAGCCGGTCTCGATGAAGAGGCTGGTGATGAGGCCCCAGGCGATGAACGCCGGGATATTCGGCATGACCATGCCGGAGAGGAACGCACCGAACTTCTGGACGCCGACGCGGGCACCCTTGCGTTCAGTCGTTGTGGCTTCTGCAGTCATTATTGCTCCAAGCAATCCCCATGCGCGGGGATAGGAGGGGTGGGGTCAGTGCGACCGTTCCCGGATTTCAAGAATTGGCCGAACGGCCATGAGCGCGCGCGGCGGCTCAAGCGTCGTGGTTGGTCTCCAGGAGAGTCACGAGCTGGTCGGCGACAGCTTCGTCGCCGTCGACGGAGAGGGTGATCTCGTCACCCTTGGACACGCCAAGCGAGAGCACGCCGAGGATGCTGGCCGCGTTGACGCTCTTGTCGCCCTTGGCGATCGTCACCGGGACGCCGGCTTCGGTGGCAGCCTGCACGAAGATCGCGGCGGGACGTGCGTGAAGTCCGTGCTCCGAGGCGACGGTGATCTTGCGTTCGATCATGGAGAGCTCCTTAGGTGTGGCGGGATTTCCGCGTGTTGAGCTTATCTACGCGAGAAGCCCCAGATGCGAGATTGTCACCAAAACTTTGCCTCGGCGCTTGTTTCTTTCTCACACTCGGGTGGTAACCCTGACCGAGAGGCTCTCTGAGGTTCGCCGCTTCGAAGCTGGCAGGGCAAGAGGTGTCCCGCAGAACGAGAAAGAGGTCCCGCTCCACCAGATGACGGTGGGGCGGGACCTCGTTCTGAGACTCGGTCCGAGCGGCATGAGATCAGAGACCTCGCGGAGCCCTGACCTTAGAGGGCCAACCGCTCGCGGACGACTGCGGCGAGGGCCTCCGCGTGACGCTGTGCGGTCTCCTGCTCCCCCGCCTCGATCATGACGCGTACGAGCGGCTCCGTTCCGGATGGCCGCAGCAGGACACGTCCGGTCTCACCGAGTTCGAGGGCGACCTGGGCGACTGCAGCCTGCAGCGGCTCGTCGCTCGCGCAATCCTCCTTGCGCACGCCGGGCACATTGATGAGCACCTGCGGGTACACGCGCATGACGGACGCGAGCTCGGCGAGCGTCTTGCCGGTTCGCCGCATCTCGGCCGCGATGTGCAGACCGGTGAGGATGCCATCTCCCGTCGTGGCGTAGTCGGTGAGGATGACGTGTCCGGACTGCTCCCCGCCGAGGGCGAGCCCCCGCTCGTTGAGCTCCTCGAGGACATACCGGTCACCGACCTTGGTCTCGATCATGCGGATGCCGGCTTCGCGCATCGCGATCTTGAGGCCGAGGTTCGACATGACGGTGGCGACGAGGGTGTCCTCGCGCAGCGCGCCGCGCCGACGCATGGAGACGGCCAGGATGGCCATGATCTGATCGCCGTCGACGACCTTGCCGTCGGCGTCGATGGCAAGACACCTGTCTGCGTCTCCGTCGTGGGCGATGCCCAGGTCCGCCCCGAGCTCCGTGACCGTGCGAGCGAGTTCGCCGAGGTGCGTCGATCCGACACCCTCATTGATGTTGAGTCCGTTCGGCGCGTTGCCGATGACCGTGACTTGAGCGCCCGCGTCGGTGAAGACCTCGGGCGAGACGCCGGCAGCAGCACCATGCGCGCAGTCGAGGACCACGTGGAGTCCACGCAGCGGCGAGGTGCCGTCTTCGCGGAGCGGCAGGCTGCGGAGCAGGTGCAGGGCATAGCGGTCTTCGGCATCGGCGAAACGCTCGATGCTTCCGACCCCAGCTCCCGTCGGGGTCAGCTTCTCCCCGCCGAGGAGCGCCTCGATCTGGTTCTCGAGGTCGTCGGCGAGCTTGCGACCGCCGCGAGCGAAGAACTTGATGCCGTTGTCGGGCGCAGGATTGTGGGACGCCGAGATCATGACGCCGAAGTCGGCCCCGATCTCGGCGGTGAGAAACGCCGCGGCCGGCGTCGGGATGACTCCCGCGTCGAGTACGTCGACACCAGAGGAGGCGAGTCCCGCCGCCACGGCAGCAGAGATGAACTCACCTGAAACCCGCGGATCGCGGGCTAAAACAGCACGAGGCCGCCGCCCGTGCTCGCGAGCTGATGTCGCGAGCACGATGGCAGCGGCCTGGGCGAGGCTGAGGGCGAGCTCGACCGTGAGGTGGTCGTTCGCAAGCCCACGAACCCCGTCCGTTCCGAAAAGCCTAGGCATTCGAAATGTCTGGACTTAGCGCTTCGAGTACTGAGGCGCCTTACGGGCCTTCTTGAGTCCAGCCTTCTTGCGCTCCTTGACGCGAGCGTCGCGTGACAGGAAGCCAGCCTTCTTGAGCTCGGGGCGGTTGTTCTCGCGGTCGATCTCGTTGAGAGCGCGTGCGATGCCGAGGCGGAGCGCGCCGGCCTGACCGGAAGGTCCGCCACCCGAGATGCGTGCGATGACGTCGTATGCGCCACCCAGGCTCAGGATCGTGAACGGGTCGTTGATCAGCTGCTGGTGCAGCTTGTTCGGGAAGTAGTCGGCGATGTCACGGTCGTTGACCGTGATGGTGCCGGTTCCCGGGATGAGGCGCACGCGGGCGATTGCCTGCTTGCGACGGCCGACGGCTGCACCGGGAACGGTGAGCGCCGGACGAGGAGCCTGGACGGCCGCCTCTGCCTCGGGGGTTTCGGTCGAGTAGCTCTGCGGCTGCTCGATGGACTCTGCGATGGTTGCCACTGTGTTCTCTTTCCTAGCTCGGGCCGCTACTGGGCAACCTGGTCGAAGACGTACGGCTTCGGCTGCTGGGCTGCGTGCGGGTGCTCTGCACCTGCGTAGACCTTGAGCTTCTTGAGCTGGTTGCGTCCGAGCGTGTTCTTGGGGAGCATGCCGCGGATCGCCTTCTCGACGGCGCGCGTCGGGTGCTTCTCGAGCATCTCCGTGTAGGAGGTCGCCGTCAGTCCACCCGGGTAGCCCGAGTGGCGGTAGGCGAGCTTCTTCTGGAGCTTGGAGCCCGTCAGCGCGACCTTCTCTGCGTTGATGACGACGACGAAGTCGCCCATGTCAACGTGCTGAGCGTAGGTTGCCTTGTGCTTGCCGCGGAGCAGAGCTGCCGCGTGGGTTGCGAGCCGGCCGAGAACGACATCAGTCGCGTCGATGACCACCCAGTCATGGGTGATGTCACCGCCCTTTGGTGTGTACGTGCGCATGGATGTGCACCTTTCGTCGAAATGAGGAGGTCGTGAATCCCACTCGGTCGTGATGGTTGCGGTTGAGCCTCCGGGAAGGGTTCTCCCGGGGAGGCCTCACCACGAACGTCACCGTCGAGGGCTCAACTTCGAAGCCGACACCGGAGTGCAGACAACTTGAGTAGCTTACGTCAGTGGTCGCCTGGGCGCAATCTCAAACCGACGGAGCGGCGAGGCGTCGCGCTCGAACCGTCCTGAACCGGGCGGCCGCACCGAAGACGCCGACCATGAGCATTGTCCCAACTCCCCCAGCGATGAGCGACGCGGAGAAGAAGAAGGAGCCGAGGAAGACGTCGGGGTCGGTTGGGTCCAGTGCCGGCATCAGGATGCTGAGCAGCGCGTACGCCAGAACGAGGACTGCAACCCCGAGAGCCGACCAAGCCGCAGGCACGATGGCTCGGGGCCACAGCCTGCCGACCACGCTCAGCACGGCGAAGACGGCGACAGGCAGGGCCAGCGCCGCGTAGCTGATGAGGTCGACCATGACCCCAGTCTGGACCCTCGGAGGATTCCTGGGAATCAGTCGAGAGATGTAGATCGGTCAGCGATGCCCGCAGGCGAGGTGAGTGGCTCCACCAGACGGAGGGCGGGCCGCTGCGCCCGCGTCACGGCCTGGCGCTCACGGAGATGAGCGTCCGCCGGGTAGCCCACTCCCGTGAGCGTGAGCCCCTTCGCCGCCAGGACGGGGAAGGCGCTGCTTCGCTCCGTCGCCTGGAGCAGCGAAGGCACGTCCGAGTGCCGGATGCGCCCGGCACCGACCTCAGCGCACATGCCGACGAGGGACCTGACCATGGAGTGGCAGAAGGCATCCGCTTCGAGCTTCGCGACGACGACGCCCTGCTCGTCGCGGACCCAGTCGAAGCGCTGCAGGGTCCGGATCGTCGTCGAGTTCGGGCGCGGTCGGCAGAAGCCGGCGAAGTCGTGGAGGCCGATGAGCTTGTCTGCGGCCACCTGCATGAGGCCCGCGTCGAGCTCTCGCGGGACGACGGCCGTGCGGTGCCGCTCGATGGGGTTCGGAGGCGTTCGGCGATCTGCGATGCGGAACTCGTAGCTCCGGGAGATCGCCGAGAACCGAGCGTCGAACCCCTCCGGCGCAGGCGCCACCGCCGCGAGGACGACGTCGGTGTCTCGACCGAGGACCCCGTTCACCCGACGGAGCAGGATGTCGGACACCTCGTCGCTGGACCGACGTCGGACGTTCTCGACCCCGAGGGCGTCGAGGTCGAGGTGCGCGACCTGCGCCGTCGCGTGGACTCCAGCGTCTGTTCGGCCCGCGACCGTGAGCAGCGGACCATCGGGAAGCTCTCGTGCGACGAGCCTGATGGCGTCCTCGAGGGCGCCCTGCACCGTTCGCAGTTCCGGCTGCGCCGCCCACCCGCTGAACGCGGACCCGTCGTAGGCGATGTCCAAACGGAACCGTGTGCTTCCTCGTCCGTGCCCCATGCGCCCATCCTCCCTCAACCGAACCGGTTTATCGACGACACGACGAAGCCCCCGAGCAATCTCGATGATTGCTCGGGGGCTTCGACGATCAGCTTCGACTACTTGGCGTCGTCGGCCTTCGCGTCAGCGTCCGACTCAGCGGCGTCTGCAGCCTCGGAAGGCTGCGTTCCGCCGTCGGACGTGGGCTCGGAAGCCTCCGTGTCGCCTGCGGCTGCGTCGACCTCGTCGGTCGCGGGCTCGTCGACCTCAGGCTCTGCAGGTGCGGCGGCCGGAGCCGTCTTCACTGCGGATGCCTTCGGCGTGACGGGCTCGAGGACGAGCTCGATGACTGCCATGGGGGCGTTGTCGCCCTTGCGGTAGCCGGTCTTGATGATGCGGGTGTACCCGCCTTCGCGACCTTCCATCTGCGGTGCGATCTCCGTGAAGAGCTCGTGCACGACGGTCTTGTCGGTGACAATCTGCAGCACGCGACGGCGAGCGTGGATGTCTCCGCGCTTCGCGAAGGTGATCAGGCGCTCAGCGAGCGGACGGAGGCGCTTGGCCTTCGTCTCGGTCGTCTGGATGCGCTTGTGCGTGTACAGCTGCGCCGCGAGCGTAGCGAGCATGAGGCGCTCGTGTGCGGGGCCGCCTCCGAGGCGAGGACCCTTGTTGGGCTTAGGCATTCGTCATTCTCTTTCGTGTGAAGTCGGTCTGGCGGGCAGGTCTGTTTAGACGTACTCGCCGGTGTCGTCGCCGGCACCGTAGAAGTGAGCACCCTCGAACCCGGGAACCGAGTCCTTGAGCGAGAGGCCGAGCTCGGTGAGCTTGTCGCGCACCTCGTCGACCGACTTCTGACCGAAGTTGCGGATGTTCATGAGCTGCGTCTCGCTGAGAGCGACGAGCTCGGAAACCGTGTTGATGCCCTCGCGCTTGAGGCAGTTGTACGAGCGCACGGAGAGGTCGAGATCTTCGATCGGCATCGAGAGCTCGTTGGTGAGGACGGCGTCGACCGGCGCTGGGCCGATCTCGATGCCCTCTGCCTGCTCGTTCAGCTCGCGAGCGAGGCTGAAGAGCTCGACGAGCGTGCGACCGGCAGATGCGATCGCGTCGCGCGGCGAGATGGCCGGCTTCGTCTCCACGTCGACGACGAGGTTGTCGAAGTCGGTGCGCTCACCGGCACGGGTCGCGTCGACGCGGTAGGTGACCTTGAGGACCGGCGAGTAGATCGAGTCGATCGGTACCTGACCGGCCTCGGAGAACTCGTTGCGGTTCTGGGTCGCCGAGACGTAGCCGCGGCCGCGCTCGATCGTCAGCTCGAGCTCGAACTTGGCGTCGTCGTTGAGCGTCGCGATGACGAGCTCCGGGTTGTGCACCTCGACACCGGCAGGTGCTGAGATGTCAGCCGCCGTCACTTCGCCCGCTCCGGTCTTGCGGAGGTAGGCCGTGATCGGCTCATCGTGCTCGCTGGAGACGACCAGCTGCTTGATGTTGAGGATGATCTCGGTGACGTCTTCCTTCACACCAGGGATGGTGGTGAACTTGTGGAGGACACCGTCGAGACGGATGCTCGTGACTGCTGCTCCGGGGATGGAGGACAGCAGGGTGCGACGCAGTGAGTTGCCGAGGGTGTAGCCGAAGCCGGGCTCGAGTGGTCCGATCGTGAACTTCGAGCGGTTCTCGGAGAGGCTTTCCTCGGTGAGCGTTGGACGCTGTGCGATAAGCACTATGGGTTCCTTTCGGCAAAGTGTCCGCTATATGACACTTGGCGATTCAGCCGACGCACGTCGTCGACCGGGTGTGGAGTTCGAGCGGGGACGCCGAACATCCGCCACGAGGCCCTCCCTCGCGGGAGAGCCTCGCGGCGGACGGGAGGCTAGACGCGGCGACGCTTCGGAGGGCGGCAGCCGTTGTGTGCCTGAGGGGTGACGTCGTTGATCGAGCCGACCTCGAGGCCTGCGGCCTGAAGCGAGCGGATCGCGGTCTCGCGACCGGAGCCCGGTCCCTTGACGAAGACGTCGACCTTCTTCATGCCGTGCTCCTGCGCCTGGCGAGCTGCAGCCTCGGCTGCGAGCTGCGCGGCGAAGGGCGTCGACTTGCGCGAGCCCTTGAAGCCGACTCCACCGGAGGAAGCCCAGCTGACGACAGCGCCGGACGGGTCGGTGATCGACACGATCGTGTTGTTGAAGGTCGACTTGATGTGAGCCTGGCCCACTGCGACGTTCTTCTTGTCCTTCTTGCGCGGCTTACGAGCGGCGCTCTTTGGGGTAGCCATTTTTCTCTCCTACGAAATCTGCGGGCGCTGTCGCGGCGGCGACTAGCGTGCCTTCTTCTTGCCGGCGACCGTGCGCTTCGGGCCCTTGCGGGTACGAGCGTTCGTCTTCGTGCGCTGACCGCGCACGGGAAGGCCGCGGCGGTGGCGGAGACCCTCGTAGCTGCCGATTTCGACCTTGCGGCGGATGTCAGCTGCGACCTCACGGCGGAGGTCACCTTCTACCTTGAAGTTGCCTTCGATGTAGTCGCGGAGCTGAACCAGCTGCTCGTCGTCGAGGTTCTTGACGCGGATGTTGCCGTCGATGCCGGTGTCCTCGAGTGCCTTGAGGGCGCTCGTGCGGCCGACGCCGTAGATGTAGGTGAGTGCGATCTCAACGCGCTTTTCGCGTGGGAGATCGACGCCTGCGAGACGTGCCATGGGATTTCTCCTGTGGGTTGAGGTGTGATGCACCGGATGGGCCCCGGCCTCGGTCCGAAGGTGTCCCCGCCTGGGCTGAGCCCGGCGGTTCTTACTGGTGCTGTTTCGTATTCAGTTGTGACGTCGGGCGCGTGTGCACCCATGGGACGTCTCGCGCGCCTGAACTGGCCGGCGAGGTGAGTCCCGAGCGATTAGCCCTGGCGCTGCTTGTGGCGCGGGTTCTCGCAGATGACCATGACGCGACCGTGGCGGCGGATAACCTTGCACTTGTCGCAGATCTTCTTGACGCTGGGGTTGACCTTCATTGAAGTTCCTTCTGTGATCGCTGGCCTCGTGCTGGGCAGACGTCTGCCCAGCCGTTCCTTACAGCGTGCCTACTTGTAGCGGTAGACGATGCGGCCGCGGGTCAAGTCGTACGGGCTCAACTCCACGATCACGCGGTCCTCGGGAAGGATGCGGATGTAGTGCTGACGCATCTTGCCCGAGATGTGAGCAAGAACCTTGTGTCCGTTCGAGAGTTCTACGCGGAACATTGCGTTTGGCAATGCCTCGACAACCGAACCCTCGATCTCGATGACGCCGTCTTTCTTGGCCATAGCCTCACTGTCGTTTGCTATTGAATGCACGCTGGTCGTGCGGATGGACGGTGCCTACGCGCGCGGGAACGCAACGCAAAAGACACCAAGCGTCAACTCTAGGCCGTCTCCCCGTGGAGTGCAAGTGCGGGGCCGCACCGCCGATGGAGGTCAGGCTCCCGCGCCGGCCGGCAGGGTGGGGACGACTCCGAACGGCTCGAGACCCGCCGCTCCCCCGTCATGGGCGGTGGAGACCCAGATGCCGTCGGCGTGCACCAGGATCGTGTGCTCCCAATGGGCCCCGAGCGAGCCGTCCGCTGAGCGAACGGTCCAGTCGTCGTCATCGATGACGACGTCAGGGCCCCCGAGCGTGATCATGGGCTCGATGCAGATGGCCAGGCCAGGCTTGACCACCGGCCCGCGCCCGAAGACGCGGATGTTGTGCACGGTCGGTTCCTCGTGCATGCTGCGGCCGATGCCGTGCCCCGCGAAGTCCTCGAGGATGCCGTAGTCACCGGACTGTTCGATGGACTCCTCGACGGCAGCTCCGACCTCGGCGAGGTGCCGAGCGGTCGCCAGCTTCGCGATGCCCGCCCAGAGCGAGCGCTCGCAGGCCTCGCTGAGACGCGACCCGTCAGCCACCGCGTTCGTGTCCGCTGCTTCGCCGGGGACGACGAACGTTCGGGCCGAGTCGCCGTTCCAGCCCTCGAACATGGCCCCGGCGTCGATGGAGACGAGCTGGCCCGCCGTGAGCGGCTTGTCGTCCGGGATACCGTGGACAACCGCGTCGTCGACGGAGGCGCAGATCGTGTGTCGGTACCCCGGAACCAACGCGAAGTTCGGCACTGCGCCCCTCTCGCGGACGACGCGCTCGGCGATGCCGTCGAGCTCCAGCGTCGTCACCCCCGGACGGATCGCCTCGGCGACGGCATCGAGGGCGAGTGCCGTGATCCGGCCGGCTGGCACCATCGCCGCGAGCTCGGCGGGTGTCTTGTAGATGCTCTTGCGCATCAGGAGAGTCTACGCGCCCGGCTCCTTCTCGCCGCCGAGGGCACTCACTCGAGGGCGCGACAGGCTCCCGAGAGGCTGAGCACGTAGACCCCATCGGTGTCGTAATAGAGAATCGCGAAGCGCACGTTCGAGGCGGACTCGGACTCCCCGATGATCTCGCTCATCGTGCCCCGCACGACCAGCGGATGCTCAGCCCACAACGCGCGAACCGCCTCACCATCGAAGGCAGTCCCATCGGTCTGGAAGTACGAGGTCACGTTGACGGCGACGCCCGCTTCATCACCAGCACCGCAAGTGGTCGCCGTGACGAGCAGCGGCTCGGTACCCGCGGAGTCCCGCACGTACTCGGCCGTCGGGACCAACGCCATGGTGCTTTCCGCGAGCGCGAGAACTCCCTGCCGTTGCTCCGGCGTCACCCGCGTCAGCGCGTAGGCCGCGTCACCCTCCGCCGTGTCCGCGATCAATGCCCCGTCACCGCCTTCCTCGTCGGCGCTGCCCGCATACTCCTCGTCGGCTCCGGACGGCCAGGTCGTCCCGAGCGCCGACATTTGAGGTCCGAGAAGGGCCGCAGCAGAGGCCGTGATGAACAGGCACGCGACGAGCAGCGTCGCCATGGCAGAGACGCGCGCAACCGCGCGTGCGGTGACCAGCGTGCCGGACAGGAGCTGCGCATCCTGGCTCCGCAGCTTGACGGCAAGATGCTTCGCGAGGCTCGACAGCACAGCAGGGACGGCAGCGGCGGCAACGAGAACGCCGAGCGCACCGAGCATCGTGAGGAAGGACTGCGGTTCGGGAACGGGGAACCAACCGACCCACGATGGCAACCGCGCGACACCGAGCGGCTGCGGCATGGCCCCCGGTGAGAGGAGCACGAGCCAGATGGCGGCGAACAGCGGAATGCAGAGCGTCAACAGCGCGAGCACGATGACGGTCTTCGCAATCTGCACGTCCCCGGAGGAATGCCGACTGCGTGCATCCGTACGATCGTCGAGTTTCGGATTCATCGTTGCCCCTCAGTCGCTTGGCGAGCAGTGGCTGGTGACGGTGATGTTGAGCCAGCCTTGGGCGTCGCCCCGCATCCTGACCTGGTCGATCGCCTGTGCGGTAGAGCCGCCCGCGTAGTTCGTGCCCATGGCCCGGTCGTATGTCAGTCCCCGCGCCTTCCAGAGCTCGATGATGTTCTGCTCGTCCGTGACGGTGTCGGGGCCGCTCACACTCAACTGCACCTCGTACGCGACTCCACGCGACGTTGTCTCGTCCGGGTAGTCGCCCGTCTCTCCGCCCGGCACACAGGCGATCTCGACCGGTTCGGCATCCAGGGGCCCGACCATGAGGTTGGGGACGGGACTCTCCATGGTCGCCACGGTCGCGTCACGCAGGTCGAGGACGCCGGCCCGCAGCTGGTCGGCAGACAGCGAGGTCACGGCGCCGGGCTCATCCAACGGCTCCTCACCTGGCCAGTAGGTCTGCGCTGGAGGTGCGGAGGGTTCTGCCTGAGGGGCCTCCGTCTGCACCTCCACCTGAGCAACGATCGTGCGCCCCGCCTCAAGCGTCCAGAGCAACGTGAAGCCGAGATGCGTGGCGGCGATCACCGCTGCCACGCTCACCGCCGCCAGCGACACGGACCGTGTGCGACGCAGCGCCACCACCATGCACACCGCCACCACGACAACCCCGGCCGGCCACAGCGCCAGGAGCAATCCGGGACGGACGTACCGGTCCATGAACGCTCCTGGTTCGGGCAGGGACGGCCCTGGCTCCCACGGCACGAGTGCAAACGCATGCCACGGTGTGATGCCGACGAGAAGGGCAGCGAGGAATGTCGCGATGGCGAGGAACTTGAGCCACCAAGCGGGACGTGGTGTGGTCCCCGGCACGTCTGCAGATGGCGTGCTCGCCCGCACACTGTGCTCGACGGTCGACGGTCTCATGGGGCCTCCGTGTTCGTCCCGCACTCGATGATGTGCGGTCCTGTGACGCTAGCCCGACACCGGGATGCGGCCCCCCAACCAGCGACAACGCTTCTGCAACAGCGGCTCTGCGAGGGTCACGGTTGCGTAACCGGGAAGCTATCGCCAGTCGACGGACGTGCCCGCGGAGCCAAGATCTGGTGCCTGCTGTCCGTACACCGCCGGCGTCCGCGACAAGTGAATGGGGTTGGCCGTCAACCGCACCGATTCCCCAGCTCCTGCTCCCAGTTCCACGACAGGCTCAAGGCCAAGGCCCTCTGCGAACGCAAACGCCTCGGCGACGTCGTTCACGAGGCCGGCCGGCACGCGTGCACTCGTCAGGAGCTCGACCCATTCGCTGGCCGCGCGCTCCCCCAGCCTCGCCGCAATGAGCGCACGGAGGGCCTCGCGGTTGTGCACGCGGAGCTGGTTGGTGCTGAAGCGCGGGTCTCCAGCGAGGCCAGGAGCGCCGAGGACCCCGACAAGTGCTGCGAACTGCCGATCGTTGCCGACGGCGATCACGAGCGGACGGTCGCTCGCGTCGAACAGCTCGTACGGGGCGATGCTCGGATGCGCGTTGCCGAGCCGTGCGGGAGCCCGGCCCGTCGCCAGCGTGCTCGATGCCTGATTGGCGAGCGCCGACAGCAGGCTCGTCATCAGGTCCACCTCCACGCGCTGACCCGTCCCAGACCGCTCGCGCTCGCGCAGGGCGAGCAGAATGCCCGTGACCGCGTTCAGCCCAGTCAGCACGTCGACGAGCGCGACGCCGACCTTGCTCGGCTCACCGTCCACCGGGCCCGTGATGCTCATGAGTCCGCCGACGGCCTGCACGAGGAGGTCGTAACCTGGCAGCGCCGCTCCCCCGCCTCCGCCGAAACCGGTGATGGAGCAGAAGATCGCCGACGGGTTCTCGGCCCGCACCGAGTCGAAGTCGAGCCCGAAGCGCGCCATGACCCCGGGCCGGAAGTTCTCGACGACGATGTCCGCCTCCCGCGCGAGTCGGCGCGCGGCCGCAGCGTCCTCGTCGCGGGTGAGGTCGAGCACCAGGGATCGCTTGCCGCGATTCACGCCGGAGAAGTACGTCGACTGGCCGCGCGCATCCACCGGTGGAGTCCACGCTCTCGTGTCGTCACCGCCCGGGGGTTCCACCTTGATGACGTCGGCGCCGAAGTCGGCGAGCATCATCGTCGCGTACGGTCCGGCGAGCACGCGGGAGAAATCCGCGACCCGCACGCCGCTCAGCACGCCGTCGCGTTCGCGATCCGAGAGCACCGGTGCCCCTACCGGAACGCCGGAATGCCGGTGAGCTTGCTGCCAAGCACCAGCGTGTGGATCTCGTCGGTCCCCTCGTAGGTGCGGACCGACTCCAGGTTGTTGGCGTGGCGGAGCGGCGAGTGGTCGAGGGTGATGCCGTTGCCGCCGAGGATCGTCCTCGCCTCGCGAGCGATCGCGATCGCCTCGCGGGTGTTGTTGAGCTTGCCAGCGGAGATATGGTGCGGCTGGATGCGGCCCGCGTCCTTCAGCCGCCCGAGCTGGAGGGCGAGCAGGAAGCCCTTGTTGATCTCGAGGGCCATGTCCACGAGCTTCTGCTGCGTGAGCTGGAAGCCTGCCAGCGGACGGTTGAACGGCTGCCGCTCTCCCGCGTACGCGAGCGCGTCCTCGAAGCTGTCCCTGGCAGCGCCCATGACCCCCCAGGCGATACCGTAGCGGGCCTCATTGAGGCACTCGAACGGCCCACGCAGCCCGCGGGCACCGGGCAGCATCGCAGCGGCGGGGACCCGGACCTCGTCGAGGACGACGTCGCATTGGACGGACGCGCGCATCGAGAGCTTCGGGCCGATGGGGGTCGCCGAGAAGCCGGCGGAAGCCGTCGGCACGATGAACCCCCTGATGCCATCGTCCGTCTGCGCCCAGATGATCGCGATGTGGGCGAGGGACGCCAGGCCGATCCAGCGTTTGGTGCCGCTGAGCACCCAGTCCGAGCCATCTCGACGCGCGAAGGTGCCCATCGTCCCCGGATCGGATCCGGCAGCGGGCTCGGTCAGCCCGAAGCAGCCGATGACCTCGCCAGCCGCCATGCGCGGCAGCCACTCGACCTTCTGCTCCTCGCTCCCGTGCTTCCAGATGGCGCTCATGGCCAGAGAGCCCTGCACGGAGACGAAGGTACGAATACCGGAGTCTCCCGCCTCGAGCTCCGCCGCGGCGATGCCGTACTCGACGGCGCTGCGACCAGCGCACCCGTAGCCGCTCAAGTGCATGCCAAGCAGCCCCTCGCTCGCGAGCATCGGCACGAGGTCGATCGGGAAGACCGCGTCCTCGTACCAGGACGCGATGTGCGGCCTGACGTGCTCGTCGACGAGGAGTCGGACGCGACTGCGCAGCGCCAGCTCCTCCTTGCTCAAGAGCACGTCGAAGTCGATGAGGTCATGGGGCTCAGCTGAGAGTGAGGACATCTGTGTCTCCGTTCCTGGACGACTGCGTCAACAGGGTTCTCCGGCTCTCCGAGCTGGAGGCGCCGACAGGGCAACGCTAGCCGACGAAGACAGCACAGAACCAGGTGCGAACGGCCCTGCGGTGTCTCCGCGGCGTGCATTCCGGCAAACGCAAGAGGACCCGAGCGGGAGAAATCCGCTCGGGTCCTTGCTTGTCTTGCCGGGTGAGTCCTATTTGCCGCTCAGGCGGTGCAGTGGGTGACGCAGGCCCCGCTGCTCGAGAGCAGCGAAGATGCGGTTCCGGACTTCCTCGACGGTGCCGAAGCCGTTGACGCTCACGAGCGATCCGCGAGCGGAGTACGTCTCGAGAAGCGGCGCGGTCTCCTGCAGGTACACGTTCTGACGGTGCCTGATGGCCTCTTCCGTGTCGTCGGCGCGGCCCTGCTCGAGCGCGCGGCGGCGGAGGCGCTCCACGACGCTGTCGATCTCGACCTTGAGCTCGATGACGGCATCGATCGCCGTGCCCTGGTCAGCGAGGAGCTGCGTGAGGAACGCGACCTGCTCGAGTGTGCGCGGGTAGCCGTCGAGGAGGAAGCCGCCAGCGGCGTCGGCCTCCGTGAGGCGGTCGCGGACGAGCTCGTTCGTCAGCGAATCGGGAACCAGGTTGCCGCTCTCGATGATCTCGCGGACCTGGATGCCGAGGTTCGTGCCGTTCTTGATGTTGGCACGGAAGATGTCACCGGTCGAGATGGCTGGGATACCGAAGGCCTCGGCGATGCCGACGGCCTGCGTTCCCTTGCCGGCCCCGGGGGGACCAACGATGAGCAGGCGGAAGGTCTGGTCGTGATGTGTCATCGGAGAAGCCCCTCGTAGTTGCGTTGTTGGAGTTGAGCGTCGATCTGCTTCACCGTCTCGAGTCCGACGCCCACGACGATGAGGATCGATGCGCCGCCGAACGGGAAGTTGGCATTTGCATTGACCGTGGACAGCGCGATGAGCGGGATGAGCGCGAGCACGCCGAGGTAGAGCGAACCGGGGAAGGTGATTCGCGTGAGCACGAAATTCAGGTACTCGGCGGTGGGGCGTCCGGCACGGATGCCGGGAACGAAGCCACCGTGCTTTCGCATGTTCTCGGCAACCTCCTCAGGGTTGAAGGCGATCGCGACGTAGAAGTACGTGAAGCCGATGATGAGGAGGAAGTAGACCGCCATGTAGAGCGGGTGGTCGCCCGTCGTGAAGTTGTTCATGACCCAGGTGACCCACTCTGGCGGGGTCTCCCCCGCGGCAGGCTGGTTGAACTGGGCGACGAGCGCGGGAAGGTACAGCAGCGACGAGGCGAAGATGACAGGGATAACGCCTGCCTGGTTCACCTTGATCGGGATGTACGTGCTGTTGCCGCCATACGTGCGGCGTCCGACCATGCGCTTCGCGTACTGGACGGGGATGCGACGCTGCGACTGCTCGACGAAGACGACGGCCATCATGATGAGCAGCCCGATCGCGATGACGATGACGAGCGTGGTCATTCCACCGGTACCGGCGGCGATGGCGCCGAAGGCGGACGGGAACGAGGCTGCGATCGACGTGAAGATCAGGAGCGACATGCCGTTGCCGACGCCGCGCTCGGTGATGAGCTCGGCCATCCACATGATGACCGCGGTGCCAGCTGTCATGGCTGCGACCATGAGCACGACGCGCACCATGTTGATGACGGCGTTCTCCGGGGTCGCGGCGGACTCGTTGAGCATGTCGAGGACGTTCTCGCAGGCAGGGTTGCCCGTGCCGAAGAGCGTTCCCGACTTCGCCACCGTCACGAGTGTCGTCGCCTGGAGGATCGCGAGGGCGATGGTCAGGTAGCGCGTGTACTGCGTGAGCTTCGACTGACCCGCCTGACCCTCCTTGTGGAGCGCCTCGAAGTGCGGGATGACCACACGCAGCAGCTGCGTGATGATCGAGGCCGTGATGTACGGCATGATGCCCAGCGCGAAGATCGACAACTGCAGCAGCGCGCCACCGGAGAACAGGTTGACCATGTCGTAGAGACCGGCCATCTGCGTTCCAGTGTCGAGACACTGCTGCACGTTGACGTAGTTCACAAATGGGCCAGGAACCGTGGTGCCGATCCGGTAGATGGCGACCATAGCGAGCGTGAAGAGGATCTTGCGACGAAGATCCGGTGTCTTGAACACTCGTGCGACGGCACTGAACACTACGTTCCTGCTTTCATTTCTCGTGAAAGAGACAAACGGGGGTCGGCAACCGCCGACCCCCGCTTGGAGTTGCTACTTGACGGAACCGCCGGCGGCAACGATCTTCTGCTCTGCTGAGCTGGAGACCTTGTCGACCGCGACGTTCAGCTTAACCGCAATCTCACCATTGCCGAGCACCTTGACGGGCTCGTTCTTGCGAACCGCACCCTTTGCCACGAGGTTCGCGATGGTGACATCGCCGCCCTCGGGGAAGAGCTCGGCCAGCTTGGAGAGGTTGACGACCTGGTACTCGACGCGGAACGGGTTCTTGAACCCGCGCAGCTTCGGCGTACGCATGTGCAGCGGCATCTGGCCACCCTCGAAGCCGATACGCACTGTCGTGCGCGCCTTCGAGCCCTTGGTGCCGCGACCGGCGGTCTTGCCCTTGGAGCCCTCACCGCGACCAACGCGCGTCTTGGACTTCTTGGCACCGGGAGCGGGGCGGAGGTGGTGGACCTTGAGCTGAGGCTCGGAGGTCACATCCTTCTCGTTCTCGTTCTTGGTCATTCGGAGATCTCCTCAACTGAAACCAGGTGAGCGACTGTCTTGACGTAGCCGCGGTTCACCGAGTTGTCCGGCTTGACGACGGTGTGGCCAATGCGCTTGAGGCCGAGCGAGCGCAGTGTGTCGCGCTGGTTCTGCTTCTCGCTGATCTTGGACTTGATCTGGGTCACCTTGAGACTCTTGGCCATCAGGCACCGACCTTCTGTGCTTCGGCTGCGGCCTTGGCCGCGTTGGCCTCGGCACGCAGAATGCGCTGCGGAACGACCTGGTCGACGGGCAGGCCACGACGAGCTGCGACTGCGCGCGGCTCCTCGAGCTGCTTCAGCGCCGCGACGGTTGCGTGCACGATGTTGATCGTGTTCGACGAACCGAGCGACTTCGACAGGACGTCGTGGATGCCCGCGCACTCAAGCACGGCGCGGACGGGGCCACCGGCGATAACACCGGTACCTGCAGCGGCGGGACGGAGCAGGACGACGCCTGCTGCTGCCTCGCCCTGCACGGGGTGCGGGATCGTCTTCAGGACGCGAGGAACGCGGAAGAAGTTCTTCTTCGCCTCTTCGACGCCCTTGGCGATGGCCAGCGGGACCTCACGGGCCTTGCCGTAGCCGACGCCCACGAGTCCGTTGCCGTCGCCGACGACGACCAGCGCGGTGAACGCGAAGCGACGACCGCCCTTGACGACCTTGGAGACGCGGTTGATGGTGACGACGCGCTCCAGGAACTGGTTCTTGTCATCGCGCGAGTTGCGGTCGCGGCCGCCCTGGCCACGCTCGCCACGACCACCGCGGCGGTTGTTGTCGCGACCTCCGTCGCGCTGTGCCGACTCACTCGACGCGGCCGTCTCAACGGGCGTGTCGGTCATGTTGTCGGGCGTGTTGGTGTCGATTTTCTCGGTCACAGGTTCAGCCCTGCCTCTCGTGCTCCATCAGCGATGGCCGCGACGCGACCGGCGTACTTGTTGCCGCCGCGGTCGAAGACCACGCTTTCGATGCCGGCGTCCTTGGCGCGTGCGCCGACGAGCTCGCCGACCCGCTTCGCCTTGGCCGACTTGTCACCGTCGAACTCACGCAGCTCGGCTTCCATGGTGGATGCCGAAGCCAGCGTGATGCCCTTGGTGTCGTCGACAACCTGGACGAAGACGTGACGCGCCGAGCGCGTGACGACGAGACGGGGACGCTGTGCGTCGCCGGAGACCTTCTTGCGAAGGCGGACGTGGCGGCGACGGGTCGCTGCCTGCTTGCTCTTTCCTCGAGTTCCGAGTCCCATGGTTACTTACCTGACTTTCCGGCCTTGCGGCGGATCTGCTCGCCCTCGTAACGCACGCCCTTGCCCTTGTAGGGCTCGGGGAGGCGGAGCTTGCGGATGTTCGCTGCGACCTCGCCGACAGCCTGCTTGTCGATTCCGACGACCGTGAGCTTGTTGTTGCCCTCGACCTGGAACGTGATGCCCTGGGGGGGCTCGACGTTGATCGGGTGCGAGTAGCCGAGTGCGAACTCGACGCCCGTGCCCTTGGAAACGATGCGGTAACCGGTTCCAACGACCTCGAGCTTCTTCGTGTAGCCCTCGGTGACGCCGATGATGTTGTTGTTGATGAGCGTGCGGGTCAGGCCGTGCAGTGCACGCGACTCACGCTCGTCGTTCGGACGCGTGACGAGAAGCTGACCGTCTTCGAGCTTGACCTCGATGGGGTTCGCGACGACGAGCGCGAGCTCGCCCTTCGGTCCCTTGACGGTGACGTTCTGCGCGTCGATCTTGATGTCAACGCCTGCTGGGACGCTGATCGGGAGACGACCAATTCGTGACATGACGGATTACCACACGTAGGCGAGGACTTCTCCGCCTACGCCCTTCTGCTCGGCCTGACGGTCCGTGAGGAGACCGGAGGAGGTGGACAGGATGGCAATGCCGAGGCCGCCGAGGACGCTTGGCAGCTCGGTCGAGCGCGCGTACACGCGGAGACCTGGCTTGGAGACGCGCTTGATGCCGACGATCGACCTCTCGCGGTTCGGACCGAACTTCAGCGAGAGAGTGAGGGTCTGGCCCACTCGTGCATCTTCGACTGTCCAGTCGGTGATGTAACCCTCGCGCTTGAGGATGTCGGCAATGTGGGACTTGAGCTTCGAGCTCGGCATCGACACGGAGTCGTGGTGCGCCGAGTTCGCGTTGCGCAGTCGCGTCAGCATATCTGCGACGGGATCTGTCATCGTCATGATGAGTGCCTTTCGCCTGGTTTCGCGGGGCCGTACACGGCCCCGCGACCTGTGGTGGACGGGCCATTGCGGTTGCAACAGCCCGATGGGGTCACGGCATACGCCGTGACCCTCGGGTGTTCAGACTAGTTCTGCTGGAGACCGGCCTGGAACGGGAAGCCGAGCTTGCCCAGGAGAGCGCGCCCATCTTCGTCGTTCTTCGCCGTCGTGACGACGGTGATGTCCATACCGCGTGTGCGGTCGATCTTGTCTGGATCGATCTCATGGAACATTACCTGCTCCGTGAGGCCGAAGGTGTAGTTTCCGTTTCCGTCGAACTGGCGGTCGTTGAGACCACGGAAGTCGCGGATACGGGGAAGAGCGAGCGAGAGCAGGCGGTCGAGGAATTCCCACATGCGGTCGCCGCGCAGTGTGACGTGCGCGCCGATCGGCTGTCCTTCGCGCAGCTTGAACTGTGCGATCGACTTCGTGGCCTTCGTGACCTTCGGCTTCTGACCGGTGATCGCCGTGAGGTCCGTGATGGCACCCTCGATGATCTTTCCGTCGCGAGCTGCTTCGCCAACACCCATGTTCACGACGATCTTCACGAGACCGGGAACCTGGTGGACGTTGCTCACGCCGAGGTCTGCCTGCAGCTGAGCCTTGAGCTCGTCGCGGTACTTCAGCTTGAGACGGGGCTGGATTTTGCCAGCCTCCGTGGCGATGTCAGTCATATCTACTCGTCGTCCTTCTTCTTCGGTGCGGCGGCCTTGGCCTTCGTCGCGGGCTTCTTCTCAGCCTTCTCAGCCTTGTCGGCCTTGGCGGCCTTCTCGACCTTGGCCGGCTTCGCAGCGCGGCGCGATGGCTTGAAGACGCGCGTGCGCACCGTCTTGGTCACGCCGTCCTTCGTGACCTCTTCGACCTGCACACCGGTGCGAGCCGGCTGCTTGGTCTCGGGGTCGACGAGTGCGACGTTGGAGATGTGGATGGGGGCCTCGACGGTCTCGATGCCACCCGTCTTCGTGCCACGCTGCGTCTGTCCGACGCGAACGTGCTTGGTCACGAAGTTGATTCCCTGAACGAGAATGCGGTTCTCTTCGCGGAGCACCTCGAGCACTTCGCCCTGCTTGCCGCGGTCTCCACCACGAGCCTGGCTCGGGCCCGAGATGACCTGGACCAGGTCGCCCTTGCGGATCGTTGCCATGGGTTAAATCACCTCCGGCGCGAGCGACACGATCTTCATGAACTTCTTGTCGCGGAGTTCGCGACCGACCGGTCCGAAGATTCGAGTGCCACGCGGCTCGTTGTCACCCTTGAGGATGACGGCTGCGTTCTCGTCGAACTTGATGTACGAACCGTCGGGACGACGGGTCGACTTGACTGTGCGAACGATGACGGCCTTGACGACCTCACCCTTCTTGAGGTTTCCGCCAGGGATCGCGTCCTTGACGGTCGCGACGATGACGTCACCGATCCCCGCGTAGCGGCGGCCGGAGCCACCGAGTACGCGGATCGTGAGGAGTTCCTTGGCGCCGGTGTTGTCGGCGACACGGACTCGTGATTCTTGCTGAAGCATCTGTCAAATTCCTTCGCTGAGTGGTCGAAGAGGCGAGGCCTACTTCGCCTTCTCCAGGATCTCGACCAGGCGCCAGCGCTTGGTAGCGCTGAGGGGACGGGTCTCTGCAATCAGGACGAGGTCGCCGATGCCGGCCTGGTTGTCGGCGTCGTGCGCCTTGACCTTGCTCGAGCGGCGGAGCACCTTGCCATAGAGGGGGTGCTTGACGCGCTCTTCGACCGAGACGGTGATGGTCTTTTCCATCTTGTCGCTCGTGACGTAGCCGCGCCGGGTCTTGCGGTAGTTGCGCTCGTGCGCTTCTTCCGTTGCCTCGGGCTGTGTCGTGCTTTCAGCCATTACTTGGTCTCCTCGTTCTCAGCCTCGGGCGCAGCCTCGGAGGCTTCGGCCTTCTTCGAAGCCTTGGTGGCCTTCGACTTCTTGGCCGGCTTCTCGACCGGGGCCGGGGTTGCGCGGATCCCGAGCTCACGCTCGCGGATCACCGTGTAGATGCGCGCGATGTCGCGCTTGACCTGACGGATGCGTCCGCGCTCTTCGACCTGGTTGGTCACGGCCTGGAAGCGCAGGTTGAACAGCTCTTCCTTGGCCTTCTTGAGCTCCTCGACGAGACGTCCGTCTTCGAAGTTGTCGAGCTCGGTGGTGGCGAGCTCCTTGGTACCAATCGCCATGATTACTCGCCTTCCTCGCGCGAAATGATGCGTGCCTTGAGCGGCAGCTTGTGGATGGCGCGCGTGAGGGCCTCGCGAGCGAGCTCCTCGCTGACGCCGGCGACCTCGAAGAGGACGCGGCCGGGCTTGACGTTCGCAACCCAGGAGTCGACTGCACCCTTACCGGAACCCATGCGGGTCTCGGCGGGGCGAGCGGTCATCGGGCGGTCCGGGTAGATGTTGATCCAGACCTTGCCGCCACGCTTGATGTGACGCGTCATGGCGATACGAGCTGCCTCGATCTGACGGTTGGTCACGTAGGACGGGGTGAGCGCCTGGATGCCGAACTCGCCGAACGATACGGTGTTGCCACCCTTCGACATGCCGCTACGGTCCGGGCGGTGCTGCTTACGGTGCTTGACTCGACGTGGAATCAACATGGTTACGCCTCAACTCCTGCGGCGACCTGCTTCTCGTTGTCGCGGCGCGGGCCACGGCGTGAGCGGTCGTTACGGTCCCCACGGGACGACTTCTGGTTGGCCTGTTCGCGGGCGAGTTCCTTGTTGGTCATGTCGCCCTTGTAGATCCACACCTTGACACCGATGCGACCGTAGGTGGTCTTGGCCTCGTAGAAGCCGTAGTCGATGTTGGCGCGGAGCGTGTGCAGCGGAACGCGTCCCTCGCGGTAGAACTCCGAGCGGCTCATCTCAGCACCGCCGAGGCGGCCGGAGACCTGGATGCGGATGCCCTTGGCACCTGCACGCTGAGCGCCCTGGAGGCCCTTGCGCATCGCACGGCGGAAGGCGACACGAGCAGAGAGCTGCTCGGCGATGCCCTGCGCGACCAGCTGAGCGTCAGCCTCGGGGTTCTTGACCTCGAGGATGTTCAGCTGGATCTGCTTGCCCGTGAGCTTCTCGAGGTCGGCGCGGATGCGCTCGGCCTCTGCTCCGCGTCGTCCGATGACGATGCCGGGGCGTGCCGTGTAGATGTCGACGCGAACGCGGTCACGCGTGCGCTCGATCTCGATGCGGGAGACGCCTGCACGGTCGAGTGTCTTCTGGAGATACTCGCGAATGCGGATGTCTTCCTTGACGTAGTCGCTGTAGCGCTGACCCGGCTTGGTCGAGTCTGCGTACCAGCGGGAGACGTGGTCGGTCGTGATTCCGAGACGGAAGCCGTACGGATTGATCTTCTGGCCCATTACTTGCTGCTCCCCTTCTCGGCCTCGGCGAGCTCCGGCGTCGCCAGCACAACCGTGATGTGGCTTGTGCGCTTGTTGATGCGGAATGCTCGTCCCTGTGCACGTGGACGGAAGCGCTTGAGGGTTGCACCCTCGTCTACGAACGCCTTGGCGATGTAGAGGTCGCGCTCGTCAAGGAACTGGCTTTCCTTGTCTGCCTTGACACGTGCGTTGGCGATTGCGGATGCAACGACCTTGTAGACCGGCTCAGAGGCACCCTGAGGTGCGAACTTCAGGATTGCGAGCGCTTCGAGCGCCTGCTTGCCGCGGATCAAGTTGACGACGCGACGAGCCTTCTGAGGGGTGACGCGGATGTGCCGCACGCGTGCGGTTGACTCCACCATATTTTCCTCCTTCACGTCGCCGCGTTAGCGGCGACGACCCTTCTTGTCGTCCTTCTCGTGTCCACGGAAGGTGCGGGTCGGTGCAAACTCGCCGAGCTTGTGGCCGACCATGGTTTCGGTGACAAACACGGGGATGTGCTTGCGACCGTCGTGCACGGCGATGGTGTGGCCGAGCATGTCCGGCACGATCATCGATCGGCGCGACCAGGTCTTGATGACGTTCTTCGAGCCAGCTTCGTTCTGCTTGACCACCTTCTGGAAGAGGTGTTCGTCGACGAAGGGGCCCTTCTTGAGACTGCGAGGCATCTTCTGATCTCCTACTTACGCTTCTTGCCGGCAGGGCGACGGCGGACGATGAGCTTGTCGCTCTCCTTGTTGGGGCGACGGGTGCGGCCTTCTGGCTTACCCCAGGGGCTCACCGGGTGACGTCCACCGGATGTGCGGCCCTCACCACCACCGTGCGGGTGGTCGACCGGGTTCATGACGACACCACGGACCGTCGGGCGAACGCCGAGCCAGCGCTTGCGGCCGGCCTTGCCCAGGTTGATGTTCGACTGCTCGGCGTTGCCGACCTCGCCGATCGTCGCGCGGCAGCGCACGTCGACGTTGCGGACTTCGCCGCTCGGCAGACGCAGCTGGGCGTAGGGGCCGTCCTTCGCAACGAGGCGAACGGAGGCTCCGGCCGAGCGCGCCATCTTCGCGCCGCCGCCTGGGCGGAGCTCGATGGCGTGGATGACCGTACCGGTCGGGATGTTGCGAAGCGGGAGGTTGTTGCCCGGCTTGATGTCGGCGCCAGCGCCCGACTCGATGATGTCGCCCTGCTTGAGCTTGTTGGGAGCCAGGATGTAGCGCTTGGATCCGTCGAAGAAGTGCAGCAGCGCGATACGAGCGGTGCGGTTGGGGTCGTACTCGATGTGAGCGACCTTGGCGTTCACGCCGTCCTTGTCGTTACGACGGAAGTCGATGACGCGGTACTGGCGCTTGTGGCCACCACCGATGTGACGGGTCGTGATGCGTCCCTGGTTGTTGCGTCCACCCGACTTGGTGAGGGGGCGGAGCAGCGACTTTTCGGGAGTCGAGCGCGTGATCTCGGTGAACTCGGACACCGAGGCTCCACGACGACCTGGCGTCGTGGGCTTGTAATTGCGAATAGCCATGTGAATTCGTCCTCTGTGCTCTCGATTAACCGGCGTTCGAGAAGATGTCGATGGTGCCGGACTTGAGCGAGACGATGGCGCGCTTGGTGTCCTTGCGCTTGCCGAGCCCGAAGCGGGTGCGGCGCGTCTTGCCCGTGCGGTTCAAGGTGTTGACCTTGTCGACCTTGACGTCGAAGATCTGCTCGATAGCGAGCTTGATCTCGGTCTTGTTCGAACGGGGGTCGACCTCGAAGGTGTACTTGCCCTGGTCGATCAGGCTGTAGCTCTTCTCGGAGATCACCGGCGCGAAGATGATGTCGCGCGGGTCCTTGTTGTTTGCGCTCATGCGCCCTGCTCCTTGCTGGTCTTGCTCTCGACGAACGCGTCGTAAGCAGCCTTCGTGAAGAGGATGTCGTCCGAGACGAGGACGTCGTAGGCGTTGAGCTGGTCCACGAAGAGCACGTGAAGTGCCTGCAGGTTGCGGACGCTCAGCAGGCTGAGCTCGTCGCTGCGGTCGAGGACGACGAGGATGTTGCGTCCCGCCGCGACCTTCGCGATTGCTGCGGCTGCGACCTTGGTCGAGGCCTTCTCGCCCGTGACGAGGGAGTCGACGATGTGCAGGTGGCCACCGCGTGCGCGGTCGCTCAGTGCGCCGATGAGGGCGGCTGCAATCATCTTCTTGGGGGTGCGCTGCGAGTAGTCACGCGGCGTCGGTCCGTGGACGATGCCACCACCCTTGTGCTGCGGCATGCGGACCGAACCCTGACGGGCGCGGCCGGTGCCCTTCTGCTTGAACGGCTTGCGACCGGAGCCGGAAACCTCTCCACGGTTCTTCGTCTTGTGCGTGCCCTGACGAGCAGCCGCACGCTGTGCGACGACGACCTGGTGGATCAGCGGGACGTTGGTCTGCGCGTCGAAGATGGCGGCAGGCAGTTCGACCGAGCCGGACTTCTTGCCGGCTGCGTCGGTGACGTCAATCTTGGTTGCCATAGGAAACTAGGCCCCCTTCACTGCGTTGCGAACGAAAACGAGACGACCCTTGGGGCCGGGGACAGCACCCTTGACGAGGAGGATGCCCTTCTCGGCGTCGGCTGCGTGAACCGTGAGGTTCTGGACGGTGACGCGGTCGCCACCCATCCGGCCAGCCATGCGCGTGCCCTTGAAGACACGGCTGGGGGTCGCGGAGGCACCGATGGAGCCGGGGCGACGGTGGTTCTTGTGCGCACCGTGAGATGCGCCGACACCGGAGAAGTTGTGACGCTTCATGACACCGGCGAAGCCCTTGCCCTTGCTGGTGCCGACGACGTCGATCTTGGTGCCGGGCTCGAACGTGTCTGCGCCGAGCTCCTGACCGATCGTGTACGAGGCTGCATCAGCGGTGCGGAGCTCGGTGATGTGGCGGCGAGGCGTGACGCCCGCTGCTGCGAACTTGCCGGCTGCCGGCTTGTTCACCTTGCGCGGGTCGATCGCGCCTGCGGCGATCTGAACGGCTTCGTAGCCGTTCTTTTCGACGGTCATGATCTCGGTGACGACGTTGGTGCTCACCTGGATGACCGTGACGGGGACGAGACGGTTTTCAGCGTCCCAGACCTGGGTCATGCCGAGCTTCGTGCCCAGCAGACCCTTGAACGTCTTGGTAGCGGTAGACATGTGTTTCCCTAGAGCTTGATCTCGATGTTGACATCGGCCGGAAGGTCGAGGCGCATGAGCGAGTCGACGGCCTTCGGCGTCGGGTCGACAATGTCGATCAGACGCTTGTGGGTGCGCATCTCGAAGTGCTCGCGGCTGTCCTTGTACTTGTGAGGGCTACGGATCACAGCGATCACGTTCTTCTCGGTAGGCAGGGGCACCGGACCGATGACGGAGGCGCCAGCACGGGTTACGGTGTCGACGATCTTGCGCGCCGAGCTGTCGATGACCTCGTGGTCATACGACTTCAGTCGAATGCGGATCTTCTGTCCCGCCATGGTTGACTCTCTCTCTCAATGACGTGCCGCCATTGCGGCTTCGCATGCAACCCCGTGGCGTCTTCACGCCGGGATTCGCACCACTGTTTTTCTGTCAAGTTCACCTGCTCGGAGCACAGGAGTGTACTCAAGCTGATGGACGGCCTTCGGGATTCGACCTCGGTGAGGTGTCTTCCTTTGGCCGGAGCTTTGCTCTGCTGCCGGCGGCCTAAGCTGCACACCAGGCGTCTTGCGACGCGGGGCGCTTATGCACACTCCGGGCAGTGATTCGAACACACGACTAGCGCCGTGCCCCGAAATACTGAACTCACCGAGTTTAGACCGGGGAGGCCTGTTCTTGCAACCCGGGCGTGTCGCGGATTTCGCTGGTCACTCGGCGCGCGCGTCCGCGAGGCCCTGTGCGATGACATCGGCGAGGAACACCGAGTACTCGCGACCCACGTGCGTCGGGTCCGAATGCACGGAGATCCCAGCGACGACGAGGGGGCAGAGCCCGAGCTCCACGTCGCAGAACCAGTCGGAGGTCCGGACGACCGCGGCTCCGCCTGCCGCCATCTGCTCGGCCTGGTGATCGCGACGCTCCACGAACTCCGGCCCGAAGGCGCTCGTGCAGGATTCCTCGGCCTGTTGCCGCGTCGATGCGGCGAGGCAGGCGTCCAGGGAGTTGGCGGGAGTCACTGCGTCGAGCCAGATGACGTCGATTCCCATCTCGGTGAGCTCGCGGACCAGTTCAACGGAGCCCTCGCCGAGCGTGGTTCCCTTGTTCCACGCGAGGTCACCGAACTGCTCCCCCACCCACCAGCCGCCGTAGGAGATGATCACCGTGTCCGGTCGGTCCGCAGCAGCGAGCTCCATGACCCAGTTGTTGTGGGCGGCGCACTCGTCCTTCATGTCGCCTGATCTGTCGAGGGCTGCGCCCTGAGTGAAGGGGCACATGCTCTTGCCAAGCAGTTGCACGGTCGTCTCGTCACCGACAGCTGCCCGGACGCCGGGTGCCCAGGAGACAGCCTGCGAGTCGCCGACGATCCAGAGCTCTTCGCCGGAGTCCTGATCGGTATCTTCGGGTGCGTAGCGGCAGTTGGCTCGATTGTCGTCGGTGACCGTCAGGCAGCCGTTCACCGACCATTCCGGGCCGAGTGCATCCCAGCCCGAGACCGCCTCGCCGTTGAGCGCGGTCGGCTCGAGGAGCGCCTCGGTGATCGCGAGGCTCAGCTGCTGCTCGCTCGTGACGGTCTGCCCGGGACCGAGGTCTGCGATGGCCTCCTGGCGCAGGCCAGGTGCGAGCTGCACACCCACGAAAGCCACGATGGCGATCAACGGCACGCTGACCGAGGTCAGCAGCCGGGGATTGCGCTTCCATCTCGGCGCCGTCGAATCCACCTGGGCCACCGGATTGCGAACCCGGCCAAGGAACGCGAGGAAGCGCGACATCGCCCAGGCGACGGCGATGGACACGGCGAGGAGCAGGAGACCGTCGAGGAACGACACCGGCTCACTGCGCTCGGGAAAGAGCTCGACGAAGAGCTTGAGGATCGGCCAGCTCCACAGGTACAGGCCGTACGAGAAGCCGCCGAGCCAGACGAGCGGTCGCCACGTGAGCAGACGATTCCCGCCGGAGAGCTCCCCTGAGGCACCTGAGATGAGCACGAGGAGCGCACCCCCGACGGGGTACAGGGCGATGAGGCCCGGGTACGGCCATTCACTCGGGAGGAGACCCGCGGTGAGCACGAGTGCGAGGCCGAGGCTGCCGAGAAGCGCTCGCACGGTCTTCGGCAGGTGGATACGCGTCATCACGAGCGCGGCGACGGCGCCGATGCCGAACTCCCAGAGGCGGGCCCAGGTGCTGTAGTAGGTGGGCACAGGATCGCTCGCGACGCCGTTGAGCGCGTAGATGAGCGATGCTGCAGTGAGGAGCGCGAGTCCCGCAGTAGCGACACGACGCACACGCCACTTCGCGAGCTTCGCAATGGCCCCCAGGATGAGCACGAATGCGAGCAGCAGCAGCGTCGCCTGCCCCTGGACCGACATCGCCCAGAAGTGCTGCACGGCCGACTTGTCGTGCCCCGCGGAGATGTAGTCGGTTGCGTCCCCCGCCAACCGCCAGTTCTCCCAGTACGTCGCGGCGGCGAAGATATCCGTCACGTTGCGCTGGAACGACAGCGGCGACTCGGTCATGAGGAGCACTGCGGAGACCACGATGAGGACGAGTCCGGCCATCGGGAAGAGCCGGGTGGCCGTGCGCTTGACGTACTGCCAGGCGCGGATGCTCCCCCGTCGCTCGAGCTCGCCGACAAGCGTCGTCGCCAGCAGGAAGCCGCCGAGGACGAAGAAGAGGTCGACACCGCCGGAGACCGTGCCGAACCAGATGTGGAACGACGCGACGAGCAGCGAGGCGATCGCGCGCAGGCCCTGGATGTCCGAGCGGTAGCGATTCGGCTCCGGCCGAGCTGGCACGCTCGTCGGGCGTTCTGCGCGTACGGACATACGTCGTGCTCCCTGACTGCACTGAGGCGATGGATGGCCCTCGGCTGGGGATGCGGAGGCGACCGATCAGCGCCAGGGAAGGGGCAGGCTTCGACCCGGCACACGAGAGACGAGTGTAGCTCGCATCTCGACTCCGTGAAAACGGATGAAAACACGAAATGGGGCCGGACCCGAAGGTCCGACCCCACTGCGAAGTGAGCTGGAAGCTTACTTGTTGATCTTCGTCACCGTGCCGGCGCCGACCGTGCGGCCACCCTCACGGATTGCGAAGCCGAGGCCCTCTTCCATGGCGATCGGCTGGATGAGCTCGACCGTCATGTCCGTGGTGTCACCGGGCATGATCATTTCCTTGCCCTCGGGCAGGGTGATGACGCCGGTCACGTCCGTGGTGCGGAAGTAGAACTGCGGGCGGTAGTTCGTGAAGAACGGGTTGTGACGGCCACCCTCGTCCTTCGAGAGGATGTAGGCAGTTCCCTCGAAGTTCGTGTGCGGCGTGACGGAACCGGGAGCGACGATGACCTGACCGCGCTCGACGTCCTCACGCTTGGTGCCACGAAGGAGAAGACCACAGTTCTCACCGGCCCACGCCTCGTCGAGCTGCTTGTGGAACATCTCGATACCCGTGACGGTCGTCTTGACGGTCGGACGGAGTCCGACGATCTCGACGTCCGAGTTGATGGCGAGCGTGCCACGCTCGGCGCGACCCGTGACGACGGTTCCACGACCGGTGATCGTGAAGACGTCCTCGACGGGCATGAGGAACGGCTTGTCCTTGTCGCGGACGGGCTCCGGCACGTTGTCGTCGACAGCCTGCATGAGCTCGACGATCTTCTCGGCCCAAGCCTCGTCGCCCTCAAGCGCCTTGAGGCCGGAGACCTGGACGACAGGAGCGTCGTCGCCGGGGTAGTCCTGGCTGGAGAGGAGCTCGCGAACCTCGAGCTCGACGAGCTCCAGGATCTCCTCGTCGTCAACCATGTCGGCCTTGTTCAGCGCGACGACCAGGTACGGCACGCCGACCTGCTTGGCGAGCAGCACGTGCTCACGCGTCTGAGCCATGGGGCCGTCGGTTGCGGCGACCACGAGGATTGCGCCATCCATCTGCGCAGCGCCCGTGATCATGTTCTTGATGTAGTCGGCGTGACCCGGAGCATCGACGTGAGCGTAGTGACGCTTGGGCGTCTCGTACTCGACGTGGGAGATGTTGATCGTGATACCGCGCTGACGCTCTTCCGGAGCGGAGTCGATCGACGCGAAGTCACGCTGCACGTTGGTCGCCGAAGGGTACTTGTCAGCAAGCACCTTCGAGATCGCTGCGGTGAGCGTGGTCTTGCCGTGGTCGACGTGACCGATCGTTCCGATGTTTACGTGCGGCTTGGTCCGCTCGAACTTGGCCTTGGCCACTGTGGTCCTCCTAGGACGTCGTTGGTGTCCATCCGCCAATGATGCAGAAGGACTTCCGGGTTTTCAGTGATGAATGTTACCCGCTCGGGCGACGCGCTGCGTCACCCGAGCCGGTAGAGGCTTATTCGCCCCGGTTCTTCTGGATGATCTCCTCGGCAACGGCCTTGGGGACCTCGGAGTAGGTTTCGAACGTCATCGAGTACACAGCGCGACCAGAGGTCTTGCTGCGGAGGTCACCGATGTATCCGAACATCTCCGACAGCGGTACGAGTGCACGCACTACCTTCACGCCACTGGCATCTTCCATCGACTGGATCTGGCCGCGGCGGGAGTTCAGGTCGCCGATCACGTCGCCCATGTACTCCTCAGGAGTACGGACCTCGACCGACATGAGCGGCTCGAGGATGACGGGACCGGCCTTGGGGGCTGCTTCCTTGAACGCGATCGAGCCCGCGATCTTGAACGCCATCTCCGAGGAGTCGACGTCGTGGGCAGCACCATCGAGGAGCGACGCCTTGACGCCGACCATCGGGTAGCCGGCGAGGACGCCGACCTGCATGGCGTCCTGGATGCCAGCATCCACGGAAGGGATGTACTCACGAGGCACGCGACCACCGGTGACGGCGTTCACGAACTCGTAGGTCTTCTCCGCGTCCATCTCAAGCGGCTCGAGCTTGATCTGGATCTTGGCGAACTGGCCGGAGCCACCCGTCTGCTTCTTGTGGGTGTAGTCGAACTTCTCGACGACCTTCGTGAGCGTCTCGCGGTAGGCGACCTGGGGCTTGCCCACGTTCGCCTCGACCTTGAACTCGCGCTTCATGCGGTCGACGAGGATGTCGAGGTGCAGCTCGCCCATGCCCTTGATGACCGTCTGACCGGTCTCCTGGTCGAGCATGACGCGGAACGTCGGGTCTTCCTCGGCCAGCTTCTGGATAGCCGTTCCGAGCTTCTCCTGGTCGGCCTTGGTCTTCGGCTCGATCGCGACCTCGATGACGGGGTCCGGGAAGGTCATCGACTCGAGGACGATCTGCTTGTCAGGGTCGCTCAGGGTGTCACCGGTCATGGTGTCCTTGAGGCCGATGACGGCGTAGATGTGTCCAGCGGTCATCGACTCGACCGGGTTCTCCTTGTTGGCGTGCATCTGGAAGATCTTCCCGATGCGCTCCTTCTTGCCCTTCGAGGAGTTCACGACCTGCGCGCCGGACGGGACGTGTCCCGAGTAGACGCGCGTGTAGATGAGGCGACCGAAGAACGGGTGCACGGCGATCTTGAACGCGAGAGCCGCGAAGGGCTCGTCGGCGCTCGGACGACGCGTGAGCTCCTCCGACTCGTCACGCGGGTTCATGCCGATGACGGCAGGAACGTCGAGCGGCGACGGGAGGTAGTCGACGACGGCATCGAGCATCGGCTGGACGCCGCGGTTCTTGAACGCGGAGCCGCAGAGCACCGGGTACATCTCGCTCGTGACGGTGAGCTTGCGGATGGCTGCCTTGATCTCGGGAATCGAGATCTCCTCGCCGGCGAAGAAGCGCTCCATGAGCGCGTCGTCGGTCTCGGCGACGGCCTCGAGCAGCTTCGTGCGGTACTCCTCGGCGCGCTCCTTGAGGTCTTCCGGGATCTCCTGGGTCTCGTACGCAGCACCCAGGGTGGTGTCACCCTTGGAGTCGCTCGGCCAGACCTTGGCGTTCATCTCGACCAGGTCGACGACGCCGATGAAGTCGTTCTCAGCGCCGATGGGGAGCTGGATGACGAGCGGCTTCGCGCCGAGGCGGTTGATGATCGTGTCGACCGTGAAGTAGAAGTCGGCGCCGAGCTTGTCCATCTTGTTGACGAAGCAGATGCGCGGGACGTCGTACTTGTCAGCCTGACGCCAGACGGTCTCCGACTGGGGCTCAACGCCCTCCTTGCCGTCGAACACGGCGACGGCACCGTCGAGGACGCGGAGCGAACGCTCCACCTCGACGGTGAAGTCGACGTGACCAGGCGTGTCGATGATGTTGATCTGGTTCTTCTTCCAGAACGACGTCACAGCAGCGGAGGTGATCGTGATGCCACGCTCCTGCTCCTGCTCCATCCAGTCCGTCGTCGAGGCGCCGTCATGCGTCTCGCCGAGCTTGTGGTTGACACCGGTGTAGAACAGGATGCGCTCGGTGGTTGTCGTCTTGCCAGCATCGATGTGCGCCATGATGCCGATGTTGCGGACCTTGTTCAGGTCAGTAAGCACGTCCTGTGCCACGGGTGTCCTCCGAAAGGATTGAAGCGAGAGTGGTGAGGGCTACCAGCTGCTGGGTTACCAGCGGTAGTGCGCGAAGGCCTTGTTCGACTCGGCCATCTTGTGCGTGTCTTCACGGCGCTTCACCGCGGCGCCGAGGCCGTTGGATGCGTCGAGGATCTCGTTCGTGAGGCGCTCGGTCATCGACTTCTCGCGACGGTTCTTCGCGTAGCTCGTGAGCCAGCGGAGAGCGAGCGTGTTGGCGCGGTGAGGCTTGACCTCGACCGGGACCTGGTAGGTCGAGCCACCGACGCGGCGCGAGCGAACCTCGAGCGTGGGGCGCACGTTGTCGAGCGCCTTCTTCAGAGTCGCGACTGCGTCGAGCTCGGACTTGGCAGCGACACCCTCGAGTGCGTCGTAGACGATGCGCTCGGCGAGGCCCTTCTTGCCATCAAGAAGGATCTTGTTGACGAGCTGGCTGACGATGGGGGCGCCGTACACGGGGTCGGCGACCACGGGGCGCTTGGGGGCTGGACCCTTACGTGGCATTACTTCTTCTCCATCTTCGCGCCGTAACGGCTGCGAGCCTGCTTGCGGTTCTTCACTGCCTGGGTGTCGAGTGCACCGCGGACGATCTTGTACCGCACACCCGGGAGGTCCTTCACACGGCCGCCACGGACGAGCACCATCGAGTGCTCCTGGAGGTTGTGGCCCTCACCTGGGATGTAGGCGGTCACCTCGGTGCCGTTCGACAGCTTGACACGGGCAACCTTGCGGAGCGCCGAGTTCGGCTTCTTAGGCGTCGTCGTGTAGACGCGGGTGCAAACCCCGCGCTGCTGAGGGTTGGCCTTCAGGGCTGGCGTCTTGGACGCCGACGCCTTGGGGCGGCGGCCCTTGCGGACCAACTGCTGAATTGTTGGCACGAATAATCTCCTTGGTTTTGTACTGCGTGATCGTGGTAAGCACGATTCCTGTGCCTACGAGGCACTGTTTGCCTCTTGATAACCGACCGGCGGTACAAAATCTCTGGTATCGCTGGTTGGTGAAGCGGTGGCAGTCGAGGCGACTGGCGTTGCTTACAGTTGCGCGTTGAGCTGCGGTTTTACACAGTTTCAACGTTCGCACGGTTTTGGGCGCGACAGGGCGCGCGCACCGAAAAATCCTACCCCGTCAGTTTTGCAGGGTCAAGCCACACCCCGATCGCGTCCGGACGGACGTGCCGTCGAGAGGAGGACGGCGATGATCACGATGATCGCGAGCGGCACGATCGCGATCCCGAACGGACTCGTGGAGAGGCCCACGGCGACCTGGCTTGGAAGCGTGGAGATCGCATCCGACGCCCCCGGCTCCGGCCGGGAGCTCGATACCGCGATGCCGGCCATGATCGCGAACGCGAGCCAGGCGAGCAGGCCGCCCGGAAGCGACAGCCAGAGCGAACCCGGCTTGCCGAGGAACCTCCTGCGGAGTGCAACCGCCGCGGAGAGGGCGACCACGGCCGTCGCGGCCGCCACCGCCAATGGCGCCACGAGGACACCGACGCCTGGCAGCTCGATGACGTCCCGATCGAGGCCGAGGGAGACGAATCCCCACGTCGCGATGACGAGCGACGCGAACACGAGGCCGCTGACGGCACCCCACGTCCCAGCCCTCCCCCACGAGGAGCCGGGATCAGGCGGCAGCTCGGCATCGAAGCGTTCGATCATGAGCTCGCAGCCGCCTTCCTCAGGACGTGACCTCGACCTGCAGGCCGCGGACGATGCCAGCGATGTCCTTGCCGATATGCGCCGACTGTCCTGCGGTGCTCGTCCCGACAGCCGTCACGATCTCCGTGACGGGCCCACGGTGCAGGATCACCATCTTCGAGCGGACCTCGAGTCCGCCCAGCCTCTGGTCCCGCTGCGTGGACTCGACGTAGTGGGACAGCTGGGGCTGGTCGAGCGTCTCCGCGGATCGCTCCTTGCCACCCCCCTGCGTGATGCGCTGCCGGAGCACGGTGAGCGCATCCTCTGGCGAGATCGTTCCAGGCCATCGCTCGATCGTGACCAGCACGTTCGGGTTGAATCCGTTGGTCGCCACCAGGTGGCGGGCGCCGAGCACCGACCCCGCCCACTGCAGCGGCTCCCAGCCGGCAGGGACGTCGAGGGACACAGCTGGGAAAGCGGGGAACTCCTCGCTCGGCAGCGTCAGCCGTCGGAGCTGCGTGCCATCGCTCACTCTGCCGCTCCGTTCGCCTCTGCGGTCTCGGCGGCGCGATCGGCCATGCGCTTCTCGTAGCTGAGCTTGGCCCTGCGGTTCGCGCGGGACACCCGGCGTCCGCGTGCCGCCGCGATGCCTCCGACCCACGTGAAGGCCTCCCGGGCCGCGATGGCCGCGACCAGAGCCGTGAGCAGGTGCTCGGAGGCACCGAACTTCGCGATCACCTCGTCGATCCGGATGCTCGTGAGCGGCAGCCCATCCGCGAGGTGCTGCTGCAGCGCGGCACCGAAGTAGTAGCCGAGGACGACAAGCGCGGCAGCGAGGAAGCCCCCGAGCACGTAGGCCCACCAGCCAGCGCGATTCACGATGAGCGCCCAGATGACTCCGAACGCGGCGAAGACCGTCACCGGCACCGTGAAGGCCGCCGTTATGGCGAACTCCGAAGCCTCGCCGATCGGGTCGAGGCCGGTGTTGAACGCCGTGCGCAGCACAGCGAAGGCCAGCAGATACAGGGCGGCGAACACCACGGCCGCGACCAGCGCGACGAACACGGCGAACATCCGGTTCCCGCGTTTCTTCGGCTTCACGGGCGCGAGGTCGTCACTGTCCGTGGGGGCAGAGAGACGCAGCGGGGCGAAGGTCGCGTCGTCCGTCGAGGACGACGTGGCGACAGCTCCGGCGACGCGCTCGTCGTCGCCCTCGTCGCGCAGGCGCTCAGATGGGCCCGTGGCGTCGCCCTCAGCCTCGGTCGAGGAGATGTCTGCCTCCGTGACTCCGTCACCCTCAGCGAGCCCTCCTGACGTCTCTGCGGCCACCGCGGGCACAACCGGGTCCGTGGCCGAGGTGCCCTCCACGACATCGCCCCGCTCGGTGACGGTGACGGCCTCGACCGTCTCGCCGTCGTCGGCGAGCTGCTCGGTCACCGTCTCCGTGACGACGACCTCCGCCTGCACGGCATCGCCGGCATCCCTCTGAGCCGCTCGTTCACTGTCGGGCGCTGCTGCGGCGACAGGCGCGACGGCGTTCACCGCCGCGACGCGGGCAGCGGTGCGGTCGATCTCCAGGGTCCGGCGCGGGGCGTCGAGCTCGTCCTCGGGGGCGGTCGCCGAGCCGGCGGCGTCCACCGTGATCGCGGCGACGGATTCGGCGCCGATGGCGTCGGCAGCCAGCTCCTGTGCGGGCACGGGCTCCGTGACCGGGAAGTCGGCGGCATCATCCTCCTCGGCGACCACTCGGTCGACGACGGGAACGGAGCCGTACGAGTCGACGAGGCCCTCGCGGCCGTCGGGGCGGACGTCCGCGGAATCAGCGGCCTCGGACGGCTCCGAGATGTCATGGTCGAGATCCTGAGACGGGGCGGCGACGTCGACGTCGTCGGTCTGCTCGGGGACGGCGTGAGACTCCGCAGCAGGTCGCTCAGTGGCATCCCGATCAGGCTGGTGGCCGAGCACGGCTGCGAGCTCCTCGCGGTCCAGGCCCACCGTGGCGTTGGGGTCTGCCGCCTCGGCAGCCGTCGAGCCGTCCGCGGCCAGCGGGTCGGAGAATGCCACCGCGACGTCGTCCTGCGGGGCGAGCGCCGGATCGGTCGGTGCCTCAGCGCGCCCATCGAACGCGAGGTCGTCCGCCGCGAGCACGTCGCCAGAGCGCACGTCGCCGTCCTCGCCGATACCTCGGCTGCGCGCAAGCGCGGCCTCCAGCTGGTCCTGGGCGTCCGGAAGCTCTCGGGGCTCGCCCGTCCCTCCGCCGGCCTCCGGCTGCGGGCCGTCATCGAAGGGCTGGCGAGGCGCGCGCGTGTCGTCACTCATGAGGCCAACGTTAGGGCCGTCCGCACGCATCGGGTCGGTGACAAGCCGCAGACGCACGAACGCCCCCACCCGAGACGGGTGGGGGCGTTCGTGCTGGAGCTGCGTCGAGTCGACGCGAGCGAGTGACTAGCTGAAGTTGGATCCGCCGAAGTCGTCGCTCGAGAAGGCCTCGAAGTCCACGAAGGTGAGGTCGTTCTCGTCGAAGCTGCCCTCGTCGGCACCGAACGGGTACCGCTCGGCGCGAGCCTCGTCGGTCGGCTCGACCGACATCTCGCGGTACTTGGTGAGACCAGTACCGGCCGGGATGAGGCGTCCGATGATGACGTTCTCCTTCAGGCCGACCAGCGGGTCGGTCGTCGCTTCCATGGCGGCCTGCGTGAGCACGCGGGTCGTCTCCTGGAACGAAGCCGCCGAGAGCCACGACTCGGTCGCAAGCGACGCCTTCGTGATTCCCATGACTTCCTGACGGCCGGTCGCGGGCTTGCGGCCAGACATGACGGCTGCGCGGTTGATGGAAGCGAAGCGCTGTCCATCAGCCAGCTCACCCGGCAGCATGTCGGTCTCGCCGTGGTCGATGACCGTGATCTTCCGGAGCATCTGACGAACGATGACCTCGATGTGCTTGTCGTGAATCGGCACACCCTGCGAACGGTAGACGCCCTGCACACCGCTGACGAGGTACTTCTGCACCTCGCGAGCACCCTTGACGCGCAGCACGTCCTTCGGGTCGATGGGACCCTCGTGCAGCTGCTGGCCGTGCTCGACGTGCTGGCCATCCTCGACGAGGAGCTCAGCGCGCTTCAGCACCGGGTAGATGTGCGGCTCGTCGCCGTTGTCCGGGATGAGGACGATCTTGCGCGACTTGTCGGTGTCCTGGATCTCGATGCGACCAGCGGCCTCGGCGAGCGGCGATGCGCCCTTCGGGGTGCGGGCCTCGAAGAGCTCCTGGACACGCGGCAGACCCTGCGTGATGTCACCGGCGCTCGACACACCACCGGAGTGGAAGGTACGCATCGTGAGCTGGGTGCCCGGCTCGCCGATGGACTGTGCCGCGATGATGCCGACCGCCTCGCCGATGTCGACGAGGTTGCCCGTGGCGAGCGAGCGGCCGTAGCACGCCGCGCAGACGCCGACGCTGGACTCGCACGTGAGGACAGAGCGGATCTTGACCTCGGTGATGCCCGCATCCATGAGCTGGTCGATGACGACGTCGCCCATGTCGGTGCCTGCAGCTGCGACGACGTTGCCGTCGGCGTCGACTGCGTCGACCGAGATGCTGCGGGCGTAGACCGCGTTCTCCACGTTGTCGTCGACGACGATCTCGCCGCCATCGGTGATGTGGGCGATCTGGATGTCGAGACCACGTGCGGTGCCGCAGTCGTCCTCACGGATGATGACGTCCTGCGAGACGTCGACGAGTCGACGCGTCAGGTAGCCGGAGTCGGCCGTACGGAGAGCCGTGTCGGCCAGACCCTTGCGGGCACCGTGGGTCGAGATGAAGTACTCGGCAACCGTCAGGCCCTCGCGGTACGAGTGCACGATCGGGCGAGGAATGGTCTCACCCTTCGGGTTGGCGACCAGGCCACGCATACCGGCGATCTGGCGAACCTGCAGCCAGTTTCCGTTTGCACCTGCCGTGACCATGCGGTGGATGGAGTTGGTCGACGGGAAGGCCGCCTGCATCTCGTCGGCGACGAGCGCGGTTGCAGCTTCCCACTTCTTGATGACCTCTTCGCGGTACTCCTGCTCGGAGATCGCACCCATGACCTGCCACTCGTTGCGCAGCTCGGCGACCTCAGCCTCGGTGCGCTCGACGATCTCGCGCTTCGAATCGGGCGTCACGAGGTCGCTCAGCGCGATCGAGATGCCCGAGCGGGTCGCCCAGTAGAAGCCGGAGTCCTTGATGCGGTCGAGGGTCTCTGCGACCTCGTCCTTCGAGTACCGCTCAGCGAGGTAGTTGACGACACCGGACAGACGTCCCTTGGTCATCGTGTCCTCGACGTAGGGGTAGTCGGAAGGAAGCAGCTCGTTGAAGCGAGCGCGGCCGAGCGTCGTCTCGACGAGCGCGGTCTCTCCCTGCACGTAGCCCTCTGGAGCCTTGCCCTCTTCGAACGTGATGCCCGTGAGGCGGAGCCTGATGGGCGCGTTCAGGTCGAGCGAGCCCTGGTCGAACGCCATGATCGCCTCGGCCGTGGACGAGAAGACTCGTCCAGCACCCTCGACATCGTCCTGCAGCGTCGTCAGGTGGTACAGACCCGCGACCATGTCCTGCGAAGGCAGGGTGACGGGGCGGCCATCCGACGGCTTGAGGATGTTGTTCGACGCGAGCATGAGCACGCGGGCCTCGGCCTGAGCCTCGACCGACAGGGGCAGGTGGACTGCCATCTGGTCACCGTCAAAGTCGGCGTTGAACGCCGCGCAGACGAGCGGGTGCAGCTGGATCGCCTTGCCCTCGACGAGGAGCGGCTCGAACGCCTGGATGCCCAGACGGTGCAGCGTCGGTGCGCGGTTGAGCAGCACGGGACGCTCGCGGATGACCTCTTCGAGGACGTCCCACACCTCGGGCTTCGCGCGCTCGACGGCGCGCTTGGCTGCCTTGATGTTGGAAGCGTGCTGCAGGTCGATCAGGCGCTTGATGACGTACGGCTTGAACAGCTCGAGCGCCATCTGCTTCGGGAGACCGCACTGGTGCATGCGCAGCTGCGGGCCCACGATGATGACCGAACGGCCCGAGTAGTCGACGCGCTTTCCGAGGAGGTTCTGGCGGAAGCGGCCCTGCTTGCCCTTCAGCATGTCGCTGAGGGACTTGAGAGCGCGGTTGCCGGTTCCCGTGACGGGGCGGCCACGACGACCGTTGTCGAACAGCGCGTCGACCGACTCCTGGAGCATGCGCTTCTCGTTGTTCACGATGATCTCGGGAGCACCGAGGTCGAGCAGGCGGCGGAGGCGGTTGTTGCGGTTGATCACACGACGGTAGAGGTCGTTGAGGTCGCTCGTTGCGAAGCGGCCACCGTCGAGCTGCACCATGGGGCGGAGCTCCGGCGGGATGACCGGGACGACGTCGAGGACCATCGCGGCGGGGCTGTTGCCCGTCGCGAGGAACGACGAGACGACCTTGAGTCGCTTGATGGCACGGATCTTCTTCTGGCCCTTGCCCTCGGCGATCTGCGTGCGCAGGAGCTCGCCTTCGGCCTTGAGGTCGAAGTTCTGCAGGCGCTTCTGGATCGACTCCGCGCCCATGAAGGCCTCGAAGTAGTCGCCGTAGCGGTCGACGAGCTCGTGGAAGTCGGTGTCCTCGGGCTTGAGCTCACCGACCTTCAGGTTCTTGAACGACTCGAAGACGCGCTCGACGCGGGTGATGTCCTCGTCGAACCCCTTGCGGAGCTGACCCATCTCCTTCTCGCCGGCGTCCTTCGTCTTGCGAAGCTGGTCTGCCTTGGCACCCTCTGCCTCGAGAGCACCGAGCTCCTCCTCGAGCCGCAGCATGCGAGCCGCGATGGCCGCATCCTTCTGGTCGTTGAGGCTCTTGAGCTCAAGACGCATCTCGCTCTCGAGACCGCTGAGGTCGTCGCGACGCCCCTCGGTGTCGACGGAGATGACCATGTACGCGGCGAAGTAGATGACCTTCTCGAGGTCCTTCGGCGCCATGTCGAGGAGGTATCCGAGACGGCTCGGAACGCCCTTGAAGTACCAGATGTGCGTGACGGGCGCTGCGAGCTCGATGTGGCCCATGCGCTCGCGGCGCACAGCCGACTTCGTGACCTCGACGCCGCACCGCTCACAGACGATGCCCTTGAAGCGCACGCGCTTGTACTTGCCGCAGGCGCACTCCCAGTCACGGGAAGGTCCGAAGATCTGTTCGCCGAACAGGCCGTCCTTCTCGGGCTTGAGCGTGCGGTAGTTGATGGTCTCGGGCTTCTTGACCTCGCCGTACGACCACTTGCGAATGTCATCTGCCGTGGCTAGGCCGATGCGCAGTTCATCAAACTTGGTTGCATCCAACAATGCTGTTGTCTCCTTGTGAAGAATGAGTCTTCGTCGTGTCGGGGAGGCTTAGATCTCGTCGACGGACGAGGACTCGAAGCGGCTGGAGATGTTGATGCCGAGTTCTTCGGCGGCCCGGTAGGCCTCGTCGTCGTTGTCGCGGAGGCTCAGTGCTGTTCCGTCTGCCGAGAGGACCTCGACGTTCAGGCACAGCGACTGCATCTCCTTGAGGAGAACCTTGAAGGACTCGGGGATACCCGGCTCCTGGATGTTCTCGCCCTTGACGATGGCCTCGTAGGCCTTGACGCGTCCGACGATGTCGTCGGACTTGATGGTGAGGAGCTCCTGGAGCGTGTACGCGGCACCGTATGCGTACAGCGCCCACACCTCCATCTCACCGAAGCGCTGTCCACCGAACTGCGCCTTACCACCGAGTGGCTGCTGCGTGATCATCGAGTACGGACCCGTCGAACGCGCGTGGATCTTGTCATCCACGAGGTGGTGCAGCTTCAGGATGTACATGTAGCCGACGGAGATCGGGTCCGGGAAGGGCTCTCCGGAGCGGCCGTCGAACAGGACGGTCTTTCCGGTCGAGTTGATGAGGCGGTCGCCGTCGCGCGTCTTGAGCGTCGAGTCGAGGAGGCCCGTGAGCTCTTCCTCGGTCGCGCCGTCGAAGACTGGGGTTGCGAGCTTGACGCCCGGCGTTCCCTCGTAGGCCTCGGGAACGAGGTTCTTCGCCCACTCGGGCTCGCCCTCGATCTTCCAGCCGGTCTTCGCGACCCAGCCGAGGTGCGTCTCGAGCACCTGACCGAAGTTCATGCGCTTCGGGATGCCGAGCGGGTTGAGCACGATGTCGAGCGGAGTTCCATCGGCGAGGAACGGCATGTCCTCTTCCGGCAGGATCTTCGCGATGACGCCCTTGTTGCCGTGGCGGCCAGCGAGCTTGTCGCCCTCGGTGATCTTGCGCTCCTGGGCGATGTACACGACAACGCGCTGGTTGACGCCCGAGCCGAGCTCGTCGTCGCCCTCCTCGGAGTCGAAGACCTTCACCTGGATGATCGTGCCGGCTTCACCGTGAGGAACCTTGAGCGAGGTGTCGCGCACTTCGCGGCTCTTCTCGTTGAAGATCGCGCGGAGGAGTCGCTCTTCTGCGCTGAGCTCGGTCTCGCCCTTCGGCGTGACCTTGCCGACGAGGATGTCGCCAGGCTGGACCTCTGCACCGATGCGGATGATGCCGCGCTCGTCGAGGTCCTTCAGGAGCTCGGGCGAGACGTTGGGCAGGTCGCGGGTGATCTCTTCCTTGCCGAGCTTGGTGTCGCGAGCGTCGACCTCGTACTCCTCGATGTGGATCGAGGAGAGCGTGTCGTTCTTCACCAGGTTCTGGCTGAGGATCATGGCGTCCTCGAAGTTGTGGCCTTCCCACGGCATGAAGCCGACGAGGAGGTTCTTGCCGAGCGCGAGCTCGCCGTTCTCCGTCGCGGGTCCATCCGCGATGACCATTCCCTCTTCGACGCGCTCGCCGGCCGAGACGACAACACGGTGGTTGTAGCAGGTGCCGTGGTTCGAGCGGTCGAACTTGCGGAGGAAGTAGGACTCGGTTCCACCCTCGTCGAGCTGCAGGACGACGTGGTCGGCCGAGACCGACTGCACGACACCTGCGCGGTTCGCCGTGATGACGTCACCGGCGTCGATGGCCGCGAAGCCCTCCATACCGGTTCCGACGACAGGGCTCTCGCTGCGAACGAGCGGGACGGCCTGACGCTGCATGTTGGCGCCCATGAGGGCGCGGTTCGCGTCGTCGTGCTCGAGGAACGGGATCAGGCTCGTCGCGACCGACACCATCTGGCGCGGCGAGACGTCCATGTAGTTGACCTCGCCGGCTGGCACGAGCTCGACCTCGCCGCCCTTGCGTCGGACGAGAACCTCGTCCTCGACGAAGTGGCCGTCTGCCCCGATGGGAGCGTTGGCCTGCGCGACGACGTACTCGTCTTCCTCGGACGCGGTCAGGTAGTCGACCTGCTCCGTGACCTTGGTCTCGACGACACGGCGGTACGGCGTCTCGATGAAGCCGAACGCGTTGATGCGCGCGAACGTCGCCAGCGAGCCGATGAGGCCGATGTTCGGGCCTTCAGGCGTCTCGATGGGGCACATGCGTCCGTAGTGGGACGGGTGGACGTCACGAACCTCGACGCCGGCACGCTCACGCGAGAGACCGCCGGGCCCGAGGGCCGAGAGGCGACGCTTGTGCGTGAGACCCGCGAGCGGGTTGTTCTGGTCCATGAACTGCGAGAGCTGGGACGTTCCGAAGAACTCCTTGATCGCAGCGACGACGGGGCGCACGTTGATCAGGGTCTGCGGCGTGATCGCCTCGATCTCCTGCGTCGTCATGCGCTCGCGGACGACGCGCTCCATGCGGCTGAGGCCCGTGCGGACCTGCGACTGGATGAGCTCGCCGACGGCGCGGATGCGACGGTTGCCGAAGTGGTCGATGTCGTCGACGTCGAGGCGGATGTCTGCCGGCTCGCCGCCGCGCTTGCCATCGAACTTCTCGTCACCGGCGTGCAGCGCGACGAGGTACTTGATCGTCGAGACGATGTCCTCGACGGTCAGGACCGACTCGCTGATCGCGGACTCGATGCCGAGCTTGCGGTTGATCTTGTAGCGACCGACCTTCGCGAGGTCGTAGCGCTTCGAGTTGAAGTAGAAGTTGTCGAGGAGCGCACGCGCGGCTTCCGTCGCGACCTGCTCGCCCGGACGCAGCTTGCGGTAGATGTCCTTGAGGGCATCTTCCTTGGTGCGGATGTCGTCCTTCTCGAGCGTGAGCTCGATGGACTCGTATCCGGCGAACTGCTCGCGGATCTCCTCCGTCGTGAGGCCGAGGGCCTTCATGAAGACGGTGACCGACTGCTTGCGCTTGCGGTCGATGCGAACGGCGACCTGGTCGCGCTTGTCGATCTCGAACTCGAGCCAGGCTCCGCGGCTCGGGATGATGCGGGCCGAGAAGACGTCCTTGTCGCTGGTCTTCTCGGGGGTGCGCTCGAAGTAGACGCCCGGGCTGCGGACGAGCTGCGAGACGACGACACGCTCGGTGCCGTTGATGATGAACGTTCCCTTGCTCGTCATGAGCGGGAAGTCGCCCATGAAGACCGTCTGGGTCTTGATCTCGAGCGTCTGGTGGTTCATGAACTCGGCCTCGACGTACAGAGGCGCGGAGTACGTCTTGCCGCGCTCCTTGCACTCCTCGAGGGAGTACTTCTCGGGCTCGAGGTACGGGTTGGTGAAGCTCAGCTGCATCGTCTCGCCGAGGTCCTCGATGGGAGAGATCTCTTCGAAGATCTCGTCGAGGCCCGAACGGAGAGCGACGTCGGTGCGGCCTTCAGCCTGCGCCTGAGCGAGGCGCTGCTTCCAGGCGTCGTTGCCGACGAGCCAGTCGAAGGATTCGGTTTGCAGGGCGAGAAGATCTGGGACATCGAGTGTGTCGCTGATCTTCGCGAATGAGAGTCGGCGTGCATTCCGACCGGTCGTAGGCGTCGGAGATGCGTTGCGCGCAGCAGCCAAGGAAGTTCCCTCCACGATCCCGCGGATTGCGCGAGATGCCAGTAGTGTCGTCGGTGAGGTTCCGCCACGTTTCACGATGTACAAGGCGTGCCCATCGCCAACGGACGCAGTCGATGAAGACCCGCGAAGAAGTTGGTGAGAGAAGCACTGCCAGGCCGACCGCAATATGAAGGCATGGTGAGACGAAGCGCAAACATCGAGTGTATGCGCCGTTTGGTGGTATGTCTACCCCGACCTTGCCTCAATCTGGATTCTCAGGTATAACGCGCTGTCCGACGACGTTCGTTCGCCTCCGAACTCACCCACCCGAGACAGGCAAGGCTCTGCTCAGCAAGGGGACCCTGGCCTTATCAGAAAGGTGCCGCAGAGTCCAGTGTCGGCTTGAGTACCGGCCTCTCCGGCTCCTACCGTGGGAGCAACCCAACATCGGAGGCACACCATGACACTGCTCGATCTCCCCAACGTCAGCACCTGTTCAGTTGCCGGCTGCTCGTTCAACCACGACGGCTGCCACGCTCCCGCGGTGACCATCGACGGCCACGAGGGCTGCGCCACGTTCATCCCGCTGGACCGCAAGGGCGGCCTCGACAAGGTCATCGCCGGCGTCGGCGCCTGCCAGTCGACCGACTGCCGCTTCAACAAGGACCTCACCTGCACCGCTCCTGCGATCCGGGTGGGCGCGCAGGGCAGCGATGCCGCCGACTGCCTCACCTACGAAGCCGCCTGACCGCGCCGTAGTTCACCTCGAAGCGCCGACCTCCGCACGGAGGCCGGCGCTTCGGCGTTCTCCTGCCGTTCAGGTGCCAGCTACCGCTACGGCACCCGCTCCCGCTTCCATGGGCGAGGCGCTGGCGCTCGCCCCGAGCGCACTTCGCTTCATTCCCGAGCGCAGAGGAGCGCGTGCGTGCAAGCACAACGAATCACCCTGGCGGCCTTCGTCGCCGCCATCATCGGCGGAGGTGCGGCCCTGGCAGTTCCCATGTCGGCGAACGCGGCCACCACCCCCGCACCTCACCCGACCGGCGTCGTCATCAACGAGGTCGAATCCTCCGGTGGCGAGCCGGGCGACTGGGTCGAGCTCTTCAACCCGGGCATCGGCGCCATCGACCTGAGCGGCTACGTCCTCACCGACAACTCCCCAGAGGACGCCACGCACCGCTACACGCTGGCGGACGGCACGACCCTGCAGCCCGGCGACTACCTCGTCATCGAGGAGGCCGACTTCGCCTTCGGCCTGGGCGGTGGCGACAGCGCCATGCTCTTCGCGCCGGACGGGACCACGCTCGTGGACGAGCACACCTGGACCCAGCACGCGGCGACCAGCTACGGCCGCTCCCCGAACGGCACCGGCGCCTTCACGGAGACCTCGGAGCCCACCAAGGGAACCGAGAACCTCTTCGCCGGCGTCGACCCCACCTCCCCCGTGGTCATCAACGAGGTCGAGTCGAACGGCGGCACCCCCGGAGACTGGGTCGAGGTCTACAACCGCAGCGCGGAGACGGTGGACATCTCCGGCTGGACGATCGTGGACGACAACGCGGACCACACGCCTGCGCCCGCTCCCGCATCCACCGTGCTCGCGCCCGGCGAGTTCTACGTCTACGAGGAGAGCAGCCTCGGCTTCGGGCTGGGCAGCGGGGACAGCGCCACGCTCGCCGACTCCGCCGGAACGATCCTCGACTCGACCACCTGGATCGACCACGCCGATGTCAGCTGGGCCCGCTGCGCCGACGGCGACGGCGACTTCCGCGCGACGACGGCATCGACCAAGGGCGCACTAAACACATGCTCCGACGTGCCCGTCGAGACGCCAGCTCCCACGGCTCCCGCGCCCGAGCCCTGGACGGGCTCCCCCGAGGTGGCTCCCATCGCGAGCGACGTCATGCTCGGCGAGGACATGTCCGGCCTCGAGTACCAGTACTCCGCAGAAGGCAGCACGCTCTGGGCTGTCGACAACGGCACGGGCGGACTGTACCGCTTCGACGTCGCGGTCGACGGCGGCGTCACCCCGGCGGCCGGCTGGGAGGCGCCCAAGCGGGTTCGCTTCCAGGCGGATGCGGGCAACCCCGCTGCTGCGGGCCCGGACGCCGAGGGCGTGACGGTCTCGGCCGCGCACCCCGAGTCGGTCTACATCGGCTCGGAGCGCGACAACTCGGACAAGCCGACGAACGAGAACACGATCCTCAAGGTCGACCTCGTCGACGCGAGCGGTCCCGACGTGGTCGCGGCCGCCGAGTGGGACCTCACCTCCAGCCTGCCGCAGGTCGGTGCCAACACGGGCATCGAGGCCATCGAGTGGGTCGCGGACAGCGAGCTGGAGGGGCGCCTGCTCGATGAGCGCACGGGAGCGCCATACGACGCCGCGAACTACCCGGGCGCCGACGGCCTGTTCTTCGTCGCCGTCGAGGAGACCGCCGGGGTGTACGCCTACGCGCTCTTCGATGACGGGACCGCCGCCCGCGTCGCGACGCTCGAGTCGGGCCTGGGCGGCGTCATGGCCCTCGACTACGACGAGTCGACGCAGACCCTGTGGGGCATGTGCGACAACGGGTGCGGCGGAACGAGCGCGCTCTTCCAGTTCGGTGCGGCAGACGGCTCCGCCGGCTACTCCGTGACGCGCGTCGCACGCCCGGCCGGCCTGCCGGACACCAACAACGAGGGCTTCGCGATCGCTGCGAACGAGACCTGCCTCGACGGCACCCGTGCTGCGTACTGGCTCGAGGACGGGGTGCAGTCGGACGCCCTCAAGCAGGGCGCCCTCGCGTGCGCCCCGCTCGCGACGCCCGACCCCACGGAGACTGCTGGCCCCACGGAGACGCCTATCACCACGGAGACGCCCGTCGCCACGGAGGCCCCGAGCACCACGACGACGCCAGGCACGGCCACGGGCTCGGACGGCGCTTCGACCGGCGGAAGCGGCGCGAAGGGCCAGGAAGGTGGCACGACGCTCGCGACGACGGGCACAGAGGATCTCGTCATCGCCACGCTGACCGCCCTCGCGGCACTCGCGCTCGGAGCCCTGGCGCTCGCACGCCGCCGCGACGCGTAGCGGCGGCTCGACGAGCACCGCATTCGTCGCAGTGAGGGCAGTGGGGGCAGTGGCATTCGTGCCGCTGCCCCCACTGCTCTCGCGACGCTCGCTGCCACGCTCATCGCCAGGAACGCGCGTGCGCAGACACGGCCGCGGATGCGGGGAGTACTCCCCCGCATGCACGCCGGATGGTCCTGTTCCGTTAGCGTGTCTTCCAGCAGATCGGCTCCGTCGGGTCGCGAGGAAGCGACCCGCTGGCCCCGGACGCGCCAAGCCCCGCATCGAAGGAGACCCCCGTGAAGAAGCTCATGCGCTCGTCGGCGCTCGCGCTCACCGCCCTCTTCCTCCTCTCGGGATGCGCCCTCGTCAACCAGGCGACGGGCGGCCAGCCCCCTGAGGTCGAGGCGACCTCCACCTCCTCGGCGGAGACACCCTCGGGACCAGGCGAGCCACCGTCGGCCACATCCTCCGGCTCCGCGGCCTTCGCCGTCACCTACTCGTGCAGGATGGCCGACTCACGGAGCTTCACCGAAGCACCCTCCGATCTCGCGGAGATCTGGGCGCTCGGCGATGACGTGACGCGCTGCACAGGCAAGTCCAACGGTGGGACGACCTTCACGGAGACCGAGCAGAAGGCGCTCGATGCCCTCGGGCAGGCCGCCACCGATGACGCCAAGGAGGAGGCGGGCGCCGACGACGTCCGTCTTGCGGACGTCTACGCGCTCTGCGCGACCCCCGGCTTCTACTTCGCGGTCTCGCCAGGCATCTCCAACGATGAGCAGGCATCGCAGATCGCGGCCGCGCTCATCCTGTGCCCAGATCACCCTGATGCAGACCCGACCAAGACCTCGCTCAGCACCTATGAGGCGAACGTGAAGGCAGGCATCGACGGCACGCGATTCAACGATGGCGTCTGGAAGGTCGGCAGCGACATCAAGCCGGGCACGTACAAGCCGGAGATGCCGAGCGACACCTGCCGCTGGTTCCGCTACGACGCCAAGGGCGAGTGGATCGAGTCGTCCTACGACAAGCCCCAGGCAGAGATCGTCGTGACGATCGACGCGAGCGACAGCACCTTCGAGTCCCGCAACTGCGGATACTGGCGAGCATCCTGACCCTCGGCTCCATCACGAAAGGCGTGCCCCCTCGAGAAGCTCTCGAGGGGGCACGCCTGTCTCTGCGGGTCAGTGGCTAGTGGCCGACGCCCACGGGTGCCGGGTCGGTGTCCACGGCGTTCGCCTCGACGGCAGCGCGGATGCGCGCACCCGTCTCGGCGTCGATGTTCGTCCAATACTGGAAGGCGTTCGAGCGGACGGGCTCGACAACCGTCTCGAGGGCTCCCGCCACGGTCTCCACGAGGCGGTCACGCTGCTCCGGCGAGTAGACCTCGCGGATGAGCGTGCCGGCCTGCGAGAAGTCGTCGTCGTCCTGGCGGAGCGTGTACGCGCTGCGCACGAGATCGCCGTCGGTCTCCCACGAGTTCTCGACCGGGCCCGTCTGGTCCGCGTAGGGGCGACCGAACGAGTTCGGCGCGTAGACGGGAGCCGCACCGGAGTGCGACACCGTCATGTTGCCGTCGAACGTGTACGAGTTCGTCGCGTTCTTCGGCCGGTTCACGTCGAGCTGCTGGTAGTTGGTGCCGATGCGCGCCCGCTGCGCATCCGGGTACGCGAAGACGCGGCCGAGGAGCATCTTGTCCGGCGAGATGCCGGTTCCCGGCACCTGGTTCGACGGGGAGAACGCAGCCTGCTCGATCTGCGCGAAGAAGTTCTCCGGGTTGCGGTTCAACTCGAGCGTTCCGACCGGGATGAGCGGGTAGTCGGCGTGCGGCCACACCTTCGTCAGGTCGAAGGGGTTGATGCGGTACGTCTTGGCCTCCTCGAAGGGCATGACCTGCACGCTCAGCTTCCAGCGTGGGAAGTCCTTGCGGCCGATCGCGTCGAAGAGATCGCGGCGGTGGAACTCGGCGTCCGAGCCGGCGAGCTTCTCCGCCTCATCGTTCGAGAGCACCTCGACGCCCTGCTCGGAGATGAAGTGGTACTTCACCCAGAAGCGCTCGCCTGCCGCGTTGATCCACGCGTAGGTGTGCGAGCCGTAGCCGTTCATGTGCCGCCAGGACTGCGGGAGTCCGCGGTCTCCCATGAGGTAGGTCACCTGGTGGGCGGTCTCCGGGTTGAGGGTCCAGAAGTCCCACTGCATGCTGTTGTCGCGGAGTCCGGAGTCAGGGAGGCGCTTCTGCGAGCGGATGAAGTGCGGGAACTTCATCGGGTCGCGGAGGAAGAAGACCGGCGTGTTGTTGCCGACGATGTCGAGGTTGCCCTCACTCGTGTAGAAGCGAAGCGAGAAGCCACGAACGTCGCGCCACGTGTCAGGGGAGCCTTGCTCGCCGGCGACGGTCGAGAAGCGGAGGAGCGTCTCGCTCTCGGCGCCCTGCTGGAAGACGGCGGCACGCGTGTACTGCGACACGTCTTCCGTCACCGTGAACGTGCCGAACGCGCCGGCACCCTTGGCGTGCGGGTTGCGCTCCGGGGTGCGCTCGCGGTTGAAGCTCGCGAGCGTCTCGACGAGGCGCACGTCGTGGAGCATCAGGGGGCCGTCTGCTCCGGCGCTGAGGGAGTTGCGGTCGCTCTCGGTGGGCGAGCCGTTGGTCTCGGTCGATGGGACTGTCGGGTCGATGTACTCAGTCATAAACGCTCCTTGTCGGATTCATCTGGGCTGTGGACTGGGAAGGGGATCTGGGGTCAGGGCGTCGCGCAGTCGGCGCAGACACCCCGATACACGACTTCCGCCGTGTGCACCGCGAAGCCGCTCGGCGAAGCCGGAACGAGGCACGGCGCCTCGCCGACGGCGCAGTCGATGTCCTCGATGCGGCCGCATTCGTCGCAGACGGCGTGATGGTGGTTGTCGCCGATACGGGTCTCGAACCGGGCCGCGGTGCGCGGCGCGTCGAAGCGGCGCACGAGGCCGGTGCGGCCGAGGTCGTCGAGGATTCCGTAGACGGCCTGCAGGGTGAGCGAGCCGAGCTCGGCGCGCTGGGGGGTCGCCGCGGCGAAGATTCGCTCCGCGGACGAGTGCGGGCTGGCGTCGAGCAGCTCGAGCACCGCGACCCGCTGACGGGTGACACGAAGACCGGCCCGGCGCAGCGAGGTCCGCCAGAACGCGGCGTCCCGCCGCTCTCTGCTCGCGTGCTCGATGCTGGTGGTCATGAGACCATCGTGGCCGTTCTTTTGAATGATTCCAAACAAGGTCACCCTTGCTCGAAATCCGCGTGTCTCTGCTTGACTTGCCAGGTGTCGCCAGCCAGCAGCAAGACCCCAAGCAGTGCAATCCCCGCGACGAGCGTGACGCTCGACTCCGGAGCTCAGGCGCGGTTCTCGCGCGACGGAGAGGAGTGGACCCTCATCGTCGACGGCACCCCGCAGTCCGCGGTCAACCCGCTCGACCCCAGGGAGCTCTCCTTCGGCTACATCCGGCACATGGGCTACGTCCTCGACCTCGCGTTCCCCGAGGCAGAGGCGATCACCGCCCTCCACCTCGGCGCCGGAGCACTCACGATCCCGCGCTACGTCGACGCCACGCGGCCGCGCTCGAGGCAGCAGGTCGTCGAGCTCGAGCGGTCCCTGGTCGACTTCGTGCGCGAGGTCGTTCCGCTTCCCGCCGGCGCGAGCATCCGCATCCGCTACGGGGATGCACGAGAGCAGCTCGGCAGACTCCCCCGGGGGCTCCTCGGCTCGGTCGATGCGATCGTCGTGGACATCTTCTCCGGCGCACAGACGCCGGCGCATGTGACGAGCGTCGAGTTCTTCGCCGAACTCGAGCCGTTCCTGCGCCCGGACGGCATCGTGCTCGTCAACATCGCCGACGGCCACGATCTCGCCTTCGCGCGGGCCGAGGTCGCAACCCTGATCGAGGTATTCGGCGAGGTCGCGCTCGTCGGCGACCCTGCAATGCTGAAGGGCCGCCGCTTCGGGAACATCGCCGCGGTCGCCTCCCGCTCGCCGGAAGCGCTCTCGCTGCCCGGCCTCGAGAGGCGCGTCGCATCTGGCTTCCCGCCAGCCGTCGTCGTGCGCGGGAAGGCGGTTCGCGAGTTCGTGCGCGGCACGGAGGCCGCGCGCGATGCCTCCGCGACGGCGTCTCCACTGCCCGGGAAGAGCGTCTTCCGCGAGCGCAGGCAGGGCGGCTGGTAGTCGGGAGCAGAAGGCCGACCGACCGGCTCTCCACAACGCGGCGAGGGATGCGCCTATTCCGTCACGGCTGCGGCTAACCTGCTGGGGTGTCAGACGCTCCCATCATCCTCGGCTACGACCCGGAGACCCTCCGCGAGCGCATCGACATCGACGCCGCGGAGGCTCGCCTGGCGGAGATCGCCGTGCTTCGGTCCCTCTCCGCGCTCAACGAGAAGGTCGCGCTGCTGCGCATGCTCGGCCGGCTCGACGAGGCGTTCGACACCGCACAGACCGCCTACCGGCAGTCCCGGTTCACGGGAGCCCGCGAGGATGCCCTCGCCGCTCGCATCCGCAAGGCTCAGGTCCAGCAGTTCCAGGGCAAGCACGACGTCGCGCTGCAGGACCTGAACAACTGCGTCGACGAGGCCCTCACCCACGAATGGGACGAGCTCGCGGCCTTCGCCCTGCAGCATCGAGGCAAAGTGCGCTTCGAGCAGCGCGAGTACACCGACGCGCTCGTCGACTTCGAGCGCGCGCACGAGCTTCGCCTTGCGAGGGGCGTCGCGGCCGACCAGCTGCAGTCCTCGAAGTTCGCGATCCGCGTCACCCGCGCGATCCTCGAGGGCGACGAGGAGCCCTCCTCGGAGCTGAGCGAGCCGATCACCTCGATCGACTCCTAGGGGCGGGGCCCGTGGCCGACCTGGCCAAGGTGCGAGTCTGGGCGGAAGCGCTCATCCGCATGCACCTCGACGAGAGCTGGAGCTTCGGCTTCGATCACGCGAAGAAGCGCGCTGGCGCCTGCAACTTCCGAGACAGGCGCATCACCGTCTCCCGCTACCTCTCGGCCCGCTACGACGACGACACGGTGCACCAGACGCTGCTGCACGAGGTCGCCCACGCCGTCGCCGGGCACAAGGCGGGGCACGGCCCCGAATGGAAGCGCATCGCCGACGAGCTCGGCTACGTCGGCGGTCGCACGCACGACGGCGAAGTGGCGACCGAGTTCGCGAAGTGGGTCGGGGTCTGCCCCAATGGGCACGAGGTCCTGAGGTTCCGCCGCCCGACGCGCGGCAGGCTCGTCTCCTGCCTCCGGTGCGCACCTTCCTTCGACCGGCGGTACCTCATCCAGTGGCGGGAGCGCTCGGAGGCTGAGCGACGGGGCTGAATCCCGGGGCTGAACCCCGGTGCGGAGATGTGCGCGCTGGCGGGCAGGCCAGGCAGCACGGAGGCTCGCTCACTAGCGTTGCTTCCCCAGCCCTCCACTCCCGCACGGAGGGGCCCTCCACTCCCCGAGGAGGAACGTGCTCGATCCCTGGTGGAACTTCGCCCTCTCGATTGCCGTCGCCGTCGTCGCGGCCGTCACGCTCACCGCGCTCGTCGCGCTCATCATCCGCCTCGTCGCGAAGCGCCTTCGCTGGCCGGAGCCGCTCGTGCGACACACGCGGCGCCCCTTCCGCGTCGTCGTGCTCATCATCGCGCTCTGGGCCGCAGTCGCCGTCGCCTTCCCTTCCGACGGTGACGGGTCCTGGCGCGACCTCATCTACCACGCGCTCACGATCTTCATCATCGCCGCCGGCGCCTGGCTCATGGCGGGACTCGTCGCCTTCTCGACGGACATCACGCTGGGTCGCAACCGCATCGACGTGGCGGACAACCGCGTGGCTCGGCGCATTCGCACGCAGACCCTCATCCTCCGGCGGCTCGCAGTCGCGGTGATCATCGTCATCGCTCTGGGGGCGATCCTCCTCACGTTCCCTGCGGTGCGGACCGTTGGGGCGAGCCTCCTCGCCTCCGCCGGCATCGCCTCCGTGGTCGCGGGCCTCGCAGCCCAGTCGGTCCTCGCGAACATCTTCGCGGGCCTGCAGCTCGTGTTCAGCGAGGCGCTGCGCGTGGACGACGTCGTCGTGGTCGAAGACGAGTGGGGGCGTATCGGCGAGATCACGCTGAGCTACGTCGTCGTCGACCTGTGGGACGACCGCCGCCTCGTGCTGCCGTGCACCTACTTCACGACCCAGCCCTTCCAGAACTGGACGAGGCAGGGCAGCGAGCTGCTCGGATCCGTGGAGCTCGACGTGGACTGGCGCGTCTCCCCGGCGCTCATGCGAGAGCGCCTCGCCGAGGTGCTCACGCAGACCGACCTCTGGGATGGGCGGGCGCAGGTCCTCCAGGTGACCGAGGCGACGGGCGGACTCGTCCGCATCCGCATCCTCGTCACCGCGGTGGATGCGCCCACCCTCTTCGACCTGCGCTGCTTCGTGCGCGAGGCCATGGTGACGTGGATGCAGCGCACCATGCCGTCGGCGCTGCCCGTGCAGCGTGTGCTCATCACCGAGTCGGCAGGTCCGGGCGATGCCGCATCGCGGGCATCGCAGGCGGAGGACACCAGAAACGACGACGACAGCGCCGGCGGGTCCGGGCTCTTCACCGGGAGCGTCCAGGCGCAGGAGCGGGCATCGGTGTTCACGAACGCCATCCCCATCATCGACCCCGAGGACCGCGCGCGATAGCGGTCCCGCTCAGGGCCGGCTCAGTCCTCGCGGGTTCGCCCGCGCGGGCTGAGCCGGACGTTCGGGAGCGTCGGAGCGGCGAGCGTCCTGCCCTCGTGGCTGTCGACGCGGCCGAAACGGGCATCAGTGCCGGCACTCGACCTGCTCCGCTGCCACTCGTCGCGAGCTGCCGCGACGTCGTCGTGGGAGGAACCGACGAAGTTCCAGAACATGACGATCTTCTCCTCGAAGGGCGCTCCACCGAGCAGCAGGGCGCGCCCGCCATCACTCGCGCCCACGATCGCGCGGTCAGTGCCAGTGGGCAGGTAGCCCACGGCTCCGACGGGAAGCTCGACGTCGTCGACCGTGATGCCGGGAGAGCACGCGAGGATGCCGTGCTCGTAGCTGGGCTCGAGGTCGAGCTGCGCCTCCGCGCAACCGGAGAAGGCGAGCTCGACGCCGACAAGCGGCGAGAAGCTGGGCGCAGGCGAGCGGAGGCCCGCGAACTCCCCCATGAAGATGGTCGCCTCGACGGGGGTCCCAGCCGTCGTGGGAGACGGCAGTCGCAGCGATGAACATCGGTCCAGGCCGACGAAGGCCGGCGCGATATCCCGCTGCGCAGCTGGCAGGGCCACCCAGAGCTGCACGCCATGCAGCACGCGGGCCCGATCAGGGCGATCAGCGGACACCTCCGAGTGGGTGATGCCACGCCCGGCGGTCATCACGTTGACGCCACCGGGCTCGACCTCATGGAAACTGCCGATGGAGTCCCGGTGCACGACCTCGCCGGAGAACAGCCAGCTGACGGTCTGCAGCCCCGTGTGCGGGTGCGGGGGCACATCCATGCCAGCACCCGACGGCACGTCCACGGGGCCGTAGTGGTCGATGAAGCACCAGGCGCCGATGAAGTGGCGGAACTTGTTGGGCAGCGAGCGCAGGACAGGCAGCGAGCGCGGGCCACCAAGCGGCACCTCACGCGGCAGGAGCAGCTCGATACCGGCCACCACCTGCCCGGTCTCGTAGGCGGCCTGCAGCTGTGCCTCGATGGGGTTGGCCTCCGCGTTGCTCATAGCTCAGAGCGTAGACGCGAACCCATGAGTTCTCATCGATGTGGCACGTGCGGAAGAATGGATCGGTGATCACGCAGCTGCACGACCCCCACCTCCGCACCTTCACGAGCGACAACGCCGCGGGCGCTCACCCGCAGGTCCTGGATGCGCTCGTCACCGCCAACGGCGGGCATGTCGGCGCCTACGGGGGCGACCCCTACTCGGCGGCATTCCAGGCGCTGTGCAAGGACCTCTTCGGCGCGGAGGCGATCGGCCTGCCGGTCTTCAACGGCTCCGGTGCCAACGTCGTCGCGCTGCAGTCGATGGTGCCGCGCTGGGGCGGCGTCGTATGCCCGGCTTCAGCGCACATCAACACCGACGAGAACGCCGCCCCGGAGCGCGTCGGCGGGGTGAAGCTCCTCACCGTCGAGACGGCGGACGGCAAGCTCGTTCCGGCGGACATCGAGCGGGCCGCAGCCGTGCGCCGCGACGTGCACCGGGCCACGCCCCTCGCCGTGAGCATCAGCCAGGCGACCGAGGTCGGCACCGCCTACTCGCCAGATGAGGTTCGGGCGCTCGCCGACGTCGCCCACGCGAGCGGCATGTGGCTGCACGTCGACGGCGCGCGCCTCTCGAACGCCGCCGCCCACTTCGGCTGCACGCTCGCCGAGGTCTCCAGCGCGGCCGGGGCCGACGTCATCAGCCTGGGCGGCACCAAGAACGGCGCGCTGGCCGCCGAAGCGGTTGTCGTCGTCAACCCGGAAGCCGTCTACGGCACCGAAGAGGCCCGCAAGATCGACCTGCAGCTGTCATCGAAGATGCGCTTCACCTCCGCCCAGCTCCTCGCACTGTTCGGTGACGAGCTGTGGCGCGAGAACGCGGAGCACGCCAACGCCATGGCCGCGCGCCTCGCCGCCGGCATCGAGCGCGTCCACGGCTGCTCAGTGCCACTCCCCCGCCAGGCGAACGGCGTCTTCGCCATTCTCCCCGGCGAGGTCGCCGAGCGCGTCAGCGAGAGCTACGCGTTCCACACCTGGGACGCGTCTCGCGGCCTCGTCCGCTTCCTCTGCTCCTGGGACACGACCGAGCACGACGTGGATGCCCTTATCGCGGCAGTCGCGGGAGCGTAGGCCAGCCGCGCGGCCCCGGGTGGGCAGGTACCCTCGGGGCCGTGACTGACTACACCGCCTGGCAACGCCTCTGCACGCTCATCGACGACGACCCCGAGATCTGGCCGAGCGTCCAGCAGGCTCTCGAGGGCGACTCTCGGGACGAGGACGAGGACCAGTCCGAGGACCAGTCCGACGACGACCGAGACGAGAGCGGCGTCGAGGAGGACGACGGCGCGGATGAGGCCTGGGGCGCGCTCATCGACGCCCTCGACGACTGCGGAGCGCTGGCCTACCTCCACGCCGAGGACACAGGCATGGAGCTCGCAGACGCCCTGGCCGGAGTTCCGCGGATCGTCCGCCTCGGCCTCGACACCGATGAGGTCGGCGACGTGGACGGCGACGTGCCGACAGCAGCCGCCGCAGCTGATGCGCTCCTCGCGCCCGTGGGGCTCGCACTCGTGTTCCTCGAGGAGGACAGCGACGCCCACCCGCTGGTCGTCGTACCGCGCGAGTCCGTCACCGAGATCGTCGACACGGCCGCCGCGCTCGGCTTCGTCGCGAGGCAGCTGCCCTGAGGCAGGCCTGAGGACGCGTCGATGGCAGCGATCTCGCCTCGAATGTTATCCACAATTCCTCGAATCTACATTCGAGTAATGCTACGATGGAACCATGTACCAAGCGGCGGCGAAGTTCGAGGAGCGGTGGCATTTCGATGTCAACGATCCGGCTTCCGTCGCCGCTGAACGCGCCACCATCCTGTCCGAGACCGCCCGCATCGAATCCGCCAAGCGTGCGATCGACGCCGAGCAGATCCTGCTCGAAGCTCGTGCGTACAACTTCGGCTACCTCCTCGACCTCGCCGAAGGGCATCCCGAGATGGGCATGCACGTACGGTCGATCTCGGCAGAGATCTCGATCGAGGTGCAGGCGAAGCACGGCTTCGTCATGAGGCAGCTCGCCGGTTCGTGGAACGCCGTGCGTGAATTTCCGGCCGCAGTGGACGCCGTGGCCGACGGGCGCATCTCCGGTCGCCACCTCGATGCCATCGTCAGCTCAGGGCTCCTCGTCACCCACGAGGTCGAAGCCGAGCAGACCGCCCTGCGTGCCCGCTACGTCGACCTCGCACTCCGCGAGGTAAGCACCCAGATCCTGACGGACGCGGCACTGAAGCGGCTGACCGCCCGCATCGCAGAGGAACTCACGCGGGTCCCACTCGCCGAGCGGCGCAAGGTGACGCGCATGAAGGGCTTCGTGTCCGTGACCGACTCCGGTGACGGACACGGAGTGCTCCACGTCGGCGGCTCACTCCTTCTCCTCACCGCCGTCCGGGACAGAGTCAGAAAGCAAGCGACACTCGTCCTGCGAGCTCGATCACGGGCGCAGAAGGCTCAAGCAACGGGAGAGGTGCCGCACGGCGCCGCCGACGAGCGCACCCGCGGCGAGGTCAGCGCCGACCTCATCTGCGACCAGCTCCTCACGAGCGAACCGAACTCCACACCCCTGGCATCCGGGGTCCAGGCGAAGGTGCACCTGGTCATCCCCACGACCACGCTGCTCGCCGACGAACGCGACCCCGGCCACCCTCCGGCTCTGCTCGACGGCCTCACACCGGTACCGCTCGACGAAGCCAAGCGTCTCGCGGCCCACGCCCCCATGTTCACGAGAATTCTCACCCACCCGATCACGGGCACCGTCCAGGCCGTCGACACCTACAAGCCAACAGCGGCGATGCGGCGATTCCTCGCGGCGCGCGACGTGCACTGCCGGTTCCCCGGCTGCCGACTCCCAGCACGCGGGTGCCACATCGACCACACCCATGAGTGGCAGCACGGCGGTGCAACCTGCACGAACAACTTGGAGCACCTCTGCGTGTTCCACCACGTCATGAGGCACGCAACGCCGTGGTCGGTTCTGCAGCTCGAAGGCGGAGTCCTCCAGTGGACGACACCAAGCGGAAAAGTCCTGACAGACAGACCCGACAGGCAAGGCGTTCGCTTCGCGCCGTCGGCGGATGCCGGAAACACCAGCCCGCCGAAGGCAACGAGTGAGGCGGATGCAAGGTCAAGGTCAAGGTCAAGGTCAGGGCCTGCGCCTGGGACAGAGACAGAGACAGGGACAGAGACAGAGACAGACGCAGGATCAGGCACAGGAACAGGCACAGGACCGGACGTCGAGCGGGGCAGCAGCGCCCGGCGAGAACGCGACGCGGGCACCGACCCTCCGCCGTTCTAAGACCTCGCCGAGCGAGACCTCCTCGCTCCCCGAGCTAGACCTCTTCGATACCGACGCCGCGGAGCAGAAGCCTCTGCTCTCCAACCCCTGCGCGCTCCGAGAGGAAGACCCGCGAGAGCACCTGCTGCAGGCGAACAACGAACAAGGGAGCGCCGGCCGCATGTCCATCAGACGCGCGTGCCTCGGTCGTGCGCCCGCCCGTCGTGCGATTGTCGGTCAACTGGCCGTGCGTCATGCGGAGCGTGATGCTCATGATCTGCCCTTCGTGCGGCACCGGTTGGATAGGTCGTCCCGTCAGCGTAGGAATCCCCGGTCCGGAGGAACAGCAGCCTGCGCAAGACGGGCACACGAGACGACACCCCGCTTCGCGGGGCGAAACACGGCGTCACCTGGGGGCCGAACGAAGAGCGAGACGCCCGGAGGCGGAGCACCATGTGCGCATGACAAACGCGCTCACCGTCCGCCACCTCGACATCACCTCCGCCGAGGTGTCGGAAGTGCTCGACATCCTCGACGCGGAGTACCGAACCAGGTACCGGGAGTTCTACACAGACGACATCACCGCGTACCCCGTCACCGACTTCACGTCCCCCGACGGCGCCTTCATCGGCATCCACGAGGGTGACCTCCTCGTCGCCGCCGGCGCCATCCGCCGATACGACTCCACCACCGCAGAGGTCAAGCGCATGTGGACACGCGACACGCACCGCCGCCGCGGATTCGCCCAGCGGGTCCTGCGAGAACTCGACGCAGCAGCCGGAGACCTCGGCTATACCCGCATCTTCCTCACCACCGGCTCTCGGCAGCCCGAAGCAGTCGCCCTCTACCGAGCGTCGGGCTTCGAAGGCGGCGAGCGACGCATCCCGGAATTCGACCTCCCCGTCTTCGCGTTCGAGAAGCCCGTCGGCCGCACCACCCTCGTCGAGCACCCCTCCCACAGCTGAGCGATATCCTCGGCGGGTGCCAGCAACTCCCCCGAACCAGCAGCCACCGCGACGCAGACGCAGCCGGCTGCGACGCGCGCTGATCTGGACCTTCTCGGTCATCGCCGCGGTCTTCGTCGTCGCCATCGCAGCATTCCTGATCTGGGCGAACGTCGGGGTCATGGCAGCCGAACCGGAACCCCTCGCATCGGTCACGAACAACCCAGCTATCTCGGTCACCGAGGTCGACGGCTCCCTCGTGCTGAGCCCGAGCGAGGAGCCAAGCGACACCGGACTCGTGTTCATCCCCGGAGCCAAGGTCGAGCCGTCGGCCTACGCCGCGAAGCTCTCGAGCCTGGTCACCGACGACAACATGACCGTCGTCATCCCGCAGCCGCTCCTCAACCTCGCGTTCTTCGACACCCGCACGCTCGACGACTACACGACCGCCGCCCCCGAGGTCACCACCTGGTCCGTCGGTGGGCACTCCCTCGGCGGAGTCCGCGCCTGCCAGCTCGCCGAGTCGCCGGACGTCGCCGGCCTGCTGCTGTTCGGCAGCTACTGCGCCAACGACCTCGCCGACGACGAATCGCTCGACGTGCTCAGCATCACAGGAAGCGCCGATGGGCTCAGCACCCCGCAGAAGGCAGCGGACGCACGCGGCCTGCTCCCCGCCGACGCCGAGACCCTGGAGATCGAGGGCGCGAACCACGCGATGTTCGGCGACTACGGCCCGCAGTCCGGCGACGGAACCGCGACGATCCCCGACGAGGACGGGCGCCAACAGATCGCCGCGGCGACCTCAGCCTGGGCGGCAGAGCTCCAACCCTAGGCGGAAGGCACGGCGTCAGGCGAAGCGAGCATCCGCCGCACAGTCGGCTGCACGTCGACGGACGCGTCGGGGAGGTCCTCCTCTAGCAGGGAGAGCCGGTGCAGGACGACCCCGTCGATGAACGCGAACAGCGCAGACGCACGGGCCTCGGCATCGTCGACGCCGAGACCTGCGATGGCACCCGCCGCCCAGCCCCGCAGGCGATCGCGGCCCACCCGGATCGCCTCGGCGACCACCGCGTTGTGGGTTCCCTCGAGGACCAGGGCGTACCTGGCGAGCGTCTGCGTGCGGCCGACGCCCGTCATGTCGTCCACCCCAGCGCAGATCGCCGCGCAGAAGCGCTCCACGCTCGGCTCGCCCCACTCGTAGCTCAGCAGCCACTCGGCGTAGTCGCTGCGCTCCAAGCGACCGATGACGCCCTCGATGAGCGCCTGACGTGTCCTGAAGTGGTTCGACGTCGACCCCCGCGGGAGCCCCGCCTCGGCGTCGACCCGCGCGTGCGTGAGCGCACGCATCCCGCCAGATGCGAGGAGCTCGAGGGCGGCGGTCAGCGAACGATCACGCGTGGAGGGCACCCCCGAACTCTAGACGCAGAGATCTCGACACAGAAACTACGGGCGTAGTGCATCCACTACGAATGTAGTCATCGACCGGTCTGGTCAGAATGCTGTGATTGTCTGACGTGATGACCTCAACCGCCATCAGCACGCAGATCCAGCTCGCCTCCCGCCCGGAGGGGTGGCCCAAGGAAACGGACTTCCGCACGGTCACGGTCGAGTACGCCGAGCTGCAGCCAGGTCAGGTGCGCGTCGAGAACCTCTTCCTCTCGGTCGATCCGTACATGCGCGGCCGCATGACCGACGCGCCGAGCTACGTCGCCCCCTACGCCCTGGGCGAGACGCTCACCGGCGGCGCGGTCGGCGTCGTGGTCGAGTCGGCCAGTGACGAGGTCCCGGTCGGGGCGCACGTGCTCCACGCATTCGGGTGGCGCGACATCGCCCAGGAGGACGCGGCGTCGTTCCGCGTCGTCGACGAGATTCCCGGCGTCCCGCTGTCGCTCTACCTCTCGATGCTCGGCATGACCGGCCTCACCGCCTACGTCGGCCTCACCGCGATCGCGGGCCTCAAGGAGGGCGAGACGGTCTTCGTATCGGGTGCGGCGGGTGCCGTCGGCACCGCGGTCGGACAGATCGCCCGCAAGCTCGGCGCCAGCCGCATCATCGGCTCAGCGGGCTCCGACGAGAAGGTGGCCCTCCTCACGGAGAAGTACGGCTTCGACGCCGCCTTCAACTACAAGGAACGGCCCGTGCGGGAGCAGCTCGCGGAGGCGGCGCCAGACGGTATCGACGTGTACTTCGACAACGTGGGAGGCGACCACCTCGAGGCGGCCCTCGACGTCTTCAACCGGGGCGGCCGAGCGGCGCTGTGCGGTGCCATCTCGAGCTACAACGAGCGCGAGAAGCCAGCGGGTCCGGACAACATGGCCAACCTCATCAAGCAAGCCCTGCGGTTGGAGGGCTTCACTGTCGGAGGCTACGGCCACCTCGCCGGGGAGTTCCAGCCGCGGATGGTCGAGTGGCTGCGGGCGGGCGAGATCGCCTACGACGAGACGGTCGTCGTCGGCCTGGACAGCACCGTGCAGGCGTTCCTCGACATGATGCGCGGCGCCAACACGGGCAAGATGATCGTGGATCTCAGCGGCGAAGCGCGCGCTCGTGCCGTGTATGCATGACGAGCCCCGGCACGAACAGAACGAGAATGACGGGAAGCATCGCGAAGAGCCCGATGACGTGCCACAGCTGACCGGCGGCGACGACGGCCAGGAGGGCCCCGCCCATGCGCAGCCAGCTCGCGAGCTTCGGCGTCCCCGGCGGGTCCTTGAAGATAGGCAGCCTGCGCCCGGCACCCGCCCGTCCGACAAGGAAGTGCGCCCAGGTCGTGAGCGCGAGGCTGAGCCCGAGCAGCACGGCACCGAGGATGAACATCACGCTGCCACTGTAATCCAGCTTCACGTTACGGCCCACGACGGCGACCCCGACACGGCCCACCACGCTCCCGGAGAATCGAGGCACGATGGATGCGGACGGCCCACCCGGGGCTGCCGGCGGCAAGGAGCACACCACGTGAGCGAAGCAGCAGACCCGACCAGCGCACCCCGAGCAACAGGGGCGACCCGCGGAATCCGGGTGGGCGCATCTCCCACGACTCCCAGCAGCACCTACCTCGATCTCGTGGCCGCAGAGACCGCCATCGCCGCGGCCGCCGCGCCGCCCATCACCTCACCGCACGACGGAGCCTCCATCGAGGACACATCGGCCATCCGCGCGGCCGCTGATTCCCTGCAGCCTGAGCTGGTCGAGCTCTCCCACCGCATCTTCGAATACGCCGAGGAGGGCTTCGAGGAGACGCAGAGCGTCGCCGACATCGCCGAACTGCTCGCAGAGCACGGCATCACGGCACAGGTGGGAGCCTTCGGGCTCGACACGGCGCTCGTCGCGGAGCTCGTCGTCGGCGAAGCGAAACCAGATTCGACGGAGGCGCCGACGGTCGCGATCCTCGCCGAGTACGACGCCCTGCCCGGCGTCGGGCACGGCTGCGGGCACAACATCATCGCCGCCTCCGCTGTCGGCGCCTTCCTCTCGCTCGTCGAGGCGAGCCGCCGCCACGAACTCCCCGCGGGCCGGATCGTGCTCTACGGCACGCCCGCGGAAGAGGGCGGCAACGGGAAGGAGATCATGGCGAGGGCCGGCGCATTCGACGACGTCGACGCCGCCATCATGATCCACCCGTTCGGCTACGACGTCACCGACCAGCCATTCATCGGGCGACGCATCCTGCGTGTGCGCTACTACGGCGTCCCGGCACACGCCTCAGCCTCGCCGTTCCAGGGCCGGAACGCGCTCGACGCCGCCAACCTCAACTACCAGGCCACGGGCCTCATCCGGCAGCACCTCTACCCCGGCGACCGCATCCACGGCGTCATCCTCGACGGCGGGCAGCGCCCCAACGTCGTGCCGGAGTTCGCGGAGCTCGAGTACTACGTCCGCTCGAACGCGGCGGAGACCTTGAAGGAGCTGAGCCTGCGCCTCGAGGACATCGCCAACGGCATCGCCCTCGCGACCGGCACGGGCGTCGAGGTCGAGTGGGACCCGCAGCCGTTCACGATGCCGCTGCGCTACAACACGCCCCTCTCCGAGCGGTGGGCGGTGCACCAGGAGGCGCGGGGCCGACGCGTCCTCACGAAGGCGTCCGTGCCATCGCACCTCGCCGCCTCCACCGATTTCGGCAACGTGAGCGTTCGCGTGCCGGGCATCCACCCCGTCATCGCCATCAGCCCACCGGATGTGAGCCTGCACACACGTGAGTTCGCTCAATACGCGACCAGCGACGCCGCGAGCACGGCCATCGCCGATGCGAGCACCGGCCTCGCACTCGTGGCCGCCGATTTCCTCGCCGACTCCAACCTCCGTGCCGCCGCACGGGCCGACTTCGACGCGGCCGGCGGCGCACTCGATGTCGAAGGGTTCTTCTCATGAGCGCATCTCCCTCCTCCCAGCCCGCAGCTGCTGGCCCTGTCGTCTACGCCCTGCACGAGAACCCCGAATGGTGGCCGCCGTTCCAGGCCGCCTTCGACGCGGCCGGTGTCCCGGTCTTCGAGTGGCGGCTCGTCGAGGGCGTGCTCGACATCGACGCGCTCCCGCCAGAGGGCATCTTCTGGTCCCGCATCAGCGCCTCGTCGCACACCCGAGACCACGCACTCTCGAAGGACTACGCACGCTCGGTGCTCAACTGGGTGGAGGCTGCCGGCCGGCGCACCGTCAACGGCCGGCGGGCCATCGAGCTCGAGGTCAGCAAGGTCGACCAGCTGACGCTGCTGCGCCGCGCCGGCATCGACACACCCCGCACGGTCGCCGTCATCGGCAAGCAGGGACTGCGGGACGCGGCGAGGGAGTTCCCGACACCCTTCATCACGAAGCACAACCAGGGCGGCAAGGGCCTCGGCGTGCGCCGCTTCGACGCGTTCGCCGACTTCGAGAGCTACCTCGACTCCCCCGAGTTCGAGGAGCCGCTCGACGGCATCACCCTCCTGCAGGAGTACCTGCGACCGGCAGGCGGGTTCATCACCCGCGTCGAGATCGTCGGCGGCGAACACATCTACTCGATCGCGGCAGACACCATCCACGGCGGGTTCCAGCTCTGCCCGGCGGATGCCTGCGCGATCGACCCAGACACTGGGCGCCCGGTCGTGCCCCCAGGTGCTGAGCTCGCGCCAGAGCCAGGCACCTCGATCTTCTCGCTCCGACAGGGCGGGCACGACGAGATCGTCGAGCGCCTCATCGCGTTCACGAAGGAGATCGGCCTCGAGATCGCCGGCATCGAGTTCATCGAGACCGAGGACGGCCGTCAGGTGGTGTACGACATCAACACGAACACCAACTACAACGCCGACGTCGAGCGCGTCGCCGAAGGATCCGGGCCGGGCGCGATCGCCGCCCTCCTCGGGCGCATCCTCCGCGAGACCTACCCGAACTCGTAGTCGAACGCAGCGTCGAGCACGCAGCCGGACAGCGAAGAGGTGGGCGTTGGAGTTCAACTCCGACGCCCACCTCTTCTCCTCGGGCGGATTCCGGGTCAGTGCGCGAAGGCCGAAGGTGCGCGCGTTCCTCGCTCGGGCACGGGGATGCCGAGGTTCTCCCGCAGCGTCGTCCCCGTGTACTCCTCGCGAAGCGAGCCGCGCTCCTGGAGGATCGGCACGACGTGGTCCACGAACTCGTCGATGCCGCCCGGCGTGAGATGCGAGCCGATGACCAGCCCGTCCGAGCCCTCGTTCTGCACGAAGTCGTCGATCTCCTCGGCGACCTGGGACGCCGTTCCGACGTACCGCACACCGCCGAGCTCGTGGCGCGCGAACTCGCGGATGCTCCAGCCGTTCTCCGCCGCCTTCTCGCGCCACCTGCGCACGGTCGCAAGGCGGTCGCCATAGGTGAAGGCGCGGCCCTCGATGATCGGCGCGCTCTCCCCATCCGGGTCGAAGTCGGGCAGCGGACCATCGAAGTCGATCTCCGAGAAGTCCCGGTTCCAGACCTGCTCGAGGCGCACCTGGATGGTGCGCGGGCTCAGCTGCTGCTCCGTCACCCAGCGCGCCTTCTCCTGCGCCTCCTCGCGGGTGTCGCCGAGCACGAAGCTCGACTGCGGGAGGATCTTGAGGTCGTCCCGGTTGCGGCCGAAGCCCTCGACCCGACCCTTGATGTCGGCGTAGAAGTCTCGTGCCTCCTCGAGGCGCGAGTATGGGGAGAAGATGACGTCGGCGTTGGCGGCCGCGAAGTCGCGACCCTGCGGCGAGATGCCTGCCTGCACGATGATCGGCCTGCCCTGCGGACTGCGGGGAACCGTGAAGCGACCGCTGATATCGAACTGACTCGTCGACACGTCGAAGCGCCCCTCGTCGGCGGAGTCCAGGAACTGGCCAGACTCCTTGTCGGCGACGATCGCATCCGCCGACCAGGAATCCCACAGCTCCCTGACCGTGTTGACCGTCTGCTCTGCCCGCTCGTAGCGTTCGGCGTGCGGAAGGAAGCCGCCGCGTCGGAAGTTGGCACCGGTGAACGCGTCGAACGATGTGACCACGTTCCAGCCGGCACGCCCGCCCGACAGATGATCGAGGCTGGCGAACTGGCGCGCGAGCTCGAACGGCTCGTTGAAGGTGGCGTTGATCGTGCCCACGAGCCCGATGTGCTCGGTGACCGCGGCGATGGCCGCAAGCACGGGAATGGTGTCGGGGCGCCCCGCGATGTCGTGGTCGAAGATCTCGCCGCGCCGCGAGCGCAGCGCGAGCCCCTCGGCGAGGAAGAAGTAGTCGAACTTCCCGGCCTCGGCCTTCTGGGCGGCGTGCTTGAACGTCGAGAACTCGATCTGGCTCCCGGCATCCGGGTGCTCCCAGAGGGTGTGCTCGTTGACTCCGCCGACGTAGGCGGCGAGGATGATCTGCTTCTTGGTCACGATGATCTCCTGATCGAGTCGGGCCTAGACGGCGGCGTAGCGGTTCGGGACGGTGGTCGGCAGGCCGAGGAGGCCCCGCAGGGAACGCGCTTCGTAGCGCTCCCGGAAGAGCCCCTTCTGCTGGAGGAGGGGAACGACGTCGGCGACGATGCGGGGAAGATCGTCCGTCACGACCCCGGGGTGCAGGCGGAAGCCGTCGTAGCCGAGCGCCGAGAGCGTCTCGAAGTGCTCGACGAGCTCGGAGGCCGAACCGGCGAACACCGCGGGCGGCTGCTCCAGCGTGCGGCCCTTCGCGTCGAGGCGAGCGAGACGAGCAGCCCCGGTCTCCTCGGGCCCGTCGAGAAATACCGCCACGTCGACGTAGACGGAGAGCGGCTCGCCGGCACGGCCCACGTTCTGCTCGGCGGCCCGCACCTCCGACAGGATGCTCACGGCCGAGGCGACATCCGACGGGGTGACGAAGAGCAGATCGGAGCTCGCGGCGGCGAACTCGTACGGCACCTGGGCGTGCCCGAGGGAGGCGACCACGGGCTGCCCCTGCGGCGGCCGCGGCGTGATCGACGGACCACGCACGCTGAACCATCTGCCCTCGAACTCGACGCGGTGCACCTTCGCGGCGTCGAGGAAGCGGTCCGTGGAGGCGTCGCGGATCTCCGCGTCGTCCTCCCAGCTGTCCCAGAGCCTGCGCACGACCTCCACGAAGTCGTTGGCCTCGGCGAAGAGGTCGCCGATGTCCGCGGTGGAAGCACGCTCGAGGGTCTCCAGGAACTCCGCCGGGTCGCGGCGCCCGAAGTGCGTGTGGTCCGACCCGATCGAGAGTCGAGCCTGCCAGCCGGCGCGGCCCTCGCTCGTGTAGTCGAGCGTCGCGACAGCCTTGGAGACGTGGAAGGGCTCGGTGTGCGTGGTCGTGACCGTCGGGATGAGACCGATGCTGTGGGTCACGGGGGCTACCCGCGAGGCGATGAGCAGCGCATCCAGTCGTCCCCGGACCTCGTCGGTGCGATCGTCGTCGTGCAGCCGCTCGGACGACTGCAGCGCCAGCGAGTCCTCGATGGTCGCGAAGTCGAGGAGCCCCTGCTCGGCGAGCTGGACGAGCCCCACCCAGTAGTCGGGCGTGAAGAGCTCGTCCGGACGGGCGCTCGGCTCCCGCCAGGCGGCCGGGTGGATGCCGGCGCCATCGAGTGCGACGCCGAGGTGGATTCGGTGTGGGTTCGTCATGATCTGACGCTAGGTGGCGCCACGCGGCGAGGCCACGGCACCTGACGCGCCCCGTTACGCGTCGCAACGTGGCGACATGTTCGTGGAGGCTCCTCGCACCGACGTCGAGCATCATCGGGGCATGGCTATCAAGGGCGTACTTGCGCAGATCACCGTGTCCGACCTGGCTCAGGCTACGGAATATTACGGCAGGCTCTTCGGGCGCGGCCCCGACGAGAATCCGATGCCGGGTCTTCTGGAGTGGCACTTCACAAGCGAGGCCGGCCTGCAGCTCTGGGCCGACTCGAGCCGCTCGGGCAGATCCACGGTGGTGTTCACCGAGGACGACCTCGCCGGTGTCGCCGAACGGCTCGACGCGGCCAGGATCGAGCACGGTGGAATCGAAGACGCCACTCACTTCCAGATCCTCCAGGTGCTCGACCCGGAAGGCAATCACGTGGTCTTCACGAGCGCAGGAAGCTAGGCGCGGACGGCGCCGGGGCTACAGTGTGGCCGTGCACGGGAGCCCGATGAGTCGGGCTGAGAGGGAGTACTCGAACTCCGACCGTTGAACCTGATCTGGGTAATGCCAGCGAAGGGAGTCAACTCACCCGTGCCGTCACGCTCCGACGGAAGGCACGCACATGGAAACCATCACCCAAGACCCGCTCGCATTCGGGGTGGGCGCACGAGTCACCGTCTCGGTCATGTCCGACCGCTACGTCGACGTGATCCTCGCCGCACTCGACGCCGCCGACTCTTCCGGCCTCGTGCTCGAGACGGGCGACGTGAGCACCTACGCGGGCGGCGACGAGCAGTCACTGCTGCGCTGGCTCACCGACCTCTCGCAGCACATCGCGGCGACGGGACTGCACGCCTCCATCCAGGTGCTGCTGTCGCGCGGCTGCCCCGGCGAGGCCGTCTGCGATCTGCCGGGAGGCGCCGGCCCCAGGCGAGTGGACGCGCCCCGCGGACGGAGGTCTGGGAGCTTCGCGAGCGCGGAGTGGGCGCTCTACCCCCTCGAGGATGCGGGCTCGGCAGAGCGGACGCCCGACCACATGCGCGAGATCTACGCGGCCATCGAGACGGCGAAGGCGAGCGGCACGTTCGTGGCCTCCGAGCATTTCGTGACGAAGCTCACCGGCGACCTCGGGCGCGTGCTCGAGACGGTCGCGGTCGCTTGGGCGGGGGTCGGGGCGCACGTGCAGCACGTGACGAGCCACCTCACGATCTCCCTGAACAGCCCCAGTCATGCGCGCGGCCAGGCAGACTCAGCCATCGACACAGCAGCCGAGGCTCGCGCATGAGCCTCAAGCTGCGGGACATCGTGCTCATGGTCGTGCTCGGCACGGTCTTCGGCTTCCTGTACTGGGCGCTCGTGCAGGCGTGGACTGCGCTCTCCATCGCGATGGGGCCGGCTGGCGACCTCGCCCAGCACTTCCTCTTCGGCGGCTGGCTGCTCGTCGCGCCCATCGCGATCGCCATCATCCGCCGGCCGTTCGTCGGCGTCATCGCGGAGGTGCTCGCCTCCGTCATCGAGGTCGTGTTCCTCGGCTCGGCCGTCGGCCCCCTGCTCTTCGTCGCCGCCGCCATCCAGGGCATCGGCAGCGAGCTGCCGTTCGCGCTCGGCCGGTACCGGAAGTACGGGTGGCTGCGGTATGCGATCTCCGGCGCGCTCGGCGCGGGCCTCGTGTTCTTCTACTCGGCGTTCCGCTCGGGCTGGTACGGCCAGGAGATCCTGTTCCTGCGCTTCGGCATCCAGCTCGCCTCTGGCATCATCCTCGGCGGCCTGCTCGCGAAGCTCATCGTCGATTCGCTCGTGCGCACCGGCGTGCTCGACAACTTCGCGATCGTGCAGGACTCGAAGCCGCTCGCCGTTCGCCGTGCGGTCTGACAGCTCGAGCGCCGATATCTCGAGCCTTGACATCGAGGCGGTCGGTTTCGAGGCGATCCACTCCTCTGGAGACGGGCTCGGGCCAGTGGATCTGCGCGTGGCGCCGGGCGAGCACGTGCTCGTCATCGGGCCGTCTGGGGCGGGCAAGTCGACGCTGCTGCAGGCGCTCAGCGGGGTCATCCCCCATACCGTCCCCGCCCAGGTCAGCGGGCGCATCCGCATCTGCGGGGTGGAGACGCAGGAATCGGACGTGCCGCGCCTCTCCAGGCACCTCTCCGTCGTCGCGCAGAACCCGAGCTCCTCGGTGTGCCTCCCCGACGTCGCCGACGAGATCGCGTTCCCGCTCGAGAACCACGCCTGGGCTCCCGAGGCGATGGGGCCAGCGGTGCGCGCGGCCCTCGACCTCGTCGGCGCGGGGGTACTCGCCGGCCGTCGCACGGCGACGCTCTCGGGCGGTGAGACCCAGCGCGTGGCCCTCGCCGCGGCCATCGTCACGGAGCCCCGTGTCCTGGTGCTCGACGAGCCCACCTCGATGCTCGACCCTGCGGGAATCTCGTCGGTGCGCAAGGCGGTCGACGCGGCCTCTGCACGAGCATCCACGATCGTGCTCGTCGAGCACCGGCTGGACGAGTACGCGGGAGCGCGCGGCATCGCGGGACTCCCGGGACGCACGGTCGTGATTGCGCGCGGTGGCGTCATCGCGCACGACGGCCCGACCGCGCGGGTCCTGGTCGAGCACGCGGCGACCCTGCAGGAGGCCGGATGCTGGCTGCCGCTCGACGCGGAGCTCGCCGCACTCACCGGCCTCGAGGGCGGACTCGCGAACGACGAGGTCGCGGACCGGGTCGCCGCGCTCGGGGCGCGCGCCGAGACCCGGACAGCTGCAACGACGCCCTCGGCACCGAGCCGCGAGGCGGAGGCCCTCAGCGTCGACAGCCTCGACGTCGTCGCTGGCGGGGCGCCGAAGCGCACTCGCGCCAAGAACGCCTCGGAGGCGATCCTCCAAGGCGTGAGCTTCCAGCTCAGAGCGGGCGAGGTCGTGGCGCTCCTCGGCCGCAACGGATGCGGGAAGTCGAGCCTGCTGCGAACGCTCGCGGGTCTCGCTCGGCCCCGCTCTGGCCAGGTGCATGGCCCCCGCCCCGGCCTCATCTTCCAGAACCCGGAGCACCAGTTCTCCCAGCCGACCGTGCGGCGCGAGATCGAGCACGGCCTCGGAGCGGATAACGCGGGGCGCATCGCCGAGCTGGTCACCCGCTTCGACCTCTCGGCGCACCTCGACCACAGCCCATTCCGCCTCTCGGGCGGGCAGCAGCGGCGGGTGAGCATCGCCGCCATGCTCGCCCACGACCGGCCGTTCCTCCTCGCCGACGAGCCCAGCTTCGGCCTCGACCGCCGTTCGAGCATCGCTGCGATGCACGCCCTCGATTGCACCGCGCGCAGCGGCTGCGGCGTGCTCTTCTCCAGCCACGAGCTGCGCGCCGTCTGCACGTACGCCGACCGCGTGCTGGTCCTCGCCGAAGGCGGGCTCATCGCCGAGACGACGCCGTTCGAGCTCCTCGAGGACGAGGGCCTCCTCGCCGCAGCGGGCCTCGAGCGAACGCCGCTGCTGAGCTGGCTCCAGGCGCGGCGCTTCCCCGCCGAGCGGGCGCGCGCGATCCTGCGCGAGCTCGACGACGCCGCGACACGGGTCGCGGCATGAGCCCCGCGCTCGAGCGCCGCAACCCCACCGTCAAGCTCGCGGTGCTGTTCGCCTGCTCGCTCGCGACGCTGTTCATCCTGAACCCGCTGACCCTTGGCCTGCTGACCGTGCTCGCGATCATCGCCGTGCTGACGACGACGAGGCTCACCCCAGGAAGACTGCTCGCCGCATCCGTCCCCTTCGTCGCGTTCGGGGTCGGCCTGGTCATGGTCAACGCGCTCAGCCGTCCAGGGGGCGAGATCCTCGAAGGCCTGCCGGTTCGGGTGACCAGCGAGGGCCTCGCCATCGGGTTCGCCCTGGCGCTGCGCACGACGGTCATCGGCATGCTGTCGATCGCGTTCATCGCGAGCACTCCACCCCGTGACCTCATGACGAGCCTCACACAGCACGCCAGGCTCAGCCCCCGCTTCGCGTACGCCCTGCTCGCCGGATTCCGCCTCCTGCAGCTCCTGCCGAGCGAGTGGCAGAGCATCCGCGCCGCGCAGGCCGTCCGGGCGTCGCTCGGACGAGACGGCACGCCGCGCACCGGGATCACCGCGTTCGGCGCTGCCGCGTTCTCTCTGCTCGTCGTCTCGATCCGCTCCGGTGAGCGCATCGCCCAGGCCCTCGAGTCGCGAGGCCTCGGAGCGGGTCCCCGCACCGTCTGGCGCCCGGTCGCGCTCGATGCCCGCGACGCAACACTCGCCATCGTCGTACTCTGCGCGTTCGCACTCGCGGCCACGCTCGGCATCGCCGCGGGAACGGGGCTGTCGCTTGTCTGAGAACAGCACGCGTCGGCTCACGCTCGTCGGGATGGTCAACCCGCCGACCCAGCGCTACGCTGCCGCATGGCGCCACCCGGACTCGAACGGCGACTGGCTGCGCGCCAGCTCGTACATCGACATCGCGCGACTCCTCGAGCGCGGCGGCTTCGACCTCATGTTCCTGCCAGACGCGCTCGCGATCCCGGAAGACGCCCTCGGCGACGTCGCGACGACCCTCGCCAGCGGCGGCAAGGGAGCCGTGACGCTCGACCCCATCACCGTGCTGAGCGCCGTCATCGGGGCGACGCGGAGCATCGGACTCGGGGCGACCGTGTCGACCACGTTCCTGCCGCCGTACGCCATAGCGCGGACGCTCTCGAGCCTCGACCACCTCTCCGCGGGGCGCGTGGCCTGGAACATCGTGACCTCGACGACGGATGCCGAGGCGCGCAACCTCGGCCTCGACCGCATCCCACCGAAGGGGCAGCGCTACGACCGCGCCGACCGCGTCGTGGCGCAGGTGCTCGAGCTCATGGGCACGTGGGATCCGGCTGCGCTGGTGCAGGACGCCCGGAGCGGCGTGTTCGCCGACCCGAGCCTCGTCTCGCGCACTCCGGCGCCGCGAGAACGTGCGGCGGCACCCGGCCCGCTGAGCCTCCCGAGGAGCCCCCAGGGACATCCGGTGCTCATGCAGGCGGGAACCTCGCCGCGCGGCATGCAGTTCGCCGCGAAGTGGGCGGAGCTGGTCTTCGTCGCGGCCGACGGCATCGACGGCAACCGGGCGGTGCGCACCGAGCTTCGCGAGCGGGCCAGACTCGCGGGGCGTGATCCGGACGAGCTCCGCGTGTGCGCTGCGATCCAGCCGATCGCTGGATCGACGCGTATCGATGCAGTCGGCGTCCGCGACTCGCTCCTCGCGCACATCGACGAAGCCTCGGCCGTGCGCTCGCTTGCGCGGCTCATGCACGCTGACGCCGCGACACTGCGACTCGACGGGGACGCCGAAGGCTTCCTCGCCGCGCACCGGGGCGCGACGGGAAGCGATGGCTTCGAGGACATGCTCGCGGCCGTCTCCGCAAGGGAGGGCCTCACCGTCCGCGACCTCGCCCTGCGCCAGTCGCTCGACCAGCTCACGCCGTCCCCGCTCGGCAGCGGCGCCGACATCGCCGACGAGCTGTGCGAGTGGCAGGATGCCGGGGCGGCTGACGGCTTCGTCGTGACCCCGGCCCTCCTGCCCGGCTCGCTCGAGGACTTCGTCGAGCACGTGGTTCCCGAGCTGCGCAGGCGCGGCCGCCTCAGCGAACCTGCCGCAGCACCCTCGGCGCCGACGCTGCGTTCGCGCCTGGCCGCCAAGAACGCCCCGAGAGCTCAGTCACCCCCGAGAGCTCAGCCCTGAGCGCCCCAGGTGGCCGACTGACCCGCGGCGGCCCGCTGCTGCGGCACACCCCACGGGTTCGCGTCCTGCAGCGGCTCCGGGAGCGCCTCCTGCGGCGCACCCTGGTAGGCGACACCGCGCAGGAAGCGGGAGATGGATGCGGTGCCGACCGACGTGGAGGTGTCGTTCGACGTCGCCGGGTACGGCCCGCCGTGCTGCATGGCGGGCGTGACGGCAACGCCGGTCGGCCAGCCGCCGAAGAGCACTCGCCCCGTCTTCCTCGCGAGCCCCGCGACGAGCGCGGAGAGCGCTGGCGACTGCTCACCGGCGGCGGCGTGCACCGTGCCCGTGAGGTTGCCGACGTAGAGCTCGTCGAGACTCGGCGCGAGCGACGTCTCGTCCTCGTACTCGACGATGACCGAGAACGGCCCGAAGACCTCGTCGAGCAGCGTCTCGTCGCCCGCCGCGAGCTTGCTCGCCGGCACGGCCACGATCGTCGGCGTCGCCCACACGTTGCCGTCGTCATCGCTGCGCACAGCACCTTCGGCGACGACCCGCACACCGTCCGCGTCGAGCACGTCCGCCCGACGTTCGAGGTACGCGCGGCCGATGCTCGGGTTGAGGAGCCGGTGCTCGGGGGCCTGCTCGGCCGCCTGCGAGACGCGCAGCTGCAGCTCGGCGGCCGCATCCGTCGCGGGAACCCAGAGGAAGCCGGGCTTCGTGCACAGCTGACCTGCCGAACCGGCGACCGACGCCGCGTAGCCCGCAGCGATCTCCTCTCCGCGCTCCGCGAGCGCGGCCCCCGTCACGAAGACGGGGTTGACGCTGCCGAGCTCGCCGTAGAACTGGATGGGGCGGGGGCGGGCCGCGGCCTTGTCGGCGAGCAGGCGGCCCACGCGGATCGAGCCGGTGAAGGTCCCGACGTCGACGCGGTTGTCCTCGAGCACGGTGACCCCGGCCTGCTGGCCGATCACGAGCGCGAAGACGCCATCGGGGGCGCCGCACTCGCGAAGAGCTCCCTCGACGACGCGGGCCGTGGCCACGGACAGCTCCGGGTGCCCCGAGTGCCCCTTCACGATGAGCGCGCATCCCGCCGCGAGCGCGGCGGCGGAGTCGCCACCGGCCACGGAGAAGGCGAAGGGGAAGTTCGATGCGGAGAAGTTGACGGCGACTCCCACCGGCACGAGCATCCGGCGCACGTCAGGCCGTGGGCCGAGCACGAAGTCCGGGTCGGCCTCGTCGAGGCGGACGTCGAGGTACGAGCCGTCGCGGATGACGTCGGCGAAGAGGCGGAGCTGCACGGTCGTGCGCTTCAGCTCGCCCGTGAGCCGCGCCTGCGCGAGCCCCGTCTCCCGCATGCCGATGGGGATGAGCTCCCCCGCCGCGGCGTCGAGCGCGTCGGCGATCGCGATGAGGGCGGTGGCGCGCTCCGTGGGTGGGGTCGCCGCCCAGAGGGGGGCGGCCACGGCGGCTGCCGCGAGGATCTGCTCGAGCTCGGCGTCGCTGGTATGCGGGGTGGGTGTGCTCATCGATGAGTCCAATCTAGAATTCGAATCCAGCCGGGAAGGGGTCTGTCGGGTCGAGCATGTACTGGCCCATGCCGGTGATCCACGCGCGGCCGGTGATGGTCGGGATCACGGCCGGCCTGTCGCCGACCCGGACTTCGTCGATGAGCTGGCCGGTGAAGCTCGTGCCGATGAACGACTCGTTGACGAAGTCGGTGTGCAGTGGGAGCTCACCTCTGGCATGCAGCTCGGCCATGCGTGCGGAGGTGCCGGTGCCGCAGGGTGACCGGTCGAACCAGCCAGGGTAGATCGCCATCGCGTGGCGCGAGTGGGCGGCGGTGGAGCCGGGTGCGATGAACTCGACGTGGTGCACGTGGTCGACACCCTCGATGGTCGGATGCTTGGGCGCGTCGTGGGTGTTGATGGCGTCCATGATCGCGAGACCGGCGCGCATGATGTCGTCTTTGCGGGCCCGGTCGAAGGGCAGGTCGACGTCGTCGAGGTCGACCATGGCGTAGTAGTTCCCGCCGAACGCCAGCGAGTAGCGAAGCGCGTCGATGCCGAGTTCCGGCACCGGGACGACGGCGTCGAGGCGTTCGCAGAAGCTGGGCACATTCTCGATGGTAACGCTAACAGCGCGTCCTTCGCTCACTTCGACGCGAGCGATCACAAGACCCGCCGGAGTATCGAGACGAATGACGGTCTGCGGCTCGAGGACCTCCACCATGCCCGTCTCGACCAGCACCGTCGCCGTGCCGATCGTCCCGTGTCCGCACATGGGCAGCAGACCGGAGACCTCGATGTACAGGACGCCGAAGTCGGCGTCCGGGCGCGTGGACGGCTGGAGGATGCTGCCGCTCATCGCCGAGTGCCCGCGGGGCTCCCGCATCAGGAACGTCCGCAGGTCGTCGCGATGCTCCTGCACGTACAGCCGCTTGTCGTTCATCGTGGCGCCGGGGATGACCCCGACCCCACCCGTGACGACCCTGGTCGGCATGCCCTCGGTGTGGGAATCGACGGCGGAGATGACTCGTGATGCTCGCATGCGAAAAGACCTCAAGTTCGTGAGTGAGGGGCCGCCCAGGGCGGGGGGACGCCCCGGGCGGCCGGCCCAGCGGGATGAGGGGGGATCGCCCCGCGGGCCAGACGCAACCAGCGCTATTGCCGGATTGCGTCGCATTGGTGCGGGAAGAGCCCCCGCAAGCAGACGGCAGAGAGGCCAGGAAAGCGACCCCCGTGTCTGCTGCGACCCTACTTGAGGGTGGCGAGCGCGTCGAGGGCGCGCTGCGTGTCGGCACGCACGCGCGCCTCCATCTCCGGCGTCAGCGCAGCGCGGGGCGGGCGGCACGGCCCTCCGTTGCGGCCGACCATGTCCATGCCGAGCTTGATGGCCTGAACGAACTCGACACGGGAGTCCCAGCGGAACGCCGCGATGAGGCTCTTGTAGATCTCACGCGCCTCGACGTAGCGGCCCGCTGCCATGTGGTCGTAGATCGCCACGGCCTCGGCGGGGAAGACATTGGGGTAGCCGGCGAACCAGCCGGTGGCACCGTCGATCATGAGCTCGAAGAGCACGTCGTCGCTGCCCGCGATGACGTCGATCGTCGAACCGGCCGCCTCGCAGGCCTCCTGGATCTCGAAGGCGCGTCGGACGTCGCCGGAGAACTCCTTGACGGCGACGATGCCGTCGATCTTCGCGATCTCCGCGACGAGCTCCGGGCGGAGGTCGACCTTCGTGTCGAGCGGGTTGTTGTAGATCATGACGGGCAGCCCCACTTCGGCGACCTTCGCGAAGTGCTCGATGACATCCGCATCCGCCGACCGGTACATGGTGGGCGGGAGGCAGAGCACGCCGTGGGCGCCGTCTTCCTTGGCGAGCTGAGCCCAGTGCTGCGCCTGGTGCCAACCTGGACCGTGCACGCCCGCGACGACGATGCCGCGGTCGCCCACAGCCTCGACGGCGACCTGCACGACCTTGCGGCGCTCCTCATCGGTGAGGGACGAGTACTCGCCGAGCGAGCCGTTGGGGCCGACGCCCCGGCAGCCGTTCTCGATGAGCCAGTTGCAGTGCTCGGCGTACGCCTCGAAGTCGACGGCCAGGCCGGCGGGAGCAGAGGCGTCCTCCTTGTAGGGAAGGGCCGTCGCGACGACGACTCCGCCGAGGTCGAGGTGGGTTGAGGCTGCTTCGGTCATGGGTGTTGCCTTCCTGTCAGGGGATGCTGTTCTTCTGAGGTTCCTGCCAGCTCAGCGAGCCGGATGGGGGTCTGGATGGGGCGACGGTCGACGATGCCCTCGTCGAGACCACGCCCGAGCACCGTCTCGATGAGCTCCTCGGCGCTGCGGCCGCAGATGCGGGCCTGGCAGATGCCGAGACCGGCTCGAGTGGAGAGCTTCTGGGAGCGCAGACTGTGCGAGTGCGTGGCGGCGGCCTTCCGCCGCAGCTGACCGGCGGTCACCTCTTCGCAGCGGCACACGATGGTGTCCTCGCGCAGCCACTCCTGCCAGCCCGGCCGCACGCCGTGCGCCGCCTCGATGCGCGCCGCGAACGACCCGAAGATCGCGCGCTTGCGCTGGGCGCCGCTGATCTGAGGGTCGCTGGACGCACCACCCGCTGCGCAGTGCCCGGCCACGCGCCCCTCGGCGAGGGAGAGGTCGACACCGCCGATGCCCGTCACTTCGCCCGCCGCGTAGACGTCGGAGGTGCTCGTGGCGCAGGACTCGTCGATGATCACGAACCGGCTGTCATCGAGCGCGCAGCCGGCCGCGATCGCCACCTCGAGCCGCGGGGTGAAGCCGTGCGTCACGCAGACGGCGTCGCACGCGACCTCTCGCTCGCTGCCGGCGATGGGCCGCCACTGAGCGTCCACGCTCATGATCGTGACGCGCTCTACACGCCCATCCCCGTGCGCCTCGACGACCGCTTCGCCGACTCGGTACGGGATCCGATGCCGCAGCTGACCGGCGACGTAGCCGAAGAGCTCCTGCACCTTGCCAGGGGCGCCCGCGAGCTGCCACGGCTTGGGCAGCCAGCCCGAAGCGAGACGCGGGATGCGGTTGGCTTCGACGACCTCAACGACCTTGGAGCCGACCTGGGCGAGCGAGGCCGCGACGGGGAGAAGGAACGGACCCGCGCCGGCCACCACGACGGCGTCGCCGACCGCGATGCGCTCGCTCTTCGCGAAGGCCTGAGCAGCACCCCCGGTGTAGACGCCGGGGAGGTCCCAGCCGGGAAACGGGAGGGTGCGGTCGTGAGCACCCGTCGCGACGACAACCGCATCGGGCTCGAGGGTCGATCGAACGCGGTCGGCCGCATCGGACATGCCGGTGAGCAGCTCCAGCGCGGGCAGCCCGACGGCCCACACGCTCGTCTCGCCGAGCACCGTGATCCGGGCGTGCGAGCGGACACGTCGGTCGAGGTCCAGGAACGTCGACCAGCCGTGGTGCATGGCTGCCTGCCCCTCGCCGTCGCGCTCCTCCGGCAGATGACGCCAGTACTGGCCGCCGAGCTCCCGACTCGACTCGATGAGCGTCACGCGCGCCCCGCCCTCCGCTGCGGCCAGCGCGGCCGCGAGGCCTGCGGGGCCACCCCCGACGACGGCGACATGGCGTGGCGTCGACTGCTCGGTCCGCGTCGATCTCATTGGGAGCTCACCTCATCCCCCTCGCACGCGCGCCTCTGGCACGCTCGAACGTCCGGCACGCCGTCCACCGTGACGAGGCAGTCGAAGCACACGCCGATGCCGCAGAACAGGCCGCGCGGTTTTCCCGCGACGGCGGTCTCGCGCCAGGAGACGCGGCCGGAGCCGAGCAGGACGCCCGCGATGCTCTGCCCCTCGAGACCCTCGACCGTCTCACCGTCGACGGTGATGCGCACGGGCTTGTCGGCGCGCTCGCTCATGCGACCGCCTCCAGCTCTCGGGCGAGCGTCGGGCGGGTCGGTGAGAACAGGGCTGCATCGATCTGCGTCGATCTGCCGTCCATGAGATCCCCGATCAGCGACGCCGTGGGCAGCGAGAGGCCGATGCCGGCCCCCTCGTGGCCGGTGGCGTGCCAGAGGCCGGGCAGGCGCGCATCCTGGCCGATGAGCGGCAGGTGGTCCGGCATGAAGGGGCGGAAGCCCGAGTAGCTGCGGATGACGGCCGTCTGGGCGAGGAAGGGGAAGATCGAGATCGCCTTCACCGCGAGCTGGCTGAGCACGTTCGCGCGGAACGCGTCGTCGAAACCGACCTGCTCGCGACTCGAGCCGATGAGCACCGTGCCACCCGGAGTCGACTCGACGACGCTCGAGGTCATGAGAACCGCGTCGCCGGACCCGACGGCACCGACGTAGTCCGCGTCGTACACCTTGTGGAAGACGCGCTGGGGCATCTTCGCCGTGACCAGGACGACTCCGCGGCGCGGACGAACGGGGAGGGGCACGCCGAGGGTCGCGGAGACCTCGCCGGACCACGGGCCGGCGGCGACGACGATCTCGGCGCCGCGGACGTCGCCGGCCGAGGTGCGGACGCCGACGATGCGGCCCGCCTCGCGGATCGCGCCCAGCACGTCGTGGTGCTCGAGGATGCTCGCCCCGCGCGCCCTGGCGAGGGCGACGAGCGCTTCGGTTGCGATGGTGGGCTGCACCTGGCTGTCGCCCGGGTACCAGACGGCTGCGGTCATCCGCTCGGTGATCCACGGCTCGAGCTCTCGAGCCTCGGCGTGCGTGACGGGCTCCGCAGCGACCTGCGCGTGGCGCTGCGTGGACGCGAAGTCCAGGAGGGCGGCCGCTCCCCCGTCGGTCGTCGCGACGACGAGGCCGCCCTTGGCTTCGAACTCGATATCGGGAAAGTCGTGGCCGAGCTCGTCGCGGAAGGTTCCGGCGAGCGTCGACCAGGCTGCGTTGGCGAGCTTCGAGAGCTCGAGCTCGGCGCCTGGCCCCTTGTCGGAGACGAGCAGGTTGCCTTCGCAGTGGGCGCTTGTGCCGCTCGCGACGCGGCCGCGCTCGACGAGCGCGACTCGCCGGCCACGGCCGGCGAGCTCGGCAGCGCAGGCCGCTCCGATGATGCCACCGCCGATGATCACGACGTCGTACCTGACCATCTCGCACCTCCTGTCAGTAATATGTCACACACCATGTGTGGGTGCAAGCCTGGCCCGCCCCTCATCCGGGACGGGCCAGCGGGGGCTACCAGCTCCGCGAGCGCGCTCAGCCCAGGTACGCCTCGATGACCGCCTTGTCCTTCGCCAAGTCGGCAGCGAGGCCCGAGAGCGTCACGCGGCCATGCTCGATGACGTAGGCACGATGCGCCACCTTGAGCGCGGCGCGAGCGTTCTGCTCGACGAGCAGCACAGTGGCACCGCGCTCGTTGATGCGCCCGATGAGCTCCATGACCTGCTTCACGACCAGCGGGGCGAGCCCCATCGACGGCTCGTCGAGCAGCATCAGCTTCGGGCCGCCGACATACGCTCGCGCGATCGCCACCATCTGCTGCTCACCGCCCGACAGGGTGCCGCCCTGCTGAGCGCGTCGCTCGAGGAGCCGCGGCATGAGCTCGTAGCACTCCTCGACACGCTCAGCGACGACCTTCTGGTCCTTCACCTGGTAGCCACCGAGCAGGAGGTTCTCGTGCACCGACATCGTCGAGAAGATGCGCCTGCCCTCAGGCACGTGGATGAGCCCGTCGCGTACGAGGTCCCACGGCTTCGCATTCGAGATGTCCTTGCCGCGCCACATGATCGTCCCGCGCTTCGCTCTGGCCAACCCGGAGAGCATCGTGAGCGTGCTCGTCTTACCCGCGCCGTTGTTGCCGAGCAGCGAGACGACCTCACCCTCGTTGACCTCGATCGACAGCCCACGAAGCGCCTGCACGCGCCCGTAGAAGAGATCCACATCCTTGATCTCGAGCTCGACGCTCATGACCGGTCCCCCTCGTCCACTCGCTGGTTCTCGGGCCCGCCGTCTGGCACGCCCTCGTGCTCGTCCTCAGACTCGTGCTCGTCCTCAGGATCCTCGACGCCGAGGTACGCCTCGATGACCCGAGGGTCGTTCTTGACGTCCGCGGGCAGACCATCGGCGATCTCTCGTCCGAAGTTGAGCACGATCACGCGCTCCGAGATCTCCATCACGAGACCCATGTCGTGCTCGATGAGCACGATTCCGACGCCGAGGTCCCTGATCTTGCGGATCAGTGCGATGAGCTCCTGCTTCTCGTTGTGGTTGAGGCCAGCAGCAGGCTCATCGAGCAGCAGCAGCTTGGGCTGCGTGGCGAGCGCCCGCGCGATCTCCACTCGGCGCTGCTCGCCGTACGGCAGCTGCGACGCCAGCAGCTCGTCGTCGAGCGAGTAGCCGACGAAGTCGAGCCAGCCGCGCGCATCCTCGAGCGCCTGGGCCTCGATTTTCTTGTAGCCGAACGTGTGCAGCATCGTCTGGAACACGTTCTGACGGATGCGCGCGTGCATCGCCGTCTTCACGTTGTCGATGACCGACATGTCCCGGAACATGCGGACGTTCTGGAAGGTGCGGCTCAGCCCGAGGCGCGTGATCGTCGACGGCTGCTTGCGCATGATGCTCTCGCCGTCAAAGGTGATCGAGCCAGACGTCGGCCGATAGAAGCCGGTGATGCAGTTGAACGCACTCGTCTTGCCAGCCCCGTTCGGCCCGATCACCGAGATGATCTCACCCGCGTACGCATCGAACGACGTCCCGTCGACCGCCTTCACGCCGCCGAACTGCAGCCGAAGATCACGGACCGAGAGCAACGGCTCCCCTTGATGCGCCCGCCTGAACTCCTCGGCGACCGCGGTCACCGACTCCGTCTTCGGCACGTCGATGGGCGCCGTGCCGTAGACGTCACCCGTGCCTGAAACCTGGCTCATGCCTGCTCCTTCGAGAGGTCGATGTTGGCGTCGGGCGCCTCGTGCGCCGAGAAGCCGTCCTTCGGAGACGGCGCCTCGCCCTTGGCTCGCGACTTGAGGAACGGCAGGATCGCCGTCGCCGGCCAGATGCCCTGCGGCCGGAAGATCATCATGATCACGAGCAGCACGCCGAACACCAGGAAGCGCCAGTCGGAGAACTCGCGCAGGATCTCGGGCAGCAGCGACACGAGCAGCGCGCCGACGATGACACCCGGGATGGAGCCCATGCCGCCGAGCACGACCGCCATGAGCAGCAGGGCCGAGTTGAGGAACACGAAGGAGGTCGGGCTGATCGCCGTCTGGTGCGCTGCCATCAGCACACCCGCGAGACCGCCGAAGACGGCACCGAGCACGTACGCGCCGAGCTTCGTGGTGTACGTGTTGACGCCCATCGCCTCGGCGGCATCCTCGTCATCCTTGATGGCGCGCCAGGCGCGACCCATCTTGCCCTTGCCCAGCCTCGAAGCGGCGATGATCGCGGCACCACCGGCGATGATGACGCAGAGGAAGTACAGCAGGATCTTGCCGTTGAACTCGATGCCGCCGATCGTGAGGCCGTCCGCGAACGACCAGCCGAAGAACTCGAACGTGTCGATGCCGGAGATGCCGGATGGGCCACCCGTGACCTCGAGATTGTTGGCGGTGAGGCGGATGATCTCACCGAACCCGAGGGTCACGATCGCGAGATAGTCGCTGCGCAGTCGCAGCGTCGGCCCGCCGATGATGAGCCCGGCGAGGATGCACGCGACGATGACGAACGGGACCGTCGCGATGAGGGGCATGTCGAGCAGCGTGTTGAGGACGCCGGCCGTGTACGCACCGACGGCGAAGAAGGCGTAGTAGCCGAGGTCCAGGAGACCGGCGTAGCCGACGACGATGTTGAGGCCCATCGCGAGCATGATGTAGATCATCGCGGAGGTGCCGATGGAGATGACGTACGGCGTCGCGTTGATGAACGGCAGCAGGAACGCGAAGAGGAACAGCACGAGCCCGACGAGGTTCATGAACGTCTTCGGGTTCAGGATGCCCTTGCGCGGCGTGGGCCGCTCGACGGTGGGCGCGGGCGCCTGGAGTCTGATGTCGGTCATGGGATCACATCCGTTCCACGACGCGTGCACCGAGGATGCCGGTCGGTCTGAAGGACAGGAAGAGGATCAGGCACGCGAACGAGAAGACGTCACGCCACTCCCCGCCGAGCCAATGGGTGCCGAACGCCTCGAGCAGACCGAGCACGAGGCCGCCGAGCATGGCGCCGTAGAGGCTGCCGATGCCGCCGATGACGGCCGCCGTGAACGCCTTCAACCCGATGACGAAGCCAGCGAGGAAGTCGATGGTGCCGTAGTAGGCGCCAGCCATGACGCCGGCCGCGCCCGCGAGGGCCGAGCCGATGAAGAAGGTGCGCGAGATGACCTTGTTGACGTTGACGCCCATGAGCTGCGCCGCCGTGGGGTCGAGCGCGATGGCCCGCATCGCGCGGCCGTCTCGGGAACGCATGATGTACGTGTTGAGCGCGAACATGAGCGCCGCCGCGACGAGCATCATGACGATCTGCGGCATCGTGATGCGGCCGCCGAGCAGGTCGAGCGTCTCCCCTTCGAGACGCGTCGGGTAGACCTTGGGGTCCGGGCCGAAGATCTGGCGCACTCCGTACTCGAGGATGAACGACATGCCGACCGCGGTGATGAGCACCGCGAGCCTGGGGCTCGAACGCAGCGGGCGGTAGGCGACCCGCTCGATGGTCACGCCGAGGATGCCCGTGAAGATCATCGCGAGGAGCATGACCAGCAGGATCGACAGGATGCCGCCACCTGCGAGTCCGGAGAACGCCGAGAAGATGGTGAGGCCGGCGAACGCGCCGACCATGTAGACGTCGCCGTGCGCGAAGTTGAGCAGCTTGATGATGCCGTACACCATGCTGTAGCCGAGTGCGACGAGCGCGTAGAAGGATCCGACGAAGAGCCCGTCGATGATGAGTTGAATCACAGTGGTTCCTGACTGCAGAAGCGGGCGGGGAGTTCCCTCCCCGCCCGCCGTGGCTGACTAGCTCTTCAGGTCATCCTCGAGGATGAAGGTGCCGTCGGGTCCGACGGTGACGATGGCGAAGCCGCCCTCGCTGAGCGTTCCCTCATCCGTGAAGGTGAGGGGGCCGGAGAAGATGTCGAAGCCGTCCAGGGCACCGAGCGCCTCGATGACCGCGGGGCCCTCGGTGGTGCCGGCGTCCTCGATCGCCTGGGAGACGACGCGGACGGCGTCGTAGCTCTGCGTCGAGTAGGGTCCTGGCGCTGCGCCGAACTTCTCGGTGTAGGCGTCGATCCACTCGGTTGCACCCTCGAGCATGTCGGGGGTCTGCGTGAACGTGCCGAGCACACCCTCGGAGGCGCTGCCGGCGATCTCAGCGAACTTCGCGTCGACCGAGCCGTCCGCGACCATGATCTTGCCGGTGTAGCCGGCCGATCGCAGCTGCTGGGTGATCAGGCCACCCTCCTGGTAGTAGCCGGTCCAATACATCATGTCGGGGTTCGCCGAGACGACCTTGTTGACGTTGGCCGCGTAGTCGGACTCGCCGGCGTTGACCGACTCCTCGAGCACGACCTCGATGCCGAGTTCCTTCGCCTGCTCGGAGGCCGACTTCGCGAGGTCCGTCGAGTAGTCCGTGTTGTCGTCGACGAGCGCCAGCGTCTTCACGCCCTGCTTCTCGGCGTACTTCAGCATCGCCTGAGCCTGCTGCGTCCCCGTGCCGTTGATGAGGAACACGTTGTCGAGGCCTGCTGCGACGAGCTGGTTCGAGTTGGCGGCCGGGATCACCATGGGGATCTCTGCCGTGTTGAAGATCGGCAGCGTCGGGAGCGTGGCGCCTGAGCAGTAGCCGCCGACCGAGGCGACGACACCGTCGGTGACGAGCTTGTTCGCTGCGGCGGTCGCGCTTGTCGCGTCGCACGCGTCGTCGGCGGTGACCAGCTCCAGCTGCCGGCCGAGGACTCCGCCGGCCTCGTTGAGCTCGTCGATCGCCATCTGGGCGCCGTTCTCCATGTACGGGCCGAAGGCCGATTCCGACCCAGAGAAGGGTGCCGCGAGGCCCAGCTTGATGGGTCCGTCTTCCGACGCGGCGTCTCCGCCTCCGGCGACACCCCCGGAGCATCCGGTGAGGGCGAGTGCGGCCGTGGCGAGCAGAGCTCCTGGGAGGAGCACTCTCTTCCAGATGCCAGCACCCCGAGGGCTGGTGGAACGACGTGCAGTCATGGTGAGTTCCTTCCGAACAGACGTCAGAATCGCCGGACCATCTCCGGTGATGGGATGTCACACATTACTGTTCGGCGGAGGTCGGCAGAAGGCCCTTCCACAGCCTTGAAACAGAGTTGTTACAAAGTGTTTCGCTGTGTGGAGGGTTTGCTAAGCCTCTTCGGGTAGCCCAGCCCACCAGCCGACGACATGGCCGATGTGCCGATGCATGAGCTCCGCAGCCTCATCCGCCTTGCCAGCCTCGAGCAGCACAAGCAGATCCGCGTGCTCACGAGATGAGGCCGTGAGCTCCTGGGAACCGAGCATCTCGGTCAGCCCCGTCAGCCTCGTCTGCCTGCGCAGCGCGGTCACGATCGACACGAGACGCTCATTGCCGGACAACCCGAGGAGCTTCGCGTGGAACTCGATGTCGACCGCCAGGTACAGGGGAAGATCCCCAGCCGCGGACGCCGCGTCGATCTGGGTCGCGAGCTCGCGCAGCTCGGCGCGAGGAGCCTCTGGGAACTCGACGGCCAGCTCGCGCACGATCGGCACCTCGAGCATCTGCCGCACCTCGACGATCTGTCGCAGCTCCTCAACGGAGACGTGCGTCACCCGGAACCCCTTGTTGCGGACGGGCTCCACGAACCCCAGCTTCTCGAGGTTCAGCATCGCCTCCCGCACGGGAGTCGCCGACACCTCGAAGCGAGCCGCGAGCGCTGGAACGGAGACGAGCTCGCCAGCCGCGAGCCCTCCCGAGACGATCGCGGCGGCGACGGAGTCCTCGATGGTGGCGCGCAGGTTCGACTGCTGCGCCGCCGGCTTGAAGTCCAACGCGTCGATCATGGGCACTCCGCTCGTAAGGCTCGCTCTGGTCGGAAAGCGTAAGCACACCTCAGGGGTGTTCATCACTTCCACTCAATAATGTGTCACATGCGTCCGCAAAGCACGGCCTTCGGCGAATCTGTCCGCCGACGCTCAGAAGCGGATTGCGTACGGATCCTCGCCTGGGTCCCGATCTCGCTGCTCCCCGGACGGTTCCGACTGCGCGAGACCGGTCTCACGGATGAGCCCCATCCCGAGCGCACTCGGCTCCGGAGACGGCCGACGGACCGCGTCCTCGAAGATCTCGAAGTCCCGACGAGAGAGCTCGAGCCAGCCCGCGCGCAGCCGCTCACCCCAGTACTTGTCGTTCCGCGTCAGATCCAGCAGATCGCGCAGCGGCCGGATGAGCGCAGGACGCGCCTCACGCATCCACTGCACCTCCCTGCGCCACGGCGACGACCCCCTCCCGCCAGCGCGGTACGGCTCGTCGTCGAGCACGTAGCCCGCCTGCACCACGCTGCGAAGCGGCTCCCCGTCCGGGTTCACCTCGCGCGGACAGTAGAGAGCCACGCCATCGGACACGCGCATCTGCTCGACCCCCTCGAGCGCACCCCACGGTGCCTGCACGAAACCGCCCTCGACCATCGCGAGGGCGCGATCAAAGGGCTGCACGACAAGCCAGTAGCGGATGGCCACGGTCAGATGGTCGAAGGACTGGAGGCTCTGGCGCCCCTAGGGCCAGAGGCCGAGGTGGCCGATCGCGGTGCGAAGCACCTGGCCGCGGCCACCCTCGAGCTCCTCGAGGAGGTCGGGATCGAGTGCCTGCTGCGGAGTCAGCCACGTGATCTCGAGCGCGTCCTGGCGAGGGTTGCATTCCCCGGCGACCGGAACGATGAACTCGAGCGCAACCGCATGCTGACGCGAGTCGAACAGCCCGGAACCGGGCATCGGCGAGAACTCCGCCACCGTGAAGGGGGCGAGCGCCTGCGGCAGAGCCGGGAACGCCATCGTGCCGAGATCCTTCTCCAGGTGCCGAAGGAGGGCGCCCCGAATCGACTCCCCGTACTGCACGCGCCCAGAGACGAACGAGCGCGTCATGACGCCCTCGTTGTCGGCCCGAAGCAGCACGCCGAGGTGCTCGACCTTGCCCGAGGCGTCGACACGCACCGGGATGGCCTCGACATACAGCATCGGCACGCGACGCCGCACGAGCGCGAGCTCGTCGTCGTTCATCCAGCCGGACTCAGGATCAGGAGTGCGCACCGTCATGACCCCATTGTGGACCATGTATGTTTCCCGGGTGAGCACAGCATCCACAGGTATCGATCCCAAGACGCTCCTCTGGCGGGACGGCGACACCGAGACGGCGGCCACGAGCACGCTCCCGCTCGTCGTCGGACTGCACGGCTACGGCGCAGACGGAACGGACATCCTCAGCCTCACCGGGCAGATGCCCAAGGGCTTCAGGTACGTCTCCGTGCCCGCCCCGCACCCGCAGCCGCAGGGCGGCCGCGAGTGGTTCCCGCTGCGCTTCGCCGACCCGATGACGGGCGAGGTCGCGGTCGACGCCGACGCCCAGATCACTCTCGAGCAGGGCGCGAACGACGCTGCGGCAGCCGTCATCTCACTCCTGGACACGCTCGGCGTCCTCGACTCGGGCGCGCCACTCGCGCTGCTCGGCTACTCGCAGGGCGGCATCGTCGCCATGCAGGCGCTCCGTCAGCGACCCGCGGCATTCCGAGGAGCGCTGCTGCTCTCTGGCCTCGTCGCCGTCGGCACCGTTCCGGGGGACGCCGAGCTCGCGGATGCCCGGCCGCCAGTCTTCTGGGGGCGGGGCGACGCCGACACGGTCATCCCCTCGCTCGCGGTCGAGCACACGGCAGCATGGCTCGAGGCCCACGCCGACGCAGAGATCTACGTCGAGGCGGGCCTCGGTCACGCGGTCTCCGAGAAGGAGCTCGTGCGGATGGCGGGGTTCCTCGAGCGTGTGCTCGGGTAGCTCCCCCAGCGCCTTAGTCGTTCGGGATGAGCAACCAGAGCGCCAGGTAGATGATGACCTGCGGGCCCGGGATGAGGACCGACAGGACGGTCAGCAGGCGGACGACAAACGGCGACCAGCCGAATCGCTGCGCGATACCCGCGCAGACTCCGGCGATGACGCGGCCGCTACGGGGGCGAACAAGACGCTTCATGTGAGATCACTCCTTCAGAACGTGGTGCATCCAGCTTCGCGCATGCCGGCTGGATGATCGTCCCCCGGGAGGTTGATCCGGTCCTCCTGGAGGCTGATGTCGGTGGTGTGTGGTTCTGTTGTCGTCATGCCTGAGACGACCGCACTCGACGCGTTCTCCCCCGCGACACGGGAGTGGTTCCGCGGCGCATTCGTGAGCCCGACCGCGGTCCAGGAGGCATCCTGGCGCGAGATCGCCGACGGGCACCACACCCTGGTCGTGGCGCCGACCGGTTCCGGCAAGACACTGAGCGCGTTCCTCTGGGCGATCGACCAGCTCGCGGCCGAGCGCGGCGCCGAGAGCGAGCAGGCGAAGGCCGAGCGGCGCACGCGCGTGGTCTACCTGTCCCCGCTGAAGGCACTCGGCGTCGACGTCGAGCGCAACCTGCACTCGCCGCTCGTCGGCATCACGCAGACCGCCAGGCGGCTCGGCTCGGTGGCACCGGACATCCGCGTCGGGGTGCGCTCAGGAGACACGAGCCCCACCGAGCGCAGACAGCAGCTCCGCAACCCACCCGACATCCTCATCACGACGCCCGAGTCGCTCTATCTCATGCTCACGTCTCAGGCGCGGAAGACGCTCACCGGTGTGACGACGGTCATCATCGACGAGGTGCACGCCGTCGCCTCGAGCAAGCGCGGCGCGCACATGGCCCTCACACTGGAGCGCCTCGACGCGCTCCTCGACAAGCCGGCGCAGCGCATCGGCCTGTCCGCGACGGTTCGGCCCCTCGACGAGATGTCCCGCTTCCTAGCCGGCAACGCACCGGTCAAGGTCGTCGCCCCGCCGAGCACGAAGACGTTCAAGCTCGAGGTGCGAGTTCCCGTCGAAGACCTCAGCGACATCGGCATGACCCGAGCCGGGGCCGCGACTCCGACCTCGGCCGACGCATCCGGAGCCATCGCAGATGCAGACCCGTTCGCGGACTTCGAGGCTGGGGCCGCCGCCGGCTCACTGCGCGACCCCGCAGCCGACGCAGAGGCCTCAGGCTCGGTGTGGCCGCACATCGAGGAGGCCATCGCCGACCTCGTCGAGTCGCACCGCTCCACGATCGTGTTCGTCAACTCGAGGCGCCTCGCCGAACGGCTCACGGCCCGACTCAACGAGATCGCCGACGAGCGCGCGTCGGCCGATGCCCCGGCGGCCGACACGACGGAGGCAGCAGACCCCTACAGCGCCGCAGCCCCCGGCGTGCGCTGGTCCTCCGGCGAGAACAGCGCGAGCCCGAAGGCAGCGCCGCAGCGACCGCCTGCAGTATCCATGGGGCAGGCGGGCCAGTCGTCCGGCGCCCCGCTCTCCTTCGCACGCGCCCACCACGGCTCCGTGTCGAAGGAGTCTCGCGCCGAGGTCGAGAACGCCCTCAAGAGCGGCACCCTCCGCTGCGTCGTCGCCACCTCCAGCCTGGAACTCGGCATCGACATGGGAGACGTCGACCTCGTCGTCCAGGTCGAGTCGCCTCCCTCGGTCGCGAGCGGACTCCAGCGCGTTGGCCGAGCCGGCCACCAGGTCGGCGAGACCTCCGAGGGCACGATCTTCCCCAAGCACCGCGCCGATGTCCTGCACTCCTCCGTGCTCGCATCGCGCATGGTCACCGGACAGATCGAGCGGATGCGGGTGCTCGCCAACCCCCTCGATGTGCTCGCCCAGCAGACGATCGCCGCAGCGGCCATCGAAGACCTCGACGTCGAAGAGTGGTTCGACCTGGTCCGGCGCTCGGCGCCGTTCGCGTCCCTGTCGCGACCCCTCTTCGAGGCGACCCTCGACCTGCTGTCCGGCAAGTACCCATCCGACCAGTTCTCCGAGCTGAGGCCACGCCTCGTCTGGGACCGCGACCAGGGCACCCTCACCGGAAGACCCGGAGCGGCGAGGCTCGCCGTCACCTCTGGAGGGACCATCCCCGACCGGGGCCTCTTCGGGGTGTTCCTCGCCGGTTCCGAAGACGCCGACGCGCAGCGAGGGCCGCGTCGCGTCGGCGAGCTCGACGAGGAGATGGTCTACGAATCGCGCGTCGGCGACATCTTCGCGCTCGGGGCGACCAGCTGGCGCATCGCCGAGATCACCTTCGACCGAGTGCTCGTGACCCCGGCCTACGGCCAGCCGGGACGACTGCCCTTCTGGGTCGGCGACGCGCTCGGGCGACCCTCCGAGCTCGGCCAGGCCATCGGCGCCATCACCAGGGAGATCGCCGCCAAGGGGCAGGTGCCCGATGCACTCGCCGCCCTCATGGACGACAACGCCGTGCAGAACGCCGTCGCCTACGTGCGCGAGCAGCAGGACGCGACCGGCCAGGTCCCGAGCGACCACACGCTCATCGTGGAGCGCACGCGCGACGAGCTCGGCGACTGGCGCATCATCCTGCACTCCCCGTACGGCTCCCCCGTGCACTCGCCGTGGGGGCTCATCGTGGCGGCACGCATCCGTGACCGCTACGGCCTCGACGGCGGAGTCGTCGCAAGCGACGACGGCATCATCGTGCGAATTCCGGAAGGCGACGCCGAACCGCCCGGCGCAGAGCTGTTCGCCCTTGAGGCCGACGAGATCGAGCAGATCGTGGCTCGCGAGGTGGGCGGCTCGGCCCTGTTCGCGTCGCGCTTCCGCGAGGCGGCCGCGCGTGCGCTGCTCCTGCCGCGCCTCAACCCCGGCAAGCGCTCGCCACTCTGGCAGCAGCGACAGAAGGCGGCCCAGCTGCTCGACGTCGCCAAGCAGTATCCGACCTTCCCGATCATCCTGGAGGCCGTGCGCGAAGTCCTGCACGACGTCTACGACCTCGACGCGCTCGTCGACCTCGCGAAGCGCGTCGCCGGCCGCGAGGTGCGCCTCGTCGATGTGACCACCGAGCAGGCGTCGCCCTTCGCGCGGACGCTGCTCTTCGGCTACGTCGGCGCGTTCATGTACGAAGGCGACAGCCCGCTCGCCGAACGACGAGCTGCCGCACTCGCGCTCGACACGAGCCTCCTGGCCGACCTCCTCGGCAGGGTCGAGCTGCGCGAGCTGCTCGATGCGAAGGTCATCTCGAGGCTCGAGGCCGAGCTGCAGCGCACGGCCCCCGACCGCCTCGCGCGCGACGCCGAAGGGGTGGCCGACCTCCTGCGCGTGCTCGGCCCGCTCAGCGTCGACGAGATCGCGGAGCGCCTGCGCGGCGAAGACGTCGGCACCGATGGTGGCGCTGACGGTCACGCTGACGGCGACGGCGACGGCGACGAGCCCACCGACGAGCACGTGCCCACAGCCACCGCCGCCGTCGCCGAAGAGCACGTCTCGGCGCTCGTGACGGCGAAGCGCGCGCTGCGGGTTCGCATCGCGGGGGTCGACCGCATCGCCGCGATCGAGGATGCCAGCCGCCTGCGTGATGCCCTCGGCGTCGCGCTCCCCATCGGCGTCCCCGTCGCGTTCATCGACCCGGTGGATGACCCGGTCGGCGACCTCGTCTCCCGCTACGCCCGCTCGCACGGCCCGTTCTCGGTCGCCGAGGTCGCCGCGCGCTACGGCACGGGCCAGGCGGTCGTGCGCGAGGCGCTCACGAGACTCGAGCTCGCCCGCCGTGTGGTCGAGGGCGAGTTCCGGCCAGACCGCGAAGGCTCGGAGTGGGTCGACGAGACCGTGCTCAAGCGCCTCCGCGCCCGTTCCCTCGCCGCGCTCCGCAGCGAGATAGAGCCCGTCGAGCATTCCGCGTTCGCCCGTTTCCTCCCGGCTTGGCAGCACGTCGGCGGCGAGCTGCGTGGAATCGACGGCCTGATCACCGTCATCGACCAGCTCGCGGGCGTGCCCGTCCCCGCCTCGGCACTCGAGAGCCTCATCCTCCCCGCCAGGGTGCGCGACTACCACCCGAGCATGCTCGATGAGCTCACCACGGCGGGCGAGGTCCTCTGGCGCGGGCATGGCGCGATCGGTTCGAGCGACGGCTGGATCAGCCTGCACCTCGCCGATACGGCGCACCTCACGCTCCCCGACCAGCCGGAGGGCGAACCGGATGCGCGCGGCAGGCACATCCTCGACGCCCTTGCCGGGTCCGGCCCGGGCTTCTTCCCCCAGCTGTCGCGGCACGTGCGGCTCATGCTCGCACCCGAGTCGACCAGCGACCGCGAACTCTCCGACGCCCTCTGGGCGCTCGTCTGGCAGGGACGCGTGACCAACGACACGCTCTCGCCCCTCCGAGCGCTGATCTCCGGCGGTCCCGGCTCCGCGAGCACCTCAGCGCATCGGGCACCGAGCCGAGCCGCACGCGGCAGGCTCTACCGTGGCCGCGTCGCCATGGCGCCGAGCGACTCCGCCGGAAGCCCCACCACCTCCGCCTTCGCCTCCCAGCGGCCAGCGCCCTCGCAGCCCCACACGAGCGGCCGCTGGACCCTCGGCCTGCAGGGCGTGAGCGACGCCACCGAGCGTGGCCTGGCCATCGGCGACCTGCTGCTCGACCGCTACGGCATCGTGACCCGCGGCAGCGTCATGGCGGAGGAGGTCCTCGGCGGGTTCGCGCTCGTCTACCGGGTCCTCGCCCGCTTCGAGGAGTCGGGGAAGGCCAGACGCGGCTACTTCATCGAGAAGCTCGGCGCCGCCCAGTTCTCGACCGTCGGCGCCGTCGACCGCCTCCGCGGCTTCACGCAGGAGCTCGACGCCGAGAAGCAGTTCGAGACGCTCACGCTCGCCGCGACCGACCCCGCCAATCCCTACGGGGCGGCGCTCGCGTGGCCGAGCGACGAGGACTCGCAGACCAAGCACCGACCGGGCAGGAAGGCTGGTGGGCTCGTGACGATGGTCGACGGCGCCCTCGCGCTCTACGTCGAACGCGGCGGCAAGACGCTCCTCACCTTCACCGACTCCGACGACGTCCTGCGGGCGGCAGCGAGGTCCCTCGCCGACACGGTCCGGCGGGCGCGCATCCCGAACCTCGTGATCGAACGGGTCGACGGCACGTTCGTGCTCGAGACCCCCCTCGCGAGCATGCTGCAGGAGGGCGGGTTCTCGCTCACCACCCGCGGCCTGCGCATGCGGCCTGGCCAGTGAGCCACGGCGCGACGCGCATCGAGAGCAAGACAAGACCAGACCAGACCAGACCAGAAGCAGAACCGACAGCAGAGGCGGCACAGTGGCGACAGCACGCGGACGACGAGGAAACAGGGCAGGCGGCACCGAGCCGAGGATCGAGGCGCCGTACCTGCCGGAACTCGACGATGCCAGCGCCGCGGACTTCGCGACGGCGCGGGTGCACGAGCTGCAGCACTTCACCGAGGTGCGTGGCGAGGAGCTCGACGCCGCCGGCGTGACGTTCTCCGAATGCCGCATCGAGGGCCTCACAGCCCGCAGACTCCTCCTGCACTCGGGACGGGTGAGCGAGTGCGTGCTCGAGCGCATCGAGGTGCCGGTCGTCGAAGGGCAGCGCCAGTCGTTCCGGTCCGTGAGCTGGACGGCATCCCGACTCGGCTCCGCGGACCTGCACGAGTCGGACTTCCAGAACGTCGAGTTCCGCGACGACCGGCTCGGCTACGTCAACCTGCGCGGCGCAACCCTCACCGATGTCCGCTTCGCCGACTGCGCGTTCGACGAGATCGACCTCGGGGGTGCGACAGCACGACGTGTGGCCTTCACGGAGAGCCGCACGGGCATCCTCGACGTCACGGGCGCCCGCCTCGAGCACGTCGACTTGCGTGGGCTCGAGTTCTCGACCATCACGGGCCTCGAGGGATTGCGCGGCGTCACCGTCTCCCCGTCGCAGCTCGAGGCGCTCGCACCCCATCTCGCGGCCCACCTCGGCATCGAGGTGCGTGATGCCGGAAGGTGACACCGTCTACCGGGCGGCGACCCGGCTGAACCGCGCCCTTGCGGGCCGCGAGCTGACACGCTTCGAGCTGCGGGTGCCGAAGTACGCGGCTCTCGACCTCACCGGCCTCACCGTCGACGAGGTCGTTCCGCGCGGCAAGCACCTCCTGACCCGCATCGGCCCGCACACCCTGCACACCCACCTCGGGATGGACGGCAGCTGGCAGCTCGTGACAGCGGGCGGGAAGTGGCCCCGTCCGGCGTACCAGGCGAGGGCGGTTCTCGGCACGACTGCCGGCAGCGCCGTCGGCTTCGAGCTCGCCGTCGTGGAGATGCTCGCGAGCGAAGACGAAGCCGATGCCGTCGGGCATCTCGGTCCCGACCTCCTCGGCGACGACTGGGATGCCCAGCTCGCCGTCGCGAACCTGCGCCGAGATCCAGACGCCGAGCTCGCCGGGGCCCTCCTCGAGCAGCGCAACCTCGCGGGTCTCGGGAACGTCTACGTGACGGAGCTGCTCTTCCTGCGCGGCCTGCATCCGCACACCCCGGTGTCCGGCGCCGGCGACCTCGACCGACTGGTCGAGCTTGGCCACAAGCTCATCGTCGCGAACCGCGACCGGGTGGAGCGCACGACGACCGGTGATCTGCGACCGGGCAGGCGAACCTACGTCTACGGCCGATATGGCAAACCGTGTCTGCGCTGTGGGACGCGCATCCAGCGCGGCGTCCAAGGCCGCGAGCGGGTCGCGGCCTGGTGCCCCAGCTGCCAGCCAGCGCCGCCCGCCTGACTCCCGACTCCGCACCCCGCGCCGTCCCCCGCGCTCGCACCCGGCGCCCCGTCCCCTCGCCCCGCGTCCCGCACCGTCCCCGCGTCCCGCACCGTCCCCGCGCCCCGTCCCCGCGCCCCTCGACCGCGCCCCGCACTCAAAGTTGTGGCCCGGTGCGCCACAACCGCTCGCCAACCACACCACGCCACAACTATGCCGCCGCGAACGCCGCAAACAGCGCGTTCGGCGCATTCAGCACCGCCCCGCGCCCCGCGGCCCCATCCCGCACCCGGTTCCCGCGCCAGCAACCCGCAACCCGCACCCAAAGTTGTGGCCCGGTGCTCCACAACCGCTCGCCAACCACTCCACGCCACAACTATGTCGCCACGAACGCCGCAAACAGCGCGTTCCCGGAACCTTCAGCCCCGCCCGAGACGTTCGGCGCGAAGCCGCTTCGCGTAGTCGGTGAAGGCCTGCAGGCCACCGGCAGGCACGAGGTCAGCGACAGTGAGACGCACGTGCCGCATCCCCACGCTCTCGATCTCCCTGCTGCGCGTGATGTCCAGGCGCCACTGGCGCTGACTCGTGCGATGCCCGTCGCCCTCGTAGTCGTATCCGATGCGAGCTTCGCGATCGACGAGGTCGATTCGGGCCACCTGGCGCGCTCCCGACATGAGCGGGACGTTGATGTCTGGTTCCGGATAGCCGGAATCCACCAAGGCGATCCGCGTCGTCGACTCCCAAGGCGACTCGACGCGCTCGCGAATGCGCAGCGTGGCAGACCGCAGCACGGCGGCGCCCGCGCATCCCGACCAGGCATCAGCAATGGCTGCCAGACGATCCCGCGTCGTCAGCGCTTGAGGCCAAGTGCGCCCTGGATAGTTGTCCGCGTCCGAGATGAGGGCGTCGCCGACCTGCACGAGCTCAAGCTCGTCCAGGTGACGGGCGAGGAGACAGTAGGTGAGCTCCGGTGAGGCCACCGGGAGACCCCCAAGACGGCCGAGACTCCAGAAGCGCGGCGGGACGGATCTCGCTGTCACGCCCTTCGCGCGGGGCGGGTTCCTCCCCTTGGGCACGATGACATGGACCAACGCGTCGGCCAGGAGTCTCAACGGAAGGGGCAGTCCGTAGAGACGGGCGGCGGAGACACCGCCGAACGCCTGGTTCGGAGACATGACCGGCCAGTAGCTGCGGTCGAGCTCCTGCATGCGGGCGGCCAAGGCAGCGAACTCGTCACTCGCCCCGCGCACTCCGACGGAGGCCTCGGCAGTCTGCGGTTCCAGCATCGGCTGCGGCACGCGCACTCCGCGGAATGGCCGCGCCTCAGCGCTGTTGCGCAGCCGGGACTTCGAGACACCTGCTGCTCGGGCCTCGGCCACGCTGAATGCCGCGAACCGCAGGTCGAACGGCAACTGAATGCGCGGCTCCCGCCTGCCCGCACGGCCTGCACCGCCCGCTCGGCCCGCTGGGCCCGCACCCGAGATTCCATGCCGGTCAGCATCATCCGCGCCGCCACCTTGTCCCATTGCTCGAACGTAGACGCGTTGCTACCGCCACGACGATCACCGTCGAAAGCTGTGGACAGCTCGGCCAGAGCAAGGTGAAGAACATGGGCATTGTGGCTGAGGCTCACTCCCCCGCCTCCCTCCTCCACCCGGCCCCCACCGCCCCGCCCCGCCCCGGCGCAGAGTTGTGGCCAAGTGCGACCAGACCCGCGCCCGACCGCACTAACCCACAACTCTGCGCCGGGGCGGGGGCGGGGGCGAGGCGTCGCGAGGAGCAGCGCGAACGTCGCGGAGGGCGGACGTCGAAACCAGGAGAAAAGTTGTGGCCAGGTGCAGCCAGACCGGCTGCCTACCGCACTAACCCACAACTCTGCGCCGGGGGCAGGGGCAGGGGCGGGGCGTCGCGAGGAGC
>NZ_JADKSM010000001.1:1720760-2193598 GCF_015351285.1 Pseudoclavibacter sp. VKM Ac-2888
ACCCACAACTCTGCGCCGGGGGCAGGGGCAGGGGCGGGGCGTCGCGAGGAGCAGCGCGAACGGGGGCGAGGCGTCGCAAGAGGTGGCGCGAACGTCGCGGAGGGGGACGTCGAAACCAGGAGAAAGGTTGTGGCCAGGTGCAGCCAGACCGGCTGCCTACCGCACTAACCCACAACTCTGCGGCGGGGGCAGGGGCAGGGGCGGGGCGTCGCGAGGAGCAGCGCGAACGGGGGCGAGGCGTCGCAAGAGGTGGCGCGAACGTCGCGGAGGGGGGACGTCGAAACCAGGAGAAAAGTTGTGGCCAAGTGCGACCAGACCGGCTGCCGACCGCACTAGCCCACAACTCTGCGCCGGGGGCGGGGCGGGGCGGGGCGGGGCGGAGGCAGACGGCGGAGGGCGGAGGGCAGACGGCAGAGCGCAGAGCGCAGACGAAGATCCCGCCGCCAGCTCTGGGCTGGCGACGGGATCTGCGTGCTGGGTGCTGTGTGCTGTGTGCGCTTACGCGTAGGGGTTCGGCGTGAGCGTGTACTTCGTGTACAGGTACTCCTCGATGCCCTCGAAACCGCCTTCGCGGCCGATGCCGGACATCTTCACGCCGCCGAACGGCGCCGCCGCGTTGGAGAGCACGCCGATGTTGAGGCCCATCATGCCCGTCTCGATGCGGTCGATGAGGCGCTGGCCGCGCTTGAGGTCCTCCGTGAAGACGTACGAGACGAGGCCGTACTCGGTGTCGTTGGCGAGGCGGATCGCCTCCTCCTCGTCGGCGAACGTCGTGATGGAGAGCACCGGTCCGAAGATCTCCTCGCGGAAGATGTCGCTCGACGATGGGGTGCGGTTGAGCACGGTCGGCTCGTAGAAGGAGCCGTCGCCCTCCACGCGCTTGCCTCCGTGCAGGAGCTCAGCCCCCGCCGCCACTGCGGAGTCGACCAGCGAGGCGACCTTGTCGACGGCCTTGTCCTCGACCAGTGGGCCGATGATGACGCCGTCTTCGGTGCCGCGGCCGATCTTGAACGCGGCGACCTTCTCGGTGACCCGACGCGCGAACTCGTCCGCGACATCCGTGTGCACGAGGATGCGGTTCGCAGCCGTGCAGGCCTGTCCGATGTTGCGGAACTTCGCCGCGATGACACCCTCGACGGCCTTGTCGAGGTCAGCGTCCTCGAACACGACGAACGGGGCGTTTCCGCCGAGCTCCATGGATGTGCGGAGCACGTTCTTCGTGGCCTCCTTCATGAGGCCCTGGCCGACGCCGGTCGACCCGGTGAACGAGATCTTGCGCAGGCGCGAGTCGGCGATGATCGGGGAGGAGACCGCGGCGGTGCTGCGGGTCGTGATGACGTTGACGACGCCCTTGGGCAGGCCAGCCTCTTCGAGGATCTTCACGAAGTAGAGGGTCGTGAGCGGCGTGAGCGACGCCGGCTTCACGACCGAGGTGCAGCCTGCGGCGATCGCGGGCGCGATCTTGCGAGTCGCCATGGCGAGGGGGAAGTTCCACGGCGTAATGAGGAACGCGGGACCGACGGGGTGCTTCGAGACGATCATGCGTCCCGTTCCCTCTGGCTGCGTGCCGTAGCGGCCGTGCACGCGGACGGCCTCCTCGCTGAACCAGCGCAGGAATTCGCCGCCGTAGGTGACCTCGCCCTGCGCCTCAGCAAGGGGCTTGCCCATCTCGAGGGTCATGATGAGCGCCATCTCGTCGCGGCGCTCCTGCAGGATGTCGAACGCGCGTCGGAGTATCTCCCCGCGCTCGCGCGGTGCCATCCGGGCGAAGTCCTCCTGCGCGGCGACGGCGGCGTCGAGCGCCTGGATGCCCTGCTCTGGGTTCGCGTTGGCGATGTGCTTGAGCGGCTTGCCCGTCGACGGGTCGTTGACCGCGAACGGCTCATCCGCGCCGTCGACCCACTCGCCGCCGATGAACAGCTGGCCGGGGACCTTCGCAAGCAGTTCCGCTTCGTTGGGGTACGTCATTGTGCAAACTCCTCGATTGTTGGCGAGCTCGCGCTTCCCGGGCCCCGAGTCTCGGGCGCGGTGGCGATGGATGCTCCAACGCTACTCGGGCGGGCTGGGCGCTTCACGAGCATTTCGCCCAGCCCGGGGAGCCGAGGTAGTGCATCCGCACAATCAGGCCAGCAGGTCCCTGACCATCGGGATGACCTTCGTGCCGTACAGCTCGATCGCCCTCATGCTGTGCTCGTGAGGCAGCGTGCCTGCGCTGTACTTGAGGTCGAAGCGCTGCAGGCCGAGCACCTTGACCGTGGCGGCGATCTTGCGCGCGACGGTCTCTGGCGAGCCGACGTAGAGCGCCCCGCGCTCGCCGGCTTCCTGCTCGTACTGCGCGTACTGCATGGGCGACCAGCCGCGCTCCTTGCCGATGCGCATCATCATGGTGCGGTAGTTCAGCCAGTGCTCTTCACGCGCCTGCTCGTCGGTGTCCGCGATGTGGCCAGGCGAGTGCGCGCCGATCGGGCCGTTCGGGTGGCCGAACTGCTCGTTGGCCTGCCGGTAGAGCTTCGCGAACGGCGCGAAGCGCGCTGATTCGCCGCCGATGATCGCGAGCATGAGCGGCATCGAGTACTGAGCGGCCCGCACGACGGACTGGGGCGTGCCCCCGACGGCGGCCCACGTGCGCAGGCGGCCCTCCTCGAGCTGCGGATGCACGGTGACGTCGTTGAGCGCACCCCGGACGGTTCCGCTCCAGCTGACGGGCCCACCCGCCGCGATCTTCATGAAGAGGTCGAGCTTCTCGTCGAAGAGCACCTCGTAGTCCTGGAGGTTCAGCCCGAAGAGCGGGAACGACTCGGTGAACGAGCCCCGCCCGAGCATGACCTCTGCACGCCCGCTCGAGATGGCGTCGACGGTGGAGAACCGCTGGAAGACCCGCACGGGGTCATCGGAGCTGAGGACCGTGACCGCGCTGCCAAGACGGATGCGCTCGGTGCGGGCCGCGATCGCGGCGAGCACGGTCTCCGGCGTGGAGATCGCGAAGTCGTCTCGGTGGTGCTCGCCGACGGCGAAGGCGTCGATGCCGACGTGTTCAGCCAGGACGCCTTCCTCGACGACGTCGCGGATGACCTGCGCGTGCGAGCGCGGGGTGCCGTCGAGGTCGTTGGTCGCGTCTCCGAAGGTGTTGAGGCCGAACTCGATCGTGCTGGTCATGGCAGCTCCATCCATTTCAATGCGTTTACATGAACTCTAGTCGCAAGAAAAAGCGCCGCCCCGGGGGAACACGGCATCCCCGAGGCGGCGCAGCTTGTGGTCGAGTGCAACGACGGGCAACGCGGGGCCAGGGGCGGCGTTCCATGCAATCGAATGAAGTTCGATGATCGTGCCAAAAATGCCATGGCGCGTCAACTCAGGCACCCCTCCCCGCGCAGAATGATCACGTTTCGCGGTTCACTTGTCGGTGGCCAGCAGATGCACGCGAAACCGTATATCGTCGCCCGTATCCCCCACCCGAATAGCCCACCCAAGACACCGAGAGGCCGAGCATGACAGGCGTGGCGGAGACCCTTGACCCGAGCCCCTCCGGCAAGACCCAATTGGCCTACGAGTTCATCGAGCAGCGGATCTCGGACGGCACCTTCGCCCCGGGCCACCGACTTGTCCTCGGCGCGATCGCAGGCAAGATCGGCGTCAGCACGCTCCCTGTGCGCGAGGCTCTCCGAATGCTGGAGGCGGAAGGCGCAGTCACCTACGAGCGCTACGTCGGCGCGCACGTGACCGGACTCGAGCCGGAGCGCTACTGGCAGGCTCTGGAATCACTTGCCATCCTCGACGGCTACGCGACCGCGAGCGCCGCCCGTCACCTCACGGAGGACGTGCTCAGCGAGGCCCGCAGCGCGAACGCCGAGATGGGTCGGATGCTCGTCGATCCCGACGACCCGACGTGGCTGCATTCGAGATTCCACCACCTCCTCTTCCGACGGAGCCCGAACACGTATCTCGTGGACCTCGTCGAGCGAACCTGGCGACACCTCGACCGCCTGAGATCCTCGGCGCCGGAATCCGACATCCGCATCACGCCCGCCACGATCGCCGAGCACGACCACCTCCTCTCCCTCCTCGAGATCGGGGCGCCGAGCAGCGTGATCGAGCAGGCGGTCCGCGACCACCACCGGGGGACGTCGCGAGCTCACACGAGCGAGGTGCCCGAGACGGCCTAGACCCTGCCTGCTCCTGCGATCTCGTCCATGAGCAGCGCGAGGGCGATGTCACCGCCGGCCGCTGCACCCTGGCCAATCGAGACCGGCACGTTGGCGCGAGGGTCCCCCGCGTTGCCGACGACCCAGACCCTGGACTCGGGATGCTCTGGGCCGCGGACATCCACACCGTCGAGCATCCCGGTCAGCGGCACGAAGCTCGGGTTCGTGAAGATCGCCTCGAGCTCGAGCTCTCTGCCGTCAGCGAGACGGACTCCGCGAAGCCGTCCGTCGACACCTGCGAGCACCTCGTCGACCCCGGAGCGCTCGATCCTCACTCCGCGGGCGACGAGTGAGCGCGCCTCCGCCTCACCGAGCGCGAAGGAGCCGTTCACGAGGAGCACGAGGTCGCCGCTCCACTGCCGAAGCATGTGCGCCTTCAGATCCGAGTGCTCGCCGTTGGCAAGAACGGCGATGGGTCGATCGCGGTGCTCGTAGCCGTCGCAGAAGGGGCAGGCGTAGACGCCTCGCCCCCAGAGGGCGCGGAGTCCCGGCACGTTGGGCAGCTCGTCACGGAGGCCCGTCGCCACGACGACCGCTCGTGCCCGGAAGCCCCGTCCATCCTTGGTCATCACCTGCACGCGTGCGCCATCCTCGCCGGCGACAGAGGTGACGCTCGCCACTTCAGCCTCGGCGAAGACACCCTCGTGGGCTTCGACCTCGGCGCGACCCAACCGCCGCAGCTCACCGGGCGCGAGACCCTCGTGGCCGAGGACGCCGTGCATGTGGTCGGTGAATCGATTGCGGGGAACGCCGTGGTCCAGCACGAGCACCCGCCTGCGCCCCCGCGTGAGCATGAGCGCAGTGCTCAGACCGGCGGGGCCGGCACCGATCACGATCGTGTCCCAGAGCAGGTTCTCGTTCTCTGCCGCGTGCTGCGGCGCATCCAGTTGTGTCATGGGTCGAGTCTCCGGCGGGACTCTCGTGTTTCGCAACCGAGTTTGCTAGTTTCGCAACATGACGGATGCAGCGACGACGGATGCAGCGACAAGCGATCCAGACAGCCTTGACGACCCGACCACCGGAATCACCGAGGCGCTCAGCCGCGTCGCGCCCCGACTCCGAGAGATCAGACAGGCCCGCGGCATGACGCTCAGCGAAGTCGCCGAGGAGACGAGCCTCAGCGTCAGCACCCTCTCGCGGCTCGAATCAGGCGGCAGACGCCCCTCCCTCGACGTGCTCCTGCCGCTCGCGCGCTGCTACCGCGTGCCGCTCGACGACCTCGTGGGCGCACCCTCGACCGGCGACCCGCGCATCCACCCCAAGCCCGTGAAGCGCGGCGATCGCGTCTACCTCGCGCTCTCCCGCGCCACGGACGGCATGCAGGCCTTCAAGGTGCTCGTCGCGCCGCAGAAGCCCTCAGAACGAGACAAGCCGGTCACCCTGCGCGTGCACGAAGGCACCGAATGGTGCTACGTCCTCGCCGGAAGACTGCGCCTGCAGCTCGACGACGACGTCACGATCCTCGAACCAGGCGAAGCCGCGGAATTCGACACGACGCGCCCCCACTCCATGACCAACGACGGCGACACGACGCTCGAGATCCTCTCGCTCTTCAGCCGGCAGGCCGAGCGCAGCCACATCCACGAAACCGGCTGATCGGATCGTCCGAATATCGGCGCACCGAATACCCGGGAACCCCTACGATATTGAACATCGCGGTGGGGCTCTGCGGTGCGTATCGAGGGCGGAGCGCACCGGGGAATTCCGCCGTGCACCATAGAACGGCGTCACGGCGCCACCCAACGATGCAAGGTTGGATGCAATGATCGCTCCTCGTCTCCGAGACGTGACACAGCTCACCAGTTCAAAGGCCATACTCTTCGACCTCGACGGCGTCATAACGCCAACCGCCGAGGTGCACATGCGCGCATGGGCGCGGCTCTTCACCGACTACCTCGCAGCCAAGGGCGCCGGTCCCGCCTACACCGACGACGACTACCTCCGCTACGTCGACGGCAAGCCCCGCTACGACGGAGTCCGCTCGTTCCTCGCCTCCCGCGGCATCACGCTCGAGGACGGCACGCCCGAGGACTCCCCGGAGCTCGAGACCGTCTGCGGCCTCGGAAACCGCAAGAACGACACCTTCAACGCGGAACTCGCCGAGACCGGCGTGCAGGCCTACCCGGGGTCGCTCGAGTTCCTCGACGCCGCCGTCCGGCACGGCCTCCGCGTCGCCGTCGTCTCCAGCTCCCGCAACGCCGTCCCCGTGCTCACCGCGGCCGGGCTGCTCGACCGCTTCGAGACCGTCGTCGACGGCCTCGTCGCCGCCGAGAACGGCATCGCCGGCAAGCCGGCCCCAGACACCTACCTGTACGCAGCGCAGCTCCTCGGACTCACCGCCGCCGAATGCGTGGTCGTCGAAGACGCCCACTCCGGCGTCCAAGCCGGCCGCGACGGCGACTTCGGCCTCGTCATCGGCGTCTCCCGAGAAGCGAGCCACGAAGAGCTCATGTCCTCAGGCGCGGACACCGTCGTCGACGACCTCGCCGAACTCGTGCCGGTGTTCCCGCACTCAGACCTCAAGGAAGATCACGCATGAACCTCTCCACGGAAGATCCCCTGGACCGCCACCGGTTCCCGCTCGACGAGTGGGCGCTGGTCGAGCACGAATTCGACGCCAACTCGCAGGGCCTCGTCGAGACGCTCTTCGCGACCGGCAACGGCTACCTCGGCCTCCGCGGCAACCTCGAGGAGAGCCGCGACGGCTACATGTACGGAACCTTCATCAACGGCTTCCACGAGACGTGGCCCATCCGCCACGCGGAGGACGCGTTCGGGTTCGCCCAGGTCGGCCAGACGATCGTCAACGTGCCGGACGCGAAGATCATCCGCCTCTTCGTCGACGACGAGCCCCTCGTCATCAGCGAGGCAGACCTGCTCTCCTACGCGCGCGTCCTCAGCTTCAAGGACGGCATCCTGACGCGCGAGCTCGACTGGCGCACGCCCTCCGGCAAGCACGTGCGCATCCGCTCGCACCGCCTCGTCTCCTTCACGGACCGCCACTACGTCCTCCTCGACTACGAGGTCGAGATGGTCGACCGCGGCGCATCCATCCTCCTCTCGAGCCAGATCATCAACCGCCAGGACGGCGGCGACGAGTTCCAGCGCGGCAAGAAGGAGACCGAGGTCGCCTTCGACCCGCGTAAGGCGGAGTCGTTCACCGACCGGGTGCTCCAGTCCCGCATCGCGCGCGAAGAGGGCCTGCGCTCGATGCTCGCCTACCGCACCACCCATTCGGGCATGACGATCGCCGTCGCGGCCGACCACGACATCATCACCGACAACGAGTGGGACGCCACCACGCGCGTCGACGCCGACTTCGCCGAGACCGCCTTCCGCGTTCGCGCCGAGCCCGGTGTCCCCGTGCGCATCATCAAGCACGTGGCCTACCACACGTCCAAGAGCGTCCCCACCCGCGAACTCGCGGACCGCGCCGACCGCACCCTCGACCGCATGCGCGAAGTGCCCGTCGAGGACGTGTACCGCTGGCAGCGCGAATGGCTCGACGACTTCTGGGACCGCAGCGACATCGTCATCCACGGCCACCCCGTGTACCAGCAGGCGACGCGCTGGAACCTGTTCCAGCTCGCCCAGGCAACGGCCCGCACCGACGGCGGCGGTGTCGCAGCGAAGGGCGTCTCGGGCTCCGGATACGGCGGGCACTACTTCTGGGACACCGAGGTCTACGTCCTCCCGTTCCTGAGCTACACGGCGCCGAACGTCGCCCGCAACGCGCTCCGCTTCCGTCACCAGATGCTCGACGCGGCACGCCAGCGCGCGCACGAGATGAACCAGAAGGGCGCCCTCTTCCCATGGCGCACCATCAACGGCCAGGAGTCCTCCGCCTACTACGCCGCAGGCACGGCGCAGTACCACATCGACGCGGACATCTCCCACGCGCTCGTGCAGTACGTGGCGGCCACCGGTGACGACGAGCTGCTCGCGCAGGGTGCCATCGACATCCTCGTCGAGACCGCGCGGCTCTGGGCCGACCTCGGCTTCTGGCGCACGGGAGGCGACGACCACTTCCACATCCACGGCGTCACCGGCCCAGACGAGTACACGACCGTCGTCAACGACAACCTGTACACGAACGTCATGGCCAAGGCGAACCTGCGAGCGGCGTACGACGCGTGCGAGCGCCTCCGCGAGACGGACCCCGCCTCGTTCGAGCGCCTCACGATGCGCCTCCACCTTGCAGAGGAGGAGCTCGTCGAGTGGGCTGCCGCCGCCGAGGCGATGTTCCTCCCCTTCGACGAGAAGCTCGGCATCCACCCGCAGGACGCGCAGTTCCTTGAGAAGGAGCTGTGGGACCTCGAGAACACGCCCTCATCGCAGCGCCCGCTGCTGCTGCACTTCCACCCGCTCGTCATCTACCGCTTCCAGGTCCTCAAGCAGGCCGACGTGGTGCTGGCGCTGCTCCTGCAGGGCAACGAGTTCACGCCGGAGCAGAAGCGCAAGGACTTCGAGTACTACGACGCCCTCACCACGGGAGACTCGTCGCTCTCCGCGGTCGTCCAGTCGATCATCGCGGCCGAGGTCGGGTACGCGGACCTCGCCGAGCACTACTTCTCGACGGCGCTGTTCGTCGACATCGCGAACCTGCACCACAACACGAGCGACGGCATCCACATCGCGTCAACGGGCGGCATCTGGAGCGCGCTCGTCTACGGCTTCGGCGGCATGCGCGACCACGGGGGCAAGATCACCTTCGACCCGCGCCTCCCCGCCGACTGGCCGCACCTCGAGTTCCGCATCACCCTGCGGGATTCGCGCATCCGCGTCGATCTCGAGCAGGACTCCATGACGTTCACGGCGGAGACCGGCTCGGGCGCCGAGGTGTTCGTGCGCGGACGCCGCGTCGCGGTCGCCCCGGGTGAACCGACGACCGTCAAGCTGGGTGCCGTTGAGGAGCTCGCCGGTTACCCGACGCTGAGCGACATCGAGGGCTCGATCCGCGAGGACGGGTCCGTCATCACAGCCTCGATCCCGACGATCTCCGTCGACCACGCAGTGCTCGACGCCGGTCTCGACTGACGCGAGCCTCGCATCCACGAACGCCGACGCCGTCTGCTCCTGCAGGCGGCGTCGTCGTTCTCTCAGCGGCCCGCGCCCCGGCCCCGCCGATCACTGCCCGGCGTTTCCCCCTCCGGTGCGTCCTCCAGAGGGGGATTCGGCTGGCAGCGATCACGGGCGAAGACCTCGCTCCGCGAGGGCGAGGCGGATGCTCTCGAACAGGCGCCGAGGCGACTTCAGGTCGCCTTCGGTCACTCTGACGACGCGCCATCCGGCTCGCTGCAGTGCCTCCGTGCGCGTCAGATCCCTTCGCGCTGAGGCCGCGTCCGTGAAGTGCCCCTCACCCTCGAACTCGATGGCGATCTTCTCGCGCACGTCGGCGAGATCGAGGCGAGCTTTCCCGTGTCCGGGCACGACGAGCCTGTGCTGCATGACCGGCTCGGAGAACCCGCCGCCGATGATGAGCAGCCTGAGCTGCGTCTCCTTCGGGGACTCCGATCCCGACCTCGAAAGCTCGAGCGCGGAGCGGAGAGTCGCCGCCCCCGGGCGACCCTTCCACTGTCGCGCGGTCATGGTGAGCTCCTCGAGCGTGTGCACCGGGACGATCTGGGTTCGACCCGGGTAGTGCTCGAACGACGTGCGGAGTGCATCCGCGAACACCACCGCCTGTGTGAGGGTGAGGCGCGCGGCAAGCTGCGCCAGGAGGGTCGCGGGCGCGAGGGTCGGGATGCCCGACGGGCCTGCCAGCACGAACCGCTTTGGGTCCAGGCGATATCCGCGAATCAGCTTCCAGGGCAGCGGAAGCCCCCAGCAACGAGCACCCGAGGCTTCGGCAAGCACTTGGCCGGGCCCGAGGCGCGCTCGAACGAAGCTCAGATCGAGGTCACGTGGCGCGAGGGTCCGAGCCGATACCCGGACGCCGTGGTGCGTGGCGACGAGGTCGCTGGCTTCGAGCCGTTTCCTCGGCACAGTGAGCGCCATCGCGGCTGATACGGAGACCCCCTCATCCCTCGTGAGGTCATCGGGCAACGGACAACGGGCAAGGCAACGGCATGCCGAGAAGATAGAAGCGCACGGCGCTCCGACCGTCAGCTGCGTCTCCGACTGTGGACGAGCGTCTCTCCACAACCCCGCCGCCTCGGGAGTCGGTGGAGCCGTCCACCGCGCACCCGCAGAGGGCGAAACGCCGGGCAGCGATGTACGAGAGGGGCGGGAGCTAGTACAGGAAGATCGGGAGCCAGGCGGGGTGATGGGCGTGGACGATCACGAGGAACACGACGAGGTCGAAGAGCAGGTGCACGCAGATGACGTACGTGAGCGACTTCGTCTTCGTGAAGATCCAGCCCTGGATGAGCGCGAACGGCAGCGTCAGGAGCGGACCCCATGACTGGTAGCCGAGCTCCCACAGGAACGACACGAACACGATCGACTGCAGCGCGTTGGCGACCCAGAACGGGAAGTGGCGGAGCAGGAGCGTGAAGACCGTGCAGATGAAGAAGAGCTCGTCCCAGATGCCGACGAACCCGACGCCGACGAAGAGCCGCCCGATCTCGGATGCCGTCGTGACGGCTGGCCAGTTCTGGTACACGCCGGAGGTGATGAAGTAGAACGGCAGGATGAGCCAGCCCAGGACCAGCACGAGGCAGAGCCAGATCTTCTCTGGTCGCGACCACGGAGTCCCTCGACGCAGCGGGAACCGCACAGCGTGGTCCTTGTAGACCCACCTCGAGATCGCGTAGGGGACGGCGACGGCGAGCGACAGCACGGTGCCCATGACGAAGATGTTGCCCCACGAGATGTCGGCCTTCATCGAGTGGAGGCTGATGATGCCCATGCCGATTCCGACGAGCAGCAGATCGCGCCCGAGGCTCCGGTCCGCGACGAACCCGAGGGCCACCCCTGCGGCGAGCGGAAGGTAGCCGAGGTCGTTCTCCAGGGCGAAGAGGACGGTTGCGCTGCAGACCACCAGCAGGGCGGCGACGAGGTGCAGGAGTCGGGTGCGCGGGGGCGCTTGTTCGGGGGTGCCAGTGACGGGCGGATCCTGCGCTCGTTCGCTCATCCACCCATCCTCGCAGGCCAACTTGGGCGGATGATTGGCCCAGATGGGCCCAACGATGTAACGCTCCGGTAACTATCCCGGTTCGCGCCGCGATCCGCATGAGCGTAGGCGAGACGCCAGGTTGACACCCGGCGAATGCACCGACTTTGGCGGAAAATCAGGCCTCTCAGGCGATACCCGGGGAACCCACCTTGCTACCGTTGACTCTCGGAGCAATCGCCGCCACACCGGTTCGGCGCCGCGATTCCCCGCGAAAGACCAACCCAGAGCGCTTTATCCGCTGCCTCAGTTAGGCAATTTTGATCGGCAGCGCGCGCCTGGGGCGACATCCGCGCCCAATCGACATTCTGGCGCTGATCCGCCTGGTACTCCGCCGCCACCGCGACGACCTCCCCCATCGAGGCACCGTCGAGAAGTGCTGCGAGCTTTCGCGTCCGATCCATCTACCGCAGGGAGAACGCGTGAACGACACAGCTGTGTCTGTGAAAGGCCTCACCAAGGTCTTCGGGCGCAAGCCCAAGGAAGCCGCGAAGCGACTGAGCTCCGGAACGCCGAGATCTGAACTCGGCGCTGGAGTCACCGCGGCAGTCATCGACGCCACCTTCGACGTCAAGCAAGGCGAGATCTTCGTCGTCATGGGCCTCTCCGGCTCGGGCAAGTCCACCCTCATCCGGACCCTCAACGGCCTGCTGGAGCCCACCGCCGGCAGCATCGTGATCCACGGCACCGACCTCGCGACGGCCGACGCCGCCGAGGTCCGCAGCGTGCGACAGAACCACGTCTCCATGGTGTTCCAGCACTTCGCGCTCTTCCCGCACCGCACGGTGCTCGAGAACGCCGCCTTCGGCCTCGAGGTCCAGGGTGTCCCCCGCGCAGAGCGGAACGAGCGAGCCCGCAAGGTGCTCGAGCGCGTGAGCCTCGGGCAGTGGGCCGACTCGCTGCCGTCCGAGCTGTCCGGCGGAATGCAGCAGCGCGTCGGCATCGCCCGCGCTCTGACGGCCGAGACCGACATCCTGCTCATGGACGAGGCGTTCAGCGCCCTCGACCCGCTCATCCGTCGCGAAATGCAGGAAGAGCTCGTCGAGCTGCAGGCCGAGCTCGGCAAGACCATCATCTTCATCACGCACGACCTCAACGAGGCCATGTTCCTCGGCGACCGGATCGCAGTCATGCGGGACGGCGCGATCGTGCAGATCGGGACGCCGGAGGAGATCCTCACGGACCCGGCCAACGACTACGTCGCGCAGTTCGTCCAGGATGTGGACCGGGCTCGTGTGCTCACGGCTGGCAGCGTCATGGAACCCGCGCGCGCCGTCGTCCCGCAGAGCGCGGGACCACGCGGTGCGCTTCGCGTCATGCGCGACACGCAGACCGGCGGAGCGTTCATCACGTCAACGGGCCGCAAGCTCGAGGGCGCCGTCATCGACCGCCACGTCATGCGCCTCGTGAAGGACGGCCAGCCCGACCTCGCGAGCGCCATCAAGCGCGACATTGCGATGGTCTCCCCCGAGACGCCGCTCTCCGACCTATTCGAGCTGTCGGTCGACTCGACCCTGCCGATCGCGGTCGTCGACGAGAACCAGCGCCTCCTCGGTGTGGTTCCCCGCGTCACGATCCTCGCCTCGCTCGCCAACGTGCCGAGCACCACGGGCCTGCTCCCGATCATCGACCCCGTCACGAGCGTCAGCCCGGCGGACATCGCAGAGACTCTCGAAGGGAGCCACGCATGATCGCGGCCACCGCACTCACGACCCTGCCGGCCACGTTCCGGCTTCCTCTCGGTGACGGGGCGGAGGCGGTCGTCGACTGGCTGACGAACGCACTCTCCGGCGTCTTCACCGTCATCCGCTCGCTCTTCCAGGGCATGTACGAGGGCGTCTACTGGGTACTCGAGACGCCGCCGTTCTGGGCGATCCTCATCCTGGTCGTCGCGATCGCGTACTTCGCGAAGGGCTGGAAGCTCGCTGTCGGCAGCCTGCTCGGCTTCCTCGTCATCGTCGGCGTCAACCAGTGGGAGAACGCCATGGCGACGCTCGCGCTCGTGCTCGTCGCAAGTGCGCTCGCGATCCTCTTCAGCATCCCGCTCGGCATCTGGGCTGCGAAGTCGGATGCTGCATCGAGCGCCATCAAGCCGGTGCTCGACTTCATGCAGACCATGCCAGCCTTCGTGTACCTGATTCCCGCGCTCATCCTGTTCCGCGTTGGCGTCGTCCCCGGCATCGTGGCGACGATCATCTTCGCCATGGCACCCGGCGTGCGCATGACCGAGCTGGGCATCCGCGGAGTCGACAAGGAAGTGGTCGAGGCCGGCCGCGCATTCGGCGCGACCCCTGGCCGCATCCTGCGTCAGATCCAGCTGCCGCTCGCGATGCCGTCCATCATGGCCGGCGTCAACCAGGTCATCATGCTCGCCCTGTCGATGGTCGTCATCGCCGGAATGGTCGGCGCTGGCGGTCTCGGCGCGCAGGTCGTGCAGAGCCTCAACCGGATCGACGTGGCCCTCGGCTTCGAGGCGGGCATCTCCGTCGTCATCCTCGCGATGTTCCTCGACCGGGTGACCGCCGCATTCGCCGGGCAGAAGCGTCGTGTGCCGTCGTTCCTCCGCTCCAAGCGCACCCAGAAGCGCGAGGCGGCCGGAGATCTCGAGCAGGTCGACACGAGCTCCACCCCGACTCAGGCGCCGGTCGCGGCCGGCACTGCCTGACCCACAGACCTCAACTCCCCCAACCAGAAACGAAAGGACGCGCATGCGTACCAAGAAACGAATCATCACCGGGATCGCGGCGGCTTCCGCCGCGGCGCTCGCCCTCACCGCATGCTCCGGCGACACCGCCGCTGAGACGCTCGAGAACGGCGACCAGAAGGACATCACGATCGCCGTGTTCAACGGCTGGGACGAGGGCATCGCCGCGTCCGAGCTGTGGAAGGCGATCCTCACCGAGCAGGGCTACGACGTCGAGCTCGAGTACGCGGACCCGGCTCCGGTCTACTCCGGCCTCTCCACGGGCGACTACGACCTGACCCTCGACACGTGGCTGCCGGTCACGCACTCCGACTACGTCGCCGAGTACGGCGACGACATCGTCGACCTGGGCGCGTGGAACGACGAGGCGTCGCTGACCATCGCGGTCAACGAGGACTCCCCGATCACCTCGCTGGAGGAGCTCGCCGGCTCGGCCGACCAGTTCGGCAACACCATCATCGGCATCGAGCCGGGTGCTGGCCTCACGCGCGTCACGCAGGAGGACGTCATTCCCGGCTACGGCCTCGAGGGGATGAACTACCAGACCTCGTCCACCGCTGCGATGCTCACCGAGCTGCAGACGGCGACGAACAACGGCGAGAACATCGTCGTCACGCTGTGGCGCCCGCACTGGGCCTACGACGCGTTCCCCGTGCGTGACCTCGAGGACCCGAAGGGTCTCCTGGGCGACGCCGAGGGCATCCACTCGTACGGCAAGGCCGACATCGTGGAGACGCACCCGACCGCGGCTGCTTGGATCCAGAACTTCAAGATGGACTCCGAGCAGCTCTACTCGCTCGAGAACCTGATGTTCAACGAGAACGAGACGGACGACTACGCGCCGATCGTCGAGCAGTGGATCTCCGAGAACCAGGAGTACGTGGACTCGCTCACGGCGTAGCCCGCACTCCGGTCTCGCGGAGCCCGCGAACCACACGAGCCCACCCCGATCTGTCGGGGTGGGCTCGTCTGCGTTCTCGGCGATATGCAGGATGCTGGCTCGAAGCGGAGCCAGCACCCTTCACGGGCGCTGCTGGCGGTCCCGGATGAGCGCCGGGAGCTCGGCCATGCGCTCGAACGTCTGGGCACCGGCATCTTCGAGCCACGCTCGCGGCGTGAGGCCGCCCGCGAAGCCGTAGGCGTGCATCCCGGCTGCCACCGCTGCCTGCACACCGTACGCGCTGTCCTCGACGACGACGCACGTGGCGGGGTCGACGCCCATGCGGTCGGCGGCGTGGAGGAACAGGTCGGGTGCCGGCTTCCCGTTCTCGACTTCGGTGGCGCTGTAGATGCGCCCCTCGAAGCGCGGGTGAAGCCCGGTGTGCCCCAGCGTCTTGCTGAGCTTCGCGTGGTCTCCGCTCGAGGCGACGCAGCTCGCGAGCCCCAGCTCATCCTGGATGACGGCAAGCGCCTCCGGCAGGCCGTCGACCGCCGTCAGCTCGGTATCGAAGGCACGGAAGAGCGTCTCGCGCTGCAGCGCGAACCACCCCTCCGGCACGGGGCGCCCCAGCCCTTCCTGCAGCTTCCGCTCGAAGGTCGCCTGCGACGTGCCGAGGAATCGGGCGACGTGCTCATCCTGTGTGAGCTGCCAGCCGAGCTCGGCGAGCATCTCCCGCTCGATCCGCACCGCGAGCACCTCACTGTCGACGAGCACCCCGTCGCAGTCGAAGATGACGAGTTCGACCGGGCTCATGCACCTGCCCCTGGGAGGGTGCGCGTGGCGATGAGCTGCTGGTACCAGCGCCCCGAGTCCTTCCAGGTGCGCTCGAGCGTGTCGTAGTCGACGCGGAGGATGCCGAAGCGCATGTTGTAGCCGAACGCCCACTCGAAGTTGTCGAACAGCGACCAGGCGAAGTAGCCGCGGACGTCCGCCCCGGCGTCGATGGCGTCCGCGATGGCGGCGATGTGGTCACGGTAGTAGGCGACACGCTCCGGGTCGTGCACGAGCCCGTCCTCGCTGACGACGTCGGGGAAGGCCGCGCCGTTCTCGGTGACCATGAGCGCCTGCCCCGGGTAGCGCTCACTGAGCGACATGAGGAGCTCGGTGAGGCCGTCAGGGAAGATGCTCCACCCCATCGACGTGTACGGCGCCCCCTGGTCGACGAAGTCGATGTCGGTGACCCCCACCCAGGGGCTCGCCGCGGACTCTCCGTGGCCGTCGTTGCGCGAGCGCTCCCCCGTGCCCAGGTACTTCTTGACGCGGAACGTAGTGTAGTAGTTCACGCCGAGCACGTCGATGCGCTGGTGGATGAGCTGGGTGTCGCCCGGCAGCACGAACGCCCAGTCGGTCACGTGGCGGGTGTCGTGGATGAGGTCCTCGTCGTAGTGCCCCGAGAGCATGGGGCCGAGGAACACTCGGTTCGCAAGTGCGTCGATCTGGCGGACGGCGTCTCGGTCGGCGGCGGACTCGGGGTCGTCCGGGCGGATGACGTGGAAGTTCAGGGTGACCGAGACCACGGCGTCTTCGCCGACCGCCGCGCGAATGGCCCGTGTGGCGAGGCCGTGCGCGAGGTTGAGGTGGTGGCAGGCTGCGAGCGCCGCGGCTGGCTCGGTGCGCCCAGGTGCGTGGACACCGGAGGCGTAGCCGAGGTAGGCCGTGCAGAACGGCTCGTTGAGGGTGGACCACGTGTGCACGCGGTCGCCGAACTCGGCCGCCATGCGGGCCGCGTACTCCGCGAAGGCGTACGCGGTGTTGCGGTTCGCCCATCCGCCCTCGTCTTCGAGCTCCTGCGGCAGGTCCCAGTGGTAGAGGGTCGCCACGGGCTTCACACCGGCCGCCACGAGCGCGTCAAGGAGCTCGGAGTAGAAGCGGATGCCCTCCTCATTGAACTCGCCGGAGCCGCCGGGCTGCACTCGCGACCAGGAGATCGAGAAGCGGTACGCATCCAGTCCCATCTCCCTGATGGTCTCGACGTCGTCGCGCCACCGGTGGAAGTGGTCGATGGCCACGTCGCCGGTGTCGCCGCCCTCGACCTTGCCAGGCGTGTGCGAGAACGTGTCCCAGATCGACGGGGTCCTCCCGCCTTCTGCCGCACCGCCTTCGATCTGGTAGGAGGCGGTCGCAGAGCCCCAGACGAAATCGTCCGAGAAGACTCGAGGGGAAGATGCCGCGGTTGGTTCAGGCACGATACTCCTTGGCTGAGTGGGACGCGCGTCGTCGCGCACGCCAACTCTAGCGAAGCGGTGGACGGCGGCCGTGGCGTTCACCACTGCCCGCTGTTCACGGAGGAGACCACCCCCAAGCGACGGTGAGATGTCTGCAATCGACAGAACGAGCAGTCAGCGGCAGGGAATGCTTGTTTACATGATCTCAATCCGTCGGCAGATTGGACCGGGCTATAGTCTGGTTCTTCGTGCTGCGCCAAGGGGCCAGCAGACGGGGGAAAGACGAGAAGTGAAACGCACATTCCGAGACACCGCGGGGGCGGCTCTCAAGACACTGCTCGTCGGAGCACTCGCAGTCGCAGGCCTGACGTTCGCAGCACAGAGCGCGGCGGCAGCAACCGTGCAGCCGACGACAAGCGGCGTCACGTTGACCAACGCAGCTGGCGAGGCCGTCGACACGGTTTCGCCGAACCAGCCCTACAAACTGGGCTTCAGCTTCAACATGCCAACCGGCGTCGAACCGGGCGATTCGTTCGATGTGACGCTGCCAGACGGCTTCGCCGTGGCATCGACCGAAAGCGTGGCGCTCGGCCAGATCGCCACTGCTGTCCCGAACGGCACCGGAAAGGTCACGGTGACCTTCACCGACGACGCTGCCGGTGCCGCCAGCCTCTCGGGTGGCTTCGAGTACGTCATCACCTACGTGAAGATCCCAGATGAGGGCACCCCCGTCGACAACCAGGTCATCATCGGTGGCGAGACGGTGTACTTCCCCGTCGTCAAGTTCGGAGCCGCTCCCGGCGAGAACCCCATGATGATCACCAAGTGGTCGGGGAACAGCAGCGACTCGGTCAACCTCCAGCAGAAGCTGAAGCTCGATTCCTTCGCGTACGACTTCGCGTGGATCCAGCCGGCGAACAGCGGCCAGATCTTCGCGCAGTGGTTCGTGGAGCTGAACAACTGGCAGTCTGGCGAGCCCACGGCCCTGGGCCAGAACATCATCCTGAAAGACAAGCTGCAGAACCTCGGTGGCTTCGCGCCCGAGATCAAGCAGGACCCGGACGACGGACGACGGACGCTCACCGCGGCCGAGCTCGACGGCCTGCTCGCTGGCCCGTACCTGAAGGACTTCCTCACGCTCAACGTCCGCGACGGCGGCACAACGCAGGCGTTCTCCGGCCTTGCCGACAGTGAGTTCCTCACCTTCGCCGCTGACCCGGACGGTTCGACGACACTCGAGCTGCGCATCAGCGACTACCTCGCGTCGCAGGGTGTGAAGCCGAGCGACAAGGCCCAGTATGCGCTCTCTTACCGCACGGTGCTCCCGAAGATGAACGCCGAGATCAAGAACTCCGCGAGCATCACTTCCACCGAGATCGAGGGCGAGGTCGTCGACGGCGGTTGGTTCAAGTTCGTGAACGCCTCAGGTTGGGGCGAGACCGAGTTCGCCGAGCAGCCCACGACCTCTCTCATGCTCAAGAAGGAGTGGGCGGGCAAGTCCGAGGCCGGCGTGAGCGCCGGAACAGGAACCTGCCCTGCGGCGCCGCCCGCGGGCCCGCTCGACGTGCCTGCCGCGACATTCAAGCTCCTAGCGAACGGCACACCCGCCGTCGGCCTCGACGGTGCCCTCCTAGCGGACCAGACGGTGACTCTGGAGCCCGGTACTCAGCACTACGTGTGGCGGAACCTGCCGACGCAGCTCGCCCCGGGCGAGCCTGTCACGTACACGATCGAAGAGGAAGCCGTCGCCGGTTACACATCGGTTGTATCCGGGCCGTATTCGGTCGACCTCACGAAGTCGAACGCCTGCGGAGTGATCGCGGTCACGAACACGCCGACGCCGACCGCAACACCGGAACCGACGCCGACGCCGACCGCAACGCCGGAACCGACGCCGACGCCAACCGTGACGCCCGAGCCCACAGCTACGCCGACATCGACGCCCGAGCCGACCGCAACACCGGAACCAACGCCGACGCCGACGCCAACCGCGACGCCAGGGCCCACCTCGACACCAACACCGACGCCCACGCCCACGCCAACGCCAATGCCAACGCCGACTCCGAAGCCCACGCCCACCGGAACGCCTGCGCCGACCCCGACGCCTGAACCGACCGCGACACCGACACCCACGCCCACCGCGACTGAGCCCGCAGTTCCTGCCCAGCCGCCGACGACCCCAGACACGCCGACGACGCAGCCGGGCAAGTCCGCGCCACCTACGCCGCAGAGCGGCGGAAGCCTCGCCACGACGGGAGGAGAGATGCCGACCTGGCTGATTCCGGCTGCGGCCCTCGTCACCCTGTCCGGCGGCGCGCTCTTCCTGCTGAAGCGGCGGCGCACCGCGCGCGACTAGTCTCCGCTGAGGAGTCCAAGCAGGAAAGGCGGGTCACTCTCACGAGTGGCCCGCCTTTTCGCCTGCACAGAGACAGGGACCGCCAGAGGGGAAGCAAACACCTCGATACGAGCGAGCGACAACGTGGACGAAGCAGAGGTGCCCCTCGCCGCATGGGCGAGGGGCATCTCACGGAGTCGCGACTCAGCTGTCGTAGCGCTTCTTGTAGGGGCGGTCGCCCGAGTCGCGCGACGGTCCGCGGTCTGGGGTCAGCTCGATGAGCTTGCCCGAGATGCGCGTGCCGGTCAGCTTGTCGAGCACGTCGTTCGACAGGTCGGCGGGCAGCTCGACGAGCGAGAAGCCGGGGCGGATGTCGATCGCACCGAAGTCGTCGCGGCTCAGGCCGCCCTCGTTCGCGAGCGCGCCAACGATCTGGCGGGGCTCGACCTTGTGGCGCTTGCCGACGGCGAGGCGGTACATGGCCATGGGCTTGCCGTTCGAGCGCGGGCGGCGGGGTGCACGCTCTCCGCCGCTCTCACGACGGTCGCCCCCGCGCGAGCCACGGCTGTCGCCGCCGCCTTCGCGGTCGCGGCGCTCCTTGCGCTCCGCCTGCTCGCGCTGGTTGCGCTCGAAGCGCTCCTTGCGCTCTGCTTCCGCGTCGAGGAGCAGAGGCGTCTCGCCCTGGGCCACGATCGCGAGGGCAGCAGCGACGTCGGCTTCCGGCACGTCGTGGTGGCGCACGTAGTGCTCGATGATGTCGCGGAACTTCTCGACACGGTCGGACTGCGTGAGCGCCTCGCTGATGGCGTCGTCGAAGCGCGTGAGGCGCGTCGTGTTGACGTCGTCGACGCTGGGGAGCTGCATCTGCGTGAGCTCCTGCTTGGTCGCCTTCTCGATCTGGCCGAGCAGGTAGCGTTCGCGGGGCGTGATGAAGCTGATCGCGTCGCCGGTGCGACCGGCACGGCCCGTGCGGCCGATGCGGTGCACGTACGACTCGGTGTCGGTCGGGATGTCGAAGTTCACAACGTGGCTGATGCGCTCCACGTCGAGACCGCGGGCAGCGACGTCGGTCGCGACGAGGATGTCGAGCTTGCCCGACTTCAGCTGGTTGACGGTGCGCTCGCGCTGCACCTGAGCGACGTCGCCGTTGATGGCGGCTGCCGAGTAGCCGCGTGCGCGGAGCTTCTCGGCGAGGCCCTCCGTCTCGTTCTTCGTGCGAACGAAGATGATCATGCCTTCGAAGTTCTCGACCTCGAGGATGCGCGTGAGCGCGTCGACCTTCTGCGCGTAGCTCACGATGAGGTAGCGCTGCGTGATCGTCGACGAGGTGGTGGTCTTCGTCTTGACCGTGATCTCGGCGGGGTCGTTGAGGTACTTCTTCGAGATGCGGCGGATCTGCGACGGCATGGTCGCCGAGAACAGCGCGACCTGCTTGGTGTCCGGGGTGTCGGCGAGGATCGTCTCGACGTCTTCCGCGAAGCCCATCTTGAGCATCTCGTCGGCCTCGTCGAGGACGAGGAACTTGAGCTCGCTGAGGTCGAGCGTGCCCTTCGAGAGGTGGTCCATGATGCGACCCGGGGTGCCGACGACGATGTGCACGCCGCGACGCAGCGCGGAGAGCTGGACGCCGTAGCCCTGGCCGCCGTAGATGGGCAGCACGTGGACGCCGCGCATGCGGGCCGCGTACTTCTCGAACGCCTCGCACACCTGGAGTGCGAGTTCGCGGGTCGGTGCCAGCACGAGCGCCTGAGGCGTCTTCTGGTCGACGTCGAGCTGGGAGAGGATGGGCAGCGCGAACGCGGCCGTCTTGCCGGTTCCCGTCTGCGCGAGGCCGACGACGTCGCGGCCTTCGAGGAGGGTGGGGATGGTCGCGGCCTGAATGGCGGAGGGGGTCTCGTACCCGACGTCGCTGAGGACCTTGAGTACGGGCCCGTCAAGACCGAGATCGGCGAATGTAGGCAGGGCCTGGGCCTCTTCGGAGGGAGCCTCGGCCTCGGTCTGAACGGTAGAATTGCTAGAAGTCACGCTTTAGACTAGTCGTTTCTGTAGGAGTTTGGGCAGTTTCAGTTCTGAGTATCGCATCAAGCACTGAGCGAAGCAGATCAGCGCGGTCTGCATCGCGCCCCCAGCGCACGAGCGCGTGGGCGTTGAGGCCGTCGATCATGCCGAGGATCTGCCAGGCGACGGCGTCCGCCTCGCGCACCCGGAACTCCCCCGTCGCGCTTCCGTCGACGAGGATGCGCGTGATGGCGGCGTGCCATCTGTCCATCTCGGCACGCACCCCCTCGGCGAGGATCTCGTTGCGCCGCCCGAGCGACCATCCGTCGACCCACACGTGCGTCACGGCATCGCGGCTGCCGTCGAGGAGGGTGCCCACGAGCAGGTCCAGCTTCTTGGATGCCGACGAGACGGGCGCGAGCTGCACTTCGAGCTCGTCGAGCTCACCTCCCACGATGGCCCTGAACGTGGAGGTGACGAGCTCGTCCATGTTGGGCTCGTAGTGGGCGACGAGGGCTGGGGCGACGCCGATTCGCGTGGCGACGGCGCGCATGGTGATACCGGCGAGCCCCTCTTCGAGGGCGAGGTCGATCGCGGCCGCGGTGATGTCGGCGCGGCGCTCTGCTGCTGGCTTCCTGATGGCTCTTGACACGATGTCCCGAGTCTACGTACTCTTCGAGCACTTGTTGATCACATGATCAACAATGCTCGCTTCGAGTTCTGGAGGACCGGATATGGCCTGGAAGATGCCCGCCGAGACGGCACCGCACGATCGCACGTGGATGGCCTTCCCCCGCGAGGGGATCACGCTCGGCGACACGGCCGCGCAGCGCGAGGACGGCTACGCGGCCTGGACCGCGGTCGCGCACGCCGTCGCGCGCTTCGAACCCGTCACGATGGTCGTCGATCCCAGCGAGCTGCATCGCGCCCGCCGGATGCTCGGCGAGGAGATCGAGATCCTCGAGGCACCCCTCGACGAGTTCTGGATGCGCGACATCGGCCCGACCTTCGTCACCGACGACGAACGGCCCGGCGTCCTCGGCGCCGTCGACTGGATCTTCAACGGCTGGGGCGCGCCGGCGTGGGCCGAGTGGCAGAAGTCGGCGGGGATCGGCCGCTTCGTCGCAGAGGCTAGCGGTGCTGAGCTCGTGAGCTCTCTGCTCGTCAACGAGGGCGGCGGCATCCATGTCGACGGCGAGGGCACGCTGCTCGCGACGGAGACCGTGCAGCTCGATCCGCGACGCAACCCGCTCGCCGACAAGTCGCGCGTCGAAGCCGAGTTCGCGAGGACGCTCGGCGCGACGCACACCATCTGGCTGCCGCGGGGGCTCACCCGCGACTACGACGATTTCGGCACGAACGGGCACGTCGACATCGTCGCGACCCTCACCGCACCTGGCACGCTCCTCCTGCACGAGCAGCTCGACCCCGAGCATCCTGACCACGAGGTGGTCGCCGGCCTGCGCGAGCACCTCGCGGGCCAGCGGGATGCCGCGGGGCGCGAACTCGAGATCGTCGGCATACCGGCGCCGAGCACGCTCCGCGATGAGGAGGGCTTCGTCGACTGGAGCTACGTCAACCACCTCGTCACGAACGATGGCGTCGTCGCGTGCGGCTTCGACGACGAGGCGGCGGATGCGCGGGCGCGCGAGGTGCTCGAGTCGGTCTACCCCGGCCGCACGGTCGTGTCGGTGGATGCCCGTGAGCTGTTCGCGCGCGGGGGCGGCATCCACTGCATCACCCAGCAGCAGCCCACGCTCGGGGGTGCACGGTGAGCTTCGACGTGGTCGAGGCGCCGATCGCGCAGCTGCGGGCCGCGCTCGAGGACGGGCGCGCGACGAGCGCCGGCCTGGTCGAGGCCTACCTCGCGAGGATCGCGGCCTACGACGCGAGCGGTCCGAAGCTCAACGCGGTCGTCGTCCAGAACCCGGATGCGCTCGAGGAGGCTCGCGCCTCGGACCGGCGCCGCGCGGCGGGGCGCCTGCTCGGCCCGCTCGAGGGCATCCCCTACACGGCGAAGGACAGCTACCTCGTCGAGGGCCTGACCGCGGCGTCCGGGAGCCCCGCCTTCGCGGGCCTCGTCGCGCAGCGCGACGCGTTCACGATCGAGCGCCTCCGCGCCGGGGGTGCGATCTGCCTCGGGCTCACGAACATGCCGCCGATGGCGAATGGCGGCATGCAGCGCGGCGTGTACGACCGCGCCGAGAGCCCGTACAACGCCGCGTTCCTGACGAGCGCGTTCGGCTCCGGCTCCTCGAACGGCTCGGGAACCGCGACGGCGGCGAGCTTCGCGGCGTTCGGTCTCGGCGAGGAGACGTGGTCGAGCGGTCGGGCCCCGGCTTCGAACAACGCGCTCTGCGCGTACACGCCATCACGGGGCGTGATCTCGGTGCGCGGCAACTGGCCGCTCGTCCCGACGATGGACGTCGTCGTCCCCCACGCCCGCTCCATGGCCGACCTCCTTGAGGTGCTCGACGTGGTGGTGGCCGACGATGCGCAGACGCGAGGCGACTTCTGGCGGGCGCAGCCGTGGGTGCGCATCCCTCCCGTCTCGGAGGTGCGTCCCGCCTCGTACGTCGCCCTCCTCCCGTCGAACCAGGCGGATGCGCGTGCCGGCCTCGCGAGCACCCGCATCGGCGTGCCCCGCATGTACATCAACGCCGACCCGGACGCGGGAACGTCGTCCGAGCCGGGTATCGGCGGTCCGACCGGCCAGAAGATCGACACGCGTCGATCCATCGTCGAGCTCTGGGAGGCGGCGCGGGCCGACCTCGAGGCGGCGGGCGCGACCGTCGTCGAGGTCGACTTCCCTGTCGTGTCGAACTACGAGGGCGACCGGCCGGGAGCTCCGAAGATCCACACGCGCGGGCTCGTCTCCCCCGAGTACCTCAAGCGCGAGATCGTCGACCTGTCGGCATGGGGGTGGGAGGACTTCCTCTCGGCGAATGCCGACCCGCAGCTCAACTCCCTGACCCAGGTCGACGGCTCGCGCATCTTCCCGAACCCCGAGGGGGCACTCCCGGACCGCTACACGGGCTTCGATGACGACATCGCCACCTACCCGGACCACGTGCGCGAGCATCCGGTCGCCTCGTTCGCCGACATCCCCGAGCTCGCGGCCGGCGTGCGCGGCCTCGAGGAGACGCGGCGGGTCGACCTCGAGGAGTGGATGCTCGCGCAGCGCCTCGATGCCGTCGCCTTCCCGGCGGTGGCCGACGTGGGCCCAGCCGACATGGACGTCGACGTGGCCTCAGCCGACCTGGGCTGGCGCAACGGCGTCTGGGTCGCGAACGGGAACCTCGCCATCCGCCACCTGGGCATCCCCACCGTGACCGTGCCGATGGGCACGATGGCGGACATCGGGATGCCCGTGGGGCTCACCTTCGCGGGGAGGGCCTACGACGACACGGCGCTCCTCCGCCTCGCCGCGGCCTTCGAGGCGACGGGCGAGCGCCGCACGGAGCCGCCGCGCACGCCGCGGCTCTGACGCCTCGCCGCGCCTCGCGGCGTCTCGGGGCGCCTCGGTCCCGACAGAGTTGTGGCCCGGTGCTCCTCCCGAATCCGGGAAGCGCATCGGGCCACAACTTCGTGCGACTGGGTGGCGGCAGGGCGCGGCTCGCGGCCGCTACGCCTCGACCTTCTCGTCCTCGACGGCGTCGGCCTTCTTCACGACCAGCGTCTTGGCCTGATCGAACTCGGCATCGATCTCGGGGTCGCGCTTGTACGTGAGGAGGCTGACGACGACCGAGGCGATGAGGCTGACGACGACGCCAGGAACGATCTCGTAGAGGTCGGTCCCGAGGGCGGACCAGGCGAACACGGTGATCGTGCCCGCGACCATGCCCGCGAGCGCTCCCCAGTTGGTGAGCTTGCGCCAGTAGAGGCTGAGGATGACGGCGGGGCCGAAGGCCGCACCGAAGCCGGCCCAGGCGAAGCCGACGAGGCTGAGGATGGTGCCGGTCCGGTCGAAGGCCAGGACGCCCGCGACGACCGCGACGGCGAACACGCACGTGCGACCGAGGATCACGAGCTTCCGAGCGGAGGGCTGCCTCTTCGCGATGACCATGTACAGGTCCTCGACGAGCGCCGACGAGCACACGATGAGCTGGCTCGACATCGTGCTCATGATGGCGGCGAGGACAGCGGCGAGGATGAAGCCGCTCACGATGGGGTGGAACATGACCTGCGCCATGACCAGCGTGACCGCCTCGGGGTCGCTCAGCTCGATGCCGTTGCGCTGGATGTAGGCGACGCCCACGATTCCTGCCGTGACGGCTCCGACCATGGAGAGCGTCATCCAGGACATGCCGATTCGGCGTCCCGCCTTGGCCGAGCCCGGGTCGCGCATCGCCATGAACCGGACGATGATGTGCGGCTGGCCGAAGTAGCCGAGGCCCCAGGCGAGCGCCGAGACGATGGCGAGCGTGGTCACCCAGTCGAGTCCGTCGCCGGGGATGAGCCCCGTGTGCTCGATGCCGGACGCGACGATGGCCTCGGAGACGCCGCCGAAGCCCCCGAGCGTGAAGATGGCGACGACGGGGATCAGGACAAGCGCGAGCATCATCATGAGCCCCTGCACGACGTCGGTGAACGACGCCCCGAGGAACCCGCCGAAGAGGGTGTAGAGCAGCGTGACGCCCGTGACGAGGAGCATCCCGACCAGGTAGTCGCCGCCGAATGATCCCTCGAAGAACACGCCGCCTGCGACCATGCCGGACGAGATGTAGAAGGTGAAGAAGATGAGGATCACGACGCCGCTGACGATGCGGAGGAGGCGCGAGCGGTCGCGCAGGCGGTTCTCGAAGAAGCTCGGGATGGTGATGGAGTTCTTCGCCACCTCCGTGTAGGCGCGGAGGCGCGGGGCGACGAAGCGCCAGTTGAGGTAGGCGCCGATCGTGAGGCCGATGGCGATCCAGGCCTCGATGAGTCCGGAGATGTAGATGGCTCCGGGGAGTCCCATCATGAGCCAGCCGGACATGTCGGAGGCCCCGGCGCTGAGCGCCGCGGTGCCCGGGCTGAGGTTGCGGCCGCCGAGCATGTAATCCTCGTGATCCTTGGTCTTGCGGAACGCGTAGAGCCCAATGCCCACCATCGCCGCGAAGTAGATCGCGAGGGCGATGAGCTGGAAGGTCAGATCGGACATCGGCAGTGACTCCTTCTGGAAGCGACGCGTCGACCCCGGTGGATACGCGCCCTTTCCAGTGTTGCTGGCGTGATTGCGGACGAATAGCGAAGATAGTCGAAACGAACTCATCGATGAAATCGAAAGGTGGCGCAAGATGTGGGACCTCCGCCGCCTCCGCCTGCTGCGAGAGCTGCAGCTGCGAGGCACCATCACTGCCGTCGCGGCCTCGCTCAACTTCAGCGCGTCGACCGTCTCGCACCAGCTGGCGCAGCTGCAGCGCGAGGTGGGCGTTCCCCTGCTCGTGCAGGATGGCAGGCGCGTGCGGCTGACGCCGCAGGGGGTGACACTCGCCGAGCACGCCGCGCGTGTGCTCGACCTGGAGACCCGCGCTCGCGATGAGCTCGGCGCGATGCGCACGGGCACCGAGCGGGTGCGGGTGGCCGCGCTCGAATCCGTCGTCCGCGCGCTGCTCCCCCGGGCCCTGACGCTCCTGGAGCAGACCCGTCCGGACATCCGGGTCGAAGTGGACGCCGTCTCACCTGAGGAGGGGCTCTTCGAACTCGAGGCGCACCGGTACGACCTCGTGGTCGCCGAGGAGTATCCAGGCCACACCAGGCCCCACGCGGAGGGCATCGAGCGTGAGGTCCTCGGGTTCGACGCGATCTCGCTCGCGACCGCCGGAACGTCTGGAGCCACCTCGATCGCCGACTTCCGCGGTAGCCCCTGGGTGATGGAGCCCCCGGGCACCGCCGCGCGTGACTGGGCGGAGCAGCAGTGCAGGGCGGCGGGATTCGAACCGGAAGTGCGGTACGTGGCCAGTGACCTGCACACGCACCTGCGCCTCATCGCCGCGGGTCACGCGGTTGGCCTCGTCTCCGAGCTCGTGGGCGCCGCATCTGGCGGCGGGCTGCGCTTCCTGGACCTCCCGGGGCGGCCCCACCGGGATATCTTCACGGCGACGCGTGGGGCGCTCCGCGATCGAGACAGCGTGCGTCTCGTCAGGGATGCGCTTGGCACCGCGTTCTCGGAGCTCGTCGCGGCAGGCGCCGCGACGGAACCCGGCGTGCCGGACTGAGCCGACCATCCGGCCCCGCAATGCGTCGTTAGTGCTTCTCGACGCCGGGAGCTTTTGCGGTCGCGGCCGCCTTGGGCTTCTTCGGCAGGATGCGTCCGACGAGCAGCGTGATGCCGACGACGACCAGGCCGACGACGAGACCGACGATGGCGGAGATGAGCGTGTCGACGAGCCAGACGACGACGGCACCGGCGTTCATGAGGGCGTGCTCGATCTCGTGCAGCAGGTCTGCAGGCGCGTGCCAGCCGACCTCGCCGACGTTGATGATGACGAGGTGGCCGCCCACCCAGAGCATCGCGACGGTTCCGACGATGCTGATGACCCGGAAGACGGCGGGCATGGAGCGCACGATGCGCACGCCGAGGTGGCGGGTGCGGCGGTCGCGGCGGGTCGCCATGTGCAGGCCGACGTCGTCGATCTTGACGAGCAGCGCCACGGCGCCGTAGACGAGGGCCGTCATGGCGAGCGCGATGACGACGAGGGCCGCCAAGCGCATCCAGAACCCCAGCTCGGGGTCGAGGTTCGACAGCGAGATGAGCATGATCTCGGTCGAGAGGATCAGGTCGGTGCGCACCGCTCCCGAGACGAGCTTCTTCTCGTCACGCGGATGGTCCTCGTCGAGCGCGTGATGGTGGCCGAACCACTCGGTGACCTTCTCCGCGCCCTCGAAGCACAGGTACACGCCGCCCACGATGAGGAGGTAGGGCAGCACCCAGGGCGCGAAGGCCGTCAGCAGCAGCGCGATCGGGATGATGATCACGAACTTGTTGAAGAGGCTGCCCTTGGCGATGTTCCACACCACCGGCAGCTCCCGTGCTGGCGTGATGCCCTGCACGTACTGCGGAGTGACGGCGGCGTCGTCGATGACGACTCCCGCCGACTTCGCCGAGGCCTTCAGCGCAGCGGTGAGGATGTCGTCGACGACGGCGAGCAGTCCAACGGGCACGGTGTTCTCCTTGGTGTTCTGGTGCAGCGCGGAACGCGGCAGACAGAGCTTACCCGCGGTGTGCGAGAGCAGGGAGGTCAGGACGGATGCGCGTTCAGGCTTCTCGGGAGCTCCGGCGGGATCGCCGCGAGGAGCTGCTTCGTGTACTCCTCCTTCGGGGCGCCGAAGATCTCGTCGGCAGGGGCATGCTCGACGATTCGCCCGCGCTGCATGACGAGCACATCGTGACTCATCTCCTCGACGATCGCGAGGTCGTGCGCGATGAAGAGGTAGCTGAGCGAGAGCTCGTCCTGCAGCCTGCGCAGCAGCTCGAGGATGCGGGACTGGATGGACACATCCAGAGACGCCGTCGACTCGTCGAGGATGACGATGTCGGGCTCGAGCGCGAGTGCCCTGGCGATCGAGACCCGCTGCCGCTGCCCGCCGGAGAGCTCGTGCGGATACCGGCCGATGAAGTCCCGCGGCAGCTCGACGAGGTCGAAGAGCTCGTCGATGCGCACGGAACGCGAACCGCCAGCGGGGAGGCGGTGGACGCGCAACGGCTCGGCGACCGACTGGCCGACGGACATGCGGGGGTCGAGCGAGGAGAACGGGTCCTGGAAGACCATCGCGATGCGGCGCCGCAGCTGGTTGTCGGCCTTGAGCACATCGAGGCCCTCGAGCGTCGCTGTGCCGCCCGTCGGCTTGACGAGGCCGGTGAGCGCGTTCGCGATGGTCGACTTCCCGGAGCCAGACTCGCCGACGATGCCGAGCGTCGTCCCCTGGCGCAGCTCGAACGAGACGCCGTCGACGGCGTGCACGTGGCTGCGGCCCTTGGGGGTCTGGATGGGGAAGCGCACGTCGAGCTCGGAGACCCGGAGGATCGTCGTCGCGTCCGGCCTCGCTGGGGTGGGCTTCGCCTTGCCGAGCCGGGGCCTCGCTGCGAGCAGCTCCCTGGTGTACGGATGCCGTGGGGCCGTGACGAGGTCGATGGCGCCGCGCCGTTCGACGGCCGCGCCGTGGCGCATCACGAGCACCTCGTCCGCGACCTGCGAGATGACTCCCATGTCGTGGCTGATCCAGATGACGGCGGTGCCGTGCTCGTGCTGGAGCGTGCGGACGAGATCGATGATCTGCGCCTGCGTGGTCACATCGAGGGCGGTGGTCGGCTCGTCGGCGACGAGCAGGCCGGGGTCGCAGGAGAGCGCGATGGCGATCATGACGCGCTGCCGCTGCCCGCCGGAGAGCTCGTGCGGGTAGGCGTCGAAGCGAGCTTCGGGCTCTGGGATGCCGACGGATTCGAGGAGCTCGATGGCTTTCGTGCGCGCGGCGCGGCGCGAGAGGCGTCGGTGCGTCTCGAGCGACTCGGTCAGCTGCCGGCCGAGGGTGAGCAGCGGGTTGAGCGAGGTGCTCGGGTCCTGGAAGACGAAGCCGATCCCGTTGCCGTGCACGCTCCGCAGGGTTCGAGCGGATGCGCCGATCAGCTCAACCTGCCCGAGCTTCTGGTCGTTGAGCGTGCTGGTGCCCGTGACGCGGGCGCCTGGCGCGTCGAGGAGTCCGGTGGCGGCGAGGACGGTCATCGACTTCCCCGATCCGGACTCCCCCACGATGCCGAGCGTTCCGCCCGGCTCGATCGAGAAGTCGATCCCGCGGACGATGTCCTTGCGGCCGATGGAGACCCGCAGGTCGGCGACGCGGAGCGCTGGAGCGGTCATCGCTTCCTCCTTGACTCGATGAGGGTGCGCTGCTTGGGGTCGAGGACGTCGCGCATCCCGTCGCCGAGCAGGTTGAAGGAGAGCGCCGTGATGAAGATCGCGACGCCGGGGAAGAGGCTCATCCACCAGGCCTGGCTGATGAAGCCCTGCGCGGCGAAGAGCATGCCACCCCAGGAGGGGGCCGGCGGCTGGATGCCGAGGCCGAGGAAGGAGAGGGCCGATTCGGCGAGGATCGCGAAGGCCAGGGAGAGCGAGGTCTGCACGATGATCGGGCCGGTGATGTTGGGCAGCACGTGGCGGCCGAGGATGCTCGCCCATGGCGTGCCCATCGTGCGGGAGACCTGGACGTACGGCTCGACACGGACGGAGAGCGTGCTCGCTCGGGCGACCCTCGCGAAGATCGGCGTGTAGACGATGCCGATCGCGAGCATGGTCGTCGCGAGTCCTGGCGCGAGGATCGCGACGATGGCGAGCGCGAGCAGGAGCACGGGGAACGCGAACATGACGTCGACGAGGCGCATGAGCACGGTGTCGAGGAGTCCACCCGCGTAGCCGGAGATGACGCCGACCAGCACGCCGACGACGAACGCAAATGCGACGGACACGAACGCCACCTGCAGGGAGACGCCAGACGCGATCATCACGCGGCTCAGCACGTCCCGTCCGAGGTCGTCGGTGCCGAACCAGTGCGCGGCGCTCGGCGGCTGGAGCTGGTTCGCGACGTCGACGTCGTTGACGCCGTATGGCGCGATCCAGGGGCCGAGCAGGGCGACGAACACGACGATGAAGAGGAGCACCGCGCTGACGACCGTCACGGGGTTGCTGAGGAGGAGGCGCCAGGCGGCGACGCGGGTGCGTTCCTCCGGTGCGGGCGGGCCGGATTCCGCCTGCCGCGTGGCTTCTGGGTTCTGTGCGGTCATGAGAGCCGGATCCTCGGGTCGACGAGCGCGTAGAGCACATCCACGATGAAGTTCACGGCGAGGAACATCACGGCGATGAGCAACACGGAGCCCTGGATGAGCGGGTAGTCGCGGGAGGAGACGGCGTCGTAGACGAGGCGTCCGAGCCCTGGCCAGGCGAAGACGACCTCTACGACGATGACGCCGCCGAGGATCGTGGCGAGCTGGATGCCGGCGATCGTGAGGACGGGCACGAGCGCGTTCCTGACGATGTGGCGCATCGTCACCGTCCACGCCGAGAGCCCCTTGGACTTCGCGGTGCGGACGTACCCCATGGACGCCACCTCGAGCACGGCCGAGCGAATGTAGCGGGTCATGATGGCGCCAGCGACGAGGCCGACGGTGAGGCCGGGCAGGAGCACGTGCCTGGCCCAGTCGCCAGGGTCATCGCCGATCGACGAGTAGCCGCTCGAGGGGAGCCAGCCGAGCGTCGACGAGAACAGCCCGATGAGCAGCATGCCCATCCAGAAGTCCGGAATCGAGACGCCGAACTGGCTCGTGACGCGGATGACGCCGTCGCTCACGCGCCCTTCCCGCAGCGCCGACCAGATGCCGGCGGGCACGGAGATGAGGAGCGCGATCACGAGCCCGACGCCGGCCAGCGAGAGCGTCGCCGGCAGGCGCTCGAGCAGCGTCGTCGTCACGGCGTCGCCGTTGCGGAAGCTCACGCCGAGGTTGCCCGTGAGCGCGTTGCCGACGTAGGAGAAGAACTGCTCGAGGATGGGCCGGTCGAGTCCGGACGCCGCCCGGAGCGCGTCGTACGCCTCCTGCGTGTACCTCGTGCCGAGCGCCAGCCGAACTGGGTCGCCCGGCACGAAGTGCACGAGGGAGAAGACGACGACGAGCACTCCGAGCAGCACGATCGCCGAGTAGAGCAGGCGCCAGCCGAGGAACGCGGCGATGGAGCCGAACGACATTCTCATTGGGTTTTCCCCTCGTGGACCCTGTGTCCTGGGTTGTTGTCTTGCTGTGTTGCCGTCTCGCCCGGTTGCTGGGCGGGGCGGGCTACGGGGTCAGCGTGGCGTCGCGGAACCGCGTCGCCCGGTCAGCGCGCGCCTCGTAGTCGCCGAGGGTCGGGCTCCACACCTGGATCACCGACGGGTTGTACAGGTAGATGTAGCTGGCGTCGTCGGCGATGATCGTCGCGGCCTGCGCGTACAGCTCCTTGCGCGCAGCCTGGTCGGTCTCCGTGCGGGCCGAGTCGAGCAGCGCGTCGACCTCCGGGTTGGAGTACTTCTGGGCGTTGCTGCCGCCGTCGCTGTGGTGCTGCGAGTAGTAGAAGTCGTCCGGGTCGATGTTGCCGAGCCAGCCCATCATGAGCATGTCGAAGTTGCCGGAGTTCTGCTCGTCGAGCCAGGTCGAGAAGTCGGGCTGCCTGATCTCGACGGTGATGCCGAGCGGCTCGAGGTTGGATGCGATGATCTGCGCGGCCGTGACGGTCTCGGGGTACTCGCTCGTCGCGAGCAGGTCGAGCGTTCCGCCGGTGAAGCCGGCCTCGCTGAGGAGCCGCTTCGACTCCTCGATGTCGGTCGAGTACTTGTCGTACTCCGTGTACCAGATGCTGTCCTGCGGGATGGCGAGCTGGTTGGCCTCGGCGGTGCCGTAGCTGACCGCCTGCACGATGGCGTCGCGGTCGATGGCGTAGGCGATGGCCTGGCGGACGCGTGGGTCCTGCCACTGCTCCTTGCCCTCGTTGAGTGCCAGGTACCAGTAGTCGCTCGACGGGTTCTGCCCCAGCTCGATGGACTCGTCGCCGCTGAGTTCCTCGACCTGCTGCGCGGGGACGACGTCGGTCCACTGGATCTCACCGCTCTTGAGTGCGGCGAGCGCCGTCGAGGGCTCGGAGATGAACTGGAACTCGACGCCGCCGATGCTCGGGGCGCCGTCCCAGTAGTCGGGGTTGGCGGCGAGTTCGATGCGGTCGCCGCTCGTGTAGCTCGCGAGCGAGAAGGGGCCGGTGCCGACAGGCGCGTTCGTGATCTCGCCGGATTCGACGTTGGACTGCTCGACGATCGCCATGCCCTTGAACCCACCGAGGTTGGAGAGCAGGTTCGGGGTCGGCTGCGAGACGGTGATGACGACCGTCGAGTCGTCGGGCGCCTCGACGTTCGTGACGGCGTCGAACTTCCACGCGTTGGCGAGCTCTTCGTCGATGATGCGGTTGTACGAGTAGACGACGTCCTCGCTCGTGAAGTCGGAGCCGTCGTGGAAGGTGACGCCGTCGCGCAGCGTGAAGGTCCAGGTCAGCTGGTCGTCGCTGGTCTCCCAGGACTCCGCGAGCGCGGGCTGCATCTCGAGGTTCTCGTCGGGTTCGACGAGGGTGTCGTAGACGTTCTCGAGCACCTGGAACGAGAAGTAGGAGGACGTCTTGTGGGGGTCGAGCTGGTCGGGTTCCCCGCCGATGGCCGCGTGGAGCACTTCGCCTTCGACGGCGTCTCCGCCACCGAGGTCGACGCTCTCGCCGGCCGAGCATCCGCTCAAGACGAGGAGCGCGCCGATGGCCGCGGCTCCGATCCCTGCACTTCGTCGTTGCATGATGCACTCCACTTCGTTCATTTTCGTGAATGTTTCATCAGTATGTGGCACGCTTGGGCGAGGTACAAGGCCGCAGGGCGGCCGAAACAGGATCGTCACAAACGATTCCAGTGCCCGGGGTTCCCTCCTCGAGGCGCGCTGCTGAGACGAGGACGAGCATGACCTTCACACTGCTGGCACGCGATCGCACGGCGGGCCTCCTCGGCGCCGTGACCGCAAGCCGATCCCTCGCGGTGGGCAACGCCGTGCTCGCCATCGATCCGACCGTGGGGGTCGTCGCCAGCCAGGCGTGGACCAACAGAGCCCTGCGAGGCCGCATGCTCGACGCCCTGGCGGCTGGCGAATCGCCCGACGCCGTCGTCGGCCGAATCGCCGAATGGGACGAGGCTCCCCAATACCGACAGACGGCGGCACTCGACCTGAGCGGACGCACGGGCGCGTGGGTGGGCGACCTCACGAGCCCCTGGACGGGCCAGCGCCACGGCGCAGGCTACGTGACCGTCGGCAACCTGCTCACCGGGCCAGAAGTGCTCGACGCCATCGCCGACTCCTTCGAGCGCAGCGCCCCGGAACCCGGGTCCCCCGAGCTCGAGCAGACGACCGCGATCGCCGTGTTCGCGAGACGACTGCTCGTCGCGCTGCACGCCGGCCAGAGCGCGGGCGGGGACGCGCGAGGCCGGCAGAGCGCCGCGATCCTCGTCGCCACCAGGCAGGAACGTCGCATCCACCCGCCGGAGCTCGCGGTCGACCTGCGCGTCGACGACCACACCCACCCGGTCGACGAGCTCGACCGCCTGCTCGAGCTGCGCATCCACGACCTTCATGAGGCGCTGGTCTCGAGCTCGTCCGTCGACGCCGAGCCGGAGAGCTCCCGCAGGGGCGAGGGCTCGACGCAGGCCTAGCGCTCGAAGGGGCTCACGGCTCCGATCACGACCGTCTCGCCGTCGTGCTCGTTCGACCACCAGTGGGCGGTCGAGCATGCGTAGGTCGCGGTGTCCCCCGCCTCGAGGACAACCCGCTCCTCGCCGTGCACCACCATGAGGCGACCCGAGAGCACGGTGACGCTCTCCGTTCCGATATGCCGGAACGGGCGGCCCGCGTTCGTGAAGCGCGGCGGCAGCACGGACCGGATGAGCTGCAGCGTCGACTCGCTGCGGGGCGTCAGCAGCTCACGGACCGCGCGCTCGTCCTCCGGGACATCGGTGGGAGTCGGCAATCGCAGCCGTCGGTCGTGGGTGACGACGGCGAAGTCGGGTGCCGGCGGTTCCAGGAGCTGCGTGATGGGCACGCCGAGCGCGGTCGCCAGTCGCTGGATCGAGCCGAGCGACGGATTGCCGATGCCGCGCTCGAGCTGGCTGATGAGCCCAAGGCTCACACCCGCCTGCTTCGCGAGCGCGTGCACGGAGAGGTCGAGGCGCTTGCGGCCGGCACGGACCGCGAGCCCGAGCGAGGTGACCGCGAACTGCTCTTCGTCCTCGGATCCTCGCGGGTCTGCCATGCCGCGAGTCTACCGACGCAGCTTGCCTAGGCTGGGTGCATGCGTGATCGTGCGGTTCCCAATCTCCCCTCGAGGCACTTCGATGCGACGCAGCTGAACCTCATCGGAGCATCGTGAGCAACCGCCCCATCGCCCAGCTGCCAGGTGCCGCCCGGATGCTCTGCCTCAGCCGCCGCAGCGGCGAGCTCTGCACGCGTCGCGCGGGCCACGCCGGCCTCCACAACCGGACGGGGTCGAGCATCCTCTGGAGCGATATCGACGCGGACGCACCCCGGTGCCCGGCGAGTGGGTCGGCCGCGGTTCCGGCGCCGAGACTCCCGGACGGCTACCCCAACGGCCGAGCTCTGTGCGGCGTCTGCTTCGCATTCGTCACGCTCGACGACGGTGCCCTGTCGGCACACGACTCGTGGCGCGGCGATGAGTCACGCGAAGAGGCCGACCGACGCCGAGCGTGGATGAACACGCACGGCTGGTGAGCCTCGCACGGCGCGGGCGCGCAGTCCCCTCGCCTCCATCGCGGGCCCACCGACTGGCTAGGATCTCGTGACAGGCCGCGAGCAACGCCCGAGGCGACCCCTCCCCGACTCCCCTGATCCCCGACTCCCCCCGACGACTTGGAGCGCGCCCATGAGCGGCCGAAGCGAAGACCCCTCGACGTCGACGTCGATCTCCCCCTGGAAGCGCTTCTGGGAGCGCGGCGGCTGGTGGAAGGCGACGCTGCTCGTCGTCGTGTACTACGCGCTCTACCAGCTCGGGGGCTTCCTCTTCGTGCCCTTCAGGGGCGACCCGGCACCCGGTTCCGCCTCCGCGCTGCTCTTCGACTACATCCTGCCGATCGCGTTCGGCGGTGCGCTGCTCGTCGCCTTCGCGCTCTCACTCGGCTGGCTGCGCGAGCTGTTCGCGCGGCAGCCGATCAACGGCAGGGGGTGGATGTGGATCGGCGTCGCCGTCGTCCTCGTCTTCAACGTGCTCCGCTTCGCGTCGCTCGACTACGCAGCGGCTGGGTTCGATGTCGTCGCTGCCTGGCTGGTCGCCGGCCTCTGCATCGGCTTCGCCGAAGAGGTGCTGACACGTGGCTACGTCGTGAACCTCATGCGCAAGGCCGGCCACTCGGAGCTCGCGACCGCGCTCGTCTCGGCCGCGCTGTTCGCCGGACTGCACTCGGGGAACCTGCTCGGCGGGCAGAGCCTCCTGGCAACGGGCATCCAGGTCGTGTACACGTTCGCGTTCGGCATCTGCATGTACCTCACGCTGCGGGTCACGGGCCACCTCATCTGGCCGATCCTCCTGCACGCGAGCACCGACCCGAGCATCTTCCTGCTGACCACGCACCCGGGAGACGGGCCCCTGGCGACGTTCGCCGGATTCGGGAACATCCCGGTCATCCTCTTCGGCCTCGTGGCGATCATCTTCATCCGCGGACGAGTCACTCCGCCCGCGGTTCCGGGACTGCCTGAAGGCGCGCCACGCGACTGACGGCGCGCACCCTCGTCGCGAGCTGAAGTCAAGGGGTCTGGAAACTCCAGGGGCACCTGCGACGCTCAACCGGATCACACCGGGAGCCCACATGACCTCGATCTGGCACGACACCACCGCTCGCCCCATCACGGACCCCTCCGACGAGTTGCCGAGCAGAAGCGACGTCATCGTCGCGGGTGCTGGCATCGCGGGACTGACCGCGGCGGTCCTCCTCAGCGAGGCCGGGCTGAAGGTCACCCTCGTCGAGGCGCGCACCATCGCAGCGCTCGCGACGGGCAACACCACCGCGAAGTTCTCGCTGCTGCAGGGATCGCAGCTCTCCAGCGTTCGAGCGCAGCGCGGCCACGAGATCGCGGCGGCCTACGTCGAGGCGAACAGGCTCGGACTCGACTGGGCGGCAGCGTTCTGCGCCGAGGAGGGTGTGGGCTGGCAGACGAGGCCGGCCGTGAACTTCGCCACGACGAGGTCCGGGGCGAGAAAGGTGGACGAGGAGCGTGCGGTCGCCGAGGAGCTCGGGCTGCGCGTCGAGACCGGCGGACACCACGGGCTGCCCTTCACGGTCGAGAACTTCTTCGCGGTCCCCGGCAACGGGCAGCTCGACCCGTACGAGCTGTCGATCGCGCTGGTCGCCAGGGCTCGCCGGGCAGGCGCGAAGGTCGTGGAGGGGCTGACCATCACCGCCGCGTCCCAGCACAAGGCGCACGTCGAGGTGCAGGCGACGAAGGCACCGAACGCCGACCTCGTCTCGTTCTCCGCGTCGCACCTCATCCTCGCCACCGGCTTCCCCGCGCTCGACCGCGGCCTGCACTTCGCGCGCCTCACCGCCCACCGCTCGCACCTCGTGTCGTTCAGATCGGAACGCGAGGTGCCGACGGGCATGTACCTGTCGATGGACTCGGGCGGCCACTCGTACCGACAGTTCCGTCGCGGCGACGACGACTACCTGCTCGTCGGCGGGGCCGGACACCAGGTGGGGGCTTCCATCTCGTCACGAGCACTCGTCGACGCCCTCATCGCCCAGGCGCACGAGCGCTTCCCCGGCCTCAACGAGACCCACCGGTGGGCCGCCCAGGATTACACGAACGTCGACGCGACGCCGCTGTCCGGCCCCATTGACCCGCGCGACGACCGCATCCTCGCTATGACCGGGTTCGCGAAGTGGGGCATGACCAACGGCGTCGCGGCCGCCCACGACCTCGCTGCCCGCATCCTCGGCGGGCGGGCCGAGTGGATGAAGACCCTCTTCGATCGTGCCCCCAGCGCGAAGGGCGCCCTGGGGCTCGCTGAGCGCGGCGCGCACACCGCGGCCAGGCTCACGAGCGAATGGGGCAAAGCGCTGAGCCACGCCGACGACGCGGCACCCGCGGAGGGCGAGGGACGCGTCGGTCGGGACGGAGTGCATCCGGTCGCGACGAGCACCCTCGGCGGAACGACACGCACCGTCTCGGCAGTGTGCCCGCACCTGGGAGGTGTCGTCGTGTGGAACGACGAGTCCTGCTCGTGGGACTGCCCCCTGCACGCTTCACGCTTCGAGGCGGACGGGACCCGGATCGAGGGGCCCGCCACGACGGGCCTGCCCCGTGTTCCCTAGTCGACGGCGTCAGCCTTCTCGAACTTCCCCCTGAGCTCATCGAGCTCCAGAGCGTCCGTGGTGACCTGCTTCTTGTCGTCGTAGACGTCCCGGTCGATCTCGTTGGTGGCGTTGGCGACGAGCATGGCGACGAACGTGTCGCCGTTCACGTTGAGGAACGTGCGGAAGATGCCCGCGAACCAGTCGACGGCGATGAGGAGGCCGACCGCCTCGAACGGGAGGCCGAGCGAGGTGGCCAGGAACATGGCGACGACGGGGAAGCCGCCCGGCACGGTGATGGTGCCCATGTTCAGGAGGATGGCGAGGGCCATGCCGAGCACGATCGTCCCGAAGTCGAGGGTGATGCCGCCCGACTGCGCGAGGAACATGACGACGATCATGTAGTTGAGCACGGCGCCGTATGACCCCATCGTGAGGCCGACGGAGAGCGTGAAGTTGGCGACGGGCTGGCTGACGCCGACCTTCTCGATCGCCGTCTTCAGCACCGTCGGGTAGGTGACGGCCGAGCTGGTCGTCGTGATGGCGATCATCGTCTGGTCGCTGAGCTTGGCGGGAAGCCGCGCGGGGTTGAGCCCAGTTCGCAGCCACACGACGACCACGAAGAGCACGAGCAGGATGAGCACCCCGATGAGGGTCGAGCCCAGGTACTTGAGTCCGCTCGTCACGACGGCGAACCCGACGGTGCCTGCGAGGTTCGCGAGCAGGCAGAAGACGCCGATCGGCGCGATGATCATGACGAAGCGGATCATCGTGAGGACGATCTGCTGGATCTGGTCGAAGAAGTCCAGCACGAGGCGGTTGCCGGTCTTGGCGATGAAGGCGTTGAGCGCGACGCCGAACAGCAGCGAGAAGATGATGATCGGCACCATCGTGGCCGTCGACATGGCCGCGAAGATGTTCGTGGAGACGAAGTTCACGACCGTCTCCTGCCAGCCCGTGGCCTCGGCCGCGGACTCCTGCAGCGCTGGGTCGACCGCGGCGGAGAAGTCGATGCCGGCTCCGGGCTGGAGCACGGCGCTGATGCACCAGGCGAGGATCGCGGCGACGACGGAGAAGCCGATCATCCACGTGAAGGTGCGGGCGGCCATCCGACCCATGCCCGAGCCGCTCATGGCCCCGGTCGCGACGATGACCGAGGTCATGACGAGCGGCACGATGGCCATCTGGATGAGCCGGATGAAGAGGTCGCCGACGAACTTGAGGTTCGCCGCCCACTCGCCCACGAGCAGACCGAACACGATGCCGAGGATGGCAGCGGACCCGATCTGGAGGGCGGGGTTCTTCAGGGTTCTCTTCACGGTGTCCTCCGGGCGACTGACGGTGAGCGGCGCAGAGCTGCGTCGGTGCGACCCAAGCTAGGGCCGCCAGAAGCCGCACCTCAGCGAATTGGTAGGACCGTTACACGCTGTTCACGTGGCGCCTCAGGCCGTAACACGCTCTTTACAGGAGCGGGCATCTCCCGCCGCGAATGGGCCTCCAGTGCGTGCCACACTGAGGACGTGGTGACGGTCGCCACACCACTCACGCGAGAACAGGTGACCCCGTGACTGACACGACCGACCGAGCCCTCGGCCCGCTTCCCCGCACGCGGGCGCTCATCGCGGACGACATCGTGCTGCACCTGGAACGCCTCATCGTCGGGGGTGACCTCGAGCCAGGAGCACCCCTGCCCCCGGAGCGCAGTCTGGCGCTCGAGCTCGGCGTCTCGCGCAACGCGCTCAGGGAAGCCCTGACGCGACTCGAGGGCCTGGGCCTGCTCGAGCGCCGCCACGGGAGTGCCAATCGCGTCAGCCGCGCTATCCCCCTCACCGCCACGCTTGCCGGCAGGCTCCAGGCGGTGCAGGCCGACTACGACCACTCGGCGGAGTTCCGCGCCCTCGTGGAACCGCGCATTGCACGGCTCGCGGCCGAGCGCATCGACCGGAAGCAGCTGGCGACGCTCGGAGAGCTGCTCGCGCGCTCGGCCGACGAGATGGATGCCGACCTCTCCGCCAGACTGGACATCGCCTTCCACACGGCCATCGCCCAGGCCACCGCGAACCCCCTGCTCGCGACGCTCGGCGAGCTCACGGCGTCCTGGACCGTCGAGGCACGCGTGCTCTCGCACCTCGAGGGGGCAGGACGCAGGGTCTCCCACGAGGGTCACTCGCGCATCTTCGCCGCCCTCTCCGCTCGCGACTCGGAAGCGGCCGAGTACGCCATGCGCATCCACCTCTCGGAGATCCGGGACGTGATCGAGCAGGCTCGGAGCGAGGATGCCCACAGCACACACCCGCAGCGGTAGGGGGCCTCGAGGACCGTGTTGGTCCAACCAATCTCAGGCCGTCGAAGAGCTGAGCCAGCCGAGGCGACGCTGCCCTGAACAGCAGAAAGGCCCCGGCTCCCTTGCTATTGCAGGGAAGTCGGGGCCTTTCAGATGGCGGTGACGGTGGGATTTGAACCCACGGTAGAGTCGCCCCTACACAACATTTCGAGTGTTGCACCTTCGGCCGCTCGGACACGTCACCGTGAGGAATCTTATACCGAGACCAGGGGTGCGCCGCAAATCGAGCCGCCCAGGCGTGTTCTCAAGAGGCCAGCCGGGGCGGACTCTCAGACGATCGGGATCTGGAACGTCTCGGTGAAGGGCGGCAGCGCCACCGTCGACACGTAGGAGACGTTGGCCCCTGACGGACCGGTGACCCGGAAGTTCGCGACCAGTGTGGTGACGCCGGAGTCGACGGTGGCGGTGAAGCTGCCATCTCCGTTGTCCGTGAGGACACCACCCGTGATGGCCGTGTTCACGATCGTGACGCCGGCATCCGGAGTGATGACCACGGTGGAATTGTCGGGGAGCACGGAGTCGTTGCCGTCTCCGTCATCGCCCGTGAGCGTGAACCGGGCGACGTTCCCGCTCACGACGCTCGTCGAGCCACCCGTGTACCAGGTGTTCGCGAGGGGGACGGGCGTCGAGGCCACGGCGATCGGCGCCGCGACCGTGATGGCCACGGCCGGGACGGACCAGGCTGCGCCGGCCAGAAGGGTACGACGGGAAGTGCTGTCAGCAGACACGAGGATCCTGTTCGAGAGGGGGGAAGCACGCAGGGGGATGGACGAGTCGGCAGATGGGGAATCGGCTCGGCCAGGTGGATAGTCGCACGCGCGAGAGGATTCGCGTTGCCCCTTGCATTTCGACGTCACAAAACGTATGCGGCCTCGACCGGTCTACCGACGCGTTCCGGTCTCGATCAGGCGCACAGCTCCCGCGTCGATGCGGAGATCAAGCGTGCAGGCGGCCCGGCCCGGCCCGCGGAGCTCCTCGCCGTCGGCGTAGACGAGCACGCCCTTCGGCACCAGCACGCGGATGCCCGTCAGGCGCTCGAAGGTGACGGCCGGGAGGCGCGTGTGCAGGCCGGCCATGGCGAGTGGGAAGAGCGTGAGCAGGCCGATCCTCGGGAGCCCGCCGACGACGAACAGGTCGAGGAGCCCGTCGTCGATGACCGCGTGCGGCGCGACTGCGATGCCGCCGCCGATCGACGAGCCGTTCAGCACCGTGAGCATCTCGGCGGCGACCGACTCGCCAAGGCCGCCATCGATCCGAACACCGAACTCGAGCGGCTCGAAGTGCCGCACGGACTCCAGCAGGGCGGCGACGTAGCGGACCGTTCCCGGCAGACGCCGCAGCTCGTTGGCGCGCCGATTCACGACGGCGTCGAAGCCGATGTTGACCGAGTTGACGGCCACATGCTCGGCGCCGTCGAGCACCAGTCGCATGGCGTCGACGCTCCGGGTGCTCGCGGTGCCGGTGCGCAGCGCGGTGAGCATCCGCTCGATGCCGACTGCTGGCACGCCGCGTTCGATCCCGGCGGCTCGAGCGAAGTCGTTGCCCGTGCCAGCTGGCACGACCCCGAGAGGGACCTCGGTGCCCGCGACGAGGCCGGCCCCCATCGACACCATGCCGTCCCCGCCCTGCACGATGAGCGCATCGGGGCGACGCTCCCCACCGAGCTCGGCCACAGCCTGCCGTCGCAGCTCCTCGAACGAGTCGGCCGCCACGAGCACGACCTCGAGATCCGGCGAGGAGGCGGCGCCAGCTCCCCCGGCGAGGCGCCTGCCGAGGTGCGCGGATGCGCCCAGCCCAGCCGCCGGGTTCACCACGTACAGGACTCTCTGCGCTCGCACGATCCCATTCTGCACGCACCCGGTCCCCGCGCGACCTCACCCCGCAGTCCAGCGCCCGAGAATCGCGCCGCCACGGGCCCGCTGACGCGCCAGTGTCGGTGGTGCCGCCTAGCCTTGGCACATGCCTCCCAAGACCAAGCAGCAACCAGCGTTCAAGTGCACCGAATGCGGCGCAGCGTCGCTGAAGTGGTTCGGGCAATGCCCCGAGTGCCAGGCCTGGGGCACCCTCGTCGACCGCTTCGAATCGCAGACCGCTGGCCGCATCCAGGCGGCCACGATCAGCGAGTCACGCGCCGCACGTCCGATCACCGAGGCGCCTATCGACAACGTCGCCCACCGCCCGACGGGCATCGGCGAGTTCGACCGCGTGCTCGGCGGTGGACTGGTGCCTGGCGCCGCCATCCTGCTGAGCGGCGAGCCCGGCGTTGGCAAGTCCACGATCCTCCTCGAGCTCGCGTCACGCGTCGCCGCGAAGGGCACGACCGTGCTGTACGCATCGGCCGAGGAGTCCGTGAACCAGGTGCGGATGCGCGCCCAGCGCACCAACGCGCTCCACGACACCCTGTACCTCGCGAGCGAGACCGACCTCTCGACCGTCCTCGGCCAGATCGAGCGCCTCGACCCTGGCCTCATCATCGTCGACTCCGTGCAGACCGTCGCGAGCGATACCGTCGACTCGCTCGCCGGCCAGCCCAGCCAGGTGCGCGAGGTCGCATCCGCCCTCATCCGAGTCGCGAAGACCAGGGGCGTGCCCGTCATCATCGTCGGCCACGTCACGAAAGACGGCACGATCGCGGGGCCCCGACTGCTCGAGCACCTGGTCGACGTCGTCGCCCACATCGAGGGCGACCGCCACACGGCGCTTCGCTTCGTGCGCACCATCAAGAACCGCTTCGGCCCCACGGACGAGGTCGGCTGCTTCGAGATGACCGGCGAGGGAATGACGGAGGTGCCAGACCCCTCAGGACTCTTCCTCAGCGAACGCCCCGAGCCGGTCAGCGGCACGTGCGTGACCGTCGCGCTCGAGGGGCGACGCGCCCTCCCCGTCGAGATCCAGGCGCTCGTGCAGAAGACCAACGCCCCGAACCCTCGCCGCGTCACCAACGGCGTCGACACGAGCCGCGTCGCCATGCTGCTCGCCGTGCTCGAACGACGCACCAAGCACAAGCTCTCCGAGTACGACGTCTACGTGTCGACTGTCGGCGGGGTCAAGCTGCAAGAACCCGCGGCCGACCTCGCCATCGCCATCGCCATCGCCTCCTCCATCCGCAACCGGCCCGTGCGCGACGGCACCGTCGTCTTCGGCGAGGTGAGCCTCGCCGGAGAGATCCGCCGTGTCGCATCCGCCAACCTCCGAGCGGCCGAGGCCAAGCGCATGGGCCTCGCCCACGTCGTCGACCCTTCCATCGGCAGCATCGACCGCGCCCTCACGGCCGCGCTCGGCAACTGACCGCAGACCTCTCACTCGGAACGCGAGCCACCCGAAGGCTCGAGGAGTCCAGAAACGCGAGTAGGCCCGGAGCGATGCTCCGGGCCTACTGCTCATCGACCGCTGGCCGAATCAGTGCTGCGTGCGCGTGCTACGCGTCGCTGCCCGCGCGTCGGCGGAGCAGGATCGCGGCGCCACCGGCGACGAGGAGCGCAAGCGCGCCCGCGATAGCCGCGAACATGGCGTTCTCGTCAGCTCCGGTCGTGGCGAGGGCACCGTCTCCGGCGTCCGCCGTCGGAACCGGCGCAGCCGTGGCGCTTGCCGTCGGCTCGACGGTCGCCGTCGGGGTGACGGAGACCGTCGGTCCCGGCGTCGCGGTCGGCGTCTCAGCGGCCGCCTGAACCGAGACCGGCACGGCGACGGATGCCGCAGACAGGTCCGCGAGGAACGTCAGCGTGCCATCCCCCACCGTCGAGTCGACGGGAACGGTGAAGCTCACATCGACGAGGTTCGCGTCAGCAGCGACGTCGACAGACCCGATGCCGATCTGCTCATCGCCGAGCCACACCGTGACCGAAGAGCTCTGGATGAATCCCACCGACTGCAGGTTGAACTTCGCGACCTTCAGCGAGTAGCTCTCACCTGCCTGGAACTTGTTGTCCGTGGGCAGGCCGACGACCTCGAAGCCGTTGCGCTGAACATCCGGGACGACACCAGTCGATCCCGCGGCAGTCTTCGCGCGAACCCAGTTGACGAACGCGTCGAGATCGATGAGGCCCGTGTCCTTGACGCTCTCGGCGTTGTTCAGCGAGTGGAAGTTGTCGCCACCCGCGGCGAGGAACGTCGGCATCGCCACGTTGTAGACCTGGCCGCTCGAGACGGGCTCACCGTTGATGGAGAGCGACACGATGCGCTCCATGCGAGGCCGCGAGCTGTCGAACGCGTACGTGAAGTTGTCGCTCAGCCCGAGCTGCAGGTAGTCGCGCGACGGCACCTCGCCGCCAGCGGTGAGCTGCCACTGCTCCTCGAGCACGTTCTTCAGCTCGGCGCCGGAGATGCTGACGACCGACAGGTTGTTCGCGAAGGGAAGGACCGTCGCGGCTTCCTTGTACGTGATCTGACCGTCGTTGTCCAGCAGGTCAGCACGGAGACCACCCGGGTTGATGATCGCCGCGTCGACGTCGAAGCGGCCCGTGTCACTGATCGACTCGAGCATCGACTGCGCGACGATGCCACCCAGCGACGACTCCTCCGCACGGTTGTCCTGTCCGCCCTCGGCGACGACACCAGTGGTGGAGCCGTCCTCGGCCATCTCGATGGAGTCGGGGACGAATGTCTTCGCCCTGGAGATGTCACCCTGCTGGGTGCCGATGACCTCAGCCCCAAGCACGTCGGCCGTCGCGATGGCTGCGTCGAGCTTCGCCTTGATGTCGATGATGCGCTTGTCGTTGACGTACTCGATGGGCGCCGGGTTCTTCGGCGGGGCAGCGTCGGGCTTCAGCGTCGACGGGTCGATCGAGTCGTAGACGGGCACGATGGAGCTGTCCGAGGCGGTCACGTTGCCCGCGGCGTCGACCGTGAGTACGACCTGCGCGAGGTTCTCCGCGTACTGCCCGGCCTGCACGATGGGACGGGTGGATGCACCGTTCGGGGCGTCGTAGGCGTAGGTCTGGTGCGTGTGCGCGTTGAAGATCGCGTCGACCTCGGGGGCCGTGTCCTCGGCGATGGAACGGAAGGTGCTGCTCTCCTGGTTCTCATCGAGAGGAGCGTCGGACTTCGGCGCGCCCTCGTGGTAGGAGGCGATGATGACGTCGGCCGACTTCGCCGCCGTGATCTCGGCAGCCACCTCGTTGACCGCCTCGACGGGGTCGCCGAAGGTGACGCCCGTGATGCCGTCGGGCGAGACGAGTGCCGAGGTCTCCTCCGTCACGGCCCCGATGACGGCGACCCTGACGCCGTCGACGTCGAAGATGGCGTGCGTGTCGAAGGGGTGGCTGCCGTCCGCGAGCGTGACGTTCGCGGCGAGATCGGGGCCGTTGGTCGCCGAGGCGAGCCGGCCGGTGGCGTCGTCGATGCCCTTGTCGAACTCGTGGTTGCCCTGCGTCCACGAGTCCACGCCGATCGCGTTGAGCAGGTCGATCGTCGGCTGGTCCTGCTGGATCGAGGACTCGAAGAGGCTCGCGCCGACAGCATCGCCGTTGGAGATGACGAGGCTGCTGTCCTCGCCGAACTCCTTCTGCGCCTCGAAGACGGAGGCGGCGAACTTCTCGCCGTTGAGGATCCGACCGTGGAAGTCGTTGAAGCCGATGAGGTTGATCTGCTTCGCGCCGTCGGTGGGCGTGATGAAGCTCGGCGAGAGGACGGCTGCTTGAGCTGGTGCCGCGAAGGCAGACACGAGAGCTGCCGTGCCGAGAACGGCAGCGGCAGCGGTGGCGCGCTTGCGAGTGGGCGTCGTCATGAGTCTCCTGGCGATCGACGAACGGACGGAATCGTGCGGAACGTGAGGATGCTCTCAGCTCACACTGTCTTCAAGGTTAACGTTCAGGAGATTTTCGCGAAAGCCCCCGGGCACCCCGCGCGAGTCAGTCGAGAACGAACGTCGCCGGCTGCGACACGATGCCGTTGACGCTCACGACGAGCTGGTAGTAGGCACCCCCGGCCACCGCATCCGCCCGGTCGGTCCCGCACGTGTCGAGCGAGGAACGCTCGCGCACCCAGGTGATGGGAGGGGCTGTCACGGACTGCCCGGCACCGATCGTGACGATCTCGTCAGCTGGGTCGGTCTGGCAGTGCGACGACACCCAGATCACGTCGGCTCCGCTCGAGATCGTGTAGACCTGCACGGCCGTGCCGACGTTCATGACACACGCTTCGCCGCCCGTGTTGGCGATCGAGAGCGACAGCTGAGGCTGCGCGTCGGGCGCGTAGCTCGTCGCGTCGAGCATCGCCGAGACGACAAGCTCAGGGGCTGCGCACTCGGCGGGCCCCGTCGGAGTCGGAGTGGGCGTCGGTGTCGCCTCGGCCGCCCCACCACCGTCGCTTGACGCCGTCGCGGCGGACGACGCCGTCGGCGCACCGGATGCGGAGGCTTCGCCGGGTTCGCCGGAACCCGCCCCGAAGAGGCTCGCGATTCCCCAGATGAGCGCCCCGATGACAAGTACGCAGACGATGAGGAGCGCCAGCCGCCGACGGCGGTAGACGGCCTTGCTTGGTCTGCGGGTCGAACTCACTCGCCAAGGGTACGGACCCGTCCTTGGGACTCCCGTGAGGCGCACCGTGCGACCACTGCGACGCGCCCGAAGAGCCCGTCGCGGCGGCGGAGACGGGCTCTTAGAGCACCTTCAGCATGCGCGTGTTGCCAAGCGTGTTGGGCTTGACGTGGGCGAGGTCGAGGAACTCCGCAACGCCCTCGTCCGGCGAGCGGCGCATCATCTCGTAGGTCTCCGCGTCCACGATCTGCTCGCCGACCGAGACGAAGCCGTGCCGCTCGAAGAACCCCGTCTCGAAGGTGAGGCAGAAGAGGCGCTCGAGGCCCAGCTGACGGGCGTCCGCCATCAGCCGATCGAGGATCACGTGCCCGACACCGGTGCCGCGAACCGAGTCCGCCGTCGCGATGGTGCGCACCTCGCCGAGGTCGCGCCAGAGCACATGCAACGCGCCGCAGCCGACCAGCTGCCCCCGCTCATCGACCGCCACCCGGAACTCCTGCACCGCCTCGTAGAGCGTCACGAGCTCCTTTCGCAGGAGCACGTTTCGGTCGACGAGCGGCTGGATGAGCTCGCTGATGCCCACGATGTCGTGCGTGGTGGCCCGTCTGATGGTGATCTCCTGCATCCGACCAGCGTACGCGCGGGCACGAGAGCAGGACGCTCAGGACGACAGCACGGGTAACATCACGGTCATGCGCCTTGGAGTTCTCGACGTCGGATCCAACACCGTCCACCTCATCGTGGTCGACGCCCACCCCGGCGCGAAACCCGTCCCCGAGACGTCCCAGAAGAGCGTGCTGCGCCTCATGCGCTACCTGCAGGCCGACCGCTCCATCTCCGACGAAGGTGTCGCGAAGATCATGGAAGCCATGCACCGCGCCGCCGATGCGGTGAAGAAGAGCAAGCTCGACCACTTCATGCCCCTCGCCACCAGCGCCATCCGCGAAGCCAAGAACGGGCCGGAGCTGCTGAAGCGCATCCACCGCGAGACCGGCATCGACCTGCAGGTCATGAGCGGCGAGGAGGAGGCGCGCACGACGTTCCTCGCGGTCCGCCGCTGGTTCGGCTGGGCCGCCGGGCGAATCATGCTCGTCGACATCGGCGGCGGCTCCCTCGAGCTGGCGGTCGGCGACGACGAGCTCTCCGAGCACGCCATCTCGGTGCCGCTCGGAGCGGGCCGCAGCACCGTCAACTTCCTGCACAACGACCCGCCGACCGACGATCAGGTCGAGGAGCTGCGCAAGTACGCACGAAAGCTCATCAAGGAAGCAGCGGAGACCTTCGAGGGCGGGGCGCGACCCGACCAGTTCGTGGGCTCGTCCAAGACCATCCGCTCCCTCGCCCGCCTCGCCGGCTCGTCCATCGACGGCATCGGCGCGGGGCAGCGGACCACCCTGCAGAAGTGGCAGCTCGACGACTGGGTGCCCCGCCTCGCGAAGCTGCACTCCGAGGCGCGCCCCGCGCTCCCTGGCATCACCACCGACCGGGCCCTGCAGATCGTCGCCGGCGGCGTCGTCCTCTCCGAGGTCATGCACGTCTTCGACATCAAGCAGCTCGACGTGTCCCCGTGGGCCATGCGCGAGGGGGTCCTCCTCGACTACCTGGACCGCCTCCCGCACTGAGCGCCCGGCGTCACCGCCGCTGTCGCGGGACGTGCTTCGGGATCTGCCACCCCATGAGGGCCGCCCCCACGAACCCAAGCACCCCGAGCATCCCGGACGTGAACGAGATCGACACGACCGCCGTCGCCACCGCCACGATGACGGGCACGGATGCTGCCGACGAGTCGGTGATGAGCCTCCAGGCCCCGAGGAACGGGGCCGGATCCTGACGCGGCGCGAGGTCGGCGCCGAGCGTCATGAGGATGCCGGAGCCGATGCCGTTCGCGAAGCCCAGCCAGATCGCGAGCACCGTGAACCACTGCTGAGCGGCGTCCCCGACGAGGTCGTGGGTGAAGGCGAGTGTCAGGAAGCCCGCGCCGAGGCCGAGCAGCGCCGGCACGGCGCCCCACACTCGACCGAAGCGGTCCATGACCCAGCCGGACACGAAGAAGAGCGCGAAGTCGACGCCGGCGCTCACGCCGATGACAAGCACCGCCGTGGCGGTGTCCATGCCGATCGACAGCGCCCACAGCGGCAGCATCACGTTGCGCGCCGCCCGCAGCGCTGCCATGATTCCCGCACCGGTCCCGAGCCGGACCAGCACGCCGGCGTTGGCGCGGATCGTCGCGAACACGCCGAGGCGTTCGGGCACGCCAGCCCCCGCACCCCCATCCCCCGCTGAGACCGGCGCCTTCGCGGAATGCGACGGGCGTGCGACCGTCTCGGGGTCCGGCGCGAACAGCAGGATGAGCGCGGCCACCGCGCCGCACACGACGAAGACCCAGAACCCGTACTGGGGAGCATCGAACAGGACGAGGATTCCCGCGATGATGAACGGCCCGACGAAGAAGCCGGCGCGGAACACCCCGCCAAGCGTCGAGAGCACTCGCGCCCGGTAGCGCAGCGGCACGTAGGTCGTGAGGAACGCGTGCCTCGCGAGGTTGAAATTGGCGGCGGAGATGCCGATGATGACGACCCCGACGAGCAGCATCCACGGCGCGACGGCGAACGCGCAGAGCAGGATGCCGACGAGGCTCACCGCGAGGGCCGCGAGCATGGCCCGCTTCTCCCCCAGGCGCTGCACGACGGCACCGGCGGGAAGATCGCCGATCATCTGGCCGATCATGAGCGACCCGGCGATGAACCCGGCCAGCTCGATGCCGGCTCCCAGCGAGACCGCCACGGTCGGGATGATCGGGATGATCGCTCCCTCGCCGATCGCGAACACGAACGACGGCAGGAGCGCCAGCAGAGTCACCTGCGCGAGCGTGGCTTCCTTCTTCGGCTTGCCGTGTGACGAGGGTGACGGGGATGCAGGCACGCGTTCCAGCGTAAGCCCGTCCGGTCGTGCGCCGGACAGGGGCCGCCGGCGCTGCACGCTCGCTGCGCGCTTTTGCAGTGTCATTGACGACACTGTGTGACGCACACTATGGTGTGAGTCATGGGCACTGAAGAGACGCACGACATCCACCTGCAGGAGCTCCGCAGGGGCACCGTCGTGCTCGCATGCCTTCGCCTCCTCGCCGAGCCGGGCTACGGCTACGGACTCCTCGAGGCACTGCAATCCCGAGGCTTCGACACCGACGCCAACACCCTCTACCCGCTCCTTCGCCGCCTGGAGAAGCAGGGTCACCTCACGAGCGAGTGGAACACCGACGAGGCGCGACCTCGCAAGTTCTACCGCGCCAGCCCATCCGGTGCCGCACTCGCCGCCGCGATGACCACCGACTTCCGCTCCCTCGCCCAGGCGATCGAGCACCTCCCAGAAGGGGCCTGACATGACGACCATCACCGACACCCTGACCGAGCGCTACGTGAGCGCCGCCATGCGCACGGTGCCAGACGACCAGCGCGCCGACCTCGAAGCAGAGCTGCGCGCCTCCATCCGCGACCTCGTCGATGCGCGAGTCGAATCCGGCGAGGCGGGCGATGCCGCCGAGGTGGCCGTGCTCACCGAGCTCGGCGACCCTGAGCTGCTCGCCGCCAGCTACACCGACCGCCGACTGTTCCTCGTGGGGCCCCGCTACTACCTCATGTGGTGGCGGCTCCTGAAGACCCTGCTGTGGATCGTGCCGGTGTGTGCGGCCTTCGGTGTCGCGATCGCGCAGACGCTCATCGGCAGCACCATCGGCGAGATCATCGGCGAGGTCGCGGCAGTCACCTTCAGCGTCATCATCCACGTCACGTTCTGGACGACCCTGGTGTTCGTGGTGCTCGAGCGCTCCGGCGGCCAGTCCAAGCCGGAGCAGTGGAGCGTCGCCGACCTGCCGGAGATCCGCCAGACCGGGGCCGGCAGATCCGAGCTCATCGCCTCGCTCGTGTTCCTCGCACTCGGGACCGGCGCCGTCGTCTGGGACCGCTTCATCGGCTTCGTGCCGACGCAGCCGGGACTGTCGTTCTTCGGCCACGACCTCTGGCCGTGGTGGGCCCTCGCGCTTCTGGTCCTCTTCGTACTCGAAGCGGCCTACAGCGTGGCGCTCTACCGGACGGGTCGCGTCACGCTGCCCCTCGCCTGGGCCAACGCGGTCCTCGCGGTCCTGTTCATGTCGCTGATCCTGACCACCCTGGGTCGCGGCCTGCTGCTGAATCCGGACTTCTTCGCCACGGTCATCCCAAGCGCGGACAGCGCGGCGACGGTGACCACCATCGTGACCGTGATGATCGCCTTCGGAGTCCTCGCCACCAGCGTCTGGGACATCTGGGACGGTTTCCGCAAGGCAACCCGCTAGCGGGCTACGGGGCGCGCACGACGAAGCCCCCGCATCACGTAGATGCGGGGGCTTCGTCGTATGCGCGTGCGGAGGTTACGCGGTCGGCGCGTCACCCTCACCGGCGTCGGCGATGATGCCCTCAGCCTGCGAGGTGACTCCACCTGCCGCGACCGTCTCGGGGACGAGGCGCTTGGAGACGTTGAACACGAACTCGTCTACCGGGTAGTCGACCTCGACGTGGTCGCCGGCCTTGAGCTCGCCGCGGAGGATCTTCTCGGAGAGAAGGTCTTCCACCTCGTGCTGCACGGCTCGGCGCAGCGGGCGAGCACCGAGTGTCGGGTCGAAGCCGACCTTGATGAGCTTGCGCTTCGCGAGCTCGGTGATCTCGACGGTCATGTCGCGGTCGAGCATGCGCTCGCTGAGGCGACCGATGAAGAGGTCCACGATCTGCAGCAGCTCGTTGGTGGAGAGCTGCGGGAACACGATCGTGTCGTCGACGCGGTTCAGGAACTCGGGCTTGAAGTGCTTCTTGAGCTCTTCGTTGACCTTCGACTTCATGTTGTCGTACGACACCGAGGCGTCGCCTTCGAGCTGGAAGCCGACGGGGCCGCCGGAGATGCCCTTCGTGCCGAGGTTGGTCGTCATGATGATGACCGTGTTCTTGAAGTCCACGACGCGACCCTGGCCGTCGGTGAGACGACCTTCTTCAAGCACCTGGAGGAGCGAGTTGAAGATGTCGGGGTGAGCCTTCTCGATCTCGTCGAACAGGACGACGGAGAACGGCTTGCGGCGCACCTTCTCGGTGAGCTGGCCGCCCTCTTCGAAGCCGACGAACCCTGGAGGGGCACCGAAGAGCCGCGAGACCGTGTGCTTCTCGCCGAACTCGGACATGTCGAGCGAGATGAGCGCCGACTCGTCGTCGAAGAGGAACTCCGCAAGCGCCTTGGCGAGCTCCGTCTTTCCGACGCCCGTCGGGCCGGCGAAGATGAACGAACCGGACGGACGGTTCGGGTCCTTGAGTCCGGCGCGGGTGCGGCGGATGGTCTTGGACAGGGCCGCGATGGCCTCGTTCTGGCCGATGACCCGCTGGTGCAGGGCATCCTCCATGAACACGAGACGCGCGGTCTCTTCCTCGGTGAGCTTGAAGACCGGGATGCCGGTGGCCTGCGAGAGGACCTCGGCAATCAGGCCCTCGTCGACGGTGCCGGTGGACTTGACGTCGCCCGACTTCCACTGCTTCTCGAGGCGGAGGCGCTCGCCGAGGAGGTTCTTCTCGTCGTCGCGCAGTGACGCGGCGCCTTCGAAGTCCTGCAGCTCGATGGCCTGCTCCTTGTCGGCGCGGACGATGGCGATCTTCTCGTCGAGTTCGCGCAGCTCGGGGGGCGAGGACAGCACCGAGAGGCGGAGGCGGGCACCTGCCTCGTCGAGGAGGTCGATCGCCTTGTCCGGCAGGAACCGGTCGGAGACGTAGCGGTCGGCGAGGGTTGCCGCGGCGACGATGGCGTCGTCGGTGATGGACACCTTGTGGAACGCCTCGTACTTGTCGCGGAGCCCCTTGAGGATGTTGATCGTGTGCGCGATCGACGGCTCCTCGACCTGGATGGGCTGGAAGCGTCGCTCGAGCGCCGCATCCTTCTCGAAGTGCTTCTTGTACTCGTCGATCGTGGTGGCGCCGATCGTCTGCAGCTCACCTCGCGCGAGGAGCGGCTTCAGGATGCTCGCGGCGTCGATCGCGCCCTCGGCGGCACCCGCACCAACGAGGGTGTGGATCTCGTCGATGAAGACGATGATGTCGCCGCGTGTGCGGATCTCCTTGGTGACCTTCTTGAGGCGCTCTTCGAAGTCACCGCGGTAGCGGGACCCGGCGATGAGCGAGCCGAGGTCGAGCGAGTAGAGCTGCTTGTCCTTGAGCGTCTCGGGAACCTGCCCCGTGACGATCGCCTGGGCGAGGCCCTCGACGACGGCGGTCTTGCCGACGCCCGGCTCGCCGATGAGGACGGGGTTGTTCTTCGAGCGGCGCGACAGGATCTGCATGACGCGCTCGATCTGCTTCTCGCGCCCGATAACGGGGTCGAGCTTGCCTTCGCGAGCGGCCTGCGTGAGGTTGCGGCCGAACTGGTCGAGCACGGCGGAGCCCTGGGCTGCCTGCTGCGGCTGGTCCGCTCCCGCGACGACCTGCTCCTTGCCCTGGAATCCGCTCAGCAGCTGGATGACCTGCTGGCGCACCCGATTGAGGTCGGCGCCGAGCTTCACGAGCACCTGAGCTGCGACACCCTCGCCCTCGCGGATGAGGCCGAGGAGGATGTGCTCCGTGCCGATGTAGTTGTGGCCGAGCTGCAGCGCTTCGCGGAGCGACAGCTCAAGCACCTTCTTGGCTCGCGGCGTGAACGGGATGTGCCCCGTCGGACGCTGCTGGCCCTGGCCGATGATCTCCTGGACCTGCTCACGTACGGCAGGCAGCGAGATGTCGAGGGATTCGAGCGCCTTGGCGGCGACCCCTTCACCCTCGTGGATGAGGCCGAGGAGGATGTGCTCGGTCCCGATGTAGTTGTGGTTGAGCATCTTCGCCTCTTCTTGGGCGAGGACGATCACGCGACGGGCGCGGTCGGTAAATCTCTCGAACATCCGTTTCTCCTTCGACTCCCTGACCTCGACACCTGGCTACAGGGTCGGGGGCCGTGTACAGAGAGAGTAACGGCGTCAACCTCCGTTTCCCTCCCCTGTTCGCCCTGGGCGTGCGGATGCGTCGCCCAGGTACGCGAATGCGCCGCCGCTGGTCTCTTCGACCGCGCGACGGCGCATCCCTTGTTCAGCTTCCGAGCGCTAGAGGCACTTCTCGAAGGCGAGGTCGCTCAGCCCGATGAGCTGGTTGTGGTTGGCGTCCAGCTTCTTGAGGTCCTGGTAGTAGCGGAAGGTGACCTCGCTGATGGGACCCGTGTAGAAGAGCTGCACGTTGCCGTTCAGGGACGTGCTGGGGATCTCACCTTCGGTGGCCTTGCGCCACGGGCTTGCGAGCGTGCCGCTGCCTTCGAGCGCGGATGCTCGCGTGGACGAGGTCGGCGTGGTCGTGGCGATGACGGCGTCGCGGTGGTTGCCCGGCGCCCAGTCGAGGTCGAAGATCGTGAACGAGAGCTTCGTGACCGGTTCGCTGAAGACGATCTTGACGTCGACGCCACTGCCGGAGCGGGCGGTCCCGTTCTCGATCTTGATCCACTTGAGCGACTGCGGGTTGCCCCCCTGTGGTCCGTCCTGGACGGTCCCGTTGGTCGATGAGCCCGTGAAGCCTCCGTAGCCGAGGTAGCTCAGGGTCGCGGTGACGCCGGTGCCGGGGAAGGGGATGCTCGTGGGCTTGGTGCCCGTCTTGAGCGCGTTGTAGTTGGTCTTGATGACGCATCGGGAGGCCGCCTGCGCTGGCGCGGCGGTTGCGAGGGCGATGACGGGGGTTGTCCACGCGGCGGCGCGCAGCACGGAGCGGCGAGTGGTGCCGCCCTTCTCGTCGGTGGTGACTGGGGCGGATGAGGAGCTGGGGGTTTCTGACAAGGGGGAACCTCTTCGGAGCAGATCGGGGGAAGTTGCTTCCGCGCCGGTGGGCGCGTGGTTCGCCGGTGCATCCAGTTCGGAGGTACCGAGCGGCTCAATAGCACCCCGGTTTCGAATCCGTTCTCGTGAAGTCACCCCAGACTTCACCCTAAGTTGTATCTACAATTAAATGGCCCACCAATTTCCCCGGGCACCAACGACGAAACCACCCCGGGCTTCACCCCGGAGTGGCTTGCGGAACAGAAGAGCGACGAACTACTCGCCGTTGCGATCCCGGAGCAGGCCCAGAGATTCGGCGCGACGCAGGGCCTCTGGCCGCGTGTGGACCCCGAGCTTCTTGTAGGCAGAGCGCAACTGGGTCTTCACGGTGTTTGGCGAGACGAACAGCTCCTCGGCGATCCGCGTCGGCGAGGTGTGCCTTGCGAGCGCGTGAACCACGACTCGTTCGCGCTCCGTGAACTGCGGCATGGCGCTCACTTCCTGGAAGTTCGTCACCACGTCGAGCGAGTCGAACATCGCGATGTCATCCGCGCCGCCGGATTCTCGGCTGAGCTCAGCCAGCGCGTTGCGGTCGCGATCGGGCAGCATGAGCAGGGGCGAGACGAGCCCATATTGGAGCGAGAGCCCGGCAGCGAGGCCGACCATGCTCCGGGCGACGTCGCGGTCGCCATCGCGCAGCGCACCGGCCGCGCCGATGAGGTGCATCGCCATGCGCATCCTCGGCGTCGTCACGAAGTCCAGCGACCGCGAGACCCACTGCATCGACTGGTCCGTGTCGCCGTCGACAAGAGCGAGCAGCGACCTTGCCGGCAGCGTCCGGAAGTCGTCGACGGCGTACCCCTCCAGCAGCTTGCGTGCGCGTGCCGGGCGACCGGCGGCGAGCCAGAGGACGACGAGGAGGGACTTCACGCGGAACAGGCCGAGGCTCTCACCGACCCCAGAGGCGGCAAGCGGGCCCTCGAGCATCTCCTCGACCCGCCTGGCCTCCGCGAGCGCCTCGCCCTGCGCCAGCCGAGCAAGCATGACGGGCTCCTGCAGGTAGGGCCAGAGGTCGGACGTGACGGTGAAGCGCTCGATATCCTCGAGAGCCGCCTGCGCCTGCATCCACTCACCGCGCTCGAGATACCCGTAGGACTTCGCGATATGCCCGAAGGTGCCGAGGTGTCCGCGCGAGCTTGTCGTCATCCACGCACCATCTTCGACCTGCGCGAGCATCGCCTCCGAGGCGGGCATGTCACCATCGATGGCCTTGTAGCCCGCCGCATCCCAGAACGACAGGTTGCGGGAGCTGTTCGACTGCGGCACCACGAAGGTCCCCTCGAGTGCGGCGTGCGCCCCCGTCATGTCGCCGACGAGGAACAGCGAAAGCGCCGCCCCGCGAGTGAAGACCGGAGACAGCGTAGGCGACGCCCCCACCCGGGACTGGGCAGCGGCGAGGCCGAGCGCTTCCCGCGCGAGCTCAGCCGACTCGAGGTACCTCCCGAGGGTGCGCAGCGCGAAGACCTTGAAGCAGAGGTACTCGCAGCGACGTGCGACCGAGAGGTCGCTCGGGATGCGCATCCCGGCCGCGATCTGCAGGAGCGGCTTCGCACCGCTGCGCAGCACTGGATTGGCGAGACGGGCGAGGCCGAGCACGAACGCGAGCACGGGGTACGCGACGAGCACGTCCTGCGGGAGGTGCTGCAGCCGCGATACATAGCGATCCGTCGTGTAGGCCTCGACGACCGTGAGCAGCAGGCGTGCGCAGATGCGTGACGCGAGGTCGAAGTCGTCGACCTCGAGCGCCAGCTCGAGAGCCCCTTCCGGGTCGCCGTTTGCGCTCAACCACGCCGCGGCGAGAGAGGCTGCGCGTCGATACTCGGCCGGGGAATCGGCCCGCAACTCCTCGTGCAGCGCCTCGCGGAGCGCCGTGACGTACTGGAAGGCCTTGCTGCTGCGGGTGAACGAGATGTGCCTGCCGAAGCCGTCCGCTTCGAGCATCTCGATCGCCGCGTCCGGATCCAGGTCGGGCACGAGCATCCGCGCGAGCGAGGCGTCGAAGTACGGCACGACGCTGGTGATCCTCGCGAACCTGGCGAGCTCGGCGTTGGGCAGCTGACCGGAGAGGTTCGTCGAGTTGAGCGCATTCTCGCGCCAGTGGAATGCGCGCGGGCCTGACCGGGAGAGCTCGAGGATGGCCGCGCGGACGGCGATGGCGTAGCCACCGGTCGCCTCGTACACCTCCGCTGGCGTCGCGATATGGGTCTGCCCCACGACGAGCTCGAAGAAGGCCGCGACCTCGGCCTCCGTGAACTCCAGGTCGATGTTGGTCACGACACGAACTCGGCCCTGCAGCTGGAGCCTCGACTGGTCGAGCGTGGTGCGGCCCCTCGCGGCGATGATGACCCGCATGTTCGGGACGCTCTCGGCGCCTCTGAGGAGGTCCTGGTCGACAATCGGCACGAGGTCGCCGAGCCGCTCGTAGCCGTCGAGGATGATCGTGAAGGGAACCTCACTGCGCATGGCCACGACGAGGTCGCGCTTCTCGAAGTCATCGCTGTTGATGAGCGTCACGAGGTCGTCGTATTCGAGGCTGGTGAGGAGGCCCTCGCGGAGGGCCGCGCGCGCGATCTGCTCCCAGACGCTGTTGCGGGTGGTCGTGGCGGTGCTGAAGGTCACCCAGAGCAGGCGGCCCGTGTGGCGACCGGATTCGGCCCACATCCGCAGGAGCGTCGTCTTGCCGTATCCGCTCGGCGCGTGGAGCAGGGTGATGCGCGTCGAATCATCGTCGAGCGCCCGGAGGAGGCGCTGCCTCACCAGTAGTTCTCGCGTGGTTGCGTGCACTGAATTCACCCCAGCTCAAGTCCATGAATACTCACCTACCAAATGGATGGTCATGACTCTAACTCGCTGATCCCGGTTTGACGAGATCCGGGGAACCGGGGATTCACCGGGGACGATGCCATACCACACCAGAGGTTTACCACGTTCTGGCAAGCCCAGAATGCCCACGTTTGGGCCGCCAGACTGGACACCGTTATGGCAATTCGGCGAGGAATCTAGCGCTGATCAGCGCAAACTTGCTCGGCCATGGTGAGCGCGCCGGCGCCATCAAGGCTCGAGCCCCAGGTGAGCTGGAGCTCGCGCGTCAGATCCGGCCACTGCGACCCCGACCAGAATTCACAGTCACGCACACCGAACTTCAACTCGAAGACGCCGAGGCCCGTGAGGTTGTTCCCCACGAAGTTGACGCTGAAGTCCCTGTTCGTGCGCTGCAGCTCCGGGACGAGGTCACGCAACTCCTGCCACTCCACGGTCTCCCGGAACACCTTGGCCGCCTCGCCCGCCTTGATTCCCTGCATCGTGTCGTCGAAGGCGGTGACGTTGACCTGGGTCCCGCCGAGGGCCGAATCATCCACGCGCACGTGGACGCTCGCGAGCTGCTCCGACTCGTCGAACACCGCGCTCGTCTCCCGGACGAACTCGACCTGCTCGGCGGTGGGGAGCTCGCTCTGCACGAACTGGCCGGTCGTGAACGGAGCAAGACCCATGAGGTCCCACTCCCCCGTGGCAGCGCCTGGGTCGTGGATCGCGCGGGCGGTCTCGAGGAGCTGCGTCGTGCGCTCGCTATCGCCGCGCTCCTCGCTCGAGAGCTCGACCACAACCAGTCGCCCACGAGCCGCGGCAGACAGGGAGGGTGCGCTGGACCCCGTCGGCGAGACAGTCGCGGGCGCCGGGTCGCCGGGAGCCTGCGTCTCGGACGGCTGCGCTTCGGTCTCCCGCGAGGTGAGGCCGTCCGCTGCTGCACCGGATGCCTGATCGGTCACCTCGAACATGCCAGCGGACACCGGCGCCGAGTACGTCCGTGTGGAGATCGATTCGAACCCCACTGCCGCCAGCTCTCGCCAGTAGCCGAGCTGGGCGTGGAGCGACTCCGGAGTCGTGAGATCGAAGTACGAGTATGCGGACCCCGCAAGCCTGAGCTCGACCGTCCCGGCCCACTGGCCCTTGTCGAGCTGGACGGTCGGGAAGGTGGAGGCGTAGTCGCCGATGTCCGCGAGCTCCTCCTCGGTCACCTCCTCGGCCAGCGTGACGACGAGGTCGACCTTGACGGCCCCATCCACCGGCGGGCGGTCGAGGCTCGACGCCTCGACGCCGGGAAGTGATCGGAGGGTCTGATTGAACGACTCGAGCGCGGTCTGCACGGACGGGAACGGCCCGGAAGCGCATCCGGCGAGCATCGTCATCATGACGGCCGCAATGAAGACGGGCAGGGCAGAACGCGGCATCGTCAGCACCCTCCTCCGCGTCCTCGATCCAGCACGACGACGATCAGGTTACGCGTCGCTCCCCGGAGGTATCTGAGGACTCCCCCAGAGCGAGCTCCGCCGTGCCCCAGCGAGGTTCAACTCGCTGCCGGAGAACCGGCTGCTTCGCCGTCTGCCCTGACCTCACCAGCCCTGCCGACGTGCACCAGGGAACGCCAGACGAGCGCGAGGATGAGGATGCTCGCACCGAACGCGACCCAGATCGTGGTGACGATGCCGAAGCCCTGGCCGATGAGACCCCCTGCGAAGGTGCCGACGGCCATGCCGCCGATCATCCCGAGGAAGTAGACGCTCGAGACCCGTCCGCGCATGCGGCTCGGAACGGCTCGCCCGCGGATGGTGCTCGCGAGCGTCGCCCAGATGACCGTGTACATGCCGAAGACGAACATCGTGAGGCCAGCGACGATGACGTTCGCAGTCGCCGCGAGAACCAGGTGCAGCACCGTCTCGAGCGCGAGACAGGTGCGCATGAGGCTCGTGTAGGAGAAGCGGCGCTCCAGGCGTCCGTAGAGCGCTGTGCCGACGAGCCCACCGAGTGCCGAGACCGCGAGCAGCAGCCCGTAGCCGGCATCGTCCAGTCCGAGACGCTGCTTCGCATAGAGCACGAGCACGCCGTAGGTCATGCCGTACGTGATGTTGAACGCGAACAGGATGATGGCGAGCGTCCGGACCGGCGGGTTCTGCCAGAGCCAGGCGAATCCCCTGGCGATGTCCCGACGCACGCGGGCCACCGAGCGCACCGTCTCGATCGGCCCGGTCGTCGCCGTCGAGACGGGTGGTGAGGTGATCCGGGACACGAGCACCACAGCGAAGAGCAGGGAGACGACGGTCACGCCGTACGGGATCGCATGCCCGACCGCGAAGATGGCACCGCCGATCGCGGGACCGGCGAGCTGGTTCATGACGGTCTGGCTGGCGATGAGTCGCGAGTTCCCGATGCCGAGCTCTTTCGACGGGACGAGGTCGGGCACGATCGAGGTCCAGGCGTTGTCGGTGAAGACCTCCGCCGACCCCACGAGGAACAGCGCGATGTAGAGGATCGGCAGGTTGATGGTGTCGGTGAGCACGAGGGCCCCGATGACCGCCAGCATCAGGACGCGACTGAGCGCCCCCGTCACGATGATCGCGACGCGGGGCAGGCGGTCGGCGACCACGCCCGCGAAGAGGCCGAACACGAGCCACGGAAGCTGCTGCACGACCAGGGCCAGCGACACGAGCAGCGGGTCCCTGGTGAGGCTCGCGACGAGCAGGGGGCCCGCCGCGATCAGGATGCCGTCGGCGAGGTTCGAGAACAGTGACGAGGAGAGGAGGAATCGGAAGGGCGTGCCGAGCGGCTTCGGGGACGCCCAGTTGAGCAGGAGTGACATGGGTCGGTTCCAGACGACGAGAACTGACCCCCTCTTCGGTGAGGGGGTCGAGACAGAGCAGGGAAGGTGAGGTGGCGCGCTAGCTGTTCGCGTCGAGCTGAGGGAGGCCGAGGCGAGCGCGTTCTTCGCGCTCGATCTTGTCGGCCATGGCGCGCTCGCGACGATCGCCGGAGAGGATCGAGGTGAGGATCCAGAAGAACGCAGCCCCGATGATCACGGTCGGGATGAGCGACCAGAGCGCGTTGAGGAAGAAGTCCATGATGGAGGGAGTCTACGCGAAGCCGTTCGCGTACCGGCGAGTCTGTGCACATCCGACTCGGTGTCGGCGCATCCGCCTAGGCTGTGCACATGGTCGATCGCTCGAACGTCGAATGCTGGCTCACTGACATGGACGGCGTGCTCGTGCACGAGCAGGCCGCGCTCCCCGGTGCTGTCGAGCTGCTCGCGCAGTGGCAGCGGGACGATACCCCGTACCTCGTGCTCACGAACAACTCCATCTTCACGGCGCGCGATCTCGCGGCCCGCCTGCGCTCGAGCGGCATCAACGTCCCGGAAGATCGGCTCTGGACCTCGGCGCTCGCGACGGCGGACTTCCTGCGCCAGCAGCTGCCAGGCGGGTCGGCGTTCGTCATCGGCGAGGCGGGACTGCTCACGGCGCTGCACGACGCGGGCTACATCATGACGGAGACCGACCCCGACTTCGTCGTCGTCGGCGAGACCCGCAACTACTCGTTCGACGCCATCACGAAGGCCATCCGCCTCATCGGCAACGGTGCGCGCTTCATCGTCACGAACCCCGACGCGACCGGCCCGAGCGCCGATGGCCCCATGCCCGCGACGGGTGCCATCGCTGCCCTCATCACGAAGGCGACCGGCCGCGAACCCTACGTGGTCGGCAAGCCGAACCCCATGATGTTCCGGTCTGCGCTCAACAAGATCGGCGCGCACTCCCACAACACGGCCATGATCGGCGACCGGATGGACACCGACATCGTGGCGGGCATGGAAGCGGGACTGCACACCGTGCTGGTGCTCACGGGCATCAGCGATCAGCGCGAGATCGAGCGCTACCCGTTCCGCCCCGACGAGATTATCTCCGGCGTGCACGAACTCGTCCGGCCTGCTGGCGAGAGCTGAGTCGGACCAGCCCACTCAACCCTGATTGCTAGGCGAACTAGCGATCTGCCGCAGCTCGCGTACCATTGGCGCAGTGACTTCCAGCTCCTCCAGCTCAGCAGCCGCTCCCGATACGCCGAAGAAGAAGGGCCCACCGACGATCAAACGGTGGGTCTTCTGGCCCGCCGCGATCATCGTCATCGGCTTCGCCGGCTTCTCGATCCTCGCCCCGAGCGCGGCTGACACCGCATTCGGCGCCGTCCAGTCGTCGATCGTGCGCAACTTCAACTGGTACTACGTGCTCATCGCGGCGTTCTTCGTGATCTTCAGCCTCGTGATGGGCTTCGGCAAGTACGGCGACATCAAGCTCGGCAAGGACGACGACAAGCCCGAGTTCTCGAACCTCAGCTGGCTGTCGCTGCTCTTCGCCGCCGGCATGGGAATCGGCCTCGTCTTCTACGGGGTGAGCGAGCCGCTCAGCCACTTCATCGAACCGAAGCCCGGCGTCTCCGGCACCGAGAGCCAGCTCGCCCAGCAGGCCCTCTCGCAGACCTACCTGCACTGGGGCGTGCACGCGTGGTCCATCTACATCGTGCTCGGCCTCGCGCTCGCCTACGCCATCCACCGTCGCGGACGACCGGTCAGCGTGCGCTGGGCGCTGGAGCCGCTCCTCGGCCGTCGCGTTCGCGGAGGCTGGGGCAACCTCATCGACGTCGTCGCGCTGGTCGGCACCATCTTCGGAGTCGCGACCTCGCTCGGCCTCGGCGTGCTGCAGATCGGCTCGGGCCTGGAAGCCGCAGGCATCCTCGAGTCCTCCACGACCTCGTCCATCGCCATCATCGCCGTCATCACCGCGTTCGTGCTCTTCTCGGTGATCTCCGGCGTCGGCAAGGGCATGAAGTGGCTCTCGAACATCAACCTCATGCTGGCGGGCGCGCTGCTCATCTTCATCCTCATCGTCGGACCGACGCAGTTCCTGCTGCGCGACTTCGTCCAGTCGCTCGGCAACTACCTGCAGAACTTCGTCAGCCTCACCTTCTCGACGAGCGCATTCTCCGGCGAGGCGGGCGTCGACTGGCAGTCGGCGTGGACCACGTTCTACTGGGGCTGGTGGATGTCGTGGGCGCCGTTCGTGGGTGTCTTCATCGCCCGCATCTCCCGCGGTCGCACCGTGCGTGAATTCGTGACGGGCGTCATGCTCGTGCCGACGCTCGTGACCTTCCTCTGGTTCTCCGTCCTCGGCGGCACGGCCCTCTACATGCAGCTGAACGGCATCACCGACTTCGTCCAGGGCGACGGCTCGGTCGACGTCGAAGGGGCCCTCTTCCAGATGCTGGCCCAGCTCCCCGGCGGTGCTGTGCTGACCATCGGCGCGATCATCCTCATCGCGATCTTCTTCATCACGTCCGCGGACTCCGGCGCGCTGGTCATGGGCATGCTCGCGACCGGCGGCCAGGCCGAGCCGAAGCACTGGGTGCGCGCGTTCTTCGCCATCATCACCTCGCTGCTCGCGGTCGCGCTCCTGCTCGCCGGCGGTTTGAACGCCCTGCAGACGGCCGCGATCAGCATCGCGCTGCCCTTCTCGATCGTCCTGCTCCTGTCCTGCTGGGCGACGGCCCTCGCGTTCGCGCGAGAGAAACGTGCCTACGACCGGGCCAGCCGCGCCGCCCTGGTCGGCCACATCGGCGACTTCTACGGCCTCGAAGTGGACGAGCCCGTCGAGCGAGCACCCGGCAAGATGTTCCCGTGGCTGCGGAAGGCGAACGTCATGAACGTGCCCGTTGCGGGCCCGCAGACGAGCCAGGTCGCGGTCGTGGCGCAGGCTGACGAGCCCAAGAACGGCTGACCGCCGAGCGGGTCGGTCTCGAGCCAGGTAGGGGCCGGATGCACACGCATCCGGCCCCTACCTGTTCCTCTGCCAGCACCTCACGCCCCCGCCCTCCCTCTCCCCGGATGTCAACCCTCAGCGAGCATTGACCGCGAAGCCCCACCCTGGAGTGGATGCAGAAACTCGCCGGCGCCCTCCTCCCCGCGCTCACGCCTTCCCGACTCCTCCACGTGGCCAAGACAGCCGCCGCCGCAACGCTCGCCTGGTACGCCGGACACCTCGTCCCGGGGGAGGCGAACGCCTACGCCTACTACGCTCCCCTCGGCGCACTGGTCGCAAGCGTCCCGACCGTGGCCGGATCCGTGCGATCGAGCGTCCAGGTCGTGGTCGGTGTACTCCTGGGCGTGCTCGCCTCCGGAGCGCTCCTGACCCTCGGCACCCCCGTGGCGCTGGCAGTCCCCGTCGCGGTCGGTGTCGGCACCCTGCTCGCAGGGATTCCGGTCTTCGGCGCGGGCCGCGACTACATTCCCATCGCAGCCCTCTTCGTCTTCGTCGTCGGCGGCGCGAATCCCGACGGATTCTCCATCGGCTACGTCGTGCAGATGGCTGTCGGCGCGGCCATCGGCGTCGGGCTGAACCTCATCGTGCCTCCCGCCACCGGCCGGAAGCAGGCCATGGAGGCGATGAGCGCCCTCAAGACCACGATCGCCGACACCATCCAGCGAGCGACGGAGCTACCAGCCGGCGATGCTCCGGAGGACGACCTCAAGGACTGGCGAAGCTCGCTGCTGCGCCTCGACGGCGAACTCGCCGACGCGAAGACGCTCGTCGCCGAGGTGCAGGAGAACCTCCGTGGCAACGCCAGAGGTCTTCGCGCGAAGTTCGACAGCTCCTCCGTCCAGGCGGAGCTGGACAGCCTCAGCCGCATCACTCGACACATCGCCGAGCTCCAGGATCCGTTCCTCGAAGTGTCCTGGAGCGAGGCGAAGCCCGAGTCCGGGCGTGCGCTGCAGGCCTCGGGAGAGCAGCTCGGGCAGCTGCTGCGCGCCTGGGACCAGAGCGAAGCAGATCTGCACGCACGCCTCACCGCCGCTTCCTCGGCCCTCGACGACCTGCAGCGGCTGGAGTTCGAGGATCACACGGGGTGGGATCCGCCAGCGCAACGCCGTTCCGTCACGATCTACGCGCTCAGGAAGATCGTCGCCGAGATCGAGTACCGCGTGGAGAGCCAGAAGAGCACGGCCTCCACGGCGTAGGCGCGACCCCCAGTTCCCCGCCCGCGCGCCCCGCTCCCCGCCCCTCGCCCCTCGCCGCCCGCCCCCATCGCGCAGAGCTGACTTGTGGTCGTCAACCTCGCGCGAGAACGACCACAAGTCAGCTCTGGGCGAGGGCCTCAGCGTGGACGCATCGCCGCGCGGAGTCGGGCGAAGAGGCGCGTCGGGTCCTGGATGTCGCGTCGGGTGATCTGGATGACGGTCCAGCCGAGGCTCTCGAGCTCACGTCGTCGTTCGATGTCCTCCACGGCCTTCGCCACGGTGAAATGGTGTGCGCCGTCGTATTCGAGCGCGATCTTCAGCGAGGGGTAGGCGAGGTCGATCCGCGCCACGAACCTCCGTCCGTCGAAGACGCGGTGCTGCAGGACGGGTTCCGGGAAGCAGGCCGAGACGAGGGCGTGGCGAAGCCGGGATTCTCCGGGCGATTCGACCTGCGGTCTAGCGAGTTCGACGGCAGCACGGAGCTGGGCGACTCCAGCACGCTTCGCCCAGGCGTCTGCGACTGCACGGAGCTCGTCCAGCGTGGCCAGCGAGCCGCCGTGGCGCCGTCCGGGGTAGTTGTCTGCGCGTGTGAGAAGTGCATCCGCCTGCACGAGGGTTTCGCGCGGGCTGACCTGAGCGGCGAGCTGCGCCCAGGCGACGCAGGGCGACAGCAGTCGGACACCCTCGAACTCGCGGTCGCTGAACAGGTGCGGAGCCAGCCGGATGCCCGTGACCGCGACTCCAGTTGGGACGTGCCCTGGACTCCGCACGGCGACGAACGTGTGTCTGCGCGATTCGATCGCAAGCGGGAGCGGGATTCCCCAGACCCGGCAGGCGGAGACGCTGGCCAGCGCGACGTCCCGCGGTGAGGCTCTCGCGTAGGCGAGGTCGGCGTCTCGCGGTGACGTGATCTCGCGGGTGGTTCTGATGCCGCGGTGCGGGCCGGTCGTCGTCGACGCTCTGACCTGACCCCGCGTGATTCCGCTCTCGAGAGCAGCGAAATAGCGGAACGTCGTGTTGGCGAACTCGGGTGGGAGCGGCGTCTTGGGTCGCATGCAGGAACGGTAGATGGATGCGCGCGGCTGCGCCCCGCCCATCTCCCCGCCTGTGGAGACGGCGCTCTCGACACCCGACGTGCCTGCAAACCGCCCCGCCCACGCGCCATCCCGCGCGCCATCCCGCCCGCCCTCGCGCCGCCCCGCGCGCCATCCCGCCCGCCCTCGCGCCGCCCCGCGCGATCCCAAGCTCCAAAGATGACTTGTGGTCGTCAAACTCGAGGTTTGACGACCACAAGTCATCTTTGGGAAGACTGGGCGCGGGGAGCTACCTCACACGGGCCCTACTTGACGAGGGGGAACAGCACCGTCTCGCGGATGCCGAGGCCGGTGATGGCCATGAGCAGGCGGTCGATGCCCATGCCCATGCCGCCGGAAGGAGGCATGGCGTGCTCCAGCGCAGCAAGGAAGTCCTCGTCGACGCGCATCGCCTCGGCGTCTCCCCGCGCCCCGAGCGCCGCCTGCTCGACGAAGCGGGCGCGCTGCTCGACGGGATCGATGAGCTCCGAGTACCCGGTCGCGAGCTCGAAGCCGCGAACGTAGAGGTCCCACTTCTCGACGACCCCGGGGATCGAGCGGTGGGATGCGGTGAGCGGCGACGTCTCGACGGGGAAGTCCATGACGAACGTCGGGCGCGTGAGACCCTCCTTCACGAAGTGCTCCCACAGCTCTTCGACGAGCTTGCCGTGCGTGGGGTGGTCGACCTCGACCTCGACCTTCGCCGCGAGCGCCTCGAGCTCGGCGAGCGACGTCGACGGCGTGATCTCGACGCCTGCCGCCTCCGACAGCGACGGGTACATGGACACTCGGTCCCAGTCACCGCCGAGATCGAACTCGGTGCCATCCACCCAGGTCACGACGTGCGAGCCGGCGACGGCCTGGGCCGCGTTCTGCACCAGCTCCTGGGTGAGGTCGGCGATCGAGGTGTAGTCGCCGTAGGCCTGGTAGGCCTCGAGCATCGCGAACTCGGGGCTGTGGGTCGAGTCGGCGCCTTCGTTGCGGAAGTTGCGGTTGATCTCGAAGACCCGGTCGAGGCCGCCGACGACGGCGCGCTTCAGGTACAGCTCGGGTGCGATGCGCAGGAACAGCTCGGTGTCGAACGCGTTGGAGTGCGTCACGAACGGGCGGGCCGCGGCGCCGCCGTGCATGGTCTGCAGCATGGGCGTCTCGACTTCGAGGAACTCGTGGTTTGCGAAGGTCTGGCGCAGCGAGGCGTTGGTCTTGGCACGAGCGACCACCACCTCCCGGGCGACGGGTCGCTGGATGAGATCGAGGTAGCGCTGGCGGACGCGCGTCTCGTCGCTCAGTTCGGCGTGAAGGTTCGGGAGCGGCCGGACGGCCTTGGAAGCCATCCGCCATTCGTCGGCCATGATGCTGAGCTCGCCGCGGCGAGACGAGATGATCTCACCGGCAGCGAAGACGTGGTCGCCGAGGTCGACGTATTCCTTCCACAGGTCGAGCTGCTCCTGGCCGACGACGGCGAGCGACAGCATGATCTGGATGCGCGACCCATCGCCCGCCTGGAGGCTCGCGAAGCAGAGCTTGCCGGTGTTGCGAAGGTGCACGATGCGCCCCGCGACGCCCGCGCGCTCGCCGGTCGACGCGCCGTCTTCCAGTTCGGTGTGGGCTGCCCGCACTTCCGCGATGGTGTGCGTGATGGGGAGCGTCAGGGGGTAGGGCGCGATGCCCGACTCCAGCATCCGCGCGCGCTTTTCGAGACGCACCTGCTTCTGCTCGGAGGCTTCGGCCTCGGAGAGTGCGTCTTGGATGGGCGCGTCGGCCATTCGGGCTCCTTGCGTTTCGTGCGGCTGGGTGTGGATGCGTGTCCCGGGCGCGACGAATGGCGCTCGGAAACGCACTCCCCCAGTTTGGTGCACTTCGCGCCGTCGCGCGAACCGGCGAGCCTCGAGGAGGCTACGCGGTGCGGGCCTTCGCCCAGTCGACGACGCCCTCGAGGTAGGCGACGATCGTCTCTGCCGCTGGCACGAGCTCGCGGCCCGAGCGCTGGTAGGTCTCGTCCGAGCGGCGGAACGGGTCGACCACGTCGTAGTCGGCGGCGTTCTCGAGCGGAGCGACGAGGCCGCGCAGCGGGGCGGCGGCGGCAACGGCCGCGGCGAGCGCGGCGGTGACGATGTCCTGCTCTGAGGCGCCAGCGCCGGCGCCGTCTGTGGCGCCTTCGAGCGCTTCGCGGCGCGAGCGACGCGAGCCGTGGCTCGCGCCCGGCGCCTCGTAGGACTCCTCGAGGTCTTCCGCGGTGACCTGGCTCGCGATGTGCGCGAACTCGCGCAGCGTGAACGTGCGCCGGACGACGGAGGGGGCGAGCTCGACGATGCGCTGACGGTGGTCGCGGGAGAGCGCCAGCACGAGGCCTGCTCCGCGGGCGATGTCTTCCGTGAGCTGCCTCGAGATGTGCTCTTCCGCATCCGTTACCCCGTACTGGGCTGCGAGCGCGAGGGCTTGCTGCGGCATCCCGCTGCCGACGAGGGCACCTGTCCCCGCGCTCTCGACGGTGACGCCGGGCAGATCCCGGAGTCCGTCTCGAAGCAGCTGCTCGGCGAGTGGCGAACGGCAGATGTTGCCCGTGCAGACCGTCAGGATGCGAAAGCTCATGCGTGTGTTCCCCCAGGGGTCGTGGAACGTTCAGCGTAGCAACGAGACGAGCGGGACGCGGCACTCGTGCTGTTCGCGCGCGTCCGGCTGAAGCCGGAGCCGCCCGCGAGCGCCTTAGCGGTACTCGCCGACATAGGCCGGCATGTTGTCGATGAGGCGTGTGGTGCCGACGCGGGCGGCGACGAGCACGAGCGCCGTCCCGCGGTACGCCTCATTGACGAGCACGAACGTCTCGGGATCGACGATGGAGACGTAGTCCATCTTCACGAGCTTCTCATCCATGAGGGCGCCCTGGGCCTGCGAGATCATCTCGCGGATGCCTCGGTCGCCGTTGGCGGCGGCGGCCGAGAGCGCGCGCACGAGGCTGAGGGCCGCGCTGCGCTCGTCGTCGGAGAGGTAGACGTTGCGGCTGGAGCGCGCGAGGCCGTCTTCTTCCCGGATGATGGGCGCGCCGACCACGTCGATATCGAGGTCGAGGTCGCGGACGAGGCTTCGCACGAGGAAGAGCTGCTGTGCATCCTTCTCGCCGAAGACCGCCATGTTCGGGCGGATGATGTTGAAGAGCTTCGTGACGACCGTGAGGACACCGTCGAAGTGCGCGAGCCGGTGTGCCGCCTCGAGGATGCCCGCGGCGGGTCCGCCGACGAGGCGCGTCTGCTTGATGCCGTTGGGGTACATGTCGCTGACCGCTGGCGCGAACACGTAATCGACGCCGGCCGCGTCGAGCTTCGCGAGGTCGTCCTCGAAGGTGCGAGGATAGCGCTCGAAGTCCTCGCCGGGCGCGAACTGCATCGGGTTCACGAAGACGGACACCACCGTCTTCGAGGCGCTTCGCTTGGCGATGTCGACAAGCGAAAGATGGCCTTCGTGGAGAGCGCCCATCGTGGGCACCAGGGCGATCGTGTCGGTTTTCCCGACTTCCCGGAGCACTGCTTTGGCTTCGGCGATCGTGGTCAGAACGTGTGGCAAGAGCCCTCCTCGGAACCTGCGGCTGCCGCTACGAGCGCGGGTCCGCCTCAGGAAGCGTACCGTCGAGCGGGTCGAGGCGTTGCGGGGTGGCGTCGGCGAGGGCGTTGTCTGCGGCCGAGCGCACGAGGCTGGAGAGCATGAATCCGGGGTTCTCGACACCGATTCCGGTGAGCAGCTCCGTGGCCTGCTTGACGATGGAGCGAGTGAACTCCGTCGCAGTGTGGAGTGCTTCCGCGTAGGTTGGGCGGTCCTGCTCGGCGATGACGACCGGCTCCGCGCCGATCTCGACGACGAGTGCCTGCGCGATCGGCAGCACCGGCCGCGGCGCGGTCACTGCGCACCAGGCTTCCTTGAGGCGGTGCAGGTCGAGGCTCGTTCCGGTGATCTCGATCGCGGGATGCACGGCGAGCGGGATCACGCCTCGGTCGAGCGCCGTGCCGAGCACGGCAGTCCCGCGCCCGGAGACGGTGTGCAGGACCAGCTGACCCGCGACCCACGCTTTGGTCTCGGAGAGCTCGAGGACACGTGCTTCGAGCTCGTCCTCGTCGAAGGCGAGGATCACGAGCTCACTGCGCTCGATGGCCTGCCGCTGGGTGAGGTTGGGGGCCCCGGGCAGCATGGCGGATGCGCGCTCGGTCGCTTCGACGGACTCGGTGGCGACGCCGACCAGCGCATGCCCGGCTCCGGCGAGTGCCGTTGCGACGATGAGGCCTGTGGGCGAGTCCCCCACGAGTCCTATGCCGAGCCGCCCTTCGCGTGTGCTCATGCGTTGCCCTCCGGAACCTGTCTGCTGTCGTGGCCCGGCTGCTGGTCTGAAGCGGTGCCGTTCTCCCGCTGCTCCCGCAGCTGACGTCGGGTCAATGGCTGCGCCTGGTCGGCGGCACCCGCGGACTCTTGGGCCTGGTCGCTCGCGATCTGCGGCGCCGCCGTGGGGGCAGCCTCGCGCTCGACTGGCGGGCGGTGCGTCGGCGCGGGGGCGATCGTGGCCGGCGACTGGATGGGCGTCGGGGTCGTGTCGATCGCGGAGTCCACCGACGCAGGCGGCGCGGCGACGGGTTCCCAGGAGACGGGGGGCCAGGCGCCGTTCGCCGTCGCCCCTGGGACGGGACCGATGGACGTGGGCGAGGGCGCCGGAGCCAGAGCCGGAGACGGAGCCGCCGAAGGACCGGGGGTGGTCGCAGGCGGGCCTGCGCTCGCGGGAGTAACAGAAGGGCCGACGCCGGCTGAGGGCATGGATCCTGCTGAGCTGGCTGAGCCGAACTGCGCCGGGATCCTCGAGAGATCCGGCGCGGGCGTGGCCCGCTGGGCGGCGACCGGTTCCGCGACGGGCGGTGTGGAGGTGCCGTCCACGCCGCTCTGAGCGAGAGCCTGCTGATATTCGCGTTCGGCCTGCAGCACGGCGATCGTCTGACTGTCGACGGCGATCCCGCGGCTTTCCGCGTCGGCAACGCGCATGCGCGCGGTTGCGATGGCGCTGAGCGTGGCGGCCTCGCGCCAGCGGTGGGACGTGTCGAGGCTCGCGGCGCGAATGGCGACGGCGGAGACGTCGTCGAAGAGTCGGACGCCGATGTCGCCGTCGACCATGCCGATGCGGGTCGTGACGCCCATGCCGAGCACGGTGTGGGCGTGGAGGTTGACGACGTTCGCGAAGTAGCCGACTGGGCCGCGGTCGAGTCCGATGGACTGCATCCGCTCAGCGGGCACGATGGTGAGCTTGCGTGACCAGGCGCCGAAGCGCAGGTAGAGGGCGCGGCTGTCGAGGCGGAAGCCGTGTCGCCGCCACGAGAAGGGCCGCATCCACGCCGCGCGCTTGGGGGCCGTGACGAAGTAGTCGTCGTCGCCCTTGCTGTACATGCCGAGCTCGATGAGACGGCGCACCTCATCGTTGACGAGCATCGGGAGGAGGAGCGCGAGCACACGCTCGGTCTCAGCTCGCGTGCCGACAGGGAGCACGAGGTTGCGGGTGAGCGCTGCCTGGTTCTGCGAGCCGTCGGAGGAGACCTGCTCGGTGCCTGCGCGGGTGATGCGGACCATCCACCAGTCGAAGGGGCGCCAGAAGAGGGGCTGGGAGACCTGGACGGCGTGGATCCGGCCGGGCGGGACCGTGTCGTTGCTCGTGGTGAGGAGCCCTCGCCCGACGCGCACGCCGTCGGGCGTCGCGGCGATGCTGTAGTTGAGGGATGGCAGGATCTGACCGGCCGTGATGGCGAAGAACACCGCGCCGAGGGGCAGGATCGAGAAGAGCAGCCACCAGAACTCGAAGGTGAAGGTGATGATGAGCCCCGCGATGAGCGTGAGGATGACGACGACGAGCCACGGGTTGACGAGGTTGGCGACGACGAGGCGCCACGGCGGGAGGCGCACCACCGACTGCGGCGCCGCCTCTCCGGGGGCGAGCTCGGGGCTTGTGAGCTCCTCGACTCGCTGCGCGAAGAACTCGGAGGCTCTCGTGCGCAGCTGCTCGGCGGTCGGCGGGCGCTGGGCCGCTCCCTGCACCACTGCCCCGGCGGGGCCGGCACCGCTCGGCTGGCCTGCGCTCGTCGGCATGTGCATGCCGCCGTTGGCACCTGCGAAACCGGGCTGAGCGGGGCCCTCGAACGACTGGCCGTGGGCTGCGCGCTCGTTGCGCTTCGCCCCCGATGCGCGTTGCAGGATGCCGGCGCGAATGCCGTCGGCGTCGCGGGTGCGGACATAGACGAGCTGGATGTTCGCGTTCTCGCCGGCGACGCCGATCTCGATCTTGGACGCCCCGACGATTCTCGCGACGAGCGGGCGCTGAATGTTGATGTCCTGCACTCGATCGAGTCTCGCCTGACGGCTCTTCCGGAACAGCACGCCGCTCTGCAGCTCGATCGTGGTGTCGCTGACTCGGAACTGCGCGAAGCGCCACGAGAGGTAGCTGAAGAGTCCCAGGAGGATGATGACGAGGAGCGTCCCGAGCGCGGCCCAGAGCAGCCAGGTCTGGTTCTCGAAGACCATTCTCGTGGGGTCGTACTCGGCGCCGCTGTACTCGTCGAGCTGCGGGAAGATGAAGCTCGTGATCGTCTGCCAGGACTGGTTGATGAGGAAGGCGCCGATCGCGATGACGAACACGCCGACTTTGAGGAGCGGTGTGAGCGGGTGGAGTCGATGCCACTCACCGTCGATCAGGTCGGAGCCCTGGCCGAGCGCCGGCCCCGGAGGCTGCGCCTGTGGCGCCCCAGACGGCGGGCCCCCGAACCGGGCGCCGGGTGACTGAGGCGGGAGGTGGGCACTCATCAGAGCCCTGCTCGACGAGTCTCGGCGAGTGCGACGAGGTCGTCCCGGAGCTTCTCGGCGTCGCGCCAATCGAGGCCTGGAATGGTCACGTTGGTGATCGCGGCGGCGGTGACGACCTTGAGCGAGGAGAGCCCGAAGATGCGGGTGACCGGACCGCGTTGGATGTCGACCAGCTGCAGACGGCCGTACGGGATCGCGACCATGCGGCTCCAGAAGAGACCACGGCGGAAGACGAGGTCGTCCTGGCGCAGCTGGTAGCCGATGGCGCGCACGCGTCGCCATTCGAAGGGGATGGAGATGAGGATCAGCAGGAGGATGGCACCAGGGGCCAAAGCGATCCAGTTCGAAACGTCCGGGATCACGAGGAGAGCGATGACTCCCGCGAGCGCCACAAGCGCCCAGAAGAACGCCCCGAGGAGTTCAGACCAGATGTACTTCGCGGAAACCCTGCGCCATTGCACGGTGGTGTGGTCAAGCGCGGTCATGCTGCCCCCTCGTTGCGACGTGTCGTCATGCGCCTACCGTATCGAGAACGACCGACATGTCGGGTCGCCCTGCCTGGCATCGGCCGAACTGCGCCGTCCGCGTCAGCAGGTCGGTGCGATCAGCGCCTTGATGAATGCCCCGGACTGATACAGGTACTGCCAGGCCCAGTTGGAGTCGCCGATGCCGACGCCGTCGTCCGTGGCGAGCACTCCCCCGCCAAGGCAGTCGGTGAAGATCATGCGGGCGCGGGAGATGTGGGTGACGCTCGTGACGATCATGACCGACTCCCATCCTTCCGCGGCAGCCAACCGCTTGACCATGAGCGCTTCCCCTGCCGTGGTGAAGGGTTCTGGGATGAGGCACCGCGTGACGGGCGCGGTGGACGCGTGGTCCGCCCCGACCTCGCACGCAGGGATGTTGATGGCGGAGTCGATGCCGTAGTCGTCGACGGCGATGACGACCGTGTCGCTGTAGCCGTCGGCGGCCAGCTGCTGGGCGGCCTGGATGCGTGCCTCACGCGGCGGACCGAGCACGATGATGGCGTCGACCTCTCGGGGTTCGTCCGTGGAGGGGAAGACGAAGAGGGGAAGTCCGGCTGCGATGACGACGACGAGCAGAGCAAGCGCCACGCCTGCGATGGACGCCACCCGTCTCGCCATCCCCGTTCTGCTTCCGCTCACCAGCACAGGCTACGTGAGCGACGGGACCCGCCTCCGCCGCGCGCCGCGTCTCACTGCCGCGCGCGGTCCGAGCACACCCTCACCCCGGCACCTCGTGGGTGGACGCGGCCTGAGCTGGCGCCGCCACGGCGATGGCGATGATCGGAGTGGCCCAGGCGACAGCGCCCAGTAGGCTGCGCCGTTCAGCGCCCCGCTCCGACTCTGCAGCTGATTCGTGTGTGGACATCGTCGTTCCCCCTTGCTCTCGTGCGCGGGGCGTTTCCCGCGCACCAGGTCGGCCGGCGACTGACCCCCGTCGAGTTCCGACCTCCCGAATCCCCGACCCTACCCGGATTGGCTCGGTCCAGGTATGGGCAGAACTCCCCTGTGGATGCTTCGAGCAGGTCGCCCGTCCGAACGTCGCCGCCGGGCAGGTGCGGTCACGCGGGAACCGGGGGCAGGGCACCGGCTCCGTCGATCGCGCAGGGCAATAGCATTGGCCCATGAATGTCCCGGCGGAGCCGCCTCCAAGACGCTTCCTCGGCGCTGTCGAGCGGCGGCTTCCTGCCACGCTCGTCGAGCATCCGTTGCGCTGGAGCTGGGCGTGGTTCGTGGTCCTGGCGTCCGCGACGATCCTGGGCTGGGTCGCCGACTGGCCGATGCCCGTGTGGGCGGCGGTGGTCGTCGTGGGATCGCTGCCCTCGCTGACGGCGACGGTCGCTCTCCTCCTCCGCACTCCTCGCAGCCACCTCGACGAGCACGACTCGGTCTTCGGTCATTTCTTCGTCCGATTCGTGACGCTCGTGGTGGGGTTCGCGGCGTGGACGATCTCGGTGGTCATGAGCGCGAGCCTCTCGACGCTGCTGCAGCTCATGGCGGAGAACCGCGAGGACGAGATCACCTACTCGGGCATCCAGCTCTTCGCAGGCCTCATGCTCCCGGTCGTGCTGGCGATCTGGCTCGTCTTCCTGCTTCGCTGCGCCTGGTTCCTCGCCAAGCTCCGCGGATGGCGGGAGCACCCATCCCCTGAGCGCTCGCGTGTGCCAAGCACGTTCCTCGCCGAGTTCCCGAGGATGCGCCACGTGGTCGTCGGGTTTGCGCACCCCGGTGCGCTGCTCGCATCCGCTGGGCTCTCGTCGGCTGCAGTCCTCACGGAGGAGACGCTGCGCCTGACCTTCACGATGCTCTTCTAGACCTCTCGGGCCGTGCGCGCGGCCCAGGCGACAAGGGCACCACCGAGGAGCAGGACAAGAGCGGCCCCTGAACCCAACCCGCCCAAGACGCGGTCGACGATCGGAGCGAGCCGCTCAGGGCCTCGCCGAGCCCTGGCCGGGCATCGTCCTGACAGATAGCCAGTCAAAGCGACTACGCCGCATTCCGCCCCGCTCCCGGGGAACGGCGACGGGCCCCCGGCGAGTTCTCCACCCGATCGCGCTCGAGCTGCTCGGCGATCGACTTCCACATCTGGTCGAAGGTGTACCGGTCCTCGACGGCAGCTCGCGCCCTGCGGCCCACCTCGAGCAGCTCGGCTGGCCGGGTGAGAACCCTCTCTATCACCGCGGCAACCCCCTGCGGGTCATGGAGGGGCATACCGAAGTTGCTCACGCCCTCGTCGATGTACTCGCGCATCGCCTCCGTCTCGGTCACGGCGCAGGCTTTGCCAGACGACATGGCCTCGAGCAGCACGCTCTGGCCAGTGGGGTAGGCGAGGTCATGGGTCGGGGTGACGACGAGCTGGGCCGCGAGGAGATTCTGCCGGTGGGTCTGCCCGTCGGTGGGGCCGCTCGTCGTGACGTTCTTCGGCAGGTCCATCTGCTGGAATCGGTGGAGGTGCGAGACGAGGTGGAAGTCGACGTGTGGGAGGAGCCGTGCGGCCTCGACGAGGGTCTCGAAGTCGCGGCCAGCATCGAGGCCTCCGCTGAAGACCTGGAATCGCTGCTCGACCGAGGAGTCCGGCACGTACTTCGTGTGCTCGACCCCGAAGTTGATGGGAGCGACTTTCCCACCGGCGCCGATCTGAGCGAAGAGCTCGACTTGGTTCCGTGAGAAGACGAAGATGCGATCCACACCCGCCACCGTTCGCGCGATCTCCTCGCGCCGCGCAGCCGAGCCGGTCTTCAGCTCCTCCCCCCACCAGCAGGAGACGGCGGCGAGTCTCGTCTTGGCATACGCGGTCAGACCCCGGCGCTTGAGCGCGGCCGGAAGCACAGACTTGTCTTCGAGGATCGCCAGGACAGCATCCGCCCGCCGCGCCGATGCCAGCCCCCGGATCGCGAGGTCGGCGGGGACACCCGTTCGGTGCTCGACGACGTCCTTGACCTTTCGGTGCACCCGAGAGCTCGGCATGCGAACCGTGACCAGGTTGGCGTACTGGCCGAGCAGCTCCGCGCAGTAGGGCCCTCGCAGCTGATCGCCGGGCGAAGTCCCCGAACGGATCGAGGGCAGCCCGTCGTGGTCGAAGAGGCCCAGGATGGTGATGTTGTTGTTCACAACCTCAGCCTAGAGACACCGCGGCCATTTTCTCCCATCTTGTATGCTCGGGCGCATCTTGTTGCACACCAGGCGCTAGCCTGAGTGCGCAAACGCGTCCACCCCCCTGAAGGCGCGCGTACTTCTTGAGGGGGATCCATTTCATCGACACGATTCAGAGAACTCGATGGGCTGCGCGGCCTTGCGGCTGCTGCGGTCGTCGTAGGTCACTTCACGACCACATTCTCCGTTCACTACCCGACGGCGCCGGCAAGCTCCTTCGAGCTGCATCACGGCCAGTTCGGAGTTCAGCTCTTCTTCCTCATCAGCGGGTTCGTCATCCTCATGACCGCTGATCGGGCCAAGCGCGCTTCCGACTTCGCAATCTCACGGTTCGCCCGTCTCTACCCGGCCTACTGGATAGCCGTGGTCATCTCGGTCGTCGTGGGCGCGCTCGCGAACGTTCCGGGAACGCAGCTGACGCCGCTCCAGACGCTCCTCAACTTCACGATGATCCAGCGGCTGCTGCTCGTTCCTGACGTCAACGGCGCCTTCTGGACGCTGGCGGTGGAGATGCAGTTCTACATCATCGTCTTCCTCGTGCTCTTGCTCACCAAGTGCAGGCTGACGGACGTGCTCCTGCGATGGTTGGTGGCGGCCTGGCTCGTCATCGCGGTCGGTTCGGCCGTCGTGGCGGCAGTCCTTGCCCCCGGCATCGACATCACGGCCGCTCCAGTTCTGGTCCGCGCGATGGTCAACGTCACCCTCGCGGAGTACGGGCCGCTGTTCTGCCTCGGAATGCTGCTCTTCATGGCCCGCAGGAACCAGCGGTTCGAGTGGCTGACGATCCCGGCCTTCCTCGCCGTCGTCGTGTCTGCCGCCCTGCTCCACTCGCCGAGCTACGCCGCGATCGTTGCCGGCATCAGCGTCTTCTTCGCTTTCGTCGCGCTGCGCACGTCGACTCCTCCGCTTCGGCTGAGTCCCCTGCTCTGGCTCGGAAAGATCAGCTACTCGCTCTACATCGTGCACGTCGTCGTCGGCTACGCGACGATCGATCTCCTCTGGCCGCTCATCGGACGCGACCTCGCGGTGCTCGTGGCGATGCTCGTGGTCACCGTTCTGGCCTGGGGCCTGTACTCGCTCGCCGAAACCCGCATCACGCCAGCTTTGCGACGTTCATTGCTGCGCCGGGCTGACGGACGAGGAAGGACCGCGACGTGAGCCATGTGAACACGTTGGCCATGGCCGTTGGCGCCAGTCTCGGGCCGACCTGCTCCTTGGCGCGTTCTCGCCGGCGCCTCAAGCTGCACGAAGGCCGGCCTCCGCGACGATCTGCCGAACGCCGCGGCGCTCCTCTCCCGAGTCGGGGCCCGGATGTAAACCGCGACTTCTGGAAATTGCACGTGATTTCGCGGGTGATATCCTCCGTTCGGGGCCAGCTGATGCTGTCGGCTCTTCACACACCGAAGTCCACTTGAGGTGACTACGATCTTGCTATCTAAACTGCAGCTCATCTTCTCCAAGGGGGCTCGCCGGAAGTTGATCATCGGGCTGATCGGCTCGGTGATCGTCGCACTCGCTGAGACTGGGTCGGTGCTCCTCGTCGGTCCGCTCTTGGCCATCCTCGCCGGCGGCTCCACGACAGAGGGCATGCTGGGCACCGTCGCGACGCTCTTCGGGAACCCCACGCCGGAAGTACTGATCATGTACCTGCTCGGAGGGGTGGTCGTCGGCTTCGTGCTGAAGGACATCTTCTCGATCGCGTTCCGCTGGTGGATTCTGGGCTTCATCAACCGCGAACAGGCCCGAACGGCCACTCGAATCCTCAACTACTACCTGCATGCGCCGTACAGCCTCCATCTCGGTCGAGGCACGGCTGATCTCCTGAGGACCATGGGCACCTCCGTCGGCCAGCTCTATTCGCTCGGCGTGATCGCGGCGCTGAACGCCATTACCGACAGCATCACGATCGTGGCGCTTCTTGTGTCGATGCTCATCGTCATGCCCCTGCCCACGCTGATGGCCTTCGTCTACTTCGGCATTGCCATGTTCGTCTTCGCCCGAGTCATCCGTCCGCGTGCGGAAGCGGCTGGCCGGATGAAGATGGATGCAGCAACACATGGCTATCGCGCGGCCCTGCACGCCCTTGGCGGCGTCAAGGAGATCAAGATCCGCAGCGCTCAGCCGCACTTCGTCAACGTCTACGAGAAGGTCGAGCTCCAGCACGCGCAGGCTCTCCGCCTCGTCGGCTTCCTCGCGGAGGTTCCGAAGTACTTGCTGGAGGCGCTGTTCATCCTGGGCCTGGGCGGGCTCATCATGTTCCTGCTGAACACGGGTGGAGGCATTGCAGCGGTGACCTCGATCGGTCTCGTCGGAGCCGCTGGCTTCAGGCTCCTCCCGTCGCTCTCTCGTCTCCTCGCCTCGATCTCGAACCTGCGCGTCGGAGCCCCCGCGCTCGACGAGGTCTGCACCGAACTCGAACGCGCAACAGAGTACGAGACGAGCGCGAACCTCGCGGCCGCCAACGACGGCACGCTCGATTTCTCTCACACTCTCGAGGCGAAGAATCTCGGCTTCCGCTACGAAGACGCCTCGGAGAATGTCCTGAGCGACATCAACCTGACCATCCCAGCAGGTTCGACGCTCGCGCTCGTCGGATCAAGCGGTGCAGGCAAGAGCACACTCGTCGACATCATCCTCGGGCTCCATCGCCCCACCGCAGGCACGCTCACCGTTGACGGGCAGGACCTGCGCGACGACCTCGTCAAGGCCTGGCAGCACCACGTCGCGATGGTTCCGCAGGAGGTCTTCCTCCTCGACACCAGCCTGCGGGAGAACATCGCGTTCGACGCCACGGCCGATGAGATCGATGAGGAGCTCCTCGCCGAGGTCGTGCAACGAGCACAGCTGCAGGACCTTGTCGATTCTCTGGAGGGAGGCCTCGACTCCTCTGTCGGCGACCGAGGCTCACGGCTTTCCGGCGGTCAGAGGCAGCGCGTGGGCATAGCTCGTGCCCTCTACCGGCGCCCTTCGCTTCTCGTGCTGGATGAAGCGACTTCAGCTCTTGACAATGAGACAGAACACAAGATCATCGAGACCATCGACGGGCTCAAGGGCGAGGTGACCGTCGTCATCGTCGCTCACCGGTTGTCCACGGTCCGCGAAGCAGACGCGCTCGCCTACATGAAGAACGGGCAGGTCGCCGGGTACGGCACCTTCGAAGAAGTGCGCTCCAGCAACGCTGATTTCGCTCGTCAAGTCGAGTTGGGCCTGCTGAAGGTCACCGACAGCGATCCCGTGACTCCGTGACGCGGCCTCAACCTCTTGAGACGCGCGTCGTCATGCTCGGCGGCGCGGTCCCGTACCCCGGTGTTCGCCACGCGGGCGGCCTGTACGTCCACCACCTGACGCGGTCGTTGTCGGAACACGGTGTGGTCGAGGTGATCGCTCCGGACCACACCGCGAACCAGAAGGCGCTCGAGCATGTGGACGCGCGCGTCGCAGCGCACCTGGTCGGCCGATGGGCGTCCCCCAGCTCACGACAGCGGCTGCTGCAACGCGGCGTCGGGATCGTCGAGAGGGGCTGGAGGCGCGTCGATCCTGCAGCACCCCCACTCGGCATCCTCGTGAGCCTCTACTTCGATCCGCGGGTGCGCGAGTCCGTCGCGAGCGCCGACCTCGTCGACCTGCAGTGGTTCGAGTTCATTCGCCTCGCCCCGCACATCCGACGTCTCAATCCGAGCGCACGGATCGTGGGCACCTTCCACGATGTGCTCTCGCAGCTCTACGCGCGTCGCGCTGACGACGGAGGCCTCGGGCGGTGGCGGCGCGCTGAGACCGTGGCCATCGCCGCGGAACGTCGCTCCCTCCGGCACCTCGACAGCGTCCTGACTCTGAACGAGAAGGATGCGGAGCTGCTGAGGCGACGCGGAGCGACCGAGGTCGAGGTCATCGACCCGCCTCTCTCCCCAGTTGCACTGCCGACTCGTGACGTGGACAGCGCCTCCCCGGAGGTCGTGTTCGTCGGATACTTCGCGCGGCAGGTGAACGTCGATGCGGCGACCTGGTTCATCGATCAGGTCTGGCCGGAGGTCATCGCCGCGGTTCCCCACGCCCGGCTCACGCTGGTCGGCCTCGACCCGGATGGGGCTCTGGCTCCTCTCGTCTCGCGGGCGGTCCAGGTGACCGCGGCGGGATTCGTCGACGAGCTGTCGCCAGTCTACGCGCGAGCCGCTGCTGTGGTCGTTCCGCTCCTCTCAGGCTCGGGTGTGAAGTTCAAGACCATCCAGGCGATGACGCACGGTGTGCCGACGATCTCGACCTCCGTGGGCGCCGAGGGGATTGCGCACAGCGACGAGCTGGAGGCGGTGACGGACAACCCCGCAGCGTTTGCGGGGGCCGTCGTCGGGGTCCTGCGCGACCAGCGAGGCGCCGACCTCCGAGCCGACGACCTCGCCGGGAGACTCTCGGCGACCTACGGCGAAGAACGGTTCAGGGAGACAGTGAAGAGAATCTACGGCCAAGACGAGCCACAGGCAGCCATCGACAGGGACTCCGTGACGGTGGTCATTCCCTACTACGGGGAGCCGACGGACACGCTCAACCTCATCGAGCAGCTGCGCGGGCAGGACGGTCTCGCCGAGATCATCGTCGCCGATGACGCGTCTCCCGTCCCCTTCCCCCAGCAGCCGGGGGTACGACTCGTGCGCCGCGAGGCCAACGGCGGGTTCGGCGCCGCAGTGAACACCGGCTCAGAACTGGTGGAGACCGACCTGATGCTGGTCCTGAACAGCGATCTGGAGGTGGGCGCAACGTTCATCCGCGACCTGCTCGATGCCGCTGGACCACTTCCTACCGCGGTCGTCAGCCCTCAGGTGGTGAAGTCGAACGGTGAGCCGGAGTGGACCGCTCGCCAATTCCCACGCATCAGACACCACGTGGTCGAGTGGCTCTCCCCGCTCGCGCGCTGGCGCCACCTTCCTGCACTGCAGCGTGCCGTTGGGCACGTGACTGCGCTCACACCAGGGGGCAGCGACCGAGTCGACTGGGTCATCGGTGCCGCGATGCTCCTTCCCGTCAGGGATTTCAGGAGTGTCGGAGGTTTCGACGAGCGGTACTTCATGACGTCCGAGGAAGTCGATCTGCAGCGGCGTCTCCTCGCACGGGGCGTTCCCTCCTACGTGGCGAATACCGTCACCGTCACGCACGTCGGTGGCGGATCGTCGGACACTTCTCTGCGGCGGCAGTGGCTTCTGACTGCTCGGCAGCGCTACGTGAACAAGTGGGGCGGTTCGGTCGCCTTCACGACATCCCTGGCACTGGCGAGCCTCGTCAACTTCGCGGTGAACGCCCCCCGGCAGCTGACCGGACGTGACCTCGACGCGCGCGCGACGCTGCGATACGAACTCGGCCTCCTCCGGACAGCGAGGCAGCAGGCGAGCCAACCGTCGCACCCGTCGACCCGTATCCGAGCGGAGCACGCATGACCGCCAAGACTCCACGCACGGTGGCCCTTCTGGGGACCAGGAAGGCCGCGCACCTCGCGAAGGGTGCGCTCGGCAAGGTCCACGGCGCACTCGCGGATGTGGAGGCCCACCTCAGCAGCCGTATAGATGCGGGTGCGGGAGCCTCCGTCACGCCGGACGAATTGCTGGCGAGTCGCTTCGCCGCCTTCCGCCCACTCCACGCAGCCCCGCCAGCGGCCGGTCAGCGCCCGTCGGTCACGGTGTTCGGCTTCTTCAACAGCAGCGGCTTCTTCGGCGGCATCGCGACCCTGCTCAATTTCAGTGCGACCGTCGCCAACCACCTCGACTACGACCTGCGCTTGGTGCACACCACCTCGTTCGACGGTGACCCGGACGTCGCCGGCTTCCTCAGGAACCAGGGCATCGATGTCGACCCCTCGCGCATCCACTTCGTGAACGCAGCTCACCGCCGGGCCGCCGGCGCCTCGCTCCCCCTGCACCCCGACGATCTGCTGGTGGTCAGCGCCTGGTGGGACGCATTCGCGGTGGATCGACTGGCACACGACCGCCCGTATGTGTACCTCATCCAGGACTACGAGCCGATCTTCTACAACAACGGCGACCAGCAGCTCTGGGCTTCGTCGACGTACGAGTCAGTGAAGTTCGTGCCCGTCCTCAACAGCTCGATCCTGCACGACTACTTCCGGACGACTCCGCACCATCGCGTCGCGGCCGAGGCGCTTGTCTTCGAGCCAGCGGTGCGAGTCCCCAAGCGAGAGTCGACGCTCGTCGAGCGACCTGGCAAGAAGCGCCTCTTCTTCTATGCCAGGCCAGAGACTGATCGGAACCTCTTCTACACCGGCCTGCTCGCCATCGACCAGGCATTCGAGGAAAGCGCCGAGCTTCGTGACAACTGGGATGTCTGGCTCGGCGGAACCCACACGATCCCCCCGCTGCGGCTCAAGAGCGGACTCGAGTTGCAGCGGCTGGGGAAGATGTCGTTCGAGGACTACCAGCAGTTCACGCTGACCGCAGACCTCGCCATCTCCCCGATGCTGGCACCCCACCCGAACTACCCGACCCTCGAGTTCTCCCGCCTCGGGACGCCAGTCATCACAACCTCCTGGGAGACGAAGATCGACCTCGACCGCTACTCCGAGATGATCACGCTCGTCGAACCGACCGTGGCCGCGATGTCGCAGGCGATCATCGAGCGCGCGACGCGCGAGACAGCGCAGGAGGGCGCGGCTCCGAAGACCGAGGAGTCCTGGACACAGGCACTCGCTGAAACTGCCGCGACCGTGACCGCTCTGCACAGAGGCGCTCTCGGATGATCGCGCACGATCTGACCCTCGTCATCGTGGGCTACAAGCACGAGCGCTACGTCGGAGACCTGCTGCTCTCTCTCCAGCAGCAGACGATCTTGCCCAGCCGGATACTGCTCATCGACGACGACCCAGCAGGAGAGACCGCGGACGCCGCCGAGGTGTACCTCGAAGAGAACCCTCTTCACGTGTCCATTCAACGCAACCGGGTCAATCGAGGGCTCTGCGCGAGCCTGAATTCCGCGCTGTCGACGATCGATACAGAGTTCTACGCATACATCTCTGCCGACGACTGGATGCTCCCGACCCGCTTCGAGCGCCAACTCGAAGCGATGGCCGGCGCCTCCGCAGATGTCGCTGTCGTCTACTCGAACGCACTCCGAGTCGATGAGCACGGAAAGCAGCTCGAGCGCGACTTCAAGACTGAGTACGCGTGGCCTCCTCGACTGAGCGGGTCTGTCTACAGTGAGCTCTGCGAGTACAACTGGTTGCCTGCGCCCTCGGTCATGCTCCGGACTCAATCGGTGAAGGAAGCAGGAGGCTACGACCCCGATCTCTTCTTCGAAGACCACGACCTGTGGATCCGGCTCGCACTGAAGTCGGACTTTCTCTGCGTGGACGAGCCTCTCGTCGCTTTCCGCGAACTCGGGTCGTCGCTTGGACACCAGCAGTTCCACACCACGAATCCCCGCTTCGTCATGGCGTATCTCCAGATATTCTCGAAACAACTCGGGATCACGCCCGAACTCGACGCTGAGATGCAGAATCGCATCTGGACGCTGGCTCTGCGTCTCTGGCGCATCGAAGGACCGACGCCACGAGTCGTCGACTACCTGAAGACCTCTTTCCGTTCAGCTCCGAACCGGGTCACCGCACGGGTGTACGTTCTCTTGGCTCGTGCAGGGGTTCGAGCAACGGCAGTAGATCGCGTTCGAGGGTTCCTCCGCGCTCCGCGCGCCTAGGAGTTCGCGACCGTTCGCCTCGGAGGCGAAGCTACGACGCGCCAGCGATCGCTCGAAAGTGGTTCACTCGCTCGTCGAAGGTGGTCTCGAAGGGGACCGCCTCCATGAACGAGAGTCCACGGCGGGCCTGAACCTCGAGCTCCATCGGCCCGGTCGCGAGCCGTTCAGTCACTGCTGCCGCCGCGACCACGTCTGGTCTTGCTACGGCCCAGCCACCACCGCCAGCGGCCAGCAGCGGCGTGAGCGTCCTGTTGTGAAAACCAAGCACAGGAACCCCCGAACCCATCGCCTCGAAGTACGTACTCGCCGAATCCCCCTGAACGTGCGGCAGGAACATGAGGTCGACCTCGCTCCGCACAAAGGGCTTCCAGTCCTTCTCGAAGTCCATGAATCCCGCGAAGCGCACATTCTTCGACTCGAGCCGGCGGAGCGCCGGTTCCAGATTTCCTGATCCGATTATCGTGAACTCGAAGCTGATCGATCTCCGTTCGAGTTCCGCGATGAACGGCTCGATCAACTTCACTCCCTTGATCTCGGTCAGACGGCCCGAGTACGCGATTCGCAACGGCCGATCGCCGTGCCAGTGCTCCCGACGGCTTGCGGCAGCCATGTCACCTGCACGCATCCTGTGATCGAAGTACATATGCGTGGAGGGGTTCACGGCCTTGTAGTGCTCGGCTGCCGAGTGACCGTTGCATTGAAAACCATCTGCTCGGGCCGCGAGGGAATCCAGACGCCTCGTGCGCCGAAGCGCGCCGACTCTGATGCGGGCCCGGTCGACAGCTCCACGGGCCGTGACGAGACCAACCTCAAGGCGAACGGCGGGCGACCAGTCGTCAGTGAAGATGACCTTGAAGTGATGGCCGAGAAGCGACTGACTCAGCGGTCCCACCACTGAATGCATGACCAGGTCAGCCCCGAGTCGGGAGAGGGCGGGCGCGTCAACTTGCGGGATGAATTCGAGGTCAGCGGCGAGATCGTGATCGGCCCACATCATCTGGGGGTCGTCTTCCTCGGCGAGAAGAGGAGCTTCGAGCGAGGACACGAGCACCTTGCCCGGCCACCTCTTCGCGTACTCGGCCAAGCCCGTCATGGATTTCGCGAATATGCCGAGCTTGCCATCCGCAGTCACACGAAGCGGGCTGTCGTTGAGGTAGAAGAATCTCACGGGCATTCCTTGGAGAAGGAGGTGGACAGGATGGGTGTCGACATTCGATGTTCACCAGCACGGCGATGAAACGCAGAGCTCACTTCGACGTGGAGGCCGAGCGTCGCCGCTGGAGTCGATTCGAGATCTTCACGGTGAGGATGCGCAACACACGCTGCCACCGCTCCAGCGAGCCGATGCGCTGACGCTCGACTCGACCACAGAGGGCTGCCCACTCGTCGACGAGCTTCACAAGCGAGTACTCATCGGCGCGGCGTGCCGCCCCGAGGCGGATACGCTCGAACGCCTCGGGTTCAGCCCGCAACCGTGCGAGCGTCGCTGGAAGCTCTCGAGCGTCGTTGATCAGCAGGCTGTCCTCTCCCGGGCTCGCGAGCTCGAGGTACGAGGCCTCGCCGCTGATAATCGGCACCGTGCGGGCATTCCATGCGTTGATGAGCTTCGTGGGCGGCTTCCGCACATCGGCGTTGTCGACCATGCTGCCCCGGATGCACAAGGTGAGATCAGCGTTGCTGAAGTCATGCCAGGTCTGATCGCTGCCGTTTGTCGTGCTTGGAGAATCTATGTGCAAGCTGAAGCCGCTTGCGACGATGCCTGCAACCATGTCGGGCTCAAGGAGAACCTTCGGCACATGCTCCGGATTGCATTTCAGCGTGATCGCCTCGAAGACCGTCCTCGTCTGATCCCTGGGTATCAGCCCCCTCTGCGGGAGCGCAGGAAGGTACTCGGCGTCAGCACCGTAGCGCTGAATCCAGTACGCCGAACGATTCGGCACGATCACACGGTCTGGCCGGAATGGTGCGTCGAATTGCAACGCGGAATCACTTCGGATCATCAGACACGGGAATCCCGACAGCACCAGCGCCGTCCGGAGGTTGACGAAGTCCGAGATGAAGGCGACGACAAGAGATGTGCCGCCCGGCACATCCGGTCCGAGCGTGACGTCGTACCCCCGATCACGGAAACGCGCGAAGAGCTCGAGGATGTTGTGCCCGAATCCCGATGCGAACTTCTCGGGATCCTCGTCCGGTCTCCAGTGCCGGGCAACGCTTGCTACCTCTGGATCTTCGCAGTAGAAGTGCCAATTGCCATCGTTCACGCTGACCTCGACTTCCCGAGCGGCTGACCTACCAGCACCAGACGCAGGAGTTCACTCACCGAAGCCGCGCCGGCACTCGGGGAGTAGTGGTCCTGCCAACGCCGCGCGTTCGCGTCCACGTTGCCGTCAAGCCCACGCTCGATTTTCCGCTCGATAGCTGCCGCGAGTGCGAGTGCGTCGCCGGCAGGAAACACGTCGCCGCTCTGCGGCGGAACGATCTCCGGCAAGGCCCCAGCGTCGCTGACGAGCACCGGGACTCCCGCGGCCATCGCTTCGGTCACGACGAGTCCGAACGGCTCGGGCCACACCGAAGGGACCACAAGCAGGTCGATGCGATCAAAGAACGCAGCTGGCGCTACCCAGCCCGGCCGGTCGGTGAGGTGCGCGACGGGCTGCAACGCCTTCTCCACGGCCAGCTGAGCCTGTTTCGAGACGAATCGTGGCTCGCCGGCGAGCAGCAGCCGATAGTGCCCAGGTTTGCGCGCCTCCAGCTCCTGCACGGCGGCGGCCAGCACGTCCACGCCCTTGTCGATGGATGGCCTGCCCAGGAATCCGAGCACGATCGGCGGTCCGCTCGACACCCGGTTGCGTGTGCCGGGGCTCTGGCTCCAGTTCGGCAGCACCGCTGCATTGCCGACGGCGGCCGCCATCGACGCGGATGGCACGAGCGTCGTGAGCGCCTTGAAGCGCGCCAAGGGCTCGAGGACGCGCAGCGCACCCAATGGGCGTTGGTGGAGGTGCACGATTCGACCGGGGTGCCCTGCTGTCGCCGCGGCGGGTACGAGCCCGTTGCACCAGAGGACTCCACGTCGCTGTGCGGCATCCCAGCGGCGGAGCGCGAGCATCCAGGATCCCCGCCCGGCCGCCTCGAGTTCCACCACGCGATGCCCGGCATCCCGCGCCGCAGCGACCAGCTCCCCCGGTTCGGAGGGGCCGACGATGGTCACGTCGACGCCGAGCTCCTCGAGCACGGCGGCGATGTTGAGGAGCATCACCTCTCCCCCGCCGATGTCGCCGTTGTTCGTGGCGATGGTGATGTGGTCCGGGAGGCCGCCCGGCAGGTCGGACGTGACTCCCGCCTCGGCATAGACACCGGCGATGGCTGAGGTCATGTCGGAGACCGACGGCCAGTCGTCGAGCGTCGTGACGGCGTCGGCGTCCAGGAGCGCACGCGCGACCTGCGCGACATCTTCGGCGTCGACGAGTCCGGCCTCCGCGACGATCTCCGGGTTCCCGCCGACTCTGGAGGCCACGACGCGCATCCCACGATTGGCCGCGTCGAGCAGCGAGTAGGAGCAGTTCTCCCACACCGACAGCTGCGCCAGCACGTCGGCTTCCGCCATGGCCGCGTCGGGGTCCACGAACCCTGGGAAGTCGACGGCGTCGGCGAGGCCGAGGTCGCTGACCCGACGTCGCAGCTCCGCGTCCAGCTCGCCGACCCCGGCGATCGTCAGCCTGGCGCCCGGTCTCTGCGCGTGCACGCGAGCGAACGCATCGATGAGCTGCGGGATGCGCTTCTCGGGAGAGAGTCGCGCGAGGGCGAGCACGCGCAGGGAGTCGGAGGCGCGCACCGCGTGCGGGGGCAGCCGGTCGACGCCGTTGTGCACGACATGCACGTGCTGCTTCGGACCCCACTTCGCGAGCATCGCCTGCTTGGTCGCCTCGGAGACGGCGATGACGCCCTCGAACCGACGCAGCCGCGCTCCGTGCACCCGAGCCATGAGCTGCGACTTCCAGGAGGACCCGTGATAGACGCTGTCCTCGCCGGCGATACCGTGCTCGCTCGTGACGCGCACGGTGCCAGGTGGCAGGGGCGTGGCGGCCACGACGACATCCGCGTACGCGAGATGCGAGTGCACGACAGCAGGCCGGAGGCGGCGCGCCGCCGACCTGAGGGTCCGGATCGACCGGCTCAGGCCGGCGTCTGGCCCGACCCTGCCCACGGCGAGGCGTGCGCCGACGGCACGGAGACGATCGACGAGAGGCCCCTCCGGGCAGAGCACGACGAGCTCGAAGCCGGGAATGCCCGCCTCGACCACGTCCAGGACGTGACGCGCGACCCCGCCCAGGTCGGCAACAGGAATCACCCAGAGCGCGATCGGCCGCGAAGAGCGGCCTCCGTCAGGTGCTGCCCGTGCCTCTAGAGCCACTTCTCGAGCCGATCGAGCGCCGTCCAGAAGCCCTGGCCGTTGTCGATGTGACCCTGCCAGATCTCAGGGATGAACGGGGCACCCGGCGCGAATTCGTCGAGCTGGCCCGCCAGCAGCGGCCAGTCGACCTCGCCATCGCCGACCTGGACGCCCTCGCCGTCGACCCCCGTCGCGTCGACGAGGTGCAGGTGGATGCTGTGCGGCGCGACGAGCTCCGTGTAGTCGGAGAACTGCATCCCGAGGAAGTTCGCCGCGAGCTTCGAGTGAGACACGTCGAAGCAGAGCTTCGTCCCCGTCGTCGCCGAGAACTCCGCAGTGTCATGAGGATCGAGGAAGAGGTTGTGGAACTGCTGGCCTCCCATGAGCCACGGGAACGGCGGAAGCGTCTGCGCCGCGATCCGCACGCCGTCCGTGTCGAGACGCTGCACTGCATCCGCGATCCGCGCGTACATGGCGGTGCGCGCCTGAGCGGGGACGTGCTTGTCCTTCGTGAAGCCGCCCATCGTGACGACCATGATCGGCTCGCTCGAGCGCGTGAACCACTTCTTCAGGCTGCGGGTCGTGTCGATGGTCCGCTGCACCTCGCGGATCGACCGTTCCCAGTGCTCGTCGTCCGTCGATGCGAGGTCGACGAGGAAGTCGCCGGAGAACAGGTCTGGCAGGTGCGTCGTGAAGTCCATGTCGAGGGGCTCCGTGAAGAAGCTGTCGATGTCGACCTCGAGGTCCTTGTACGAGAAGTGGAACTCCAGGAAGTCGGGAGTCGAGTTCTCGATGAGCTTCTTGTAGTCGTGGTACCGAACAGGGAGGCCCCATGGGCGACGGAACTCGAACTCTCGCCCGACGGAAGCGGTGTCGGTGAGGTCGCTCTCGAAGAAGAACTCGCCTTCCGCCATGTCGTGGTTCACCGCGCGACCCACGAGCTCGTCGAGACGGTTCGGCTGCAGTCCGCGACCGGGGCTCTTCACGGCGATGTCCTCAGCTCGGAGCACCTCGCCCTCGCGCAGCTCTCGCGCCGCGACCAGCGACTTCGCGAGCGTCGTCCGGTTCATGAGCTCGCCCGTGGACACCTCTCGCGGTGCCGCGTCGCCCAACGAAAGCTCGATGTCTCGGATCTGCTCGACCATCTGCGCGAACTCGTCCGGGAGCAGCGAGACCGTGTGGTCATTGCCCTCCATGCCGCGATCGACGGTGAAGTGCTTCTCGATGATGCGCGCCCCGCGTGCGACCGCAGCGACGGGCACGTGCCAGCCGCGCTCGTGGCCCGAGTAGCCGACGATGCTGTCGCCGATCTCCGCGAGCCGGTCGAGGTAGGCGAGGTTGATGTCCTTGAACGGTGCCGGATATGTCGACTGGCAGTGGAGCAGCGCGAAGCTGGAACCCAGGGAGCGCATGAGCCCGACGGTCTCGAGGATCTCCGACTCCCGGGACATTCCGGTCGACAGGATGAGCGGGAGCCCACGCGAGCCCGCATCGCGGAGCAGCTCGTGGTTGGTGAGGTCGGCGGAGGCGATCTTGAGTCCCTCGATGCCGTAGTCGACGAGCGCCTGGACGCTCGGTCCGTCCCACGGCGTGCACATGAGGTCGACACCGCGGTCGCGCGCATGGTCGAAGACCGTGAACAGCTTCTCCGCGGGGAGCGAGACGCGCGAGAGGAGATCCAGCGTGTACTGCGCTCCGAGGTCTTCGCCTGCCGTCGACCCGCCGCTCTGGCGGTACAGCGCGTCCATGTCCCGCAGCTGGAACTTCACGGCGTCGGCGCCCGCGTCGGCGGCGAGGTCGACAAGTCGCTTCGCGAGGTCGACATCGCCGTTGTGGTTGTTGCCGATCTCAGCGATGACAAACGCGGGGTGGCCGGCGCCGATCTCGTGCCGACCGATGCGCAGCACATCATTGCGGTCGATGGCGACGGCGATCAGGTGGCCCGTCTCGTCGACGAGCGGCAGGTGCGTGATGCCGCCGTGCCCGAGCAGCGGAGCCAGCTCGGACGGCGTCGACGTCGCCGGCGCGGTGCGGGTGCTCGTGTTGGCGACTTCGACGCACGTGACGTCGAGCGAGGCCGTCGGGTTCGCGACGATCCAGCGACGGAAGTCACCGTCGGAGAGCGAGCCGCGCAGACGACCGTGCTCGTCGACGCAGAAGACGATGCGCTGCTGGTTCGCGCTGATCTTCTGCAGACCGACGACGATCGGGTCCTCCGCGAAGACGATGTACGGGGTGAGGTTGCGCTCGAAGATCACTGAGCGGAGTCCTTGTCTGTCGGTGCTGCGGTGTGCGCTGACGGAGCGGCGGCCGCGTCAGGATGAAGCTGGGAGAGCTGGTGGTCTGCGATGGAGAGATCGAGCTCGGTGTCGATGTCGACGCCTTCGAGGTCATCCATCTCGAAGATGCCGATCGTGCCACCGAGCCGGTTGTGCTCCCGCTCGTAGATCTCGGTCTTCGTGAGGTAGAGCGAGCCCGTCTCGCGGTAGAACATCTGCGTGCGCTGCAGCTCCTGGCGGCGGGGCCTCGCGCCGATCGTGAAGTGCGCCTTCGGCTGGTCCCCCTCTGCCGCTCCGTACTGCCAGAGGAACGGCGTCTGGGGCACGGCACCCACCATCGAATCGACGCCCGTCGCCGCGAACTGCGAGATCGCACGGTCGAGGGTGCCCGGAAGCCGCACGGGCGAGGTCGCCTGCAGGAGCATGACGGCATCCGGTCGTCGCCCTGCGGCCGTGTACTCGGCGATGGCGTGCTCGACCACCGGCTCGGTCGCCGTCGTGTCTTCAGCGAGGTGCGCGGGGCGCAGCCACGGCACCTGCGCGCCGGCTTCCCGTGCGATGGCGGCGAGGGCCTCGTCGTCGGTGGAGACGAGGACATCCATCTGGGGACGCGCCGCGAGGGCCTGCTCGATGGTCCAGGCGACCAGTGGCTTGCCGGCGACTCGGCGCCTGTTCTTGCCCGGGATGCCTTTGGAGCCTCCCCGCACGGGGATGACGCACAAGATCCTCATACTGTTTCCTCCAGAATCCGCGAGATGCTCGCGGCTATCAACTGTGCTGGCTCTGTCTGGGGAACAGGAGGGGCAGGAGTCGAATCGCTGCCCCACTGCGAAAGACCATACCGTGTCCAGAAGTCGCGCACCCACTCGGGCGGGTCGACGCACGTCACCCAGGCATCCTGGCCGGCGGCGGCGGCCTCGAGGACCCCCGTGGAGAAGACGGAGACGACCGGCCGGTCGAGGGTCGCGAGCGACTGGCCCGAGCTCTCGAAACGCACTCCGCGCCGCTGCCAGGCGCGGTGCTGCAGACGCGACAGGCGGTCGGTCTCCGCTGGGTGCGGACGATACTCGGCACCGGTCGTCGTGCAGAACGTCCGGGCGGTCCTCGCCGACGTCCACCGAGACAGCTCAGCACCGTGCAGCTGTCCGAGGAAGACGGGAGTCGCGTCTCCGGGACCTTCGGGACGCCCGCGGTTGCGACGCGAAGCATGCCAGAGCAGCTGCGCACCCACGACCTCATGCGTGACATCACCTCGTCCCGACTTCCAGAACTCGGCGTCGTCCTGGGAGAACGCGAGCAGGTGACTGCCGCGAGCCAACGGCGGCGCGAACGGCGTCGTCAAGCCATGCTGGGCCACGACGAACCGTGCCCCGAGCTGCCTGCTCCAGCGGTAGCCGACGGCCCCAGCGGGAAGGAAGTGACCTGCTGCGAAGACGGCACGAACGCCGCGGAGCTCCCCCGGCAGGTCCAGCCCCTCGAGCCGACGGCTCGTCCAGCTGCCGTCGAGCATCCCGCTGAGGTCTTTCGGCGCGAGAACGGCGACCTGTTCGCCTTCGAGGAACCGCAATGGCTCCGCGTACGCCGCGACCGCACTGGGGGTCGGCACATCGATGAGGACAAGCAGACGCGGTTCGGGCCCGTTGACCATGAGCGTGAACTCCGGCTCCCCAGAGGGACGCCGCACACGGGTCATGATCTGGCGTTTGAGGGACCTCGAATTCTGCCAGCGCTGCCACGCCTCGAGGTCCTCCGGAATGTTCAGTCCCACAGCGCCTCCAATGCTCGAGCGCGGTGCTCGAGGGTGTGCTCGGCCAACGTCCGTCTGCGAGCTGCCTCGCGCACCTGGGCGGCCCACGCGGGCTCGCGCTGCGCGCGACGCGCCGACTCCACGATCTCCTCGACGCTCTCGAACACCAGCACCTCCTTGCCGACGTCGTAGAACTCGCTCACATCGGGCCTGTCCACGAGCTCGAGCCCGCCGACGCCTGCGGCCTCGAAGGTGCGCATGGTGAAGCCGTCCTGATTCGCGTGCACGTTCAACGTCGCGAGGCTTCCCGCCATCACGCCGTACGCGGCGCCCCGCGTCAGGTCTCCGCTGGCAGGCACGCCTGCCGACCGGAAGCGTCGCGTCCTCACGACGTCGGAGAGCTTCCGTGACCAGTCGCGGCCGTACGCGCGCACGGGAACTCCAGAGCCCTGGATGCCGCGCACCAGCTGCTCGCGATTCGGGTAGCGGGCACCGACCAGCGTCACCGCCGGCACCTCGACGCGCGCGAACGACTGGCTCGAGTCGAAGCCGAGGGGAACGAAGACGGCATCCGCGCCGTGTTCTCGAAGGAGGCGCACGTCGTCGTGGCTGTAGCTCGCGACGCGACCGGTCGACGCCAGGAACTCCGGCGTGTACCTGGTCCTGCGGATCTCGTCGTACAGCCAGACGACGGACGGTACCGACTGTGCGCTCAGGGCCTCCCACCAGGCGTCGCCGAGCTGGTCGCCCTTGATGACGAGGACCGCCTCGAAGGTCTCTGCGCGCAACTGCTCTACTGCGCGCGAGGTGGCCTTCTCCGCCGCGGCACGAGACCGCATCGACTCCGGGAGGTCATGGAGCAGCTTGTTCTGGAACCGATCGGCGAACGTCGCGTGACTGTCGTAGCGGTGCACCCTCACCGAATAGCCGATCGACTCGAACGCCGAGGCAACCGCCTTCCAGTACCCGTGGAAGTCGGGACTCACGATGAGCAGGCGCTTCAGCATGCGCCAGCTCCCGCGCAACCCGCACTCGCGCGGCGCCAGCGTGACATGTCCACGTTCATTCCCTCGAGGTCAGGTCGTTTGCAGACGGGGAGTCCGTGCGATCGCGTCGATGCCCGGGAGGATGGTCGCCAGGAGGGCGTCGATCTCGGCGACTGCCTGCTTGGCCACCGCGGGGCCGCGGCCGTACGGATCCGCGAAGTCGAGGTCGCCGCCCGGCGGGGTCTTGACATGCGCGAGGAATGGCAGCGGCGCCGCGCGCCGGGGAATGGTCTCGAGCAGCCGTGCCGCGCTGCGGATCGTGAAGGTGTTTCGGACGGCCTTGGGCGACTCGCTGAGCATCCACGATCGGTGCGCACCCTCGAACGCGAGCACCAGGTCTGCCTCCTTCAGCATGGAGACGTCGACCTGCCGCGCCGCGTGGGGCGTCGGCTCGACGCCCAGCTCACGGACGGCCGCCGAGATCGTCGGGTCGATGTCCTCGCCGACGAGAGCACGGACGCCAGCGCTCGACACCTGCCAGTCGCTCTCAGGCCCGAGCTGCGCACGCGCGAGGAACTCGGCCGCGGCCGAGCGCGCGATGTTCGCGTGGCAGACGAAGAGCAGGCTCGGCACTAAGCGCCTCTGCGCGATCGACGGCTCTGTGGCTGCTCGGTTGCGACGGCAGTCGGAGCCGAGGACGGGACGGGGCCCGCCTGCGGCTGCACAGGAGCAGCCTGCTCGGTGGCCGGCTGGGCCGGGCGGGAGGGCGAGAGGGACTCCCGCTGCGGTGCGGCCACGTCAGGCTGGGCACCGAAGTGCTCCGAGGGGTCGGTGTGCCCCTTGATCGCCTTGAACTTCGGCATGCCCTTCTTGTCTGCGGTGACGTAGTAGCTGCGGTTGCGGCGGTACTCGTAGCCGTCTGCGCTGTCGCGCGGGGGCACCATGTTGAGCACCGTTCCGAGCATGCGGCTGTGCACCTGCTTGAGCATGTCGCGCGCAGCCGCCACGTCTTCGCGGCGGGTACGACCCGCGGAGGCGACGAGCACGACGCCGTCGACGCGCGTGGACAGCACGGCGGCGTCGGTGACGGGCAGCAGCGGGGGCGCGTCGATGACGACGATGTAGTCCTTCGAGAGCAGGCTCACGATGGACTTCATCGCCTCCGAGCCGAGCATCTCCGACGGGTTCGGGGGGATGCGCCCGGACGGCAGTACGTAGAGCCCGGGGATCTTCGAGCCGACGAGCGCATCCTCGAGCGACACCTGGCCGCTGAGCACCTCGCTCAGACCGATCTTGCCGTCGATGCCGAGGACGGTCGCGACGGTCGGACGACGGAGGTCCGCGTCGATGAGGATCGTCGGCGTGTTCGACTGCGCCAGGACCTGCGCGAGCGAGGTCGCGACGGTCGACTTGCCCTCACCCGCGTTGGCGCTGGTCACGACGATGGAGCGGATCTCCTCGTCGACGCTCGCGAAGCGGAGATTCGTGCGCAGTCGCCGGAATGACTCGGCGGCGATGGCGTCGGCGTCGTTCGTGCCCCGGTTCTTGCCCATGAGCTGCGGCGACTTCGGGATGCGACCGAGCGTTCCGGCGCCGGAGGCCGTTGCGAGGTCCTTCGAGTCGCGGACCTTGACGTCGAGCGAGCGACGCAGGAGCGCGAAGGCGTAGGCGAGCACGAGGCCGATGGCGCCGCCGATGATGAGATTGTTGCGGAGGTTGGGGCTGACCGGCGACGTTGGCTCGACGGCGTTCTGGAGGGGAACGACGGTGACTCCGGAGGTTCCGCCCCCGACCTGCGTCTCGATCTCCGTGATGACGTCGGCCATCGCCTGCAGCGCCCCGTTGGCCAGGGCGACCGCCGATGAAGGCGTGCTGGCACTGGCGCTGACCTGGATGAGGTTGCTGTTGGGTGCGACCGTCGCGGAGAGGCGACCGGTCAGCGTCTCGCCCGCGGCGAGTCCGGAGTTGGGGTTCTCGGCGATCTTGGCGTAGACGGGCTGGCTCGTGATGAGGGGAAGGTACGAGTTCGCCTTGGTGATCGCCTGCTCCGAGCCGTCGATGGACGAGAACTCTCCGGAGCTGCCGGCGATGACGAATCCTGCGGAGTCGGCTTCGTAGACCTTCGGCTGGATCTGCGTGTAGCCGAACGCGGCCAGCAGCCCGACGATGACCCCGATAGCGAGGATCTTCCAGCTCTTGCCGGTGAGACGCAAGAAATCGAGTACCGTCACAGCGCGTACGCCTCTCCTAGACACAACATTCCGCGCACGGGCATGAGACCCGTGCGCGAGGACAACTCACAGTAACAACTGGACGCACCGAACGCCATCCGCTGGCCGTTCATGCGGTCCAGGGATGCGGCATCGCGCGACACGCGCATGTCACTTCTCCCCACGGCGCGTGGCCGCTTCGTCGACGAGTTCGTGCAGCCGCCGCGCGAATGCCTGTTCGGAGAATCCGTGGGCGTGGGCCTTGATGGCCGCGACGTCCCAGACCTGGAAGCGCGAGGCCGCGACGGCGTCCGCGATCGCGGCGGCGGTCGGCACGTCGAAGAAGCGTCCAGTTGCCCCTTCGCGCACGGTGTCGAGGTACCCGCCGGCCCGGAGGGCGATGCTGGGCTTGCCCCACGCCGCCGCCTCGATCACGGTCAGTCCGAAGTCTTCATGCGATGGCGCGATCAGCGCGCGGCTCCTGGCGTACAGCCAGCGAAGGTGCTCGTCGCTGATGCCGGAGACGAGGCGGACGTTGTCCGGCAGCATCGCCGACAGCTCAGCCCGCTGGGGACCGTCGCCGACGATGACGAGGCGCTCGTTCGGCAGGCCCGCCACGGCTCGGATCGCGGCGTCCACGTTCTTGTAGGGAAGCAGGCGCGACACGAGCAGGAGGTGCCCACCGCCGCCGACGAAGTCAGCGAGTTCTGGCATTGCGGTTCTCGGCCCGCTGATGTCGACGCTGTGCGGTGGGAAGAGCAGCTCTGACGAACGCCCGTACACATCGGAGACTCGCTGCTGCACGATGGACGAGTTCGTGAGGTAGGTATCGACGCTGGCTGCCGCCTTCTGGTCCCAGCGCTTGAGGAACGGCGTGAGCATGCGCAGGCCCATTCGCGCAGGGGAGAGACGGCCAGCGCCGCCGAGGTACTGGTCGCTCAGGTAGAGATAGCGGGCGGGCGAATGGCAGTACGCGATCGTTCTTCCGGTGGTTCGAAAGCCGTGCGCCCACCCGGTTGTCGATGCGATGACGACGTCGGCGTCGATGTGCATGCCGGAACTCGCGGCCGCCAGGAGCGGCAGCGCCTTGCGGTGGTCTCTCCGGAGCGGCCCGACCTTGTTCAGCGGGGACGTGACGATGTCGATGTCGCGGAACTCGGGGAACGTCGTCTCCGGCTCGTAGAGCGTCGTGAAGACCTGCGCCTCGGGGAACGCTCGGCTGAGGGAGAGCACAACACGTTCGGCGCCTCCGCGCTGCGTGATGTAGTCGTGGGCGATCGCGACGCGGGGACGCGGAGAGCCAGTCGCGCGCATTCCACCACCTCGGTTTTCGTTCATTGGCCACCAATGGGAGGTGAAATGCAGATTCCCCGAATGCGGATCCTGGAATTCCAGAAACCCGACTCCCCACATTCTATGCAGGCCGGCTCAGCCCTGTGGCCGAGGAGCAACGATCCCGCAGAATCGCTTCCCCCCGGAACCGCTCTGCAGCGGCGCTGTTGGACAGCACCGGCAAACACCGTAGCATCGGAACGTGACAGAGCATTCTCCGTTGGCAGGGGCCATCAGCAAAACTCCGGACTTCGTTCGAGATTCCATCTTTGCCGTCGGCAGCACTCGCATCATCGATGCCGTGCTGATGATGTTCTTCGTCGTCCGCATCGCGACACCCGGCATCGGGCTCCCCGTGAACGACGTCGCCGGACTGCTCCTCGTCGCCGTCGCCGCCTTCCGCCGGCCCACCAGGCAGCTGAGCGGCACGACCTGGTTCGCGGCGATCAGCGTCCTCCTCGTCACGTTCCTCGTCATCGTGGCGATCGCGACGGGCCCGAATCAGGCAGACATCACCCGCCTCGGCCGAATCCTCATCCTGTTCTTCCTGGCCGGCTTCATCGCCAGCGGACGCATCGACATCGTCTCGGGCCTCAAGGGATTCTCGGTCGGGCTGCTCGCCAACATCCCGCTCTTCTACGCAGGGCTCGCCCCGGACACCTACGGCGGGCTCCTCACCGGCTTCCTCAACGACAAGAACGTCGCCGGATTCACGTACGCGATCATGACCGTGCTCCTCTTCCTGATCTACAGGCGCCTCTGGACCCGAATCGCCCTCACCGGCCTCGGCCTGGGGGCAGTGGTGCTGACCGACTCTCGGACCTCGATGGCCGCACTTGCCGCAGCCATCATCTGGCTGGTCCTCGCGCGCTTCCTCGGCCCGTTCTTCCGCGTCGTCCTCGCCGGAGTGCTGCTCGGCGGGTTCTTCTATGCAGAGAACAACCTCTCGCAGGTCGGCGCCTACGCCGCACGTTCCGGATCAGACGAGCTGCGCGACCGAATCGATGCCGCATCGCTCGAGAAGACACTGGCTGCGCCCTGGTACGGCCACGGACTCGGAGAGGCGACCACCGAGGTCGCCGGGGATGTCTGGTTCTTCCACAACTCCTACTGGGGCCTCATCACGGAGGGCGGCTACGCCTTCCTGCTCGCCATCCTCGCGCTCCTCGCGTTCGCTGGATTCCAGTTCCTGGGGAAGGGCAAGCAGACGCCTGAAGCCCGCATCGTCGAGGCCGCGACGATCGTCATCCTGCTCTGCTCGTTCCGCCTCGGAGAGGTGTTCATCACCCTCCCGACCTTCATCGCCATCGGCATCGGCCTCGGCATCTACTCGCAGCGACACTCTGACTGGCTCGTCCGTCAGGCGGCAGCGGGCCCGGAGGTCGAAGGGGCGCTCTTCCCCATCCAGCAGCGCGTCAGCTAGGTCGCCGACCCGGCAGCGTCCGGCAACCCACGAGACGACGAAGCGCCCGACCCGCACGAGGCGGGTCGGGCGCTGTGCTTCCAGCGCAGGGGGCCGAGCTGGAAGCGTCTGGGCCGGGACGCGTCTCCCCAGACACGAGACCCGACCTGCGCCGCGAAGCGGCGGCCGGTGCCCCCAGGCGCCAGCATCGCGACAGCACGTCCATTGTGCTGCGAACGCGGATACCGCTCACGCGAAAGGGAGATTCTGGCGCAAGTGGGGCACGAAACGGCAGCAGATGCCGCGCCCCACCGCGCCGGGCCGCTGACGGGTCAGACGGCGCCGAACCGCGGAAGCGGCCACACGATGGAGAAGACCTCGCCCACCACGTCGTCGTCGCGGACCGTGCGCAGGCAGGAGGCGTCCACTCCCCCGCCTCGGCACGCGGCGAGCGAATCGGAGGAGTTGGTGCGGTTGTCTCCGAGGACCACGATCTGGCCTTCCGGCACGGTGAACTCGTCGAAGCAGCGCAACGAGGCCGGAGACGTGGAGCAGTCGAGCGTGCCTGGCACGAACTCGAAGTCGAGGTCGACGTAGGAGCTCTCGTCGAGCGCGGTTCCGTCCACGACGATGCCACCTGTCGCCGGGTCGACCGCCATCGTCTGACCTCCGGTCGCGATGACGCGCTTCACGAGGATGTGCGAGAAGCCCTGGCCGATGCCGAAGACCTCCCCCACCACGCGTGCGGCGAATCGCAGCGGATCGCTGGGAGCCTCGGGCGGCGCCTCGTCCCACGTGTCAGAGGCCGCGAACACGACGATGTCACCCGTGATCGGTTCAGCGTCACCCAGGTACGCGAGGCGATTGACCAGGATGCGGTCGCCGACGGCGAGCGTGTCGTCCATGGAGGCGGACGGGATGGCGTACACCTTGACGAAGAACGCCTGCACGAGCGCGAGGACCGCGAACGCGGCGACGAGATGGAAGAGCGGATGCGACGTCACACGTCGCAACCGCGATCGCGGCGCCCGTCTGCCAGGGGCGTCCGCGAGGTCGCCGTCGCTCACTGACCCGCCGTATTGCCGACGACCGCGGCTTGCACGCGTTCGACGAGATTCGCCTCCACGAGACCTTCGAGGGCCACCTGCACCAGGTGACGCGCGTCCGGGACCTCACCGTACTGCTCGATGAGCGCAGCCGTGAGGCTCGTGAGGGTCGTCCAGTCGCCGAGAAGCTCCCACAGACCAGGCGCGATGCCGGCCAGTTGCCTGACGATGCGCGATTCGAGCGTGACCGCCTCGTTCTCGAACAGCAGCCAGTGGACGCCAGAGGCGCGTCGGTAGGAGTCCTCTCGGACGGTGGCCGAGGGTGTCCTCGTGTCTGCCACGCTGTGACCCGATGTCCACGGCTGGAGGTCGCCCTGAGCGGCGAGGATCTCGGGGACCAGCGCAACGACCTGCGAGGCCTCTGAATACGTGACCCGTCGCACGCCGTCGGTGGCGTCGATGAGCTCCGCAAGCTGCACCAGCGGATCCGGCAGGGCGGGCAGGTAGCTCAGCTCCGGGACCATCGAGCCGATCGCACTGCCGGTCGCCACTGGCGAGAGCTGCGGGCCGTCGACGAGCTCGTGCTCGTCGACACGGTGCAGGAGCACGATCGCGGCGATCTTGAGCGGCGCCTGCGGGAGGGGGCGCAGCCCGAGCTTCGCGGGCGAGAGCTGCGCCTTGGGCCGAGCCGAGTCGACGATGACCGAGAGCGGCTTGCGGTACGGCAGGACGGTGCCGTCGAAGTCGACGGCGAGGGTCTCGTCGGTGACATAGCCGAATTCGCGGCCGAGGGTCTTCGCGAGGGTCGTCTTGCCGCGCCCAGAAGGACCGACGAACGCGATGACCCGACCGTCGTCGAGCGCGACACCCGCCGCGTGGAGCATCACGAGGCGACCGCCGTTGTGCTCGATCGCGTCGAGCGTCACCGTGGTCGAGATCTGCGAGGCCAGATCGGCTGCCGAACCGCTCACCACGTCGGTCGCCTCGGGTTCACTCAAGGGAGCGAGCGCAAGACGATGTGATTCGTCAGGCTCACCTTCCCCGGGCTGGCCCGTCACGTCGGCCCAGGACTCCCGCAGATCCGCCTCGAACTCCGCCGAGATGCTCTCATCGAGGCGAAGTTCTACGTCTACGCCAAGTGGATTCAGGCGCAGTGTTCTCGTCATGCTGGCAACTGTACCAAGCAGGCGCGGCCTGGGACGGCTCAGGGGAGCACTCCCCATTCCCGCGCCTCGAGCTGTCGCCCGAAAGGGAGGCTTCGAGCACACCTTCGAGGCGGTCCGAACGTGCCGTCCGACGCCTCGGAAGTGCACGCCCACACACTCGCAGACCTCGATATGCTCGCTCTTACGAGTTCTCTCGGCTCGCGACGCAGATCTAAGGACCCCAGTGACCGCAGCAGCCGCGTCCCCGGACGCCGCGACCATCGCGTTCTCGGTGAACGATGGAGTCGCGCTGTCGACGGCGCTCACGCAGCATGTCGCCCGCGAGCAGGGCATCCGCATGCTCGTCATCAAGGGGCCGATCTCCGCCGATCTCGGACTGCGCACACGCCGGTACTCCACCGACGTCGACATCATCGTCGAGCCCGGCCGCGCGAAGGACCTCATCGAAGCGCTCCAGGCGTACGGGTGGCGCCCTCGCCCTTGGCCCGACTTCCCGAAGCTGCTCGAGCAGCACTCGCGCACCCTCATCCACGAGTCCTGGCCGAACGACATCGACGTGCATCACTACTGGCCTGGTTTCCTCGGCAGGCCGCAGGAGGCATTCGATCGCCTGTGGGCGCACCACATCCAGGTCACCGTGGCCGGCCACCCCATCGACACTCCCGATCGGGCGGGCAGCGCCCTCGTCCTCGCGCTGCACTCCCTCCGCGAGGAGGGCCAGGTCTCAGCGGACTCCCGCCAGATGACCGAGTACAGCGAGCTCGTCAGCGCGCTGAAGAAGATGGATGGCTCCGACACGCAGTTCGTCTCGGACGCGCGCTCGACCGCGTCCCTCACGGAGCAGATCCTGCAGGACGCGGTCGGAACGGACTCGACGCAGACCGCGCGACGCTTCCTCACAGACCTCGGACACGATGTCCCGCTCGTCCCGAACTCGAACGCCAGCGAGGCGCTGCGCCTGTGGCGTCTCAACGCCAAGGCTGAGCACGCGATGACGGGCTGGATGCTCAAGCTGCAGCGGGCTCCCCTCCTCGAGAAGCCGGGCATCGCGGCCCGCGCGTTCTTCCCCTCTCGCGCGGATCTCGCGGCCATCGACCCCGAGCTGCGCAACGGCACGATCAGCGTCGTCAGGGCCTGGTGGAAGCGAGCGAGCCGAGGGCTGCACGGTCTTGTGCAGGCCAGGCGCGATCTCAAGGCGTTCGACAAGCGCTAGCGGCGTCGGCCACCCCGATGCTGACGGCGTACGTCGCGACTGCTACGCGGAGGTGTGCGAGTCGAGGATCTGCAGCAGGTGGGCGTCCAGCAGCTGCGTCACGAAGCCGAGCACCTGCTCACCGATGACCTGCTCGTCGAGCCCGTAGTCGGCCGAGAGCTCGCGCACGATGAGCTTCAGCGAGCGGACGCCGTCGAGCTCGTCCCAGATGACGGCCGCCGTCCCGCTGAGCACCAGCGGCTTGCAGCTCGTGTCGACGAGCGACAGGACGGTCAGGTCTCCGCTCTCATCGTCGCGGACGAGGGCCAGAGCAGGCGCCGGGGTGATCACGGCCTCGAAGAGCTGCTCGCTCTCACGACGCTGATCGCCTATCGCCTGATCCATCCCGCCAGCCTACTGTTCGGCTGAGATCCACTGCGTGCAACAGACCGGCGCACACAAAGAAGCAGCGGCGACCCACCTGGTGGGTCGCCGCTGCTCACTGTGCGTGATTCGCCCTAGTAGGCGCCCTCGCTGGCGACGACTGCACGAGCCGTGCGGAAGAGGATGACGAAGTCGCCGGCCATGGACCAGTTCTCGACGTAGTAGAGGTCGAGGCGCACCGTCTCCTCCCAGGTCAGGTTGGAGCGTCCGCTCACCTGCCAGAGGCCCGTGATGCCGGGCTTCACCATGAAGCGACGGTGCACGTGGTCTTCGTACTGCTTGACCTCTCGGTCCAGCGGCGGACGGGGGCCGACCAGCGACATGGAGCCGCCGAAGACGTTGAACAGCTGCGGGAGCTCGTCGATCGAGTAGCGACGGATGAACTTGCCGACCTTCGTGATGCGAGGGTCGTCCTTCATCTTGAAGAGGATGTCGTTGCCCGCGTCGCGGCGCTCGCTCTGCAGCTTCTTCAGCACCTCTTCGGCGTCGGCTCGCATGCTGCGGAACTTCCACATCGTGAACCGGCCGCCGCTGTAGCCAACGCGCTCCTGCTTGAAGAACACGCCGCCAGGCGAGGTGACGGCCACGGCGATCGCCGTTCCGACCAGGAGGGGCGAGAGGACGAGGATGAGGAGGCCGGAGACGAGGATGTCGAAGGCGCGCTTGAGCAGGAGCCCCATGCGCGTGAACTTCGGGGAGTCGACGTGCAGCAGCGGCAGGCCGGCGACCGGGCGCGTGACGATGCGCGGGCCACCCACGTCGAGCAGGCCTGGCGCGACGATGAGGAAGTGGCGGTCCGGGTCGAGGTCCCAGCCGACTTCGCGAAGCCACTGCGTCGAGGTGACGTCGTTGCCTGCGATGACGACGGTGTCGGCGCCGATGGCGTCGAGCGAGCCTGCCAGGTCCTCCGGGTTGCCGCCGATGGGGACATCCGTTCCCGGCAGGAAGTCGGGAGAGTTGGGGTCGAGCTCGCCGCTCTTGCCGTCGATGAGGCAGGCGCCGACGACGTTGTAGCCGGCGGCTTCACGACGCGAGAGGTCGCGGTTGAGGTCGAGCACCGAGTAGCGCGAGCCGACGAGCAGCACACGTGCCTGCAGGTTTCCGCCCTTGCGCTGGCGTACGAGCCACTGGCGACCGATCCAGCGGGAGAGGAGGAGCGCGACGGTGCCGACCGGGAAGGCGATGAGCACGTATCCACGGGCAAGCTCGAATGCCGAGAGGTAGGCGAAGATCGAGACGATTCCCGCGAGCATGAGCGAGGCGTTGAAGATGCCGCGGTACTCCTCGAACCCTGAGCCCAGGATGCGGTAGTCACGGGTGTCGAAGAGGGAGAGCATCCAGGCCCAGCCGACGACGATGACGGTTGAGACGAGCCAGTAGGACACTTCGCTGCTGATGAAGCCGCTGCCGCCGGCGGGAACGGCCGCGTTGCCGCCGCCGAGCCAGACGAGCTGGGCTCCCACCATGACGACTGCCAGAATGGCGAGGTCGGTCAGGACGAGGAGCTGCGCGTACCCCTGGCGCCAGTTGGCGCGGCGTTTGTTGCTTCGCTGGACCCGAGCGTTCTGTTCTGAGGAGGTCTGCGCGAAGTGCGGTTCGACCGAGGGCAGCATGTCACTGTCTCGCGAATCGTCAGTCGCGGTTGCGACTGGGATCTGCGAGGTAGCGGGCCCTGAGGTGGGTGGCGTCACGTGTGCTCCAATAAGAGATGAGTACTTCTTGGTGCGCAGACCGCGTCGGTTCCGGGAATGCGCTTCGGGTCTCCGTGGCCACGGGCCACGCTCTGTATGGGCCTGTGGGCTCATCGTAGAGATCCTGGGTGCTAGCTGAGACTATCTCAACGTTCCCGCATAACAAAAGGGTCACCCAGGTATTTTTTCCGCATCTCTGGCGTGTTTTCCTGACCGAAACACACTTGTTGTGCATTTGGGTTTCATTTCAGGGAAGCGCGACATCGCTCGGCCCGACTCGTGCTCGAAACTTGCGCCGTGTCATACTCGCCTGCATGGAGCAGACCCCAGGACAGCCTTCGTCGCGCCCTCGAAGCGACGACGACGCCCTCACAGATCTCTTCGAGCACGAGGCTGATAGCGGTTCCGGCGGCACACGCCGCGCGGCACGCGAGCACGGCAAGAAGAAGCGTCGTGGGCCGAAGATCCTGCTGTGGACACTCGTGGGCGTCCTCATCGTCGCAGTGGCAGGTGCCGGCATCATCTGGTGGAACGTGAACCAGGCGTTCAACAACATCGAGAAGATCGATGACGCCCTCCCCGGAGACTACGAGGGACGCCCGGAGCAGGTCGTCACCGAGGCGGGCTCGCCCATGAACATCCTCCTGCTCGGAAGTGACTCGCGCGTCAGCGGGAGCACATCGATCATGACCGACCTCGGCAGCCGCAGCGACACGATGATGCTCGTGCACATCCCCGCCGATCGCAGCGACGTGCAGGTCATCTCCATCATGCGCGACAGCTGGCTCGCGATCCCGGGCCACGGCGAGGCCAAGATCAACGCGGCGCTGTCCTTCGGTGGCGTGCCGCTCGTCGTCCAGACGGTCGAGGGCCTGCTCGGACTCCGCATCGACCACGTCGGGGTGGTCGACTTCGACGGCTTCGCGGGCATCACGGATGCGCTCGGTGGCGTCACCATCAACAACGACGTCGCCTTCAACTCGTCGCACATGCAGGGCAAGACCTTCGAGGCCGGGCCCATCACGCTGACGGGCGATGAAGCGCTCGCCTTCGTGCGAGAGCGCTACGCCTTCACCGACGGCGACTACCAGCGCGTGCGGAACCAGCAGGCCTGGGTCAAGGCGGTGCTCGACAAGATGCTCACGGCGGAGACCCTGACGAACCCGGGCAAGGTGCAGGAGATCATCACGAAGTTCTCCCCCTTCATCGCGGTCGACAGCACCTTCGACCTGCAGACCATGCTCAACCTCGGCCTCTCGATGCGGGACATCCGCGGGAGCAACGTGCGCAGCTTCACCCTGCCGACCAACGGCACCGGCATGGTCGGCGACCAGTCGGTCGTATTCCTCGACACGGTCAGCATCGGGGAGCTCAAGAAGCACCTCGTGACCGACACCGTCAGCGAGTACCAGCCCACCGGGCGATAACAGGGCCGCTCCGCCTCCTCGCCCCGCGCATCCGACTGGATGCGCGGGGCGATCTGCGTCTCCGCATCCGGATCCACGCATCACCGAATCCGCCCGAGTCTGCGAACACCAACATGTCCGAGGCACATGCTCGGGACTGAAGCACGTCTCCGTCGCGAGACCCGAGCAGCAGTCCACGACAATCGCCAGAACATGGCATCTCCCGCCGAAAAGTGCGACGTATTTTCTGGTGATGCGGCAAAGAGTGAGACTCGATACAGCTTCGTTCAACCCGCAGATCCTTCCGCGGTCACAGCAGGGGTTCTCCCCGTTCCACCGAAGCCCGCCGTGATGTGAGTCGGAAAGGAGATGACAGGCGTGATCTCGGAGCTCGATGTCGCACTTCGTGGTGAGAGGGCCGTCGATTGGCTCCAGTCACGTGGCCTCCAGGTCGTCTCAGCGGACGGCGAAGTGAAGATCTTCGCCGACCTCGCGACGTGCCCCACGATCGTCATCGGCCGCATCTGGGTGACCCCGATGGTGGTCCAGATCAAGCCGCGCCCCCAGGACGACAACGGCTTGGTCTTCCTGAGCTTCGCGATGCGCGGCACGTCGAGGCTGAACGGTCAGAACGAGTCCGAGGGTTCCGTGCCGTCGCCGTTCTACGTCCACGAGTCCTCGGAGCCCATGCGCGTCGAATCCTCGGACGCCTCGACTCGACTTCTGTTCGGGATCCGACGGTCGAAGATCAAGGCGGTGCTCGGGAACGAGCTCAACTACACCGGCCCGCGCACACCGAACGCGCACCTGCGCAAGGTCCTGACCAGCGCCGCCATGGCATCGCTTGACGGCTCGATCGACGAGGACAACCCGGGGTTCCCCGCCTGGCGGACCGCGATCGAGAACCTGGTGATCGCCGTGCTGCGCTCGTCGATTCGCGAGAGCACCGTGGCCGGCCCCTCGAAGACCCTGCTGATGCGCGCGCACCGGCTGATCGCGGAGCAGGCCCACGACGCGAACTTCTCGGTGGTCGATCTCGGCCAGCAGCTGGGCATCTCGCAGTCGCACCTGCACAGGGTGTTCAGGGAGACGGGCACGACGCCCGCGAGGCTCCTGCGCGAGACCCGTCTCGCGTTGGCGGAGGACTTCCTCGGAACAGGCGACCCGACGGTGCAGGACCTGAAGGCCGCAGCCGCCTACAGCGGGTTCAGGAATCTCCGCATGTTCCGCCGGGCAAGCGCAGAAGAGTCAGGTCAGGCCGAGGCGCAGACCGGAGGAGTCCAGGGCGCACAGCCGACCTCGGAGGATGGGCCGGAGAGCTCGTCTGAGGACGCTTCCGAGAACGCGTCGGGGTCGGCCCTGGTCTGAGGGACTCCCCCGACGGGGACTGACCTCCAGGCGCGGAGGAGGACTCAGCACTGCATCCGGAAGTAGTCCGGCACATCCGGTGCGAGGAGATCACGGTCGCGGATGACCGTGAGCGGAGCGCGGCTGTCGTCAGCGCAGACCTCCTCAGGTGTTCCTGCGAGAGCATCGGTGTACTCGATCTGCAGGACGAGATCGCCGTAGGCGCTCGAGTACGCGGCGCATTCCCCGTACACACCGCACTCCTCCGCGACGGCGAAGTCGAAGCCCAGCTCGGCTCGGCCGCGATCGGCGAGCTCTGCCGCGTTCTTCTGCCCGATCGCGAGGCCAGCAGTGTGGGCGGCTTCGACGTAGGCCGCCGCGAGCTCGAGCGCCCCTCTCTCGTCGATGCCGGCTCCCCCACCGCTCGTGGACGCGTCGAAGCGCGTGAAGGTGTCGAGGTTGTCGATCTCGACGGCGTCGAAGCCCGACTCGGCGCAGCCCGTGATGATCGGGGCCATCACGGCGAGGATGCCGTCGCGCTGCTCGGCCGTCGACGGGTCGAGGATGTACTCGTCGGGCCAGTCCGGGTCGACGACCGGCTGACCGGCGTCGTCGTGGAGCAGCAGCTCGCTGCGTTCGTCGAGCCAGGTGGCAGATTCCCCGGGCTGCGTCTGGAAGCCGTTCACGTAGCAGATGCTGTACGCCCCGGAGTCGGGGGCGGCAGTGGAGTCTCGGGCGACGACGTCGAGGCCACCGTCGATCTCGTACGGCTCGCCGAGCTGGTAGTCGAAGGTGCCGTTTGTCGGCGGGAGGGGCACGTACGACCCGGTGTATTCCACCACCCCGCCCTGCGCGCATCCGCTGAGGACGAACACACTCACGACGAGGAGCAGAGCTGCTGGAGAGACGCGCATGACGTCATCATGCTCCACGGCAGATCTCGGTTCTGTGTGCATTCACGCCGATTTCACCTCGCCTTTCACCTCGAGAACCTTTCTCTCGAGAAGAGGGCCGCGCCTAGGCTTGTTGGCCTCACCACGAAGGAGTGCCGGTGTCCCCCACCACGCCCCGCGGCCCATCCCCCGATGCACGCGCCGCCGACCGCCCGTCGTCGGCGTAGGCCGGACAGGCGACGGTCGCGGCGTGGTTCACCAGCCAGACACGGTCCTGCAGCTCGTCGGGTGGATGCTCCTCGCCTGCGGTGCTGCGCTCTTCGCGCTCACGATCGTGACGGCGGTGCTCGCAGCTCGACGGCAGGACTCCTCGAAGCGCAGGCTGCAGGCGCTCAGCGTGATCCTGGCGACGCTGGGCAGCCTGAGCGTCGTCATCGGCGGCGTGAGCCTCGCTGCCGGGACCTTCGCGTGATCTCCCGTGCCGCCGAGACGACCTAGCTCGCGAACACCGTCGTGAGCTCGCCGATCCCCTCGACTCGGATGCGCACCGAGTCGCCGTCGGCGACGGCGCGGTGGTCGCGGAGTGCATCCGGCAGCTTCTGCGGGGTGCCCGTCGCGATGACGTCACCCGGCTGGAGCGTGATGGACTGCGAGATGTACGAGACGAGCTCCGCGAACGGGAAGATGAGGGTCGACGTGCTCTGCGACACGGTCGTCTCGCCGTCCCGGATGACCTCGACGAGCAGGTCTGCGGGGTCGTCGATCTCGTCCGCCGTCACGATGGCGGGTCCGAGCGGCGCGAAGCCGTCGAAGCACTTCCCGAGCGTCCACTGGCTGGTGCGGTTCTGCCAGTCACGGGCAGACACGTCGTTGACGAGGGTGTAGCCGGCGACGTGCGCCAGCGCGTCCTCGGCGGACACGGCGTGCGCCGCCCGTCCGATGACCAGACCGATCTCGCCCTCGTAGTCCACGTCGCTGCTCTGTGGGGGCAGAGTGACGGCGTCGTCTGGTCCGAGCAGCGTGTTCGCGGTCTTCACGAACACGTCGGGGCGTTCGGGGTCAGGCTGTCCCTCCCCGCCCGCGACCACATGGCCGCGGTAGTTGTAGCCGACGCAGAGCAGCACCCGCGGCGTCACGGGCGAGAGCAGTCGCTCCCCGTCGCGCAGCGGCAGGCCACTGACGTCGGCCGACGCGACCGCGGCGCGTGCATCCGCGAGCAGCTGCTCGTCGGAGAGCAGCTCGAGTGTCGATGCGACGAGACCGGCCAGGTCGAGGAGCCGATCACCCTCTGGCGACTCGACGAGGGCCGCGGGCACGCTCTGCCCGGCACGATCCCAGGTGACGATTCTCATGCGCCTGCTCCCCCGCTCACCAGTACCGCTGCCAGTCGGGACGCGACGCGCGCGTCAGCGCCTCCAGGAAGAAGTAGTCGCCCCAGAGTGTTCCCTCGTCGACGCCCACGAGCTTCGGCATGTCGTACACCCCGTGCAGGAGGAGCGCGTCAGATGACTCGGCCGGCCGCGGCATGGCCTCGGCGATGAGCGCGTCGAGCTGCGCGTGCGCGGCTGCGCGGGCGCGCGCCGACCGCTCGGGGTCCGGCTCGACCGCGGCGAGCTCGAAGAACCCGCAGGCGGCGATCGCGGCGGCGGAGCTGTCGCGGGGAGCGTCGCTGCCCTCGGTGTAGACGAGGTCCCAGTAGGGGATGCCGTCGCTCGGCAGGTGCGCGAGGTAGTAGTCGGCGCACCTCCAGGCAGCCTCGAGCTGCCTCGGGTCGCCAACGGCCTGCGAGTTCAGCGCGAAGCCGTAGATGCCCCAGGCTTCCCCGCGCGCCCAGCACGACTCGTCGAACGCGCCCTGCTCGGTGCCGCCGCGCAGGGGCTCGCCGGTCTCCGCGTCCCAGTAGAACGTGTGGAACGTGGAGTCGTCGGCACGGAAGATCTGCGTGCGCAGCTGCTCCGTGTGGCGGCGGACCGCATCCGCGTACCGTGGGTCGCCCGTCTGCTCGCCGACCCACGTGAGCAGCGGCATGTTCATGAGGCTGTCGATGATGGCGCGGCCACGCTGCGCTGGGTCGCTGAGGTCCCCCCAGGCCTGCAGGATCCCGGCAGGCTCGAGGAAGCGCGTCATGAGCCGCTCCCCCGCCTTGATCCCGGCGGTGCGCCAGCGCTCATCGCCGGTCTGCTTCCACGCGGTGACGACCGAGAGCGAGTAGAGGAATCCGAGGTCGTGGGTCTCGAGGTCCTCGTCCCCGTAGAGGCGACGCTCGAAGTCGGCGGCGTGCGCGAGGGCGGCTTCGTGGAAGGCCGCGTCGCCGGTGACATCGCCGGCGAGCCACATCATGCCCGGCCAGAAGCTCGTGGTCCAACCGCGGTTGGCTCCCTCGGCGAATGCCTCGGTCGCGGGTCGCAGCAGGTAGCAGCCGTCGGTGGTCGTGTCGTCAGGGTAGGCGGCGCCGAACGCGACGATGTTGCGTCGGACGGTTTCGGTGGCCGCTGCCAGCGCGTTCTCCACGGTCGTGGATGCGGGCGCGAAAGTCATGGGAATTCCTTCGAGTGAGTTCGTGGTGTCCGTCAGGCCGCGGCGTGTGCCGGGGTCTGCTGCAGGGTGTAGCGGCCGCCAGCCCAGACGACGTAGAGGCAGGCGGCGGCCGAGAGCCCGATGGCGATGGCCGGGGCCGCGGTGAGCACCGCGGCCTGGACGGCGACGATCGCGAAGGACGCGAAGGTCATCGGCCAGCGGCGCACGGCGAGGAAGAGGGATGCGCGCACCAGCACGAGCAGGCGCGTGTCGTCGGCCTGCGTGATGGCGACGAGCGACACCGCTGCGGTCGCGAGCGTCAGGATGGCGACGACGGCCAGCAGCGGGACGATGAGGACGCCGATGCCGGTGGGAACGAGGACGAACACGTCCACGAGTGCGACCGTGACGACGGCGGAGGTGACCGCCGAGATCACGAGTGCACGCTTCCAGGTGCGGCGAACACCGCGGAGGAACGCGCGGATCACGTCACTGTCGCCCTCGGCATGCGCGCGGAAGGTCGCGAATGCACCGGCGATGCCCGGGCCCGTGAGTGCCGCGCTCGCCGCGAGCAGCGGCCACGACAGCGATGGGTCCGTCGTCACGAGCAGCACGAGGAACGGCAGGCTCATGATGGCGAGCATGGCGTTCACGCCGAGGGCGAGGTACGCGACGTTGAACGCCGTCGAGTAGATGCTGTGCGGGATGCGCTTCATGATCAGCCCTTCAGTCCGCTCGTGGCGACGCCTTCGACGAAGTACCGCTGGCCGAGGAGGAAGACGATGGCGATCGGGATGACCGAGATCGTGAGCCCCGCGAAGAGCACGCCGTAGTCGACGTCGTACAAGCTGGAGACGAAGTTCTTCAGACCGAGCTGCATGGTCCAGAGGCTCGGGTCGCGCAGGTAGATGAGCGGTCCGAGGTAGTCGTTCCACGTGTTCACGAAGGTGAGCAGCGAGAGGCTGGCGATGGCGGGAATCGAGAGCGGCAGCATGATGCGCCGCCAGATGCCGTACTCGCTGAGGCCGTCGAGGCGTGCTGCCTCGGAGAGCTCCATGGGGATGGACTCGTAGAACTGCTTCATGAGGAACACGCCGAAGGCGCCGAAGGCCTGCAGCAGGATGATCGCCCAGAGCGTGTTCGAGAGGTTCGCGTTCGAGAGCATGATGAACTGCGGGATCATGTACGACTGCCACGGCACGGCGATCGTTCCGACGTAGAGCAGGAACAGCGCATCGCGGCCGGGGAACTTCACTCGCGAGAAGCCGTAGGCGGCGAACGAGCCGGTGAGCACCTGCAGCGCCGTGACGGTGACCGACAGGAACAGCGTGTTGCCGATCCAGGTCATGATGTCCGACTTGGTCCAGATGTCGACGTAGTTCTGCCAGACGAAGACCTCGGGGATCCATCTGACCGGCACCGAGAAGACCGCGTTCGCGTCTTTGAGGGAGCTCATGATCATCCAGAAGAACGGCGTGAGCATGGCTGCCGCGGCGATGATCAGCGCGATGTAGAGCAGCGCCTTCGCGAGCCCGGCCTTCTTCTTCTTGCCGGCTGCCGCGGGGTGCGCGGGCGGGTCGATGAGGAGGCGACGTGAGTCCTCTTCCGGGAGGACGACTGCCATGGTCTGGGACATCAGTTGTCCTTCCGCTTGTTCCACAGGAACTGGATGATCGTCACGACGATGCAGAGGAAGAACAGCACGACGGAGGCCGCTGACGCGTATCCGAACTCGTTCTCCTCGAAGCCCTTGCGGTAGATGAACTGTGAGATGACAGTCGTGGACTGTCCCGGCCCGCCCTCGGTGAGCACGAGGATGAGGTCGAAGATCTTGAAGGAGTTGATCGTCAGCATGACGGTGACGAAGAACATGGTCGGGCGCAGGCACGGGAGGGTCACGTTCCAGAAGCGCTGCCAGGCGTTGGCGCCGTCGACTCGGGCGGCCTCGTGCAGCTCGGGAGGCACCGTCTGGAGGGCCGCGAGGAAGAGCACCATGTAGTAGCCCATGTCGCGCCACGTGCTGATGATGACCACCGCCGGCATCGCCCACTCCGTGGAGGTGAGCCAGCCTGGCGGGTTGTCGATGCCGATGAGGCGCAGGCCCTCGTTGATGGGGCCGAAGTCCGGGCTGAAGAGCAGGTTCCAGACGAGCGCGATCGCGACGATCGACGTGATGTAGGGGAAGAACGCGGCGGTGCGGAAGAACGCGACGCCGCGGAGCTTGTTGTTGAGCAGCAGGGCGAGGCTCAGCGACACGACGATCGTGAGTGGGATGTGCAGCACCGAGTAGTAGATGGTGTTGCCGAAGGCGACCTGGAAGCTGCCGTCGTTGAAGAGTCGGGTGAAGTTGTCGAAGCCGATGAACGTGGACGTGCCGAAGATGTTCCAGTTCGTGAGAGACATGTAGAACATCACGATGACGGGCACGAGCGTCAGCGTCGCGAACCCGATGAAGTTCGGCAGGATGAAGCTCCACCCGACGAGGGTTGTCTTCCTTCGCAGGCGGTTGCGCTGCTTGCGCGCCTCGGCTGTCAACTCCGGCGGGGCTGCCGACGGCGGCGTCGGTTCCGTGGTGGTGGTCATGATTCTCCTGGAGAGAGGGTGCCGGTCGGCCGGTGAGAGAGCACCGGCCGACCGACGGCAAGGGGGTTAGTCGAGGCCGACTTCGTTGGCCACTCGGCCTTCGGCTTCAGCGATGGAGTCCTGCACCGACTTGGAACCGGAGAGGATCGAGGAGTGCATGTCGTTCAGGATGTTCTGGACGGCTGCGGTCTTCGAGTTGGTCGGGCTCTCGGGGAGCGTCTCGTGCGTCTGCACGGCGAACGCGGAGAGCTCGTCCTGCGGGGCGCCCTCGACGGCGAAGTACGCCTCGACGACGGGGTCGCTCAGGAGCGCCGGCGTGATGCCGATGCCAGCGAGCTTGGTTGCCGCCTCTTCGCTCGCGGCGTAGGCGAGGAAGTCCTTGGCGGCCTGCGTCTTGCCCTCGTCGATGTTGGCGTTGATGCCGAACCCTGCCGGGTCACCGAACGTGACGGGAGTGTTGTCCATGCCGGTGGTGGATGCATCCATCTGCGGGACGGGTGCGATGCCCCACTCGAAGTCGTCGGCTTCGCCGGAGGCCTGCTGCGAGATGAGGGTCGCGACGAACCACGAGCCCATGGGGATCATCGCGGCCTTCTGCTTGCCGAACTCGCCCTGGTAGGTGAGCTTGTTGGCCGTGACCGTGTTGAAGGAGGCCTGCGCGCCGTCGTCCTGGAGCTTGAGCGACTTGTCGTAGTAGGGCGCGAAGTAGTCGTACTCGCCGCTGAAGATGTCGCCGCCGGCCTGCGCGTTCGCGAAGCCCTGCACGGTCGACTGCCAGCTGTGCTGGTGAGCACCCTTGGCGGTCGAACCCGCACCGGCGAGGTTCGTGGTCAGGAGGTCGGCGTTCTCGACGTAGTCATCCCAGGTCCAGCTGCCGTCGGGGTAGGCGACACCTGCCGCGTCGAAGAGGGCCTTGTTGTAGTAGAGCACCCACGAGTCCTGGCGGTAGGGAACCGCCCACGTCGTGCCGTCGATGTTGTACGACTCGGCACCGCTGATGCCCTCGGGGAGCGCGACATCGGAGACGTCGAGGAGCTGTCCGCCCTCCTGGAAGGTCGTGACGAACTTGATCTCCTTCTGGGTGATGATGTCCGGCCCGGAGCCCGCCGCGAGGTCCGCGGTGATGAGGGTGTTGTACTCGGCGGGGTCGTAGTCGACGACCTCGACGGTCACGTCGGGGTACTTCTCCGTGAAGCCGTCTGCGAGCAGCTGGAACTCGGGGGTGGATGCGACGCTCCAGCCCGACACCGACAGCGTGATGGGGCCGTCAGGGTCGACGCTCCCGCCGCCGCTGCATCCGGTGAGGGCCAGTGCGGCGGCGGCGAGGCCCGCAGTGGCGATCATGGTGCGCTTCTTCATGGTGCTGCTCCTTTGCTGCAATGAACGAGATCCGCTTCGAATCTCTGAGAACCGACGCCCGGGCTACGAGAGGCGGTAGTTGGTGAGGTCGACGGCGCTGTGGGCTCCGTCTGACCAGGTGATGGCGGCTCGCTCTTCGGTGAGCTCGACGCCGGTGGTGCTGCTGGGGGTGTGGTCTGCGCCCGCGAGGGTGAGGTGCGCGGCGACCCAGGTGTCCGGTTCGACGGGGGCGTCGAGGATCGGGACCCGGGTGGATGCGCCGAGCGGGCTCGCATCCGTCCTCGTCACGGTCCGGGCCGTCGTGCCGGCCGTCAGCCCGCGGAGCGCGCTCGTGACCTGCGCGTCCTGTCGGCTCGTGACGGGCCAGCCGCCCCAGCGGAGCCGCCAGTCGGCCCCGTCGACCCCTGCCTCGGTGTCGGTGACCCGGGCGAGGCGCACTTCCTCGGCGCCGCGGACGACGGAGACGACGGTGAGCCGCGCGATGACGCTCGCGTCGCCGTCGAGGCCCGAACCGTGACGCTGCTGCTTCAGTGCTGGCTGCAGCGTGTGGGCGAGCCAGGTGGATGCGGCCACTCCGGCGGCGCCGTCCTCGCTCGTGCTGAGGAGCTCCATCGCGGCGCGGTGGGTGGCCGTGCCGGTTCCGTCGACGAGCGCCACCGACTGCTCGAGGGGCTCGTGCCAGGCGAGGTCGTCGAGCAGCGGGCTCGTTGCGCTCGAGTAGGCGAGGCGGGCGTAGAGGGGCGAGTCGCCGACGAGGGTGTTCGGCTTCGCGTGGTCGGTGCCGTGGTTGGCGATGCGAACGATGCCGTCGCGGCTCGTGCCGGTGACCACCCAGCCGGGGGCCGCGATCGTGCGCACGAAGTCGCCCTGCTCAACCGGGAGTGGCTCGGCCTCGGCGGCCCAGACGGGGTGGTCGGCGGGAAGCAGCACACCCAGGAGTCCCTTGGAGGCCCAGTACGGTGAGGCTGGCCCGGAGTAGGCCTGCGCGAGCTGCCGCCATTCACCGTGCCAGCCCATCGTGAGGAGGCCGCGCTCATCGGGAACACCGCGCTCGTCGAAGTGGGTGACGACCTTCTCGGCCGCGTGCCGAAGGGCGCCGAGCGACACGGAAGGGACCTCCGCGAGCGCGCCGACCCAGAATGGGGCAGCCGCCGCGAAGCGGTAGATGAGGCTGCGGCCCTGCAGGAGCGGCGAGCCGTCGCCGCCGATGAGGTGCACGGCGTCCTGCAGGAAGCGGTCGAGCGCGGCGACGTCGCCCTCGAGGCGGTCGCCTGCGAGCTCGTCGGCGCCGCGCATCCGGGCCCAGAGCACCGGGTAGATGTGCAGCGCCCAGCCGACGTAGTGGTCGTAGGAGCGCTCTTCCCCGTCGGACAGCCACCCGTCGGCACGCACGAACGAGTCGTGCAGAGCGAGGTCCGCGGTGACGTCCTCGGGCGACCACGGGCCGCCGACCGAGCGGAGGAAGGTCTGGACGACGAGGCGGAACCACAGCCAGTTGGTGCGCGGGTAGGTGTCGTCGCCGACGGCGGGAGCGAAGTAGTCGACGACACGCTGCTGCGTGAGCTCGTCGAGCGAGTCCCAGATCCAGGGACGGGTGAGGTCGAGGATGAGGGCGAGCGACGCCGCCTCGACCTTCGCCTGGGGGTGCTCCTCGAGCCGCACCCATCGGTCCGCGGCCTCGGGGTCGACACCGGTTCGGATGCCCTCGGAGAAGAAGGAGATCAGCTCGTCGACGCCCTGACCGCGCTCCCCGGCGATGCGGAATCCTGCGAGGAGGAAGGTGCGTGCGAAGCCCTCGAGGCCGTCGATGTCGTGGCCGTAGCCGCCCTCGGCGCCGGGAGGCGTGATGCGCGCCTTGCCCGGTGAGGCCCAGGCCATGGCTCCGGCAAGAAGGCGGTCGGCGTAGCCGGTCCAGTCGTCGCGGGTCCATGCCGACTGCGACGCTGACTGCGCCGCGGTGGCGGGCGACGCGGGCGTGAATGCAGTGGACACGGATTCTCCTTTGAATTGCCGTCCGAGGGAGGGTGAACCGTCTCCTCGGGGGTGGTGACATTTCCGAGCGTAGCAATCATTCTCGATCACAACAATGCGGTTATGATCGTGCATGATCGTTTACGATCGATTTGTGAAAGAGGTCAACGATGACAGACACCAGGCCTAAGCCGACGCTTCGCGCTCCCCTGCTGCACGCCTTCACGGCGCAGCTCGGGCTTCGAGGCGACCTCGATCTCGCAGCCGCCCTCCGCGCGATACTCGCCGACCCGAACGACGCCCTGCCCGTGCCACCCGCATCCTCGTGGCAGCCGGGCGGACCCGACCCGATGACACTCGCCGCCCTGAGCGCGCGCGCCCGCACTGAGCGCGGCACCCCCTGGCCGCAACCGCTCGCCAGCGACGCCGCCCGCTACCACGGAGACGGCGACCGCCTCGCCTGGGAGACACCCGCCTTCGCGCGGCAGGAACGCCTGACCCGCACCGCGGTGGCCGCCACCGCCGACCCGGCGATGCTCGGTGACGTCGTCGACGGCATCACCCTCCTCTGCGAGCAGAGCTCCTGGTGCTGGCCCGCCCACGACGACACGCTCCAGCGCCACGGCTCGGTCCTCGCCACCGTCACCGACCCGTACCTCGACCTCGGAGCAGGCGAGGTCGTGGGCCAGCTCGCCTGGATCGACCAGCTGCTGGGCGACCAGCTCGACGCCCAGTACCCGGGTGTGCGAGCCCGCATCCGCCACGAGGCGCGCGTGCGGGTCTTCGAGCCGTTCACGCGCCGCCGCGACTGGCACTGGCTCGGCCTCGACGGCGACGCCCACAACTGGAACCCGTGGATCCACGGCAACGTGCTCGTCGCCGCACTGCGCCTGCTCGACGAACCGACGGAGGCCGACGAGCGCGCCCGCATCCTCGCGCTCGTCATCGAGGGACTCGACCGGTACGTCGCCGTGCTCCCAGAAGACGGCGCCATCGACGAGGGCTACGCCTACTGGTGGAACGGCGCCTGCCGCCTTCTCGAGGCCCTCGACCTGCTCACCTCCGCGACCGGCGGCCGCCTCGACCCTGTGCCGAGCATCCGGGCGCTCCGCGAGACCGTGGCCTTCCCCCACCGCATGCACCTGGGCGCCGGCTGGTTCGTGAACGCCGCAGACGGACAGGCGAAGCCGAGCGCCGACCAGCCCTGGCACTCCCTCCACCGCGCCGCGGTGCGCGCCGGCGACCTCGACGCGCAGCGGTTCGCCGCCTCCCATCGGCGTCCGGATTCGCCAGCGGTCGTCGAGGCCGAGGGGCTCGGCCGGGTGCTGCGCGGCATGACGGATGCGGCCTGGCTGCAGGCGAGGGCGTCAACTCCCCCGACGCCCGCCGCGACCTGGCTCCCGTCCACCCAGATGCTCGTCGCCCGCGAGCGCGACAGCTCGTCCTCTGGGTTGTCTGTCGCAGTCAAGGGCGGGCACAACAACGAGCACCACAACCACAACGACGTCGGCAGCTTCCTCGTCGCCTCCGACGGGGTGCCCGTCATCGTCGACGCCGGTCGCCCGAGCTACGACGCCCGCACCTTCAGCGAGCGCCGCTACGAGCTGTGGCCGATGCAGAGCGAGTGGCACAACGTGCCGTTCGTCGCCGGGCGCGGCCAGCCGACGGGCCGCGAGCATGCCGCCACCGTCATCGACGTGCAGACGGGGGATGCCCCCTCGCTCGAGCTGGAGCTCGCCGGCGCCTACGACGTCGCCGAGCTCGAGTCCTGGCGCCGCGAGGTGCGCCTCGACCGCGAGCGTGCCGAGGTCCGCATCCACGACGCCTGGCGCTTCGCGCAGCCCGGCCCTGCGCCGGCCGCTGCGGCGGCCGCCCCGTCCCCCGCACCCCACTCGGGCCCCGCTCTCGCCGCGCCCGCCGAGCCCTCCGCGCCCGCAGAGTTGTGGCCAAACGCGATCGCCCGCGACGCGAACCGCACTTCGCCACAACTCTCCGCGGAGGAAGCCACACCCGCGCCGGCCGCCTTGGCCGAACCGGCGCCCCACGCACCCACAGCCGCCACATCCCCCACGCCCAATCCGGCCACCCCACCCGCAGAATCCACCACCTCCCCCGCGCCCGCAGCTGCCCCCGCAGAGCGCGCGGCCGTGGCCGCAGAGCCCGCGGCGGGCGCAGAGTTGTGGGCAAACGCGATCGGGCGCGACCAGAACCGCACTTCGCCACAACTCTCCGCAGCGCGAGCCGCCGGTGCGACGCAGCTGCGGCTTCTGCTCGCCGGGGAGGTCGCGCTCGACGGCGACAAGGACAGCGCCAGCGACGGCGACAACGACAGCGCCAGCGCCAATGCCGAGGCCGGCCCCGCTCGCCGCGGCGCGACGGTGACCCCGCTCGCCGGCGCTCCGCGCATCCGCATCACATGGGACGAGGGCGTGCACGCGAGCCTGACGCCCATCGAGCTCGAGGATCCGATGCTCACGGACGTGTGGGGCCCTAGACTCGTGCGACTCGACCTCGACGTCGCACACCGGTCAACGCTGACCGTCACCGCGCGACAAGAGCACTCGACACTGCCCCTCGGGCAGACAGAAGCTGTGGGGGTCACAGAATGATGGAACAGGGATCACGACTCGCGACCGAGCGGCGGGACCTCATCCTCGAGCGGCTACTCGCGTCCGGCGCGGTGCGGGTCGCCGAGCTCACCGACGCTCTGGATGTCACCCCCGTCACGCTGCGACGCGACCTGCAGCAGCTGGAAGCGGAGGGGCTGCTCGTGCGCGTGCACGGCGGCGCGGTGCTCCCGCCCGACGGCGCACCGGCCCTGCAGGCGCGCCAGGCGAACAACGGCGCGCAGCAGACCATCGGCGTGCTCGTGCCGTCACTCGACTTCTACTGGCCGCGCGTCATCCGCGGCATGGAGCAGGCGGCCCGCGAGCAGGGCGCGAAGCTCCTGCTCCGCGGCACGTCCTACGAGATGCAGGATGAGCGGCCCGTGCTCGAGCGCATGGTCGAGCACGAGGGCGTCACCGGCCTTGTCGTCGCGCCCAACACCGACACCGACCACGCGCGCGAGGTCATGGAGTGGCTGCACGAATCCGGCCTGCCGTTTGTGCTCGCCGAACGCGACGCCGTCGTCGGCCCCGACCGCACCCCGGCCGAATCCGTCACCACCGACCACGCGCTGGGCGCCGTGCTCGCGGCCCGGCACCTTGCGCAGCTCGGGCACCGCAAGGTCGGCCTCTTCATCTCGCGGAACTCCCCCACCTCGCGCAAGATCATCGCGGGCTGGTCGGCCGCCTGCCGCGAGCTTGGCCTCACCCCGGGCGAGCACGTCGAGCGCATCCTGCCCGACCGCCGCGATCCGCGATTCTCGGGGGCAGTGGATGCGGTGCTCGACGCGGTCCTCGAGGCGGGCGTCACGGCCCTTCTCGTGCACTCCGACCGGGAGGCGATGGCGATCATCGACGTCGCCCTCGCCCGCGGGCTGAGCGTGCCGGAGGACCTGTCGGTGGTCGCCTACGACGACGAGGTCGCCGACCTCTTCACGCCGGCGCTGACCGCGGTCACGCCGCCCCGGTCCTCACTCGGGCGGGCCGCCGTGACGACCCTGCTCGCGCGCATCGCCGACCCGACGCGCCCCGTGCACCGCACCGTGCTCAGCCCGAGCTTCAACTCGCGACTCTCCACGGCGCCGCCTCGCGACAGCTGAGCCGCTTGCGGGCGTTCTCCCAGCCTTCCTGCCCGCACATCCCCCTAAGCTCTTCCGAAGCAAGGGGAGTACTCCCGTCTGCGGTGTGCCCGTCAATACGAGCGTGATTCCACGTTCCGGGGCATCGGCTCCACCATGTCAGCGTCGCTGATCTGGTCGGGGCGGAGGAGACCTTGGTGTCGTTGTCGAACACCAATCCCCCTTTGGAGTACCCCCATGCAGGTCACGACCTCTGTCTGGCTGATCACGATCGCGGTGACGATCGGATTCTTCGTCTACGAGTTCTTCGCGCACGTGCGGAAGCCGCACGAGCCGACCATCCGCGAATCCGCTCGCTGGTCGGCGTTCTACATCGGCCTCGCGCTGCTGTTCGGCGTCGGCATCGGCTTCGTCACCGACTGGCGCTACGGCGGCGAGTACTTCGCCGGCTACCTGACCGAGAAGGCGCTGTCGCTGGACAACCTCTTCCTGTTCCTCATCATCATGACCGGCTTCGCGGTGCCCAAGATCTACCAGCAGAAGGTGCTCATGATCGGCATCGTCATCGCGCTCATCATGCGCGGTGGCTTCATCGCTGTGGGGGCCGCCCTCATCGAGAACTTCTCCTGGGTGTTCTACCTGTTCGGCGCGCTGCTGTTCGTGCTCGCCTACCAGCAGATCAAGGGCGACCACGGAGACCCCTCGAACAACGCCTTCATGCGCTTCGTACGCCGCATCCTGCCCGTCACGGATGAGTACCACGGCGACAAGATGACCGTGAAGAAGGACGGCAAGCGCTTCGTCACCCCGATGCTCCTCACGATCGTCGCGATCGGCTTCATCGACCTGGTCTTCGCGCTCGACTCGATCCCCGCGATCTACGGGCTCACCAACGAGGCGTACATCGTGTTCACCGCGAACGCCTTCGCGCTCATGGGCCTGCGCCAGCTGTTCTTCCTCATCGGCGGACTGCTCGAGCGCCTCGTCTACCTCAGCCAGGGCCTCGCCGTGATCCTCGGCTTCATCGCCGTGAAGCTCGTCTTCCACGCCCTGCACGTCAACGAGGTGCCGTTCATCAACGGCGGCGAGCCGCTGCTGTGGGTGCCGGAGATCCCGATCTGGTTCTCGCTCACGTTCATCGGAGCGACCATCGCGGTCGCCACGATCGCGAGCCTCCTCAAGACGCGGAACGACCGCAGCAAGTCCGAGCGCTCCACGGTGCAGGACGAGCCCATCGAGACGGCGGCCGACGCTGCGGATGCGCCCCGCGCCGCCAGCGCGGGCCGCGCCGCGAGCGACGCGACCTCGAGCGGGTCCCCCGTCTCCGGCGGCGACTCCCGCGACGCCTAGCCGCCGCAGAACCCAGACACCGCAAACGCTGCCCGGCGTTTCACCCTCTGAGACCACTCTCAGAGGGCGAAACGCCGGGCAGCGTCGCAGATGGGGCGAAAGCTACGATGCGACGCCTCGGCGAGGACAGGGCCAGCGCTCCAGTTGACGCGCGTTAGTCAGTGTCGTACTGTGCTCCTATCGCTCGCATTAACGCGAGTTAGTCAACGAAGACAGGATTCCAATGAGCGGTCAGAATGCGTCGGCACACGGGGGTCCCGTGCGTGCGAAGGCAGTCACGATGGCCGACGTGGCACGCCACGCGGGCGTCAGCCGGACGGCAGTCTCCTTCGCTCTGAACGGTACGGACGCGGCCATCCCGGAGGGCACCAGGCGCCGCATCCGCGATGCCGCAGCCGAGCTCGGGTACCGCCCGAACGCGGCAGCCAGAGCACTCGCCGTCCAGCGCACCGGATGGTACGGCCTCGTCACGGAGATCGTGACGGCCCCGTTCGCCGTCGACATCGTGAAGGGCGCCCAGGCCGCCGCGTGGGAGCTCGGCAGCTTCCTCCTCATCGCCCCGAGCGACGAGGAGCCGACCATGGAGTCGCTCGCGATCGAGAAGCTGCTCGAGCAGCGGGTCGAGGGCATCATCATCGCCGCGACCTGGCATCGCGGCATCCGCGTGCCGGACAACGCGCACGACGTGCCCTGCGTGCTGGTGAACTGCTACGACCTCGACAACCGAGTGCCGAGCATCGTCCCCGATGAACGCCAGGGCGGGCGCACGGCTGCTCGCGCGCTCCTCGACGCCGGACACGAGCGCATCGGCCACATCACGCTCTCCCCCGGTATCGCGGCGACGGTCGGCCGCCTCGCGGGCCTCCGCGACGAGATGCGCCTGGCGGGGCTCCCCCTCGGCGACGAGCTCATCGAGTCGAGCGACGGGACAGCGGATGGTGGCTACGCCGCGGCCACCAGACTCCTCGATCTGCCCGAGCGACCGACCGCGATCTTCTGCGGCAACGACCGCGTCGCGATGGGCGCCTATGACGCCATCAAGGAACGCGGGCTCCGGATTCCCGAGGACATCTCCGTCGTGGGCTTCGACGACCAGGAGATCCTGGCCGGCTACCTGCGACCCGGCCTGACCACCGTCGCCCTTCCCTTCGAGGAGATGGGCGCGGCAGGGGTGACCATGCTCACCTCGCTGGCAGCGGGCGAGACGATCACCGATCGACAGATCGAGATCGCCTGCCCGCTGCGCTCGCGCTCGTCCATCGGAGGTCGAATCCGATGATCGAGCAAATCCCTGCCCTGCGAACTCCTACGCACGCGAAGAAAGAGACACCATGACCCTATCCATCAGACAGCGCGTCGTCACCGTGGTCGGCATGGGCGCCGTTGCCGCGGTCGCCATGTCCGGCTGCACTGCGTCCGCTTCCGGCGCCGGTGAAGCACTCCTGACGATCCCTCGCGAGGACATGGGGACGTTCAGCCAGAACTTCAACCCGTTCTCGCCGACCGCCGCCCCGATGACGCAGCAGGCGATCTACGAGTCGATGCTCATCTACAACCCCGCCGCTGGGGACACCGTGCCGTGGCTCGCCGAGTCCTGGGAGACGAGCGGTGACGGCCTCACGCAGACCTTCGACCTCCGCGACGGCGTGCTGTGGTCCGACGGCGAGGCGTTCACCGCCGACGACGTCGTGTTCACCGTCGACCTGCAGCGCGAGCTGCTCGGCGGATTCGACTACCTCGCCGACGCCAAGGCCGTCGATGCGGACACAGTCGAGTTCACGCTCTCGAAGCCGTACAGCCCGGCGCTCTACGAGCTGGGCCAGCTGACGCTCGTCCCCGAGCACATCTGGGCGGCCGAGGAAGATCCCGGCAACTTCGAGAACCCTCTGCCCGTCGGCACCGGCCCCTACACGGAGGTCACGAACTTCCAGGCGCAGTCGTTCGACCTCCTGCCGAACCCGAACTACTGGCAGGAGGGCGCCCAGAACATTCCCGGCATCCGGATGCTGGCGTTCGCCGGAAACGACGGGGCCAACCTGGCGGCCATCAACGGCGATGTCGATTGGGCCCCGCAGTACATTCCGAACATCCAGACCGCGTTCGTCGACCGCGACCCCGAGAAGCGGCACTACTGGTTCCCGCCGACGGGATCGATGATCAACTGGCAGCTCAACACGACGCTCCCGATGTTCTCCGACGTCCGCGTCCGGCAGGCGCTGTCCATGGCACTCGACCGCGAGCAGATCGTCGACGTCGGCATGTCCGGCTACACGAAGGCGGCGGACTGCACCGGGCTCTCTGGCGCGTATGACACCTGGCGCGACGAGGCGGTCGCGAGCTCCTGCGGCTGGGCCTCGCTCGACCTCGCAGCGGCGGCAGACCTCCTCGACGCGGCTGGATACCCGGAGGGCGCAGACGGGACGCGGACCACCCCGGACGGCCAGCCGTTCTCCTTCACCATCTCGGTCGGCTCGACGTCGAGCGACTGGCTCTCGGTCGCGAACATCATCGCGCAGAACCTGGGCGAGCTCGGCATCCAGGCGACCGTCGATTCGCCAGACTGGGCCTCGGTCGTCGCCGGATACGAGACCGGCGACTTCGAGACCGGCATCGTCTGGAGCGCCGCCGCGCCGACTCCGTACCAGTACTACCGCAACACGATGTCGACGGAGACCGTCGTTCCCGTCGGCGAGCAGACCTTCGACAACTACCACCGCTTCGGCAGCGCGGACGCCGATGCGCTGCTCGCCGAGCTGGCCAGCGCGTCCGAGCCGGAGCAGCAGGCAGCCGCGACCTCGGGCCTGCAGCAGCTCTTCGCGGAGCAGACCCCGGTCGTCCCCCTATTCTCGGGCCCTGAATGGGGTGCGTACACGACCGAGCGCTTCGTCGGCTGGCCGACGGAGGAGGACCCGTACGCGACCCTCGCGACCCGTTCCTCCACCACCGTGCTCGTGCTCACGAAGCTGACACCCGCCGAGTAGCAGCCGCCTTCTCTCGCCGCCGGCCGGGCCGTACCCCGGTCGGCGGCCCAGCCGCCGCCTGCCCTGAAGGGGCCGCGTCGCCATCCCATCAACTCCACCCGCTCCATCCATCGAGGAGGATGTCGTGAGCTTCATTCTGCGCAGGCTCGGGTTCTACCTGCTGGCCTTCTGGGTCTCCATAACCCTCAATTTTCTCCTCCCGCGTCTCATGCCGGGAGACCCCGTGACGCGCATGCTCTCGCGTTCTCAGCAGCGGCTCGACCCTGAGCAGGTCGATTCCCTTCGCGAGATGCTCGGCGTCAACGGCGGCCCATGGTGGCAGGAGTACCCCGAGTACCTGGTGCGCATCCTCACCGGCGACTTCGGCGTCTCCATCTCGAGGTTCCCGACCCCCGTCACGGAGGTCATCGCCCAGCAGCTGCCGTGGACGCTGCTCCTCGGCGCCGTGTCCCTGTTCATCGCCGTGATCATCGGCAACCTCCTCGGCATCCTGGCCGCGTGGCGTCGGGGCGGCGTGCTCGACTCGATCGTCCCGCCCCTACTGGTCTTCATCGGCTCGTTCCCCTACTTCTGGCTCGCGATGGGCGCGCTCTACGTCTTCGGAGTCATGCTCGGGTGGGCCCCGCTGCGGCACGCGTTCAGCGTCGGCCTCACCCCGTCGTGGGATCCGGTGTTCATCAGCGACGTCGCGGCGCACCTCGTCCTGCCTGCGCTCTCCATCGTGCTCGTGTCGATCGGCGGGTGGATGCTCGGCATGCGCAACACGATGATCGCCACGAACTCGGAGGACTACATCCTCATGGCGGAAGCGAAGGGGCTCAGCTCGTCGCGCGTCATGCTCCGGTACGGGGCCAGGAACGCGCTGCTCCCGAGCGTCACCTCCATCGGGATGAGCCTCGGCTTCATCGTCGGCGGGGCTCTGCTCACCGAGGTCGTCTTCGCCTACCCGGGCGTCGGCTACCAGCTGCTCGCTGCCGTCCAGGGCCTCGACTACCCGCTCATGCAGGGCCTGTTCCTCACGATCACCGCCGCGGTGCTCCTCGCGAATTTCCTCGTCGACCTCATCTACGTCCGACTCGACCCGCGCGTTCGCGTGCGCTGAGAGGTACCCATGTCGATCCAAAGCCCCGAGTCGCTCGCGCACGCCTCAGCCGTCCGCGACGCGAGCCAACCGCCGAGCACCAGCTCGATCGCCACCCGTGAGCCGGATGCGCAGAACCGCTCGCGCGGACGTCAGCTGACGCGCCTGCTCCGCGCCCTGCTGCGCAACAAGAAGGCGCTATCCGGGCTCATCATCCTGCTGGTGTTCGTGGTGCTCGCGCTCACCGCACCCGTGATCTTCCCAGGTGACCCGTCTCGGATCGGGTCGGGCGGAGCAACGCCACCCAGCGCGGATCACCTGCTGGGCACCACCGCGAAGGGGCAGGATGTGCTCGCGCTCACCGTCTGGGGTGCTCGCTCGAGCCTGCTCGTCGGGTTCGTCGCGGGTGTGCTCTCGACGCTCGTCGGCATCGTGGTCGGGCTCACGAGCGCCTTCTTCGGCAAGCGCGTGGACGATGCGCTCTCGCTGGTGACGAACGTCTTCCTCCTGATTCCCGGCCTCCCGCTGCTCGTGCTGCTCGCCGCGTTCCTCCCGCCGGGACTCGGCACGGTCATCGCGGTGCTCGTCATCACGGGCTGGGCTGGCAGCGCTCGGGTGCTCCGCGCTCAGGGCCTCTCGATCCGCGGCAAGGACTACATCGGCGCCGCCATCACCTCCGGAGAGCGACCGCTGTCGATCATCCTGCGGGAGATGCTGCCCAACGTGGCATCGATCGTGATGACCACGCTCCTCGCCTGCATCATCGGAGCGATCGGAGCGCAGGCCGGCCTCGAGTTCCTCGGGCTCGGCGACCCGAACACCCTCTCGTGGGGCACCAACCTGTTCTGGGCGTCCAGCGACGGCGCGCTCATGATCGGCCAGTGGTGGATCTTCGTCCCCTCCGGTCTCGCGATCGCGCTCGTCGCTTTCGCCCTCGCCCTCTGCAACTACGCGGTCGACGAGGTCACCAACCCACGGCTCCGGAGGCCGCGCACCGCGCGGACCGCAACGGCACCCACGACCGTCGACCGCAAGGAGCAGGCACGATGAGCGTCCTCGAAGTCCGCGACCTCACGGTCGACTACGTCAGCGACGAGCGGTCCGTCCGCGGCGCCGACCGCGTGTCCTTCTCGATCGCGCAGGGTGAGATCCTCGGCCTCGCCGGGGAGTCCGGCTGCGGGAAGTCGACGTGCGCGAACGCCATCATGCGGCTGCTGAAGGAGCCGGCCCGGATCACGGGCGGCAGCATCCTCTTCGACGGCCAGGATGTGCTGAGCATGGACGCCGGGCGCCTTCGCGATTGGCGCTGGCGGGAGGTGGCCATGGTCTTCCAATCGGCGATGAGCTCGCTCAACCCGGTGATGCGCATCGGCGACCAGCTCGTCGACACGCTGCGGGCTCACGAGCGCATCTCGAAGCGCGACGCATGGCGCCGCGCAGGGGAGCTCCTCGAGATGGTCAGGGTGGGCGCGGACCGTCTCCGCTCGTACCCGCACCAGCTCTCCGGCGGCCAGCGACAGCGGGTGGTCATCGCGATGGCCTGCTCGCTCCGCCCCCGCCTGCTGATCCTCGATGAGCCCACGACGGCCCTCGATGTCGTGGTGCAGCAGGACATCCTGCAGCAGATCCGGGACCTCCAGCAGGAGCTCGACTTCGCCGTGCTGTTCATCACCCACGACATGTCGCTCATGCTCGAGCTGTCCGATCGCATCGGCATCATGGTCGCCGGCCGCATCGTGGAGGTCGCGCCCGCCGCGGTCATCCGGAACGGCGCGCGTCATCCGTACACCCGGGCGCTGCTCGGGGCGTTCCCACCGATCAGCGGCCCGAGGACGAAGCTCTCCGGCCTGGCTGAGGGTGTGCGCTTCACCGATGTCCCCGACCTCGTCGAGGTCGCCCCTGGCCACCTCGTCGCTCCGAGCGGCGCACTGATCGAGGAGGAGACGCGATGAGCGTCGTCACCGAGCACGAACCCGTCCTGCGCGTGCGGGGCCTCTCCAAGCGGTTCCCCGGTGCCGGCCTCTTCGGCCGCCGCGGCGCGGTGGATGCCCTGTCCGACGTCGACCTGTCGATCGGCCGCGGTGAGATCGTCGCGCTCGTCGGCGAGTCCGGGTCGGGCAAGTCGACGCTGGCGCGGTGCGTCGCGCGCCTCGAGCAGCCGACTTCGGGAACCGTCGAGCTCGACGGAGTGGATGTCCTGCGCTCCGAGCGCCGCTCAGCCTCCCGCGCCTACCGGAACCGCGTGCAGATGGTGTTCCAGGACCCCTTCGGATCGCTCAACCCGGCCCACCGCGTCGGGGCGGTCCTCGAGCGGACCTTCCAGCTGCACGGCATGGGCCAGGGCGACGTGCACGAACGCTGCGCCCAGCTCGTCGAGTCGGTGGGCCTGGATCGCCAGGTCCTGAGCGCATTCCCGCACGAGCTCTCGGGCGGCCAACGGCAGCGCATCGCCATCGCGCGTGTGCTGGCCGTGGAACCCGATGTCATCCTCGCCGACGAACCGACGTCGATGCTCGACGTCTCCGTGCGCATCGGCGTGCTGAACCTGCTCGCCGGGCTCAGGGACGAACGCGGCATCGCCATGCTCTACGTCACGCACGACCTCGCCTCGGCGAGGTACCTCGCCGATCGGATCCTGGTCATGCACCGCGGACGGATCGTCGAGGGCGGCGAGTCGACCACGCTGCTCGCCAACCCCAGCCACCCCTACACGCGCCTGCTCGTCGGCGCCGTCCCCGACCCCAATCGGAGCTCCGCGCCGGATGTCGGCGTTCGCGCCCGCCTGCGGGAGGAGATCGCCGCGTGGACTTCCGGGCCAGCGCTCTCGCGCCGCATCGTCGACGCCGACAACGACCACTGGGTGCTCGCACCCGAGGAGAACGAATGACCGACACCACCGTCCGCGCCGACGAGCAGCTCATGAGAGCTCAATCGGACCGGCTTCGCCCCGCCTTCCACTTCACCTCGCCGGCCGGCTGGCTCAACGACCCGAACGGGGTCGCGCAGATCGACGGCCTCCACCACCTCTTCTACCAGCACAACCCGGAAGCTCCGGTGCACAACCGCATCCACTGGGGTCACGCCGTCAGCGACGATCTCGTGCACTGGCGCGATCGTCCGATCGCGCTCCGCCCCGGAGAGGGCGCCGACGGCGACGGCTGCTGGTCCGGCGTGCTCGTCGACGACGCTGGCACGCCGACGCTCGTCTACTCTGGCCGCCAGGGGCTCCGCGAGCTGCCGTGCCTCGCCGTCGGCTCGGCCGATCTCGAGGAGTGGTCGCCGCTGCCTGAGCCGGTCATCTCGACCCCTCCCGAAGGTGACCTCACGGCGTACCGCGACCACTGCGTGTGGCGCGAGGGCGACGTGTGGCGCCAGCTCATCGGCTCGGGGGTGCGCGGAGACGGTGGGTGCGCATTCCTCTACGAGTCCACGGACCTCCGCGAGTGGCGGCTCATCGGCCCGCTCGCGTCGCTCCCCGCTGGCCAGATCGCTCTCGACGACCCGGACTGGACGGGAACGATGTGGGAGTGCGTCGACTTCTTCCGGCTGCTCCCCGGCGACTCAGCTGGAACCGCGGCGACGGCAGCGCCGGACGCCGCGAGCGGCGACCCGCACGCGCTCATCTTCTCCGCCTGGCACGAGGGCGCGACCCTGCATCCGCTGATCGCCCTCGGGAGGTATCGGGATGACCGGTTCCAGATCGACCGTGTCCAGCGGCTCGATCTCGGGAGGCGCCACGCCTACGCCCCGCAGACGTACCGCGACGAGGCGGGCCGACGCATCCTCTGGTCGTGGATGCAGGAGGGGCGCACCGACGAGGCCATGATCGCCTCGGGCTGGTCGGGGGCCATGGCCCTCCCCCGGACCCTGTGGCTCGACCGTGACGGCGTCGTCCGACAGGAGCCGGTTCCGGAGTTCGCCGCCCTGCGAACGCACGAGCTCGCCGGCGACTGGTCTGGCGACACCCTCGACATCGAGGTGGATGCGCTCGTCGGGGACGGTCGCCGGCTCGCCGTGACCGTTCTCGCCACCCCGGACGGCGAGGAGGCGTGTGTCGTCGAGCTCGCTCGCCGGGACGGAGCGCTGCACCTGAGCCTCGACCGATCCCGGTCCTCCGCCGACACGACCGCGGACCGTTCGCGCCTCGCCGGCACGGTGCCGGAGCCGGGCACCGCCGACGACCGCGAGCGCCCCTCGCGTCTCCGCATCGTCGTCGATCGGTCCTCGATCGAGGTGTTCTGCGATGGCATCGCCCTGACGGCTCGTGTCTACCCCACCCGCACCGATGCGCTCGGCGCGAGAGTCGAGGGGAACGCGGCGGTCACGCGCGCGACCGCGTGGCACATGGCAGGCGCCGAGGAGCACAACCGGATCCAGCTGCACTGAACACGGCACCGACCCACCCCCGAGGGAACCTGATGACGAGCACCGCACCGACCACCTTCCGTCCCGCGTTCCACATGAGCGTGCCCCGCGGGTGGAAGAACGATCCGCAGCGCCCCATCCGCGTGGGCGACGAGTACCTCTCCTACTACCTGGCGAACGACGACTACGTCGAGGGCGGGATCGGAACTTCGTGGCGGCTCGCGACCACGCGGGACCACGTTCGCTTCAGCGATCAGGGAACGGCGATCCCCAAGTTCGCGAACGGGAACGGGGACTGCTGGTCGGGCTCCGTCGTCGTCGATGCGCACAACACGGCCGGGTACGGACGTGACGCGGTTGTCGGGCTGGTCACGCAGGCGCCGGCTGGCGTGCAGGCGGTGTACCTCTGGGTCTCGACGGATGGCGGGCGCACCTTCACGCCTGGCCCGCCCGACCCCGTCCTCGCGAACCCCGGGGTCGTCGACTTCCGCGACCCGAAGGTCGTGTGGGATGACGACCGTGCGCGCTGGTGCATGCTCCACGCGGAGGGCGACACGATCGGCTTCTACGTGTCGGCTGACCTGCACGGTTGGCGGCGGGTCGGCGAGCATCGCATCGAGGGCATCGGCCTCCTCGAATGCCCCGACCTGTTCCGGATGCGCGCGAGCGACGGCACGCGGCACTGGGTCCTCGGCACGAGTGCGAACGGCAAGGCTAGGGGCCTGCCCGCGACGTACGCCTACTGGGTCGGCGAGTTCGATGGCTCGGCCTTCACCTGCGACGAGCGGGAGGCCCTGTGGCTCGACCACGGGTTCGACTTCTACGGCGCCGTCACCTACGACGCGCATGACGCGGGCGGAGACGTCGACGAGTCGCTGCGCCGCGCCATCGGCTGGGCGAACTTCTGGGACTACCCGCACAATGCGCCATCGATGGTGACCGACGGGTACAACGGCGACGACATGATCGTGCGGGAGCTTCGCCTGCACCGACGCGGCAGCGGCTACGCGCTGAGCGCTCAGCCACCGGCCGCGCTCCTGGAGCACGCCACTCGCCGCCATTCGCTGGGGACCGTCGCCGTCGCCGGGTCCTCGGACCTCGAGGTGCGGGCGGTTGCGTACGAGCTGCGCTGCGAACTGCGCTGGGACCCGAGCTCGCCACCCACCGGTGCCGGGCTGGAGCTCCGTCGTGCGAGCGGGGGTGCCCGGCGTATCGGGGTGGGGCTGTCGTTCGCAGACGCCTCGATCTCCGTGGACCGCGGAGAGACGTGGAGCCCGAGCGGCGGCGCGACGACGACGAGCATCGACGCGTCGACGGGATCGCTCCACCTTCGGATCCTCGTCGACCGGTCCAGCATCGAAGTCTTCGTCGGCGAGGGGTTCGAGGTGCACTCGCATCGCGTGTTCCCGCTGCCAGCCGACGACGGCATCCGGCTGCTCGCCGTGGGCGGCCAGATGACCTTCGCGGACCTCGAGATCATCGAGCTCGAGGTCCGCTGAGGCGCATTCGCCCGTGTGCTCAGTCCAGCGCGGCCGCGACGGGCACGCGTGGCCGGGGCTCTTCAGCCAGCTCGGCGGATGAGGGCGGGTCCGCGCCGGGACGGGAGACGGTGATCGCCGCCGCCCTGGCAGCTCGTTCCAGCAGGCTGCTCAGGTCTGCGCGATCGACGCGGCGGAGGGCCCCGCGAGCAGCGCCGTCCCGGAAGCCGAGCCGGAGCATGCCCTCGATGATCGCCGACATGAACGTGTCGCCGGCGCCCACCGTGTCGGCCACCGCAACCGAGGCCGCGGCGACGTCCGTCGTTCCGGCCTCGGTCACTGCGGTGGCACCGCTGTCCCCTGCGGTGACGACGACGACCGAGGGGCCCATCGCACGCCAGGCGCTGGCGACGTCGACGAGGCGTTCCCCGGGGTAGAGCCAGGCGAGGTCCTCGTCGCTGGCCTTCACGACATCCGCGAGCGCCACGATCTCCTCGACGCGCCCACGGACCTCGCGGTGATCGCCGAGGAGCGCAGGCCTGATGTTCGGGTCGTAGGTGACGAGCGCACCTCCGCGCAGTCGCCGGATCGCCTGGAGCACCTCGCGTGCGCCCGGCTCGAGCAGGGCCGCGATGGACCCGGTGTGCACGATGCCGGCAGTCACGGCGTCATCGACTCGGACGTCCCAGTCGAGCTGGAAGTCGTAGCGCGCCGACCCCGACTCGTCGAGGAACGCGGTGGCCGTCGACGTGGCGCCGGCGCTCGATCCCCCTCCGGTCAGGATCTCGACGCCGGACGCCTGCAGCCACGCGCGAACGCCCTCGCCGCGCCGGTCGTCGCCGATCCGCGTCAGCAGGCGGGGGCGACAGCCGAGTCGTCCGAGCGCGAGCGCCACGTTCGCGGGGCTTCCCCCTGGGCTCTCGTCGATGCTCCCGTCCACCCGGTGGACGACATCGACGAGCGCCTCGCCGATGACGAGGACGCTCGCGGTTGCCAGCCCGGGCGCCACGTCTGCGGTGTCTGCGGTGCCTCGCATCCCGATCAACGCCCCGTCGAGCGCAGGAAGCTCAGCTCGCTCTGCGCCTCTTCGATGAGCGGGGTGAGCCGGTCGTTGAAGGCCTGCCCAGCAGGATGCGCCAGGTGGGCCTGGAACGCGGCGTTGTCCGCGTAGATCTCGAAGACCAGGAATCGGGCAGGCGCCTCCTGCCTGCGGTAGACCTGGAACTCCAGATTGCCTGGCTCGGCTCGCACGACCTCGGCGTAGGCGAGGATCAGCTCCAGGACTGCGGCCTCGGTGCCGGGCCTGGCCGTGAACTCCGCGTAGAGCGTCGTCTGCTCAGCACCCGATGCGCCGTCCTCGCCCTCACGCATCAGCGGCCCCCGTCATGATCGCGACGGCGTCGGTCATGGTGTGCGACTGCGGCGTTATGGTCGCCGCTCGCTTCCCGAGGCGCTGGATGTGGATCCGGTCGGCGACCTGGAAGACGTGCGGCATGTTGTGCGAGATCAGGATGACGGGAACGCCCTGCTCGCGGAGCCGCTCGATGAGCTCGAGCACCTGCTTCGACTCCCGGACGCCCAGGGCCGCCGTCGGCTCGTCGAGCACGACGACCTTCGATCCGAACGCCGCCGCCCGCGCGACCGCGACCGCCTGCCGCTGACCGCCTGACAGGTTCTCGACGGCGACCGTGACGTCCTGCAGCGTCGAGATGCCGAGGCGCTGGACCTGCTCGCGGGCCTCCTTGCGCATCCCCGAGGTGTCGAGGGCACGGAACACCGTGCCCGCGATGCCAGGCTTGCGCCGTTCACGCCCGAGGAAGAGGTTGGATGCCACGTCGAGCGCAGGCGACACCGCGAGGTTCTGGTACACGGTCTCGATGCCAGCGTCGCGTGCATCCTGCGGTCGCTTGAAGTGGACCGGCTCGCCGTCCAGCAGCAGCTCCCCCTGGTCGGGCACGTAGGCGCCGGTGAGGCACTTGATGAGCGTCGACTTCCCGGCGCCGTTGTCGCCGATGATCGCGAGCACCTCTCCGGCGTGCAGCTGAAGGCTCACCCCATCCAGCCCCACGACCTTGCCGAAGGTCTTGACCAGCCGCTTCGCCTCGAGGACCGGGACCCCCTTCGGTGCTGTCGTGGGCTCGACCGCGTCTGCTACGAGGCTCATTTGCGTACCTTCCTGATCCACTGGTCGACGGAGACCGCGACGATGACGAGAATTCCGATGGCGAGGGTCTGATAGAGACCGTCGACGCCTGCAAGGAAGAGGCCGTTTCGGAAGACGCCCACGATGATCGCCCCGAGCAGCGTTCCCCAGATGATTCCCCGCCCGCCGAAGAGCGAGGTTCCGCCGATGACGACGGCGGTGATCGAGTCCAGGTTGAGGTCGGCGCCGGCGTTGGGGCTGGCGGCACCCGATCGGCCGATCTGGATCCACGCGGCGACCGCGAGGACGGCACCGGCGACGACGTAGACGCTCATGAGCACCTTCGTCGTGGAGATGCCAGCCAGTCGCGCGGCCTCGGCATCGTCGCCGACCGCGTAGACGTGCCTCCCCCACGCGGTCCGCCCGAGCACGTACGCGACGAGCACGTAGAGCGCGAACATGATGATGACGCCGACGGTGAGCATGACGTCGCCGACCGGGAAGGCCGTGGCCGTCCACGTGAGCAGCTCTGGCATCTCCGCCTTGCGGATCGTCTGCCCGCCGCTGTACAGCAGCGTCAGCGCGACGAAGACGTTCAGCGTGCCGAGCGTCGCGATGAAGGGCGGCAGCTTGACCCTCGTGACCAGGAACCCGTTGAGGGTGCCGGCGGCCAGCGCGGCGAGTAGGCCAGCGAGCAGCGCCAGCGGGGCGGGGAACCCGTTCTGGACCGCGGTCTGCGCGGTGACCATCGAGGCCAGGATCATGGCAGCCCCGACCGACAGGTCGATGCCTGCGGTCAGGATGATGAGCGTCTGGGCGATCGCGACCGTGCCCACGACCGAGACCTGGTCGAGGATGAGCGACAGGTTTCCCGGGGCGAAGAACCTGGGGTTGATCGTGCCGAAGACGATGATGGCGATCACGAGCACGACGGCCGGGCTGATGGCCGGATAGCGGTGGAGGACGCCGCGGACCCGATCGAGCGGGGTCCGCCGGTCGAGGAATTCGGCGGCGAGGTCGAGAGATGAGGTGGGAGGAGAGGTCTGAGTCACGAGTTCACTTCCTTGCAGTGGCGAGAGGCGTCGCGGCGCCGTGTGGCTGTCGCGACGGGTGCTGGACTACTTCGTGCCCCAGCAGAGCTCCGCACCCTCGGTCGTGTCGATGGACTCCACGCCGTCAGCGGGCTGGTCGGTCACCAGCGAGACACCCGTGTTGAAGAAGTCCAGGCCTTCGCTGGTCTCCGGGGTGCTGCCCGTTCCGACGAGCTCGGCGATCGCCTCGACGCCGAGCTCCGCCATCTTCACGGGGTACTGCTGGCTCGTGGCGTCGATGATGCCGTCTGCGACCTGGCCGACACCGGCGCATCCGCCGTCGATCGAGACGATCGTGACATCGTCCTTGCTCTTCCCCGCTGCCTCGAGAGCCTGGTAGGCGCCGTAGGCGGCGGGTTCGTTGATGGTGTAGACGACGTTGATGTCCGGGTTCTTGGCGAGGAGGTTCTCCATCGCCGTGCGCCCACCGTCCTCGGCACCCTGGGATGCCTCGTTCCCGACGATCGTGTACTTGCCGCCCTGTCCGCCGGAGTAGTTCCCCTGCGGGGCTTCGTCGCCGTTGACCGTGTCACTGCCGAGCTCGATGCCCATGCCCTGGAGGAACCCCTGGTTCCGGTTGTAGTCGACCGAGACCGCCTTGTCGTCGAAGAGGTCGATGAGGCCGATGACGGCATCCTTGCCAGCAAGCGAGTCCGCTGCCCACTCGCCGACGTACTGCCCGGCGAGGAAGTTGTCGGTCGCGAAGGTGATGTCGACGGAGTCCGCCGGGTCCGGCACGGTGTCGAGGGCGATGACGAACAGGCCGGCGTCGCGAGCCTTCTGGACTGCGTCGAGCACGGCCGGCCCGTTCGGGGTGATGAGGATTCCCGCGTCGCCCTTGGAGATGGCCGCCTCGATGGCCTGGATCTGCGTGTCCTCGTCGCCGTCCTCCTTGCCTGCAGCGAGGGTGAGCGTCACTCCGTTCGCATCCGCTGCCGTCTGCGCGCCGTCCTGCATCGCGATGAAGAACGGGTTCGAGTTGGTCTTGACGATGAGCGAGACGCCGATGTCGCCCTCTCCCCCACCCTGCGCGCCCTGGTCGGCTCCGGCGCATCCCGTCAGCGTCAGCGCTGCGATGGCGAGCACCGAGGAGGCGGCGAGAAATGGCTTCCGAGCGATTGGATTGCGGTTCTTCATTGAATTCCCCTGATCGTCTGCGTTGATTGACAACGTTGTCAACGACGTTTGTACTCCATGCGCCGAGTAGAGTCAACAGGCCGTCGAAAGAAAGGTCGATCGTGACAACAGCACCTCGGCGAGACGACCCCGCGAGCGGGCGCTCGCGCACGACCATGAAGCAGGTCGCCTCCCTCGCAGGCGTCGGAGTGAAGACCGTCTCCCGCGTCGTCAACAACGAGCCGAACGTGTCCGCGACCACCACCGAGCGAGTGTGGAACGCCGTCAGAGCCCTGAACTACCACGTGGACCTCGCCGCCGGGAACCTCCGCAGAGCCGACGGACGCAGCCGGACGATCGGCCTCCTGGTCGGCAGCGTCGACAACCCGTTCGCGGCCGCGATCCACCGGGCCGTGGAGGACGCGGCATTGCACCACAGCGTGGCCGTGTTCGCATCGTCGCTCGACGACGACGCCACCCGCGAGGAGGGTGCCGTCAGCGCATTCATGCGACGGCGCGTGGACGGCCTGATCCTGACGACGACCCAGCAGCCCACCTACCTCACCACCCTCCGCGACCGGGACATCCCGGCCGTGTTCGTCGACCGTGTCCCCCAGGGGCTTGACCTCGACGTGGTCTCGAGCGACAACCAGGCCGCGGCAGCACGGGCGACGGCACACCTGATCGAGCACGGCCACCAGCGGATCGCGCTCCTCACCGACCGGCTCTCGATCCAGACGGCCGAAGAGCGCCGTCGAGGCTTCCTCGAAGCCCTGGGTGAGGCCGGCATCCCCACACGGCTCGCCACGATCGTCACGGAGCTCCACGACGAGGAGACCTCGCGCGCGGCGCTCGGCCGACTGCTCGACTCCGAAACGCCACCGACGGCGGTCTTCAGCGCCCAGAACCTCGTCACAATCGGGGCCCTGCGCGCCCTCCGGGAGCGGGGCCTGCAGAACGAGATCGCACTGGTCGGCTTCGATGACCTCCCGCTTGCAGACCTGCTGGTTCCCGGCGTCACCGTGATCGCCCAGGACCCACAGCAGATCGGGCAGCGCGCCGCCGAGCTGCTCTTCGACCGCCTCGGCGGCGACCGTGGCCCCGCCCAGCGCGTCACCGTCCCAACCCGCCTCATCGAGCGCGGCAGCGGCGAGATCCTCGCCCCCACCTCCTGACGAGGCCATCACCCCCTCCCATCGAGGTCGACGCCAATCGACTCTTGCTTTGTCCGGTGGACAGTCTCTAGCATCGCTCGAAATGGATTGACATCGTTGTCAGTCCAGTCCGTTGCATTCGACGCACTGAGAAGAAATCGAGCGAATCCATGACATCGACGTCACCGAGACACCCGAGACCGATGCGGAAGGCTCTCGCCGCGCTGGCAGCAACCAGCATCGCGTTCGCCGTCCTCGCCGGCACAGCCGCCACAGCCACCGCCGAGGAGTCGGCCGAGGCGGGACAGGAGCAGTTCCGCCCGCAGTTCCACTTCTCCCCCGAGAAGAACTGGATGAACGACCCCAACGGCATGGTGTACGTCGACGGCGTCTATCACCTCTACTACCAGCACAACCCAGAGGGCACACGCTGGGGGAACATGAGCTGGGGCCACGCGACCTCCACCGACCTCATGCACTGGGAGGAGCAGCCGCTCGCACTCCCCCAGACCTTCGACGATTCCGGAGTCGCGATCGAGGACATCTTCTCTGGCTCCATCGTCGTCGACGAGACCAACAGCTCCGGTTTCGGCACCGGAGACAAGCCCCCGCTCGTCGCCATCTACACGAGCGCGTACACCCAGGATCATCCGACGCACCCCGGGATCCAGGCCCAGTCGCTCGCCTACAGCAATGACGGCGGATACACCTGGACGAAGCACGAGGGCAACCCCGTCTACGACCGCGGCTCCGCCGACTTCCGAGACCCGAAGGTCTTCTGGTACGACGGTCCGGCCGGTGCGTACTGGGTCATGGCGGCCGTCGAGGCGGTCGACCACAAGGTGATCCTCGCGAAGAGCACCGACCTGCGCTCCTGGGAGCACCTCTCGGAGTTCGGGCCCGCGAACTCCACGGAGGGCATCTGGGAGTGCCCGGAGCTCTTCGAGCTGCCCGTCGACGGCAACCCGGATGAGACGAAATGGGTCATGGTCGTCAATCTCAACCCAGGTGCCGTGGCTGGCGGCAGCGGGGGCCAGTACTTCGTCGGCGACTTCGACGGCACCGAGTTCACGAGCGAGACCACCGTCGAGCCAGGCACCACGGCAGAAGGAACCCCGTTCGCGACCTTCGACGGCGGAGACTTCAGCGGGTGGACCGTCACCAACGAGTCCGGGAACGAGGCCGATGGCCCGTGGGGGCTTGCGCCGGCGGCCGGGACGCTGCCAGGCCAGGGCCCCGTCAAGGGCGCCATCGGAGCCGGCTTCGCGAACGGCTTCCACGGCGGGGACTGGCCGGTGGGCTCGCTCGAGTCCCCGCAGTTCACGATCGAATCCGACGTCATCAACCTGCTCGTCGGCGGAGGCAACCACCCGCACGTGGACGGCTCGCAGCTCGGGAACGAACCGCCGGCGGGCACCACCGTCTTCGACTTCGAGCTCGCCGATGGCGAGAACCTCCTCGGCTCAGGCTGGGAGGCGACGGGCGACTTCGCCCTCGACCCGGCACGCAGTCCCTCGATGACGAGCGGCGAGTACGCGCTCGGCGACAAGCGCGTCAACACGTGGGAGGGCGGGCCGCTCGGAGACGACAACACGGGCACGATCACGTCGCCCTCCTTCACGCTCGACGGCGATTTCGCTTCCTTCCTCGTCGGCGGGGGCAACCGCACCGACGGCACCCTCCAGGTCGAGCTGCTCGTCGATGGCAGCGTCGTGCGCACGCAGACCGGTGCCAACGCCGGGCAGATGACGTGGCAGTCGTGGGACATCAGCGAGTTCGCCGGCAAGGATGCGCAGCTCCGCGTTCGAGACGAGGCGACAGGAGGCTGGGGGCACCTCACCTTCGATCACCTCGTGATCGGCGACGAGCCCTCGCAGCTTCGCTCGGAGGAGACCGCGGTCAACCTCATCGTCAACGGCGAAGTCGTGCGCACGGCGACCGGCAGGAACAGCGAGACGCTCGACTGGTCGAGCTGGGACGTCTCCGACCTCCGCGGACAGCAGGCCACGATTCAGGCGGTCGATCAGAACAGGTCGGGCTGGGGCCACCTGATGCTGGACCAGATCATGTTCGCCGACACGAGCGTCCCATCGACGCTCGAGAGCTACGACTGGCTCGACTGGGGCCGCGACTACTACGCGACGGTCTCGTACTTCGGCACCCCGGAGGGGAGCCGGATCATGCAGGGCTGGATGAACAACTGGGATTACGCCAACGACATTCCCACCTCGACGTGGCGCAGCTCGATGACGCTCCCGCGCGAGGTCGTCCTGACCTCGACTCCAGCGGGACCGCGCCTCAAGCAGCAGGTCGTCCCCCAGGTCGATGAGCAGCTCGACGTGGCAGGCGCGGCCACGCGCACGGACGTCGCCCTCAATGGCGCGGTGGATCTCGGGCTCTCGGGAGACGTCGTGAAACTCGAGGTGACCCTGGAACCGGGCGAGGCGCAGCGGGCGGGAATCACGGTCTTCGGGGACGCCGAGTCGGGAACCCGCATCGGCTACGACGCCGCGCAGGGACGCCTGTTCGTCGACCGGACGAACTCCGGCAACGTGGACTTCCACCCCGCCTTCGCATCGGTGGAGGATGCGCCGGTCGCCCTCGACGACGACGGCTCGGTTACCTTCTCCCTCTACCTGGATCGCGCATCCGTCGAGCTCTTCACGGCGGACGGGATGGTGACCATCACCGATCAGGTGTTCCCGAACGAGGGCGCGGACGCCATCACCGCCTGGTCCGAGGGCGGAGCGGCGACGCTACGACGCATCACCGTCACGCCGGTCACGCCGACGATGTGGCAGGAGCCCGGACCCGTCGTCACCCCGCCGACCGCGACGGCCACGGCAGCTCCGACCGGGGGCGCCACGCCCTCGCCGTCAGCCACCTCCGCATCCACATCCGCACCCACGTCCACGTCCGCACCCACATCCACGCCTCAGGGTGGATCGGACACCGGGACGCCGACTCCGGAGGGGCTGGCGTCGACCGGCGCGGACTTCCCCCTGGCGGCGGTCCTCTTCGGCCTGGCGCTTGTCGGCGGCGGAGCGGTGCTGGGTGCTCGACGACTCGGTCGCCGAGGTCAGTAGCAAGAGCCTCCCGGCAATAGGGCCCGGCGGGCCCTATCGCCGATCACTGCCCGGCGTTTCGCCCTCTGAGACCGCTCCCAGAGGGCGAAACGCCGGGCAGCGTCGCAGACGGGGCGGGCGCAGGGGCCGGCGGGTGTGCGGGGCGCGGGGCGGACCCCGGTTACTCCTCGAGGGGGCCGAGCGTGGCCTGCGCGACGAAGCGAGCGACGGGAGACGCCGTCACCTCGAGCTCGACGATCGCGACCGTGTTGACGCCGGCGCGGAGCACCGAGCCCGGCACGTAGAGCGTCTGCTGCGGTCCGCTGCGCCAATAGCGCCCGAGCAGGAAGCCGTTCACCAGGGCGTACCCCTTGCCCCACTTGGCGGTGTCGAGGTAGAGGTCGCGCGGCGCTTCGAGCTCGAACTCTCCGCGAAGCCCTGTGAGCCCGAGCGGCGTCTCGGGATGAGCCAGTGGCGCGGATGCGTCGGCCGCAGCAAGAGCAGCGCCGGGTGCGCTGGTGAGCGCCGAGCCGATCGCGATTCCGGCCTCAGCGACGTCGATGGGCGTCGCCGTCCAGCCTTCGAGGGGAGCCCCGTCGAGGAGCGGCGTGCCGATGATGCCCTTCTCCTCGCCGATGCGCTCGGCGTAGTTGACGCGACCCTGCTCCTCCACGAGCACGCGCAGCCGCGTCCCGGCGGGCACGACGATCGACGTCTCGTGGAGGGTGCGCGACAGCGTGCCGAAGGGGACGCCGTCGATGGAGAGCCACGCGAAGTCGCGCACTTCCTCGAACTCCAGCAGGCGGGGTGCGGATGCGCGCGGCAGCTCGGCCTCGTAGGCGACCAGGGCGCTCAGGTGCTGCAGGGCATCGAAGGTCGGGGGCGTCGTTTGGCGTTCGGGACTGACGGGCGGGAGCCACGCATCCGGTGCCACGACGGAGAGCGGCACCTCGAGCTCTGGGGCTGGGACCGCGAGCGCGGGGGTCTCCACCGGCACATCGGCGTACTTCGCGATGACGTCCCTGAAGGCGAAGAACTTCGGGGTGGGGTTCCCTGCCTCGTCGAGCGGCGCGTCGTAGTCGTAGGAGGTCGTGATGGGCAGATACCTGCCCTTGTGGTTCGCCCCGTTGGCGAGGCCGAAGTTGGTGCCACCGTGGACCATGTAGAAGTTCACGGAGGCGCCGGCGGCGAGCAGCGCGTCGAGCTCGCGAGCCGCATCCTCGACGCTCGTCGTGTGATGGAAGGCACCCCACCAGTCGAACCAGCCGTCCCAGAACTCGGCGCACATGAGCGGGCCGGTCGGCTGGTGGCGCCGCAGGGTGGCGAGGCGCTCCTCGGCGCGCGACCCGAACGAGCCGGTGAGGTGCACGCCGTCGACGCTGCCGTCGCTCAGCATCTGGTCGGTGGGCTGATCGATCGTCGTGAGCGGCACCGTGATGCCGGCCTCGCGGGTGACCTCGACGAGCCGCTCGAGGTAGGCAGTGTCGTTGCCGTAGGCGCCGTACTCGTTCTCGATCTGCACGAGCACCACGGGGCCGCCGACGTCGATCTGCCGCGGCGCGACGATGTCGTAGACGCGCTGCAGGTAGGTCTCGACCTCGTGCAGGTAGCTAGGTTCCGAGCGTCGCAGCCCCACCCCGGGCATCGCGGTGAGCCACGTCGGGAGCCCGCCGTTGTGCCATTCCGCGCAGATGTAGGGGCCTGGGCGCACGATGGCGTGCATCCCCTCGGCCGCGATCAGGTCGAGGAACCGGCCGAGGTCGTTCCAGCCGGTCGCATCCCACTCCCCCTTGCGGGGCTCGTGGGCGTTCCAGGCGACGTAGGTCTCGATCGTGTTGAGGCCCATGAGCTTGGCCTTGTGGATGCGGTCGGCCCACTGCTCGGGATGCACGCGGAAGTAGTGCAGCGCCCCGGAGAGCACGCGGTGGGGTTCGCCGTCGAGGAGGAAGTGCTCTTCGCCGATCTCGAAGGTCATGTGAGCAGACTCCTGTCTTCTGTCTTCGCTGACATCGGGGGGTGTTGAGAGGAACCGGGGTGGATCAGCGTTGGACGGCGTCGCCGACGCCGTCCACGAGCTCGCGCAGGTCACCCCAGCTCGGCAGCGACTCCCAGTCGCCGTCGCTGCGGCAGGCGCTGGCTCCGCACGCGGCGGCCGTCAGCATGCGCTGCTCGAGGGGCGCCCCACGCGTGAGCTCGACGAGGTAGCCGGCCGCGAAGGCATCGCCGGCGCCGACCGTGTCGACGACGTCGACCGCGAAGGCGGGCACCTCGACCTCGAGGTCGCCGTCGACGCCGGACGCACCGTGCTCGCCGCGCTTGATGACGGCCTGCCGGGGACCGAGGGCCTGCAGGGCGCGGGCCTGCTCGATCGGGGATGCCTCGCCGACGAGCATGGCGGCCTCGTCATCTCCGGCGAAGACGATGTCGCTGAGCGCGGCGAGCTCGCGGTAGCGGGGAGCCGCGGCCTCGGCCGACCACAGCTTGCTGCGGTGGTTGACGTCGAACGACACGATCACGCCGTGCTCGCGAGCGAGGCGGACGGCGCTGAGCACCGTCTCGGCGGCGCTGTCGCTGAGGGCGAGGCTGATGCCCGTGACGTGCAGGACCTGGGCGCCCACGATGGCCTCGCTTGGGACGTCGGCCGGCGTGATGCGGCTGCCGGCGAGTCCGCCGCGGTAGTAGGTGACGCGGCTGCGGCCCGGACGGGGCCGGTCCTTGAGCATGATTGCGGTCGGTGCATCCGCGTCGACCGTCTCGTGCAGCTGCACCTGTTCGGCCCTGAGGGCGCGGAGGATGCGCCTGCCGACGGCGTCATCGCCGACCCGGCCGATCCACGCGGCCTCGACGCCGAGTCGGGCGGCGGCGATCGCGACGTTGCTCTCCGCACCGCCGAAGCTCATCTCCGCGTCGGACTGCAGGTCGAAGCCGCCGGCCCGGCGCGCGATCACCAGCCCGAGCGCCTCCCCGATCGTGACGATGCCGCTCACGTGCGGCCGACCTTGGCGGCGCTCACGCGGGTCGCGATGTCGGCGGCCGCGCGGGCCCCCTCGGCGACCGCGTCTGCACCTTCGTCGAGCAGCTTCGAGCTGCCGAGCCAGCTTCCGCTCGCGGCGAAGACCGCCGGATGCTCGAGGTGCTCGGCGAGGTTGGCGATGCTGATGCCGCCGCTCGGCATGAACGTGATGCCGCGGAACACGGAGGCGTACGTGTTGAGCAGGGACAGTCCGCCGAAGTTGCCGGCCGGGAAGAGCTTGAGCTGCGTCAGCCCGAGGTCGCGGGCCGCGGTGATGTCGCTCGGCGTGAGCGTTCCGGGGAGGATCGGAACGTCGGCGTGCTGCGCGACTCGGACGACCTCCGCCGACAGGCCGGGCGAGACGAGGAACTGTGCACCCGCGTCCAGCGCCTGCTTGGCCTGCTCGGTGTCGAGCACGGTGCCCGCGCCGACGATGAGGTCGGGGCGCCCGGCGATGTGGCGCAGCGCGTCCAGTGCCCCGTCGCCGCGCAGCGCGATCTCGACGATGCCGATGCCGCCCGCGACGAGACCGTCGGCAAGCGCCTCGGCCTGCGCCTGCGTGCTCGGCGTGGAGAGGGGAACGACGGAGTGGCCCTCGAACAGGGCGCTCATCGTGCGAGCCATCCGCCGTCGACGGGGAGGACGACGCCCGTGACGTAGGCAGCGGCCGGGCTCGCGAGGAACACGGCGGCACCGCCGAGGTCTTCTGCCTCGCCCCAGCGACCCGCGGGGATGCGCTCGAGGATGGAGCGCGAGCGGTCGCTGTCTTCGCGCAGCGCCTCGGTGTTGTCGGTCGCGATGTAGCCGGGGGCGATCGCGTTGACGGTCACGCCGCGGGATGCCCACTCGTTGCTGAGGGCATGGACGAGGCCCGCGATGGCCGACTTCGACGCCGTGTACCCGGGCACGTTGATGCCGCCCTGGAAGCTGAGCAGGCTGGCGGTGAAGATGATGCGCCCGTTGCCGCGTTCGACCATTGCCGCGCCGACGATCTGGCTGAGCACGAACTGGCTCGAGAGGTTCACCTGGATGACCTCGTCCCACCAGTCGAGCGAGTGCTCGGCGGCGGGCGCGCGGCGGATGGTGCCTGCGTTGTTGACGAGGATGTCGGCGTGCTTCACGGATGCGCCGAACTGCTCGACGGCGGCACGGTCGGTGAAGTCGACGCCGTGGCCCTCGAAGCTGCGGCCGAGCGAGCGGACACGCGCCCCGACTTCGCCGCCGTCGGCTTCCTGCTGGGAGGACGCGGCGATGATGTCCGCCCCCGCCTCAGCGAGTGCCGTGGCGATGCCGAGGCCGATGCCGCGGCGGGCGCCGGTGACGACCGCGGTCTTTCCAGTGAGGTCGAAGCTGGTCATAGCGACCCTTTCGCGTGAGGCCAGGTCCACCTGGCGGAACTCGGTTTCATTCACCTACTATAGACGTGCCACGAACGAATCACGAGAGGAACTCCCTTGTCCCAGCAGTACCGCCCGGGTCGCCCGGAAGACATCCCCACCCTCGACCAGCAGGCACTCCGTGACCGCTACCTCGTCGAGCAGCTCCTCACGCCAGGTGAGATCCGCGTCGTCGCGACGCACTTCGACCGCGTCGTTACCGTCGGCGCCGTCCCCACCGACAGCCCCCTCACGCTTCAGACCGTCGACGAGCTGCGCAGCGAGAACTTCCTCGACCGCCGCGAGCTCGGCATCGTCAACACGGGCGGCGCCGGCGCCGTCGTCGCCGACGGCGAGCGCTACGAACTCGCGAAGACCGCCGTGCTCTACCTCGGCCGCGGCACCGTCGACGTCACCTTCGAGAGCAACGACGCCGCCGACCCCGCCAAGTTCTACGGCTTCAGCGCCCCCGCGCACACGGCCTACCCGAACACCCTCGTCACCCCCGAAGAGGGCACGATCCGCGAGCTCGGCGACCAGGTCACGTCGAACCGCCGCACGCTGCGCCAGTGCATCCACGAGAACGGCGTCAAGAGCTGCCAGATCGTCATGGGCGTCACGAGCCTCCACGCCGGCAGCATGTGGAACACCATGCCGGCGCACACTCACGACCGTCGCACCGAGGTGTACCACTACTTCGACCTCGAAGAGGACCAGCGGGTCGTGCACCTCATGGGCGACCCCAAGGAGACGCGCCACCTCATGGTCGCGAACGGCGACGTCGTGCTCTCCCCGAGCTGGTCGCTGCACTCGGGAGTAGGATCTTCCAGCTACTCGTTCGTGTGGGCGATGGCCGGCGAGAACCAGTCGTTCGACGACATGGACTCTGTCCCGATCACCGCGATGCGGTGACGACTCCAACAACGAGGGTGGTCAGGATGGACGACGCAGGCCAGTCGCCGACCCCGCCCGCGGGCGCAAGCGAGAAAACGCTGCTTGTGCTCGCGGCGGCCCTCGCTCATCCGCGCTTCACGGACATCGTCGCCGAAGCCGGACTCGCGAAGGCCACCGTCCACCGCATCCTGGGCACCCTCGTCGCGCAGAACTACCTCGGAGGCAACTCCGAGCAGGGCTACCGGGCCGGGCCCAACCTGCTCGCCCTCGCGGGCCGGGCGCTCGCGAGCGTCGACATCTCGCAGGTCGCGGGCCCCATCGTCGACGAGCTCGCCGCCTCCGTCGACTGCACCATCCACGTGGGCGTCGCGACGGAGAGCGAGATGGTCTACCTCATCCGCCGCGACTCGGCGAAGCCGTACCGCATGCGCTCGCGCGTCGGCCTCGGCGTGCCCCTGCACAGCTCCGGCATGGGCAAGGTCGTGCTCGCCGACTGGGCACCGGACCGAGTGGATGCGCTTGCGGAGCGCGTCGGCCTGCCCCGGCGCACCGACCTCACGATCACCGACCTCGGCCTGCTGCACGAGGAGCTCGCCCGCGTCCGCGAGCGCGGCTACTCGACGGACCTGGGCGAGAACGAGACGGGCACCGTGTGTGTCTCGGCACCCATCCGCGACCACACCGGCGCCGTGACGCACGGCCTCTCGGTGTCCTCGATCGAGCTCGAGTACCCGGGCCTCAGCATCGAAGCCCTCGCGCCTGCCGCGATCGCGGCCGCCGACCGCATCTCCCGCGAGCTCGGCGCCCCCGCGGCGTAGGCGATACGCAGGGTTGGTGCCTCGCCCCTTTCGGCGACCCCGCGTGGACGCGTGCGTGTCCAACTTGAGTGCAGAAAACGCGCCCAGCGCGCTTCAGTAGCCGGTTTCGGTCTTTATTGCACTGAAGTTGGACAGCGACGGCGCTGAACCAGTCGTTGAAACGGGCGCGCTGAGCGTCAGTCAGGGGCGATCGCGGCGTGCAGCGAGGCAGATCGACGAGTCCTGAACCGCCGGAGCCAGCGCGATGAGCACAACTCCGACCGACACCCATCCGGGGACGAGGCCGCTGCCGAACCCCCAGATCGCGCTCGACCAGGCCTCGACGCCGAGAACGCCGACCGCTACGACTGCGCCGAGCACGGACGCACGCACGCGCACGGGACCCGCATCGACCTGCGAGAGGAGCCCCCGCCAGGCGATGACGATGAGCACGCACACGACGGCCGGAACCGCACCCCAGAGCTGTCCCGCGGACAGCACTGCCGCCTCCGGCTGGATGCGTTGCACCAGAACGCCGAGGAGCGACCATCCGATCGCCAGAACTCCCGCGACGGTCAGCAACAGGCCCGCCGGTCCAGCAGTCCGTGTGGCCATAGATCCTCCGTCAGGTGTTCACCGCTAGGCGCACCATCGCGCGAGCAGTCTCTGACCGTCCTGCCGGGCGCCATGCCTCGAAAGAACAGCTGCACCCTTAGTGAGCTTAGGGAGAGCCTACGAGAAAGTTCCTGCCATCGACCTTCAAGTTCCGCCCTGTGCGGGAGTCGTCACCGCTCCCACTCACGATCGGCGCTCACTTGGCGACCGGATGCACTCGAGGGCGGACCGTAGAACTCGGCGGGGCATTCGCCGGACAGCACCTTGGTAACGCGGCCACGCTGGAGCACACTTCGAACGGCTCGCTCGGAGACTCGTGGGTTGGGGATGAGCAGCATCCTGACCCTAGCCGCAGCCCCCGCAAGAGTCTCCCCCTCGCACGCGATGATGGCGATAGCAACATATCCGAGATCAGGAGACACGGTCTTGGCGATGTGCAGCCGTGAGCTCGCGGGCGCCTCTGCGGCGAGGAGCCGCCAGGGCCGAGAGCCCGGTCCGTCCGGGAACGCGACGACCTCAACACGGTAGTCGAGGTCGTCCACACGCGCGCGGCGCTTCACCGGGCACCGGCGAGGGTGGACAGGTAGCTTCGCACCTCGTGGATGACGTCGGTGAGATCGCTCCGCCGCTCGTGCGCAAGGCTGTTGGCCAGCCAGAACTGGATGATCAGGCTGGCGCCGATCGTGTGCTCCTCGCTGATGCCCTCGTCGATCCCCTCAATGGAGGCGGCCAGCCCTCGCGAGCTTTGGGTCTGCCCTCCAGGATCCGAGGCGGCAGCGGCTTGAGTTTCGAGGACGTGCAGCATGACTTCGGCGGCTCGGAATACTTCCACGGGGAGATCGGGACTGGGCGGGACGTCATAGGTGGATTGAGGAGAACGTTCGCGCATCGGGGGTGCGACCTCCGTTGGTGGGTGCGCCGAGAATGAACGGGGGGGGGACCTCGGCGACTGGGCGGGCGACCTCAGCTGGGGTGCATCTGGAAGCGAACGATCTTCTGTCGCCTGGCAACGCAGCGAGCCCGTTCATCCTACGCGAATTTCACCTATTAAGGCGAATATGTTCCAAAGGCTTGCGTTGTTCAGCAAAGCCCAATATAGGCTCGCAGCAACCCGCGCTTGCGTCAAAACATGACCGGGGCTGCAACTTCGTGGCCTCAATGGTGAAAACCGAACACTCTTCGCCGCGAGCGCCTAGACTCGAGTGGAGAATAGGGCGTCACTGCGAGCGCAGCCATCTGCACGAACGTGCGTTCGGATGGTGGAACATTGTTGCAAATAGGGTTTGCTCAGGCGGAACTTTTAGGTCACTCTAGGAACTTCAATGCCCGGGGATTTGCCCACATTCTTTGAGCAATGTAGCTACGTCTTGAGAACTTTTCCGGCCAGTGAGGTAGGTACCGCGAGTTGTCTGACCATGAGCGCGTCGCGTTAGCGGATGGGGAAGCCGCAGCCTGGTTCCAGCGACGCGGATGGAACGTTCGGTCGAATTCCTCAGACTTCAGGCTCGTAGCAGACGTACGAACCTTTGATCACTTCGCCCTCATGAGGCTGTGGCACACACCGGCAACCCTCGAGTATTCGGGCGATGACTCTGACATCCCTCTGTTGACGACGACGGTCGGAGTTTCGGGGGTCCACTCCATCGAGGCTTCGGGCACCCACTTCGAGCTCGCCGCGAAGAGCATGCTCGTTCAGAGTCCAACAGGTGAGGTCAGGATGGATGCCGCCCAGGCCGTTTCCCGTATCGTCTGCATCACGCCAGCCTCACGGGTTGCCATCGATGCGCCGAAGTTCGCCTCAGATGCCCTCGTCGTCACGCCCGATGAGTACGACATCAACGTCTTGATCGCCACTGCGCTGGCTTCACTCAAGTCGGCGCCATCACTCTCTCCGCTGAGGGGCAGCCGCAGCAAGTGGCAGCGTGGGATCGAGTACCTGCTCGCAGCAACGCTGTCCACCGACCCAGACGATGACACCCTGGATGGGAACGCGTACGAGGACCTCCTGAGCGCGGCATTCATGATGGTGTCCGCGCGTCTGCGCGAGGTGACGTTCGGAGTTCGGCAGCTCGAGGAATCGCTGGGCATCTCCCACACGCACCTCAACCGAATCTTCCGTTCGATCGGCACAACCCCGGGAGCGTACATTCGCCGCGTTCGCGTGGCCCGCGCCCGGACTCTCCTTCCCTCCCTCAGACCTTCGAGCACTGATTGGCACCGCGCCGCTGAATCTGCTGGTTTCAGTTCCGTTCGAGCGTTGAAAGACGCCATGCGAGCCGTGGAGACCAGTGATGTGAGAGGCGTTTCGACCGACCGGGAGGCGGTCGAGACCGCGAAACCCTGACCTCAGACCGAGGCGCGTCCCATCCACCGGCGATACGTTGCGGGAATCGCACAAGGTGGTGGAGGTGAGCAGTGCATTCCTGCTCGGAGAACGGGGCGCGTGCCTTTCAGGACCATCTGCGGCAGCAGAATGTCGATCACGCCAGCTTCCATCGAGAGCTCTTGGACCTTCTGCGCCTGAACTCAGTTGAGCACATCGCGCAGGCATTGGAGCTCCCGGTGCCAGCACTCAGCATTCTCGCGAGGGTCGCCCGGCGCTCCCAACCAAAGGGTTCTCGCCCGGCACTGCTAGGACCCTACGGTATTGCTGCGGACTACTCGCGAGGGGGTATCCCGCTGCAACTTGTCGTGGAAGAGCTTCTGAGCCTGGACTATATCCACGACTCGTCGACGTGCACGGCGGAAAGCATCCAGCACCGGGGCGCGTATGAGTTCGCTGAGGTGACGCGTGCGTGGAACGACGGCCTGTTGGAAGAACCGACGTACCGGTACCTGGTCACTGCACGCGAGTCGCTGCACAACCGCCTCTCTGAGATGGGCGAGCCGGAGCGGTCATTTTCTGCGGCCGAAGCGTGGGTCGCGGCGTGTGAGTTCGCCGCCCATCGGCAGCTCCTTCCGCCCCCTCCGGACCAAGATCGGGGCTGAACGACTGGCTGGGCTGCGAAGCGTGCTCGGGACGGTCCGGCGCCACTGCACCCGCGGGTGCGCGGGTGCCGGGTCGGTGGGACCCCTGACCAACTTCAGTGCTCAGACGGCCGTTTCGCGCCAGTTCGGGCAGAAAGCGGCCGGATCAGCACTGAAGTTGGTCAGCGGCGGCGGAGAAGGTGGCGGCGGCGGCGCGACGGCGCGCCGGCGAAAGGGGCCCGGGGCGTCACATCGACGCCGCGGGCCCCTGCCGGTGTCCGGTCAGCCGCGGGCGTTCGACTCGCTGGAGGAGCCCCTGCGGTCCGAGGCCCCCTCAGCTATGTCCGCAGCCGGCCCGTCGACCGCGAACCCCGTCTTCCGGTCGATGCTGTCGGATGCCAGCTCCAGGTTGCGCTCCCCCTCGGCGCGCGCTTCGGCTTCCTCTTCGCCGTCGAGGCTCATGAGGTGCTCGACGTCGATGTCGTTGGGGTTGTCGAGCACTTCCTGGAGTCGCTCGCGGTCGAGCGCCTTCGTCCAGCGGGCGATGACGAGTGTGCCGATGCCGTTGCCGGTGAGGTTCGTGAGGGCACGGCCCTCCGACATGAATCGGTCGATGCCGACAATGAGCGCGAGCCCCACCATGGGGATGATGTGGTCGAACGCGGCGATGGATGCGGCGAGGGTCACGAGACCTGCGCCGGAGACGCCCGCTGCTCCGTTCGAGGAGATGAGCATGAACGCGAGGAGTGCGATCTGGGTGCCGATGGGCACATCCACCCCGAACGCCTGCGCGATGAAGATGGCGCCCATGGACATGTAGATGGCGGTGCCGTCGAGGTTGAACGAGTAGCCGGTCGGGATGGTGAGGCCGACGACGTGCTTGGGCACGCCGGCCGCCTCGAGCTTCGTCATCATGCGGGGCAGCACCGTCTCGGAGGAGGAGGTGCCGAGCACGATGAGGAGTTCGTCCTTGATGTAGCGGAGGTACTTGAAGATGCTGAAGCCAGCCCAGTGGCAGATGGGGCCGAGCACCAGGAAGACGAAGATGAGGCAGGTGAGCCAGAAGGAGCCCATGAAGAAGGCGAGGTTGCCGAGGATCTCGGCGCCGTGCTTGCCGATCGTGAAGGCGATGCCGCCGAAGGCACCGATGGGGGCGACCCACATGACGATCTTGATGATGCCGAACATGACCTTCGCGAGCGAGTCCATGGCGCGCACGACCTTCTCGCCACGCTTGCCGAGCATGGCGATCGCGATGGCGGTCAGGATGGCGAGCAGCAGCACCTGGAGGAGCTGGCCGTCGACGAACGCCGACATGAACGAGGTGGGGATGAGGCCGAGGATGAAGCCGGGCAGGCCCTCTCCCCCGGCGTCGCCCGCGTCGGCGATGGTGGCGTCGGCGGCCGATCCGTCGAAGCTCGCGACGTCGTAGTTCAGGCCGGCGCCCGGCTGGAAGACGTTGATGGCGATGAGGCCGAGGCCCAGGGCGACGACGGTGGTGATGTTGAAGTAGACGGCGGTGCGCAGGGCGAGGCCGCCCGCTTTCGCGAGGTTGCCGAGACCAGCGATGCCGACGACGACGGTCGCGAAGATGGTCGGCGCGATGACGACCTTGACCAGGTTGATGAAGAGCGTCGCGAGCCAGCGCAGCTCGGAGGCGAAGGCCGGGAAGATCAGGCCGACGGCGACGCCGAGCGCGATGCCGACCAGCACCCACACGTAGAGGTGGTGCCAGAACGGTTTCTTCTTCTTGACGGGAGGGGTGCTGCCTGCTGCCCGACTTGGTGAGCTCGGGGTGGTCTTGACCGCTTTGCCCTTGTCGGGGCTCGAGTCGTGTGTCACGGTGTTCTCCTTTGAACTCCAGCGTGTGCGTCATCGGTGACGGCTCGTCTTCCAAGGGTGGGCGCCCACAAGCCAGGAGCCCAGGGGCTCGGCGCATCCTTAAGGTGTTCTTGACATTCGGTCGCGGATGCCCGCTTGTTAGGCTCGAACCGTGGCGTTTGCACCGTGGATGTCGTCGGTTGAGCTGCCAGCAGGCGGCCTCACGCGGCGAGCGTTCCTGGGAGGCGCGGCGGCCACGCTGTCTTCGCTTGCGCTCGCGGCGTGCGCCTCGCCGAGGCCGTCCGGGCAGGTGCTGACGCTCGCGACCGGGCCAGAGGGGGCGGTGTTCCGGGAGATCGGGGCGGCCTACGCCGACGCGGTGAACGCCTCGTGGCCGGCCGGCGAGATGCTGGTGCGCGACACCGCCTCGTCGCTCGAGAACGCGCAGCTGCTGAGCTCGGGCGAGGTGGATGCGGCGCTCATCAACGTCGATGTCGCTGCGGAGTTCGAGGGCGAGATCGTAGCGCTTGCGCGTGTCTTCGATTCGGTGCTGCACCTCGTGGTTCCGGAGGACTCGGACATCACCGACCTGCGGGGCCTGCATGGCAAGACCATCGCGGGGGGACTCGAGCTGTCTGGCACCCGCTTCACGACGTCGGCGATCCTGGACGAGTTGGGCGTCGAGGCGGACTACGTGAGTCTTTCGCAGGCCGATTCCGTGGCGGCGCTCGCGGGCGGCGCGGTCGAGGCGGCGGCGAGCCTCACGGGCATGCCCACCCCTGCGATCAGCGAGATCGGCGCCGGGCAGCGGGTGCGCTTCATCGACCTCGGCGCGAACGCGGAGCATCTCATCGACCGCTTCTCGCTCGTGTACTTCCCGGTCACGATCCCGTCGACGATGTACGAGGGCCTGCAGGCGGCGACGACGCTCGCGGTGCCGACGGTGCTCGCGGTGAGGCCCGGCATGGCGGATTCGCTGGCCGAGTTCCTCACCGCCTGCCTGTTCGACAACGCGGATGCATTGTCGCACGTGCGCCCTGAGGCGGGACAGATCAACCCTCGGACGGGCGCGGGGACGACTCCCATCGCGCTGCATCCCGGGGCCGCCGGCTGGTTCCGCGCGAACAAGCCGTAGGGGAACCGAATTTCCGACTTCGATTCCCGGCGTCGCAGCAGCAGCGGTAGCCACCTCGACGAGCCCATGACCCTACTCGCGCAATGCTGCCTGCACTCTGGCTCGGATGTCGGGTCCAACGAGTTCCAGGTACGAGGCCGTGAGATGCCCCGTATCGAAGCGCTGCACGACATCGCCGGCGAAGGCTGGGCAAACGAAGTCGGCGCAGAAGAGGTCAAGGGTATCTACGGTCGCGAGCCCCATCTCCGCGGCAAGAGATTCGTCTGCAGCGACCTTGTCACGCCAAGACTGGGATACCTCTGCCGAGCACGCCTCAGCCGAGCTGGTGACCTTGTTTGCGCACGCCTCGAGCGAAGCGCCGCGTGGATTGGGGTGAATGATGAGTACTTCCTCGACCTTGCTGGTGATTGTCTCGAGCGCAGCTCGGCGACCTTCGTACCATGCCGTCTGTCGATCAGTGCCCTCGACAAGGATGGAGTTGTACGCCGTCTCCGAGTCGAGAATGACGACGAGATCCGGCTGCTCCCGGTCGAGCATCGACGAGAGATTTTCATAGAAATCGTTGCACGCGTCCTGTCTGGCCGGGTTGTCGGCCCAGTCCAGAGGGGCGGTGGACACTGCACAGGAACTGAAAGCCATCCCGGTGGTTGCGTAGCCTTCCTCGTCGAGGGCTTCAACGATCGGAGGCAACGATGCAGCGGCGTACGAATCGCCTAGGACGAGCGCGCTGCGCTCTCCCGAACCGAATCGACATTCTGCGGTGTCAGACTCGCTGGCGGGATTAAAGCAGCCAGCCTTTGTCGGGTAGGTGGCAGGCACGTCAGTGCTGACGGAGTCGAATTGCGCGACGACTTCGGCGGGGAAAGCTGCAGCCCCGGCCGCCTCACGAACAAGTTCAGTTGCCTCACTAGTGGAACTCTCTGTAGCCCGTTGCAAGCTGGCGTCCTCACTCACCACCGTAACGAGAGTGAGTCCAGCGGTGACGAGGACAGTCGTGAGCGCGCCTGCCGAAGCGCGCTTCATTGAAGGCCCCCACTGCTGGCGCCAGCCCGACCAAGTCGCCTTGCGCTCCGGCTTCGGGATTCCCGCGAGCCATGGTGATCTCAAGACCGGCTGCTCAACGAGGTGATACGAGGCGATCGCCGCGCCAAAGGCAACAAGAATCACGGCTACCGGAGCCAGCGCACCAAGACCTGAGAACAGGATCGAGCCGAAGACAATTGCGGGAAAGTGCCAGAGGTACAGCGAGTACGAGATGTTGCCGATGTAGGTCGCGACGCGGTTCGTGAAGGCCCCGAGATGACGGGATTCCTGGCCGACGCCGGATGCGATCATGAGAAGCGCACCAGCAACGGGGAGTGCCGCCCACGGGCCAGGGAAGGGCAGGTCAGGCGACAGGAAGAAGATGCTGCCGAGCATTACGGCGATCCCGGAATACGCGAGCGCGACACGCATACGAGCGCCCAGACGGACCACCACTGGCGACGCGATCGCGAGAAGAGCACCGGCACCGAGTTCCCAGGTCCGCGTCAAGGTGGAGAAATACGCCACGACGGGAGCATCAGCTGACTGCACCATGGCCAGAACGAACGAACCGACCGAGATTACACCGATCACAACTGCTGCCACGGGGCGGACGTACGCCTGCTTTCGGAACACATGCACAGCAATCAGAGCCGCAAGCAACAAGAGCCACGGCCAGACGAAATAGAACTGCTCTTCAACGGACAAAGACCAGTAGTGCTGGAGGGGCGAAGTGGGTCCGCCCATCGCGAAGTAGTCAGTCCCCTGGCGAACGAAGCGCCAGTTAGCGACGAAGAGCGCTGCCCAGACACCATCCTGCGTGATGGATCTCGCCCCGTCTGAGAAGAACACGAGCCATGCCAGCACGCATGTCACGGCGATGACCAGGAGGGCAGCGGGCATGAGTCGCTTCAAACGTCTGATGTAGAAGCGGACGAAGTCGATACGACCGGTCAGTTCCAGCTCTCGGAGCAAGATGCCCGTAATGAGGAAACCGGAGAGCACGAAGAAGATGTCGACGCCGACGAATCCGCCAGTCGGCCATCGCCACAGATGGTCCGCGAATACGACGAGGACTGCTAACGCGCGAAGTCCCTGAATATCGGAACGGAACCCTTGGCGGGTTTGAGTTTTGTCCGTCTCGCGCGTATGGGCTTCTGCAGGCTTCACAGACAAACTCTACACAACCTGAAAATTTCCTGAGCATCAGCACGGTCGCTCGGGGGAGGGTGCAACGCCCGCGCCTGACGCTCATAGGTCACTCAATTGGTCGAGTTTTTGGCACGACTCTGATGGTGTGTGCATCCCGTGCGACCGTTTGCGTACGTGAAATCAGTGGCCTACGGCCCAACACCGCATCCAAGCCGATCATGACGAGGACTGCGTGTCGCCCGAGGTACTGCACGGCACTCTGAACGCCGGATCCTCGACGAGGAAATGTCGTCACGATCATCTTGGCTGTGTACCGTCTCGGGGTCTATCGCTCACAGATGCGCCGCCTTAGGACAATGCGTTCCTCTGAGTGGCACCGCGGCTTCGACGCGGAGGCCGCCGCCGGGCGCATCCGCGAGCGTCAGCCCGCCCCCGATATCTCGCAGGGCTTGCGCGACGATGCTCAGGCCGAGGCCGGTTCCCGGCAGGTTGCTGGTGCGGGGCGAGCGCCAGAAGCGCTGCGTGGCATGCTCGCGGTCGTCAGATGCGAGGCCGATGCCGTTGTCGTCGACCGTGACCACGTAGCTGCGCGAGCCGATGTCCGGCCTGCCAGCGACACGCACCTCGGTGCCGCCGGAGAGCTTGATGGCGTTGGTGACGAGCTCGCTCACGACGGCGTCGAGGCCGCCGGCCGGCTCCTGCACTTCCAGCGTCTCCCCCTGGAGGTGCACGGTCTGCACGGCGATGCCCGCTCGTGCGCCGGCTTCTGCCCACCGGAACGCCGCCCCGGCCAGCGCGTCGCCGATCGCCGAGATGCGCGGCGGCCGGCTCTGGAACTGGGTCGCGTCGAGCAGTCCCGCGACGGTGCCGGTCATGCGGTCGATGGTCTCGATGGCTTCGGCGTGCACCTCTCGGGCTTCGACGTCGTCGCGGAGGTACGGCTCGAGATTCTCGACCGAGATGCGCGTGGAGGCGAGGGGCGTGCGCAGCTGGTGCGACGCATCCGACACGAACTCCTGCTGCCTCGTGACGGTCGCGGAGACGGTGCCGACCATGGAGTTGAAGGTGGACGCGAGGAGCCGCAGTTCGCTCGGGCCCGCGTCGGTGCCGGCCTTCGCGTCGAGGTCGCCGCGCGCGACGGCGTCGACGGAGCGTTCGAGCTCCTGCACGGGGCGGAGGATCCACCGAGACATGGGCCAGAGCAGCCAGAAGGCGACCGCGCCGGGAACGAGCAGCCCTGCGGCGAGGATGAGCCATTCAGTCAGGATCGTGGCGCGGGCCGTTTCGGTGGGCACGTCGAAGACGAGGGCGCCGACGACCTGCGAGTCGCGGCCGACGGGGGCGACGATCGTGAGCCGCTCGGGCCCCCACGGCCAGACGGTGGTGGTGATGTCTGGCGATTGCCCGGAGAGGGCGGCGTCGACGAGCGCGAGGTCTGCGTCGTCGACCGCGTAGGGCAGGCCTGCCGAGTGGATGATCTGCCCGTCGCGGTTGAGGAGCCAGGTGGGGGTGTCGAAGAGCTCGGCGTAGTCGTCGAGCTCGGCCTGGAGGCGAACGGGGTCGGTGCCGATAGCCGTGTAGGCGGCGGTCGAGAAGCGGGCGGCGTCGTTGAGGCGGTCGTTGGTGAGCTCCGCCGAGTGGCGGTCGGCGATCGTGACGGCGGTGGGCACGGCGATCATGATGAGCAGCAGCACGAGCAGCGGGACGGCGCACAGCACGAGTCGCCGGTGCATCAGGTGGGCCCGTCCGGGTTGGCGGGTGCCGTCAGGCTGTAGCCGACGCCCCGGAGGGTGGTGATGGTGACGGTGTCGCCGAGCTTGCTGCGCAGTGTGGCCATGTGGGTGTCGAGCGAGCGGGTGCCGGTCTCGACGCTGCTCTCCCAGACGCGGTCGAGGAGGTCCTCGCGCGTCACCGGCTGTCCTGCCCGCGCCGCGAGGAGCCGGAGGATCTCGAACTCCTTCTGCGTGAGCGCCTGAGCGGTGGGGGTGGCGCCGTCGTCTGGGGTGATGGTCGCGGTGCGCGTCTCGGTGTCGAGGCGCAGCATCCCGACTTCGATGACGGAAGACTCGGGGATGCTCGTGGAGCGGCGCATCTCGCGGGTGCGCCGGGCGAGGCCTTCGATGCGGACGAGCAGCTCGGCGACGCTGAAGGGCTTGGTGACGTAGTCGTCGGCGCCGGCGCGGAGCCCCGCGATGCGGTCCTGCTCGCGGCCGTGCGCGCTGACGACGATGATGCCGACGGCCGGATGTTGGCGCAGCTTCGCGATGATCTGCGTGCCGAGCCCGTCGGGGAGGGACATGTCGACGAGTGCCAGCTCGGGCACTTCGTCGCGGATGCAGGCGAGGGCTTCGGCGACGTCGGCGGCCCGCGTGACGCGGTGTCCGGCGTGCTTGAGAGCGCGGCTCAGCCCCCTTGCCAACTGGTCGTCGTCTTCGCAGAGCAGCACGCGCATGGGACCGAGTTTATTTGACGCGTCCCTCGGGGGTCGGTGGCACTCTCCGGGCCACTGGCCTCGTGAGCCAGAGCCAGCCGGTGAGGGCGAGCCCCCAGAGGAGGAAGAGCGGGTCCCAGAGGAGGGCGTGCCCGATCATGGCATCCCGGTCGTAGCCGCCTTCGGGCACGAGTACCCCGAGCAGCACGGCGCCGCTCGCGACGATGTTGACGAGCCCGTAGAGCACGATGCCGGGGCCACCCACCCAGCAGATGGCGCGCCACACTCTCGGCCACGGCATCCGCTGCGCGTCGAGAGCGACGGGAATGAGGGCGGCGAGCAGCTTGACCAGCGCGACGGTGCCCAGCAGGAGGCCGGACTCCAGTGGTTCTCGCCTCGAGAACTCGACGGCGATCGCCCCGATGGTCGACAGCAGCCAGGTTCCGCCGAGCGCCCAGGAGGCGCTGAAGGCGGCGTGCACGACGCCGATGACGGCAGCGGCCAGCACGAGGATGCGTGCGGCGTTGCGCGAGCGGCGGGTGCGGGCGCGGGTGTCTTCGCGCATCCGCGCCCCTACTCCCCCAGTGTCTGGCCGGGCTGGTCCTCCAGGTAGACGAGCCCGTTGCCGTCTGGGTCTTCGAACGAGAACATGGGTGCAACGCTCTCCCAGCGCAGCACTTCGGCGTTGTGGAGCTCGACACCGCTGGCCTTGATCCGGTCGTGTGCCTCCTGCGCGTCGGTGGTGCCGAGGCGCACGGCGATGGGGATCTCGCTGTCGTGCGGGAGCAGGACGATGCCGACGCTCGAGCCAGGCGGGAGCACCTCGACGTAGCGGGCGCCTGGCCATGCTTCGACGTCCATGACGAGCTCGCAGCCGAGCACGTCCGTGTAGAAGGCGAGCGCCGCGTCCACGTCGGAGACGGGAACCGAGACGCTGAGCACGCGTGTTGTCTTTGCCATGGGTCATAGTCCACCTCGGGGTGAACGACGACGCCAGTGGTTGGGGTGGATGCGCAGGAAGTTCGGTGGGGCGGACGGGCCGGCCTCGAGTCGATCAGCGGTAGACGAAAGCCGCAGGTCGCCGCCCCCGACATCTGGTGGATGCTCCGGGCGCGGCGGGCCTGCGGGCCTCGTGTTCTCGCCGTCTGCTAGCTGTTCGTCTTCGCGGAGCGCTTCCGCACGACGAGTGCGGTCAGACCGGTCGCGAGCAGCGCGAATGCGGCGAGGATGCCAGCGCCGACGTTCTCGGCGCCGGTTGTCGCGAGCGCGTCCGAGCCGTTGTCGGCGTTGCCGCCGCCAGCGACCGGTGCGGTCGTCGACGTGGCGGAGGCGGAGGGCGTGGTCGTCGCCGAAGCGGTAGGCGCCGCAGTCGCGGACGCGGTGGGCTCCGTGGTGGCGGTGGGCGCCACCGTCGGGGCTGGGGTCACGGTGGGCTCGGCGGTGCCCGGCGTACTGGGCTCGGGCTGCTCGGCTCCGGCGTCGACGAGGCTGATGTTCCCGTCGGCGTCGACCTCGACCTGAGCTGCCATGGCGGCGGCCAGGTTGAGGCGCTGCCAGCTGCCTTCTGCGCCCTCATCGAGCGGGTAGCCGGAGTCGAGCGCGGTGAGCTCGAGCACCTGGCGGCGCTGCTCGGGCGTGAGGTCGGGGTGGCTCGTGATGAGGAGCGACTCGGCGTTCGCGGGGATCGTCACGGCGTCCCCGGCGGGTGCGATCTGCGGGAAGGCGTACGACATGCGCTGCTCGTACAGGGCGAGCGCGTCGCCGTCGGAGAGGTACGGGGTGTCGGCTTCGATGCAGTCGGCGAGGGCGGCGCCGCATCCAGCCTCGAGCACGCCGCGCAGTTCGGCCTCGGCCTCGGCGAAGAGCTCACGGAACGCCGGGTCGCTCATGCGGCGCTCGACGATGTGCTGGCCCATCATGCGTCCGCTCATCACATCGAGCGGGTAGTGAGCTGCCATGACGATGCGGTTGTTCCCGGCTTCGGAGGTGCGGGCGAGGATCTGCGGGGCGAGCTCTGGCAGCATCATCGAGAGCGACGTGCCCTGCCAGTACGCCTGCGAGGTGTGGCCGCTGGGGTAGGCGCCGCTCGTGGAGTCCCAGGCGTCGCCGCCCTCCTTGTCGCGGTACTGGAGCAGCTCGGGGAAGCGGATGTAGGGGCGGTCGTAGTCGAAGTAGTTCTTCGAGGGGTTGGACGACGAGTAGTAGCCGACGAGGCCGCCGCTCTTCGCGAGGAGCGCGTCGATCTTCGGCAGCTCGCCCGCGAGGCGCGCCTCGGTGTAGATCGCGCCGAGGTTCTCGCCGAGGCCGTCGGCCATGGAGACCGACATGTCCTCGTACTGGTCGACGATCGCGCGCTCGACCTGCTCGGGGGTGGCCGAGGTGTTGATGTCGACGGTCTGGCTGTCGTTGAGCGCGATGATGTCGGCGCGGTCGGTGACGAGCCAGGAGAACTGGTCCATGATCGGCACGTAGTCGTACTCGGCGTTCGACGGGTAGTCGTAGGCGAGCTGGTCGTCGGTGAACGGCTCGGCGGCGGATGCTGCCCCCGCGCCGAAGCCGGAGAGGAGCACCCCCAGCCCGGTCGTCACAGCGATGGTGGAAGCGAGGCGTCGTCGTGACGTCGTGATGCGCATGCGGGGTTCGGCCTAACGGTCGGGGGATGAACCCGGCGAGCGTAGAGGCCCGGGGAAATCAGCCGATGTCCGTTAGGTGACCGGCTAGTGAACGAGGTCGCGGAGATCGGCGAGAAGCAAAACGGGGACCCGGCGCGTCCTGCGCAGGGCCCCCGTCTGGTGGTCGTCTCGGCTCAGTCGGCGATCTGCGCCGCGAAAGACTGCAGCCAGGGGCGGAGCTCGGGACCGAGCTTCGGGTCCTGGCTCGCGAGCTCGACGGTCGCCTTGATGTACTCGAGCTTGTTGCCGGTGTCGTAGCGGCGTCCGCCGTAGACGACGCCCACGACTCCGCCGAACGCCTCGGGGTCGCCGGCGAGCACCTCGAGGGCGTCGGTGAGCTGGATCTCCCCGCCGCGGCCGGGGGCTGTGCGCTCGAGGACCTCGAAGACCTCGGGACGCAGCAGGTAGCGCCCGATGACGGCGAGGTTCGACGGCGCGTCTTCACGGGCTGGCTTCTCGACGAGCCCGGTCAGCTGGATCGTGTCGGGGCCGACGACGCCCTGTTCGCGCGGGATGCTCGTGTCGTAGGCGGCGACTCCATACGCGGAGATCTGGTCGAGGTCGATCTCCTGGAGCGCGACGACGCTGGCGCCGGTCTGCTCGTGCACCTCGATCATGCGCTTGAGCAGGGATCCGCCGGAGGACATGATGTCGTCGCCGAGGAGCACGGCGAACGGCTCGTGGCCGATGTGCTGCTTGGCGCGCAGCACGGCGTGGCCGAGGCCGAGCGGGTCGCCCTGACGGAGGTAGTGCACGTCGGCGAGGTTGGTCGCCGCGTTCACGCGGGCGAGCTTCTCGTGCTCACCGCGAGCCGCGAGGAGCGTCTCGAGTTCGGCCACGCGGTCGAAGTGGTTCTCGAGCGACGCCTTGTGTCTGCCGGTGATCATGAGCACGTCGGAGAGGCCGGCCTCGACAGCCTCCTCCACGACGTACTGGATGGCGGGGCGGTCGACGACGGGGAGCATCTCTTTCGGGATGGCCTTCGTGGCAGGCAGGAAGCGAGTCCCGAGGCCTGCCGCGGGGATGACAGCCTTGGTTATTGGTGCGCGCATGGAGCTAGCGTATTGGAATTCGGTATCCAGGAGGTTTCGAAGCCCGGTCCACGAGGTCCTGCGCGTTTCGCGGCAGGTCCGCTACTTCTGCGACTTCGTGGGCATCCGCCGCCCGAGGAACAAGGCAGCCCCGAGGAGCAGGGAGCTCCCGGCGAGGAAGATCGGCCAAGGGCCGCCTCCGTCGGTTCCGGTCGTCGCGAGGCCTGTTCCGCCATCCGTCGGTGCTGCGGTCGCCGCCGGCACGCCAGCGGTCGATGATGCGGACGGAGATCCAGGGGTCGCTGGTTGGGTCGCGGATTCGGACGGCACTGGATGCACGGTCGGCGTTGCCCACCAGGTGGGCTCGGGCTCGGTTTCGCCGGGCACGGGTTCCGTGGACTGGGTGGGAGGAGCCGTCTCCGGCGGAGCCGAGGCGGTCGGCGCCTCGGTTGAAGTGGGCGTGGCGGTCGCTGTCGTCGTCTCGGTCGGAACGGCCGTCTCCGTCGGAAGCGCCGTTTCCGTCGGAACCGCAGTCTCCGTCGGAAGCGCCGTCTCCGTCGGAACCGCAGTCTCCGTCGGAAGCGCCGTCTCCGTCGGAACCGGCGACTCGGTGGGGGCGGCCGTCTGGCACACCGCCGGCACCTCGGTCTCGCTGGGCTTCGGGGCAGCCGTGGGCGCCGGGGGCTCGGTCACCCAGTAGCCGAGGAAGGTGAAGGTGGGCAGGGACGCGAGGATGCAGTTGTCTTCCGCATTCACGACGCTGATGTTGTAGTAGATATCCCTGAAAGCGATGCCGGTGACCGCGTAGGTCCCGTCCGGGCCCGCGGGAGGCTCGAAGTGAGTGAAGGCGATGCTGGTGAACAGGCCGTCTGCGTCCTTCGTCCGGGGAATCAGACCACGGTTGTACATCACGTACTCCTCACCATCCGGACCTTCAAGGATGACCACCATGTCCTGGATCTCGCTGTCGTCTCGAGCCCGCCATTCGACGAGCACTTCCTGCTGGCCCCAGATGATCTGAGGCGAGAGGAACCTCGCGGTTACGAACTCGGGAGGCGAGTTGTCAGGCTCCCCGATGTAGGTCACGTTGAAGGACGGCAGCGCGGTGAGCACCGCGTTGTCTGCCGCATTGACCACCCGCGCATTCTCGAACGAGTCGAGCAGCCGGGAACTCACCACTGTGTACTCGCTGATCCTCCAGTACGGTCGATCGACCGTGAAGGTGACCGTTCCAGAGACGATGTCCCCGTCGACACGGTCAGGCGCGGACCCCGCTGCCCGCTCGGACCCATCAGGAGTGGAGACGGTGAAGCCGACGCTTGCGACTCCGGCTGGGTCCCGTGCGGTGTAGTCGATGGTGAACTGGTCGCCGAGCACCAGGTCACCAGGTGGTTCCATGGACACAGACAAGAGCTCGGGGCCGTCCTTGTCACCATTCCTGCCATCGACGTGGATCCTCGGGACATTCGCGACTGTGTCGTTGTCGCCGTGGTACGCGAAAAGGATGTTGCCTTCGACATCAATGAACCGGAAGACGGAGACGTACCAAGTGCGCGCACCCCAAGACGACCCGCCCACGACGAGCGAGTCCGTTCCGGAGACGATGTCCCCGTCCCGCGTGGTCGGCTCCGTGACGTCGAAGCCAACGTCCTGATAGTCCTGCTCCCCTCTCTTCGGGGTTACAGCTTGCAGGCTGACGTAGGAGTAGTCGATGTCCGCTTTGCTGCGGACGGTCCAGTTGAATCGGATCTCTTCGCCTCCCTTGACCTTGAGGGAGGACACGATCTCCAGGGAGAGCAGCTCTGGCTCCTCGCTGGCAACCTGCGCCACGATGGCAGGCTCTGCCGCTGCGGGGGCTGCGGCGACGCCTCCGACGAGGAGTCCGGCGAGCAGCGCGCATACAAGGGCGTGGAACTTCTTCATAGGGGCTCCAACGTCGGGGGCTGCCAAGAGCCTAGTGGATGAAGCGCTATTTGACGAGCACACTTGAATTGCGGCCTCTACAACACAGAAACACGGCGACTAAACGGCCACACAAACAGTCCGTTCAGCCACGGTTGCCACCCCGCATGAGAAGTATCCCTGACCCAAGCCCAAAGATCACGAATATCGAATACTGCATATACGTGTCGATTGCATCCACCATCGCCGGCAGTGTTCCCGCAACTCTAATCGCAAAGAGGTGAATGATACACAAGACAATCGAATTCACAACAGGATATTCTAGAAATTGCGCAGGCTTCCCAGTTGAGATGAGTGGGACCCAGCTCATCGCCAAGTAGATGAACCCAAGAACCCCAAGCACGAAAATTGGTTCGCACACTACTTTAAACCCGACCACGTTGAACTATGACGAGACTGCAACCGAAGCGACAGCAATAATCCAGACAAAGGGGCGTCGCAGCCACACCTCCACCACCGATCGGTGCTGCGCGCACAAGCACCCCAGCGAAAATGACGTCGCCAGCCAACACCAAGCCGATCAGGCGCCAAAGCAGATACGGTCACCCGATCTTGTGCACTACACCCCCGAAGGACGGCACTGCTGACTTCGAGAGCGATCTGCGCAACAACATACCCGACAAGAACATCAGCGCTGGCATTCGGCACGGCTCGCACCACTCGATTGAAGACATCAATTCCACGCGGATAAAAATTCTCGAAGTAGGCGACACCAATACCACAATGAAAGAGGGTCACAAGCAGCATCGAGATCCCTCGAATCACGTCCGTACATCATGCGCGCATAGTTCTAACTTTCGTGCACGAAAGGGCAGATTCTCGGGCGGTTGCTCGAGTCGGACCGCTTGGTCCGCAACAAATGGTGTGCGAAGCACGTCGCACTGAAAACGAGCCTAAGAGAGATCCGTGCGGCTAATTTCCACGAGCACACAAAGCCGTCGGTCCGACCGTCGCGGGATGAGCCTCGCAGACGGCCCAGCCAGCCGAGGTTCAACGGTGGGGAAAGTGGGCCCCAAGCCTGCACGCCCCTGATAATGTCATGCGGGCCGCTTGGTTCGCGCTACCAGCAGTTGGAGGCCACCAGACCATGACCGTTGCACCCGACGACGACGGAATCGGCGCGAAAGCTGTCCGCGGCATCGGATGGATCGTCCTCGAGCGATGGGCCTCGCGGTTCATCGCGCTCGGCGTCTTCGCGCTCCTGGCTCGGTTCATCGCACCGGGAGACTTCGGGCTCCTCGCCCTCTCCACGGTCTTCACCGCGATCCTGCAGGTGTTCGTCGACTCGAGCTTCAACAAGGTGCTCGTCCAGCGGCTCACTCTGGAACCCAAAGACGCGTCGACGACCTTCTGGACCAGCCTCGGCATCTCCGTCGTCATCTACGTCGCCCTCTTCTTCAGCGCGCCGCTCATCGCGCTCCTGCTCGGCGAACCGGAGCTTGGCGACATCCTGCGTGTGCAGTCGATCGCGATCGTGCTCGCCGCACTGAGCAGCACCCCGGCGGCACTCCTCGAACGCGACTTCCACTTCAAGCAGCTCTCCATCCGCAAGCTCGCGGGCACGGTGGCCGGCGCCGGCGTCGCGGTCCCCATGGCGATCATGGGCTACGGCGTCTGGGCGCTCGTCGGGCAGGCCCTGGTGCAGAGCTTCGTCGGATTCGTGACGCTCTGGGCGGCCTCACGCTGGCGTCCCAAGTTCGAGTTCTCCTGGACCTCGCTGCGCTCCATGGCCTCGATCGGCTTCAGTGTCCTCGGCGTGGAACTGCTCAGCGCGACGCAGGCGAACATCGACAAGCTCGTGATCGGCGCTGCAATCAATCCGACCGCGCTCGGCTATTACTTCTTCGCGCAGCGGATCCTCACGATCACCTCGGAGCTCGTGACCTCGGTGGTCGGCCGCGTCTCGCTGACCACCTTCTCCCGAACACAGGGAGACGTCGCGAAGACCAACGTGGTCATGCGCAGCCTCACCTTCGCCTCGTCCGCAGTCGCGATCCCGGTCTTCCTCATCCTGGGGCTGCTCGCGCCGGACTTCATCCCCTACCTCTTCGGCGAGGAATGGGTGGCCTCGATTCCGGTGTTCCAGCTCCTGATCCCGTCGATCATCCTGGTTTCCGTGACCTACTTCGATGGAAGCGTGCTCATCGCAGCAGGTCGAGCGAAATCCGCCTTCGGACTCGCGCTCGCCCAGAACATCGTGGGCGTCATTCTGCTGTTCGTCGCCTTGCCGTTCGGCATCCAGGGGGTGGCGCTCTCCCGCAGCGTCCGCGTGATCCTGCTCTGGCCGCTGCGCCTCGTGCTGCTTGCGAAGCAGGCCTCGATCGCCATCGGCCCCTACATGGGGCAGCTCATCCGATGTACAATTGCCGCCGTCCCGATGGTCGCGTTGCTGCTGATCCTCGACCTGACACCGTGGGCTGCGGTTGAGCCCCGCGTCGTCGGGTACACCGTGCCAGCGGCCATCACCGCGTTCGCACTGTATCTCGGCGTCCTGTGGTTCGTCGCCGGTCGTGAGCAGCGGACGACGATCATCGGACTGGTACGAAAACTGCGTCGCCGGTCCGCGTGACATCCCCCCGCAGTGCTACGAGGAGTCACGTTCGAATGGTCTTTCGCACGCTGGTCAGACGCCAGAACCTGGCGCTGTCGACAAGTCTGCGTTCGGCAGCACACGACGCTGGCCTGAGCGACGTCTTCAACGTGTGCGTCCTCGAGCGTGACAACGCACTGCATGTCTCCTTCCGAGCGCTCGACGAGAGCGGCCAGAAGCCATTCCGGGCATATCTCGCCTCGGCCCCGGTCGGGAGCGACGACTGGACGGTCGTCGATCTCACCGCCCACGCAGGCTCGCACGGGGTCGCCCCGGTCGCCGACCCGAAGCTCTTCGCGACGAAGGACGGGGTGTTCGCGACCTTCAACACGGGATGGCCGAGCGGAACTCAGAACGACATCTTCATCATGAGGGTCGCCCCCCTGCTGTCCGCACCGAGCCGGGTGCAGCTCGCCAACGCCGAACGGCAGCGCATCGAGAAGAACTGGGCGTTCCACCAGCTCTCCGACGGGGAGCTTGGCGGCATCTACAGCCTGCAACCGCTCATGACGCTCCTCCGCGTCGACGGGCAGGTCGGCGAGACGCCGGACATCACCTTCGAGCTCACGCGGCACGACGCCCAGTACCCGGTGAGGGTTCCTCGAGCGACCACCATCGGCTCTCAGCCCTGCCTGACCGCAGATGGCTCGCTCGTGCTCATGGCGCACGAGCGCTTCTCCATCCGGTCCAAGCGCGCCTACGTCGGACGCCCCGTGCGCATCTCTCGGCTCGACACGACGACACCGACGGTGGAGTTCTCCAAGCACCGCCTGGTGCACTCGGTCGCAAGCGCTCTCCCACGGCGAGGCGTCCACAATCGCAATCTGCTGAGCGCAAGCTACTTCGCCGGGGCCGATGTCCTCGGGTCGACGGTTCGGCTCAGCTACGGAGTCAATGACGTGAAATTCGGCATCGCGGAAATCGAGGAGCAGGCACTGTGGCAGTAAAGACGTTCTACTGGGACCCGGTCGACCGGACCCGTCGCTTCTCGATCCCCCGACGAGGCAAGCTGCGGGTCGGCAACGCCGGCGACCTCTTCAATCGAGACCTCGTACGATTCCTCTACGACGACGAGCCGGACAACCTGACCGACATCGGCGGGCGCCTGCTGCTCGTCGGCTCCGTCATCCATCGCGCGCTGCCTGGTGACATCGTGTGCGGGGTCGGGACGAAGGGTCGTGAGCTTCCTGCTGCGGCAGAGGGGCCTTCCGACATCCGCGCCGTGCGTGGGCCGCTGACGATGCGAGCCCTTGACGAAGCCGGGTACGACACCTCGAACGTCACATCACAGCTCGACCCCGGTCTCGCAGTCGAGTCCATCTACGCCAAGACCTGCGCCGAGACCCAGGCCGAAGCGGGTCGGGTCATCTTCATCCCCCATTACCGCGATCTGCCGCTCTTCCGCCGCCGCCGCGAGTTCTCCCTCGTCAGCATCGACTGCGAGCCGGAGGACCTGGTTCGCGAGATCCTCCGCGCGGAGTTCGTCTACACCTCGTCGCTCCACGGGCTGATCTTCGCGCATGCGCTCGGACGTCCCGTCAAGCTCGTGGCACCGGTCAACGGCGAGCCTGAACTCAAGTACCAGGACTACTTCGCATCAGTCGACCTCCCCTGGTCGACCCCCGTCTCCATCGACGAGGCCCTGCGCGAGCCACGCCTCGGCTCCCCGGTCCACATTCAGAAGACCCTCGACGACTTCGCGTTCCCCACTCGAGCCGAACTCGTCGAACGCGGCATCGCATCCGCATCCACCGCGTGACGGCGCGGCGCTGACCTGTGAGTATGAAGGAACCCGAAAGTCAGCAGAGCGCTGACGCACCGAGAAAGGAATTGGTTCGATGACCGAAGTCCTCCTGCCGATCCTCATCGTCGTCGCGACACTGATTGGCCTTCGCGTCGCGGGAGCCACGACCACCGTCGCGCTCGTCGCGCTCGTGGGCCTTGCGCTCTTCCCACGCAGCCAGGTGTACTTGTTCGGGTTCGACCCGGTGCCGTTGTCCACAGTGAGCCTCTTCATCTGCGTCATCATCGCCATCTTCGCCAAGCCGCGGCTGCCGATTCCTGTCGTCTTCATCCCGTTGGTGGCCTACCTGATCCTCATGGTGACCACCGGCTGGACGAATCCGCACGTCTCGGGAGACGCTCTAACGCTCATCCTCGTCGCGATTCTCGCCTGGTTTGTCGGGACGTTCGTCGGACGGGCCGAGACAGCTCCTCAACTCGAACGTTGGCTTGCTTTCGCGATCCTCGCCATCCTCGGCTTCCAAGCGCTCATCGCGCTGGGCCAGAGCTTCGGCCTCTCCTGGTTCGCCGCCGTCTCCGAAGCATCCATCCTCGAATCCGGACGCTCGGCGGGCACGGCTGGGCACCCCGGCAACCTGGGGAAGATCGTCATCTGCCTGACTGCGATCGCGCTGCCGCTGAGCACGTCCACCGACAAGGTGGTCGCTCGCGCAGCGACGTTCGCGATGCTCGCCGGCCTGCTGGGGGTCGGCCTCTCAGCGAGTCGCACGAACTTCATCGCGCTGATCGGCATGCTCGGGCTCTGGATCATTCTCCAGCGCGGCAAGGGCGTCATGAAGCGACGTATCTGGTTCGGTGGCGCGATCGCGCTCGTTGGCGCGCTCTCTCTCGATGCCATCCTCGCCCGCTTCCAGCAGGACCCACTCGGTGGAGAACGAGAGCACCTCCTTGCCGTCGCGCAGGAGCACATCGGTAGAAATCTCATGCTCGGCATCGGGCCGGGAAACTACATCACCTACTTCGGCCAGTTCGATGCGCTCACCGCGCGCGGGTGGCCCGTGCACAATGTGTTCTACTACATCACCGCGGAACAGGGCGTCGTAGGGGCACTACTCTTCTTCGGACCGATGGTTGCGCTGGTCATTAAGGGCCTCCGCGACTACAACAGGAAGAATCAGCACTCAGATTCTGGTTTGGCGCTCTTTACGCTAACCATGGCGATGGTTGTCGTCGGATTGACCGGATGGGGATTCGCGGGAGGTTTCGTCCTCCACATCTGGTTCTTCACGTTCGGCTACTTCAGCGGGAAGCTCGCGAAGAAGCCCGTCGAGCTGCCGCCGCCGGTCGCTGCCCTGCCGATCCGTCCCGCTGCCAAGGGTCTGCGCTTGCGCTGACGACTCCCTCCCAACGAACATTCCAGGAGAAGCCTGTGCTCAAGCACGTCCACGGTGTGCCCGCATTCATGTGGAACCCCCACCGGTACCGTCGTCTGCGACTCGCAGGTCGCACCTTCGGGCCCCGGAAGAACAACTTCGGTGATCTGATCGGCCCGCAGGTCGTCGCGCAGGTCGCCGAGTCCCGACTCGGCTCGGGCCCCCACCAGGCGGTGGACTCGACGCGAACGCTCTTCTCCGTCGGATCCGTCATGCACTTCGCCGTCGACAACGACGTGATCTGGGGAACCGGCGTCAACGGCAAGACGGTCGAGCAAGCCCACCGCTTCACTCGACTCGATGTGCGCGCTGTGCGGGGGCCGCTCACCCGGGAATGGCTTCGCCGCGAGCGCGGAATCGACGCCCCCGAGGTCTACGGCGACCCGGCTCTGCTGCTGGGCGACGGATTGCGCGCGCGGCACCCGCTCCTCCCGTCCCGGCGCTTGAGCGTCATCCCGAACCTCAACGACGCGCGGGAGTACCGCAGCCACCCGGACTTCTTCAGCCCCAGGCGCTCCGTGGACGAGATCGCAGCCCGCATCGCCGGCAGCGAGGCACTCGTCACAAGCTCACTCCACGCACTCGTCTTCGCCGAGATGCTCGGCGTGCCGGTCGTGCTCATCGCCTCTCCCGTCGAGCCTGTCTTCAAGTACGAGGACTACTTCCGCGGCACGGGGAGGAGCAGTTGGACGATCGCCTCGAACCTCGACGAGGCTCTGCAGCTGCTTCCTGCCCGGACGGCCTCGACGGAGGACCCGCTTGCCGCCTGGGACCCCGCGCCCCTCGAGGCGGCCTTCCCCACCGATCTGTGGACCACGGCGAGCTGAGGGCACTGAACATGTCGAGCGTTCCCCCGAAGCCCAGAGTGCTGATGTCCTACAACCGGCCGCCCGGAGGTGGGAACCCGTACACGGCATTTCTCGCACAAGCGCTCGCCGACGACGTCGACCTGCAGTTCTTCTCGTGGAAGACGGCGCTCATCGGCCGCTGGGACATCTTCCACCTGCACTGGCCCGATGCTCTTGTCGTCGCCCCCTCCGCCGTGCGTGAGCTCCTGAAGTCCTTCCTCCTGGTCGCCCTGGTCCTGCGCATCCGGCTCACCCGCAAGACGCTGGTGTGGACGGTGCACAATCTCAAGCCCCACGAAGCAGGGCGGCGGACCACAGCGTTCGCGATCGACCTCCTGATCCGGGCCGTCGACGTGCGCATCTACCTCAACAGCTCAGAAGACAACGACCTCTCGCTGGGGGTCACCGTGCCCCACGGGGACTACGTCCCACTTCTGCGTCAGCACAAGGAGGGGGGCTGGGCGTCTCAGGAACGCGTGGTGCACCAGATCCTCCACTTCGGCCTCGTTCGCCCTTACAAGGGCATCGAGTCCCTCATCGAGAGCTACGACCAGCAGCGGCTGCCTGGGTCGAGACTGGTCATCCTCGGTGCCGCGAAGAACGCGCAGTACCGTCACACGATCCAGCAGCTCGCGGATGCGCATCCCGGCACGGCGTTCGATGCGCGCTTCGTCGAAGACCCCGAGCTTCTCGATCAGCTCGCCGAGAGCAGACTCGTGGTGCTCCCGTACCTCCAGATGTACAACTCGGGCGCCCTCATCTACGCGCTGAGCTTCGGGTGCCCCGTGCTCGCGCCGGTCAGCTCCTCCAACCTCGCGCTCCAGCGAGAGGTGGGGTCGGAACTCCTCACGCTCTACCAGGGACCACTCACGGGCGAGGTGCTGGAAGCCGCCTACCGGGATGCCCCGGCACGGCGCACGTCAGCCTCCGCCTTCTCCGAGCGTCGCTCGTGGGCAACCACCGGCCTCGCACACGTGCGCCTGTACCGAGCGCTGCGCGGAGCCCGAGCCGCCCGAGCCGCGGACATGCGTGCGCGGGTTGCCGCAGCAGTCGCCGCTCCGGATCAAGCCGCCTGAGGGCAGGCTCTCAGCCGGCCGCCAACTCCCGGAGGCGAGCGTCGACGCGTGCAACCGACCGCTCGATGGTGATCTCGCGGGCGTTCTCCACGAGGTGGTCCGAGAGCCGTCGCCGCAGCGCCTCGTCGTCGAGGAGTCGTTCAACCGCGTCAACCCACAGCTCGACGGGCTCGCTCGGCAGCACGAAGGCATCCACGAGCTCGGGGTCCGTGATGAGGAACGGTGCGGCACCGTAGTCCCGCGAGAGGATCACGGGGACGCCGTGCTGCGCGGCCTCGACCGCGCTCCTGCCGAACGCCTCACGGCTCGACGTGCCGAGGAAGGCCGTCGCTCCCTGCCAGAGGGCGGCCGGGTCCACCCAGCCGGAGATGTCGAGCGTCTCGGGCCGTGACTGCTCGAGCTCGCCCTGCAATGGGCCGGCGCCGAACGCCTTGGCCAGCGCCCCCGTCCGGCGCACGATCTCAGCGAAGAAGAGTGGGCGCTTGTCGCGGTCGAGGCGACCGGCGAACACGAGGTGCCCGTCCCGTCCCAGTGACCCGTCAGCGATGCGCTCGACCGAGGGGACCCCAGCCGGCACGATCACCGGATCGACCGCAGAGCGGACTCCGTCGGCGAGCACCGTCGTCGTCGCCCAGACCTCGTCGGCTTTCCGCATGGCACGGGTCACGAGAACTCGCTGGAGCACTCGGCGCAGCGCCTTCGCCTCACCGTGCGCCGGCCACGGCAGTCCGCGGACGAACGAGACCCACGTGCTCGGCCGGTTGCTCCCCAGGCCGCTCACCGCGATGTCGCTCTGGCCGATCATCGTGATGACGACATCGGCCTCGCGGAACTCGGCACGGCTCAGCAGAAGCCGCCTGATCGCCGGGATCAGCTTCATGCCGTGCACGTCGATCGTGGTCTCGTGCACTCCGAGATCGCCCTGCGGCGGGGAGCCGAGTGCGCTCGGCCTCATGGCGATGATCCCGGACCAGTCGAGGCCGGCTTCCCGCGCGGCGGTCACGAGGTCGTAGGTGGAGCGGTAGACGCCGCTCCTCGTGGTGAGTGGGACGGAGACGATGCAGACCTTCATATCGCTCAGACGCTCTTCTCGAGTTCGGCGACGATGGAACGCGTCCCTGCCGCGTACTGCTCAGTCGAGAACCGCTCGAGGACTCGGGCGCGTCCCGCGGCAGCCATGGCCACAGCCCGATCCGGGTCGGCGATGAGCTGCGCGCAGGCCTCGGCCAGCTCCCCAGCGTTCTCGGCCTCGAAGGTCAGCCCGACCTCTGCCGAGTCGACGATCTCCACCAGACCCTGCGTGCGAGCAACGATCGTGCACCGACCCGCGGCCATGCCTTCGGCCGCCACGGTTCCGAAGGGCTCGAGCCGCGATGGGACGAGCACCAGGTCCGCTTCCCCGAAGCGCTCCGCTGGCTCCGGGTCGAAGCCGGCGAAGACGACGGCATCCTCGAGACCGTGCTTCGCGATCTGCGCGCCGAGCTCGTCCCGGTACCACTCGTACCCGTCGAACACGTCACCGATGAGCGTCAGCTTCGTGTCGATGCCTCGCTGCCTGAGGAGGTGAACAGCCTCGATCGCGGTGTCGGTGCCCTTGCGAGGGCTGATGCGCCCCACCAGGAGCAGGCGAACGGGCTCCGCGAACCCTTCGAACACCGGAGCCTCGTACGGGGCCCAGTCCTTGCCGTTGTACAGGACGGAGGTCTTGCCCGTGACGCCGGACGCATCGTCGAGCACGTATCGCTCAGTGGCCTTGCTGTTGCAGACCACTCGGGTCGCGAGTGCCAGCGGAGCGAGCAGCACCTTGCGGACGATCGCCGGCTGCTCTGATTCCGCTTCGCGCACGTGCACGAGCCTCGGCTTCTTCGCCAAGGCCGCCGCGAGGAGCCACCACGGCTGCGTGATCGTGTTGACGTAGACCACGTCGGTTTCGAGGCGACGCAGGACTCTCATCGACCGAACGATCGTGCGCGGCATCGTGGCTGCGAGCTGCAGCAGCTTGAGGGGGCGCAGCATCGCCTTGCGCAGCACGGGAAGAGGGAGAACGAGCACCCGGGCACCCGCCTCCGTGAGGAGCGGCACGAGCGGTCCGTCAGACGGCAGCACCACATCCACCTGGTCGCCGGCTTCGACGAGCGCACGCACCGAGGCTACGGCCATGCGATCACTTCCGTACAGCTCCGCACCAGGATGGGTAAGGAGGACGCGAGTCACGATCGGCTGGGCCTTTCGGTAGGTTCAGGCACGTGCAAACAGCTCGGTCCTGACTCGCAGAAGCAAGAGTCTTCGCACGAAACAGGACCGTCATCGGGGATGCCATAGAGTGTAGCGTGATCGAGCTATCGCATCGCGTCGCGCTCGTTTCCCCCGTTAGCGCATCCCCCACCTGCGCTGGAGGTCGGTCGACCTCAGCCCTGCGAGTCGCAGGACTGACGTTCACCCCCTTCCCACCTCAACGCGAAAGAGGCCTGACCTGATGAATCGATCAGTCGCGATCATCGGTACTCGCGGTTACCCGAGCTACTACGGCGGCTTCGAGACAGCCGTTCGGCGCCTTGCTCCGTACCTCGTCGACCAGGGCTGGGACGTGACTGTCTACGGCAGGGATGGCTCCACGAAAGAGGGCGACCCGACGCGCGACCCACGCGTGCACACTCCCGTGACTCGAGGCATCGAGTCGAAGTCCCTCAGCACGCTGTCGTATGGCGCGACGGCCATGTTCGACGCGTCCAGGCGCCGCCCTGACGTCGCGCTCGTGATGAACGTCGCCAATGGGTTCTGGCTCCCCTTCCTCCGCGCACGCGGGGTCCCGACGCTGCTCAACGTCGACGGCATCGAGTGGGATCGCGCCAAGTGGGGGCGCCTGGCGAAGGCCATGTTCCGTGGAGGAGCCAAGGCGACCGCGTGGTGGGCGGACGAGCTCGTCTTCGACGCGCACGCCATCGGCGATCGTTGGCGCAGGGACTTCCGTCGTGACGGTGTCTTCATTCCCTACGGTGGCGATGTGCCGGAGGACCTCCCCATCGAGCCCGGCCTGACCCACCGCGGATACGCCCTGGCGGTCGCGAGATTCGTGCCGGAGAACACGGTGGGCGAGTTCCTCGAAGCGGCGGAGACCGTCGCGAAGACGCACCACGTGGTCATCGTCGGCTCAACCGGCTACGGTGGCGAGCTCGACGACAAGGCGCAGAAGCTCGCAGACGCGAACGCCAGGGTGCACTGGCTCGGCCACGTCAGCGATGACGACCGGTTGCACTCGCTCTGGCAGCACGCTGGAGCCTATTTCCATGGACACAGCGTTGGCGGCACGAACCCGGCGCTCGTTCAGGCGATGTCGTGCGCCGCACCGACCGTGGCGCGGAACACCGTCTACAACCGAGAGGTGCTCGACGACGCGGCGGTCTTCGTCGAGCCCACACCGTCAGCCATCGCGGACGGTGTCCTCCGCCTCCTGGGCGACCCAGCTCTGCAGGAGGACCTGAGCGCTCGTGCGTTCGCTCGCGGCCGAGCGGAATACTCGTGGGAAGGCGTGTGCGCGCGCTACGAGGAGAGCCTCGACAAGCTGGCGCGAGGGCGGTCTGGGAAGAAGTCAGCCGCCGGACGCCGCTGACCACTCGACCGGCACTCCGTCCGAGGTGGTCAGCACGACCTTCTCGAGATCGGGGTACGTGCCCTTGACCAGGGTGCCGATCTCAGCGACCAAGCGCCGCCGGTCGGTGTCGCTCACCGAGCCCGAGTCTGCGCGGAGCTCGACCTGGAGCCCGTCACTGACTGAGCCGCTGACCTCGCCCACGTACCAGCTCGCGGCGCCGCCATCGTGCGGTCGATCGAACCCGTCTGCGAAGTCCTGCACCTGCCAGAGCCGTTCGAGAAGCGCCTGGGCATCGCTCCCCGAGCCGCTGCCCTGCGGTGATCGCACCGGTGCCGACACGCGGAGGGCGACCGTCCCATCCTCCGTGATCTCACCGGACTGGGGCCAGGCAGTCACGACGATCCGGTCCTCCGGATCCCAGTCGATGTCACGCTCCGAGATGTAGATCGGCGCAAGGCCTGCCTCAGCGAGCCGCGCGGCCGCCTCGTCCACGCTGAGGCCCACGACGACCGGCACCTGGGTCGCCACGGCGCTCGTCGGCGGAAGGGCCTCGCTGGACGTCGGGGGCGGCTTCGGCTGGGTGCAGTCGCTGACCGAGAAGACGAGCACCCCGGAGAGAGCGACAAGCAGCACCCCGCACAGAAGGAGGAGTGCTGTCTTGAGCGGCGATTTCGACCCACCAGTTTCTGGCGCCGTCACGAGCTTCTACGCCGCGTCAGGTTGTGCGCAGCCGACGATGGCAAATTTCGCATAGCCACCTGTTTGGTACGCGAACTCGTAGAGCCACCCCGCAGGCTCAAGTACTGCTGGGGGTGCGACGACGTCTACGGCGATCCCGCTGCAGGACTCGAAGATGGTTCGCGCGCGGGCGACGTGTGGCGTCGCAGTAACGACAGCGACCGAGGTCCAACTGTCGCGTTCAGCAATCTCCGCAATTTTCAGAGCCTCACCCGCAGTGGTGGCGGGCACCGGCATGAAGCAGTCAGCTGTGCGATCACGGCACTCGGGAATGGAGGCCTTGTCGTAGGCCCAGCCGGGCCTCCCCGCCGAGATGATCATGCGATCGGCGCGGCCTTCGTCGACGAGCTGCTGGCCGAGCGCGACACGGTCGGGCGTCGCTGGCCCGAGGACGATGACGGCGTTGGCATGCTCGACCTCGTCCGAAGCCGGGAACACGTAGACGATCGTCGCCGCTACGAGCGCCGCGACGACGACGAACGCGCCAACGGACAGCCAGAGAACGAGCCGACGCACAAGAACCTCCAGAGCTAGTAGGAAGCACGTCGTCGTGACCACCGAATGATGATGAAACGATACCCGCTCTCTTGGTGACTCGCGTGTGAGCTGACGAGCAGTTCAGTCGCCGAACACGATCGTCTCCGTGAAGTCGGCCCCGTGAGGGACCTTGACGACCACGCGCCGCTTCGCGGTCGACAGGTACGTCTTCTCGTACACGAGGAACGAGAGCTCGGACGCCGACGCCCTGGTGCCCTCGGAGAACATGAAGGTGAGCCGATTCGCCCGGTTCGCGCCCGTGACGATGGTGAACCGGTCGGTCGAGACTCTGAGCGTGGACTTGAGCTGCGAGTTCACGACAAGCGGGCGTCCACTCACCGAGCTGTCGACCACCGCACCGACCACCGCAGACGGCTGTACGGAGAACTCGATATGGTCCTCCGGGCCCAGGAGCAGGGGGATGCAGTGGTATCCGGTTCTGCCGGGTGTCTGAACGCGTCGCACAAACCGGTCCTGCTCGCCCTGCATGCTGCCGAAGACCCGGCCGGCGTTGAACCGCAGGGTCGTCGTCATGACTGGCGACTTCGCCGAGCTCACGGCGGTCACGGTGAACGCCCCAGTGGATTCCCCGGCGCCCATCACCGCACCTGAGGCGCTTCTCGAGGTCGCGATCATCGGGGTGAGGGCTTCGGCGTACCCGGTCGCCGTCTTGCCAGCGTAGGTGCCCCAGCTCCGGTCGATGGCCTCGTTGTCCCTGACCACCTTGGAGCCCGAGAGCTTCGCGACGGGCTCGTTGGAGGACAGGACGACCGTGCCTCGGGTCGGAGTCCAGAGGATCCCCGGGCCGTAGCGCGGGCGAGCTTTCGTATCACCCTCGTACGCCATGTTCTCAAGTCTGTTCAATCCGTACTGGAAGCCCAGATGGAAGTTCTTCCTCTGCACGAACCCATACCAGCGGGGCAAGATTTCAGGTGCTGTCGGTGCGGTGTCCGCCAGCAGTGTATTGCTCGACGCGGCAGTGAAGTACGGGTAGTCGGCGGCGGAGGCGCGACGCTCAGCATCGCTCGGGGCGGGCGCGACGGTCTGCACCGTCCCGAGAAGGCGACGTGGGCTGAGCAGCTCGCGGCTCCCGGAGAGCACCCTCGCCGCCCAGTCCGTGATCGGGTACATGGCGGGGTCGCTCACCCAGTTGTCGAACCAGGCCTGCACCGCTTCCTGAGAGGGGTGCAGCGCGGCGAACTCGGGAGTCACCGCGAGCAGGTCGCGACTCGGGGTCAGCGAGCTCTGCGTCTGGTTCGACTTTCCGAGGGGCGCCTTCCAGGCTCCGGGAATCGCGTCGTAGGGCTGGAAGGTGAACACGGTGTTGCGGGCGGAAAGGCCGGCGTAGTGGAAGCCTTCCACGTAGTTCGGGGAGCCATCCGGTCCTGGCGTCGGCTCGAAGAACACTGTGTGTGTAACGAACCTAGTCACCTGCTGGGCGATGTCCTCCGTCGTCGTGGCGACGTCTGCTCGCCCCATCTCGCGAGCTAGGCGAGCGATGACTGCAAGGTCCGGAACTGCAACGTTCGCCGTATACCCGTAGTCGTAGGCCTTTCGCTCCACGGTGTGGCCGCTTGTCGAGATCCCACGCTCAGCAATGATGGCCAACGTAGCGGGCACGTTTGCCAAAAGCGCCGTTCGATCGTCTGGTATCTCGAAGGCCGCGAGCACTGCCGCGGCGATCATGCCGATTGGCTGATTGGCAACGTCGATCTCAGCGCGGCCCCAGAGCTGCGAGTTGGGGTCGAGACCAGTCGCCACGGCTTCGCCGATCATGCTTCGCAGCGATGAGAGCGCGGCGTCAATTGCACCATGGTCTGCTGCGGGGGCAGTCGCGCGATCTTTCGTGAGAAGACCGAAGGTGGAAGCCATGGCCTGCACCCCGAATGCAGTGGCAGCAAGACTAGACACAACCGTCGGGTTCGGAACGGCGGCATCGCTCTGTGCGCCTGAATCCTCAGGGAAGAAGCCATCCGCGAGCTGTGTTGCTGCGTAGGTTTCTATCGCAGCGAGGAGTCGAAGCCTCAGCTCACGGTTGCCCCGGTATTCCACATTCCACGGTTCGTCGCTCGCAAGGAAGTAGGCGAGCGTGGAGATGTGCTCCTGAGTGCGCGCGTTCCACCATGTTGACGCTGCTGCTCGCCAGTACTTGCCCGTGAACCACCCTCTTGGTGCCACGTGTCGACCGGCTCCCGCCGCCATCGGTCCATCGCCGACCATCGCGTTGGTCACCGCTGCCAGGGAGCGCTCGTAGTAGGCAGCGATCGCTGATGTCTCCGTGTACAAAGCCCGGTTTGCGGGCGACCAGGTCGAACTGAGCGTGCGTATTTTCGCCAACGACGCGGTCGCGGCATGTGCGGGGTTCTGCGCCGCGAACAATCCGACCGTAGAAACAGCGCCGCCGATGATGGCCGCTCGAAGGAGGCCTCGCCTACTCAACGCATGCTTGGACGGTTCTGTCATGCTCGGCACTCCTTGCTGATCAAGGCGAAGTCGGACGTGACGCGCACACCTGCGAGACTCGCTTTTGACTGGCGGGTCAGTGTTCCCCGAAAATCGCCGAGACTTGCCGAGTCAACTGGGGATGCCCCCTTCGCGCCGTTCCAAGCCTAACCGGGTTATGTTTCGAGTCAACGAACGGAGTCTGACGATCCCGTTCGATGCTCGAGCCTTTCCCCGCGCACCTGCATCTCCGAGCACGCGCCGCTAGCGTCGTCCCATGCCGACGAAGTTCCAACCCGCCTCACGCCATGCAGCCGGGTCGAGCACGTTCCTGCCGTCGATGATCGCGCGGTTCGCGACGAGCTGAGCTGCCGCGGCCGGGTCGAGCGCACGGTACTCGGCCCACTCGGTCACCAGCACGATCACCTCGGCGTCGCGGAGGGCTTCCTCGGTCGACTCGACGTACTGAAGCTGCGGGTGGCGCCGACGGGCGTTCTCGATGCCCTGCGGGTCCGTCGCGACGACGTTCGCGCCGAGCCCCTTGAGCTGCACGGCGACGTCGAGGGCAGGCGAATCACGCACGTCATCGGACTCCGGCTTGAAGGTCACGCCGAGCACGGCGATCTTCTTGCCGTTCACGGATCCGTCCAGCGCGTCCACAGCCAGATCGATGACCCGCTGGCGACGCCGCAGGTTGATCGCATCCACCTGCTTCAAGAAGGCGACCGACTCGCCACGTCCGAGCTCTTCGGCGCGAGCCGTGAACGCACGGATGTCCTTCGGGAGGCAGCCGCCGCCGAACCCGACACCCGCGTTCAAGAACTTGCGACCGATGCGCACGTCGTGTCCGATCGCATCTGCGAGCTCCTTGACATCGGCACCGACGACCTCGGAGATCTCCGCCATGGCGTTGATGAAGCTGATCTTCGTGGCGAGGAACGCGTTCGCCGCGACCTTGACGAGCTCTGCCGTCGCGTAGTCGGTGATGATGCGAGGTGTGCCGGTGGACAGGGCCTGCGCGTAGACCTCGTCGAGGACGTCGGCCGCGGTCTGGTCAGCGACGCCGTAGACGAGGCGGTCGGGCTCGAGCGTGTCCTTGACGGCGAAGCCCTCACGGAGGAACTCCGGGTTCCAGGCGAGCGTGGCGCCGCTTCCGTGCTCTGCGACGATGGCGGCGAGACGCTCCGCAGTCCCGACGGGGACCGTGGACTTGCCGACGATGAGGTCCCCGGCCTTGAGGTGCGGGAGGAGCCCGTAGAGCGCCGCATCCACATAGGTGAGGTCAGCTGAAGCGCTGTCCTTGGCCTGCGGGGTGCCCACCGCGATGAAGTGCACCGTGGCTGAGGCCGCCGCTGCGATATCAGTGCTGAACTCGAGGTTCCCGCTCGCCGTGGCCGACGTCAGGATCTCAGGGAGACCGGGCTCGAAGAAGGGTGGCTGACCGGCGGCCAGGGCCTCGATCTTCCGCTCGTCGACGTCGATGCCGATGACCTCGTGACCGAGCTCGGCCATCGCCGAGGCGTGGACGGCTCCCAGGTACCCGCATCCGATAACGGAAACTCGCATCTGCTTCTTCTCCATGAATCTCACCCGACTGACTGAAGACCGGGCTGGGGGATGATTTCTTGAGGAACGTGCGCGTTGCCCAGTGCTCGGAGGTGTCCGCGCACTGGGCAACGCATTCGAGGACTAGTTGTTGCGCCTGGACTTCGCGCTGATGATCGGCATCTGCCCCGTGCCGATCTTGCGGTACTCGGTCGTCGGGTTGCCGGCCTCATCCGTCCCGTAGTACGCACCGTAGGCGCCGTACGAGCCGTAGGCGTAGGAGTCAGGGCCCTTGGTCGGAACCTTCGTGACGACGATTCCCGAGACCTCGGAGCCGATGCCCTCGAGCTGGGCGACCGCGCCAGCGAGCGCCGAACGTGGGGTCTGCCCGCTCGCGACGACGAGGAGCGTGCCATGGGCGAGCTCGCTCAGCACCGCACCATCGGTGACGAGGAGCAGCGGGGGCGCATCGATGATGACGTAGTCGTGCTCGGCGAGCAGCTGGTCGTGGACCTGCTGCATGGTGTGCGAACCGAGCAGCTCGCTCGGGTTCGGGGGGATGCGTCCGGCGGGGAGCACGTAGAGGCGACCACGGCCCCAGCGCTGCAGGACGTCCTTGGGCTCTGCGCGGCCGCTCAGGAGGTCGGTCAGACCAACCGATCCGTCGACGCCCATGGTGGTCGCGACCTTCGGCTTGCGGAGGTCGCCATCGACCAGGACGACCTTGGCGCCCTGCTCGGCGAGCGCGATCGCGATGTTCGCGGACGTGGTGCTCTTGCCCTCCGAGGGGAGGGAGCTCGTCACGACGAAGCTGTGGCGAGTGTTCTCGATGTCCATGAAGCGCAGGTTCGTGCGCAGAGCACGGTAGGACTCGGCCTTCGGGCTCTTCGGCTCCTCGTGCACGATGAGCGGCCGCTTGCCGGCATCCGGGTCGAACGTGATCGTGCCGATGATCGGACGGTCAGTGATCTGCGCGATGTCGTGAGTGCTCCGGACCTTCGTGTCGACGAACTGGCGGAGGAAGGCGATTCCCAGACCGACCAGGAGCCCGATCAGTGCGCCGAATCCGACGTTCATGGGCACTCGAGGGCTGACGGCGGTTCCCGAGGGCTGAGCCGACTGCACAGGTTCGATCTTCACGAGGCTGGGCGACGCGCCATCCGGCTTCTCCAGCTCGTTGACGATCACATCGATGAAGTTCGTGGCCACGGAGTTCGCGATGGACGCGGCCTGGACCGGGTCCTCGTCAGTGACCGCGATCTCGATGACAACCGTGTTGAGCTCGTTGGTCGCCGTGATCTTGGAGGCGAGTTCCGCCGGCGTCATGTTGAGGCCGAGCTCCGCGATGACCCGTGAGGTCACGATCTCCTTGTTGACGACTGTCGTGTACGACTGCACTGCCTGCCGGGCGAACGAGGTTCCCTGGTTCAGCTCCTGGACAACAGCACCGTCAGAGGAGCGCACCGAGACGTAGAGTTCCGCCGTCGAGGAGTACTTCGGTGTCTGCAGCAGCGAGACGCCGGCACCGCCAGCGACCCCCGCAAGCGTGCAGATCAAGATGATGATCCAGTTTTTGTGCAGGATTCGCAGGTAGTCGCGCAGTTCCATAAAGGTCCGTCCGTGTGTCTCTTGCGCTCGTGCCGCTGCCGCTTTCGCGGCTGGCACGAAACGGGTGGCTCGCGGTTCGGAGCGCAGGGGGTATCTCAGGCAAGCTGGGGCGAGCCCGGCCTCATACTACTGGTGTGATGTTATTGGGCTGTAAATTCGTGAAATGTGATCAATCAGTCGCAGAGTGACCACACTTCGGTGCCGAGCGACGATCAGCCGCCGATCTCCACCGGAAGGCCGGCGTCGACCGCGTTCGCGATGAGCTGGTGGCCGGCGTCGTCCGGGTGCAGGCCGTCGAGCTCGAAGTACTGGAACTCGTCCTCGAAGAGGTGACCGACATCCAGGTACTGGCCGCCGACGGAAGTGACGTCAGCCTCGATGAGCTCGCTCGTGAGCGCCAGCTGGGCGGGGTACGCCGTGCTGACCCAGAACGGCGAGACCGCGAGGATGCGGGCATCCGGCAGACCGGCACGGAGATCGGTGAAGACCGACTCGACGCCGAGCTCCTGGTCGAGCTCCGACATGTTCAGACCGCCGGAGACGATGACCACGTCCGGCTCGGCCGCGATCGCCTCTTCGACCTGGAGCGCGTAGGAGTTCCACTCCTCGAGGCCCTGGCCGTAGCTCGCGCCGCTCACGCCGAGGTTCAGCTCTTCCCAGCCGTTGGCTGAAGCCAGCAGGGTCGTCCAGCGCAGCGACGGGTCGCTCGCGCCGACACCCTCGGTGTAGGAATCGCCGATGAACGCGACGGTCAGGCCGGTGCCCGCAGGGGTCGCGGATGGCGCCGAAGCGGATGGACCACCAGCGGAGCTCGTCACCGAACCGGCGTCTTCTGAGCTGGAGATCGTAAGAATAGGTTCTGCGCCAGCCCCCGCGGGGGCCTCACGTGGCATGAACGCCAAAGCCACCAACGCGACCGCAGCGAGAGCCACGACCACGAGCAGTGTCAGCTGGGGCCAACGACGCGCACTCTGGTTGCGTGTTTTCATTTCCATGTGATCGTACCGGCCCAGCGGCCAAGCTGATACTCCCCTGGGAACTTTCGATTGCCCCGACACGCTCAAATCCCCGGGATTTAGCCCCGGAATTGGTCCGAACTTTGTCTCGATTCGCCATGTTCCGGCCCAGAAAACCGGGAAGTGTAGCGTCGAGACACGGCGAGACGGGGAATTCATGGCAGCACACGACGCGGCGAGACAGCCCGCGGCGACCCTCCCCCGCCACCGCGAACGGTGGATCGACATCATCCGCGGCGCTGCCATCCTGCTCGTCATCGCCAACCACGCCATCGACGTGCCCATGCACATCGCAGACGTCACCCCGGGCACGGTCATCGACGACCTCACCCTGTACTTCGCGCCCTTCCGCATGACCTCGCTCATGCTGCTGTCTGGACTTCTCCTCCCCCTCGCCCTCGCCAAACCGCGTGGTCGCTACTACGCCGGCAAGCTCCGCACCCTCGCCTGGCCCTACGTGGTGTGGCTCGTCATCTTCTGGATCGCCACCGAGAACGCGACCGAGTGGATGCGCCCGGACGGCTGGATCACCCGCAGCTGGCTCTGGTTCATCCTCTGCCTGTTCCTCGCCTACCTCGCCGCGCCGCTGCTCACCCGGATCCCGAGCCCCTGGTTTGCCTCCGTGCCGGTGACCCTCTGGCTGCTGAGCATCGCCGCGCCGGACGGCACCCTCTTCGACCTCGCCTACTACGGCGGCTTCTTCTTCGCCGGCTACCTCGTCGCCGAGAACCGGCACCGGCTGCGCCGCTTCGACACGACGCCGACGATGCTCGCGCTCCTCGCCGGCAGCTCGATCTTCGCGGTGCTCCTCGTGCTCCAGGAGCACGGCCTGGCCCTCGGCGGCGCGGAGACACCGGCAACCGACGACAAGGGCGCCATCGAGCGCTTCGACCTGATCTGGGTTCCCGTCGTGCTCGCCGGGATCGCGGGCACCATGCTGCTCGCGAGACGCGTCCGCGGAGCGCTCGACGGCGCGCGCCAGTCCGCGCTGTCCCGCGCGCTGCAGTATGTCGGCCGCAACTCGATCGTCTTCTACCTCGTCCACTACCCGCTGCAGATCGTGGTCGTGAAGCTGCTCGATTCCTGGGGCGTCACCGCACAGCCCATGATGATGACCGCGTGCATCCTGGCCGCACTTGCCGTAGCGTTCGCCGCTGTCGCACTCCGCCGCCGCAGCCGCGTCGTGGATGCGCTCTTCGTCTTCCCGAGACGAGAGCAGCTGAGCCCGGCACGTGCACGGTGACCCCCGCCCGCGCCCCGTCTGAAAGCCCGATGACCACACCAGCCCACGCACTCGCACCCACCGAGCGGCCGTCGCCTCGAGGCCCATCGCGCCAGGCGACCCCGCCCGCCTCGGGCCGCGAGCACTGGATGGACCTCGTGCGCGGTGCCGCGATCCTGCTGGTCGTCACCTTCCACGCCAGCGCGATCCCCATCTTCCTCATCGACGTCGCGCCGACGAGCCTCATCAGCGACCTCAACACGTTCTTCGCCCCCTACCGCATGAGCACGCTGCTGCTGCTCTCCGGCATGCTGCTCGGCCGCTCCCTCGCGAAGACCGGCCCCGCGTACTTCGCGGGCAAGCTGCGCACGCTGCTCTGGCCCTACCTCGTCTGGGGCACGGTCTACTGGCTCGTCACCATGCAGGACGGCTGGACGCAGCCCAGCAGCTGGATAGCTCTCAGCTGGCTGTGGTTCATCTTCTACCTGGCGATCTACTACCTGGTCGCTCCCCTGCTCACGCGCATCCGCGGCCCCTGGTTCGCGGTCGTCCCGCTCGGACTCTGGGCGCTCAGCGCGATCCTCTCCACCCGCGGAATCGTCCCCCTCGTCCCGCTCGGAGACCTGGCCTACTACGGTGGTTTCTTCTTCGCCGGCCACCTCATCGCGCAGTACCGCGGCCAGCTCGCGCGCTTCGAGCGGTGGCCGGTGATCATCGCCTGCACGCTGACCGCCGTCGGCTTCGGGGCCCTGCTCATCGGCCAGACCCACGGCACCTACTTCGGCCTCGACCAAGCACTCCGCCTGGTCTCCGACACCAGCTCGACCGCGCCAAGTGACGGATCCCTCACCGCCGCAACGCGCCTCATCGACCGCTACGAGCTCGTGTGGATCCCCGTCGTGCTCGCCGGCGTCGCCGCCATCATCATGATCACGCGGCGCCTCACCGGCGCGACGCGCGGCCGCGACGGCGACAGCGCCCGCTGGCTGCAGTACATCGGCCGGAACTCGGTGGTCTTCTACGTGGTCCACTACCCCGCGCAGATCATGATCACCTCGTGGGTCGGCGACTGGGGCCTGCTCGACCCCACCTGGATGCTGATCATCAACACGGTCGTCGCGATCGGCCTCAGCTGCCTGTTCTGCTGGCTGCGACGGTGGCCAGCAGGTGACGCCGCATTCGTCTTCCCCAAGCTGCGGACGAGCGGGAGCCCCGCTACGCCTTGAGCGGGGCCCCGTTGTGCACGAAACCCGCCCAGGCGGACGTCACCATGTCGTCGAGCGTGTACTGCGCGGTCCAGCCGAGCTCGTTCGTGATCCGGGATGCATCGGCCACCAGCAGCGCAGGATCGCCGGGCCGACGCGGAGCCACCTCGGGCTCGAACGACAGGCCGCTCGCGCGGCGCACCGCATCCACCACCTCGAACACCGAGTAACCCTCACCGCGACCAACGTTGTACTCGGCAGACACCGGCGTCCCCGACGCGATGGCGTCGAGCACCGCCAGGTGCGCGTCCGCCAGGTCGACGACGTGCACGTAGTCGCGCACGCACGTGCCATCCGGAGTCGGGTAGTCGTCGCCGAACACCAGCGGCGCCTTGTCCTCCGCGAGCTTCTCGAAGATCATCGGCACGAGGTTCAGGGCGAAGCGGTCGGCCAGCTCATCGCTGCCAGCACCGGCCACGTTGAAGTAGCGCAGCGAGACGGCACTGATGCCCGCCGCCTTCGCCGCGGCCTGCACGAGCCACTCGCCGGCGAGCTTCGTCTGTCCGTACGGGTTGATGGGGTTCTTCACGTCAGACTCGCGGATCGGCTCGTCCGAGCCCGTGCCGAGTCCGTACACCGCCGCCGATGACGAGAACACGAGGCTCTTCACGTTGGCCCGCTGCATCGCCTCGAGCACGTTCGCGAGGCCACCCATGTTCTGCTGGTAGTACCACGCGGGCCTCGCGACCGACTCCCCCACCTGCTTCTTCGCGGCGAAGTGCACGACGCTCGTCACCTCGAGCGCCTGCATGATGTCGGCCAGCGCGTCCGCCGCACCCGTCGTCGAGATGTCGAAGTCGAAGTGCGGCGTGGCACCGACCTTCTCCGCCGTTCCCGTCGTGAGGTCGTCGATGACAACCACCTTGTCTCCGCGAGCCTCGAGGGCCGCGAGCACGTGAGCGCCGATGTAGCCGGCACCGCCGGTGATGAGCACAGTCATGGAGAATCCCCTCAGAGGTGCGCAATCGACGCGCTCCTGCGCGCCGTTGCCGATGTCGTCGAGCCCGCCGAAGCGCGCCCTCCGACATTCTGGCAGTTCTCGGAGCCGCCCGGGCCGACCGTGGCCGATCTCCCTGATCGCGCGACTAAACGAAGCGAAACGATCATGGGAACGGGCTCAGCCCTGCCGGGCTTTCATGCGCGGGTTCTTCTTGTTGATGACGAAGACGCGGCCGCGACGACGCACGATCTGCGCACCAGGGACCTTCTTGAGCGCCTTGAGCGAGTTGCGAACTTTCACGAGGACCTTCCTTCTTGAGAATGTTTCTCATTAGACTAGCCCCATGACCTCCGATCGACCAAGCGCCCAGACCGTCACCAGCTCGCTCGGCCTGACACTCGTCAGCGGGCTCGAGACCTCGGGCCGACAGCTCGTCACCGCGCTCATGTGCGGAGAACCGAGCGGACCGACACCCGTCACGGAGTTCGGCGACGAGCAGACGAACGCCCTGGAACTCGGCGTCGACATCGCCGACGACCTCCTCCGGCAAGCCGCGGACGGACGCAGGGGCAACATCATCGTCGAGCTCTCCTCGGACGCCGAGACGCAGAGCGTCGGCCTGGCCATAGACCACGTCATCGCCGAGGCACGCAGCCACCCCTCCGCGCCGGACACCGCCGACGTCACCGTCGGGGCCAGAGAGTTCATCACCGTCGCGAGCATCGGCGACATCCGACGCCTCCTCTTCCAAGAAGGCACGCCGCTACCCGAGGATGCCAACACCTCCGCCACGCTCGCCGAGCAGCTCGAGTTCGCCACCATCGTCGTGCTCACCGGAGCCGACGCACACCCCTCAGGCCTCATCAGCGAGACCTGCACGCTCATCCAGCAGCTCAACCCGACGGCGGTCATCACCACCCCGGCCGCGGCCTCGGATCTCGGCAGGCACCTCAGACCGATCCGACCAGGGCTCGCACACCAGCTCGCCTCGACCGCCGGATGGATGCTGCGCCTCGACGACCGCATGCACTTCCCGCCAGCCCGCGGCCACATCGACTGCACCGTCTTCACCGAGCCACGACCGTTCCACCCGGAGCGCCTCGCCGCCGGTCTCGCGAACCTCACCCCCGAGCAGGTCGGGCTCATCACCAGATCACGCGGCCACTTCCGCCTCGCCAACAGGACAGATCACGTCGGCGACTGGTCGAGCACGGGAGGCAACATCCAGCTCGGGGCATCGGGCGTCACGAGCGCTGACCCCGAAGCGCCCCTCGGCACCTCGATCGCCGTCTTCGGGCGCCAGCTCCGCACCGACGCCATCGCCAGCCTGCTCCACGAGTGCGCCCTCACCGACGAGGAGCTCATCGCGGGCCCCAGTGCCTGGCGCGACTACGACGACCCGTTCCCCGGATGGGAATGACCCTCCGACCGGACGAGCCCGCCCCACCGTCCGAGACCGCCCTGCGCGGGACCGCCCTCAGCGCGCGGAGAGCGGCAGATGCATCTCGAAGGTCGTGCCGCTGCCGACCGTGCTGGACGCCTCGAGGCGCCCACGGTGCGCCTTCACGATCGCGAGCGTGATGTTCAGGCCGAGACCCACACCGGGGACCGCCTGCTTCGTGGCCGTCGTCGCGCGGAAGAACTTCGTGAAGAGGCGGTGCATCTCCTCCTCGGGAATGCCCATGCCGGTGTCCGAGACGTAGACCACGACCTCGTTGCCGTCACGCCGCACCCCGACACGGACGACGCCGCCCTCCGGAGTGAACTTGACGGCGTTCGAGATCAGGTTGTCGATCGCCTGCCCGAGCCGCATCGCGTCCCCGGAGAGGACGACGTCCTCGCCGCCGGCCTCGCCGACCAACTCGACCGACGCCTGCGCAGCAGTCGGCAGGGCCGTCTCCAGGGAAAGCCGCACGACCTCCCCCAGACGGACCGGCGAGAACTCCATCGGCACCTTCCCCGCATCGACCTGCGCGACGAAGAGCAGGTCGCCGACCAGCGACAGCAGGCGCTGCGCATTGCGCTCCGCGACGTCCAGATAGTGGCGCTGCTCGTCGTTCAGCGGGCCGCTCTCCTCATCACGTGCGAGCTCGAGGTAGCCGAGGATCGAGCTCAGCGGCGTGCGCAGCTCGTGCGAGATGGTGCCCACGAACTCGTCCTTGAGCCGAGACGCCTCGTTGACCGGCGTCATGTCGTAGGCGATGAAGATGTGGCCGACCGTCTCACCATCTGGCGTCTTGCGAGGAGCACACGTCATGAGCGCCGGCATGGGTTCGTCCTCGGCGCGCACGAGCTCGACCAGCGTGCCGGCCTGCTCGTTGCATCCTGCGGTCTCGACCAGACGCCGCAGCAGACGGTTTCCGTCCTCGTCGTCATCGCCCTCGCCGCGGATCGCGGACGCGGAGTCCTCCGAGAGGAAGTCCGTGATGTTCCGCAGGCCGACGACCTCACTCGACCTCGGCCCAAGGAGATTGCGTGCACCGGGGCCCCACGCCACGATCGTCCCGTCGAGCTCCGTCACGATGGCGATCTCGTGGACCGCCGCGTTCCAGACGCTGAGGTTGAAGGCCTCCGAGGCGCGCAGCTCACGGGTGGCCACCTCTCGCGCCTTCTCGCTCGCCTGCACCTCCAGCAGGCGTCGCTCGCGCTCCTCGGCATAGAGCCTGGCGCTTTCCACCTGCACCCTGGCACGGTGGGACATCTCGTTGATGACGCTCGCGATGACCGCGAACACCAGCGGCGTGAAGACGATCCGCAGGATCTGCGGATCATTCCACGGCGCCGTCCCCATGAGGTAGGGAAGCGCGAGCGTCACCAGCAGCGTGCCGATGGCACACCAGATCGCCCGACGCCCGGGCTCGGTCGCGATGAAGATCAGCGGCAGGAGGACGAGGGACGTGAACATCGACAGCGCCCCACCGGTTCCCACGCGGAAGAGGCCAAGGGCGAGCATGGAAGCCATGGGGAGGATCAGCCGCGTGCACGGCGGAGCTGTGTCCCACGGAACCAGGAAGGCAGCTCCCGCGAGGGCGACGACGATCACCACCCCCGTCCACGCCGGAACGGGCTCCGTGATCAGGGCCCCGGGAACGAGGAGGATGGCCCCGAGCGCTATCAGCAGGCCGAGCACCGACGCGAGCTGACGGATGGCAGGCGACGTCGTGTCGACCGTGAACTGGCCGAATGGACTCTTCACCGAGACACTCATGACTGGACCTCTCTGAGCCTGGCGACGAGGCTGGCCAGCGAGAAGGGCTTCGTCAGATAGTCATCCGCCCCCGCCGCCTCACCAGCCTCCTGCGCCACGACATTGGCATTGGCCGACACGATGATGGCGTGCGCCCGAACGTCGCCCTCCTGGGCGCGCACACGCGCGAGCACCTCGAGCCCCGACAGCCCAGGCATTGAGACGTCCAGGAGCAGCAGATCCGGCACCGACTCGAGGGCGGCCCGCAGCGCGCTCACCCCATCGCCGTACGAGCCCACGATCTCGAAGCCGGCCCGCCGCGCGGCCGTCTCGAGCAGGAAGCGGATGTCGTCGTCGTCATCCGCGATCACCACCCTCGCCGCCATCAGGTGCGCCTCGCACGCAGACGCGCGACAAGCCCCTTGACCTGCTTGCCCGTGAACGGCTTCGGGAGCACATCGTCCGAGCTCGGGTAGTCGGTCTCGTCGAGCACCGAGGAGATGACGATCGCCACCTCGGGAACCAGCTCGCAGATCCGCTCGCGCACCTCCCAGCCGCTCCCGACCCCCAGCAGCAGATCGATCACCGCGACGTCCGGGACCTCCACGCGGATGCTCGCAAGGGCCTCGTCGAGCGTTGCCGCCGACTTCGCGGCGCACCCCGCCTTCCGGAACTGCGTGCGCAGCAGCTCGCGCTGGTCCGCATTGTCGTCCACGATCAGCACCCGCAACTGGTCAGCGCTCACAGGAAGAACACCTCTCTCACGACGACCAGCACTGCGACGCCGACCAACGCCAGCGTCGCCTGCAGGTACAGGCGGTTCTCCGCTCTGGCGTCCCGCTTGATCTCCTCCGTCAGACGGCGTTCACCCAACTCGCTCATGCCAGCACGGCTCCGCTCTTCTCCGTCTTGTCCCACGTCATCGCGGCGCCGCGCGCCTCCTTGATGTAAGAGTCGAACGTCACCGCGCACAGGATGGGTCCGTAGCCGATGAGGTAGACGAGGAACGGATTCACCACCCGGCCGAACTTCGTCGAGTCGATGAGCTTCATGCCCCACGCCGCGACCATGCACAGCGAGATCCAAGCGAAGATCGCCAGGTTCCACGCGTCGTATCCGCCCTCGGTGAGCGTCAGACCGAACATCGCCGGGATGCGCTGCTCGAACAGGCCGGGGAAGAACGCCGCCAGCAGCACGACCATCGAGATCAGCCCGGGGAAGAGCAAGACCTCACGCCACGCCACCCTGCCCACCTTCGGATCGAGCTGTGCGGCGAACAGCATGATGTACACGTATGCGCAGCCCACCACGATCCAGAGCGCGCGGAACACGAGCATGGCAAGCGGCGAATCCATCAGGTACAAGCCGATGAGGCCCACCGACGAGAGCAGCATCAGCACCGGCAGCAGGAACACGCTGAACCAGAAGAGGCCGAACGAGATCGTGCCGAGCTTGTGCTCCTTCGACGGGCGGAACCAGAGGTGGCTGTACCGCTTCGTCAGCTGCACGTTGCCCCTGGCCCAGCGAAGCCGCTGCTTCCAGAGATCCCCGACGTGACGCGGCTCCTCGGCCAGCACGACAGCGTGCGGCTCGAACACCACCTTGCGGCCAGAGAGCTGCGTCTCGAACGTGGTGACCGTGTCCTCCGCCAGCGAGCTCGTGTCGATCTGCCCGCCGATGGCAAGCAGGTTCTCGCGCGAATGCAGCTGCGCACCTCCAGCGAGGCAGGCCAGAGCTCCGAGCACATTCTGCGCACGACGGCTGCCGACCTGCGACAGGACGTACTCGAACGCGATGAACCGCGTCAGGTAGTTCTTGCGCAGGCTGCCCTCGCTGATGTACGCCGTGACCGACCCCACCTCGGGGTCGGCGAGATGCCTCGTCATCTTCCGCATCGAATCCGGAAGGTAGATGACGTCGGCGTCCATGATGAGCAGCGCCTCCATCCAGTCCTCGCTGAGCACGCGACGGAGCCCGTGGTTCAAGGTGTGCGCCTTGCCCTCCCCGCCCTTCTCGCGACGAAGGTGGAACACCCGGCCCGGGTACCGACCGGCACGCTCGAGGACGACGTCAGGGGTGTCGTCCGTCGACGCGTCGTCGACGACGTACACCCTGAGCCGCTCCGGCGGGTACTCCAGGGCCATGAGCCGGTCGATGGACCCGCCGATCACCGCCCCCTCGTTCCACGCCGGGACGACGACGGCCACGTTCGGCAGGTACGGCGCAGCCTTCTCGTAGTGGTTGAAACGAGCGTGCAGCGGCACGATGAGGAACTGGTAGGCCATCGTGAAGGCCGGTATAGCGCCGATGGCGACGAACACGACGAAGATCGTCGCCAGCACCGCACCGCCGATATCGAGCCAGGCGTCGGCGCTCACGCGAGCCCCCCGGCGTCCGACGAACCGAACGCGGGCACCTCCGCCAGCAGCTCGCGAACCCGGGCATAGACGCCGACGTCAGCAGCACGGTGGCTATCCGTCGAGGCGACCAGCGTCGCCCCCTCCGAGAGAGCAGCCTCGATCGCCCGCGAACTCGGGCATACCCACTTCTCGTTCACCTCGATGGAGGTTCCCGTCTCACGAGCGGCAGACGCCCACGCCGAGAGGTGCTCCGCAGAGAGCTGAGACTCTTCGATGCCCACCTTGGGAAGGATCGAGAAGGGATGCGCCAGCTGCGCACCGCCACCGGCCGTCCGCATCGCGCCGATCGTCGCCCCGATCAGCAGATCGAGTGCATCCTCGACCGCAAGACCAGCCGCCAGACGCTCCCGCGTCTCACGCGGCGACCACGGGCCATCCGGACCAGGGAACTGATGATCGGCGATGACGATGCCATCCACCCCTCCGGCCCCCACCCGCAAGTCGCTCGGCACGTCGAGCGTGCCCCGCGCATCCATGATCTTCGCCTCGACGCCGATCACCAGCTCGACCCCGGTGGTGCGCCTCGCCGCGACGACCGCAGCCACGAAGTCCGGCACCCAGGCCGTGCTGCCGCGCACGTGATCGGTCGCCCGCATCGTCACCAGGCCGCGCTGTTCGGCGGCACGGACGTTCGCCGAGATGGGACTCTCCGCGTCGTCCGAGAAATCGGAATGGACATGCCAGTCGCCGAGCAGCAGCGCTTCGAGACCGGGACCCGCCTTCGTGTCAGTCACGAGCGAGAACTTCGTCAAAGGGCAGGAACACATCCTCGAGGAAGCGGACATTCGCGACCTCACGGAACTCGACGCGCGACGGAACCGGCCGTTCGAGCGCGATATCCACTGCGAGCGACGGCATATCGACACCGGCCGCGATCGTCAACGGCATGGCGCCAGAGAACCTCGGGTTGATCTCCAGCAGCGCGGGGCGACCATCGGTGCTGTACCGCAGCTGCACGTTTGCCACCCCCACGAGCCCAGCCGCACGGGCGCAGGCGGCGGCCGTCTCCTCGAGCTCAGCGCGGTGCACCGTCCTGCCCGCGACCGCCACGCCGGAATCGACGCGAGCACGCAGACGGGGAACCGCCGCGATCGCCTCGCCGTCGGCACCCATCACGACGTCCACGGAGAACTCGTCGCCCGGGAGGTTCTCCTGAATGAGCAGCGCAGCATCCCGCGTCTTCGCCTCGAGCTCCTCCCGCGAATGCACGAGGTGCACGCCGCGAGAGCCCGCACCGCTGCGGGGCTTCACGATGACCGGGAACACCCAGTCGCGCGCGATGCCCTCGTCGTCGAGCAGAGCCGTGGCCGGCACCAGTGCGTGCGGCTCGCACGCCTGCACCAGCAGCCACTTGTCGAGGCACGTCGCGAGCGCCTCCGCGGAGGGCGCGGCGAGCACCGCGCCGAGCTCCGCGCGTCGCGCCGCGAGCGGCGGGAGCTCCACGTCGACGGTCGACACGAGCACATCGATGCCGTCTGCGGCGACCAGGTCGATCAGCGCATCGCAGAAGCCTTCGGAGAGGCCAGGAGGAACGAGCCTCCGGTGCGCCTCATCCACGAGGTACAGGCCACTCGCCCAGCCGTCCATATCGGCGGCGAACACCTCGAGGTCATCTCGACCGAGGAGAGAGCGGATGACCGCCACCCCAGCCGGCCCGCCGGCACCCGTGACCAGGACTCGAAATCTCATGCGCGGTTCTTCTTCTCAGTCTCAGTCGTGCCCAGATTATGCACCGTCGCGAACTCACCGTCGCCGCGCTCCGCAGTGATGCTACTCGCATCCCGGATCACCTCGAGCGGCTCGCTGTACGTGCCAGTGCCGAAGCGCGACCAGTACCGTGCGGCGGAGAGCACGAAGTCCGGCGCCAGGTAGTCGCGGATGTCGGCCTGCGACGCGAATTGCGCAAGCAGACCGAGCTTCATATCCGTGAATCCGTCGACCGTCACGAACCGCGTCGGACGGAAGTCGATCGTGGACGACGGGCTCTGATAACAGGCCACACTCGCCACCCTGCGACTCGCGACGAGCGTCGCCTCGTGCACGGCACGGTGGTCTTGATGCCGGTCATTCCGAGAATGCGTGTAGACGATCGTCGGGTCGGTCTCCGCGATCACCCGCTCGATGATGCCCACCGTCGGGTCATTGTTCGGAATGGCGGTATCCGTGAGGTCCTCGAGGAAGAGACGAGCACCGAGCGACTCCGCAGAGGCAAGCGACTCGTGCTGCCGATCCGCAGCGTCACCGCCGCGGCCGCCGCGAGACAACGTCAGGATCACGATCGAATCTCCGGCTGCCGCGTGCGCCGCCAGCGTGCCGCCGACGCCGATCTCCACGTCGTCCGGATGCGCGCCGATCGCGAGGACCCGACGGCGCGGGCTGCGCGCCCGCTTGACCCTCGCCGCCTCGACGAGACGCTGCACCGTGCTCACCAGCACCGCCCCAGGGATGGGCTTCTGCAGGAACTCGTCGGCGCGATCGCGCAGGGCGCGAACCGCGTACTCGACGGAGGCGTGTGCCGTCATGACGACGACGGGCAGATCTGGCTTGATCTCGCGCAGACTCCCGAGAACCTCGAGTCCGTTCGCCCCCGGCAGCTCGACATCGGTGAGCACCAGGTCGGGGTTGAAGTCATTCACGTGCATCAGCACCGCAACCGCGTCCCGAAGCACGCGGACCTCGCACCCGAGGCGCCTCCGGAGCACCGTCTCCAGGAACTCGGCGACGTCGCCATCGTCTTCGATGATGAGAATGCGGTACGAAGCCTCTGGCATAGTCGCCAACAGTAATCGGAAAAGCAACCAGCGGCACCCGCTTCCGGCGATTCTCGAATGCGAGCGAAATACCCGGAGAATGCGAAAAAGGAATGCCTATGAACTTGCCGCCTTTCCGACGGTGCGGCAGCTCAACGACGACCGCTACGCGGCGACCGCATCCTGCGATGCCGACGGCTCCTCGCCTCCCGGAGGAATGCGACACCACGACTCCGCGATAAGACCGATAACAAGCAGAGCCACCGCCCCGGCAAGCGAGAGGACCGCGTGCCAGATGGGCTCCTCAGGCGGCACCGTGCGAGTCACCGCGAACGCCAGGACGCCGAGCGCCGCACCGGCCAGCAGCGACGACGCGAGGCTCGCCGCCCGCGCGAACGCGAGAACCCGGAACGCGTACTGCGGATCGACACGCCTCCCCTTCACCTCACGTTGTGGCCCCCTGGTGCCATGTTCTTGACGCGCGCCGTCGTTCGACGACCGGTCTCGCTCGAGCCCGGGGGCCCGCCGCCGAGACTCGGCGTCGCGACGCTCACGCCACAGACGGCGCGTGTACGCGCGGATCGGCCACGCGAGCCACAGCAGCAGCCCCGCGAGAACAGCAAGCGTCAGCGGCATGGTCAGCGGGGGCGCCACGACGGCGCGCCCTGACGTCACGAGCCACGTCTCCACACACCAGGCCAGGACACCGCCGATGACGCCGAGCCCGACGAGCAGGCCCGGCCTCGTTCTGCTCGCCAGGTTCACTGAGCGATCCGCTCGACGCGATCCTCCGCCGCCGCCCGCAGCTCAGCGACACTGCCGTGAGGGGCGAGCTGCGCGCGCGGATCGACCTCCAGCCACGGAGCGAGCACGAACGCGCGCTGGTGCGCCCGCGGATGCGGCAGCACCAGCTCGCCGCTGCTGACCTCGCCAGCCACCTGGATGAGGTCGAGATCCAGCGTCCGGCTCCCCCACCGCGTCTCGCGGGTGCGTCCATGCGCATCCTCGATCGCATGCAGCGCCTGCAGAAGCTCCGTCGACGGCAGCTCGGTGTCGACGAGCACCACCGCGTTGCAGTACGCGGGCGCCTCCTCGCTGACCCCCTCGAGGGTGAGCGCCGGGGTCTCGTAGAGGCTCGAGGCCGCGACGAGCTTCGTGCCAGGCAGCTCGGTGATGCTCCGCAGCGCCGACCTCAGCGTCGCCTCCCGGTCGCCGAGGTTCGCGCCGAGCGCGATCACGGCCTGACGGACCCGACGGGCCCGCTCAGCGGGTGCGACGTTCGGAGCGCCCCCGGAGCCGATCACGATCGCCGCGTCCGACGCCGTTCGCGCCGCCGCCGCTGCCGCCGCCTCACGGGCGTGGAAGTCGTCCTCCGCGCTCGCCGACACCGCGTGGGCCGCCGACGACTCGAGGTGATCGCCCCGCAGCGTCGGCCGGTGCCGGAGGATGCTCACCGCCACGTCCTCGAAGTCCAGCGCGACCGGCGCCTGCGGCTTGTGCACCGTGATGCGCACGGCCACGGCATCGTCGAAGCCGAACGTCGCCGACGCGAGACGCTCCGCGAGCGTCTCGATGAGATCGACCGGCTCACCCGTCACGATCGCGTGCAGCGCGTGCATCCACTCCCCGTAGTGCAGGGTGTCGCCGATGTGGTCGCTCGACGAAGCCGCCGCCGCATCGACCCACGCCTCCGCGTCGACATAGAAATCCTGACCATCGCGGCGCTCGTGATCGAAGACACCGTGATGCCCGCGCGCATGCATGCGCGTGATGAGGATGCGGTCGAGCTCAGGCTCGGGCGCGCCGGGGCGAAGAGCCGCCACCGCACCAGGCGCCAGATCGGCGCCGCCGCCACTCGCATCCGCGACCCGTTCGCGCGTGAACGCGTGCTCGTGCGCCTGCCCGCCGGCCGCGACCGCCTGGGCCGCCCGCACCTCCGCACCGCGCCGCCGATCGAGGTCCGGCTCGTGCCCGCTCATGTGGTCAGTCATCCTGTGCTCCTTCACGCCAGGAGGCGACGACATCCAACGCCACCCGGTTCGCCTCGACATTGTGGACACGCACGCCCCAGATGCCCGCCTTCGCCGCCAGCGCCGTGATGACCGCCGTCGGCAGGTCACGCTCCGTCACCTGCGCGTCCGAGCGCAGCATCTCGCCCGTGAAGCGCTTCCGGGAGGCGCCCACGAGCAGCGGGTGCCCGAGCGCCACGAACTGCTCGAGCTCGCGCAGCACCGCCCAGTTGTCATCCCTGCGCTTCGCGAACCCGAGGCCCGGATCCAGGACGATCTGAGACTCGTCGAGCCCCGCCGCGACGGCGCGGTCTCGCGCACCGGCCAGCTCGGCCAGGATCTCCGCCGCCGGGTCGCGGTAGTCGGCGAGCTCGTTCATGCGCACCGAATGGCCGCGCCAGTGGCTCAGGATGAACGGGCTCCGGCTCTCGGCGACCACCTCGAGCATCGCCGGATCGGCCAGACCACCGGACACGTCGTTGACGTACTCAGCACCGAGTGCGAGCGCAGCCGCGGCCGTCTTCGCGTACATCGTGTCGATGCTCACCAGCACACCGAGCGCCGCCAGCTCCTTGACGACCGGCAGTACGCGGGCCGCCTCCTCCTCCTGCGGCACCCGCACCGCGCCCGGCCGCGTCGACTCGCCGCCGACGTCGATGATGTCCGCGCCCTGGTCGACGAGCTCCCGAGCGCGTCGCATGGCCCGCTTCGTGCGGCGCTTCTCGCTGAACAGGTCCTCGAACCTGCCGCCGTCGCTGAACGAATCAGGCGTGATGTTCAGGATGCCCAGGATGCGCGGACGCTTCGGGATAGCCGGCTGCAGCAGGTTCGTGAAGCGCTGCGGCAGGGCGAACGGCCTCGTGTTCGTCGTCACCGGCCCAGTGTCGTCGGCCTCATCCACCGAGCTGGCGACCGCGGCTGAGGCAGCGGCTTCGGTGTCGGCTTCGGTCGGCGTCTCCGCGGCCGGAAGACCCGCACCCGACTGCGCCTCCGCAGCCGAGGCCGACACCTCGAACGCCAGCGCCTGCTCGGACCCCGAGGCCTCCTGCTCGACGAACAGCGGCGCGTCGTCCTCGCCCGCCGTCGAACGAGAGCGGCGCACCGGATCGAACCGCGCACCGCGCAGCACCTGCCCCTGCACCGCGACTGGCTGATCGGATCCGGCAGCGCCCTCGGGAACCTCGGGCGCCGAGGTGACCTGCGCCTGGGACTGCGAGCCGATCAGCCCCATGATCTCCGCCCGGGCCACCGGGTCCGACAGCTCCCCGCGCGCCGACACTGTCACCACGGTGCCGGCCTGCTGGCGGGAGCCGCGAAGCCCCGCGCAGGCGTGACTCGCCTCGATCACCGCGAGGGCACCACGCGCATCCAGCGCCGACATCATGACGTCGACAAGCTCGTCGCCGAGCCGCTCCTGCAGCGTCGGGCGTGCGGAGAGCGTCTCGAGCATGCGGTGCAGACGGCCGAACCCCACGATCGACGCAGACGGCACGTACGCGAGGTGCACACGCCCCGAGAACGGCAGCAGATGATGCTCGCATACCGACCGGAACGCGAGATCTCGCAGCAAGACAGGCTGCGACACTCCCCCGGTCACAGCCACCCCAGCATCCTCTTCGAACGGCGACTCGATCTCCGCCACCGGGAACCTCGCACTCGCGAGCGGCCCGCGCGCATCCACACCGACACCGGCGAACAGCTCGAGCGCCGCCTCAGCCACACGGACCGGCGTGCGCTCGAGCCCCGGGCGATCAGGATCTTCACCGATCGCCGACAGGAACTCTCGGACAGCCGCCTGAGCACGCACCAGGTCGATGCGCCCCACCGACCCCGAATCGATGTCGTTCATCTGCAAGTCCTCACTCCGCGTGGCCCGCGGCGCGGGTCTGGTTCCATCCTCCCGCGAATCGAACCCCGCGCGCACCCCCGGCCTCGCCGCGCGCGTCACACTCAGCGGTCCCTGTGCGAGACGCCGCCAGATTGACAAGACCCGGTGGATCTCGAGAGGGTCGAAGGACCGACGAGCAGAGGAGTCACCATGACCGGCGACCGGCCCGGCTTCCGGAGCTTCGCATCCACCCCACTCGCCATCGCACTGTGGGTCGTCACCGTCGGCGCGACCGCGCTCTTCCTCGCGCTCGGATGGAACCTGCTGCAGATGGCCATCCTCATCGTGCCCCTCGCGGCCGTCAGCATCGGCGTGACCGTCTCCGCCCTCAAGAAGGCGAGAGGCGGCACCGGCTGAGCCGCGACCCACGCAGCGCGTGAGACCCACCCGCTGACGAAGAATGCAGGCTCCCAGATCTGGGAGCCTGCATTCTTCTCGCGTGGCGTACGCTCACCGTGCGGCGTGCGGCGCGTCGTGGGGCCTAGAAGCCGAGCTCGGCTCCGCCATCCTGCGCATGTTCGATCGGGTCCATCTGGTCGACCGGGATGTGCGGCTTGAGCGGCACCGGCGGCAGCGCGCTCACGGGACGGTCGGGGCTCGACAGCCACTGCGGGCGCTCCGGGAGCTTCCGAACGGGCTTGAAGATCTCGTCGAGGCGGATGTGGTCGAGCGTCTCCTTCTCGAGCAGCTCCGCCGCCAGCTGGTCGAGAATGTCGCGGTTGTCGTTGATGACCTTCCACGCCTCGTCGTGGGCCTGCTCGATGAGCAGGCGCACCTCGCGGTCGACGGTCTCCGCAACCGACTCCGAGTAGTTGCGCCCGGCTCCCGCCTGCTGGCCGTACACCGTCTCGGCCGACGACTCTCCGAGCTTCACCGAGCCGACGGATGCGGTCATGCCGTACTCCGTGACCATCTTGCGCGCCGTCTTCGTGGCCTTCTCGATGTCGTTCGACGCGCCCGTCGTGGGGTCGTGGAAGACGATCTCCTCCGCAACGCGTCCGCCCATCGCGTACGACAGCTGGTCGAGGAGCTCGTTGCGGGTGACCGAGTACTTGTCTTCCAGTGGGAGCACCATCGTGTAGCCGAGCGCGCGACCACGCGGGAGGATCGTGATCTTCGTCACCGGGTCGGTGTGGCGCATCGCCGCGGCAGCAAGCGCGTGCCCACCCTCGTGGTACGCCGTGATGAGGCGCTCCTGGTCGTTCATGACGCGGCTGCGACGCTGCGGGCCGGCGATGACACGGTCGACCGCCTCATCCAGCGCCTCGTTGTCGATGATCTGCGCGTTGGAGCGAGCCGTGAGCAGGGCCGCCTCGTTCAGCACGTTGGCGAGGTCTGCACCCGTGAAGCCGGGCGTCTTTCGGGCGATGACACGGAGGTCGACGTCCTGCGAGAGCGGCTTGCCCTTGGCATGCACGCCGAGGATGCGGGCGCGTCCGTCGAGGTCGGGGGCGTCCACGCCGATCTGCCGGTCGAAGCGACCAGGACGGAGCAGGGCCGGGTCGAGCACATCGGGGCGGTTCGTCGCGGCGATGAGGATGACGTTCGTCGACCCATCGAAGCCGTCCATCTCCACGAGGAGCTGGTTCAGCGTCTGCTCTCGCTCGTCGTTGCCGCCGCCGATCCCCACACCACGGTGGCGTCCGACCGCGTCGATCTCGTCGACGAAGATGATGGCGGGCGAGTTCTGCTTCGCCTGCTCGAAGAGGTCACGGACTCGGCTCGCGCCGACACCCACGAACATCTCGACGAAGTCCGAACCGGAGATCGAGTAGAACGGCACGCCAGCCTCACCGGCGACCGCACGGGCCAGCAGCGTCTTGCCCGTTCCCGGAGGGCCGTACAGCAGCACGCCCTTCGGGATGCGAGCGCCCACAGCCTGGAACTTGGCCGGCTCCTTGAGGAACTCCTTGATCTCCTGCAGCTCCTCCAGCGCCTCGTTCGCGCCAGCGACGTCGTCGAACGTGACCTGCGGGCTCTCCTTCGAGACCAGCTTCGCCTTCGACTTGCCGAACTGCATGACCCCACGACCGCCGCCGCCACCGAGGCCGCCCGCGAAGAGGATCCAGATGAAGAAGCCGATGAGCAGCAGCGGGAACAGGATGCTCACCGCCGAGAGCAGCCAGCTCGGCTGAGGCACGTCGTCGTCGTAGCCGCCAGCGGGAGCAGCCGAGTCGACCGCCGACACGACATCGTCGGCGCGCGCATCCACGAAGTAGAACTGCACGTTCTGGCCGTACTCGGGGTCGGCCTGCGCGAGCTCCATGTCGACGCGGTTGTCGCCGTTCACGATGACGACCTTGTCGGCCTTCTTCTCCTGAAGAAGCTGAAGGCCCTGCTGCGTCGTCACCTCGCGGGTGCCGCTGCCGTTGATGAGACTGAAGCCCAGGCCGATGACCAGCACGGCGAGCACCACGATGAAGATCGGGCTCTTGAAAATCTTGGTAACTTGCTTCATAAGTCGAGACTCGAGTGGCGTGCTCGGTGCCTTTCAGCCGGTTCTTCGCCAGCGCACCAGGGCGCTCAATCGAAAGTCATGGTACCCGCGGCCCCCGACACCGGCGTCCAGTGTTCGCTGCAGGCGCGCGGCGCATCCGCTCGAGCGTGCGCGCCTACTCGCCGCCGTATACGTGCGGCTGGAGCACGATGATGTCGCGCAGGTGGCGGTACTGCTCGTCGTAGTCGAGGCCGTAGCCCACCACGAACTCGTTCGGCACGTCGAAGCCGACGTAGCGCACGGGGACATCCGATTTGAGCCGCTCGGGCTTGCGCAGCAGCGTGCAGATCTCGACCGAGGCGGGGCCCCGCGACTCCAGGTTCTGCTTGAGCCACGACAGCGTCAGGCCCGAGTCGATGATGTCCTCGACGATGAGCACGTGGCGACCCGTGAGGTCCGTGTCGAGGTCCTTGAGGATGCGCACCACACCGCTCGACTCCGTGCCGGAACCGTACGAGCTCACCGCCATCCAGTCCATCTTCAGCGGAATCGTCAGCTCCCGCGACAGGTCGGACACGACCATGACCGCGCCCTTCAGCACACCGATGAGCAGCGGCTCGCACTCGGCGTAGTCGCTCTCGATACGGCGGGCGATCTCGGCGAGCTTCGCCTGGATCTCCTCCTCCGTGATGAGGACCTCGCGGACGTCGTTCGGAATATCAGTAGCGCGCATCCTGGCTCCCTGGGTGGTTCAGCGCTCGACGAAGCGAGCGCGGTGTGCGAAACGGTAGAAGCTAGGCGGTCTCGTCGAGGTGGTCGTCGTGCGCGGAGGCCGTCGCCCCGAACAGGATGCGACCCTTCTCGCGCTCGACCCGGATGCCAGGCAGATCGACGGGGCCCTGCCCGCGCCACTCCGTCGCCAGCGCCGTGACCGCCATCGTGTGCCCACGAGTGAGCGAGACGCCGAAGCCCTGCTCGGCGACGATGCGGCAGATGCGCTGACGCAGCGCCGGAGGCTGCGCGACGATGCCGCCGACATCGAGGGAGATGCGGCCGTCCGCATCGGTGTTGACGATCTCGTGCGCCCACTCGAGCGCAAGCGCATCCAGCGTCTCAGAATCCTCGCGGAGCGTCGTCGCCGTGCGAGCGAGCGCCTCCGAGATGCCGGGGCCGAGCTCCTTCTCGAGCAGCGGGAGAACCGTGTCGCGAACGCGCACACGCGTGTACGCGGGGTCGCTGTTGTGCGGGTCGATCCACGGCGAGAGCCCCTGGTCTTCGCACGCCTGCACCGTCACCGCGCGGTGGATGCCGAGCAGCGGCCGCAGCAGAGCGCCAGTGACCGGCGCCATGCCGTGCAGGCTCTTCGCTCCGGAGCCGCGAGCCAGGCCAAGCAGGACCGTCTCCGCCTGGTCGTCCAGTGTGTGCCCAAGGAGGACCCACGGCGCACCCGTCTCGACGCGCACCGCCTCGATCGCCTCGTAGCGGGCCACCCGGGCAGATGCCTCGGGACCGGCTCCGACGTCTTCCACGCTCACACGCACGACGCTCACCGGGGCGAGCCCGAGCTCGGCTGCCTGCTCTGCCGCGCGCTCCGCGACCCGCGCAGAACCCTCCTGCAGATCGTGGTCGATGATGACCGCGCCAGCCTCGACCTCGAGGCGCTTCGCCTCGAACGCCGTCGCGGCAGCGAGCGCCAGCGAGTCCGGACCACCACTCAGCGCGACGAGAATGCGGTCGCCCTTCTGCACGCGCCCGAGGAGAGAACCACGGACGGCTCGACGAAGGTCGGCAACAGCTGGAGTGAGGCGAGGGCGATCTGACACAGGTACAGCCTAAACGCGCCCGCGCGAACCGTCACGCTCGAAGCCGGAACATCCCAGAAGGACGAACCCGCGAGCCGCGGAAACGGGCAGACGGCTCAACGCTTGCGACCGAAGAGGAAGTAGGAGATGGGACCCACGAAGTTCACCAGCGAGAACGCGCCCCACGCGAGTCGCGAACCCCGCACCTGGCTTGGCTTGCGGCGCAGCAGGCTCAGCAGCGCGGCCCCGAGCAGCGTGAACTGCACACCAGCCGCCAACGCCGTCCCCAACGTCAACGCGTGCGGAAGCGCCTGGCCGGTCCCCTCCCGGAGCGGGATGAACGGATCGACGTGCAGCGCTTCCTTGAGATCAACCATGGAGACCAGCATGCCACGACCATGCACCCGGCGATCATTCCGGGGTCACACAGCACCCCCGCCGCGCCCGACGCCGAACCGCGCGACGCGAACCGCGCATCCGCAGCCCCGAGCGAGGCGCATCCACTACCCTGAAGCCGAACGAAACCAACGGTTTCGTGCGGCGAGCAGCGCCACACCGGGCCCGCCGACAAGCCACACAGAATGAGCGCCACCAGGCGCAACGAAGGAGCGCCATGGGCAGCTACGACGTCGTCATCGAAATCCCGCGCGGAAGCCACAACAAGTACGAGGTCGACCACGAGACCGGCCGCGTCTTCCTCGACCGCGTGCTCTTCACCCCGTTCGTGTACCCCGTCGACTACGGCTACTTCGAGCACACCCTCGCCGACGACGGCGACCCCCTCGACGCACTCGTGCTGCTCGAGTACCCGCTCTTCCCGGGTGTCGGACTCAAGGTGCGCCCCGTCGGCGTCCTCAACATGGCCGACGAGGCCGGCGGAGACGACAAGATCCTCTGCGTGCCGGCGAAGGACCCCCGCTGGGCGAAGATCCAGGACCTCGGCGACGTCGACGACTCCACCAAGGACCAGCTCAAGCACTTCTTCGAGCACTACAAGGATCTCGAGCCCGGCAAGTGGGTCAAGGTCGAGGCGTGGGGCGACGCCGCCGCCGCCGAGGCGATCATCGAGCGCTCCATCGCGCAGTACAAGCCCGCCGAGTAGGCGCAGCTCACCGGCCAGACCGGTGACCGGCTGACGAAGCCCCGCATCCACTGCAGAAGTGGCTGCGGGGCTTCGTCGTGCGCGGAGCTTCGCGCTGCGCTTGACCAACATGAGTGCAGATCCGGGTCTCACGGCACCAATCCGCTCGAATTAGCCCCAATCTGCACTCATGTTGGTCACAGCCGGGGCGACCGATCCCGCCGCTGTCCAGCTTCCGTGACGAAACCAGCCGCAGGGGCCACAGAGCACGCCGAAGCCCGAACCGTCACGCAAGTTGGACAGAGGCGGCGGGCGGGGACAGCGGCGGCCAGCGACCGACACGACGCAGCGGCGGCCAGCGGCGGGCAGGAACAGCAGCGGACAGCGGCCGGCACGGGCGGCGGCCGGGCGGCGGCGGGCGGCGGCGGGCGCAGAAGGCTCGCAGTCACGCAGAAGGGCGGCCCCCGCCGAAGCGAGGAGCCGCCCTCTCGTGCGCGCTGACGTCAGCTGACGTCCGTGCGGATCAGTAGTAGTAGATGCCTGCCGAGGCGAGCCACGGCTTCGGGTCCATCAGCGTGCCCCAGTACTTCAGCTCGAAGTGCAGGTGGCAGCCGGTGGACGAACCGGTGGTGCCGGCGTAGGCGAGCACGTCTCCCGCGTTCACGGTCTGGCCGACGTAGACGTTGATGCCGCCGTCCATGATGTGCGAGTAGGAGACCTCGGTGCCGTTGCCGAAGTCGAGCACGACGTGGTTGCCGAAGCCGCCGTTGTAGCCGGCGTAGGTGATCGTGCCGCTGTGCACCGCGTAGAGCGGGGCGCCGCAGGTGCCGCCGTTGACGCCGAGGTCGAGGCCGTTGTGCATGCGGTAGGTGCCGAAGATCGGGTGCAGGCGCATGCCGTACTCATCGGTGACGACGCCGCTGCTGATCGGGCCGTAGTAGCCGGCGAGGACACCGTTCGGGGTCTCGGGCGTCGTCGGTGGGACGACCTCCGGCTCCGGCTCGGGCTCCGGCTCGAGCTCGACGTCAGGCTTCTGCGGCTCTTCCGGGAGGATCTCGATGTCGGGCTTCGTGGGCTCCGGCTCGGGAGCCGCCGTGGGCGCTGCCGTCGGCTGTGGCTCAGCAGGGGTCGAGGGTTCCGGTGCAGCTGTCGGCTCCGGTGCCGTCGTCGGCTGCGGGGTGACCGGTTCCTGGCTCGGTGCCGGGGCCGGGGACTCGGCGGGCGTGGTCGGCTGCTGGGGCGTGACCGGAGCGGTGGGGTCGGCCGTCGCCGTCGGCGGGGTCGAAGGCTGGCGCGGGGGCGTGACCTGCTGCGGCGGGCGCAGCGTCTCGGGCGCGACGGAGGTGTCGGTCGGGTCAGCAGGCGCGAGCGGCGCGTTCACTGCCGGAGCCTCGCTGGAGATGTCCGGCTTCGGCGGGGCCTGCACGCCGGCGGCCTCAGCCTCGGCGACGGCCTGCGCGTAGGCCTCTTCCTGGTACGCGGCGGCCGCCTCGGCACGCTCGCGGTTGGTCTGCGCGACCTGCTCCTGACGCAGCTTCTCACCCGCCGCGTAGTCGGTGGCGGTGACATCGCGCTTCTCCTTGAGCGGAGCGAGCATGGCCTGGAGGTCGGCCTTCTTGCTGTCAGCGAGGTACTTCTCGTTCTGGAGGACGACCTGCTCGGCCTGCGCCGTGTCGAACTTCGTCTTCGCCTCGGACTCAAGCTTCGCCAGCTCGTCGTGCGCGGTGGTCGCCTGCGTTCCGAGCACGTCCGCTGTGTTCTTCTCGGTCACGGCCTGGTTGTAGATGCCGTCGGTCTGCTCGGAGAGCTTGCTGATGGTGCCGAGCTGGTAGAGGAGCGTGTCGGCGTCGCCGGGGTTGAGGAAGAGCGCCAGCTTGGGGTCGCCCGCGCCTCGCGTGCTCATGGCGGCGGCGAGCTGGCCCGCCTTCTCACGAGAGGTCGATGCCTTCTCTTCGGCAGCATCGGCCTGGTCCTGCAGGATGGTGACCTCGGCGAACTTCTCGCTCGATGCGGTCTGCGCCTTGCCGTGCTCTTCGCCTGCGGTCTTCGCCTGCGCGGCGGCTGCGGTGACCTTCGCGTCGAGGTCTGCGATCTGCTGCTCGATCTCGCTGATGAGCGCTTCCTGGCGGTCGACGTTGCCCTCTGCGGCGACGACGTCCTCCCAGGTCGCGTAGCCGTCATCGGCAGCGAAGGCTGGGCCGGCTGCGAGCGCGAACGCGGCGAGGACTGCTGCGGATGCCGCACCGACGAGCGGTGTGCGCCAGCGGTTGCGAAGTCGCAGGGGCTTCGGGCTCCTGGTGGCGGGCATGCGCTCTCCTCGTGATGAATCTTGGGTGCGGAACGAGGCGGACGCCTCTGCGGCAACGCGAGACCGCATCTACCACTGCAGCCACTCGTTTCACACCAACAACACGAGAAACAGTAACAAGTTTGTCAACATCTGCCTAGCGCGTCACAGAGACCCGGGTGACAAATCACGTACCGGGTCGCCGTCTGCACCGGGATTCCGCGCATCTCGGGGAACATCCGGTCACGACGAAGCCTGCGCTCGCCACCACCTGAGCACCGCACGACACGCCGAACAGGCACCGATGTGGCACCCGATTTGCCGCGAAGGAAAAACGCCCCTATGCTTTTCTCTCGGTAGTCAAGTCAGCTACAAGCACTCGGCCCCATCGTTTAGCGGCCTAGGACGGCGCCCTTTCACGGCGTTAACACGGGTTCGAATCCCGTTGGGGTCACGGTCGTGACAACACCAGGTGCTGAGATGCTGTACATTGAACTGTCGCAATCGAATACGGATGAATCAGCCCCGGCTGAGACACCACAGTAAGGCCCTGTAGCGCAGTTGGTTAGCGCGCCGCCCTGTCACGGCGGAGGTCGCGGGTTCAAGTCCCGTCAGGGTCGCCAAGCATCTTGCCCTCTTCTCGAAGAGGGCAATTTGCAACGGTGACGAACATCAGTGCGTCGCCACGAGGCCTCGGCCTCCGGCTCTGTAGCTCAGTTGGTAGAGCGCACGACTGAAAATCGTGAGGTCACGGGATCGACGCCCGTCGGAGCCACTGAAACCCCGCCTAGCTTCTACATGGCGGGGTTTCTTTATGTCTGCGCAGGCGCCAGGCGGTAGACACGCCGCGCCCGCCCCGCGGTGAAGCCGGCCCGCACGTAGCGCTCGAGCAGTGCATCCGTCGCCGCCGCGACCAGCACGGAACCGGCAGGCGCGTGCTCGATGAGGCGCCTCGCGAGCATGACTGCCGTCAGCCGCGTGCCAGGATGCTGCGCGAGGGCCGCGACCATCCACCGATCCCCTTTCGGGGTCTCAGGACCGGACGCCGACAGCGTCGTCCCACCCGGCTGCACCAGCGCGATCACGGCACCCGCGAGCAGCACGGCGTAGACGGAGAAGCCGAGCAGCAGCACGGTCGTGGCGTCGAAGACCAGGATGCAGGCCACCCAGAGCACGAACGCCGCGATCGTCACGAGCGCGACGACAAACCCGTCGAGGATGGGCCTCCGGCGCTCGAACAGCACGGTTCCCGTGCGCGTCCTGTCGAGGTAGAGGCCACCCCGCAGGGTCATCGGCAGGATCGAGAACGCGTAGATCGGCACCGACAGCACCGCCAACGGGACGTTCGGCGTGGACGCGCGGGCCGAGATCCACGCGGCACGCGGCAGATCCCGGACGGTCGACGGACGGGGGCGCGCTTGAGCGGAATGTGGGGGCATCCCGACCAGGCTAGCGGGGTGCCGTCAACGGCCCGCTGCAGCACATCCGTCAGCCAGATGCAGGTTCTTCGCGAGACGAGGGTGCGTCTCGCTCACTTCCGTGCGGGTGGGGGCGGAAGCAGGGGCAGGAGAACAGCGACGCGTCAGGCCGTGACGTTGACCGTGATCTCGTGGTGGCCGGTCGCGCCGTCGGGGACGACGTTGGCGCGCGCATCCGTCTGCACCTCGCCGTCGCTCGACGTGGCGCGGACCTTCACGGAGTGCTCGCCGGCCGGGGCATCCCAGTCGAGCTTCCACTGCAGCCACGTGTCGTCGGAGATGGGGGCCGCGAGCTCCGTCGGCATCCACTCCCCGTCGTCGATCTGCACCTCTACCGCTTCGATGCCCGTGTGCTGCTGCCACGCGAAGCCGGCGATCGTCGTGGGGCCCGCGTTGAGGCTGCCGCCGCTTGGCACGTCGATGCGGGAGCCAATCTTGATCGGGCCCTCCGCGCTCCAGCCGCGGTCGGTCCAGTACGCGTTGACGCGGTCGAAGCGCGTCACCTCGAGGTCGACGACCCACTTCGTCGCCGAGACGTACCCGTAGAGGCCTGGCACGACCATCCGCACGGGGAATCCGTGTTCGGCTGGCAGGGTCTCGCCGTTCATGCCGACCGCGAGGATCGCGTTGCGGTCGTCGGTGAGGGCGCCGATGGGGGTGCTCGCCGTCCAGCCGTCGACGGACTTCGAGAGCACCATGTCGGCGTCGGCCTGTGGTCCAGCGCGCTTCAGCAGCTCGCGCAGCGGGTAGCCGAGCCAGAGGGCGTTGCCGATGAGGCCGCCGCCGACCTCGTTCGACACGCACATGAGGGTCGTGATGCTCTCTTCGAGCGGCAGGGCGAGGAGCTCGTCCCAGGTGATCGTGACCTCGTTGTCGACGAGGCCGTGGATGCGCAGCGACCAGCCCTCCGGGTTCACGAGCGGCACGCTCAGCGCGGTGTCGATGCGGTAGAAGTCCTCGTTGGGCGTGACGACCGGTGGGAGACCGGGGATCTCGAACTGGGCTCCGGCGGGAACCGCCGCGGCGCGCACGGCCGCCTGCGGCAGCGCGATGGCCTCACGCACCGCCGTGACGGCGCGGGTCCCGGCAGAGAGTGCGGCACCGGATGCCGCGGCGATGGCACCGACGATGACGGAGGCACCGGTGTAGATCAGGAAGCGGCGGCGATCGACTCCGGCGGGCGTCGCGTCCCCGCGAACGTCGAGGTCTTCGTCCCCGTCGGACGCAGCGGCACGGCCCGTCGCTCCGACCGCGGAGCTCCGCGTCGCCGCGACGGCCGCCTCGCGGGACCGCTGACGCGCGCGCTGCTCAGCACCGTCGAGGGTCTTGGCGAGGAACTGCAGCGTCAGCACGGCGACGACCATCGCGAGCAGCGGAGGCACCGTGTCGAGCGGAGAGAAGGGAGTGCGGGTGGCGACAGCGACGGCGCCGATGGCGGCGATGAGTCCGAGGACGACCCGTCCCCACGGCGGGCGCCGCGACTCGAGCACCCCGGCGACCGCTGCGAGGAGGACGAGCACCACCGCGACGAGCGCGATGAGCGCGATCTTGTCCGCGGTTCCGAACAGGGCGATCGCGGTGTCCTTGGCCCACGGCGGGGCGAGGTCGATGAGCAGCGCGCCCACCGCGACGATGGGGCTCGCGGTGGTCTGCAGGAACGCAGCCGCGAGCTCTCCGAGGCCGACGCCGAGGGCCGCCGCGCCGATCCCGGCGAGGCCCGCCGGAACGGACTCGCGGAGGCGACGACGGCGCGTTCTCACCTGTTCGGGACTGGTTTCGAGGGACATGGCGGACACGCTACGCGCGCGAAACCCGGCCGGGCTGAGTGTGGGCGGATGGTGTGCATCCCCTGTGAATAGTGACCAGAGGCGGGCGCCAGGGGCCGCCTGCACAAGACCGGCTCGGGTGCGGTCACCCACCGCGCCTGGCAGACTGGGGGCTTTGCGCCGCGTCACCCGGCGCACGTGCATCCGGCGCCGCTCCGACCCCGGCGCCCGAGAAGGGCCGGTTTGTCAGCGCTCAACGTCCTCGCCAATCTGCTTCGGGGCGCGCTCATCGGCGTGACCGAGATCATCCCCGGCGTGAGCGGTGGAACCATCGCGCTGCTGATCGGCGTCTACGAGACCCTCATCGACTCGGCCGGCCACCTCGTGCGGGGCGTCGTCCGCGCCGTCGCCGACACGCTGCGCCGCCGAGGCCTGAACCGGGCTCGCGAGCACTTCGCGCAGGTGAGGTGGGGAATGGTGCTCCCGATCGGCATCGGGATGCTCGTCGCCCTCGTCGTCGCGGCCCGCCTCGTCGCCCCGCTCATCGAGGCGCACCCCATCCCCTCGCGGGCGCTCTTCGCCGGACTCATCGCCGTCTCCCTCATCGTCCCGGCGCGGATGCTCGGCGCCCGCTGGCAGCTGCGGGACTACGCCATCGCGGTGCCCGCCGCCGTCCTGAGCTTCGTGCTCACGGGGCTCCCCTCGGCCAACGACGCCGACCCATCTGCGCTCGCCATCTTCGTCTCCGCCGCCGTCGCCGTCTGCGCGCTGGTCCTGCCCGGTGTCTCCGGCTCCTTCGTGCTCGTCACGACCGGCATGTACGAGCCGACGCTGCGGGCCCTCAACTCGCTCGACCTCGGGTACGTCGCCATCTTCGCCGTCGGCGCCATCACGGGCCTCGCCCTCTTCGTCCAGGTGCTGCTGTGGCTGCTCTCCAAGCACCGCCGCGTGACGCTGGCCCTCATGACGGGCCTCATGGCGGGCTCGCTCCGCGCCCTCTGGCCCTGGCAGACCGAGGACCGCGAACTGCTCTGGGCTTCCGGGGACGTCGTCGGCCCCGTGCTCTGGTTCCTCCTCGGTGCCGCGATCGTCGCCGCCCTCCTCATCGCCGAGGGCCTGCTCGTGCGCCGCGCGCTCCGTCGCGCTCCCGAAGCGCATTCGTAGCTCGCGCCGGGCGTCCGGGCGCGATTTCACAGGCCAGCCCGCGCATTGTCGGTGGTGCTCGGTAGCATGAGACGCGCATCCACTCGACAGCAGGGAAGTGCCCGATGAGCCTCGTTCCAACGGACCCGTACGCCTCGCAGCCCGACGACGGCCAGTCGCGATCGTCGCAGGCGAACGGCACACCATCCTCGCCCGCCGCCGGCTGGTACCCCGACCCGACAGGACGACAGCGCTACTGGGACGGCGCGCAGTGGGGCCAGTACGCGCCAGCGCAGTCGCAGGCGACCGGGGCTCCCATGCTCTACCAGCAGACCGTCGTGGTCAGCGGAGGCAAGGAGGTCGGCATCACCTACGTGCTCGCGATCTTCCTCGGCGGGCTCGGCATCCACAACTTCTATCTGGGGCGCACCGGCATCGCCATCACGCAGCTCGTCCTGTACCTCGTCGGAATCGCCACCTCGTGGCTCGGCATCGGACTCCTGCTCATGTTCGGCGTCGCGATCTGGGTCATCGTCGAGCTCTTCCTCATCCCGCAGTTCGTGCGCGAAGCCAACGCTCGCCTCGCCGGGGCCGGCGCGTACGCGGCGAACCAGGGCTACGGTCCGGCCGGCGGCGGCGGATCGTACCCGGGTCAGTACTAGCGCACGTCCGGCGCCGGTCCCGGCTCAGCTGAGCGAGAAAGCCCGGTCGCCCCAGGCGGTACGGAGGTCCGCGTCGAGGTCGTCGACGACCCGATCTGCGTGGTCGATGACGAGGGTCGAGCGGGCCGCCCCAAACGCGGGCCACGGCACCGCGCCCGGCAAGCCCCCGTCGGTGGGCCGCCCCTCGCGCGCGAACGACGTCCAGAGGGCGAGCATCCGGTCAGACACCTCCCCGGCTTGCCTTCGCCCGCCGAGTTTGTACGCCAGTCCACGAGGGTCCGTGTCGAGGTTGCCCCAGACGAGCGAAAGCTCGGACGCATGCGTCGCGCCGAGTCGGAGCACTCTCAACAGCGGTGTCGAGAAGTCGAATCTGTAGAGGAACGTGGGGGCGATCCGCGAATGGCCCTCAGCTATCCACACCGTCGGCATCCGGAAGGCCACATCCCTCACCACGCCGAGGCCCACAAGCCGTTGCCGCACGCCCTCATAGGCCTCCAGGATGTGCTCGCGGTCTGGCATCTCGACGGTGGGGTTCTCGGCGGCGATGGAGGTGATCATGGTCGTCAGCGCTTGCTCACCGACCGGAAGCAGTGGTGAGTTCGAGGCCTTGAAGAACGTCGCCTCATCACGATTCGTTCCGATGATGAGCGGAACAGGCAGCCCTCGGCCCTCGCTGAGCACCGTCACTGGATGCTCCGGAACCAGATCTCCGTCGACGACAGGCGCGAACGCAAGCGTCCCTGGAAACTCGGTCGGGATCTCAGCGAACAGCTCGGCCGAGGTCTCGATGATGCTCGAGACCGGGAGCGCACGTAGCGCGGCAGCATCGTCGATGCCCAGCTTGGCGACGAATCGCTCGGCCACGACCTTCGCTCGTGCAAGGCCGTACATGCTCGTCGCCGGTGAACTCTCGACGATCGCCGCGGAGAGCAGGCCCCGCGCTGACGGCGTCGCGAGCAACGTCGAGACGATGCCTGCACCAGCTGACTCCCCGAAGACCGTCACCCGTTCGGGGTCACCTCCGAACGCGCCGATGTTCGTCTGCACCCACTCGAGCGCGCAGAGAACATCCCGCATCGCGAGGTTCGAATCGAACGCCTGCTCTGCTCCCTCGAGCGTCGAGAGCTCGAGGAATCCGAGACCGCCGAGACGGTAGCCGAGCGACACGACGATCAGGTCGCCGCGCTCCGCCAGCGCCGCCCCGTCGTAGATCGGCTCCGAGGTTCCTCCGATCACGTACGCGCCGCCGTGTACCCACACCATGACGGCCCGCGGGGCCGCACCAGGTTCACCGGCCGCCGTTGGGCGCCACACGTTCACGAACAGGCAGTCCTCATCCGTCATCGCTCGCTCCCCCATGTCGACAGCCTTCATGCGAAGCTGCGGGGCGATCGGCGGAAGGGCTCGTGCGTCCCGCACTCCCGCCCACGACTCCACGGGCACCGGGGCACGCCAGCGGCGATCACCTGTTGGCGCCTGCGCATAGCGGACACCGAGCCAGCGCTCGGTGCGTCCGCCTGAAGACCCGCGAAGCGTTCCGTCTCGCGTTTCGACGAGCGGATCCGAGACGGAGAGGCCTCGGGGGGTCGTGTTCGGTCCAGCGGCTGAGTCCATGAGCTGCTCCGGCGTTCGGGAGGGACGAGTGGAGTGCCAGCTTCCCACCGCGCACGCCAGCTGCGGCGTGCCGCGCAGCCGGCCGACTCGTGCGCGTCACGTCACGGGATGGACGCGTCCAGCCAGCCGAGCGGGACTACTCGAACATGCCCTCGATGGGGCCCCGGGCGAAGTAGATGAGGAAGCCGACCGCCACGATCCACAGCAGCGGAGACACCTTGCGGGCCTTGCCCGTGAGGGTCTGCACGAGCACCCACGAGATGAAGCCGGCGCCGATGCCGTTCGCGATGGAGTAGGTGAGCGGCATGATGACGATCGTCAAGAACACGGGGAGCGCGACGGAGAAGTCGTCCCACTTCAGCTCGCGCACCTGAGACACCATGAGCACACCGACGACGACCAGCGCCGCGGCGGCCACCTCGAGCGGCACGATCTGCGTCAACGGGGTGAAGAACATCGCGAGCAGGAACATGACGCCCGTCACGACGCTCGCGAGGCCAGTGCGGGCCCCCTCGCCGACTCCGGCCGCAGAGTCGACGAAGATCGTGTTCGACGAGCTCGACGTCGCGCCACCCGCGACGGCGCCGATGCCCTCGACGACCAGCGACGATTTGAGGCGAGGGAAGTTGCCCTGCTTGTCCTGCAGGCCCGCTTCGCGCGTGAGACCCGTCAGGGAGCCGACCGCGTCGAAGAAGTTCGTGAACACGAGCGTGAAAACGAGCATCACGCCCGCCAGGACGCCGATGCGCTCGAACGCGCCGAAATCGAACGCGCCGATCAGGCCCAGGTCCGGGACCGAGACGATCTGCGTCGGCAGCACCGGCACGTTGAGCGACCATCCGCCCTCGTTCTCGAACGCCGGGCCGAGCTTCATGATCGCCTCGACCACAACCGCGACGACCGTCGTGCCGACGATTCCGATGAGCAGCGCGCCCTTCACGCGGCGCGCCATGAGCACGCCCATCACGATGAGCCCCACCACGAAGATGAGCGTCGGCACCGTCGTCACCGAGCCGCCGACACCCAGCTGGACGGGCGGCGACGCGTTCCCCGAGGACGTGACGAAGCCCGCATCCACGAGCCCGATGAAGGCCAGGAACAGGCCGATGCCCACCGTGATCGCCGTCTTCAGCTGCGGCGGCACGGCGTGGAAGATCATCTCGCGCAGACGGGTCGCCGAGAGCACCACGATGACCAGGCCGTTGATGACGACGAGCCCCATCGCCTCAGCCCACGTCACCTGCTGCACGACGTTGACGGCCAGGAAGGAGTTGATGCCGAGCCCCGCTGCGAGACCGAACGGCAGGTTCGCGATGACACCGAAGAGGATCGTCATCACACCCGCCGTGAGCCCCGTGACCGCCGCCACCTGCGAGGCCTGCAGCCAACCGCCCTCCACGTCGAGCGTGGCCTGGTCCTGAGAGAAGCCGCCGAGGATGAGCGGGTTCAGGATGACGATGTAGGCCATCGTCATGAACGTGACGAGTCCGCCGCGGATCTCCCGCGGCACGCTCGAGCCCCGATGCGTGATCTCGAAGAACGTGTCGATGCGCTCCTTGAACGTCGAGCCGCTGCCGCGTCTCGTCGGCGCGACCATCGTCGCGCGGGCCGGAGCCGCCGCGTGACCGAGGTCGCCAGCTCCCGCCTGCTCGTGATCGCCTGCGGACTCGTGGCTGTCGCTCATGCGGCTCCCCTGATCGTGCTGCTCGCGTTAACAGGGACAAGCGTAGTCAGCGCGCGAGACCGGCGAGGCGCGCACCGAACGCAGCGACCGACCCCGCCGCGACCCCGGGCGCGCCGACCCTCACCCGATCCCCTAATCTCGTAGAGGTCACGCGCCGCTCCCCCGCGCAGGCCCAACCCCGCCGAACGACCTGGAAGCGAGACCACCGTGGCACTGCCCTGGAAACTGCACGGAGACGGCAAGAACGTCCCCGCGAGCGACATCGTGCTCCCCGAGGAGCGGCTCACCTGGCCGCGCACCATCGGCCTCGGCGCGCAGCACGTCGTCGCGATGTTCGGAGCGACATTCCTGGTGCCGCTGCTCACCGGCTTCCCGCCATCGACGACGCTGCTGTTCTCCGGCATCGGCACGATGCTGTTCCTCCTCATCACCCGCAACCGGGTGCCCAGCTACCTCGGCTCATCGTTCGCGTTCATCGCGCCGATCCTCGCCGCCGTCGCATCCGACGGGCAGGGCGTCGCCCTCGCCGGCATCATCGTCGTCGGCGCGCTCCTCGCCGTCGTCGGCCTCATCGTGAACCTCGCGGGCACGCGCTGGATCAACCTGCTCATGCCGCCCGTCGTGGCAGGAACGATCGTCGCCCTCATCGGCTTCAACCTCGCACCCGCCGCGAAGAACAACTTCGAAGCCTCCCCGATCGTCGCCTCCATCACGCTGCTGACGGTCATCGTCGTCGCCGTCGCCTTCAAGGGCATGATCGGTCGCCTGTCGATCCTCATCGGCGTGGTCGTCGGCTACATCGTCGCCGCGTTCATGGGCCAGGTCGACCTCGCCGGGCTCGACGAGGCCGCGTGGGTCGGGCTCCCCACGTTCACGGCCCCCGTCTTCGCCGCCGAGCACCTCCTCGTCTACCTCATGTTCGTGCCCGTCGTGCTCGCGCTCATCGCCGAGAACGTCGGTCACGTGAAGGGCGTCGGCCAGCTCACGAACCGCAACCTCGACCCCATGGCCGGCCGCGCGCTGCTCGCGGACGGCCTCGCGACCGTGCTCTCCGGCTTCGGCGGCGGCTCCCCCACGACCACGTACGGCGAGAACATCGGCGTCATGTCGGCAACCCGCGTCTACTCGACGGCCGCATACTGGGTCGCGGCGATCGCCGCCATCCTCCTCGCCCTCTCGCCCAAGGTGGGAGTGCTCATCGCGAGCGTCCCCGGCGGCGTGCTCGGCGGCATCACCACCGCCCTGTACGGCCTGATCGGCATCATCGGCGTGCGCATCTGGCTCGAGAACAAGGTCGACTTCTCGTCACCGACCAACCAGTTCACGGCGGGCGTCGGCCTCATCGTCGCGATCGGCGACTTCACCATCAACAGCGGTCAGGTCACGTTCGGCGGCATCGTCCTCGGCACCGTGGCGACGCTCGTCGTCTACCACCTCATGAGCGGCATCGCCCGGCTCCGTGGCTCCGACGCCGACGACGCTGGTGACGACCTCGTCGCCGGCGCCGACGGGGCAGCGGATGCGGAGCGCACAACGCGCTAGCCGCATCCCTCGCTACGCCCACCCCTCAACTCTGCCGAAAGCGGACTTGTGGTCGTCAAACCTCGAGTTTGACGACCACAAGTCCGCTTTCGACGTTCGGGAGAGGAGGGAGGGAGGGGGCTAGGAGAGGGCCAGCTCGAGGGCGTCAAGCCATGCGCCCCAGTGGGCTTTCCACAGCTCGATCTCGTCGACCACCTGCAGCTTCTCGTGCGCGATCGCGAGCTTCGTGCGCCCGTTCGGTGCAGCGTCGAACGTGAACAGGAGCCCACCGAACGGCTGCGCGTCGCGAGCGATGAGCACCTTGTAGGTCTTCGACGCGACCTTGGAGCGGAACTCCGTCTCGAAGCCGAGCAACGCATCCCGGGCCGCGTCGTCGGCGATCAGCGCCCTGAGCACCTCGCGGTCGACGGGCAGCGTTCGCGAGCGGTTCGCCGTGAACGTGCCGTCCGGCATCTGCCCCGCGAGACGCCGGCCCGTCATGCGCTCGAAGCTGACCGCGATGCCCTGGCTCCACCAGCCGTTTTGCGCCGAGTTCGCCATGACCCACTCGACGATGCGCGGATGCGCCGCGTCGCGCCCCACACCCGCGTCGATCGCGTCGATCCAGTCGTCCCATCCCTGCCCGGTCTGCGCGCGGATCGCCGCGTCGGAGTGCATCGGCGGCGCCACCCACTCGTGCCGGGACGCCTCGCCGATGCTCTCGGCGGCACCCGAGGTCGGCTCGGGCGCTGGGTGTGTGGGTGCCGCGGTGGATGCTCCGGTGGATGCGGCAGCACCCGCATTCTCGCTCGACTCGGCGCGTGCATCCGCCCCGCCACCGAGCAGCTCGGCACATCGCGCGAGCGTCTCCTGGAGCCGCGCTCGCATCTTCGCGCCGACGGCCTCTGGAATCTCCGCTTGTGATCTCACGTCGCATCCCCTCGTCCTTGGCCACACTACTCAGCGCAGCCCCGCCCGGCCGCAGTCCCCTCATCCGCTCAGCCCCATCCCCCACCCCAGCAGACATGGGCGGCAAGACGCGCGGGACAGCTCACGGAGACCCGCCACCGGCTTGGCGACCGCATTCGGATAACTGTCCACAGCCAATTTGGCAGCGCTACTGGTAGCGCTGCCATTTTTGGGCTAGTGTCACGAAGCAAGCTGGCGAACAGCCCCGGATCTCGGTCAGAGGCCCTCCACCCCACTCACGCCGCCAGCAGCATCCGCCAGATTTCAAAGGAGAAATCATGCACACTCGTCGACCCAAATCGCGCTTCAGGATGGGCACAGCACTCGTCGCCACGGCCTCCGCCGTGGTCCTCCTCGCCGGATGCACGAGCGCACCGGCAGAAGGTGGCGGCGGTTCCGCGGGAGGCGAGGACGGCAAGTTCGTCATCGGCTTCCAGCAGCCCCTCGGCGGCCAGGCCTGGCGCGAGATGGGCCTCGCCTCCCTCCAGGCGCTCGCGAACTCCCCCGAGTACATCGACAAGGTCGAGCTCAAGATCGTGCGCACCGACGACAACGACGCGGCCCAGCAGAACGCCGCCATGCAGAACCTCATCGCCGACGGCGTCGACCTCATCCTCTTCGACCCGGCCTCCTCCAGCGGCGCGGACCCCGCCATCGCGCAGGCGACCGCGCAGGGCATCCCCGTGATCGCCAACGGCGGGCCCTACGAGAGCGAGGACGTCTACACCGTCTCCACCGACTGGGCGAGCGCCGGCACCATCGGCGCCGAATGGCTGCTCGAGAACCTCACCGACAACAAGGACGTCGCGGTGCTCGAGGGCCTCGCCGGCGTCCCCCTCAACGAGGGCTCCATGCCGGGCGTCATCGACGCGCTCGAGGCCGGCGGCGCATCCGTCGTCGCCCAGGACACCAACGGCTGGAACGAGGCCACCGCGCAGGAGTCGATGGCCAACATCCTCCGCTCCAACCCGGACATCGGCGGCGTCTACTCCTTCCTCACGGGAGGCCAGGGCGTGGCCGAGGCCTACAAGGCCGCCGGCATCCCCTTCGTCCCCACCGTCGGCGGCTCCGGCTACAACGGCGAGGCCTGCGCCCTCGTCGAGTACGCCCCCGAGGGCTTCACGGGCAACATGATCTTCGGCCAGCCGTCGATCTACGCGAAGGGCCTCGAGCAGGCCGTCCTGCTCCTCGAAGGCCAGGAGATCGAACGCGAGCAGTTCTTCCCGCCGCTCGAGATCACCACGGAGAACGCCGCCGACTACTGCCTCGAAGATCGCCCCGCGAACTTCCAGCTCGGCTACGACTTCCCCGGCCTCGACCTGAAGCTCGAGGACGTCATGGAGTACTACTCCGGGTCCTAGGGCACCGCGGCAGCCCTCACCAGCAGGGCTGCCGCCAGCTCTCACTCGAACCGATCAGCGAGGACACATCGAGTCATGAATGCAAGTGAAGTGGGCGCCGCGGACGCCGCCGCGGCGCCCGGGCAGGCGGAAGCCACCCGGCCGGCACGCACCGGGAACGCGGGGTCGGGCGAGGCGCTCCTCGTCGCGACCGACCTGGTGAAGAGCTACGGCCCGGTCAAGGCCGTGCAGGGGGTGAGCTTCGTCTGCCACCCCGGCGAGGTGCTCGCCCTCGTGGGCGAGAACGGCGCGGGAAAGAGCACCGTCGCGAAGGTGCTGGCGGGCGCGGTCACCCCCACGTCCGGCACCATCACGGTCGAGGATGCGCCGCTCGCCTCAGGGAGCGTGCGACTGTCGCGTCGTTCCGGCGTGCGCTGCGCGTTCCAGGAGCTGGCGCTCGTGCCCGAATGGACCGTCGCCGAGAACCTGAGCCTCCCGGACGGGGCGCCGCTGCGCGGCTTCTCGCAGAAGAAGGCGATCGGCGCGGCGATCGCCCTGCTCGATTCGCTGGACCTCCCACAGATCGACCCACGGGCGCTCGTCTCCGACCTCTCGCTCGCCAACCGGCAGCTCGTCGAGATCGCACGCGCCTTCGCCGGCGAGCCGAAGCTGCTCATCCTCGACGAGGCGTCATCCGCCCTCACCCCTCCCGGTGTCGAGTGGCTGTTCACCCGCATCCGCGAGCTCACGGCACGAGGCGGCAGCGTCATCTACGTGTCGCACCGACTCGGGGAGATCGCCGAGATCGCAGACCGCGGCATCGTGCTGCGCGACGGCGGACTCGCGGGAGAGTTCTCGCGCGGCTCCTGGACCGACGACGAGCTCATCTCGCTCATGGCCGGCCGCAAGGCCGAGCGGTTCTTCCCCGACCCGCCCGCCCGGACCCGCGAGGGCGACGTCCTCGACGTGGAAGGGCTGCGCGCCGAAGGCGTGCACGGCATCTCCCTCACCATCGGCGCCGGCGAGATCGTCGGCATCGGCGGCCTCGCGGGGCACGGGCAGGCTGAGCTGCTGCGCGCACTGTTCGGCGCATCCGCCGCCACGGCAGACTCGTGGACGATCGACGGCGAGTCCGTCACCCGCCTCACGCCCGTCCGCGGCGTGCGCCGCGGCCTCGGCTACGTGCCGGAAGACCGCAAGAAGGAAGGGCTCGCGCTCGAGCTCGGCGTCGGAGAGAACCTCCTCGCGCCCTGGTTCAAGGCCTGGCAGCTCGGCGGCAAGCCACGGCTCGCCCGCGAGCGCGGCTGGCTCGACGGCGTGCTCGCCGCCCTCTCCGTGCGAACGCGCGGCCCCCTCGAAGCGGCCGGCTCGCTCTCCGGCGGCAACCAGCAGAAGCTCGTCTTCGGCAGGTGGATGAACCGCTCCCGGTCCGTCATCCTGCTGCACGACCCCACGCGCGGCATCGACGTGCGTGCCAAGCAGGAGCTGTACGGCGCGATCGTCGACCTCGCGAAGCAGGGTGTCGGAGTCCTCTGGTTCTCCACCGAGGTCGAGGAGCTCGTGCATGTGTGCCACCGGGTGCTCGTGCTCTACAACGGGCAGATCACCGACGAGCTCGCCGGTGAGCGACTGACCGCGGATGCGATCGTCGGCGCCGCTGTCGGCGTGACGGGCAGCATCCAGACCGTCTCGGCCGCCGAGCTCGAGGAAGCGGCGAGCGAAGCCGCGAAGACGCCAACGCGCGGCAGGGCAGCGCGCGAGAAGACAGCGAGGAGCAGCAGATGACCGCCACCGTCACCCCGCCGCCGGCGCAGCCGGTCACCCGGGCCGTCGCGCGCCGACAGGGACTCGTCAGGCTGCGACGCGAGGGCGCGTTCGCCCCCGCCGCGGCGTTCGTCGTGTTCCTGATCGTCTACCTCATCATCAACCCGGAGCTGCTGACGCGCTTCCAGCTGCAGACGGCCGCGAACCTCGTCGTGCCGCTCGCGTTCGTCGCGCTCGGCCAGCTGCTCATCGTGCTCGTCGGCGGCATCGACATCTCCATCGGCGCGATCATGAGCCTCTCCAACGTGGTCTTCGCGGCCCAGACCGAGGTCGTGCCCATCCCCATCGCCGTGCTCCTCGGCCTCGCGACCGGCCTCGCCTGCGGCCTCTTCAACGGATTCCTCGTCTCCTACGGGGGACTCCCCGCCATCGCGGTGACGCTGGCGAGCGCCTTCATCTTCGGCTCGCTCGCCCGCGAGGTCATGGACAGGCCGGGCGGCAACATCACCACCGAGTTCCACCTCGCGACGAGCGGCGAGGCCATCCCCTTCGTGCCCGTCGCCCTCGTCTGGCTGACCATCATCGCCGTGCTGCTCTGGTTCGTCCTGCAGCGCAGCGCCCTCGGCAGGCACATCTACGGCGTCGGATCGAACATGGACAGCATCCGCGCCGCGGGCCTCAACGCCCGCCTCACGAAGCTCGCCGCCTTCGGCATCGCCGGCGTGCTCACCGCCACGGGTGCCATCATGCTCGCCGGCTCCACCATGACCGGCGACCCGCGAAGCGGCGACCCCTACCTGCTCTCCTCGATCGCCGCCGTCGCCCTCGCCGGCGCCAGCTTCACGGGCGGACGCGGCAGCATCCTCGGCACCATCCTCGCCGGCATCACCCTCGGCCTCATCGGCAACCTGCTCTTCTTCGCAGGCATCAACTCGTACTGGCAGTACGTCATCTCGGCGCTCATCATCGTCTCGGTCGTGGGCATCCCCGTCGTCTGGCGAAAGCTGTCGTTCGCTCGGAAGGGAGCACGGTCATGACCGCAACAGTTCCGGCCGCAGTCGGCAACGCGGGGACGGCAGGCGCGGGAGCCCCCGGCCCCGGCGACCACGAGGTCGAATACGCGCCGTCCAAGTCGCTGCTCGCGCGAGTCCCACGCAGCGTGTGGCCGCTGGTCGCGTTCCTCGTGCTGTTCCTCATCGGCGGCATCATCCGCCCGAACCTCATCACGATCGAGTCGCTCATCGGCACGGCGACCTTCGCGATCATCCTCTCCATCGCCTCGTTCGGGCAGACGTTCGCCGTCATCCAGGCCGGCATCGACCTGTCCGTCCCCAACACGATCGCGTTCTCCGCGCTGTCGTTCCTCGCCATGGTCGGCCCCCTCGGCCCGTTCGGCGCGTTCCTCGGCGCGCTCCTCGCAGGCGCCGTCATCGGACTCCTCAACGGGCTCGTCATCGCGAAGCTCGGCCTCACCCCCATCGTCACGACGATCGCCATGAACGGCCTCCTGTTCGGCGTGATCCTGCTGCAGTTCAACTTCTCCGAGCTGACGCAGATCCCCGACTTCATCACGGCGATCACCTCCGCGCAGATCAGCGTCCTCGGCCTCTCCATGGCCGCGGTCCTCCCCCTCGGACTCGTGCTCATGGTCGTGCTGCAGCTCGTCCTCAGCTACACCGGATGGGGACGCTCCCTCTTCCTCGTCGGTGCGGCCCCCGAGACGGCGAGGCTCGCAGGCCTCCCCGTCGACCGCATCCGCATCACCGGGTACGTCATCTCGGGCATGCTCGCCGCCTTCGCCGGCATGGTCATCGTCGGCTACTTCCAGCAGGCGTCCGCGACCATGGGCGACAGCTACCTGCTCTCCTCCGTCGCCGCAGTCGTCGTGGGTGGAGCATCCATCTTCGGTGGCCGAGGATCGGTGGTCGGCACGGTCGGCGGCGCGCTCGTGCTCGGCCAGGTCGCGACGCTCGTCACCGTCCTCAACCTGGGCTCCAACGTGCAGCAGCTCATCTACGGCGCCATCATCCTCGTCGTGATCTCCCTCTACGGACGCAAGCGCGGCTAGCCCGCATTCCGCCTCGCTGGCGCAGAGTTGTGGCCTCCTGCTGTTCCCGCCCCCGGGAGCGACAGGAGGCCACAACTCTGCCGCGGGGTGGTGCGGCGAGGACTCCCCTCGCCGCAGCCCTGACCGTTCGCCAACCTCGCGTGCCGGCTGCGTCGCCCCCAGAACGTGGGTACGCTCTCTGTGCTCCGGAAGTCCGCGAAGCGCACCTCCCCGTCGCACCGCCGACCCGAAGCGTCTCCCCCGTCCGACCAGCATCCAGCGCAGGAGAACACCCGTGTCGACCTTCGTCTCCCTCATCCGAGCCAGCACACTCAGCGACGCCGCCGAGTACGCCTACGCCTCCGCCGTCGAGCCCAGCGCCCGCCTCATCTTCCCCGCCGGCGCCTGCCCGCTCAACGACGACGGCACGACCGCCGCGATCGGGGACTACGCCGGGCAGGCAGCCAAGTGCGTCGAGAACCTGCGCGTCGCCCTCGCCGAAGCCGGGGCCGAGCTCAGCGACGTCGCCAGCACCCGCGTGCTCGTCGCATCCACCTCGCAAGCCGACCTCGTCACCGCGTGGGAGGTCGTCCGCGACGCGTTCGGCGACCACGACGTCCCGAGCACCCTCCTCGGCGTCACCGTGCTCGGCTACGACCACCAGCTCGTGGAGATCGAAGCCGTGGCCGCCGTCGCGCCTGCGGAGTAACCCGCCGTCGGCGTCCTCCTGAGCGGGTCGCTGGGGTTGCTCCCATCTGCGGTCAGCAGTATGGGCAGCGGGTGCGAGACGTGCACCCACCTGACAGGCGCGGACGGGCGCAATCCGCCCGCCGTGCCGCCCGCGTATCGATCAAAGGAGATCGCCGTGTTCAAGAGCCCCTACCCAGACGAGCAGATCCCGAACGTCTCGGTCTTCGACTTCCTCTTCTCCGAGCTCAGCGAAGCGGATGCCGCCCGCACCGCGATCGTCGACGGCACCACCGGCGCCGAGACGACCTTCGGGACCCTCAAGCAGCACATCGAGCTCATCGCGGGCGCGCTCGCCGGGGGCGGGCTCGGACTCGGCGACGTCGTCGCCCTCCACTGCCCGAACGTGCCCGCCTTCGCATCGGTGTTCCACGGCATCCTCCGCTCCGGCGCGACAGCCACCACCATCAACGCGCTCTACACCGCGGAGGAGATCGAGACGCAGCTGCGCGACTCCGGCGCGAAGCTCCTCTTCACGGTGAGCCCCCTCCTCCAGCAGGCGCACGCCGGCGCCATCGCCGCCGGCCTCGAGCAGGACGCCATCATCGTCCTCGACGGCGCAGAGGGCTACCACGACCTCCGCGAGCTGCTCGGCGCGGGACTCCCCGCCCCAGAGGTGAGCTTCGACCCCGCCACGCACGTCGCCGTGCTCCCCTACTCATCCGGCACGACGGGCAAGCCGAAGGGCGTCATGCTCAGCCACACGAACCTCGTCGCCAACGTCGTGCAGACCTACCCCGTCCTCGACGTCGAGGACGACGACGTCGTGCTGGCGCTCCTCCCCTTCTTCCACATCTACGGCATGACCGTGCTCCTCGACATCGCCATCAAGAAGCGGGCCAGACTCGTCACCATGCCGAAGTTCGAGCTCGGCGAGTTCCTCCGCATCATCGAGACGCATCGATGCACGTACCTGTTCATCGCGCCGCCCATCGCAGTCGCCCTCGCGAAGCATCCGCTCATCGACACGTTCGACCTGTCGAGCGTGCGGTCCGTCTTCTCCGGAGCAGCCCCCATCGACGCCGCCCTCATGAAAGCCGTCGCCGACCGCATCGGTACCCGCACGAGGCAGGGCTACGGGATGAGCGAGGCGAGCCCCGTCACGCACGTGCTGCCGCCCACGGAGACCGGCATGTCGCTCGGGTCCGTCGGCGTGCCCATCGCCAACACGGAGGTGAAGCTCGTCTCGGTCGACACGGGCAAGGAGATCGACGCAGTCGAAGACGGGCAGAGCGAGCCGGGCGAGATCTGGGTGCGCGGACCCCAGATCATGCTCGGCTACCTCGGCCGCGACGACGCCACCCACGAGGCGGTCGACAGCGACGGCTTCCTGCACACCGGCGACATCGCCACGGTCGGCCCACTCGGCGAGTTCACCATCGTCGACCGGCTCAAGGAGCTCATCAAGTACAAGGGCTACCAGGTCGCGCCCGCCGAACTCGAGGCGCTGCTGCTCACGCACCCCGACATCACCGACTCGGCCGTCGTCGGGGCGCTGGATGCCGACGGGCAGGAGATCCCGAAGGCATTCGTCGTGCGCCGCGAGGGCTCGCCCCTCGACGAGGCGGGCGTCGAGGCCTTCGTCGCGGGCCACGTCGCGCCCCACAAGAAGGTGCGGGCCGTCGCGTTCATCGACGTCATCCCGAAGTCGGCCTCGGGGAAGATCCTTCGCAAGGACCTCCGCGGCCGCTGACGCGCGCGAGCGCCGCGCCCGCCCGCGCGCGCCGAGAGCTGAGTTGTGGTCGTCAAGACGGCCGCAAAACGACCACAACTCAGCCCTCGGCGAGAAGAGCAGCGCGAGGGGGAAGTGCGCGGGCGGGGAGGGGGGAAGGGGGCGCGGCGGGGGCTAGGCGCTCTCGCGGGCCACGATCTCGAAGCCGAGGTCGACCGTCTCCCCCTGGGGAGCATCCGCGCCACCACGACTCATGCGCGCCAGCAGCAGCTCGCCCGCCTTCGTGCCGATCTCACGGTTCGGCACAGCCACCGTCGTGAGCGTGGGCGTGAGGTGCGACGACAACTCGAAGTCGCCGAACCCCGTCACCGCGAGCTCACCCGGCACGGAGACCCCGCGGCGAGCACACTCCAGCACGGCACCCGCCGCGAAGACATCGCTCGCGAACATGAGCGCATCGGTCTCGGGATGCTCGCGGAGCGCCGCGTCGAGCAGGTCACGGCCAGTCTCGAGGTCCACCGACGCGACCCCGGAGTCGACGACCCGCACCGGCTCGCCCAGGTACAGCTCGGCGACCGAGGCCTCGAAGCTCTCGCGTCTCGCCGCGGCGCGGAAGTCGCCGGACTGGAAGGAGCCCGCGAACGTCGGATGCTCGTACCCCTTGCCCTGCACATACTCGACGAGCGCGCGGATGGCGTCCTCGTTGGAGAAGCCGATCAGGTTGTCGACGGGGTTCTCGCTCGAATCCCACGCCTCGACGACGGGGATCCCGGATGCACGCAGCAGCGTCGATGCCGCATCCGTGTGCTGGGCGCCGACGATGAACATGCCATCCGGCCGACGCCCCAGGAACGCGCGGACGAGCTCCTCCTCATGCTCGGGGCTGTACCCCGTCGTGCCGATGAACAGCTGATAGCCGAACGGCGAGAGCATCGCCTCCAAGCCGTGCAGCGCATCCGCGAACACGGACGCGGAGATCGACGGGACGATCGCAGCGACGGTCATCGACCGGTTCGACGCGAGGTTCGACGCGGCCAGGTTCGGCACGTAGCCGAGCGCGCCGATCGCCGACTGCACCCGCTCGAGCGTGTCAGCGGACACCAGCTCCGGCGTCCGCAGCACCCGCGACACCGTCTGCGGCGAGACGCCCGCAGACGCGGCGACGTCGGTGAGCGTCACCTTCTGCGTCGACCGCCTGGTCACAGCAGCCTTCTGGCCGCCAGGTTGCGCATGAGCGCTGCGATCCCGAATGTCCACGGCGCACACCCCTCACTGCTCTGTACCTGGCCCACCAGACTACCGAGGGCAGGTGAGGAGATGCGCACGACGTCCCCGGCGTGGTGCGTGAAGCCGTGGTCGGGCTGATCGCGGTCGACGATGGGCGCGAACATGGTGCCGAGCATCAGCACGGCCCCGTCCGGGTACTGGTGGTGGGGGCCGAGCAGCTGGGCGGCGAGGTCGGCGGGGTCGCGGGAGATCTGGGCGAGGTCCGACGACCCGTGCAGCGTGAAGCCGTCGAGGCCCACGATGTCGAGCTCCACGGTCATCCCCCGCACCGAGTCGAGGTCGAAGTCGCCGTCGAACAGACGGATGAACGGGCCGAGTCCGCACGACGCGTTGTTGTCCTTCGCCTTCGGCAGCAGCAGCGCCGAACGGCCTTCGATGTCGCGCAGGTTCACGTCGTTCGCGAGCGTCGCGCCCACGATCGCGCCCGTGGATGCGATGAGCAGCGCCACCTCCGGCTCCGGGTTGTTCCACTCAGAGGAGGAGTGCACGCCCACCTGGACGGCCGTGCCCATCGCGGACAGCGTCGGGCCCTTCGTGAAGATCTCCGCGTCGGGTCCGATGCCGACCTCGAGGTACTGGCTCCACAGGCCCTCTCCCACGAGGTACGCCTTGAGGGCCGTCGCCTCCTCCGAACCTGGCTTGAGGCTCGCGAGGTCCGTGCCGATCTCGGCGAGGATCTGCTCGCGCATCCGTGCCGCCGCCTCGATGTCGCCGCGCACCCGCTCCTCGATGACCCGCTCGATCATGGAGACCGCGAACGTCACGCCGGCTGCCTTCAGCACGTGGAGGTCGACGGGGGCGAGGAGCCACGGCTTCGACTCGTCGCGGGTGTCGGGCTCCGTGTTCGCGAAGAGCTCCTCGAGCGACCCAAGGCTGGGCGCATCCGTTGCCGCAGCCCGCACGGCCGCGGCCGGGTCGGGGGCCTCGGTGATGTCGCTCACCGTCGCGAACGTCCGGCTCAGGTCGAGCACGCCCGCCTCGGTCACGAGAACCGGAGACGGGCCGCCGACGGCCGGGTCCCAGACGCGACCGACGAGAGTGCCGGTCGTGCCGTCGGCCGGGAGCGCCTGGGCTGCGCTGCCCGACCATCCTGCTGCCGCCTGCTGGCCTGCTGCCGTCTGCTGCGATGTCATGTGAGCTCCTGAGGTTCTGGTCGTGAAGATTGTCGTGGGGCGTGGGGCGTGGGTCTCGGGTCTCGGGTCTCGGGTCTCGGGTCTGCACGCCACCCGATTCGGGACGGGTTTCACGCTTCGGGACGGTTTGCATCCCATCCCGAGGCGTGAAAGCCATCCCGAATCGAAAGTGGGCGGGTCAAGCGAGGTCCTCGAGTTCGGGCCGGAGGTGGCGTGGCGTGCGGTGGCGTGGCGTGGCGTTCCGTGGCGAGGCGTGCGGTGGCGAGGCGTGCCATGCGCCACCCGATTCGGGACGGGTTTCACGCTTCGGGACGGTTTGCATCCCATCCCGAGGCGTGAAAGCCATCCCGAATCGAAAGTGGGCGGGTCAAGCGAGGTCCTCGAGTCCGGGCCGGAGGTGGCGTGGCGAGGCGTCGCGTGGCGTGCCGTGCGCCACCCGATTCGGGATGGGTTTCACGCTTCGGGATGGTTTGCATCCCATCCCGAGGCGTGAAAGCCATCCCGAATCGAAAGTGGGGTGGGGGCTGGTGGGGTGGACGAGGACTCGGAGACGGGACGGGACGGGACTGGACGGGACGGGACGGGACGGGACGGGACGGGATAGACGAGACGAGACGAGACGAGACGAGACGAGGTGCGGCGGGGTGGGACAGGACGTGCGGCAGCATGACGCGAGCCGTGGCTAACGGCGGCGGAAGGTGCCCTGGCGCTTCTCGGCGAAGGCGGCACGGCCCTCGTCGGCGTCGGCGGTCGCGAAGGTGATGGTCTGGAGGTCGCGTTCGTAGGCGACGGCCGCGTCCTGGCCCATGTTGAACGAGGCGCGGAGGTTGGCCTTCGCCGTCTCGGCGGCGATGGGCGGGCGGGATGCGATGGTCGCGGCGAGCTCACGGGCGCGTGCGAGCAGCTGCTCCCCCGGCAGCACCTCGGAAACGATGCCCCAGGCGTGTGCCTGCTGCGCGGAGATGGGGTCGCCGGTGAGGAGCATGAGGGCGGCGTTGCTGGCGCCGGCCGAGTGGGCGAGGAAGGAGGCCATGCCGCCGCCGCCGATCCAGCCGAGCTTGATCTCTGGGGCGGCGAGCGACGCGGTGTCGGCGGCGAGGCGGATGTCGCAGATCATGGCCGTCTCGAGTCCGCCACCGAAGGCGTAGCCGTTGATGGCGGCGATGATGGGCTTGCGCAGCGCTCGGAGTGCGTCGCAGTAGTCCTCGCGGTTGCGGAAGTCCCACGGGGTCGCGTACTTGTCGAGGGAGCGGATGTCGCTGCCCGCGCAGAACGAGCGCTCGCCGGCCCCGGTGAGGATCACGACCCGCACGTCGTCGCTCTCGTTGGCCCAGGTCGCGACGCTGACGAGGGCGTCGGACATCTCCTGCGTCACCGAGTTGAGCTTCGCGGGGCGGTTGATGGTGACGGTCGCGGTGAAGCCGTCGAGGTCGACGAGGATCTCGTCGGTCTCCAGCTGGGGAACGCTGCCGGTCATGGGGTGACTCCTGAGGTGGTTGGGGCGGCTGGGTGGATGCGCGCGGCTGGGGCATCGATGCGCGTGGATGCAGCGAAGGCCGCATCCAGCGCGTCGAGGCACCGCTCGGCGGGGGCTGACGAGGCTGCAGCGTCGATCGACGAGGAGGCGTCGCCGAGCAGCGCGTCGCGGAGCAGCGCGGACGCCGCGGTCTGGAAGGCGATGTACCCGTCGTAGCGGGGCCGCACCCAGGACTCTTCGATGGTCGTCGCGGTGTTGGCGTAGAAGTCGTGCGAGGCCTCGTTGACGGCGTCGTCGTGCCAGGCGGAGCGGAGGCCGGGCTGGCCGTCGTGCTCCGGGATGAAGGTGCGCTGCGTCTCTGCGTCGAGCAGCCACGCGAGGTGGGCGGTGAGCTCCGGGGTGACGCGGCAGCGTCTCGAGATGGCGATGCCGGTCCCGCCGATCGTGGAGCCGAGGCGGGCGGAGGTGCCCCAGCGGGGTGCATCCCGGAACTGGAGGGTGGGTGAGGAGGAGGTGACGTAGCCGTAGACGAGCGGCACGTAGGCGAGCGAGTCGGTGCTGCTCATGCGCTCGAGGAGGGCGATGGGGTTCTCGCTGTGCGTCGCCGCGGGTGAGCGGCGGGCGATGGTCGCGAGCAGCTCGAAGGCGTCGCGGGCGAGGCGGCGGGAGGAGAAGAGGGAGCCACAGTCGGGGGCGTCGGCAAGCGGCGCGCCAGCCCCCGCGAGCACGGACGCGAAGGTGAGGAAGGCGTGGGGGCCAGCCAGCGAGAGGGCCACGCTGGTGCGCTCCGAGAGGGCGAGGACGTCGTCCCAGGTGGTCGGAATCTCGCCCGCGAGGAGGTCGGCCCTGGCGGCCGAGACCTGCGTCGCGGCGTCGAGCGGCAGCGCCCACTGCGAGCCCTGGAGCGAGTAGGAGGTGAAGCTCGGGCCGATGGCGTCGGCGGCCACGCGGTCGAGCAAGGCGGCGTCGAAGATCTCCTCGAGCGGCACGAACGAGCCGCTCGCGAGCGCTTCGCCGAGGTGGGGGTGGTCGAGCACGATGAGGTCGTAGCGCTCGGCCAACTCGGCGATGGGGGCCGATTCGAAGCCTTCGAGCGGATGCGCGTCCCACTCGATCAGCGCCTGTCGGCTTCCAGGGGCTGCGGCGGTGAGCGTTGCCGCTGCTTCGAGCGCGTTCCGGCCGCGGGGGTGGTCCCAGGTGAGGCCCCGGTAGCGGGCCCCGCCCGTGCTGGTGTCCGGGGAAGACGGCGAGCTCTCGCTCATGATCGTTCCCCGGCGGCTTCCGCGTGGGCCGGCGCCGGGGCGGCCGCGGGGGCGGCCGCTGCGACACTCTCCGGTGCGCCCTGTCCCGGCAGCGCCGCGTCCGATCCGCCCGGCAGGACGGCGCCGTCGGCGAGCACGGCCCCGTCGAGGTGCTCCTGCACGTTCGTGAGGGTGTCGCGCACGGCGATGGCGCCGCGCTCGGCGAGCTCAGTGATGTGCGCGGCGGCGTGACCGAGCTCGCCCAGGATCTCGCGTGTGTGCTCGCCGGTGAGGGGCGCGCCACGGTCGATGCGGGCGGGCGTCTTGGAGAACTTGTAGGGGAACCCCGGGGTCTTGACGAGCCCTTCGGTCGGGTGCTCGTATTCGACGAAGGTGCCGTTGTGCGCGATCTGCGGGTCGGCGACGAGGTCGGCGTAGCCGTACACGGGGCCGGCCCAGATCGAGGTCTTCGAGAAGGCGTCGAGCCAGTGCGCGCTCGTGTCGGTCGCGAGGCGGGCGGCGGTCTTGGCGAAGACCTCGTCGCGGAGGCGCCACGAGTCGTCGAGCGTGTGGAGGCCGATGAAGCTGTCCTCCCCGATCGTGCGGCCGAGCTCCTCGAGGTCGGGCATTGCGAGCACGATGAAGCCGTCCGAGGTCGCGAAGGAGCCGTAGGGCGAGCGGATGTAGACGTGCGCGTGCGGTTCGGCGCTGCGCTGCTGGGGCACACCGCCTGCGGTGAACACGGACAGCTCCTGCATCTGCAGGGTCGTGATGGCGTCGAGCATGTTGACGGTCACGAGCTGACCTTCGCCCGTGCGCTCCCGGTGGAAGAGCGCCGCGAGCACGCCTTCGAAGGCGGTGGATGCGGTGATGGCGTCCACGAGGTACTGGCCGGCGGCCTGCGGGGGTTCGCCGTCGCGGCCCGTGGAGAGCATGGCACCGCTCATGGCCTGGAGCAGAAGGTCCTGGCCTGGGCGCATCTTGTAGGGCCCGTCTTCGCCGTATCCGGAGACGGACACGTAGACGATGCTGGGGTTGATGGCGCGCAGCGTCTCGTAGTCGACGCCGAGGCGGGCGGCGACGCCCGGCCGGTAGTTCTGGAGGAACACGTCGCTCGTGGCGACGAGCTCTCGCAGCACTTCGCGGCCGTCGTCGGACTTGAGGTCGAGCGCGATGGAGCGCTTGTTGCGGTTGAGGGAGAGGAAGGAGACGTTGATCTCGTTGCCCGCCGCGCCTCCGGCCGGTGCGTGGCGCTGCCATTCGCCTGCTGGTGGTTCGACCTTGATGACGTCGGCGCCGAGGTCGCCGAGGCGCTGCGCGGCGAAGGGGCCGGCCATGGCGATCGAGCAGTCGAGCACACGGATCCCGGAGAGGATCCCACCGCCTGCCCCGGAGTCTGCTTGGTGGGTGTCGCTGGTGCCGTCTGCGCCGCTCATGGTGTTCCTCGTTTCGGTGGATGCGCCGCTGGCAGCGCTAACATGTTCAGTGTAGGACGCCCGGAGCCAACCTCGTCGTCAGCCCCGGGCATGGAGGTTCATTCCGGCTGATCGCCGATAGCGCGAATAGCGGCCTCGGCCGCGCTCGTCTCCGCGACACCGTCGAGCACGCGGATCGTCGTCGAGTAGCTGCGCGACTCCCCGTGCTCGAGGAACAGGGCCGTGCCATCCTGGCGCGAAGCCGCATCCCCGGACACGTGGTGCGTGCTCGGCTCGAGCCCGATGCCGTACTGGCCGCTGCGCAGGTTCTGCCACTCGAAGAAGTGGGGCATGCCCGCAGCCTCCCAGCTCAGCTCGATCCCCCGCTCGCCACCGGCCGTGATGAGCGCGACGCGGTGCCTGCCGTCGTCGCCGACCACGAGCTCATGCTCGGTGACCTGCTCCACGAACCCGTCGATCGGAGCGGGCATGACCCGGTAGCTCGCGCCCTGCTCGGCCACCGAGTCCGACTGCCAGAGGTGCTTCGTGATGGGTGCGACGAACCTCGCACCCTCATCCAGGAAGGGCCAGCCGACGTTGATGTGGTACAGGAACATGTGAGGCGTCGGGTCGAACCCGAGGTTGTCGACGACATCGTCGAAGCGCACCTCGCGACCGTCGAAGTCGAGCTCGATCGTGCGCGTCAGGCGCAGATGCTCGCCGAACGCCGTCGCCTGGATCACCTCGCCGACGACCCGCAGCACCACTCGACCGTCACGCTCGAGCTCACGCGCCTCGAGCAGCCGCGCCGGAATCGCGGTCAGCCGCCCGTGCAGCCCGTGCGTGACGGTCTGCTTCGGCGGGTAGTTGTAGCGGGTCGCATCCACCTCGCCGCCGAAGAGCGTGTGGTCGAGGCCGCCGGAGACGAGCAGCCCATCGAGCGCCCGCAGCCAGGAGAGCCCGCCCTCGTCGTTGTGCTCGTGCAGGCCGGGATGCCGGAACCCGTTGCCACTGCGCCACCCGATGGGGGCACCGCGGAAGCGCATCGAGCCGAGGTCGAACGCCCGGTCGACGAGCACCTCGAGCTCGAGGCCGGCGGAGGTGCGCAGGTCGATCGCCCGCACGCCGCGCTCCACGCCGTTGTCGAGCACCACCTGGCGGATGCCCGCCACGGCGGAGAGGTCGCCCGTGCGCCTGCGGAGATCGGCGATCGACAGCTCGGCGCCGAAGACGTCGACCCCGTCCGTGCCACCGGCGCCCGCCGCCCCGGTCCGTGCCGCCGCCCCTGAAGTCTGCTGCTCGCTCACATCATCACCCATCCGCCATCGACGTTGATCGTCTGCCCGGTCACGAAGCTCGAGTCCTTGCCCACCAGGAAGGAGATGACGCTCGCGACCTCGTCAGGGTCGCCGCGCCGCTTCAGCGACTGGTGGTCGAGCACGAACTGCGTGTACTGCTCGGGGTTCTCGTGGATCTCCTCGGCCTTCGTCGGGAACGCCCCCGGAGAGAGGAGGTTCACGCGGATCCCGAACTCGCCGAGCTCACGGGCGAGGGCCCGCGTCATGGCGACGGCGGCACCCTTCGTCGTGACGTAGCTCGCGAGCTTGTCCCATCCGCCGCTCCACGTGATGGAGCCGATGTTGACGATCGCGCCGGTGCCACGCTCGCGCATGAGCTCGGCCGCCGCCTGCGCCGCCACGAAGTAGCCGCGCTGGTTCACCGCGACGACGTCGTCGAACTCCTCCACCGTGATGTCGAAGAACGGCGTCGGCGGGTAGATCGCGGCGTTGTTGATGAGCGCGTGCACGGGCCCGAACGCGGTCTCAGCCTCGCGCACGGCCGCCTTGATGGCGGCGGCGTCGCGCAGGTCGACTTCGAGCACGTAGGTGGGGATGCCCGCAGCCCGCAGCTCGTCCGCCGTCTCCGCCAGCGTCGCGCCGCCTCGACCGAGCACCGCGACGGCGTAGCCGTCGCGCCCGAGTCGCAGGGCGGTGGCCCGTCCGAGAGATCCGCCTGCACCGGTCACGATCGCGACCGGCTTCTCACCTGTTTCCGTCATGGTTCCTCCGGCCGAAGCCCGTTGTTGTCTGCTGACCCTGCGTGCACCGCTGCCCGCCCCGACCAATCTCCGTGACAACTCGGCCGGACGCCACCCTCTTCGGGCGATCCGGCTCGAGTCATCACGGAAGCTGACCGCTGCGCGCCGCGCCCCGACGGGCGCGAGCGCCGGCTAGATCGAGTACTTGCGCAGGATGTCGTCGATGAACTTCTTCGCGCGCGGGATGTCCGACTCATCGAGGTGCTCGATGATGAGCGGCGCGTTCGGGCTGCGCTCCGCGAGTCGCTGCAGGTACAGCTCGTAGTCGAGCGAGCCGAGGCCCGCGGCCGGCAGCTCGATCTCGCCGACGCCGCGGAAGGTGTGCGACGCGAGTGCGTCGTCGTCGCCGATGTCGGCGTGCTTCTCGCTCTTGTCGTCGCCCGCCCGCTTGACGTCCTTGGCATGGGCGACGCGCACCTTGTCGGCGAGCGTGTCGAAGACCTCGTTGAGCACGCCAGCCTGGTCGTCGATGTTCGACGCGTCGAAGTAGTTGGTCGGGTCCATGAGCAGCTCGATGCCGGGCGAGCGGATGTCGTTGAACACGCGCACCGTCTCGCGGACCGAGCCGATGACGTTGTTGACGTACGTCTCGAGCAGGAAGATCGAGCCGTGGTCGTACGCTTCCTGGGCGAGCTCGGCGAGCACGTCGCGCACCTGCTCGTAGGCGTCCTCGGTCTTGTTGTGCGGGTCGCTGTCCCACTCGCTGTCGGGGTTGAAGGTGCCGGACTCGCTGATGACGTACGGCGTTCCGAAGGAGCGCGCGTTGCGGATGATCTCCTTCAGGTAGTCGACGTTCGCGCGGCGGTGGTCCGGGTCCGGGTGCACGATGTTCGTGTATCCCGAGATCGCCGAGATGGGGAGGTTGTTGTCGCGGAAGGTGTCGGCGACGAGCTTCGCCTTCTCCTTCGTGATCTGGCCCGCCGTGAGGTCGAGGTCCTTGAAGTGCAGGTCGAGCTGGACGGTGTTGAAGCCGAGCTCGCGCGCCTTCTGGGCGGTGGTCTTGAGGTCGTAGGGGAAGTATCCGCTGAAGATGCCGACTTGGATCATGAGCTTCTTTGCTCCTTCGCTTGGGGCCGTTGGCCCGTGAGGGGTGGTGAGTGGATGCGGGGGTCGAGGTCAGAGGGGGAACTCGTCGAGGCGCACGGGGCGCCGTTCGGCGATGGAGCGGTAGCCGGCCTCGATGAGGGCGACGGTCTTGACGTTGTCTGCGACGGTGAGGGCGGGCTCGCTGCCGGTCTCGACGGCGTGCTGGAGCTGCTCCATGACGCCGATGAACGCGTGCGGGAACCAGTGCGTGTCCCAGGTGGGCGTCACCCACTTGCCGTCGGTCGACGGTCCCCCGTCGGCGCGGGCGGCCGAGGCGTACGTGATGGTCGACGGCGTGCCGCTCGGCCAGCCGATCGTGCCCTTCGCGACGCCGCGCGTCCCCTCCACTCGCCAGGTGATGGAGAAGTCGTCGTCGAACCCCTCTTCGCGCGGGCCGCCCCACACGTCTTCCGTCGAGAGGGCGAGGAGCCCGCCGGGGAAGCGCAGGGTGGAGACGACGATGCCGTCGGTGTGCGGGAACCGGGTGCGGGGGTCGGAGCGGGTGACGGTCATGATCTCGTCGGGGTCGCCGAAGAGGAAGCGGAGGACGTCGAGGTGGTGCACGCTCATGTTGGCGAGCGTGAGACGGTCGTAGCCCTCGAGGAAGCCCTGCCAGTGGGGCACGGCCTTCATGTCGATCTCGACGAAGACGGGCTCGCCGAGCTCACCGCGCTCGAGGAGCTGCTTGAGCACGCGGATCGACTGGTCGTAGCGCATGTTCTGGTTGACGGAGAGGATCTTGCCGGCAGCCTGAGCCTCGTCACGGAGGGCGATGGCCTCGTCGAGCGTGAGGGCGAGGGGTTTCTGGGCCAGCACCGCCTTGACGTGCGGCTGCGCGAGGGCCTTGCGGATGAGCGCGGGCTGCAGGTCGGGCGGGTACGCGATGTCGACGACCTCGACCTCGGGGTCCTCGATGAGCTGCTCTGGGGTGTCGTGCACGGTCGGGATGCCCCACCGCTCGGCGACGCGCTGGGCGTTGGCCTTGGTTCTGGAGGCGATCGCGACGACGGGGAAGCCGGCTTCGCTGTAGGCCGCGAGGTGCTGGTCTGCCATGATGGCGCCAGCGCCGATGGCGCCGATCTTCGCGGAGCGGGCCCGCACGGGGCCGTCCGGCAGGAGGGCGGCGCTGCCGACCTCGGCCTCTCCGGCCTGCGTTTCAAGGGAACTCGTGGACACTGCGACTCCTTCGCGCCGTTGCGTGAGCGTGTGCGAACCGGATGGGAACCCGGTCTATGTGAGCGCTACTGGTAGCGCTGCCATTGCACCTAATCTACCGATGCGACGACCCCGCCGCAAGTCCTCACGGCAGGTTCTTCGCCCGCCGATGTGATCGCATCCCACAGGCACCCCCACCGCGCAGAGTTGTGACCCGACGCGCTCGTCCTGACCGCCAGCGACACCTGCCCACAACTCTCGCGCGCCAACCGCAGCGCCCGCCGCACACCAGGCGCCAGCTCAGCGCTCGACGCCATCGAGCACGACCCGCAGCCCAGCACGAGACGGGCGCATGTGCGGGCCGGCCGGATCCGCCCAGCCGCGCCCCGCATCCACGATCGCAGACTCGTCGATGCTGATGCCGGACCCAACCTGATCCCCGAGCACGATGCCACCGTCGGCGAACTCCTGATCGACGCTCATGCCGTGGGCCCAGTGCAGGGCCTGCACCTCGGTCGTCAGGTGATTCGGCACCGCGGTCATGGCGGCGGCGACGGCCGGATTCGTGTTGTAGCCCACCGGGCTCACGGGGAGGTTCCTGGCATCCGCCGCGTAGGCGAGGCGGAGCACGTGCGTGACCCCCCAGATGGCGCCAGCCTGCACGATGTCGGGCGCCCCCGCATCGAAGAGCGGACGGAACTGGTCGACGCCCGTCAGGTTCTCCCCGGTCGCGACCGCCGCGCGCACCGCCGCCGACAGGCGCGCGTGACCGAGCGCATCCCAGCGCCGCAGCGGCTCCTCGACCCACAGGAGGTCGATCTCGCTCTCGATCGCGGAGACGTACCTCACCGCCTGCTTCACCTGCCACGACTCGTTGGCATCGAGCATGAGGCCCGGACTCGGGGTGTTGCGAGCGAGCACGCCGCGCAGGAGCCGCAGCCGACGCAGATCGGCGACCGGGTCGACGCCGCCCTTGAGCTTGCCGGCGACGTAGCCACGCTCCGCGAAGTCCTCATAGAAGGAGACGAGCTCGCCGTCGTCGAGTGCGATGTCGAGACCGGATGCATACCCGGGCACGAACCTGTCGCGTCCGCCGAGCAGGCGCCAGAGGGGCTCGCCGGCGAGCTTCGCCTTGAGGTCCCAGAGCGCGGCATCGAGCGTCGCGACCCCGCCGTAGGTGGCACCCGCGTGACCGGACTTGAAGACCTGCGCGAGCATCCGGTCGAAGAGCGCCGAGACCCCTCGGGGGTCTTCCCCCTCGATCGCCGGGAAGAGCCTGGCGACGTCGGCGTGCGAGCCGATGCCGACCCCCTCGACCCCCTCGTCGGTCTCGAGGATCACGATCGGGACGTCGGTGACTGCGGCGCGGATGTGGCCGTTGACGTCGCCGATCGACCGCCCCCAGTCGTGCCGGGTGGTGAGCAAGCGGAAGCCGGTGATCTTCATATCGTCCTTGATCTTCAGATGGGAGATTCAGCATACATCACATGATTTATTCGTCATACGTTTTTTCTGGCTTTTGCTCGTGTGCGCGGATTCGCGGGCCACTTCGTGACTACAATCACCGCATGTCCAGCACCACGACGCCCCGGCTCGGCACCCACCGCACGCCCGCCGCGAGGCTCGGCGTGCAGGTCGTGCACGACCTCGTCTCCGCCATCGTCACCGGAGAAGTCGCACCAGGCGACCTCCTCCCCACCGAGACCGAGCTGTGCGAGAACTTCGGCGTCAGCCGCACCGTCATCCGCGAGTCCATGAAGCGCCTCGAGGAGAAGGGGATGGTCTCCGTCGTGCAAGGACGCGGAACGCAGATCGCCCCGCAGTCCGAGTGGAACATCCTCGACAAGGTCGTGCTCGGCACCATGATCGAGAACGACGAGACGCTCGGCATCCTCGACGAGCTCGCCGTCGTGCGCGGGCAGCTCGAGTCGAGCATCGCCGCGGCCGCCGCCACGAGCCGGAGCGACGACGAGCTGCGCGTCATCCACGACCACCTCGAGACCATGCACGCCACCGCCGACGAGCGCGACGCGTTCGCCGCCGCGGATGTCGCCTTCCACTTCTCCGTCATGGACACCGCCGGCGACCGCCTCGCCTCCGGCATCGCCCGCAGCCTCTCGAAGCGCGCCGGTGAGAGCAGCCGCTACTACGGCGCTCCGGGTGCCGACGCCGTGCGCCTCACCCTCGAAGAGCACGAGCGCGTCTACGCCGCCATCGAAGCCGGCGACAGCGAGGCGGCCGCCAGAGAGATGCGCGAGCACATCGCGCTCGCGTGGGAGCGGCGCCGCATCCGCGACTAGCGCGGCCGGCCCATGGGGCTCGCGCGGGCGCGGGCGCGGGCTCGGGCTCGGCGGGCCCTGGCTCGGGCTCCACTGCGGCAGCAGCAGCGGCAGCGCGCCCCGGAGTTGTGGCCAAGTGCTCCCCACGCCGCCCCCAACCGCACCCCGCCACAACTCCGCGGACGCGGACGGGGACGCGAACGCGGACGGGGACGCGGACGCCACCCGGACGCCTCTCAGACCCCTCCCGCAGAGAGTTGTGGGGAGATGCCGCTAACCCCGACCCCAACCGCACCAAGCCACAACGCTGTGGGCGCCGCGTCGGGTCCACCGACCTCGGAGCCCGAGCTCCAACGGCGAGCGTCGAGCGGCCAGCGGCCAGCGGCCAGCGGAACCTATCCACTCACACCAGGAACCTGGACGCTCGGAGAGTTGTGGCCAAGTGCTCCCCGCCCAGGCCCCAAGCGCACCAAGCCACAACTCCGCGGACGGGGACGCGGACGCCACCCGGACGCCTCTCAGACCCCTCCCGCAGAGAGTTGTGGGGAGATGCCGCTACCCCCGACCCCAACCGCACCAAGCCACAACGCTGCGGGAGCGGACGCGGTTCCACAGAGCGCGAGCGATCAAAGAGTTGTGGGCAAGCGCTGCCTATCCCGCCCCCAACCGCACCAAGCGACAACTCTGTGGGCGCCGAGTCGGGTCGGGTTCACCGACCTCGGAGCCCGAGCTCCAACGGCGAAGGGCGAGCAACCAGCAGCCAGCGGCCAGCGGCCAGCGGAACCTGTCCACTCACACCAGGACCCAGGACGCTCGGAGATTTGTGGGCAAGTGCTCCCCACCCCGCCCCCAACCGCAACGAGCCACAACTCCGCGGACGCGGATACGCACGCGGACGAACCCCGGCCGCCACGCAGACGCCCCTCCAGCAGAGAGTTATGGGGAGATGCCGCTAACCCCGGCCCCAACCGCACCAGGCCACAACTCTGGCGGGCCGGCGCGCGCGGCCCGGCGCGCAAGACTCGGCACGCAACCGCGCGCGGTCCGGCCCAGCCCGCGAGAATCCGCACGCGAGACCCGGCCCGCCAGGACCGGCCCCGCCAGGCCCCGCACGCGAGACCCTGCCCGCCAGGCCCGGCCCCGCCAGGCCCGGCCCGGCCCGGCCCGGCCTGGTCCGCGCGACTCAGCAGCCGTGCCCCGTGTGGCCGCGTGCCGCGTGGTGGACGTGCGGCGCGGGGTCGCTGGCGTGCGCCGCGGCGAGGAACTCCGGCAGGTCGACGCGCGCCCCATCCACCCACGTTCCGAGGACCTGCACACGCTCCGCGAGGTAGCGGGGCGTCACCTCGTACGGGTCGGCGCTCAGCTCCACGAAGTCGGCGAGCTTGCCCACCGCGATCGATCCGACGAGATGCTCCCGGTGGAGGGTGCGGGCCGCGTCGATCGTGTGGGCCTTGAGCGCCGCATCCACCGAGATCGCCTGCTGCGGGGCGTGGATGCGCCCGCTGCTCGTGCGCCGGGTCACGGCAGTCTGCACGTTCAGGAGGGGTGCCGGCGGGGACACGGAGCCGTCGTTGTGCAGCGACACCACGACCCCCGCCTCGACCGCCTCGGCGAACGCCTGCCAGCGCGCGCCGTGCTCGGGCGCGAACATGTGCCCGTCGAGGAGGTCGCCCCAGAAGTAGTACTGGAACGGCGCGAGCGAGACGTGGACGCCGAGGCGCGCGGCCCGCTCGAACTGCTCGCGGCGCCCAGCCCCCGCGTGCTCGATGCGCCAGCGGTGGTCGGCGCCGAGCAGACCGTGCTCGGCGAGCGCGCGCTCGTAGGCGTCGAGAGCGAAGTCGATGGCCAGGTCGCCGTTCGCGTGGAACGACATCTGCCAGCCGAGCGGCGCGCAACGGTCGAGGATCGCATCCACCTGTGCTCGCGAGTAGTTCATGGCGGATGCGCCACCCGCCGTCGCGGGGTCGATGCCCGCTCGCTCGGTCGCCTCGCTCGCGACGTAGGGGAAGGAGGTGGCGACGTTGCCGATCCACGGGGACCCATCGGTCCAGAGCTTCACGCCCTGCTTGACGAGTCGCTCCTCCCCCGCGGAAAACGTTGCGGAAGCCCCCGGATCTGCGGCGGTCGACACCTCCCACAGGCTCACGCGCAGCGGCGAAGACGGCATGACGGCGAGCGCCTCGTAGGCGGGGGCGAGGTCGGCGGAGAACGTCATGTCGGACGTCGAGGTGATGCCGGCGCGCGCCATGAGGGCGTAGTACTCGGCTGCGCTGCCGAGAGGGTTGCCGCCGAGCTGCTGCATGACGGGCCCCAGCACGGCCGTGTTGGCGGGGATCTCGTACGAGATGCCGGTCAGGGCGCCGTCGGCGTCGCGCGCGAAGGATCCCCCGATCGGGTCGGCGGGCGGATGCGCGTCCCAGCCGCGACTGCGGATGAGCGCCGACGTGAACGAGCAGGCGTGCCCCGAGTTGTCGACGACCACAGCGATCCGGTCGCCGAAGATCTCGTCGAGGTCGGCGGCCGTCGGGGCCGGGCGACCGTGCAGGAGCGCATCGAAGCCGTTGAAGAGCAGGGGAAGACCCGCGTCGTTCTCCGCCATCGCCTGCGAGAAGATGCTGAGCACGTCGCTCCAGCGCGGTGCCTTCCACGGCGCGATCGACAGCGCAGGCAGCTGCGTGGCGAGTCCGCTCAGGAACGGGTGGCTGTGCGGGTCGATGAAGCCGGGCATGAGCACGGGCGCGCCGCTATCGAGCACCGGGGCGCCCGGCAGAACCTCCGCGCACTCGGCGAGCGTGCCGACGGCGACGATCTTCGCGCCGGCGACCGCGACCGCGGATGCACGCGGCAGCTGCGCATCCATCGTCACGATCGTGTCGGCGGTGAGGATGAACGCTTCAGCGTCAGCGAACGCGGGAACGGGCTGCCCGGAGTCGGGCACCGCGGGAACGTGCTGTCCTAGAACGGGGTGCCCGAGAACCTGCTGCTCCGGAACAGGCTGCCCGGGAACGGGCTGTCCCAGAACAGACTGCCCGGAGTCGAGCACCGATGGTGAGCTGGACGCGGGTGAGGGCACACCCGCGGTCTCGTCGGGGGCTTCTGGCTCGGGCATGCGACTCCTTCGGGCGTCGCCCTTGGTGACGGGCGACGAGTGCGGGGTGGAGCTCGGGGCGGAGCAGGCGCCTCGCGGCGACGCCACCAGTATGCCGCGCACCGGCATCGCTCCCGCGCGCGTCGCTTCTCCCGAACTCGCGCTGGCGACCGCGCCGTCCGCACCAAGCCGTGCGCACCAATCACCCCGCACCCCGCCATCCCCCCAACCCGCGCCCGGGCATCCGGCGTGCCCGCCAAGCTCGGCACGCACGCCCAAAGCGGACTTGTGGTCGTCAAGAACGCGCCAGGACAACCACAACTCAACTCTGGGCAAGCGGGGGAAGCACACGAGGCCTGAGCAGAAGGAGGCCCGCGCAGGCCGGGCGGACCAGGAGCGGCACGCGAAGTCGTGGCACAGCGAGAGAACTGCGGCGGATGCGGCGGCGGGGCGCGCGCACGCCCAAAGCGGACTTGTGGTCGTCAAGAACGCGTGAGAACGACCACAACTCAGCCCTGCGCGGCGGGGAGGGGCGGGCGGAGCGGGGAGGGCCGGGCGGAGCGGGGAGGAACGCGCGAAGGCCGGGCGAAGACGGGCAGGCGCAGCGGGAGGGCGGCGGCGGACGGGGTCAGGCCACGCGCAGGCGAACCATCTCGGCGTAGCCGTCGCGGTAGCCGGGGTAGTCGAGAGCGCCGAGGAATGCAAGAATCCGCTCTCCGCTCAGCAGGGTGCCGCCGGCCTCTTCCGGGTGGATGCGCGGGGGCGCATCCACGCCCAGCTCGCCTGCCACGAAGGTCGCGACCTCGCCGAGGGAAGCCGGGCTGGCGTCGGTCGCGTGCAGCATCTGGGGCGCGTCTGCCCGCTCGAGCAGCGCCTCGATGGCGCGCACGAGGTCGGTCTCGTGCACCCGATTCGTCCGGCGGGCGTACTGGATGGGGTCGCCAGCGAGCACACGCCGGATGAGGCTGTCCCGCCCCGGGCCGTAGATTCCCGATGGCCGCACGACGGTGGCGCCGAACAGCTCGACCGCGCGTCGCTCGCCGTCGACGAGCGCGCGGCCCCGGTCCGAGGTCGGTGCCGGCGCGTCCGTCTCGCTGATCGAGGAGCCGTCGCCCCTGCCTTCGAACACGCGCGTCGACGACACGAACACGACCCGCTCCGGGATGCTCGGCAGGCCCGCCGCGAGCGTCTCGAGGGAGCGCCGGTAGCCGTCGGGCGCGACGACGCCGTCCACAGAGGGCGGCGGGAGCGTGATGACCAGTGCGTCGACGCCGGGCAGGCTGAGGGGCGCGGCGCCCGAGTCGGCAAGGTCAGCGCGGATGAGCTCGACGCCTGCGCCTGCCACGCGCTCGCCGCGCCGCACGCCGAGCACCTCGGTGCCGCGGGCCGCGTACCGCTCCCCCAGCCGCGCACCGAGCTTGCCGAAGCCGGCGATCAGCAGACGTTCGGGCTTGGACGGGGAGGCTGCGGGGGTGCTCATGCCACGAGCGTAGGTCGCGCCTCCCGCGAGATGCCCCAGAGGGCGCCGAGGCGTATCCTCGGGACGTGACTTCGGAGATCAAGACCCCGTACGAAGACCTGCTGCGCGACGTGCTCGAGACCGGCGCCCGCAAGTCCGACCGCACCGGCACGGGGACGCGCAGCGTGTTCGGCCGCCAGCTTCGGTTCGACCTGTCGGAGAGCTTCCCGCTCATCACGACGAAGCGCGTGCACTTCAAGTCCATCGCGTACGAGCTGCTGTGGTTCCTCCGCGGAGACTCGAACGTGCGCTGGCTGCAGGAGCGCGGCGTGAAGATCTGGGACGAGTGGGCCGACGAGAACGGCGACCTCGGCCCCGTCTACGGCGTGCAGTGGCGCTCCTGGCCGACCCCCGAGGGCGGCCACATCGACCAGATCGAGCAGGTCGTGGCACAGATCCGCGACAACCCCGACTCCCGCCGCCACATCGTCACGGCCTGGAACCCGGCCGAGATCTCCACCATGGCGCTGCCCCCGTGCCACGCCCTGTTCCAGTTCTACGTCGCCGACGGCAAGCTCTCCTGCCAGCTGTACCAGCGCAGCGCCGACCTGTTCCTCGGCGTGCCGTTCAACATCGCCTCCTACGCCATGCTCACGCTCATGGTGGCGCAGCAGACGGGGCTCGAGCCCGGTGAGTTCGTGTGGACGGGCGGCGACGTGCACATCTACGACAACCACGAAGAGCAGGTGCGGGAGCAGCTGACGCGCGACCCGTACCCGTACCCGCAGCTGCGCATCCACCGCACCCCCGACACGATCTTCGACTACGAGTTCGAGGACTTCGAGGTCGCGAACTACGAGCACCACCCAACGATCCGCGCGGCGATCGCGGTATGAGCGTCGGGCTCGTCTGGGCGCAGGCACGCGGCGGCGTGATCGGCGCCGAGGGCGGCATCCCCTGGCACGTACCTGAGGACCTGGCGCACTTCAAGGCCGTCACGCTCAAGCATCCCGTGATCATGGGCCGCAAGACCTGGGACTCGCTCCCGGAACGCTTCCGTCCGCTGCCGGGGCGTCGGAATATCGTCGTGACACGGCAGGCTGACTGGGCCGCAGAGGGGGCCGAGCGCGCCGGATCGCTCGAGGAGGCGCTCGCCCTCGCGGGCACGAGCACGAATGCAAACGCTGACGCCAATGCAAACGCCGACGCCGACGCGTGGGTCATGGGCGGCGGTGAGCTCTACCGGGAGGCCATCGCGCGCGCCGACCGCCTCGAGGTGACTGAGATCGACCTCGACGTCCCTGGCGACGCGCACGCCCCCGACTGGTCTGGCGAGGAGTGGTCGGTGGACGCCCGCGAGCCGTCGGAGGGCTGGCTCACCTCGCGCACCGGCATCCGGTACAGGTTCCTCAGCCTGTCCCGCTAGGCCAGGCCTGCAGGGTTGCTGGGCACCTCTACCCCGGGGTGAAACCCGGGGTGACTACATGAGTCTGCATGCAACGGCATCTAAACTCATCGCACACCGAAAGCGACGATCCCCGCCACTCCCCCTCCTGATCGATACGCCACCGGTGGGAGAGTGGACGCAGCCATGCTGGGACGAAACCGCGAACTGGCGCTTCTCTCGGCGGTGCGCTCGGAGGGCGCGGAGGACTTCCTGCTCTTCACCGGCCCACGGCAGATCGGCAAGACGAGCCTGCTCGAGGCTGGCGCGGCAGATCTCGGCGCGAAGCTCATCCGGCTGAGACGGAGCGAGAGCCAATGGCCGTACTCGGGGCTGTCGGTCATCGCGCTCAGCCTCGGCGGGCCGGCCCAGGAGAGCATCGAGAAGCAGCTCGCGCTGGTCAGAGCCGAGCGACTGCACCCGCTGCACCTCGCCGACGAGTTCGCAGGGCAGCTCCGCGCGAATGCGGCTCCCCTCACCCTCTTCGTCGACGACATCGACCTGCTCGACTCCGACAGCGCTGCAGTGCTCGAGCACCTCGTGCCGCGCCTCCCTGGCACCGGGTTGCGCATCGCCGCGTCAGCGACGCACATCGCTCGCAGCTCGGTCTTCGCCGGGTTCCGCCAGCATCCGCTTCGCGCCCTCTCCCGGGAGGAGTCCGTGGAGGTCGCCGCGACCGCATCCCCCGACGGCACGACCCGGGAGGCGCTCATGCTCCTCGCCGTGGCCTCCGATGGCCGCCCGGGGCTGATCGTCTCGGCCAGGCTCAATCAGCGTGAGCGCGACGGCGTCGACCCGATCCGCATCCCGCTCCGAATTCCCAACGCCGTCGCCCCCGAGGCGGCGTCCCACACCGCTCGCGACTCCGACGACCTCCTGGGGCTCATCGCCCTGGCCCCGTTCTCTTCCCGAACCGCCCTCAGCAGCTCGTCCTGGGCGCAGCAGGACGCGCTCGAGGACCTCATCGAGCACGGCATCGTCGATGTCTCGGACGACCGCGTGCACATCGCCGATCCGGTGGAGCGCGCCGCGCTGCACGCCGCGATGGATGCCCGCCAGCGGCGGGAGGTGCACGCGCTCGGCAAGGAGCTTCATAACGAGCGTTCGTCCGGCATCGCCCTCTGGCACGGGAGCTTCCTCGATGGCGGCGAGAACCTCGAGTTGGATCTGCTCGGCTTCGCCGAGGCATCGGCCAGGGCCGGAGAGGTCGCCACGGCGGTGGAGTTCGCGGAGCGGGCGCTCGCGCTGCGCAGCATGCTGCCGGGTCGCGGCGACCTGCTCTCCCTCCTCGCCGAGGCCTTGTTCTTCCAGGGCGAGTTCAGCCTGGCCCGCCGCTACCTGGGGTTCGGGCGTTCCCTGCAGCACTCGCCTGCGGGTGAGCTCCGCGCGGCGAGGGTCAGCATGCTCTGCACGTTCGCGATCGACCACGTCATCGCCGACTCGGCAGGCGCCGCTCTCGTGCAGACCCACCGCGCGAGCGCCCCCGAGGCGTGCTCGATCCTCCTCATCACCCTCGCCCGACTGCACCTCGAGCGGTGGGACGCCCAACCGCTCGAGCTCACCCTCCGACGCACGGTCGAGCTGCAGCTCGTCGACTCCCTGGCTTACCGGCTCCTCGCCACGATCGCAGCTGCCAGCGACGGCGAAGCTCCGGTGCTCGCCGGTGGCGAACCCGAGCAGCAACTGTCCGGTGCAATCCACGACCGCTCGCCCCTCCCCGCAGAAGATGCCTTCCTGCTCTGCCGCATCCTGATCCTCGACGAGCGCTACGTGGAGGCGCGGCGCATCATCGACGACCTCACCGCGGCTGGGCCGCTGCCGCTCCTCCTCCGCGAATCCGCGCTCGCGCTGCTCACCATGCTCGAGCTGCGACTCGGCAACCTCCTCAAGCTGAGACAGGCCCTCACCCTGTGGACCACGCTCGAGATGCCAGAGCCAGCACCGGATGCACCGCGCAGGTACCTGATCGCGGCGGCCGCCGCGATGCTCGAGCAGAGCCCCTCGACTCGGGTGAACGAGCTCATCGACCGGGCACGCGAGCAGTGCGATCAGGACGACAACAGCACGCTGCGCCCGCACGTCGCGGTGCTCGCCGGCAGCCGGGCCCTCATCGAGGGCAGGTACGACGACGCCATCCGGGAGCTGCGGCTCGCGAAGCGCTCGCAGGCATCGTTCCGGCGGAACCCGTCCATCCTCCGAGCGGATGCGGAACTCATCGAGTCCCTCTGGCTCGCGGGGCGGCACGACGAGGCAGGCGAGGAGCTGCGCCGGCTGGAGGCCGCCTCCAGAGAGCACCCCTCCACGTGGGCGACCGCCGCCGCAGCTCGCTCCGCCGCGGTCTGCGCCCCCACGGATGCACTCGCAGCGCTCGCCTTCGATGTCGCCGGGGCCCTGGTCCCGGATGGAATCACGCACACGCACGAGCACGCGCGAGTCCTCGCGGCGCGCCGCCGACGATTAGAGGAGCCGCCGCCGACCGCTCCGCCAGACGCAGCACGGGCAGCCCAGCCCGCGCCGCAACGCAAGGGAGCCTCAGCGCTCATCTCACAGCTGGACACCCGCGAACTCGAACTCGCTCAGCTCGTCTGGAGCGGCCACCGCAACCGTGAAATCGCCGGCATCCTGTTCGTGTCGCAGCGCACCGTCGAGCTCCGCCTCACCCGCATCTACCGCAAGCTCGGCGTCGACTCCAGGGCGCGCCTCGTGGCACTCATGTCGCTGCTCGTCTGACGACCTCAGCCACTGCCCGGTCCGGGGCCAGGTCCGAGTCCGGGGTCGGGTCCACGCTGCGAGCCTCGATCGCCGGGATGCTCCGCCTGGTCGGGCTGATCCAGCGGCCGTCGCCGGCCGCCCCGAACGCTCGCACGAAGGTGAGCATGCAGACCGCCGCATCCACGATGCGCAGGAGCGGGAAGCAGAGCGCCGCCGCGTTCGGGAGCCGCCGCGACAGCACCGCGGCGATGAGGGTCACGCACAGGTCGGGGACGAGGAGGCCGAGCAGCACGATCACCGGCGGGACCGCCCCCGCGATGGCCACGGCCCACTCGAACCCTGCACCGCCGAGGCGCGCGACGTCGGCGAGCAGCCAGGCAAGGGTCGACAGCAGCAGCATCGGCAGCGCGAGCACCAGGATGATGCTCGTCACGAGCACCTCCACGATGCTGACCCCGACGGAGAACCAGAACACCCCGACGTGCGCGCCGTGCCGGCGCACCGTCTGCCAGAAGCCGAGACTCCAGCGCCGCATCTGCAGCACGTAGTCCCGCAGCGTGTCCGGATCCTGCGTCTCCGCGACCGCACAGCTCGGATGGAACGCGATGCGCCCGAGCCGCTTCGCGTGCACCTCGAAGGTCATGTTGTAGTCCTCGATCGCCAGCCCCGCCGCATCGATGTCGACGGAGTCGAGGATGCTCGTGCGGTACATACTCGCGAACCCGGGGACGATGGCGACCGCATTCGCTCGCCTCGACGCCTGGCCGAACTTCTGCATGCACTGCACGAACACGTAGGTGCGTTCCCGGTACGCAGTGAGCAGGCGCCCCAGCCAGGTCTCCGGGCGCGGATGCAGTGCACTCGTCGCCCTCCCCGCCACCGCGACCGTGCCAGCGTCGTCGAAGAGCGGCAGGCCCGTCAGCAGGTAGTCGGGTCTGAGCCTGCTGTCGGCGTCGAGCAGCAGCACCACCTGGAACCGGTCCCGGAGGGAGAACCTCGAGATGCCCTCGACCAGCGCACCGGCCTTGCCCCGGTTCGGGAAGATGTCGATCACCTGCACCCCCGCGGCTTCCGCGAGCGCGACCGTGCCGTCCGTCGAGCCGTCCGAGGCGACGAAGATGTTCGCGGCCGGGACCTGCGCTGCGGCCGAACGGATGGTGTCGCCGATGACCTGCTCCTCGTTGTGGGCGGCGATCAGCACGGCCACGTCGCTCGGCTCGAGCCGCCGGGGAGCGCGGCGCTCACCGCCGTCCGCGCCTCCCCCCGCGCTCGAGTGGTGCGCACCGTCGCGCCGCCACACTCGAGCCGCGACGATCCGCAGCAGCCCAGCACCCGACCACAGCACTGTGGAGAGGCTGAAGCTGGCGGCGATCAGGGCCACGAGCACCACCAGCTTCGGGAGTTCGTCGAGCATCCGCGTCATCACCTCGCTGTGATCGGCTTCGGGGGCAGGCGGCTGTTCCGCTGCTCCCCGCGTCCGAATCGCTTCGTCGCCCTCCCGACGGTAGATGCTCATCGCGTTCATGAGACCGCAATGCCGCTTCGGTTTCCCGCAAGAAATGGAGGCCGCTCTCGGAAAGCCGCCAACCTCTCGGTCGGCTGTTGATCGCCGGTGCGGGCGGGGCCATGCTGTTGACGCGGAGCGAGTCAACGCCGACCGCCGCACCCATATGCAGCGCCCTTTCCCCAGGGGGCGATGCTCTGTCGATTCTGGAGACTCCCCATGACCACCTTCGAGAGCGGCCCCGCGGTCGCGATCTCACTCAGTCCGGTGCCCCTCGCTCAGGATGTGCGGCCTCCGGCCACGCAGACGAGCTTCGACTACGACGTGGCCATCGTCGGCCTCGGCTACGTCGGCCTCCCCACCGCTCTCGCCTACCACGCAGCCGGCAGCCGCGTCCTGGCGCTCGATGTCTCGCAGCGCCGGCTCTCCACGATCCGGGCGCAGGATGCGGATCTCCTCGACGGCGATCGTTTGCGACTCGCCACCGCACTCCAGGACGAGGGCTTCGCGCTCACCGACGACCAGGAGCTGCTGAGCAGGGCCGCCGCCATCGTGGTGTGCGTGCCCACCCCAGTCGATGTGCACCTCGTCCCCGACCTGAGCCTCCTCGCCGCCGCAGCCGCGACCGCCGTTGCCGCAGCCGTCGTGGGGCAGCTGCTCATGCTCACCTCGACCACCTACATCGGCTGCACCGAGGACTTCCTCGTCACGCCGCTCCGCAAGCGCGGCCTGGCAGTCGGCAGCGACGTCCACGTCGTGTTCAGCGCCGAGCGCATCAACCCTGGCGTCGACCAGTTCTCCCAGGAGGTCGTGCCCCGCGTCGTCGGCGGCGCCACCCCCGCCTGCGAGGAAGCGGGCGCCACCCTCCTGGGCCGCTACGCGGACGCCGTGCACCGCGTCTCGAGCCTCGAGGTGGCCGAGATGACGAAGATCCTGGAGAACACCTTCAGGGCCGTCAACATCGCCCTCGCCAACGAGTTCGCCGACATCTGCTCCAGTCTCGGAGTACCCATCACCGAGGTCATCGACGCGGCCGCCACCAAGCCGTACGGCTTCATGCCCTTCTACCCGGGCCCCGGTGTGGGCGGCCATTGCATCCCCTGCGACCCCCACTACCTGCTCTGGCAGCTCAAGGAGGAACGCGTCGACGCACCCATGATCGCCCAGGCGATGACGCGGATCGCGGCACGGCCGAGGCAGGTCGTCGACCGCATCCGCGACCTGCTCCTGCAGCTGGGCCTCGGCCTGGAGGGCACCAGAGTGCACGTCATCGGGATCGCCTACAAGCCCGACGTCGCCGACCTGCGCGAGTCCCCGGCGCTCGAGATCCTCTCGCACCTGGACGCGCTCGGCGTCGACCTCGCCTACACCGACTCGCACATCCCGAGCGCCCTCCTCCACTCGGGGAGGCTCCTCGAATCGATCGACGACCCCAGCTCGTTCGACGCCGACCTCATCCTCATCCACACGAGGCACACGGGAGAGGACCTGTCCTGGATACGCGCAGACCAGGTCATCCTCGACAGCACCTACCGGGGCACCGACCTGCCCGGCCGCCACCTCCTCTGACCCGCGACGAGAACAGCGAAAGGCAACGACCATGAGAACACTCGTGACGGGAGGCGCCGGCTTCGTCGGCAGCCACCTCGTGGAACATCTGCTGGCTCAGGGCGACGACGTCGTCATCCTCGACGACATGTCGACGGGGTCCGTCGGCAACCTCATCGAAGCGCGCTCCAACCCGCGGCTCACGATCACCTACGGCTCGATCCTCGACTCGAGGAGCGTGCGCGAGGCGATCGACGGCTGCGACCGGGTCTTCCATCTCGCAGCCCTCGTCGGGGTGAAGCTCATCGTCGAGAACCCCCTTCGAGGGCTGCGTGTCAACCTCCACGGCACCGAGAACGTGCTCAACGCCGCCGTGGGAAGCGGCGCCTCGGTGCTCCTCGTGTCCACGAGCGAGATCTACGGCAAGAACACGGCAGACAGCCTCGACGAGAACAGCGACCGGATCCTCGGCTCCCCGCTCGCCAGCCGCTGGAACTACGCGGCCGCGAAGGGGCTCGACGAGTCCTTCGCGAAGGCCTACTCCGACGAGTACAACCTCGACGTGTCCATTGTCCGCCTGTTCAACACCGTCGGCGAGCGGCAGACCGGCAGGTACGGCATGGTTGTCCCCAACCTCATCACGCAGGCGCTTCGAGGAGAGCCGGTCACCGTCTTCGGCGACGGCGCGCAGACCCGCTGCTTCAGCTATGTCGGGGACATCGTGCCAGCTATGGTGCGGATCGCGGAGCTCGCGGAACCCGGATGCGAGGCGTACAACCTCGGCGGGGCGCAGGAGGTGTCCGTGCTCGGGCTCGCGCGGCAGATCATCACGCAGCTCGGCAGCGACAGCACCATCGAGTTCGTGCCGTACGACCTGGCATACGCGACCGGCTTCGAGGACATGCGCAGGCGCGTCCCGAACAACACCAAGGCAACGAACCGGGTCGGCTACGTGCCCAGCACGACGCTCGCCGAGATCGTCGACCGCGTCGCCGGCTACGTCCGCTCCCAGGGGGCTCGCTCCGCCGACGTCATGCGTCTCGCGAACCGGGAGCCGGCGACCCCCGTCGGTCGATCGTGAGCGCCATCGTCGCCCGCATCGGGGCGGGCCAGGCAGCACCGCGCCTCATCAGCGCCCTGCGTCGGCAGTCGGGGCCAGGGCACTCCCTCGCCGGGTTGACGCTCAGCGACTACCGCGGGGCGAGCACGACGCTCGTCAGGACGGCGATCGGCGCCCACACCAACCGCCCGCTCGAGCGGATCGACGTGCCCCCGGCACTCCAGGAGTGCGGGTCCGGCATCGGCGTCATCGTCGCCGACGCGTCAGAGGCCGCGACCGACTCCCGCCAGCCCGCCACAGACTGCACGGGCGGCATCACGGTCGTCCACACGGGCGGCATCCGCAACGCGAGAGCCCTCAGCGACGAGCTGCTCGCCGCCGGACACCACCCACGCTCGGGCCACGACTCCTGGTCGTGCGCCGAGATCATCGCGCATCTCGTCGAGGAGGGCATCCGACGCCGGATCTCCGCGCACTCAGCACTCGACCTCGCCGTGGCCCGCCTCGACGGGAACTGCGGCATCATCGTCCTCGAAGCCGGCCGCGGGCACCTTGCCGCTGCCGCCCACGGCTCCCCGCTCGTCCACGCCAGGACCGCCAACGAGGCGTTCATCGCGAGCGACGTGGACGCGCTCCCCGCGCACATCCACAAGTTCCGCATCCTCGGCGACGGTTACAGCATCGAGGCCCGACATCTCGCGGACCGGTGGCGGCGGCGCGGCCGCGAGCTCTCCTCACCCCAGCTGCACAGCAGGATCTCGGAGATGCCGTCTCCCCCGATGCCCCTGAGAGGACCCCAGAGCAGTGCGCGCGTCCCGACTCCGGCCGCGTGAGGCGGGCGGCAGACGCGCCAAGCTCACGGGCGCCATGTCGGCCGCGGCGGCGCTCTGCGTCGCGCTGCTGCTGAGCTGGGCCGGACCGCCGCCGGCCGAAGCCGCGCCCGCTCCGTGGACCGTCGTCAGCCTCACCTTCGACGACGGCCGCGACAACCAGATGAACGCCGCCCCCGTGCTCGCCGCGAACGGCGTGCCAGCGACGTTCTTCGTCTCATCCGGACTCATCGACGCGCCCGGCTACTTCACGCGCGCCGAGCTCGACGAGCTGGCCCGTGCCGGCCACGAGATCGGCGGGCACACCGTCGACCATCCCAACCTCGCGGCCCTCCCGCTCGACGAGGCGAAACGCCAGCTGTGCTGGGACAGGAACACGCTCCTCACCTGGGGGTATGACGTGCGCAGCCTCGCGTATCCGTTCGCCTCCACCACCCCGGAGGTCGAAGCGGCGGCCGAGGAATGCGGCTACTCCAGCGCCCGCTCGCTCGGAGAGCTCCGCACCCGATTCGGGTGCGAGCAGTGCGCCGAAGCCGAGAGCATCCCGCCCAGGAACGCCTTCTACACCGAGGCACCCGCGCAGGTCGACAGCAGCTGGACCCTCGAAGACCTGCAGGACAGCGTCACGAGCGCCGAATCCGTCGGCGGATGGGTGCAGCTCACCTTCCACGACCTCTGCGAGACCGGCTGCAGCGAGCTCAACGTCACCCCGAAGCTCCTCGACGACTTCCTCAGATGGCTGACGCCCCGCGCCGAGACGAACGGCACGGTCGTGCAGACCGTCGGCGACACCATGGGCGGCGACGTCCGCCCCCGGGGCGACGCCCCGGAAGCAGCCCCAGCACCGCCCGGCGTCAACGCCGTCAAGAACGCGGGCTTCGAGGGCGTCGACGCCGACGGGGTTCCCGCCTGCTGGATGGAGGGCAACTGGGGAGAGAACGCGACCGACTTCGGCACCAGCCGAGCCGCCAACTCCGGCGAGTACGCCGGCATCGTCGCCACCGTCAGACACGCCTCCGGCGACGCGAAGCTCCTCCCCCAACTCGACCTCGGGACCTGCGCGCCCACCGTCCTGCCTGGCACCTCCTACTCGCTGCGCGCCTGGTACTCCTCGACCGCCAAGACCCAGTTCGTCACCTACCTGCGCACGGCAGAGGGCAGCTGGGAGTACTGGACCGCGAGCCCCTACCTGCACGCCGCATCCGGGTACGAGCGCGCCATCTGGATGACGCCGCCCATCCCGCCCGGCTACACGGGCATGAGCTTCGGCCTGAGCCTCTTCGAAGACGGCGTCCTGCGCGTCGACGACATCGGCATGTACGCCGCAGGCGGCACCCCGGGGGCGCAGCGGATGCCGCCGGGCACCGCTCCCGGCGGCATCCGGCCCGGCGCGGCGGTCGCCGTATGAAGCGCGCCCGCCGAAGCGGCATCACGGCAGCCGTGCTCCTGCTCGCGCTCGTCGGCTGCGCGGCCGCGCCCGCCCCTACCCCTACCCCCGCCTCCGCGCCGCGGGAGCTCCCGAGCGGCCAGTACCCGTGGCACACGGACATCATCGCGACGACCTTCTGGGTCGGCGAGCTCTTCGACCCGAACGCGTCCGACGGGAGCCAGATGATCTCCACCTACGACTCCCGGTGGTACGAGTCGTATGGCGGATGCGATGGCCTCCTCATCAACGGGCCGAACGAGACGAGCACCTGCCAGACCGAGCGACGCATCGCCGAGGACGACTACTTCCCAACGCAGATCACGCCGCTGCAGAACCCCTTCTATCTCGACCTCCCCTTCGACGACGTGCACGACGACGCCGCCTTCGCGATGCGCGGCGACGTCGTCCCCTGGGCGTCGGACCCCGAGTATGCGGGCATCGTCGACGACCGCACGGTGAGCCTCATGAAGAACCGCTGGGTGGTGCTCCACCGCGACGGCCGGTACTGCTACGCGCAGATCCAGGACGCCGGCCCCGCCCTCTACGACGACGCCCGCTATGTCTTCGGCGACGCCGACGAGCGCCCCGCGAACACGCGCTTCAATGGGGCGGGCCTCGACGTCTCCCCCGCCGTCAACGGCTGCCTCGCATTCGACTCTCTGAACGGCACGAACGACCGCGTCGACTGGGCATTCGTCGACGCCGAAGAGGTGCCGGACGGGCCGTGGACCGTCACGGTCACCACCAGCGGCGTGCAGTGAGCGGCATCCGGTGAGGAGAGCGGGGCGCTCGCCGCTCGCGCCTCACCGGATGCGCCTCACCGGACGCACCGTCCGAGTCACGCCTGCACGGGTCTCACTCGGAGCCCGCCGAATCCCCCGTCGACCGACAGGACGCTGCCCGTCGTCGACGCGGAGAGCGGCGACGCGAGGTACGCGACCGCCCCTGCCACCTCGGCCGGCGTGACGAGCCTGCCCGTCGGCTGGCGGGCGTTCATGGCGGCGCGTTCCGCTTCCGGATCGGCGACGTTCGCGACCATCCGCTGCACCCAGGGCGTGTCGGTCGTGCCCGGCGAGACGGCGTTGACGCGGATGCCGTCGTGCACGTGGTCGGCCGCCATCGCGAGCGTCAGCGCGTGAACGGCGCCCTTCGTCGCCGAGTACAGCGCGCGCTGCTGGATTCCCGTCGTCGCGGCGATCGAGGTGAGGTTCACGATGGCCGCCGCGTCCGACTCGCGCAACGCCGGCATCGCTGCCGCACACACGCGGGCGACGCCCCGCACGTTGACGTCGAGCACTCGCGCCCAATCGTCGTCGCTCGAGTCCTCGACCGTGCCGAAGGCGCCGATGCCCGCGCAGTTCACGACGACGTCGAGTCGCCCGAAGCGGTCGAGCACGGCCGCGACACCGGCATCCACCGAGGCCCGGTCGGACACGTCGACGCTCACGCCGAGTGCGGGCCCTGCAACCGAGGCCCCGTCGAGGTCGAACACGGCGAGCTGCGCGCCGCGAGCCAGCAGCTCCTCGGCGACGGCGGCGCCGATCCCGGATGCGCCGCCCGTGACGATCGCGACCCTCCCGCCGAACTCTCCGTCGCGGTCAGTCCCGCCGCTGCTCCTGCTGTCGCCGCCGCTCACGCCGCCACCCCCGCGCGCGACGAGCATCCCGCTGCCTCCGAGCATCCCGCTGTTTCCGGATGGGTTTCGCGCTTCGGGATGGCGTGCAAGCCATCCCGAAGCGCGAAACCCATCCGCAGACGGCTGGTGGCGACAGCGCCGGGGACCGCGGACGCCGACGCGGACGCCGACGCGGACGCGATCACGAGGCGTCCTCGAAGCGCTGGCGGGCGGTGCCGAGGCCGTCGATGGACAGCTCGACGACGTCGCCGTCGCGCAGGTAGGGGTTGCCCTCGATGCCGAGGGCGACACCGGCGGGAGTGCCCGTGTTGATGAGGTCGCCCGGCTGCAGCACCATGAACTGGCTGAGGTACCAGACGACGTGGTTGACGTCGAAGACCTGGTCGGCGGTCGTGCCGTTCTGCCGCGGGACGCCGTTGACGCTGAGGCGGAGGCCGAGGGCCTGCACATCGGCGATCTCGTCCGGCGTCGCGACCCACGGGCCGAGGGGGTTGAAGGTCTCGCAGCTCTTTCCCTTGTCCCACTGGCCGCCGCGTTCGAGCTGGAACTCGCGCTCGCTGACGTCGTGGGAGAGCACGTAGCCGCCGATGACGGCGGCGGCGGCGTCCGGCGAGGCGAGGTAGCGGGCCTCTCGGGCGATGACGATGCCGAGCTCCACTTCCCAGTCGGTCTTGACGGAGGTGCGGGGGATGCGCACGGCGTCGAAGGGGCCGACGATCGTCGACGGGTCCTTCATGAAGATGACGGGTTCCTCTGGGATGGCGGCGCCGGTCTCTGCGGCGTGGTCGCGGTAGTTGAGGCCGATGCAGACGATCTTCCCGGGGCGCGCGATGGGGGCCGCGAGATCGAGGCCCTCGAGCTCACGGCCGGCGGTGCCGAGGGCGGCCGCTTCGAGTTCGCCGAGCTCGTCGTCGGAGCGGGCGAGGAGCGCGCCGTCGACCCAATCGACGCCGGCGAGGTCGTAGACGTGGTCGTCGTCGACGATGCCTGGCACGACTCGGTTGCCGTCACGGCGCTGAACGAATCTCACTTGGGGTCCTCCTGGTGGTCGGTGGTGAGGCTTCTCGGGTCGATGAGCCTGTGGTCGGCGAGGTCGCGCCAGAGTTCGTCCGGCACGGCGACGGATGCGCGCCTGAGGTTGTCGTGCACCTGGGCCGCGTTCCGCATGCCAAGGGCGATGCCGGCGACGGCGGGGTGCTGCAGAGGGAACGCGAGTGCCGCATCCGGGAGCGTGACGCCGTGCCGCTCGCAGAGCTCGGCGATGCGGTGCACCCGCTCGAGCACCTCCGGCGGGGCCGGCAGGTAGTTGTAGACGGCGTCCGATCCTGGGCGTGGGGTCGAGAGGAGGCCCGAGTTGTAGACGCCGACCGCGATGACGGAGGCGCCGGAGCGCCTGGCGGGTTCGAGGACGGCGTCGAGGCCCGGCTGCTCGAGGAGCGTGTAGCGGCCGGCGAGCATGGCGACGTCGATGAGGCGCTCGTCGAAGAGCTCGCCGAGCTGGTGGGTCTCGTTGGTGCCGACGCCGATGGCGCCGACGACACCTTCGTCGCGCAGCTCACGGATCGTCACGAGGGCTTCGCGGGCGGCGCCCTCGCCGAACGCGTCGGGGTCGTGCACGAAGACGATATCGACGCGGTCGGTGCCGAGCCGTTCGAGGCTGCCCTCGAGGCTGCGGAGCACGCCGTCTCGGCTGAAGTCCCAGGCCCGTGTGAGGTCGTCGGGCACGACGAATCCGTCGTCGACGCCCGTCGGATTCGGGTTGGGCACCAGCAGGCGGCCGACCTTCGTCGAGATGACGAGCTCGTCGCGCGGGTAGGCCGCGAGGGCCGCGCCGAGGCGCCGCTCCGAGAGCCCGAGCCCGTAGTGCGGTGCCGTGTCGAAGAAGCGGATGCCTTCCTCCCACGCCGCGGCGACGGCACCCGCCGCTTCCTCGTCACCCGTCTCGCGGTAGAGGTTGCCGAGGGAGGCGGCGCCGAAGCCGATGCGGCTCACGCGCACGTCGGTCTCGCCGAGGCGTCGCCGTTCGAGGCCTCCGCTGTTTGCTCGCGAGTCGGCGGGGGCGGATGCGGACTCCAGAGGTCCGACCCCGATCCCGGCAGGGCCGTCGGCGGCGCTCACGACGCCACCCCGCTCATTCCGTAGACACGCTCGGCGGTGCCGGCGTCGATCTGCCGCTGCTCGTCGGCGCTGAGGGCGGACGTGGCGGATCGATACGCGTCGATCCAGCCCCGGTAGCCACCACGCGTGAGGCGCACGAGCGGCCAGTCGGAGCCGAACATGAGGCGGGACGGTCCGAACAGCTCGAGCGCGGGGTCGATCGCGCGCTCGAGCGCCTCCTGCGACCAGTCGCCCCAGTCGTCCTCGATCGTGAGGCCGGAGACCTTGGCGGCGACGTTCGGCAGCGCCGCGAGCTGCCGCAGGCCCGCGTTCCAGGCGTCGAGCTCCCCCGTCGACAGGGGCGGCTTGCCGAGGTGGTCGAGCACGAAGCTCGTGCCAGGCACTCGGGCGGCGAGCCGGGCCGCCTGCTCGAGCTGCCACGGCCGGATCACGAGGTCGAACGCGAGCGACCGCGCGCCCAGCTCGGCGAGACCGTCGGCGACGTCGTCGCGCGAGAGCCAGCGCTCGTCCTCGTCGATGTGCACGGGGTGGCGGATGCCGACCAGCTTCGACGAGCCCGCGTGCCCGCTGAGCACGTCCAGCTGGATGCGCACGCCCGCAGCTCCGGCCCGCAGGTCGACCCAGCCCACGACTCCGGCGAGCTCCGGGGTGCGCTGAGCCTCGTCGAAGAGGTAGTCGTTCTCGATGAGGGTGCGGTCGGACTGCACGACCACGGCGCGCGAGATGCCCGCCTCGCGCAGCTGCTCCGACAGGTGGTCGCCCGAGAAGTCCCGGTCGATGGCCGACATCGAGTCAGGGTCGATCCAGGTCTGCGGCACAAGCGAGCGGTCCCAGAGGTGCACGTGCGTGTCGACGGGGATGCGCGCCGCGAGCTCGCGGCGTCCGCCGCCGCCGGGACCCGCATCCACTGCGGAGAGCGTCTCGCCGTTCATCCCTTCGTGCCGCCCGCGGTCATCCCGGAGACGAGGAAGCGCTGCGAGAACAGGAAGATGATGACGATCGGCGCAACCGAGAGCAGCGTCGCGAGGGCCAGCGTCGGCAGCTCGATGACGATGCTCGTGGCCGTCGTGGGGTTGAACTGGGGCACGTTCGAGAGCAGGTTGGCGAGGCCGACCTGCACCGGCACGTTCTTGCCGCCGACCATGAGGAACGGCAGGAAGTAGTTGTTCCAGTTGCCCGTGAAGCTGAAGAACCCGACCAGGGCGATGACGGGCGCCGCGAGCGGCATCGCGACCTGCGCGAAGACCCGCAGCTCGCTCGCACCGTCGATGCGCGCCGCATCCAGCAGGTCACGCGAGACGGCCGTCGAGAAGTAGATGTAGGTCAGGTACACGCCGAAGGGGAAGAACGAGAAGGGCAGGATCACGGCGAGCGGCGACCCGATGAGCTTCACCGCGCTCAGCTCGAGGAAGATCGGCAGCACCAGTGCCGTGTTGGGGATGAGCATGACGATGAGCGTCACGAGCAGCAGCGCCTTGCGGCCAGGGAAGTTGCCGAGCGCGAGCGCGTAGCCGGCGGGAACGCTCACGATGAGCGTGATCACGAGCGCGCCGAACGAGTACAGGGCCGAGTTGCCGATCCACGTGAGGAAGATGCCGTTCTGGAAGCTGAAGAGCTGCTCCCAGTTCGCGGCCAGCTGCTCGAACGAGCCGAACGACATGGGGTTCTCGAGCAGCAGCGAACGCGCATCCTTGGTGCCCGCGAGCAGCAGCCACACGATGGGCAGCAGGAAGAACACGACGAACGAGGCGATGACGGCGCCGAGCACGATGCGCATGATCCACTCGCCCGGCGTCAGCTTGCGGGCGAGCGCCTTGGTGACGGGATGCGCCGTGTCCTGGTGCTCGACGTTCCTGGTGTGCACGGTGTCAGTCACGTTCGAACAGCTTTCCCTTGAGGATGAAGACCGTCGAGAGCGCGAGGGCGACGACGAGCAGCGTGATGGAGATGGCGGCCGAGCCGGAGAAGTCGCCCTGCTTGAACGCGTAGAGGTACGCGAGCTGGTTGAGCGAGTAGTCCTCTGGCACGACGCCGCGGCTGGCCTGCGAGAGCACTCTCGGCTCGACGAAGAGCTGCGTTCCCGCGGCGAGCGACATGATGCCCATGTAGGAGATCCACTTGGTCATCATGGGCAGCTGGATGTAGAGGGCGACCTGGAGCGGGTTGGCTCCGTCGACCCTGGCTGCTTCGATGACCTCGTTGCTGATGTTGTTGAGGGCGCCGTACATGATGACGATCCAGCTGCCAGCGCCGGTCCAGAACGCGATGACCGTGAAGACGATGGGCAGGTTGTCGATGGAGACGGTGCGGATGAGCGAGTCGTAGCCCATCGCGCGCAGCAGGCCGGCGACGGGGCTGACGGTGGGGTCGAGCAGGAACAGCCAGAGCATGACGCTCGACGCCCCTGCGATGGCTCCCGGAATGTAGTAGAGGAAGCGGATGCTCACGCTCAGCCACTTGGCGCGGATCGAGTGCACGATGATCGCCAGGAACGTCACGAGGATGATGAGGCTGATGAGCCAGAACACGATGTAGAGCGTGACGTGGCCGACGGCGGGCAGGAATCGGTAGTCGCCGAAGACCCGCACGAAGTTGTCGATTCCGACGAAGACGCCGTCCTTGGTGATGGACAGGAAGACCGCGTAGAGGGTCGGGATGATCCCGAAGGCGAGGAGGAGCAGGACGTAGCCGCTGATGAAGACGTAGCCGAAGCGGGTCTCGTTCGCGAGTGGGTTGGCGGCGCGCTTGCGCTTCGCCGTGCGTGGTTTCTTCGGCCCCGCCGGGTCGGCGTCGCTCAGGAGAGCGGCGCCGACCGCGGGTGCAGCCTGGGTGGAGGTCATTCGGCGGCCGTGTACCCGTTCACCTGTGCTTCGTTGAGCACTTCGGTCTGCCAGTCCGGGAGGACCGACTCGATGGTCTTGCCGTCTGCGATCGCCGGCATGACGGTGGTCGCCCAGGCGGTCTCCGGGCTGAAGCGTGCGGATGCCCAGCCGCTCCAGATGCTGCCGCCGGCGTCGATCATCTGCTGCTCGAATCCGTCGATGAAGTAGTTGGTCTCGGCGAGCTTGCCGAGCCATCCTTCGGCGGCGGAGGAGTAGGCGGGGTAGCCGCTCGAGAGCTCGACCTGGAACTCGGGGGCGCTCACCGCGAACTCGAGGAACGTCTTGACCGATTCGAGGTTCTGCGTGTGGCTCGAGGCGTACCAGATGCCGCCGCCGACGTTGCCGGTGGCGATCTCCTCGCCCTCCCAGGCGAGGGGAGCTGCCACGCCCAGCTGACCTTCCGGGACCTGAAGGGCGCTCTGGAAGACGGCGCCCGTGTACCAGACCGGCCCGGGCATGACGACGACCTTGTCGGCGTACTTGGACGTGAACTCGGCGCTGAAGACGCTGTCCTGAACGATCGTGCCGTTGGCGATCATCTTGTCGAGGATCTTGCTGATCTCGACGGAGTTCGAGGCCTCCATGTCGGCGACGAAGGTGTCGCCTTCGGTCTGGAAGACGGGTGACTGCGTGCCCTGGTAGTAGACGTAGGGCATGAAGGCGTCGCCGACGCTGCCGAGGATGTAGCCGGGGTGCTCTGCCGCGAGCTTGTCGCCGAGCTCTCCGTACTCCTCCCACGTGGTGGGCACCTCGTAGCCGAACTGGTCGAGGAGCGGCTGGTTGTAGTAGGTGACGACCTGCGCGAGGTCGTTGCGGAGCCCGTAGACGGTGTCATCGATCGTGGAGGGGTCGAGGGCGCCTGCGGAGAAGCCGTCGAGGAACTCCTGGTCGAAGAAGCCCTGGTTGAGGGGAGCCGCGAAGCCCTGCCCGCCACCCGGCGCGGGCTGCGAGGCCCACGAGGCGTCGTTCTGCTGGGTGGAGAACACCACGTCGGGCCAGCCCTCGCCGGCCTGGTCCATGAGGGCGATGCGGGTCTGGAAGGTGCCGCTGCCGCCGGCGTTGCCGTCGTAGACCTCGTACTCGATCGGGACGTCGGGATTGGCTTCCTTGAAGGCGGCGATGGCCGGCTCGCGGGCCGCGTCGACCCAGACCATGATGGGGCTGTCGGCGACCTGCTCTGCAGTCGCGAAGCCGTATTCGCTGTTGACTTCGCCGCCGGCTCCCCCGGAGCATCCGGCGAGCAGGAGAGCTGAGGCAGCAGCTGCCGCGATGGTGGCGATGCGCCTGCTGCGGCGCTTCTGGGACGAATCTTGCAACATTGTGCGTCCTTTTCTGGTCGACGTCGTTGACGACTGCTGCCCGCAGGTCGGGGCTGATGCGATTACATCATACGTCTGACGTTAGAGCAAGGAATTCTGGTAGCGCTGCCAACAATTGGTACTATGTATCACCTATTGAAGATTCGACCGGGAGAGCAACGATGCTGTCAGCACATTACGTCGGCCAGAAGACCATCGAGATCCGCACGAGCACGAGCGTGCCACCCGGCGAGGGAGAAGTGCAGATCGCCGTGGCCTACGTCGGGATCTGCGGCACCGACCTCCACATTCTGCACGGCGCGATGGATCAGCGCATCACCCACAGCGGCATCATCGGCCACGAGATGAGCGGCACGATCGCCGCCGTCGGCCCCGGCGTCGACGGCTGGGCCGACGGCGATGCCGTGACCGTCATGCCGCTCGCCTGGGACGGCACGTGCCCCGCCTGCCTCGCGGGCCATAGCCACATCTGCCAGAACCTCGACTTCATCGGCATCGACTCGACGGGCGCGCTGCAGGAGTACTGGAACGTGCCGGCATCCACCCTCGTCAGACTGCCCGAGGGTATGTCGCTCGCGCACGCTGCGCTCGTCGAGCCCGTCGCAGTCGCCGCCCATGACGTCCGGCGCTCTGGGCTCACGGCGGGCGACAATGCCCTCATCATCGGCGGGGGCCCCATCGGGGTGCTCATCGCCACCGTCGCACGCGAGGCGGGAGCGGAGGTCCGGCTCTTCGAACTCGACCCCCAGCGTCGGGCTGCCGCGGAGGCGCTCGGCATCGAGGTCGCGGACCCCACCTCCCCCGACGCCGCCGACGCCATCGAGACCTGGACCGGCGGGGCCGGCGCCGACGTGGTGTTCGAGGTCTCCGGATCCGCGGCGGCAGTGCTGACCGCGACGAGCTTCGTGAAGGTGCGGGGCACGCTCGTGATAGTCGCCATCCACCCGCAGCCGCGCCCCATCGACCTGCACCGCGTGTTCTGGCGCGAGCTCACCATCGTCGGGGCGCGAGTCTACGAGCGCGAGGACTTCGAGCGGGCCGCGTCGCTGCTCGCACGCGGCGTCATCCCCGCCGACGCGCTCATCACCGAGACGGTGCCCCTGGGCGAGACGGCGAACGCCTTCGCGACGCTCGAGAGCGGCCGGGCCATGAAGGTGCTCGTCGACGTTCGCGCCCCGTCCCTCTCGCGCTCCGGCGGCCCCACCTGCGCCGAACGCCCCGGACCAGCGGCAGGATGATCGGCTGGCCGAGCAGGATCCCGAGGAGCACGAGCCCCATCCCGATGGCCTGCTGACCCTCAAGCACCTCGCCCGCCAGGAGCGTTCCGAGCACGACCCCCGTCACGGGATTGAGGAGGCCGATGAGCCCCGTCGTGCCCGCCGGCAGGTTCTTGAGCCCGCCGAACCAGGCGAGGTAGGCGAGTGCCGTCGAGAAGAGTCCGACGTACGCGAGCGCGGCGATCGCGGGTCCGTCATAGCTGGGCAGGGGCCCTTCGACAAGCAGCGCGACGGGCAGCAGCACGAGGCCACCACCCATCAGCTGCCAGGCGGTCAGGGGCAGGAGGCTGACGTCGCTCCCCCACCGCTTGACGAGCACGAAGCCGAATGAGGCGAGCGCCATTGCCGCGACGGAGGCGAGCACACCCCGCCAGTCGATGGCGGTCGACCCGGCCGCGAGCATGAGCACGACCCCGAGGAGCCCCACCGCGGCGCCGGCGACGGGGAGCGCTCGCAGCCGTTCACCGAGCATCGAAGCGGCGAACAGCATCATCACGATGGGCGAGACCGCCATGATCATCGAGGCGATGCTCGACGGCAGCAGCTGGGAGGCGACGTACACGAGCGCGAAGAACGCGCTCATGTTGATCGTGCCGAGCACCAGCGCGCGCCACCACCATGCCCCTTCGGGCAGCTTCCTGCCGACGAGCAGGAGCACCAGCCCCGCTGGGAGCGCACGGAGCACGGCGCCCCAGAGAGGTGAGTCGGCGGGCAGGAACGCCCCGATCACGGTGTAGTTGCTCCCCCAGGCGATCGGTGCGATCGCGGTGATGAGCATCCAGCGCCATTTAGCTTCCATGGAAGACACTCTAGCTTCCACGGAAGGTATGCTGGCAACATGCGAGCACCCGACGACCGCGTCACCCAGATCCTGGCCGAGTGGGAGCGCGAGCGCCCCGACCTCGACGCCTCCCCCATGGGCGTCATCGGCCGCATCCACCGCATCGGCATCCACCTCACGGAAGAGCTCACACGCGTCTACCGCGAGTACGGACTCGGCGAAGGCGACTTCGACGTGCTCGCGACCCTGCGACGAGCCGGCGCCCCCTTCGAGCGCACCCCGAGCGAGCTCGCCGCGTCGACCATGGTCACGACGGGCGCCATGACGAAGCGCGTCGACCGGCTCGAAGGGGCGGGCCTCGTCACGAGAAGGGTGAGCGATGCGGATGGCCGGGGCCGGGTCGTGCAGCTCACCGAGCGCGGGCTCGAGCTCATCGACGCGGCCTACACACGACACCTCGAGAACGAGGAGCGGCTCCTCGGGGACGTGAGCGCAGACGACCGGGCGGCCCTCGCCCGCATCCTCGGCACCTGGCTCGCCGAGGTCGAGAACCGCGACACCGCCGGAGCGCGCCGCCCTGGCAGCTGACACCCCCTCCACCGCCGCCACGCAGCGACGGCCCAGGCGCGACCTACACTGACGACATGCTCGATCCGCACCGCCCGGACCGCCACCCCCTCGACGACGAGGGCGTCGACGGCATCGCCGCGCGCCTCTCCCGGATGGTCCGCGTGCGCACCGTCGAAGACGCCGACGCCGACGCAACCGACGCCCTCGCCCCGTTCGCGGAGTTCCTCGCGCTCCTGCAGGAGCTGTACCCGCTCGCGAACGCCCAACTCGAGCGCGAGCTCGTGACCGAACGGGGCGTGCTCTACCGCTGGCCGGGCAGCCCGAGCCTCGGCGACGGCAGCAGCAGCGACGCGATGGCATCCGGCCCGCTTGTCCTCATGGCGCACTTCGACGTCGTCCCCGCCTTCGAAGCCGAGGGCTGGACGCATCCGCCGTTCGACGGCGTCATCGCCGACGGCTCCGTCTGGGGCCGCGGAACGCTCGACGACAAGGGGCCGCTCTGCGTCATCATGGAGGCCGTCGAGGCGCTGCTCGCAGAGGGCCACACGCCCCCGCGCGACGTGTACCTCTGGTTCGGCGGCGACGAGGAGACGCACTCCGGCGCCGCCACCGCGGCCGCCGCGCTCTTCCGCGAGCGCCGCCTGACACCGTGGCTCGTGCTCGACGAGGGCGGTGCCGTGGTGGATGCTCCCCTGCCGTTCATCGACGTGCCAGCCGCCATGATCGGGGTCGGCGAGAAGGGCTCGGTCAACGTCATCCTCGAGGCGAGCGGCGACGCGGGGCACGCCTCAGCACCCTCCGGGCTGACACCGACGGCGCGCCTCGCGAGGGCGGTGTCTCGCGTCGAGCGACGCCCGTTCCCCGCCCGCCTGAACCCGGTGGCCCGTGAGATGTTCGCGACGTTCACGCCGCACGCGCACGGCTCCGGCAAGGTCATCCTCGAGACCCTCACCAGGGCACCCCAGCTCGCAGCGCACGCACTCGCCCGCCTCGGCGGTGACGCCGCCGCGCTCGTCCGGACGACCCTCGCGACGACACGCCTCAGCGGCGGCACCGCCGACAACGTGCTCCCCGCGAGCGCCAGCGCCACCCTCAACTGCCGCATCGCGCCCGGCGAGAGCGTCGCCAGCACCGTACGGCACGTGCGACGCGCCATCCGGGACCGCGAGGTGCGCATCCGCACCACCGACCCGAACGAGCCCACCACGATCGCGCCGACCGACAACCCGCAGTTCCGCCTCTTGCAGGGCGCAGCGCGAGCCGCGTACCCGGAGGCCATCGCGGCCCCGTACATCACGCTCGCCGCGACCGACGCGAAGCACTTCCAGCGCTTCGCGCCCGCCACCTACCGTTTCGCGCCGCTCGCCATGGACGCCGCGCAGCGGGCCGCCATCCACGGGGTCGACGAGCGCGTCTCGATCGCGAGCCTCCACGCCGGCGTGAAGTTCCACACGACGCTGCTGCGCTCCCTCTGACATCCCGACACCGAGAGCCCCTCGAGGAAAGGCACCACCGTGCACCGTCTCCGCTCCACCGGCTTCGCCTCCATCGCCGGCATCGTCGGGTTCCTAGCCTTCGTGGAGTTCACGAGCGGGATCCTGCAGGGCTACTACACCCCGCTGCTTACCGACATCGCGCGTCACCTCGGCATCCACGACGCCGACGTCAACTGGCTCGAGGGCGCGCAGCTCATGCTATCGGCGCTCGTCGTGCCGGTGCTCGCGAAGCTCGGCGACATGATCGGCCAGCGCAAGGTGCTGCTCGCCTCGACCGCGGTGACAGCCCTCGCCTCGTTCGGCCTGGTCTTCGCGCAGGAGTTCTGGATGTTCCTCGTCGCCTGGGCGCTGCAGGGCTTCTACGTCATCTGGCTGCCCCTCGAGATCGCACTCATCTGGTCGCGGACTCGCGAGCGGCCCAACTCCGCCAGACTGACCCGAACCTCCGCCGGCGTGCTCGTCGCCGCCCTGCAGCTCGGTGCCATCGCGGGCGCGCTCAGCGCCGGAGCGCTCGCCGAGTCGCTGCCGGTGCAGGTTCTCCTGCTGATCCCGGCGATCGCCGTCGCCCTCTGCTTCTTCGTGATCCTCTTCGGCGTCAAGGAATCGCCCAGCCCGGTCGGCGGCAAGCTCGACTACCCGGGCCTCCTGCTCCTCAGCTTCGCCCTCCTCTCGTTCACGGGCGGCCTCAGCCTGCTCCGCGTCACCGGCCCCGGCGACCTCTCCTCGTGGCTCGTCGTCCTGCTCGGCCTCGCCGGGCTCGCGCTCTTCGCGCGCGTCGAGCTCGGACGCCCAGACCCCCTCATCGACGTGCGCCTGTTCCGGTCGTCGGCGCTCTGGCCCGTGTTCCTCACAGCGGGGCTCTTCGGCGTGAGCGTGCTCGGCGCGCAGGCACCCCTCTCGACGTTCGCACGCACCGACCCGAGCGTGTACGGCTACGGGCTCGGCGCATCCGCCGGCCAGACGTCGATCCTCATCGGCTCCTACGTGCTCTCGATGGTCGTGGGGGCGCTGCTCTACTCGCAGGTCACGAAGCTGCTCGCACCCCGCGTCGCACTCATCGGCGCGAGCGGTCTCGTCGCGACGGGCTACCTCCTGTTCCTGCCGTTCCACGACGGCTACCTGCAGGCGGTCACCAACATGGTCATCGCCGGCATCGGCTCGGGGGCGCTCGTCGCCGCGCTGCCATCGGCCGCCGCGGCGGCCGCACCCGCGACGCAGACGGGCGTCGCGACGGGCCTCACCAACTCGGTGAAGACGCTGGGCGGCGCGATGGCGTCGTGCGTGTTCGGCATCGCCCTGCTCGGCACGCTCGCGAATGCGCCAGCCGACGAGGGGACGGCCGGTTCGCTCGCCGGGTACTTCACGGTGTGGACGGTGTGCGGGCTCACGGCCGTCGCCGCCGCGATCGCCCTCTGCTTCGTGCCGAAGGCCGCGTTCCAGGATGCGCCGGAGCGCGCCGACCGGCCTCCCGTCGTCGCGTAGCGCCCCGGCCGCGGGCTCGCGCCGCGGATCCACGCCCACGCCGCGACCCCACCCGCCCGCGCGACCCCGCGCCCGCTCGGACCCACGCCCGCGCCGCGCACCCGCGCTCCCGCGCGGACACACCTACCCACCCCTCGAAAAGGTCACTTTCACCGCGTGTTGCGCGCCGCCACGGGGTGAAACTGACCCATCTGGCGGCGGATGGCGGAGAGCGGGCGGCCAAGCGGATGCGGGCGGCGGAGAAAGGGCGGCGGAGCGTGGGCGCGTGGCCAGATAGTCCAATGGCGGGTATATTCCTGTGCATGGCAACCATGACCGAGTCCACGTTCTGGATCCTCACCGCCCTCGCCGCCGGGCGTCAGCACGGCTACGCGATCATGCGCGACGTGGAACGCCTCAGCGGCGGCACCGCGACGCTGCGCGCGACCACCCTCTACGCGGCGCTCGAGCGCCTCGAACGCGAGCAGCGCATCCAGAAGGCAGGCGACGAGATCGTGGATGGCCGCGCCCGCCGCTCTTACGAGCTCACCCCGCAGGGACACCACGACCTGGTGGCGGAGACCGAGGCTCTTGCGGCTCGCGCGCAGGTCGCCGCGACGGCGCTGAAGCGTGGCCCCTCGCCTGCCGTTCGCCCCTCCCCGGCCCTGCGTCTCGGCCGCGCCTGGTGAGCGCATCCCTCAGCACGAGGTTCGAGCGCCTGCTTCGCTGGTATCCGCGCGCCTGGCGGGAGGAGAACGGCGAGTACCTGCTCGCGGTGCTCCTCGAGGACGCCGTCGAGCGCGGCAAGACGAAGCCGACGCTCGCGGACGCCTGGTCGATCCGCGTGCATGGCCTCGCCGCCCGGGCCACACCGGGGGCGACGCTCGGTGTCGCGGTCGCAGCGCTGATCGTGAGCCTCATCCCGATGGCCACCATCTTCGTGAGCGCGCTCATGGAACCGACCTGGCTGCGCCTCGGCATCACCGGGTTTCAGGAGTCCTTAGGCCTGCTCCTGCTCTTCCTGACCGTCATGATGTTCGGACGCCGCCACGGTGGCAAGCTCACCGCCCCGGCCGCGCTCTCGGCACTCGCGCTCTGGGTGCTGCACGCCGCGGCCGCCGCGTGCGCGCGCCTGAGCTGGTCGATCGGATGGGAGGAAGCGGATGACAACCTTCTGCCGGGAGCGACGAGCACCTGGTTCGGAGACTCCACCTCCTTCTGGCTCGCGGTTGCCGGCACGCTCGGGATCGCTGCGCTGAGCATCGTCTTCCGGGGCCTGCTACGACGGAATCGTTCCGCTTTCGAGGCGTGGATGCTTGCCGGAGTCATCTCCTCAAGCTGCCTCGTCGCCCTGTTCATCACGAGCATGATGCCGTCGATCATGCCGCTCGCAGCGGGAACCATGCTCGTCCTGAGCGCGATCGACGTGAGCAGGGAGACCGCAGGCGCCCGGACGTCGCAGCGGTCTGCTCGCCCAGACCGCCCCGTGCATGGCCGAGCCCGACAGCGCCGAGCCCGCTTCCTGATCCTGTTGGTCCTCGCGGCCCTGACGGCGCTGGCCGGAGCGTTCTGCGCGGCGCTCGCCATCGGCGGCAGCAGCTGGAGTCTGGCGTTCCGCGACTCGACGCACGCCATGAACGTCGGGTTGGCCCTCGGCTGCCTCGTCGTGGTTCCGCTCGCAGCCGTCGGAGCGTGGATGCTCTTCCGCCGGTTCGGAAGGCGCTGGCTGGTCGGCGGTGCGTTCCTCGTGGCCGCGCTGCTGCTCGAGGCAGGCTCGCAGCTCGCGGGGGCAGGCCATCCGGCGCAAGAGCCGCTCTGGGTGCTCGCGGCCCTCTGCATCGGCGCGGCACCCACCATCCCGCTCACCGCGCTGATCCCCGCGTCGAGGCCCGTCAGCGCCATCCTCGCGGTAGGCGGGTCACTTGTGCTCGCCCTGACCGTGGGGCTCGGCGTGCCAGGCCTGCCGTTCATCGCGCCACTCGCGTCCGTCGCCGTCGCGTGCTGGGCCGCGGTTCAGATCATCGTGGATGCGCGTCGCTCGCGAGCCGACGCGCGAACCCCGAGCGCCGGGGGTGGATTCCAGCTGGCAGAGTCGCCCTGAGCAGGCGCTCGCCGCAGCCGCATCATCCCCGCGCGCATCTGACCCCCGCGCGTCCTCCCCGCGCACATCCGTCCCCGGCGCACCTCCGCGCCCTGCGCGCGCATCTGCGCCCGCACTGCAGCGCGGAGTTGCCGGCAAAAAGGTCACTTTGGCCGCGTGTTGCACGCCGCGACGGGGTGAAAACGCCCCATCTGACGGCAGATGGGCGGATGGCGGGCGGGCGGCGCTCACCGGCCCTACTCCCGCCCCGCGCGGGCCCCGAGTACGCGCGCACCGCAGCCGCTCCATCCCCGCGCGCATCCACCTCCGCGCACCCCCACCCCAGCGGAGCTACCCACGAAAAGGTCACTTTGGCCGCGTGTTGCTCGCCGCGACGGGTCGAAAACGCCCCATCTGACGACGGATGGGCGGATGGCGGACGGGCTCGGCCTCGCGGGCGGGCGGGCTCGCCGTCGGGGCGGGCTCGGCCTCGCGGGCGGACGGGCTCGCCGTCGGGGCGGGCTCGGCCTCGCGGGCGGACGGGCTCGCCGTCGGGGCGGGCTCGGCGTCGGGACGGGCTCGGCTCGGCGTCGGGGCGGGCTCGACCTCGCGCGGGGCTCAGCCCCGCGAGGGCTGAGGCTCGGCGAGCGGCAGGCGCACCGTGAAGCGCGTCTCGCCAGGGCGGCTGTCGACGGAGATCGTGCCGCCGTGCGCATCCACCACGCTCTTCACGATCGAGAGGCCGAGTCCCGTGCCGCGGGTGACCGGGATGGAGCTCGCCTCGGTCTCGCCGCGCGTGCGAGACACGTCGCCGCGCACGAACCGCTCGAAGAGGTGCTCGAGCACGCCGGGGTCGATGCCTGGCCCGTCGTCGACGACGCTGAGCACGGCGTTGCTGCCCTCGACGCCGAGCGTCAGGGTGACGTTCGTTCCCGCCGGGGTGTGCGCGTTCGCGTTGGCGAGGAGGTTCGAGACGACTCGGCGCAGCTGCGCGTCGACTCCCGTCACCTCGATGGCGACGCCTGGGATGTCGAGGTTCCACCGATGCTTCGGCCACGCAGCGTGCGCGTCGCCGACCGCCTCGAGGGCGATGAGCGACAGGTCGACCGTCCCGTGCTCGACGTCGACACCCTCATCGAGGCGGGCCAGCAGCAGGAGCTCCTCGACGAGCGCGGTCATGCGGACGGACTCCGAGTCGATCCGCTCGAGCGCGCGAGCAGTGTCCTCCGGCAGGTCTGCGCGGCTGCGGCGCGTGAGCTCGGAGTAGCCGCGGATGGACGCGAGGGGGGTGCGCAGCTCGTGGCTCGCATCCGCCACGAACTGCCGCATCTTCGCTTCGCTCGCCTCCCTCGCGGTGAAGGCGCGGGAGATGTGCCCGAGCATCGTGTTGAAGGCCTGGCCCATGCGCCCGACCTCGGTGCGCGGGTCCGCGTCGCGCGGTTCGACCCGTACGTCGAGGGCGGCGTCGCCCGAGGTGAGGGGCAGCTTCGAGATGCTGGTCGCGAGATGCTCGACCCGCTCGAGCGGTGCCATGGATGCGCGGATCCAACGCGACGTGAAGATCGCGGCGAGCCCCATGCCGAGGAGTCCGATGAGGGCGATCATGAGGCTCAGCGTCGTCGTCGTCGCGTTGACGTCGCCGAGCGGGAGCGCGATGACGACGCCGTATCCGGCCGGCCCTTCGCTCGCCTGCGCCCTGACTTCGCCGATACCGAGGACGGTGACGGTGTGCGCCTGCCCATCCTGTGGGACGCTCGCAAGTTCCTCGGCGGTGGCCGGGGAGATCAGCACGACCTCGCCGAGACTGTTGAGGGCGCCCGCCGAGATGACGGTGTCCTCGTCGATGACCGCGCCGACGGTGCCCTCTGCCTGGCCGGGGAGCTTCAGCACGAACGTCGCGTTCGGGGTGATGGAGAGGGGTCCACCCGTGTCGCCGGGACCGGACGCGCCTTCGCGCCCGCGGTCGCTCGCAGAGGAAAGCTGCTGGTCGAGCCGGTCGACGAGCACGTTGTGCAGCAGCGTCACGCTCACGGCGCCGATGACGGCGGTCACGATGACGAGCGTCGCGACGAGTCCGAGGACGAGTCGACGCCGGAGGGTCAGCGGCGCACGCTCGCGCCTTGCATCCACGCCCGACGGTGGAGCATTCGGGGGCAGAGCTGCAGGGGATGCGCCTCCCGGCGCGCTCATTCCGTGGCCTTGAGCATGTAGCCGACGCCGCGAACCGTGCTGATCATGGGCTCACGGCCGGCGTCGACCTTCTTGCGCAGGTAGGAGATGTACAGCTCGACGACGGTCTCGCGCCCGCCGAAGTCGTAGCTCCACACGTGGTCGAGGATCTGCGCCTTCGAGAGGACGCGGCGGGGGTTGCGCATGAGGAAGCGCAGCAGCTCGAACTCGGTGGCCGTGAGCTCGATGAGGTCGTCGCCGCGGCGCACCTCGTAGCTCTCCTCGTCGAGGCTGAGGTCGCCGACGCGCAGCACGGGGTCGTTGGCGCCGCCCTGCGTGAGCATGGAGCGTCGGACGAGGCCGCGCACGCGCGCGATGACCTCCTCCAAGCTGAAGGGCTTCGTGACGTAGTCGTCGCCGCCGGCTGTGAGCCCCGCGAGTCGGTCGGCGAGCGCGTCCTTCGCGGTCAGGAACAGCACGGGCAGCGTCTCGTCGTCGGCGCGGATGCGGTGCAGCAGCGAGAGCCCGTCCGTGTCGGGGAGCATGATGTCGAGCACGGCAGCGTGCGGCTTGAACTCGCGGGCGACCTTCACCGCGGATGCCCCGTCCGCGGCGGTGCGCACTTCCCAGCCCTCGTAGCGCAACGCCATCCTGAGGAGGTCGGTGAGCGAGGGCTCGTCGTCGACGACGAGCACTCGGATGGCGGACCCGTCGGCCGCCTTGAGCATCGGGCCGAGTCGCGAGCTCGACTGATCGGTGGGAGGCATGCCTCTAGTCTCCTCCTTGATCTATGGAGGAGCTATGAGGCGCCTGAGCGCCGGGTATGGGGTCGGCAACGGGCGCGCAACGTTCTGGGCCGCATCCGCTCGCCCACCCATCGAGTCAGCCGAAGAGCGTCTCCCCGACGTACCCGCCCTCGCGAGCGCCAGGGGGAATCGCCCAGATGCCGCTTCCGGTGTGCTTGATGTACTCGTTGAGGAGGTCGGTGCTGAGCGACTGCTGCACGCGGATGAACTGCTCCGGGTCTCGCTGGTAGGACAGGAAGAAGAGGCCGGCGTTGAGGCGTCCGAGCTCATCGTTGCCGTCGACGAAGTTGTAGCCGCGGCGCAGGAGCCGAGCTCCCGCGTTCTTGGTGGGGTGCGCAAGCGCGACGTGGGAGTTCGCGTCGATCGCCGACTGCCCGAACGTCGTGCTGCTCTCGGCCGCGAAGTCGGGTTCGGCGAACTCCTCGCCGCCGCTGAGCGGCGCCCCGGCGCGCTTGTCGCGGCCGATGATCTGCTCCTGCTCCTCGAGCCTGACCCGGTCCCAGGACTCGATCATCATGCGGATTCGCCTCGCCACGAGGTAGGAGCCGCCGGCCAGCCAGTCGGCGCCGTCGCCTGGCGCGACCCAGACGTGCTCCGTCGTGGCGCTCGTCTCTTCCGCCTTGACGTTCGCGGTGCCGTCCTTGAAGCCGAAGAGGTTGCGAGGTGTGGCCTGGCTCGTCGAGGTCGACGAGGTGCGCCCGAAGCCCAGCTGCGACCAGCGCAGGATGACGCGGCCGAAGCCGATGCGCGTGAGGTTCCGGATCGCGTGGACCGCGACCTGGGGGTCGTCGGCGCAGGCCTGGATGCAGAGGTCGCCGCCCGAGAGCGCGCTGTCGAGCGCGTCTCCGGAGAAGCGTGGGAGCTGCGTGAGCTTCGCCGGCTGCTTGCTGGCCAGGCCGAAGCGGTCGACCCCGTCGCCGTCGACGAAGAGCGTCGGGCCGAAGCCGAAGGTGATCGTGAGCGCCGAGGGCGGCAGTCCGAGGGCCTCGCCGGTGTCGTCGGGTGGGGCGAGCGGCGACCCTCCGACGGCTCCGGAGGCGGAGACGTCGAGGCCCTGCACGAGTCGCGACGACGCGTAGCTCCAGTCCTGCAGCAGCTCCGCGAGGTCCTCCCTCGTCGTTCCCTCGCGGACGTCGAAGGTCGCGAAGTGGATGCGGTCCTGCGCCGGGGTGACGATGCCGGCCTGGTGCTCGCCGTCGAAGGGGTACTGGGTTCCGCTGCCGGCGTGGGAGGTGGCACCGGCACCGGTTGCCGCGGCGATCCCGAAGCCGCCGGCGCCACCTGCGGCGATTCCGGCCGCGCCTGCGCCGAGGAGGCCGAGGAGACCGCGGCGGGACAGGCCGCGGGCCGGTTCTTCGACGTCGTGTTCGTTCGGGGTCTCGCCTGCGCTCACGGGCAGCCCTCCTGGGTTGTTCTGATGAGAGTGGCCAGCTTGCGTGACCATCCGCGGGTGGTCACCGCGTTCGGGGTGACCACAGGCGGATGCTCACGCAAGCTGGCCGGGTGCGCTGGGAACGCTATGCCGGCAGCCCGAGCACGGTGGTCGTGAGCTGCGAGAGCGGCTCGGCGAGCGCGTCGACCTGGGTCGACAGCTCCTTCACCTGCTCGGGGGTGAGGTCGCGGTAGTTGGTGAAGCCGTCCTCGTAGCTGCCGTAGCTCGCGAGCAGATCGTTGAGCGCGGTGAACTCGGTGCTGATCGAGTCGGCGATCGCGATGCCGTCCTCGCCCTTCGACCGGGCGACGTCCTCGACGATGCCGAACGCGACCTCCGCGCCCTCGACGTTCGCCTTGAAGTCGCTGAGGTCGGTGCCGGACCACCAGTCCTCCTCACCCGAGATCTTGCCGGTCGCGACCTCGTCGAGCAGGCCGATGGCGCCGTTCGTGATGTCCTCGATGGAGATCGAGAACTCGTCGCTGTTCACGAGGTCCGCGAGCTGCTGGATGTCGGCGACGAGCTGGTCCGCGTACTGCGCGCGCTCCGCCGTGGTCGACGGCGCCCAGTCCAGGAACGCGTCGGTGTCGTCGGAGTTCTTGGCGCCGGGCTGCGGCTGCCAGAGGTCCTTCTCGATCCGGTGGAAGCCGGTCCAGTCGAGGCCTTCGGCGACGGCATCGACCTCGCGGTAGTCGATCTTCGGGTCGAGGTCTCCGAAGGCCTCGGCGGTCGGCTCGATGCGCTCGTATGGCACGCGCGCGGCTGCGAAGAGCTCGCGCGCGGCTTCGTCGTCGCCCGACTTGTAGGCGGTGGTGAACTGATCCACGAGGGGGACGAGCTCGGCGACCTGGTTGCGCAGGTAGGCGGTGTAGCTCGTGACGGCTTCGTCGTAGGCCGCCTGGTCGTCGGCGGCGACCGCGACTGCCTCGCCCGAGACAGAGAAGGCGGTCTGGCCGATGCCGGCCCCGAGCATGCCCGGCTTGCACACGGTGAAGTAGCTGCCTGGCTGCGCGACGACCGAGAGCTGGCGGCTCGTGCCTGGCGCGATGTTCTCGACCTCGCCGACGATGCGGAGTCCGTCGTCGGCGAGCAGGTAGAACTCGGTGACGCGTTCGCCGTCGTTGGTGACCTCGAAGGTGATGGGGCCGCTGGCGGCGGAGTCACCGGAGACCGTGCAGTCGGTGTCCGTGCTCGAGACGGCGAGCGAGGCGGCGGAGTCGGCCGGCGCGTTCGGCACGCAGCCGGTGAGGGAGACGAGCGTGACGGCGGAGAGCAGTCCGACCGTGAGTGGCTTGAGGTGCATGGTTGTCCTTCTGAGAGCGGGTGCTGAAAGCGGGTGCTGAGGTCGGTGCTCAGCGTGCGGCGGTCGCCGCGGGCTGAGGTGATGTGGGGGTCGATTGGCGGCGGCCGGAGCGCGTGCGGACGACGAAGAGCGCGGCTGTCGGGATCAGGTAGGCGAAGTAGGCGAGGATCTCGAGCTTCGTCATCTCGGGCGTGAAGCCGATGGTGCCCTTGAGGAGCGCCCCGAGGAGCCCGTCCGGCGGGATGACCTCTGGGATTCGGAACGCCCACGCGTTCTCCCCGAACCAGGCCTGCACGGCGGCGGATGCGCCCTCCGGCGCCGCGATGAAGGGGCCGGGCAGGACGGCGGCTTCCTGCAGGTCGTGGATGGCGTAGGCGACGATGCCGGCGGCGAAGACGATGAGGATGGCGCCGGTCCACGTGAAGAACGTCGAGAGGTTGATGCGCACGACGCCGCGGAAGAGCCCCCAGGCGAGGCCGACCGCGAGGAGCAGGCCGACGATGGCGCCGAGGAAGCCGAGCACCCAGCCGTCGCCCGAGCGGGTGGTCGACCAGACGAAGAGCGCCGTCTCGAGCCCCTCGCGTGCGACGGAGACGAAGGCGACGGCGACGATGCCCCACCCGCTGCCCCCGAGGTGCCGGTCGACCTGCCCTTCCAGCTCGTGCTTGAGGGTCTTGGAGACTCGGAGCATCCAGAAGACCATCCAGGTGACCATGGCCACGGCGACGAGCGAGAGGCTGCCGCCGATGATCTCCTGCGCCTGGAAGGAGAGCCCGTAGGCGCCGAAGGTGAGGACGGCGCCGAGGATGAGCGACGCGACGACCGCGAAGGCGACGCCGAGCCAGATGCGGCGCACGATGTCGGGACGCTGGATGCGCCTTGCGTAGGCGATGAGGATGCCCACGACAAGCGCCGCTTCGAGGCCTTCGCGGAGTCCGATGAGCAGAGAGCCGAGCATGTTGGTTCCTGGGCGTGAGGGGGTACGGGCTGGCGGGCGTGAGGGCCAGCCATAGCCCAGGCGTCCATGCGCGGTAGGCCAGGTAAGGCTTACCTTTCGTGAAGATACACCCGTCCTCGGCGAATTGCCAAGTCCCCGATACCGAGGATCGCGCACCCGCCACGATCGGGCTGGAACGGGGCGGAAGGTCCCACCGAGACGACTCAAGTACCGTGGGCAGCGGCCCGCGCCACCGTCGGGCATCAGCCAGTTCAGGAGGAGCATTCGTGCAGACCATCGACATCACCCAGCTCGCGGCGCTCGGCGAGCAGGCCACGGTCATCGACGTCCGCGAGCCGGACGAATTCTCGGCCGTGCGCATCCCCTGGGCCAGCAACGTGCCGCTCAGCGAACTCGTGGAGCGCGCAGACGAGGTGCCGGATGACGGCCCGGTCTACCTGATCTGCGCGGCTGGTGTGCGCAGCGAGCGAGCCACTGCCTACCTCGAGCAGCAGGACAAGCCGGTCGTCAACGTGCTCGGCGGCATGTCGGAGTGGGCGGGCGCCGGCCACACGGTCGAGCGCGGCTGACGCGAGCAGCGAGGAGCGCTCACCGCCGAGTACCGAACGGCGACGGGGAGTTCTCCCCGTCCTCTCGGGTGTGCCGCGCGACGATTCTCGCTAGCGTGGGGCCACCTCGACTGGGGCGCCACGGCGCCCCAGATCCACCGGCGATGGGAGTGGAGCGTGAACAGTCCACGGCGTCCTGCGCGCACCCGCGACGCCCCGAACCGGCTGGCCTCGCAGCCGAACACCGAGGCGCAGCGGCAGGCCGAGCAGCAGCACCGGGCGGCGCAGGCAGATCCCTTCGGCCACACGCTGCCGCGGCGCCAGCCAGCCGTCCAACCGCCTCCGCTCTTCATCCCGGGCTTCCGGTACTACCCGCCCGCGTCCCGCATCCGCGCCGCGGGGTAGCACCGAGTCATCGCTCGCTGCTGAGCGCATGGAGCGATCGCGCCTGTGGATGACCGAGCGGATGTCCGAGGTCGCGCCTAGGGTTGCTTGCATGGTCGCAACGCACGAGACAGATGCCCCCGCTCCATCAGGGACCCTGCTCCAGCGCGCGCAGACGGTGCTCAGGGAGGTCTTCGGCTACGACGACTTCCGCGGCGACCAGGCGCAGATCATCGAGCGGCTGTGCGCCGGCGACGATGCCGTCGTGCTCATGCCGACCGGTGGCGGGAAGAGCCTCTGCTACCAGGTGCCCGCGCTGGTCCGCGAGGGCACCGGCGTCGTCATCTCGCCGCTCATCGCGCTCATGCACGACCAGGTCGGGGCACTTGAGCAGCTCGGCGTTCGGGCGGCCTTCCTCAACTCCACGCAGTCCATCGACGAGCGCCGCGACGTCGAGCGTCAGCTGCTGGCGGGCGAGCTCGACCTCATCTACCTGGCGCCGGAACGTCTGCCCGTCGCAGCCGACCTCCTCAGCCGCACGAACATCTCGCTGTTCGCCATCGACGAGGCGCACTGCGTCGCGCAGTGGGGTCACGACTTCCGACCCGACTACCTGAACCTGTCGATGATCGCCGAGCGGTGGCCCGGGGTTCCGCGCATCGCGCTGACGGCGACCGCGACGAGCGAGACGCGGCAGGAGATCGTCGAGCGGCTAGCGCTCGACGACGCGAAGGTGTTCGTCGCGAGCTTCGACCGCCCCAACATCCAGTACCGCGTCTCCCCCAAGCAGACCCCGAAGGCGCAACTGCTGCGCCTCATCCAGGAGGAGCACGCGGGCGATGCGGGCGTCGTCTACTGCCTGAGCCGCAAGTCGGTCGAGAACATCTCGGAGTGGCTGCGTGGGCAGGGCGTGAATGCCCTCGGCTACCACGCCGGCATGCCCGCCGAGACGCGGGCGAGGCACCAGTCGAAGTTCCTGCGCGAGGATGGGGTCGTCATGGTCGCGACGATCGCGTTCGGCATGGGCATCGACAAGCCCGATGTGCGCTTCGTCGCCCACCTCGACCTGCCGAAGAGCATCGAGGGCTACTACCAGGAGACAGGTCGCGCCGGACGCGACGGGCTCCCCTCGACCGCGTGGCTCGCCTACGGACTCCAGGACGTGGTGCAGCAGCGGCGCATGATCGCCGAAGGCGATGGCGACGCGCAGCGCAAGCGCGCGCAGAGCCAGCACCTCGACGCCATGCTCGCGCTCTGCGAGACGGTCACGTGTCGCCGCGTGCAGCTCCTCGCCTACTTCGGGCAGCTGAGCGAGCCGTGCGGCAACTGCGACACGTGCATCTCACCTCCAGACTCGTGGGACGGCACGATTCCCGCGCAGAAGCTGCTCTCGACGGTGCTGCGGCTCGACAGGGAGCGCAACGGCCAGGCGTTCGGCGCCGGCCAGCTCATCGACATCCTCACGGGGAAGACCACCGACAAGGTCACGCAGTGGAAGCACGACGAGCTCTCCACGTTCGGCATCGGCAAAGACCTGGGCGACACGGAATGGCGCGGGGTCGTGCGCCAGCTGCTCGCGGCGGGCGTGCTCGCGGTGCGCGGCGAGTACGGCGTGCTCGCGCTCACCAGCGAGGCCGCCCCGGTGCTGCGCGGCGAGCGTCAGCTCATGTTCCGCAAGGAGCCCCCGAAGGCGCCCGGCTCGAGCGGGCGACGCTCGCGCGGCGAGTACTCGGGCCGCTCCGGCGGCGGCAGCGCGGCGGCCGCGGCCCTCACCGAATCGCAGCGCGAGGTGTTCGAGCGGCTGCGTGCCTGGCGGGCGGAGACGGCGAAGGAGCAGGGCGTGCCGGCGTACATCGTGTTCACGGATGCGACGCTCGCGGCCATCGCCGAGGTGAAGCCGCGCCAGCACGCGCAGCTCGCGGCGATCTCAGGCGTCGGCGCGGCGAAGCTGGAGCGCTACGCCGACGACGTGCTCGACGCCATCGCGGAGCAGTAGCGCCGCCGACCTCGAACCGTGATGGGTTTCAGTGACCGTGATGGGATAAAACCCATCACCGGTCACCGAAACCCAGCACGAGCGCCCCGAGAACCCATCGGCGTCGCCGGAAGCCAGCCTCCGCAGACGTTGAGCGGGGGCGGGGGGGCACGGACCGCAGGTCAGTCAGCGTCCTGTTGCCTGGCGGCTAGGAGAGCACTCGGTGCACGCGCAGCGCTTCGACGACCAGCGCGTGGTCCTCGTGCATCTCGAGGCCGCTCACGCCGACGGCACCGGCGAGCGTTCCCCCGATGCGGATGGGGAAGGCGCCGCCGGCAGCGGCGTACTCGCGCGGGTCGAGCAGCGAGTCGGCGGCAAAGTCCTCGCCGTTCGCCTGATAGGTGTACCGGACCGCAAGGGTCGAGTGGCCGAAGTGCTCGACAACCCGGAACTTGCGGGCTAGCCACGCGTCGTTGAGCGCCGCGGAGCCGGGGGTCGCCGCGTGGAACGCCCGCTGCCCGCCCAGGACGATGGAGACGGCGACGCTGTGCCCGCGAACGAGCGACTCGTGGCGCAGCCACGTGCCGACCTGCCAGGCATCCTCGAGCGTGAAGCTCGGGAAGTCGAGCTCCCGCTCTTCGGCGCGCAGGAGCTGGAGGATGTCGTCGACGGGCAGGCCGACGTATGGCGGAGTGGGGGCGGAGCTCATGGTTCACCTCGGTGTGCGGAATGAGTGGAGTGCTGGGGCACGCCTACGTGCCTGCAAGCGAGCATAACCCTCGAAGCCTCATTTGTCATGACATAAGAACATGATCGATTTCACCCTCCGGTATGACGCGATACATCGCGAGTTCCGGCAGGCTGTTCGCATGCGCACTCTCCTCAACATCATCTGGCTCCTCCTCTCGGGGTTCTGGCTCTTCTGCGGCTACGTCCTCGCGGGCGTGCTGCTGTGCATCCCGATCGTCACCATCCCGTGGGCGATCGCCTCGTTCCGCATCGGCCTCTACGCGCTCTGGCCCTTCGGACGCGACGTCGTCTCGCGAGCCGACGCCGGCGCGTTCTCGTTCATCGGCAACGTCATCTGGTTCGTCCTCGCGGGCTGGTGGCTCGCGATCGGCCACATCGTCTCTGGCGTCGCACTGTGCGTCACGATCATCGGCATCCCAATGGGCATCGCCGACTTCAAGATGATCCCGATCTCCCTCTCGCCCCTCGGCAAGGAAGTCGTCGACCGTGACAACGGCCCGTTCGGCAGCCCGCGGCGCTGACGGGTCTCGCCGAGCGCAAGGAACGGCCGGCACCCAACTGAGGGTGCCGGCCGTTCCGCGCGCTGCTAGCGGCGTCTCGCGGTGGATGCGCGCGCTTACTTCACGGGCACGTCCGGGATGTCGTCCTCCACTTCGCGGATGACGGCGATGTCCTGCGTGTAGCCGCCGAGCTGTTCGAGCTCGTGGGCGAGCTCTTCGAGTTCGGCGCCGCCGGCCATCTGGGCCGTGAGCTCGTCGAGGGTGATGTCGGCCTTGTCGTAGTAGCCGATCGACTTGCCGCGCTTGAGGAGCAGGAAGCTGTCGCCGACGGGGAACGCGTGGTGCGGGTTGTGGGTGATGAAGATCACGCCGAGCCCGCGGTCGCGGGCTGCGAGGATGTAGCGCAGCACGACGCCCGACTGCTTGACGCCGAGGGCGGCGGTCGGCTCGTCGAGGATGAGCGCCTTCGCCCCGAAGTACACGGCGCGGGCGATCGCGACGCACTGCCGCTCGCCGCCGGAGAGCTGGCCGATGGGCTGGTCGACGTCGCGAAGGTCGATGCCCATGTCGAGCAGCTCCTTCTTGGTGATGGCCTTCATCTGGTCGACGTCGAGGCTCTTGAAGGGGCCGAAGCCCTTCGTGAGCTCGGAGCCGAGGAAGAAGTTGCGCCAGATGGGCATGAGCGGCACGACCGCGAGGTCCTGGTAGACGGCCGCGATGCCCCGCTCGAGGGCCTCGCGCGGCGACTTGAGGTGCACCGACTCGCCCTCGATGAGGAACTCGCCGTCGGTGTGCTCGTGGCGTCCCGCGATGATCTTGATGAGCGTCGACTTGCCGGCACCGTTGTCGCCGAGCACGCACGTGACGCGTCCCGGGTCGACGTCCATGTCGACGTTCTGCAGGGCGAGGATGTTGCCGTACCGCTTGCCCGCATCCCGGAGCGAGATGAGGTGCGTGCCCTGCTCGAGGCGGTCATGCTGCTGCACGTCCGCGGCTGCTGTCTGGTTCGTTGTCATCACTTCTGCTCCGCCCTCTTCTTGACGACGAGGTTCACGATCGTGGCCAGCAGGAGCATGAGGCCGAGGAAGAACTTGAACCAGTCCGGGTTCCACTGGGCGTAGACGATGCCCTTGTTGGCCATGCCGAAGATGAGGGCACCGATCGCGCCGCCGATCGCCGAGCCGTAGCCGCCGGTGAGGAGGCAGCCGCCGATGACGGCCGCGATGATGTAGAGGAACTCATTGCCGATACCCTCGCCCGACTGGACCACGTTGAAGGCGAACAGGTTGTGCATGCCCAGGATCCAGGCGCAGAACCCGACGCCCATGAAGAGGCCGATCTTGGTCGCCGTGACGGGCACGCCGACCGCGCGGGCCGCGTTCTCGTCGCCGCCGACGGCGAAGATCCAGTTGCCGATCTTGGTGCGCATCAGGATGAACGTGGCGACGAGCACCAGCGCGATCCAGATGAAGACGGTGACGTTCACGTTGACGCCGAAGACGGGGATCTCGCTGGCAAAGATCGCCTTGGCCGATGCGAAGCCGTCCATGTCCGCGATGGCGGGGCTGGAGACACCGCCGCCGACGAGTCGAGTGATGCCGAGGTTGAGCCCCGTCAGCATGAGGAACGACGCGAGCGTCACGATGAACGACGGCAGCTTGGTCTTGATGAGCAGCCAGCCGTTGATGAAGCCGACGACGAGGGCGAAGACGAGGCCCATGAGCACGCCCACCCACACGTTGGTGGCGAAGTACCAGCTGAAGAGGGACGCGGTGAGCGCCGAGGAGATGACGGCGACACCGGCGGAGAGGTCGAACTCGCCGCCGATCATGAGGAGGGAGACGCCGACCGCCATGATGCCGATCGTGGAGGCGCCGTAGAGGACGGTCGCGAGGGAGGTGACCTGGGTGAAGACGGGCGCCGCGATCGCGAAGAAGACGAACACGACGATGGCGCCGACGACGGCGCCCATCTCGGGCCGACCGAGGATGACCGACAGCGGCGAGCGTCTGCCGACACGCTCGTCGGCGCTCGAGGATACGGGGCCGGTGGCGGGTGTTCGGGGCGATGCTGAAGTTGGTGTTGCGGTGTGAACCATGACTGCACTTCCTTGTGAGAGGTCGGGATGGCCGCGGCTCGCAGCCATCCCGACCGTGGCTCGCTGGTTAGCGGATACCCTTCTTGGCCTCTTCGAGGACAACGGCCGCGTTGCTCTCGTCGATGATCGTCGGGCCGGTGAGCACGGGCTTGCCGCCACCGAGGGCGAACTCGCCGTTGTTCTGCAGCCAGAGCGAGTCGACTGCCATGTATCCCTGCAGGTAGGGCTGCTGATCGACGGTGAACGCGACGTCGCCGTCGACGATCGCCTGCGCGAGGTCTGCGTTGAGGTCGAAGGACGCGACCTTGGCGCTGGAGCCGGTCTCGGCGACCGAATCGATCGCCGTGAGCGTGAACGGAGCGCCGAGTCCGATGACGACGTCGGTGTCCGGCGTCGACTGGAGCTTGGCGGAGATGGTCGACTTGACCTGCGTCATGTCCGTGCCGGTCACGTACAGGATCTCGGTGGCTGGCACCTTCTCCTTGATGCCGGCGCAGCGGGCTTCGAGGCCGACGTGGCCCTGCTCCTGGATGATGCAGAGGGGCTTCGTGTAGCCGAGCTCGGTGATCTTGTCGCCAGCGGCCTGGCCTGCAACCACTTCGTCCTGGCCGATGTAGGTGAAGGCACCGAATTCGAAGGCCTCCTTGCTTCCGCCGTTGAATGCGACCACGGGGATACCGGCGTCGACGGCGGCCTTGATGGAGTCTTCGAGTGCGTCGCCCTTGGCGATCGTGACGGCGATGCCGTCGACGCCCTGGTCGATCGCCTGTTGGATGAGCTGGGCCTGGTTCGGGGCCTGCGGGTCGGAGGAATAGAGCAGTTCGACGTTGTCCTTCGCCGCCGCGGTCTCGGCGCCCTTCCGAACGATGTCCCAGAAGGTGTCTCCCGGGGCGGCGTGCGTGATCATCGCGATCTTGATGGAGGGCGTGTCTGCGACGCCCGCGACCGCGGGGTCTTCGGCCGTTCCGGTGTCGCGTCCGCCTGCGGAGGAGCAGGCGGTGAGCGCGAAGACCGGCACCATTGCGAGTGCTGCCAGGCCGAACATGAGACGTTTCTTCTTCACGAAAACTCCTTTGAATGCCGTGATGACGCCAGTTGGACGCTCGACAGGACAGCCGCTGGGGACGGCGTCTTGAGGAACCCACGTGTGCTCGCTCGGTCATCCTTGTCCGAGAGCGACGAGCACGTCACTGACTTGTCATGACAATAGCTCAACAGGTGTATTAAGCAAATACTTTTTTGTGACGCGTCCATCTCAGCTTCGTCACGACGCGAGAAGGTGGGCGATCGCGGAGCGACCGCCCACCCGGAGAGCGGAGGTGACCCCCTACTCCACCGGCTCCTCACGCCCACTCGCGAGCGACCGCGTCGCGGCCTCCGCGATCGCCTGGGCCCGTAGCGCATCCCGCAGCGACGGTGACGGCGCGTGACCACCCTCGAGCGCCGCGACGAACTCCGCGAGCGCGGCCGCGTACGTGGGCTGCACGCGCTCGAACCAGCCGGCGTGCATCCCCGACCCGACGACGACGCCCTTGCCGTACCTCGCGACCTGACCTGCGGGGTGCCGCTTCGCCTCGACGAGCCCCTCCGAGCCGAACACCTCGATGCGCTCGTCGTAGCCGTACCCCGAGCGACGGATGCTGTCGATCTGCACGAGCGCACCATTCGCGAGCCGCACGGTCGCGATCGACGTATCGACGTCGCCGTACTCGGCGACCCTCGGCTCCGCGAGCGCGCTGCCCGCCGCGTACACCGCGACGGCGTCGAGTCCCGTGATCCACGTCGCGAGGTCGAAGAAGTGCACCGTCTGGTCGCGCATCTGCCCGCCCGAGACCGCGATGTACTCGAGCGGCGGCATGGAGGGGCCGCGACTCGAGAGCTGCAGCAGCTCGACGGTGCCGATCTCCCCGGCATCCACGGTGCGCTTCAGCTCGGCGTAGTCGCGGTCGAAGCGTCGGTTGAAGTCGACCATGGCGATGATGCCGGATTCCTCGACGTACTCGACCGTCTCGCGAGCGCGCTCCAGATCGAGATCGATGGGCTTCTCGCAGAGCGCCGCGACACCGGCATCGGCCGCGAGCCGCAGATGATCGGCATGCTTGTTCGTGGACGACGCGATGAGCACCGCGTCGACCTCTGACGCATCGAAGAGCTGCTCGAGCGAGGACGCCGCGGCGGCACCGTGCGAGGCAGCCAGCTTCTCGGCCCTGGCCCGGTCGACGTCGTAGACGAATCGGAAGTCGACGTCCGGGTTGGCCGCGAGACTCTGGGCGTGGACGGCGCCGATGAACCCGGCGCCGATGAGGGCGAAACGCTGCATGTCACTTCCCTCCGGCTTCCCGGAGCTCGGCGTCGGCCGCAGCCACCTCGGCATCGCGGTCGGCGACGCTCGCGGGCACGGTCCACGCCCCATCCGCCGCGTGCGAGGCCGCGACGGCCTCCACGAACTGCACCCCGATGAGACCATCGATGCCCGTCGGGAACGACAGCTCGCGGACCGTCGAGCCTCGCGCGTCCCGGCGCGCCTCGAGCTCGTCGGCGAGGTCGCGGTAGAAGTTGCCGAACGCCTCGAGGAACCCCTCGGGGTGCCCGAGCCCGACCCTCGTGAGCCTCGCGGAGTCCTCGGAGAGCGACGCGAGGCCGTGCGTGAAGATCGTCGTCGTCCCCTCCAGATCCTGGAAGGTGAGGTGGTGCGGGTCCTCGTGCTGCCACTCGAGGCTGCCCTCGTCGCCGAACACCCGGATGCGCAGCCCGTGGTTGTGCCCCGTCGCGGCCATGCTCGCCCAGAGACGGCCGGGGGTGTCGTCGACGAGCCTGAGCGCGACCGTCGCGTTGTCGAAGACCCTGCGTCCCGGCACGAGCGTGTGCAACTGGGCGGAGACCTGCTCGACCTCGAGGCCCGTGACGTAGCGGGCGAGGTGGTAGGCGTGCGTGCCGAGGTCCCCGACCACGCTCGGGAAGCCGGCGATGTCGGGGTCCGTGCGCCAGCTCGCCTGCTTGTGGCCGGTCAGCTCCAGCGGCGTCGCGGCCCACCCGGAGGCGTGCTCGACGTCGACGAAGGTGAGGCGCCCCAGGCGTCCGTCGCTGACCATTCGGGCGGCCTCGCGCACCATCGGGTAAGCCGCGTAGCAATGGGGCACGGCGAGGATCGCTCCGCTCGCGGCCGCCAGCTCGACGAGCTCGCGCGCGGTCGCGGAGTCCTGCGTGAGCGGCTTCTCGCACACGACGTGGATGCCGCGCTCGAGGAACGCCTTGGCCACCTCGAAGTGGGTGTCGTTCGGCGTCGCGACGATGACGACGTCGACACCGTCCGCCCTCGTCGCCTCGACCTCCGCCATCTCCTGGTAGCTCGCGTAGCTGCGTTCCGGGGCGACTCCGAGCGATGCGGCCACCTCGGCCGACTGCTCGCGGTCGCGGCCGAAGACCCCGGCGTCGAGGGAGTATCGGTCGTCCAGCCGCATCCCGAATCGGTGCGTCTTGCCGATGTCGGCACCGATGCCGCCACCGACCATTCCTGCGCTCAGCCGGCGCGCGTTCTGTCTGCTCATGTCACCCTCGGTGCTCGTCTGCTCTGCCTTGCCACTATTGGACAAATATGGATCGATGCAAATAGTTCCACACGATGCCGGGAAAGGCCATACGCTGGTGGCGACCAGATGCAGAGCACGGAGGCGACCTCGTGAGCGAGACCCCGAAGTCCCCCGCGGCACCAGTCACGATCCGTGACGTCGCCGAGCAGGCCGGCGTCTCCAAATCCCTCGTCTCGCTGGTCCTGCGCGACGCACCGCACGTGAGCGACGCGAGACGCCAGGCAGTGCTCGCTGCGATCGCCGAGCTCGGCTACCGGCCGAACGCGCACGCTCGAGGCCTCGCCCGCACCAAGACGAAGACCGTCGGACTCATCGTCAACGACCTCCGCAACCCCTGGTTCGTCGAACTCCTCGAAGGGGTCTCCGCCACGCTCCACGCCTCCGGCTACGCGACCCTCCTCGCCGACAGCCGCACCGACCAGCGCGTCGGGCGCAGCTCGCTGCAGACCCTCACGCAGCAGGGCGTCGACGGCATCGTCGTCATCGGCACCACCTCCGAGGCCGATGCCATCGCACGCATCGCCGACGACATTCCCACCGTACTCGCCGGCACCCTCGACCCCGAGCTGCCCTCCGTCGACGTCGTCACCAACGACGACGAGGCGGGCGCGCACCAGGTGACCCGCCACCTCCTCGACCTCGGCCACACCCGCATCGCGTACCTGCAGGGCCCAGGTCGCATCAGCCGACTGCGCGAGCAGGGGTTCCTGCGCGCCATGACGGAAGCAGGCGTCGCCTCGAGCGCCGTCGTCGACGCAGGAGGCATGAGCGAGGAGAGCGCACATGCCGCAGCAGCCCGCCTCCTCAGCCGCTCGGCCGCCGAACGCGTCACCGCGATCTTCGCCTTCAACGACGCCTCCGCCATCGGCGTGCTCTCGGTCGCCGACACCCTCGGCCTCCGTGTCCCCGCCGACCTCTCCGTCGCCGGCTACGACAACTCCCCGCTCGCGAGGTTCCAGGTCGTCTCCCTCACGTCCGTCGACACAGGCAACTTCGCGATCGGCGTGCAGGCGGGCACGTTCCTGCTCGAACGGATGCAGCACCCCGTGCAGCTCCAGCGGGTGCAGCGGGTGGTCACGAGCCTCGCGGTGCGCGGGTCGACGGGCAGCGCCCCGGCCTGAGCCGCGGAGGCATCGAGGCATCGGCATCGAGGCATCGACCCGGGCTCGCCGAGGCGCGGGGGCGCGACCCTGCGGGATACTGGCCGGGTGACCCCGATCATCCGCGATGCCACCGTCGACGACATCCCCGCGATCACCGCGATCTACAACGAGGACGTGCTGACGACGACCGTCAACTGGAACGCCGAGACGGTCGACGACGACGACCGTCGCTCCTGGTTCGCGGGGCGCACCTCAGCCGGCCTGCCCGTGCTCGTCGCCGTCGATGAATCGGATGCGGTGCTCGGCTACGCGAGCTACGGCGACTTCCGCACCTTCTCCGGCTACCGGCACACGGTCGAGCACTCCGTCTACGTGCGCGGCGAGGCCCGCGGGCGCGGACTCGGGAAGGCCCTCACGCTCGCGCTCATCGGCCGCGCCCGAGATGCGGGCAAGCACGTCATGGTGGCCGCCATCGACGCGGCGAACGTGACCTCGATCAGCCTGCACGAGCGCCTCGGCTTCGTGCACGCGGGCCGCCTCGACCAGGTCGGCACGAAGTTCGGCCGCTGGCTCGACGTGGTCTTCCTGCAGCTCATCCTCGACGACGGCACACCGGCCGACGCCGGACGCACCTGACTCCGAGCCAAGACGAAACCCCGCCTGACCAACATCAGTGCAAAAACGGCCCCACCACGCGCCCCGGAACCACTGAGCAGCGATTCCGCACTGAAGTTGGTCACGAGAGCGCCGAACCGCTCGCGCCGGAGCGCCAGCGCGACGCTGCCCCGCTACTCGACGACGACGCGGAACGCGGAGACTGCCGAGTCCACGGCACCGCGCACGTGGCTCCCCGCCGCCGCCGAGGCGCGGAGGAACTCGACGACCTCGAGCGTGATCTCCTCACCGGGGAGGACGTTCGGGATCCCTGGCGGGTAGGCGGCGAGCGAGTCGGCGGAGATGCGCCCGACCGCATCCGAGAACGACACCGTCTCGGCGTCAGCGAGGTATGCGGCGCGGGGGCGGATGCGCATGGCCCCTGGCCCCGGCATGGGCGGGATCGAGGAGGCCGAGTCGCCCGCCGCATCCGCGGACCGCGAGTCGGCGGCGCCTGCCGCGATCTCGGCGAGCGCGTCGAGCAGGACGCGCGTATCCGGCGTCTTGCCGATGCCGATGACCGCGACGATGCAGCTGACGGTCGCCATCTCGACCATCACGCCGTATTCGCGGGCGAGCCGCAGCCGCACGGTGTGCCCATCGAGGCCAGTCGCACGGATGTCGAGCGGGATGCGGAAGGGGTCGATCGCGACGGTCGACGGGAAGCCCCCGAACGCGTCGGAGGCCACCGGGAAGCGGCCGTCGGCGCGGAACATCGCCCTGGCGGCAAGCACGGCAGCGTGCGACTCCTCGAGCAGGTCGCGGCGCTCGACGAGGTCACGACGGTCGAGGTCGAGCGATGCGAGCAGCAAGGAGCTCTCGCTCGTGGATGCGGTCATGCGGTGGGCGCGCTCGACGTGCGGCTCGAGGGCTCGCGCGATGGGCCCGTGCCCGAGGTGGACGAGCGCGCTCTGCGAGAGCGAGGACGTGAGCTTGTGGGTGCTCGTCACGACGAGGTCGGCGCCGAGCCGAACCGGGGAGTCCGGAAGCTCGGGAAGGAAGCCGAAGTGGGCACCCCAGGCGGCGTCGACGATGAGCGCGGCGCCGGCCTCGTGTGCGACCTCGGCGATGCCGGCGACATCGGCGACCGCGCCGAAGTAGCTCGGGGACACGATGTAGATGGCCGCAACGTCACCGCCGCCGGACGCCTGCCGCTCGGCGAGCGCTTCGGCGACCGAGTCGGGGGTGACGCCGTGGGCGATGCCGTGCTCGAGGTCGACCTCCGGCAGCACGAAGCTCGGCGAGGAGCCGCCGAGGATGATGCCGTCGACGAAGCTCGAGTGGGCGCTGCGCTGCATGAGCACCCCCTCGCCCAGCCCCCTGGCCGCGAGCGCGGCCATGCGGTTGCCCATCGAGGAGCCGCCGGTCAGGAACCAGGTCCTGGATGCGCCCCACGCGTCGGCGGCGAGCCGCTCGGCCTGCTCGCGGGGCGAGCCGTCACCGAGGTCGATGCCGTCGAGCAGGGGCGTCACGTCGAGTTCGAGGACGCGCTCGCCGAAGTACTCGGCCTGCCCGAGGCCGAGGCCGCTGGCGTCGGCGCCGTGACCCGGGACCAGGAAGGCCGTCGAGTCGCGGGCGGCGTGCATCGCGAGTGCCGCCGCGTAGGGGGCGCCGGCCGTCTCGCGGCTCGCGCCACTCGCGTCCAGCGGGCTCTGCCCCTGCACGTCCACGCTCGCATTCGCCGCAGCTCCGCCGAAGGCGCCCGCTGCGTCGTCGAGGGCGAACGTGGGGAACTCAGGTGCGTGCGTCATCCCCCTATCGTGGCACCCCGGCTTCCAAGACAGAATGGCAGGTTGCCGGGGTCGCCTCAGTCCTAGACTGAAGCTATGCATGATCGCCGATCCGCGGACCTCCCCGACTTCCGCGGACTCGCGGCGTTCGACGCGGTGCTCGCGGCGGGCTCCGTCTCAGCCGCGGCGACGGCACTCGGCTGGAGCCACCCGACCGTCGACCACCACTTGAAGCGCCTCGAGCAGCAGGCGGGCACGAAGCTCCTCGAGCGAGGCCCCCGGGGAAGCGTGCCGACCGCAGCCGGCACCGTGTTCGCACCTCGGGCGAGGCAGCTGCTCGAGGGCGGACGCCGGGCATTCGCCGAGCTCGACGCCTGGCTCGACGACGAGCGACGCCTCGTCCGCTTCGGCATCTTCCCCACGCTCGGCGCCCTGGTCGTGCCCGGCATCCTGAGCCGCGCCGAACGAGAGCAGCTCAGCCTCGAACTGACCCTCGACGAGTGCGAGCGCCTCGGCCGGCAGCTCGAGCAGGGGCGGCTCGACGCGGCGGTCCTGTTCCAGGCGTCGGACCTGCCGACGCCGTTGTCCCCCGAGATCACCACCACGCTCCTCTTCGCCGAGCCGCTCTTCCTCGCCGTGCCCCGCGAGCATCCGCTCGCGACCGCCGAGCGCCGGCAGCCGGTCCGCGAATTCAGCGAGCTGCGCGACGACCGCTGGGCGTTCGGCGCCTCCGGTGGAGACACACTCGACGAGGCGACCCGGGAACACTGCAGGAGGGCCGGGTTCGAAGCCAGCACGGGGATGCGCTCGGACGACTACCCCGCGATCCTCGGGATGATCGCCGCGGGACAGCTGGTCGCCGTGGTCCCTGCCTCGGTGGCGAGCTGGCACGACGACGCGGTGGCATTCGTGCCCATCGATCCCGCGACGCTCACGCGTGAGGTGGTGCTCGCGACGCGCGAGGAGCCGCCGGCCGGCCTGCGCGCGGCCATCACGGAAGCGCTCGCGGACCTCCACTCCCCCACCTCCGCCACCTGACGGCAGCATCGACGCGGCACCGTGCGTCACGGTCGGAAACCTCCCGAGCGCACACCCTAGGCTCGCTTTGTTCTGACAAATGACGGAAGGCGAACAGTGACCAGCAACGTTCCTGCACTCGGGCTCAACGACGGCACCACGATCCCCGCGATCGGCTTCGGCACCTACCCCCACGCGGGCGAGGACTCGGCAGGCCCCACTCGCGAGGCGCTTGCGCTCGGCTACCGGCTGCTCGACACCGCCATCAGCTACGACAACGAGGAAGCCGTCGGGCGCGGCATCCGCGCCTCCGAGGTGCCACGCTCCGAGATCGTCGTGACGAGCAAGATCCCCGGCCGCTTCCACGGCTACGACGAGACCCTCACGGGCTTCGACGAGTCGATCGCGCGCCTCGGGCTCGAGCAGCTCGACCTGCTCCTCATCCACTGGCCGCTGCCCCGCCTCGAGAAGTACGTCGACACCTGGCGGGCCCTGGTGCAGCTGCAGAAGGACGGCCGCGTGCGCTCCATCGGCGTCTCGAACTTCACACCGGAGCACCTCACGAGGATTGTCGAAGCGACCGGTGTCACACCCGCCGTCAACCAGATCGAGCTGCACCCGTTCTTCCCGCAGGCCGCGCTCCGCGCGTTCCACGCCGAGCACGGCATCGTGACGGAGGCGTGGAGCCCGCTCGGTCGCGGTGAGCTGCTCGAGCACCCGGTCGTCGCCGAGATCGCCGCCGCGCACGAGGTGTCGCCAGCGCAGGCGATTCTCCGCTGGCACGTCGAGCTCGGCTCGGTGCCGATCCCGAAGTCACGATCCACCGAGCGCCAGGCGAAGAACCTCGACATCTTCGGCTTCCAGCTCGACCAGGCCGAGGTGGATGCGCTCTCCGCCCTCGAGCGCGGACGCATCTGGCGCCAGGACCCGGACACGCACGAGGAGTTCTAGGCGGGAGCTCTCGCGGGGAGCCCGCGGCGACACCTCTCGCCGGGAACCCGAGGCGGACCCTCCCGGTGGCGCATTCGGCCGCCGCTGGCCAACTTCCGGGACGAGCCGCGGCCTCGGGCGGCGTCCGGCGTCTGTTGCGCACGCTCGTCACGCAAGTTGGCCAGCCCGAGGAGCGCGCCGGGTCGCCGGACCGCCTCGCTGCCGGAGACAGGTGTGGCCCGGTGCGGCTCATCTCACGATGGGCGGCACCGGGCCACGATGCTGCGCGCCGGCGCGACGCGCGGCGGACGCTAGAGCTGGCTGCCGCTGACCGCGAAGGTGTCGCAGGCGCCGGTGCCCTGCTCGTAGCCCGTGACGAACCAGTTCACGCGCTGCTCGCTCGTGCCGTGCGTGAACGACTCCGGGTTCACCTGGCCCTGCTGGCCCTGGATGTGGTCGTCGCCGACGGCGGATGCTGCCGACAGGGCGACATCCACCTGCTCGCGCGTCGGCGGCTCGAGGAGCGTCACGCCGTCGGCAGTCTCGGTGGTCGCCGCGGCGCCCAGCCAGGAGCCGGCGAAGCAGTCGGCCTGCAGCTCGATGCGCACGCCGTCAGAGGTCGGCCCCGTGTCCGTCCGGTTCGTGGTGTCGAAGACACCCATCTGGTGCTGGATGTGGTGGCCCCACTCGTGCGCGACGACGTACATCTCCGCGAGCGGGCCCTCCTTGGCACCCAGCTGCGAGGTGAGCAGCTGGAAGAACGACGTGTCGACGTACATGGACGAGTCGCCGGGGCAGTAGAACGGGCCGACCGCGTTGGACGCGGTGCCGCAGGCCGAGCTCGTCTGGCCTTCGTAGAGGATGAACCCGGGCCGCTCGTACGTGACGCCGACGGCCGCGCTCTCGGTCTCCCAGAAGTCGGCGAGCGAGTTCTGCACGCCGACCATGCGGCACTCGATCTGCGCGTTCGCGTCAGCGCCGGTCTGGCAGGCTTCGAGGCCGGTACCCTCGACCTGCTCCTGCGACTGCTGGCCCGTGTCGACGCCGCTGACGAGCCCCGTCAGGTCGACTCCGAGGAACTGCGAGGCGAGGAACGCCACGATGAGCAGGCCGATCGAGCCGCCGCCGATCGCGGCGGTCTTGGCCCCCCGGCCGCGCTTCTGCACGCCGCTCGTGTCGAGCTTCGCGTTCTCGTTGAAAGTCATGCGCGCAATCTACTCCGCTGGGCGGCCGGTCGGGGCGCTGATCGGCGAGCGTTCCCAAACCGAGGCCGAGCGGCGAGCGGATGCACACGCCGACTGCATCCGCTCGCCCTCGTTCACGGCGCCCGTGCGATGCGGGTCACTCCAGGATGCCGACGACCTTGGTCTGCGTCATGTCCTCGTAGGCGAACCGGACGCCTTCGCGCCCCATGCTCCCGTACTTGGCACCACCGAACGGCATCGCGTCGAAGCGGTAGTCGGAGGAGTCGTTGACCATGACGGCTCCGGCGTCGAGTTCGCGAGTCGCTCGCATCGCCGTCGCGAGACTGCCCGTGAAGACCGCAGCGTGCAGCGCGTACTCGGGCTCGTTGGCGAGATCCAAGGCCTCCTCGAAGGTGGAGAAGGCCTCGATGACGACGATCGGCGCGAAGGCCTCCTCCGCCCACACGCATTGCTCGCGAGGGACGTCGGTGAGGACGGTCGGCGGGAAGATGTGCCCTTCGGCGCGACCGCCGAGAAGCAGCTCGGCCCCCGCGCGAACGGCGGCCTCGACCGCTTCCTCCGCCGATCGGGCGGCCGCGGTGCTGATCATCGGGCCCACGTCGGTCGTCTCCTGCCTGGGGTCGCCGACGGTGAGCTCGGAGGCGGCGGCGACGAACGCCGTTCGGAAGCGCTCGACGATCGATTCGTGCACGATGATGCGCTGCGTGCCGATGCAGTTCTGCCCCGCAGCCCAGAACGATCCAGAGACGCAGCGCCCGATGGCGGCTTCGATGTCGGCGTCAGCGAAGACGAGCACGGGCGCGTTGCCTCCCAGCTCCATGGCGACCTTCTTGATGCCGGCGGAGGCGGCGATCGCCTCACCCGTCCGGAACCCTCCCGTGAAGGACACCATGCGGACCTCCCTGGCCGAGACGAGCGCCTGCGACAGGCGACGGTCGCCGTGCACGGTGGTGATCACCTCCGCTGGGAGGCCCGCTTCGACGAGGAGGTCGACGAGGAGCCTGGCGGTCAGCGGCGTGAGCTGCGACGGCTTGAGGATGATGGAGTTCCCCCCGGCGATGGCGGGGCCGACCTTGTGCGCGACGAGGTTGAGCGCGTCGTTGTACGGCGTGATGGCGACGATGATGCCGAGCGGCTCCCGTGTGAACCATCCCGTTCGGGTCTCCTCGCCTTCGTAGGCGTCGAACGGGATCACCTCGCCCGCGTTGCTGCGGGCCTGGGCAGCCGAGAGCTTGAGGGTGTTCTGGCAGCGCGAGACCTCCTTGCGCGCCTGGCGAATGGTCTTCCCGGCCTCCGCGACGATGAGGTCGGCGACGGCTTCCGACCGGTCACGGAGGAGGTCGGCGGCGCGCTCGAGGACGCTCGCTCGGTCATGCCGCGACAGGCACTTGGCGACGAGGCTGCCCGCCCGCGCTCGGGCCAGGATCTCGGGGAGGTCTTCTGCGAGGTGCTGCCTGACCCCGCCGACGACGGCTCCATCGGCGGGGCTCGTGACGACGAGCTCCTCCCCCCGGGCCGCGAGCGTGCGGTGCTCCCTCGAAAGCGACGACAGGGCGGTCACAGCGTCGCCCCGAACAGCCCGACGAGCTCATCTTCGGGGGCGACGCGCTGCGATGCCGCCCTGTCGATGGCGACGAGGTCGGAGATCAGCGCGTACGCCGTCTCCACTCGGCCTGCTCCTGGCCCGGCCACGGTGACTTGGCCGAGCAGGTCCGTCGTGAACGTCACGGCGTTGGTCGGGCCGGCGATGCCGGCGAGTGGATGCTCCGCGCTGAGCGCGACGGGCCGCACGCGCGCCTCCACCCCGCCCTCTGCGGTGCGCGTCGCCGAGCCGACGAGCTTCCACCTGAGACCCTGCGCCGCGGCTTCCACGATGTCCGCATCGGTGATGCCGGAGATCCCCTCCGTGACGACCTCGGTCGTCGGCACGTCGACACCGAGGACCTGCTGCGCGAGGATGGCGACCTTGAGCCGCACATCCGACCCTTCGATGTCCGCGGTCGGGTCGGCTTCCGCGTACCCGAGCTGCTGCGCTTCAGCGATCGCGGCTTCGAGCGAGACGCCCGCCTCGCGGCGTCCGAGGACGTAGTTGCTCGTGCCGTTGAGGATGCCCTCGACGGAGGTCACGGTGAGCGCAGGGAGCATCTGCTGCGCGAACCGGAGGATCGGGGTTCCGCTGAGCACGGAGCCCTCGAACTCGAACGCCAGCCCTCGCGTCGCCGCGAGCGCACTGAGCGACGCGGCGTGGAGGGCCACCGGCCCCTTGTTCGTCGTCGTGACGTGCTTGCCGGATTCCAGTGCCCACCTGACGTGGGAGGCCGCAGGCTCTCCGTCGCTCGGGTTCGTGAAGGTGGCCTCGACGACGATGTCCGCCGTGCATCCCTGGATGACCTCTCGGTTGTTCGGGTCTGCCGATCCGCCTGGCAGTCCCCCGAAATCGGAGCCGCGGGGCAGCGCGAGGACATGTTCGATGTCGATTCCGCCAGGCTGCACCAGCGATCCGAAGGCGAGGTCGGTGATGGCGACGACTCTGAGGGTGAAGCCGAGCTGGGCGGTCAGGCGTGCAGCGTCGTTGCTGATGATCTCTGCGAGGGCTCGGCTGACGCCGCCGAACCCAATGAGGGCCAGATCGTAATTTCTCACGGTGTCTCCTTGTGTGTTCTAGGTGCCCTCAGCCTGGGTTGCAGTGGCGGCAGCGCGATGCTGTCTTTTCGCTGCTCGTGGCTGCCGTTCTGCTCGCCTCGCTGCCCATGTGCCTGACGCGGGTTCGGACGCTTGCGTCGGGGCAGTTCGTCGGGATACTTGGGAATTACCTCCAGAGGATGCAATATAGGCATCAACGCGTGGCTATGTTGCACACTGCTCCTCGACCGCGACACAGAACTCAAAGGTGAGCCCATGTCCCCCTCAACGCACGAAGAGCTGCCCAACTCGCTCCCGCACACGACGTCGACCCAAGTTCCCCTGCGCAAGCTGCAACGATCCATGGGCGCGCGTCACCTCGTCATGATCGCGCTCGGCGGAGTCATTGGCTCTGGCCTGTTCCTGAGCTCCGGCTACACGATCTCGCAGGCTGGCCCCCTCGGCGCCGTCCTCGCCTACGGCATCGGCGCCGTCGTCGTCTACCTCGTGATGACCTGCCTGGGCGAGCTGGCCGTCGCCTACCCGGTCTCGGGCGCCTTCCACATCTACGCGGCCCGGAGCATCAACCCCGCGACCGGGTTCACGACAGCATGGCTCTACTGGCTCTGCTGGGCCGTCGCCCTCGGCTCCGAGTTCACCGCCGCCGGGATCCTCATGCAGCGGTGGTTCCCGGGCGTCGACGTCTGGATCTGGTGCCTGGTGTTCGCCGCCGCGCTCTTCGGCATGAACGCCATCTCGGCGCGCGTGTTCGGGGAGTCGGAGTTCTGGTTCTCGATCGTCAAGGTCGCCGCCATCGTCGTGCTCATCATCCTCGGCGGCGCGGCCATCGTCGGCTTCGCCCCGTTCGGTGGCCCAGCCGCCGAGCACGGCCCAGTGTTCTTCACGAATTTCGAGACGCCGGATGGCCTCTTCCCGACCGGGATCTCCGGGGTGCTGGTGACCGCCCTCGCCGTCTTCTACGCCTTCAGCGGCTCCGAGCTGATCGGCGTCGCGGCCGGCGAGACGAAGGACCCGGCGAAGAACATCCCGCGTGCGCTCAAGTCGACCGTGCTGCGCCTCGTCATCTTCTTCATCGGCGCCATCACGGTCATCGCGGCCATCGTCCCGTACGAGGAGACCGGCGTGACCGACAGCCCGTTCGTGACCGTCTTCGAGTACATCGGCATCCCGTTCGCCGCCGACATCATGAACTTCGTCATCATCACGGCGCTGCTCTCCGCAGGCAACAGCGGACTCTTCTCCTGCGCGCGGATGCTCTTCTCCCTCGCCGAGGAGGGGCACGCCCCACGCGCATTCACGAAGCTCACCCGGCGAGGCATCCCCCTCACGGCCCTCAGCGTCAGCATGCTCGGCGGGCTCGCCTCGCTCATCTCGAGCGTCATGGCGCCCGAGACGGTCTATCTCGTCCTCGTCTCCGTCGCAGGCTTCGCCGTCGTCGCCGTCTGGATGTCGATCGTCGCGTCCCAGTTCTTCCACAGGAGGAAGTTCGTCCGGGCCGGCGGCGACGTCAGCACCCTGGCCTACCGGACCCCGCTCTACCCGTTCGTCCCGATCCTCGCGTTCGCGCTCCTCAGCATCTCGATCGTGGCGATCGCGTTCGACCCGAACCAGATCGCCGCACTGTACTTCGGCGTGCCCTTCGTCATCGCCTGCTACGTCGTCTTCTGGTGGCGGTACACGCGCCGGGGCGCGAAGCCGGCGCTCCTCGTCGACGAGGAAGCTGCGTCCGCCCCAGCTGAGCAGCTGGACGCACCGAGGAGCCACACGTCATGACCACCGCGATGACGGCGGAGCCGGTCTGGGTTGAGATCAACCTCGACGCCATCCACCACAACCTTCGGGAGATCAAGCGAGAGCTCGCCGGCAACAGCACGCTCTGCGTCGTGCTGAAGTCCGACGCCTACGGGCACGGCATCGATCTCGTCGGCCCCGTCGTCATCGCCCACGACATCGAGATGCTCGGCATCTCGAGGAACCGTGAAGCCGCCCAACTCCGCGCCCTTGGCTTCACGGGGCGTCTCCTGCGGCTGCGTTCAGCGCAGCCGCAGGAGATGCAGGCGGGCACGGCGTGGATGATCGAGGAATGGATCGGCGGGTTCCCCCACGCGACCGCCGCGTCGGCCGTCGCCGTCGCCGCTGGACGGAGCATCCCGGTGCACCTCTCCATCAACTCATCCGGGATCTCACGTGACGGCGTCGACGTCTCCCGGGACGCGGGACTGGCTGAGCTGCGCGCGCTCGCCTCGCTCCCAGGCCTCGACGTGCGCGGCGTCGCGACGCACTTCCCTCAAGAGGATGCGGACGACGTCCGGGCTGGCACGGCACGGTTCGTCGCCGAATCCGAGGTCATCCGCGCGACCCTCGCGCAGCGAGGCGCGCGTTCGCCGATCGACCGGCACTGCGCCACCTCCTTCGCCGCGTTCACGGTCCCGGAGTCGAGACTCGACCTCGTGCGGATCGGCGCGGCACTCTACGGCGACACGGCCGCCGACCCGAAGCGGTTCCGGACGGCGATGGCGCTCAAGTCGCGCGTCGCGGCCGTCAACGGCTACTCGCGCGGCGAGAGCGTGGGCTACAACCGCGCACATGCACTCGCGAGGGACTCCGTCCTCGCCACGGTTCCGGTGGGATACGGCGACGGCTACCCCCGTGACCTGAGCGGTCGAGCCGAAGTCCTCATCCGCGGCAAGCGGGCTCCCGTCATCGACCTGCTCGCCATGAACTGCCTCACCATCGACGTCACGGAGGTGCACGGCGTGTTCCCCGGTGACGAGGTGGTCCTCTACGGCAGACAGGGCGGTGAGGAAGTGACCGGCGCCGACCTGGAGCTCGCGCATGGGCACCTCGCCGCCGACCTCTACACGGCGTGGGGAAGAATGCTCCCGCGGAAGGCAACGGGTGCGCACGCCCTGGAGCGTGCCACGACGCTAGGCTGAAACGTCACGATCACCGAGTTGCCCAGCAGCCTCACGAGACGGGAGCCTCGCATGCACCAGCAGTCGTCGCTCTCCCAGGGCCTGCAGCTGCTCGCCGCGGCAACGCAGCGCGAGGCGACGGGACGCAGCGCGTTCACCGTCTCGAGACTGGCCGACCACACGGGGCTCGAACGCAGCCGGGTCTCGCGACTCACTCAGGAGCTCGTCCAGCTGGGCATGCTCGAGAAGAACAGGGACCTCGCCTTCCGGCCGGGCCCCCGTCACTTCGAAGTGGCCGCAGCACGCCAGATGCCGTGGCTCCGGGAGGCACGTCGAGAGCTCCGCGGGCTCGTCTCCGCGTTCCAGGTGGATGCCCGCATCTCGGCGTCGCTCGGTGACCGGGCCCTGCTCCTCAGGTTCGAGTCGCCCGCGTCCGGCGCCAGCACCTCCGTCCGCCCGGGGATGGTGACGCCGATCTGGTGCACGGGAGCCGGCAGGGCGCTGCTCTGGGATGCGTCGACCGATCAGCTCCAGGCGCTGCTCGGGAACGCACAGTTCGTCGGAGTCGGCGGCCCGAGAGCCCCCTACTCGATCACGGAGCTCTCCGAACGACTGACTCGCGATCGCGCGACCGGACACATCGACGCGTTCGAGGAGTTCGAGCACGGGACCTCCGACCTGGCTGCTCCGATTCGCGGCGAGGAAGGGGCCATCGTCGCCGCCCTGAGCTGTGTGTCGCGGGCGCTCCCGGAGACGGCCCAGCCGCGTCTCATCGCGGCCATGGCGGCGGCGGCCGATCGCCTCAGCGCGCTCGCCGACTCCTGAGCAGCGAGCGGATGCGCGCGGGAGCGCGCGACGCTCAGTGCGCTGGAGCGGCGAGAATCGTGGACAGCGTCAGGGCGGAGTCCCGAACGGCCGCACCCAGCTCTGCCGTCTTCGGGCGCAGCCGTTCGCGCGTGCCGACGATCTGCACGGCGGCGACCACCTCGCCCCGGAAGTCGTACACCGGAGCACCCACGGAGTACAGGCCCGGTTCGGCCTCCTCATCCACGATCGAGTAGCCACGCTCGCGCGCAGCCGCGAGCCTCGCCAGGAACTCCTCGAGGCTGGCCGCGGCGTTCGGGCCCGCGGCCCGGAACTCGGTCGCGGCGAGCACCGCGGCGATCTCGTCGTCGGTGGCATCCCACAGCACCCCCTGCCCCGCGTCCGAGCAGAACGCGGGGTAGGGGCGCCCCAGCCATGACCCGATCATGCGCGCGGCCGTCGGGAGCGCCTCCACGATCGTCACCGTGCTGTCACCGCTCAGCACGCCGATGAAGCAGGCCTCGCGCGTCCTCTCGGCAAGCTCCTCGAGCAGCGTGAGTCCGTCGGTCTGGAGGCGACGATCGGTGAGCTCCTGAGCGGTGGCGTAGCCCCGCCAGCCGAGCTGGTAGCTCCGGTCCTCGAGCCTCGTGACCGCCCCTTCCTCCGTGAGGAACTTGAGCGTCCGAGACACCTGCGAGCGGTCACGCTCGAGCATCGCCGCGACCTGCGCGACGGTCGCCCGGTGCGGCGCCACGCGCGTGAGGTCGGCGAGGGTCGTGAGCACGTCCAGCGCACGCCCCATGCTCGAGTTGGAGTCCACGCGGCCAGCCTAGCGACGCTCAGTGGATGGCGAAGACGCGCGCCGGGAATCCGCTGCCGCCCAGGGGCTTGGGCCACGTCGCGACCACAGCCGCCCCCGCCGCTGGGACGCGGTCGAGGTGCGCCATGAGCTCGATCTGCCAGCGGTCCTGCTCCAGCAGATACCGCTCGAGGCTGAAGTCGCCCACCGAGGTCGCGGAGCCCGGGTCGGTGTCGGTCTGCTCGTGGCCGACCGCCGCGACATCACGCTGGGTGACCAGGAACGTCAGCACCTCGCGACTCCATCCAGGCACGTGGCTGACCCCGTCGGCGCTCGCGTTCGCCATGGCCGACGCGTCAGGCCACCGCGTGCTCCAGTCGGTGCGCAGCGCGACGAAGGATCGAGCGGGGATCCTCCCGTGCTCGCTCTCCCAGAGCTCGATGTCCTGCAGCGTCGGGGTCGCATCGGGGTCGACTGCGGCACGCGCGCTGATATCGAGCACGACCAGCGGAAGGATCATCTCCGCGACGGGCAGCTCATCGAGGCTGCGTCCGCCCTGCGCGAAGTGCGAGGGCGGGTCGACGTGCGTGCCCCACTGGCCGATGATCGAGTACCGGTGGGCCGTGAAGCCATCGCCGCGGTCGAGGGAGAAGATCTCCGTCCGCTCCTCGTCTGGGAATGCAGGGAAGCGCGGCTGGCCGGCATGGAAGGCGTGCGTGAGGTCCGTGAACGTGCGGCCGAGCATGGCCGAACGCAGCTGGGGCCACAGATCGCTGCGGGCGGCAGGAGGCTCGTCTCTGGCGCGCGAGACGAGCGTCACGCCCTCGGTGACCTCGATGACCGGAACCTCCCACGGATGGACCTCGACGATGCGCTCGAGGATCTCCGTGAGCCGGTGAGAGCCCAGCTCGCTCTCGACGTGGGTCGTCACGGCGAGCGTCGGTGAGATGGTGCGCTCGCCGGCGGATCCGAGCGTCGGCTGAGCCCCTGGGCCGACGGTGAAGCCCTCGAAGCCGATCGAGACCTCCGTCACCGTCTTGTAGTCGCCGAAGTCCCCGACCTCCGGGAACGACGAGAGGGCCTCTCTCAGGGGCCGTACGTCTGGGCTGTCTGCGAAGACCGCGGCGTTGCCAGCGACCACCTTGGCGAACGTCTCCGGCTGCACGGGCCAGTAGATCCGGATCCTGCTTCGAACCGTCGTGCTGAGAACCATGGTGTTCCTCTTCTCTGACGCGCCATCGCGTCATTCTTGTCCCGCGCCCATGCCATATAACCACGCGAGAGTGCTAATGTCACACTCAAAGAGGGAGCAGACAATGACGATGCGACCACGCGACGACATCGACGCGCAGCTGCTGCGCGAACTCACGAAGAACGCGCGAACCCCGCTGGTGACCCTCGGCAACAAGGTGCGGCTCTCCAGGAACGCCGTCAAGCAGCGCATCGAGCGACTCGAGCGCGACGGCGTCATCGAGGGCTACACGCTGGTCCGGGGACATGACGCCGGCAGCCAGGACACCCCGATCTCGGCGGTGCTGTTCGTGTACCGCTCCGACCGCATGCGCGGCTCCGACGTGCTCGCTGCCCTCGCGCAGGTCCCCGAGGTCACCAGGTGCGACATCCTGACGGGCGACTACGACCTGTTCGTCCTGCTCGAAGCGCGATCGGTCGAGCGCATCAAAGAGGTCTGGGAGAGCATCGCCGCGATTCCCGGAGTCTCGGACACCGTCACGTCGCTCTCGCTCTCCACCGCCATCCGCCGCCCTCCCCCAGCACCTGCCGGACACACGCCGCCGCCCATCGCTGATGCGTGATGGGCGGCGGAAGGCCAGTCGGACGGGCGCTACGCGTCGATGCCGGCCGCTTCGAGCGCCGCGAGCAGCGTCGGAAGCCAGGCGAGCGCCGCGTCGCTCGCCGTCTGGCGCGAGCTGGCGTCGTGGCGACCGTACTCGCCGACGCGCTGCGCGCCGAGCTCCGTCATGAGCCGGTCGATGTGCTCGCTCCCCTGGCTGTAGGTGTCCGAGTAGGTGGTGTCACCCATCCCGAACATGCCGTAGCGGTACCCGTCGAGCGCGGGACGGATGGCGTCGAGCTCCTCCCAGAAGGGCAGGGCACCGCTCGGGAGCTCCCCGTCGCCGTGCGTCGAGCAGACGAAGAGGTAGAAGGTGCCTTCCTCGAGCTCTTCCGGCTCGAAGACCGACATGTCCTCGACCATGACGTCGCGGTCCGGCATGGCGTCGGCGAGGTCGCCGGCCACGAGCTCGGCGTTGCCCGACTCGGTGCCGTAGAGGATGACAATGCTCATGTGCTGCTCCTAGGTGTTGCTTGCGGGGTGGGGGTCTTGGACACTCGCACGACCGGCCTCGGCGTGCGCATCGGAGGAGTCGACCTCGGCTCGGCCGCGTGCGATGCGCAGCAGCGTCTCGGTGTTCTGCTCCTTCGCTCGCACGCGCCCCGGGCCAGCCCGGCGCTGCTCGTGCTCATCGATCGTGCTCCACTCGGCGAAGCTCACGGCGCTCTCCTCGAGCCGCTCGAGCAGCGCGGCCCGCTCACCGTGCGCTTCGTGCGCCGCGGACGCGAGCCACGCGTCGACCTCGCGCGCGACCGTCTGGCCCTCGGCGCGGCTCTCGGCGATGGTGCCCTTGGGGCCCCGTCTCGCCCAGCCCGCCGCGAAGACATCGTCCTCGTGACCGAGGAGCGCGTGCAGGAGGTGCGCGTCGCCGCGGTGGAAGCCGACGGCCGTGATGACGGAGTCGACGTCGATGGATGCGGGCTCGGCGCTCGTCGAGGCGGCGAGCGCCTCGGACGCGCCCGGTCCGGCGAGCGACAGGCGGAGGGTCTCGCCGTCCTGTGCGAGCGCCACCGGCGCGACGCCGAGGCGAAGGCGGACCGTGACCCGCGGGTTCTCCGGCTGCGGTCGATCCAGGAGGCCGGCCAGGGCGACGGCCTGTGCGGACCGAGTCGATGTGTCCGCCAGAGAGCTGTCGTCGACGCCGAAGGCCTCGACGCGGACATCGTCGATGCGCCCGAGTTCGGCAAGCAGCGACGGTGTGAACTTGGCGTCGTCGATGCCTGCCCGCCCGAGCACCTCGATGACCTGCAGCTCGCCTGCTGCGGCGTCGAGCAGCGGCGAGTGCACGTCAGAGCCCTCGAAGTCGGTCTCGTGCTTGGCGAGCAGGCGCACGACGTCGATCGCGACGTTGCCGTTCCCGACGACCGCGACCCGACTCCCCAGCTGCGGGAGCGAGATCTCGTCGCCGGGATGCTGGTTGAGGATGCGCATGAACCGACCAGCGCCGATGACCCGTTCGTCGTCGAAGCCGGGAAGCGGCAGCTCCGCATCGGCGTGGAGCCCCGTGGCGACGACCGTCGCGTCGAACGCGCTGCGGACGGCATCGAACTCGACGTCCCGCCCCACCTCCACGTTGCCGAGGAAGCGCACACCCGAGCGGGTGAACAGGCGATCGAACTGCCGAGTCACGGCCTTCGTGCCGACGTGGTCCGGGGCGACGCCGTAGCGGATGAGCCCATACGGCACGGGCAGCCGCTCGAACATGACGATCTCGACGTCGCGGCGCAGCTTGAGCAGCGCCTGCGCCGTGTAGCAGGCCGACGGGCCGCTGCCGATGATCGCGACGGCACGTCGGGGTTCAACGGTCATGCGGTGATGCTCTCCTCGACTCACGGGGCGCGGGAAACGCTCCGCCGAGTATCGCACCTCGACCCAGGCCGCCGCTTCAGGTTGGCGGCCGGCCGCGGCTCGGCGCGCGAGCGTCAGGCGTTGGCGCCCGCCTTCTGCTGCTTGAGCTTCTCCTCAGCGCGCATCGCCTTCTCTTCCACCGGGGCAGTGCCCGACTCCCGCTGCGCGCGCATGTAGGCGCGGGCTTCGTCTTGCCGCTCGCGCTCAGCGCCGGAGGCGATGGAGGCGCGGATGTGCTCCGGCCCGTAGCCGAAGGCATCGACGAGGTCAGCGGCATGCGGGCGCAGACGCGCGATGAGGCGCTCCCTGTAGGCGGAGACGGCCTGAGCGCGGGGCACGGAGAGCCGACCCGACATGAGGTACCAGGCGAGGTTCTCCTCGATGAGGCCCAGACCGAAGAGATCGCGCAGCCACGTGAGCACCTGGCGGGTCTTGCCTTCCGGCATGGTGGTGATCGCGTCGGTGAACGCCTCCCACTGCAGGAGCTGGCCGTGCGCGCGGGCCGCTTCGATGAGCGTCGGCTGGTTGCGGTTGAAGAGCGCGGCCGCCTCGGCCTTGGACAGCTTCTTGGCGTTGCGCAGCTTGGCGGCGATCTCGGAGACGAGGGTCTCGACGCGCGCCGTCAGCAGCTCGTGCTGCGTGGCAGGCTGGCGTAGCCAGCCGACGGACCGCGCGCGGCTGCCGCGGTCGAGGACGATCTGGCCGATGCCCCGGAGCCCGGAGCCCGAGTAGACGCGCTCGGCGGTCTGCTCGGCGATGATGCGCGTCACCTGCCCCCGGTCAGCACCCTTGAACTGCTCGGCGTAGTCGCTGAGGAGGCGCTTGCCGACAAGCTGCAGCAGCACGTGGTTGTCGCCCTCGAAGGTCGTGTAGATGTCGAGGTCGTGGCGCAGCTGCGCGACTCGGTTCTCGGCGAGGAAGCCGGCACCGCCGCAGGCCTCGCGGGCCTCCTGGAGGGTATCGATGCCGTGCCAGGTCGAGAGGGGCTTGAGCGCCGCCGCGAGGGTCTCGAGGTCTTCCCGGTTCTCGGGGGTGTCGAGCTCGCCGGAGAAGACGCCGTGGAACTGCTTGAGGAGGTTCTCGTGCGCGAAGCTGAGCGCATACGTCGTCGCGAGACGCGGGATGAGCCGCTTCTGGTGCATGCCGTAGTCGAGCAGCACCGTCTCCTCGCCATCGCCGCCGGCGAACTGCCTGCGCTCGTTCGCGTAGGTGACCGCGATCTTGAGCGCGACCTTCGAGGCGGCCACCGAGGCGCCATCGAGCGAGACGCGACCCTGCACGAGCGTGCCGAGCATCGTGAAGAAGCGACGCCCAGGGCTCTCGATCGGCGAGCTGTACGTGCCGTCCTCCGCGACGTCGCCGTAGCGGTTGAGGAGATTGCGCCGAGGCACCCGCACCTCGGTGAAGTGCAGTCGGCCGTTGTCGATGCCGTTGAGGCCGCCCTTGACGCCGTCGTCCTCGCCACCGACGCCGGGCAGGAAGCCGCCGTCGTCGTCGCGGATGGGCACGTAGAAGGCGTGCACGCCGTGCTTGACGTTCTTCGTGATGAGCTGCGCGAAGACGACCGCGGCCTTGCCGTGCAGCGCCGCGTTGCCGAGGTAATCCTTCCAGGCTCCGCGGAACGGGGTGTTGATGACCCATTCCTGCGTGCCCTCGTCGTAGCTCGCGGTCGTTCCGATCGAGGCGACATCCGAGCCGTGGCCCGTCTCGGTCATGGCGTAGACGCCCGGCACCTCGAGGCTCATGATGCCGGGAAGGAACGTGTCGTGGTGGTACTCGGTGCCCAGGTGCATGACGGCCGAGCCGAACAGGCCCCACTGGACGCCCGCCTTGATCTGCAGGCTCGGGTCTGCCACGACGAGCTCCTCGAACGCGGCGATGTTGCCGCCGTGGTTCTCGCCGCCGCCGAGCCGCTTCGGGAAGGCCAGGTTGACTGCCCCCTCCTCGACCAGGATGCGCAGCTGGCCCATGACGCGGTCACGATGCTCCGGCATAGCCAGAGCCGGATCGCGCCAGAGCTCGGGCCGGGCCGAGTTCGCTCGCGCGCGCAGCCGCTCCTCCGGCCAGGTGCCGAGCAGCTGCTGCGACAGCCAGCCGACATCGATGCGGCTCTGCTCGAGAGCGACAGGCTCGTCGAGTTCCGGATCGTTGATGCTGATGTCAGACACGGATGCTCCTTTGCAACGTTCGGGGGTGCATCCACGCTAAGACGGGCCACCGACACTCGCCATTTCCCAGTGGGAGGGCACGAGAATCACGCGCCACTCGAGCCCCCGAATTGCACACTTCATACAACTCAGCGGGCCAAGCGTTAGCTTGACCCGCCAGAGATGTCGGTGAAACCGGTGCGATTCAGACCGCGGCTACCCCTTGAGGGCGTCGCTGAGCTTCACGCGCCCACCGATGCGCAGGATCGAGTTCTCGTAGATCCGGGCACCGATCATGATCGACACGGCGCTCGTCGCAATGAGGATCACGAGCGCCAGGATCGGCTCCCACCACTCAGCCTGGCCGAGCACCACCCGGAGCGGCATCGCGATGGTCGCCGAGAAGGGGATGTAGCTGAGGATCGTCATGAGCAGCGCGTTGCTGTTGAACAGGATCACGAGCATGTACGGGATGAGCATGAGCATCATGAGCGGTGTCGTGACGCTGCCCACCTCCTCCTGCCTCGAGACCATCGCGGAGGCGCCGGCGTAGAGGGTCGCGATGAGCACGAACCCGAACACGAACAGCACGAGGAACCAGATGAAGCCGGGCCCGATGAGCGAGAACAGCGCGCCCTGCCCCGTCGCGGCGAGCGCTATCGCCGCAGCTGCCAGGATCGCGGCGACCTGGATGAGCGCGAGCACGCTGTTGCCGATGACCTTGCCCGCCATGATGACGCGGGGCGTGACCGTCGAGAGCAGGATCTCCACGATGCGCGACTGCTTCTCCTCGACGACGCTCTGCGCGATCGTGTAGGCGTAGCCCATGGCGGCCATGAAGTAGAGCACGCCGAACGCGACGGCCATGATGTAGCCGAGCGCGGGGTTCACCTCGGGCGCCTGCAGCGAGAACGACGCCGGTACCTGGGCGAGCGCCATGGAGTCCTCGGTCGGAACGCCGTCGAGACCGACGAGCACGAAGGCCCCGTCGCCGAGGTCGCCTGCCGGCTGCCCGTCGCCCGTGAAGAGCTCGAGGCTGCGCGCATCCGTCGGCGTCAGCACCGCGTACTCCACATCGCCGTCCGTCACGAGTCGGGCCGCCTCCTCAGCTGATGCGACCTCCGTCGTCTCGAGTCCGGCCGCGGCGGCCACGGACTGCGTTCCCGAGACCGTCGCCACCTTGGTCGCACCGCCCCCGATGGCGTCACCGAAGAGCGCGACGGCGACGATGCCGCCCGCGACGAGCAGCAGCGTGACGAGGAACGAGATCTGCTGGGCGCGCGAGCGTGCCTGCACGAGGATCTCGCGCTTCGCGATGAGCTGGATGCCCTTCGCCGAGCTCAGGCCGAACTGTCGCGGCGGCGTGGAGTCGCCCCGCTGCGGTGCCTTGGTGTCCTGTGTTGTTGTCATGCGACGACCTCCCGGTAGATGTCGGAGAGCTTCACGATGTGGCGGCCGAAGCCGAAGACGGGGCCCCGGTCGAGTGCGTTGCGGAGAATGCGCTGCGCGGTCTCGCCGGAGTCGGCGACGAAGATCGCGTCCCCTCGGTCGAACTCGAGCACCGTGATGCCCGGCTCGTCGCGCAGCCAGCCGGCGTCGCCCGCGAGCGAGATCCGGTGCATGCCCTCGGAGTGCCGCTCCTGCAGCTCGTTCCGGTCGCCGCTCGCCCTGATGGCGCCACCCGAGATGATGACGAGGTTGTCGCTGAGTCGCTCCACCACGTCGAGCTGGTGGCTCGAGAAGAGCACGGGCACTCCGCGAGCCGCGAAACCCTGCAGCGTCTCGAGGACCACCTCGACGGCAAGCGGGTCGAGTCCTGAGAACGGCTCGTCGAGGATGAGGATCTCGGGCTCATGCGCGAGGGACGCCGCGATCTGCGCGCGCTGCTGGTTGCCCAGCGAGAGGTCTTCGACGTTGTCGCCCGCCCGCTCCGTGAGACCCAGATCCTCCAGGAAACGGTCCGCGTTGCTCGCCGCCTCCCTGGCGCTCAGGCCGTGCAGCTCCGCGAAGTACGTGACCTGCTCCTTGACCTTCATCTTCGGGTAGAGGCCGCGCTCCTCTGGCATGTACCCGAAGCGGGCACGGTCGGTGACGGCGACGGGCCTGCCGCTGATCGTGACGACGCCCGAGTCCGGCTTGACGACGCCGAGGATCGTGCGCATCGTCGTGGTCTTCCCCGCCCCGTTGCCGCCGACGAAGCCCGTGAGCTTGCCAGGCTCGACCGTGAAGCTCACGTCGTCGAGCACCTTGCGGTCTCCGTAGGTCTTGGAGATGTTCTGGATCTCGAGCATCACCCCTCCTGTCTCGCGCGACGTCCGCCGCACCGTCTCTGCGCCCGTCCACCTCTGGGCCTGATGGAAACGCTACGGAGATCGGTCAGAGGAGGGATCGGCCGCGCGACGGAACTGCCCTCGCTCGGCGTTCATCCGCTCGGGTGAGGAGGTGCCGACCACGACGGAACCGCCGGGCCCGGCTGCGCGATGCCACGCACCCGGCCTCGCGCACCCGGCCGCTACTCGACGGGGGCGACGACTCCCACGTTGTACGCGAAGATCACCGCGTGGATGCGGTCGCGCACGCCGATCTTCGCGAGCAGGTTCGAGACGTGCGTCTTCACGGTGGCCTCGGACACGAAGAGCCGCTGCGCGATGTCCGCGTTGCTGAGGCCCTCCGCGATGAGGGCGAGCACCTCCCCCTCCCGGTCGGTGAGGCTCGCGAGAGTGGGATGCTGGGCAGCGGACTGCGAGACGGGCGCGGCCTGGAGCGCGTCCGCAGGCTGGGACGGCGCTCCCTCCGCGGGGTCCTGCAGCATGCCGGCGATCACGCCGCGAGTCACCTGGGGGTCGAGCAGCGCGTCACCGGAGTGCACGACCCGCACCGCCTCCACCAGGGTCTCCGGCGGGGAGTTCTTGAGCACGAAGCCGCTGGCCCCCGCGCGAAGCGAGTCGCGGACGGCGGCCTCGTCGCGGAAGGTCGTCAGCATGAGCACTCGCGGCACGGCCCCTCCGAGCTGCATGATCTCGCGGGTCGCTGCGATGCCGTCGAGGACCGGCATCTGCACGTCCATGCAGACGAGGTCGGGGCGGAGCTCGGCGACGACGGAGACGGCTTCGCGGCCGTCGGTCGCCTCGCCGACGACGACGATGTCGGGTTCCGACTCGAGAATGAGCTTGAACCCCATGCGAACGAGCTGGTGATCGTCGACCAGCACGACGCGGATCTTCTCAGACACTTGGCCTCCTTTGGCACCCGCCGGAGCGGTGTCGTTCTCGTGACCGTATCGGGGCGAGGTTACCGGGAGCTTGCCGATCGGTGCTGGGACACGGGCGCATGCCGTCAGCTCTGCCGCTCGTAGGGGACACGGAGGAGCACGCGGAAGCCGCCACCGCCCCGCTTGCTCGTCGTGAGGTCGCCGCCGGCGGCTCTGGCGCGCTCTCGCATGCCGACGAGGCCCAGGCCGCCGGAGCCGTTCGCTTGCTTCGACGCCGCGGCATGCGCGAGGGAGGTTGGCCCGTCGTCGGTCACGTCGAGCTCGACGCCGCGCTCGAGGTAGCGGAGTCGCACATCGGCGGGGGCATCGGGGCCCGCGTGCTTCCGCGTGTTCGTGAGGGATTCCTGCAGCACCCGGTAGACGGCGATGCCCGTCAGGGGCGACACCGGCCGAGGCTCGCCGAGGGTGCTGAACTCCACCCGCATGCCGGCCCCGCGCAGCTCCTCGATGAGCGCTGGCACCTGCTCGATCGTGTGCGTCGAGGGGGCGGATGCGCCGGATTGCGCGCCGGAGGCACCGTCGTTCTCGCGCTGGCCGCCGTCGGTGGACTCCGAGTCAGCATCAGCGTCTGCGCTGCGCAGCGTCGTCAGCAGCGAGTGCAGCTCGTCGATCGCGACTCGCGCGCTCTGCTCGACGCCGAGGAGCGCCTGCTGGGACTTCTCCGGCGAGGTCTCCGCCGTCCGGCGCGCGGCGGCTGCCTGCAGGCCCATGAGCGAGACGTGATGTGCGACCACGTCGTGGAGCTCCCGCGCGATGCGGACGCGGTCGAGGCGGATGGCCTGCTCCTCGACGAGGCGACGCTCGTCGGCGAGCGCCGCCGTGTACTCCTCGAGCTCGCGGGTGCGCTCCTCGAGCGCCGCCCGCTGGCCAGCCCTCCTGAAGTCGGAGTTCCCGAACCAGAACGCGCCGATGAAGTAGAGCACGTTGATGAGCAGGGTGTAGGCGCCGAAGACGCTCGTGATCCAGTTCTCGCTGTCGCTCCCATCCGAGAACGTGAACACGAGCGTGGCGCGTGTGAGGGAGTCGACGAGCGCCCACACGGTCATGCCGATCGTGATCCCGATGCGGAGCAGCGTCACCAGGGCACGCTGGTTGCTCCACGCTCCCGCGGTGAAGAGCACCAGGAAGTAGCCGATCTGGGTGACGATCGTGTCGAGGTACGTGAAGGCGAATGCCGAGACGAACGCAACCGAGCAGAGCACGAGCATCCACAGCGGGAAGCGACGCCGAAGCGCGATGGCGACCCCGTACATGGCGGGGACGAGGAACATGCCGACCAGCGCCGAGGCGGGGTCGGTGTCGTGGAGGATCGCGCCGACCTCTGCCGGGTCTGCGCCCTTGCGCAGCTCGAGCACGGCCCAGTTCGAGAAGGCCATGAGCGCGACGGCGACCAGCGCCACGACGATGTCGGTGCGCAGCGCGCGAGGCGACGGCCCCGGACGCTTCCAGTCGGCGGGATGCTCGGCATCGATGCCCTGCAGCCGCTGCCACAGCTCGCTGCCACGTGCTGACGTGATCATGTGGCCAAGCGTAGGCGGGGCCTCCGACATCCGGCGCGCGAGCGCATCAGTCGAGGAGCCCCGTCGGCTCGGCTGGGAGGCGGCGCCAGGCGGCGTGCAGCCAGATCGCGCCGACGACGCCCGTGCCGAGCCCCACGATCAGCTGCACCGTGCCCGTCGGGCTCGCACCGGTGATGGCGAGCACTCCGGTGAGGAGCAGGCCCGTGACGGCAAGGACCGACAGGATGCTGCCCGCCGTGCGGGCACCCTCCGCGCGCTTCCGCTTGGGCGAGCCGAGCAGCTTCCAGATCGCACCGTAGCCGACCACGACGACGACGAGCATGACCGCGAAGCTCAGCACGCTCGCCGAGCGGAACTCGGCCTCCTGCTGCCAGTTGGCGAACGCGCCGGCTGCGATCATCACGGCGAGCAGGATCGTGAGCTTGCGCAGCCTCGAGACCCGGGACGGCGTGAGCGCGCGCTCTGGCTCAGCGTCGCGCGCGACGTCGTAGCCCGGGCGTGGTTCTTCGAACGGGGTGGAATCAGGCATGACCCAAGCCTCCCACGTCGAGCCCCCGCGGCCGTCTCCGTCCCGTCACAGAACGGATTCGAACACCTGGATGCGCGTCCAGCTTCACCAGCGGTCAACGTGAAGCGAGTGCCGCCCCCTGCCCAGATGAGCTCAGGCGTCGAGGCTCGGCGCCGCTCCGGTGGTCCGAGTGCGGAGCCTCCGCGCGCGCTGCACGAGCACGTCGTCCTCGGCGCCTGCGCCCGCGAGCGCCTGGAGCGCCCCGGCGAGGGCATCCGCCCCGGCCTCGTTCGCGGCCGCGTCGTCGGCGATGAGCTCGATGAGCAGCGACGTCGCACGCGACAGGTTCTTCGCGCCGGCGTACCGCGGCAGGCAGGCCTCGTTGACTTCCGCGAGGCGCTGCGCGAGCGCGTGGAAGCGCATCAGATGGCAGCGCTCGTGCGCCACGACGGCCTCGAGCTGCTCGCGCGTCAGCAGCTCGACGAGTCCGCGCGACACGATGACGACCGGCGCGCGCCCCGCGGCCGCGAGGGCGTGGGGCACTGGCGAGTCGACGAAGCGCACGAGCGCTCCGCCGATTCGCTCGTCCCGGTAGGACAGCACGCGCGCGGCGTCTCGGAGCTCGTCGTTCGCGCGGCGTCCGTCGGCGAAGGCGCGGCCCGACCGGCGCGTCACGATGAAGCCCCAGCCGAACATCGCGATCAGGCCGGCGCTCGCGAAGACGGAGGCGAGCGCGATCTCGAATCCGCTCAGCCAGCTTCCCTCGTCATGCTCCCAGGTGAGCACCGCGACGACAGAGAGGGCGACGGCCGCGAGCAGGGCGAGCGACCCGCCGACGACTGCGCCGTGCCAGAGGCCGAGGGCGAGCTGCGGGTGTCGCACCTGCCAGGTGCCGCGCGTCAGCAGCGAGGGCGCGGCGAGCATCGTGAACACCGCGAACGCGAGGCACACGAGGGCAGGGAAGATCCACATCGGAGATCACTCGCGCTCGGGCGGCATGCCCGAACGCCCTCTCGGAGCCATGGTGAAGGCCAGTCCGGCTCCGGCTAGCTCGCCGTGGCGGCCTCGGAGGCCGCGGCGGGCGCGTGCTGGAGGGCGGCACGCAGCAGGTCGGCGTCGCGGGCGTCGAGGTTGCCGGCGAACTTCAGCAGTGCGGCCTCGCGGCCGTCGATCGTCTTGAGGGCGTTCAGCATGGCCCGGGAGGCGTGCTCTGCCTCGCTCTGCGTGGCGGCGAAGCGGATGCCCCGCTGCTCGTGGCCGACACGGGCGACATCGCCCTTGGCCCTGAGCCGGTCGAGGGCGGTGAGGATGGTCGTGGAGGCGGGAACCCGGCCCGGGAAGCGGTCCTGGATCTCGCGCGCCGTGAGGGGCTCCGCCGCCGCCCAGAGGAGTCGCAGCACGACGAGTTCGAGCTCACCCCGCGCTCGAGTGCGAGTTCCTGGCATTGTGTTGCTCCAATTCTTGTCGCGAAGGTGCCGTGGGGAACGTCACCCAGGCATCCGCGAATACCCAGGCTATCAAGCCCGGAGCCCCGTCGCGCGACTCGCTCTACATTTTGTAGACTTGGGTCAGCCCGTGACCCCAGCGGGACCGTATCCCGCTGAGGGAAGGCGTGGAGCCCAATGAGAACCGTCAGCACTCGTCTGCTCATGAGCTGTGCCGCGATCGGCGTCGCCGGCGGCGTGGTGTTCACCGTCAACGCCTACATCGGCGGCGCGGTCTCGAACCTGCTCCCGCTGGTCTACGGGCTCACGATCGGCCTCTACTTCATTCCCGGAGCCCTGGCCCAGGCGCTCTTCCGTCGGCCTTGGGTCGGCCTCATCACCTCTGCCCTCGCCGGGCTCGTCGCGAGCCCGTTCCAGCCGATCGCCTTCGGGGCGTTCCTCATCGGCGTCGGCATCGGCGTCCTGCAGGAGCTGCCGTTCCTCATCACCCGGTATCGGCGCTGGCAGGCGTGGCTGTTCCTCGCGGGCGCGGCCTTCGCCGGCCTCATCATGACCGCGGCCGCGTTCCGCATCCTCGGTGGCGGCGAGTACGACGTGCTCGGCACGGTGCTGCTCATCGGCAGCTTCTTCATCTCGCCCCCGCTCTGCACCATGCTCGCGGTGTGGCTCGCGAAGCAGCTCGAGCGAGCGGGCATCGGCCGCGACCTGCGCCTCGCCGAAGACCGCAGAGCAGCCAGGTGACGACCCCGCTGCTGCGAGTCGAGCACCTCTCCGTCACCCACTTCGACGCTTCGGCCGCGCGCCCCCACGACGTCTCGTTCTCGATCTCGCGCGGCGAGGCGGTCCTGCTGCTCGGCCCGTCCGGCTGCGGGAAGTCGACCCTCGCGAGAGCCCTCAACGGGCTCATCCCCCAGTCGCTGGGAGCCGAGGTGACCGGGCGCGTCCTGCTCGCCGACTCCGAACCCGGCGCCGGGTGGCACGATGTCGCCGAGCTCGGCGTCGCGGCCGCCAGCCAGCAGGTCGCCATGGTGTTCCAGGATGCGGACGCCCAGATCGTCACCGGGCAGGTCTTCGACGAGGTCGCCTTCGGCCCGGAGAACCTGCGACTGCCCGTTCCGGACATCGAGGAGCGCGTCGAGCGGGCGCTCCGCCAGCTCGGCCTCTGGGACCGCCGCGAGGACTCCCCAGACATCCTGTCCGGCGGAGGACGGCAACGGCTGGCCATCGCGAGCGCCCTCGCCATGGGCTCGCCCCTGCTTGTCCTCGACGAGCCGACCGCGAACCTCGACCAGACCGCGAAGCACTCCATCTACCTCGCCCTCGGCGAGCTCGTGCGCGCGGGCACGCACGGCCTGCTGCTCATCGAGCACGACCTCGACGAAGCCCTCACCATCGCGACGCGCGTCATCGTCCTCGACGCCGAGGGGCGGCTCGCCTTCGACGGCACACCACGCGAGGTCTTCGGGCAGAACGCCGCACGGCTGCGCGAGCTCGGCGTGTGGTTCCCGGTCGCGCACGAGGCCGCGGCGTGCTTCACGGCGGCGGGCTGGGATCTCGGCCCCGGCCCCCTGCCCCTGCTCGGCAGCGAGCTCGCGCGGCGTCTCGAGCGGGTGGATCGCGCATTGCTGCCCGACTCCAGCGGCAGCGGCGCGCATCGGCGCGAGCTGCCGCAGCAGTCGGACGCCCTGCCGATCACGGGCCTGGCCGGGAAGCGGGCTCCCGGGGAGCCCGCTCCCCGGCTCGAGACCCGTGCGCTCACGGTGACGCGGGGCCGCACACGCGTGCTCGGCCCCGTCTCCCTGAGCATCCAGCCGGGCTCGATCACGGCCGTCGTCGGCCACAACGGAGCAGGCAAGTCAAGCCTGCTCCAGGCGCTCGCCGGAGTCCGCCGGGCACCGCGCGGCACGGTCCTCCTCGACGGACAGGACACGGCTCGCATGCGGGCGGGCGCGCTGCGCACGCGCGTCGGCTACGTCTTCCAGAACCCGGAGCACCAGTTCCTCACGCACACGGTGCGCGACGAGCTCGCCTTCGAGATCGAGCGCGGGGCGGCGGATGCCCAGACCCGCGTCGACGAAATGCTCGAGCGCTTCGGCCTCGCCGAGCACGCGGACCGGCACCCCTTCCTCCTCTCCGGGGGACAGAAGCGAAGGCTCACGGTGGCCGCCGCGCTCCTCGACGGTGCCGACGTGCTGGTGTTGGATGAGCCGACGTTCGGACAGGACCGGGCGCGTGCGGAAGAGCTCGTCGCCCTCCTGCGGGAGCTGCACCGGGACGGGGCGACGCTGGTGCTCGCGACCCACGACCTGCAGCTCGTCACGGAGCTCGCCACGCACCTGCTTGTCCTCGACGGTGGGGTGGTGGCGGCGCACGGCGAGGTGAACCGGGTCGTGGCCTCCGGGGCGCTCGAGGCCGCGGGGCTCGGCCTGCCCCCTCTGCCCCGAGCGCTCGCCGGGGTGCACCGGCACTCCTACCTGCGCGAGATCACGTCGGTCTCGCAGCTGGAAGCCGCGCTCACTCGCCACCCGGACATCCACGACGGCGGCGCCTCGTGAGTGGCGCCGGGAACGCCCTCGTCTCGCGCCCGAGCGTCGCTCGCTCGCGTCGTGAGCACCTGCCGTGGCTGCACCGGCGCACGCCGCTCGTGAAGATCGCGGCGACGCTGCCCGCCATCGTCGCGATGTTCGTCGTACGGGACGCGTTCAGCCCGGCCCTCCTGATCCTGCTCTGCGCGCTGGTCATCCTCAGCGGCACTCGCCTGTCGGCACGCGGCACACTGCTGCTGATCGTGGGCGTTCCCGTCGTACTGGCCGTGCTCTCGGTGACGCTCGGGGTCTGGGTCGACCCGAGCGTTGCGGCGGAGACGTCGAGTGCCGCTCCCCTGCTCGCGGCGGTCGGGCTCGACGGGGCATCCACGATCTTCGAGATCGTGGGGCGCCCGTTCACGGTCGCCGCCTGGGCGACGGGTCTCGGCACGGCGCTGCGCCTCGTCGCGATCGTGCTGCTGTCGCTCGTGGGCGGCATCGCCACCGCCGGGGACGACTTCGTGCGCTCCCTGGTGCAGCACCTCCGTGTGCCCTACCGCTTCGGCTACGCGGCGATGGCGGCGTTCCGGTTCGTGCCGAGGTTCCAGTCGGAACTCGACGTGATCCGGGCAGCTCGCCGCGTGCGCGGCATCGACCGCGGACGCGGGCCAATCGCGTGGCTGCGCTCCCAGCTGGACGTCGCCATCCCGCTGCTCGCGGGCGCGCTGCGGCACGCCGACCGGGTTGCCCTGTCGATGGACGCACGCGCCTTCGGGTTCGCAAGGACACGCACCGAGCGTCACGTGCTGCAGACGGATACGGGCGATTGGGTGCTCCTGCCCATCGCCTGGGCGGCCACGACCCTCGCGCTCATCGCGCCGAGCCTGCTGAGCTGACGCCGCGCGCCGAAGCGCAGCAGAGCCCGCGCTACTCGGCGGTGTTCTGCCCGAAGTTGCTCTCGGCCACACCCGACTCGTCCGGGCCGGTTGCGAAGCGCGTGTCGTGCGCCTCCGCCTCCTCGACCTCCGCCTCGAGCTGCTCCGGGGTGTCGGCTTGCTCCGGCTCGAAGAGCGAGCCGGCGTCGGGGAAGAGGTTGCCGTCGCCGTGTGCGCGCTCGTTCTCGAGCTGATCTGTGCTCATGCGAGCCGAGCTCGCCTGCGCCGCACGCTCGCCGGCAGAGCCTTCGCCGTTCGCTGCGACGTCTTCGCCTGCACTCGCCTGGTCTGCCCGCGCCTGCGGGTCGTTCGCCTGCTGTTCGCTCATGCGCGCAACGCTACGCGGGCTTCATCAACGTTCCGCGTGCGCCGCGAAGACGGATGCCCCTCGGGCTGGAGCAGCGTCCATCCCGAGGGGCATCTGTCATCTGCGTTCGGCAGGTCAGTCGGCGTAGGCCATGAAGGCGTCGAGCTCGGCGCCACCCGGGCGTGCCGGGATCATGGGAGCCTCGATCTCGGCGCGCTCCAGCAGCTCCGACATCCGGCGACGGCGCTGCTTCGGGATGACCGTGACGACGGTGCCGCGCTGACCCGCGCGGCCCGTGCGGCCCGAACGGTGCAGGTACGACTTGTACTCCTCGGGCATGTCCGACTGGATGACCAGGCGGATGTCGTCGACGTGGATGCCTCGCGCGGCGACGTCGGTCGCGACGAGCACGTTGACCTTGCCGCTCGTGAGGAGTCGCAGGTTGTGCGTGCGGCGACCCTGCGTGAGGTCTCCGTGGAGGGCGGCCGCGGGAACGCCGGCCATCGAGAGCTCGGTCGCGAGGCCTTCTGCGGCCACGCGGGTCTTCGTGAAGATGAGGACCCGTCCGCCCGAGCCGGCGAGCTGCTCGATCACGGCACGCTTGTCGTCGCGTTCGACGACGAGCACGCTGTGGTCGATGTCGGTGTGCTGCTCTTCCTCACCGGCCACCTCGTGCACCGATGGCTTCTTGAGGAACTCCGTGACGAGCCGCTGCACGGCGGCGTCGAGCGTCGCCGAGAACAGCAGTCGCTGACCACCCGGCATCGTCATGCGGAGGATGCGCTGCACCGGCTCCAGGAACCCGAGGTCGCACATCTGGTCGGCTTCGTCCAGCACCGTGATCTCGACCTGGTCGAGGCGCAGGAAGCCCTGGCGCTCGAGGTCCTCGATGCGGCCGGGCGTGCCGATGACGATGTCGACGCCGCGCCCAAGGGCCGTGACCTGCCGCTGCTGCGGCACGCCGCCGTAGACCTGGGTCGTGAAGAGGCCGACGCTGCGGGCGATGGGCTGGATCGTCCGGTCGATCTGGAGGGCGAGCTCGCGAGTGGGCGCGACGATGAGGGCGCGGGGTGCGCGCCCGATCTTGCGCTTGCTCGCGTCGGCGTCGCGTCCGCGGGCCACGCTGAGGCGCTGCACGAGTGCGGCGCCGAACGCGATCGTCTTGCCGCTGCCCGTGCGGCCACGGCCGAGGACATCTCGACCGTGGATCGCATCCGGGATCGTGGAGGCCTGGATGGGGAACGGGCTCGGCGCACCGAGTTCGGCCAGCGCGTCGACGATGTTCGCGTCGAGACCGAGGTCGCCGAAGCTCAGGCCGTCGGCGTTCTTCGCGCCGACCGCGGTCGGGGCGAGGCGCTCGAGCACGCGGTCCTCGTCGTGGGAGGGGGCGCGGCCGGCAGCTGACTGGCTGTGACTGCGGTAGTCCTGGATGGCCCCGCGCTGCGGCTGGTTCGCGCCTGGCGCCGTCGGGTCGAAGTGCTTCGCGCTGCGGTCACCGCGGGAACCCGCGGCCGGCTGGCGGCCGTGCGACTGGCGCAGCGCGTCGTGGTGGTGACGGTCGATGCGCTCGTTGCGGTCCGAGAACTGGCCGTCGCGACCGCGAGCGCCGCCACGGGCGGGAGCTCCACCGCGGGTGGGTGCGCCTCCGCGAGCGGATGCTGCCCCCTTGCGAGTGCTGTAGCGGTCTTCGCCGCGGGGACGGCTCTGGTCGGAGCTGCGCGAGCTGTCGCGCGAGCGATCGAAGGACTCGGCCCGTCCTGCACCGTCGTAGCCGCCGCGGCGGTCGTCGCCGCCTGCACGGTAGCCACCCCGCCGCTCGTCAGCGCCCGCACCTCGGCCCGTGCCGCGACGGTCATCGCCGGCGGCCGGCCGCGAAGCGCGTCCGTAGCCACCCTGTCGGTCGTCGCTGCGTCCGCCGTAGCCGCCACGGCGGTCATCGCCGCCTGCACGCGCGCCGGGGCGCCGGTCGTCGCCACCCGACGAGCCGCCTCGGCGATCGTCACCGCGGTACGAGGCGCGCTCGCCGCCGCCCGTGGAGCCGGAGCCGCGTCGGTCGTCGCGGCCGCCTCGGCGGTCGTCTCCGCCGGCACCGTCGCGGCGGCTCTCGCTCGCCCAGCGCGGGTTTCCGTTGGCGCCAGCGCCGCCACCGGCACGCGCCGGTCGCTCGCCACGACCCGAGGAGTCCTTGGGGATGTAGTTGCTCGCGGGCTTGAACCCGCCCTTTGCTTTGCGCTTGGGCATGTGTGCCTTCTCCAGTCCGGCACGCTGCTCACACAGAATTCGGCGCATGCCCAACTTGCCAGGATACGCGATAATCGGCGGGCTGGCCAGGGTGGCACTCGCGGGCAGGTTCGGCCGGGTAGCCCGTCGCTATCGCGAGGTCGTCACGAGCAGCGACCATGGGCCGTCAGGGACGTCACCCTCGTCCACGAATCGCCAGGAGACGCCGCCCTCCACCCCGTTGGTCGCGGCAAACCCGAGGCAGGAGTTGAGGGCGGGTGAGACGTCCATGCCGGCGCCGCCGTACCGCTCGTTCGCGGGCCTCGCGTCGTGCGCCCCGAAGACGTACTCGGCGTCGTCGTACTCGCCGGGCCCCGCGTCCTGGATCTGGCCGTAGCAGGTCCGCCCGTCGTGCTCGAGCTGCACCCACCGGTTCTTCATGAGGCTGAACGACGGATCCTCGAGCCCGCGGGAGTACGCGGCGTCCCCGGCCCACGGCACGACTCGCTGCCGCATCCAGGCCGCCGACGCGTTGTTCACGTCATCGAACGGCAGGTCCAGGTAGAACGGGTTCTCCTCGGCCGTCATCCGTGTCGGGAAGTAGCCGTTCGCCGCGGAGCGAGGCTCGGTCTGGCACACGCCGCCGACCACGGCCCCGTCGCAGCCGCCGTAGCTCGCGTACCAGTCCTTGTCGTAGGTCGAGTACACCTGGCTGCCGTCAGGTGCGTCGGCGTCGAAGACCTCCCCGACCCAGAAGGTCGTCGCGGTGATGTCCGTGTGCAGCGGATACTCCCGACCCTGCCCCGCTCCCCACGGGGTGCCCTGGCCCCCGGCGCAAGCGGCGCTGCTGAGGAGGATCAGCAGCGCCGCCGAGATACCGGAGGCTCTCGCGATGCGCCTCCTCGTCACCACCAGCGCGGTGGCTTGCACTTGGACGGCCAGCCGTGCTTGGTGGCCCCTCCGTCAGAGAAGGAGTGCTTCGGGTACGAATCGTAGGAGGACGTGCCCGCTGGGTTGAGGTAGGAGCCCCAGCTTGTGTGGTGGTGGTGGTGGTGGCCCGCGTCGTGGACGGGCCAGGGCTTGGTGCACTTCGGGTCCACCGGCGGTTTGGGCTTCACCGGCGGCTTCGGCTTCACCGGCGGCTTCGGCGTCACGGTCGGCGTGGATGTCGCCGATGTCGACGGAGTTGCCGTGGGCGTCGGCGTCGCAGTCGCAACCGGCGTGGCGGTTGCGGTCGGCGTCGCAGTCGGCGTCGCAGTCGCAACCGGCGTGGCGGTTGCGGTCGGCGTCGCAGTCGGCGTCGGCGTCGGCGTCGCAGCCGGCGTCGCAGTCGGCGTCGGCGTCAAAGTCGGCGTCGGCGTCGCGGCCGGGGTCGGCTCGACGGCCCCGGACCCGACCATCGATGCGGCATCGAGGGTGAGCGAGCCGTTCGAGAACACTGTTAGGCCGAACGACAGGGCCGTCGCATCTGCCGGCACGGGCGGCGTCGTCCAGGTGGCGGTGGACGCGGACGCGCTCGGATCGAACCACGGGCTGGAGTCCCAGTAGCGCCACGCGCCACGTGCGTCACGGAGATAGACCGCGAACTGCGTGGCGGTGGTCGAGGCGTACGTCGCGCTCAAGTCGTACACGGCTCCGGGTTCGGCCGCTGGCGCGCATTCGCCGAGGTCGAGGTTCGGCATGAGCGACGAAGAACCGCTCTCGTAGTCGCTGACCGCGACGGTCAGGCCGCCGCCGTCCGCGGTGCGCGTGAACTTGGCGGTGTGCGCGCCCCAGGTATTCGGCGTCCAGCAGCTCGGTGCGGATGCACCTGTCGTCCAGTCGTCGAGCTGGGCGTTCACCACCCGGTTCCCGTCCTTCGCGGTCTGGCCGACAGGCCAGTCGCCCTGCCGAACGGGCTTCGCCTCGCCTCCGATGACTTCGTCGACGGTCTTCACCGCGACTCGACCCGCGGCGGCTTCGTCCCGGAGGTAGCTCGCGAACTGCTCGAGGGTCTGGGTCGTCACCCCGATGCTGGAGCAGCCGACTGTCTCGCACACCCGGTGGAAGGTGATCGGCATCCAGCCACCCGCGGCCTGCGCCTGGACGACCAGCGACTTCAGGTCGTCGAAAGACCACGTCTCCGTGACCTGGGCCGGCGCGAGCAGCGCGAAGGCGTCGAGAGGCGGGATGCTCTCGACCGGTGGGCAGCCGTTGCACCCTTCGTGCGACTCCACGCCGCCGAGGAGTCTCGCGCTGGAGAAGCCGCACTCCTGCACGGCGGCCTTCGCCGACTCGCTGAAGCCCGCGAACGGGTAGGCGAAGCTCGTCGTGACGAAGCCCAGGTCGGCGAGGTTCGCGCGGTCTGTGCACACCTGCCGGACGGCTTCGTCCTTGCTGATGGTCGATAGGTCCACGTGCCCCGTCGTGTGCGAGCCGATCTCGTGTCCCGCGGCGCTGAGACGCGTGAGGTCGCCGGTGGAGAAGTAGCCATCGGTGTTGAGCGCACCGCTCTGCACGAAGAACGTGCCGTCCAGGTCGTAGCGGTCGAGGATGTCCACGCCGAGCAGCTGGTCGATGTTGCCGTCGTCGAAGGTGAGCGAGACCACGGGAAGCGCATCCGCAGCCGGTGCTGACGGGCTGATGGGTGCCGCCCCGGCCCCCGTCGCGAGCACGAGCGAGACCACGATCGCGACGGGAGCCGCGAGATGCTCCGCGAGACGGAGCGGCATCGGGCGCCGGCGGGCGACGTTCAGCGCGCGCGTCATGCGCGACTCCCCGCCCGCTCCAGGCGGCCACGCACCCCGTCGACGACCGCGTCGACGATCCGCTCCAGCGGAAGACGCGGTTCGTAGCCGATGAGCTCAGCCGCGAGCTGGTTGTTCGGGACTCGCCGCTGCATGTCCTCGTACCCTTCGCCGTACGCCTCCGAGTAGGGCACGAGCGTCACCTCGCTCTCGCTCTCCGTACGGTCGCGGATGATGCCGGCGAGCTCGAGGATGGACACCTCGCGAGCGCCGCCGAGGTTGACGGCGCGCCCGTGGGCACGCGGCTCCTCGAGCAGGGCGACGAGGGCGGGGGCCACCTCACCCACGTAGCCGAAGCACCGGGTCTGCGTGCCGTCACCGTGGACGGTGAGCGGGGCACCGGCGATCGCCTGCCTGACCAGGTTCGGCACGACCATGCCGTACCGGCCCGTCTGTCTGGGGCCCACCGTGTTGAACGGGCGCGCGATGGCGACCCGGAGTCCGTGCTCGCGAGCGTAGGCGTGGGCGAACGACTCGTCGAGCCCCTTCGCGGCGGCGTACGTCCACCGCGCGGTGAGCGGAGACCCGAGGATCCGGTCGGCGTCCTCGCTGAGCGCATCCGCCGTGTTCTTGCCGTAGATCTCGCTCGTCGACGCGATCAGGACCTCGGCATCGTGCGTGAGCGACGCCTCCAGCACGTTCTCCGTGCCGTGCAGGTTCGTGCGCAGGCTCCTGAGCGGTTCCCCGAGGATCGTGTGGACGCCCACCGCGGCGGCGAGATGGAACACCCGGTCTGCACGAGCGACCAGGGAGTCGACGAGGTCCGCGTCGAGCACGCTGCCCTCGACGAACTGCAGCGAGTCGATCGAGGTCGCCAGATTGTCGACGCAGCCGGTCGAGAGGTCGTCGAGGACGACGACCTCGTCGCCGCGCGCGACGAGGAGATCGGTGAGGTGGCTGCCGATGAACCCGGCCCCGCCCGTGATGAGAGTTCTCATGTTCTGGTGTGTCCTTCGTTCTGCTAGATGAGCGCTTGCCCGGTGCGGGCAGGCAGGGTGTAGGTGGCGTCGAGGACGCACTGGTGCTCGCCGAGCCAGGCGAGATCCGTGTCTTCGTGGCGCGTGTGGAGCAGCACGAGATCGGCGTCGAGGAGCTCCTCCTGGCTGCTCGCCGCGAGCAGCTGCCCGTCCGCCAGGCGGATGGACGGCACGTGCGAGTCGATGAACGAGACATGCATCCCCTGCTTGCTCAGGAGCTGGATGATCTCGGTCGCCGTCGATTCGCGGACGTCGGCGACATTCGGCTTGTAGGCGACGCCGAGGACAACCACACGGGCACGGCTCGCGACGACACCGGCGGCGGCGAGCATCGACCCGACTCGAGCCGCGACGCGCTGCGGCCGGTGCGCCAGAGCGTTCATCGCCTCCTCGAGGATCGGCGACGACACCCGATCGGCCCGCAGCTGCCACAGCAGGTAGTGCGGGTCGCACGGGATGCAGTGCCCGCCGACACCGGGCCCCGGCCGGAACGGCATGAAGCCGTACGGCTTCGTCGCGGCGGCGTCGATGACCTCGGTGACCGGGACGCCCAGCTCTCGGCAGACGCTCGCGAACTCGTTGATGAAGGCGATGTTCACGGCCCTGAAGGAGTTCTCGAGGAGCTTCGACGCCTCGGCGATCTCCAGCGTCTCGACGAGGTGCGGCGAGTCGACGTACTGGCCGAGCGTGGCGGCGGCCAGCTCCGTGCAGCTCGCGGTGAACCCGCCGACGACGCGTGGCACCTCCTCGTGGCCGAACGCCTCGTCGGCGGGGTTGATGCGCTCGGGGCTGAAGGCGACGTGCACGTCGACCCCCGGCTGGAGCCCCCTGGCGATGAGCGGATGCACGAGCAGGTCCCTGGTGCAGCCCACGTACGACGTCGAGGTCAGGATGAGGAGCTGACCTGGCACGGCGGCGTCGAGCACCGCCGAGCAGGCGGACGTCAGCGCGTGGAGGTCTGGCACCGCGTGCGCGTCGATGGGAGTCGGAACGCACACGATGACGGCGCGCGCCCGACTGATCGATGCGACGTCGGAGGTCAGCCACCAGCCCTCGGGCTCGGCGTTCGCGGTTCCGAGTCGAAGCTGGTCTCCGGGGACGAGGTCGACGCTCCCCGTTCGCACCGAGGCGAGCCTCGACTCGTCGACGTCGACGCCGAGCACCCTGGAGCCCGCTGCCCGGAAGGCGAGCGCGGTGGGCAGGCCGACGTAGCCGAGGCCCACGATGGCGATATCGAAGTCCCAGACCTGGGACACGGACGGTGGATCGGTGAGCACTGTGTTGACGCGCGACAATTGACGCCCCTTTCGCGACGATGTGAACAGAGACTGGCAGGCTACGAATCCCCCGGCCATCCACCAGCTCTGCAACCGAGGCTACCGTCGGAACGGGGCGCGCAAAGGGGCAACTTCGCCGTGAATGCCTCAAAAACGTTCGGAATGTGGGCCACCTGTCTGGGTTTCCGAACCACCGCATCGAGTGCGGGAGTATTCCGATGCGCACGCATCGACATGGGGAGAAGTCCCCAATAAGTGAAGTCCAAATTCGACCCGAGAAGCCCCCAGCTCGATACACTTCTGCAGTGTCGAACCCAGCGATCCTCCTCGTGGCGCTCGTCGTCTTCCTCTTCGTCGGGGCCAACGCATCGTTCTGGACCACGGTCTCCGCGGTGCGCGCCCTTCGCGAGCGACGGCTTCGCCTGCACGAGGTGCCGCAGACCCTCACGAGCACAGCCCTCCGACCGAGGGACGTCGCCATCCTCATCGCCGCGCACGACGAGGAACGCGGCATCCAGCGCACCGTGCGCTCGGCGGGTCAGCACGTCCCGCGCTCCAACGTGTTCGTCGCCTCGGACGGCTCCCACGATTCGACCGCCGCCATCGCGAGAGCCGAAGGCGCGAACGTCGTCGACATCTCACCGAACCGCGGCAAGGCGGGGGCACTCGAGCACGCCATCCGCTGGTTCAGGCTCGCCGATCGGTTCGAGGTGGTGATGCTGCTCGACGCCGACACCGTCCTCGGCCCGGACTACCTCGACTCCGCGCTGCCGCTCTTCGCCGACGAGCGTGTCGTCGCCGTCGCGGGGACGGCGAGGACCGCACTCTTCCCAGGCCCGACCTCGCGTCTCGGCGACCTCCTCATCACCCACCGCGACCGCATGTACGTCGTCATGCAGTACCTGCTCAAGTTCGGTCAGGCCGCGAGCTTCGCCAACGCCGTGATGATCGTGCCCGGCTTCGCGTCGCTGTACCGCACGCGCATCCTCGCCGAGCTCGACATCGCCGCACCCGGCCTCGTGATCGAGGACTTCAACATGACCTTCGAGGTGCACGCGAAGCGGCTCGGCCGGATCGCCTTCGACCCACGCGTGGCCACGGCGTACACGCAGGACCCGGACACGCTTCGAAGCTACATCGCGCAGGTGCGTCGCTGGAATCTCGGCTTCTGGCAGACCCTCCGGCGCCATTCGCGGATGCAGCCGCGCTTCGGCACCCTGGCCGCGGCGTCGGTGGTCGAGATCACGATCAGCTCCCTGCTCATCGCCCTGGCTCCCCTCCTGGTGCTGGCGTCGTTCACGGTCGGCCTCCCCGAAGTGGTCGCGTGCCCGTCGCTCGAGGAAGCCGCCGCACGTTTTCCCGCGCTCCTGCTGCTCGCCGCGTTCTTCGCAGCGGACCTGGCGCTGACGCTCGTCGCCCTGTGCATCTCACGGCGACTCGCATTCCTGAGATGGGCGCCCCTTCTGCCCGTTCTCCGCTGGCTGGACGCGCTGCTGTGCCTGCAGGCCGCCCTGCTCAGCCTGCGCCGGAGCGGCGACGGCCGTTGGCGGAGTCCCGTTCGCCGCTAGGTGCGCTACAGCTGGGGTGGCGCGGCGCTCCGCTCCTCGTCGTGTTCGGCGGAGGCGAGCTCTTGCTCGATGCGCTCCTCACGGCGGGCTCGTCGGCGTTCGAGCGGGCCTTCGACAACGGAGTAGAGGGCTGGCAGGACGAGCAGCGTCAGCACCGTGGAGGAAAGCAGCCCGCCGATCACGACGAGCGCGAGCGGCTGCGAGATGAAGCCGCCGTGCCCCGTGATGCCGAGTGCCATCGGGGTGAGTGCCAGCATCGTCGCGAGCGCGGTCATGACGATGGGACGGACACGTCTGGCGCCTCCGGCGAGCATCGCCTCGTGCACGGCGAGGCCCCGCTCCCTGAACTGGTTGACGAGGTCGATGAGCACGATGGCGTTGGTCACGACGACGCCGATGAGCATGAGCACGCCGATGAGGGAGGCGACGCCGAGGGGCACACCGCTCGCGAGCTGCAGCAGGATCGCGCCCGTCGCCGCGAACGGCACGGACACGAGCAGGAGCAACGGCTGCAGGAGGCTCTTGAAGGTGGCCACCATGACGATGTAGACGATGAGGATCGCAGCCAGCAGCGCGAGCCCGAGCTGCTGGAATGCGGCCGCCTGGTCGGAGCTGACGCCGCCGAGGGCGGCCGTGGCGCCCTCTGGCAGGGTGATCGTGTCGAGCTGCTCGGTGATGAGCGCATTCGCCGAGCTGAGGTTGTCGTCGGTGGGCACGACGGTGACGGAGGCGAGTGGCACCCCGCGCTCGGACGAGATGGAGACGGGCCCGTCGACGATCTCGACGCTCGCGAGCGTCGTGAGCGGGACGGGGCCGAGGGCCGTTGGGATGCTCGTGGCTCGGAGCGCATCGATATTCGCCGGCGGTTCCGACCCGACGAGCACGACCTGGACGCTGGACCCGTCGACGGTGAGCGAGCCGACGGGGGTCGGCTGTAGCTGCTGGGCGACGATCGCCCCGATGGCCGTCTGGCTGAGCCCGTACTGGGCGGCCGTAGCCTGGTCGATGTCCATCTCGACGAACGGTCGGGTCTCGTCGAGGTCGCTCGTGACCTCGCCGAGCTGCTCGACTCCCGCGAGCACGGCGACGACCTGGTCACTGGCCTGGCGGAGGGTCTCGGCATCCGGTGCGGTCAGGTCGACACTGATCGCGCTCGAGAATCCGGCGCTGCCGCCACCGCCGACGGAGATCTCGCCTGCCCCCTCGAGGCCGTCGAGCTCCTCGCGGAGCTCGGCCTGGATGGCGTCGGAGTCGGCGTCGGTTGAGGTGGTCACGGAGAAGCTCGCGCGGGAGGCTCCGCCGCCGGTGAAGAGCGATGCCGCTCCCCCTCCGCCGATCGTGAGCTGCACCGTCTCGACGCCTTCCTTGGCCCTGATGAGGTCTTCCACCTGGGAGGCGGCCTCGCCGGAGGCGGCGAGCGTGAGGTTGGGTTCGAGGGTCTGCGTCACCGTGAAGCTGTTGCTGCCGGTGTTGCCGAGGAAGTTGGTCTTCATGAGCGGCGCGAGTGCGCCCGTGAGGATGAGGATGAGCAGCGCCGCGCCGAGCGTGATGAAGGGGCGGCGCAGGGTCCAGCCGAGGACCGGCTCGTAGCCGCGCTGCAGCCAGCTGCTCTCTTCACTCGACGAGGCGAGTTCGGAGTCGGGGCCATTCTCCGCGCGGCCGACTGCGGTGGCCTCCTGCTCCGCCTGGCGGCGGAGCGCACGGCGGGGGTGCAGGTCCTCGTCGTCGCTGCGCAGTCCGAGCGGCGCGAACCGACCGGCGTCGCGCTTGGCACGCTCTCGACGCGGGCGCACGCGGACCGGCTCGATGGGAGCCTCATCGCCGCCCGCAGCGGGGAGAGGCTCCTGCGCGGTGACGCTGCCCGAGCTGCGTGTGGCCTCGCTCGCGAGGACCGCCTCGCGGGCTCGGGCGGCCTCGCCTGCGGGGGTGCCGCCTCCGGCCCAGGTCTCCGCCGTGCCGACGCGGGCGCGGCGCTTGCGATGCCGCCCTCCGAGCATCCAGTAGGCGAGCACGGGGACGATCGTGAGCGAGACGAGGAGCGACGCGAGGAGCGCGATGACGCTCGTGAGGGCGAACGGACGGAAGAGCTCTCCGGAGATGTCGCCGACGAATGCGATGGGTAGGTAGACGGCGACGGTTGCGATCGTGGCGCTCGTGACGGCGGTCGCGACTTCGCGGACCGCCTCCGTGATGACGCGCACGCGCTCGGTGCCGCGCAGGCTCGCATCCGGGTGCATCGACATGTGCCGCTTGATGTTCTCGATGACGACGATGGAGTCGTCGACGACTCGCCCGATCGCGATGGTGAGGGCGCCGAGCGTGAGGATGTTGAGCGAGTACTCGGCGGCCTGCAGGCCGATGAAGGTCACGAGCAGCGAGGTCGGTATGGAGATCGCCGTGACGAGCGTGGCGCGGAAGGACAGCAGGAAGACGAAGATGACGATGACCGCGAAGACAAGGCCGAGGAGGCCTTCCACGACGAGGGTGTCGATGGACTGCTGGATGAACGGGGCCTGGTCGAAGACGATCTGCAGGGTCGCTCCCCCGCCGATGGATGCCTGCAGCGCCGGGAGCGCGTCCCTAACCGCCTGCGACACCTCGACGGTGTTGGCGTTCGCGAGCTTCGTGACGGACACCGTGAGGGCGTCCTCGCCGTTGACGCGGGAGATGGAGGTCGCGGGCTCCGGCCCGAGCTCGAGGGCCGCGACGTCGCCGAGGGTCGTCGTGGCGGGGGCGGCCCCGCTGAGGGGCAGGGCGGCGATGGCGTCGACGTTGTCGAGCAGCGTTCCGGCCTGCACGGTGAGGGCGTCGTCACCCTCGGTGATCTGTCCGATGGGGATCAGCGTGCCTGCCGCGTCGAGCGTGTCGCGGATGCTCTGGACGCTGGCTCCCGCCCCCGCGAGCGCCGCCTGGTCTGGCGTGATCTCGATGCGGGAGACCGGTGCACCGCTGACGGCCGCCTCTCGGACGCCATCGAGCTCGGTCAGCCCTGGCACGGTCGAGCTCTCGAGGCTGGCCGCGAGCTCCTCCGTGCTCGTGCCGCCCGTCGCCGCGATCTGGATGACCGGGAAGTCGTCGATCGAGCCGCTCAGCACGGTCGTCTCCGTACCTTCCGGCAGCTGGCTCTCGATGCGGTTGAGCGCCTGCTGGATGCGCTGCTCGGCGTAGACGGTGTCGGTGCCGTACTCGAACTCGACCGTCACCGACGAGAGGTTCGCGCTGGAGGTGACCTGCGTCGAGGAGAGCCCCTGCAGCCCCTGAAGGGAGGTCTCGACGAGCCTGGACACGTCCTCGTCGACGATCTCCGGCGATGCGCCCGGGTAGCTCGTCACGACCGACACGATCGGCAGGGAGACCGAGGGAATGAGCTCCTGCTTGAGCGAGGTCATGGACAGTCCGCCGAAGAGGAGCACGGAGAGCGTCACGAGGGCGATCAGCGCGCGGTTCTTCAAGCTCATCTCAGCGAGTTTGTGCACTCCGTCAGTGTCGCACGCACCACCGACACAGCCCGGGACCCTGACTGAGTGCGTCCCGAATCCGCGGTTCGGGTCGCGCTCGCCGATCAGCCGCGCCGACCGATGGCGGGATCAGCCGTTGCCGAGCGCGACCCAGAGGCTGAGTGCGGGGATGGGGAACGCGAAGAGCACCCCGGCGACGAGGTTGAGCAGCCAGTAGCGCCTGAGGATCGCCGCGAACTCACGCAGGATCGCGCTCGGCCAGTAGTAGCGGGCGACGGGTGCCTGCACAGCCTGCGCATCGATGCCGAGCTCCCTCGCGAGCATCGCGGCGCGCATGGCGTGGTAGTTGCTCGTCGCGATGATGCCGGGGCCGGTGACGCCCTCGCGCTCGAGGATCGGCATCGTGAAGCGGAGGTTCTCCTCGGTGTTGACCGATTCCTCCTCGCTCAGAATGCGCGGCTCGGCGGCGTTCCCCGCCATCCGCACGGCCCCCTGGCGCCCGTCGGCGCCGGCGTTGGCGGAGTCGGCGTTGGCGGGGTCGAGCGCCCACTCGCGCATGGCGCGCCCCTCCGCGAGCGCCTCGTCGCCGCCCTGCCCGCCGGACATGACGACGACGGAGGCCCCGACCCGGTGCGCCGCATCCAGGCCCGCCCGGATGCGCGCGGCGAGCAGCGGCGGCACGCGTCGCCCTCCGCTGAGGCCGGAGCCGAGCACGACGACCCAGGTGCCGACGGCACCGCGAACGAGCCGCGAGTAGAGCCACGAGTAGGCGAGGAACAGGGCGAACGCCGCCCCGAGGTAGGCGGCTCCGGCCGCGAGGAGGAGCGCGATGGAGATGAAGACATCGTCGCCGACGAGGATGGCCGCGAACGGCAGCGCCGCCAGCGCCGTCAGGATGACAGCCAAGACGAGGGACAGCAGATTCCCCAGCGAGCGCCCCTCGCGTCGGATCATGCGGGCCCCATTCACGTACAGCAGCACGATGAGCGCCAGCAGCAGAGCGGGCGAGAGCACGAAGGGCAGCCACGTCAGCGTGCTGACGAGCATCGACACCTGACCGTCGAAGCTGGAGACGGCGCTGATGAGGACGACGGCCGCGGCGACGATCCACACGCCGTTGCTGAGGCGTCGAGGCTCGTTCCTCGTGCGCCGCACGGCGATGAAGGCCAGTCCCGCGCCGACGACGAGGGTGAGCAGTACCGACACCCATGACAGTTCCTGCGTGATGATGTCCTGCTCCCTCGCGACACACCCGCCGGGGGCCGCCGACGGTGCGCCCAGTATGCCGCACGCCAGAAGCCAGCTGAGAGAGTCGCGAGCGCACGCGAATCCCCAGACTCGCGATATAACGTGACTTGCAGTCGTCGGGCGCGAAGCCCGACGCGCATCAAGAACCCTTTCCCGAGGAGCAGCAGTGGCTATTGAACAGTGGATCGTGGACGGACCCCGCGTCATCGACGTGCAGACCGTCCGCAGCGTTCGCGCGAGACTCGCAGGCGGCGCCATCAGCGTGCTCGCGCACGACGAGCCGAGCACCCGCATCGAGGTGTCCGGCATCACCGGCCGCGATCTCAAGATCGCCATCGACGGAGACCAGCTCCTCATCGACCATCCGCAGCTGTCCTGGACCGACGTGCAGACTTCGGCGAAGACCATCTGGAACCAGCCGAACGTCGTCGTGAGTGTGCTCGTCCCCGCCGGCGTCGACGTCGATGTGCTCGGCGTCAGCGCGGAGGTGCTCGTCGCCGGGATCAGCGGACGCGTCGACATCAACACGGTGGGCGGAGAGCAGTTCCTCGACGCGACCCGCGGCGAGCTGCACCTCAACTCCATCGGCGGCGAGATCAGCGTCCGCGGCCACGCTGGGACGGCCGTCGTGAAGACCGCGTCGGGGGACGTCACCGCCACCGGATCTCTCGTGAGCTTCGACGGCAGCACCGTCTCGGGTGCCACGATCGTCGACGTCACCTCTGGCGCCCCCAGCCTCATCGCGAACAGGTCCGTCAGCGGCGCCACCACGGTGCGCCTCCCCGGCGGCACCCACCCCAGCTACCAGGTCTCCACGGTCGGCTCCTCAGTGCAGCTCGACGGCCTCCACCTCGAACCGCTGCGCGGGACCACGTACCGCTCCGAACCCACCGAGGGCGCCGTCACCGACGTGCGCATCAGCACCGTCACCGGTCGAGTCTCCGTGCTCCTCTCCGCCCGCACTCCGCGGGCAGGAGATGCGCCAGCGGACTTCGACGAGCGCATCGACGCCCGCATCGCGACCAGCCCCGTTCCCGACGGCGTCCCCGCCGGGGACGGCGACCGCGAGGCCGCGGCCCCTGCATCCGAGAACGCGGGCGACGAGCCCGAGAACGACACCACACAGCCGGGAGGCACCGCGTGACCCCGCCAGTCTTCGCCCACGGACACCTTCGCCTCTACCTGCTGAGCCTGCTCGAAGACCAGCCGCGCCACGGCTACGAGCTCATCCAGGCGCTCTCCGAGCGCTTCGACGGCACGTACTCGCCAAGCGCCGGCACCATCTACCCGCGCCTCGCGAAGCTCGAGGAGGAAGGGCTCGTCACCAAGCACAACGACGGCCGCAAGAGCGTCTACCGCATCACGGAAGCCGGCCGGCGTGAGCTCGATTCGCGCCGAGAGGAACTCGCCTCCATCGAGCAGGACGTCGACTCGTCGGTCCGCCGTCTCGCCGCCGACGTCCGCCACGGGCTCGCGAGTGCCCGCGAGGAGCTGCGTGCCGAGTTCGCGCGACTCGCCCAGGAGCTCGGGCCGGATGCACGTGCCGGGTTCGAGAAGGCCGCGAGCGCGGGAGCAGCGGGAGCCGCATCCGCTCGTGGCTTCTTCTCCGGCGCAGGCAAGGGATGGGATGCGCCGCGCGAGAACCCGATCACGACGCCAGGCGACACACCGCCCGGCTTCGTGCCACCGGGATTCACGCGCGGCTCGAGCGCCGCGGGCGAACCGCGCCCGCAGGACCCACCCCGGCCCCCAGCGGGACCAGACGCACCTGGAGCCCCCGAGGCGCCGCAGACGCCGCAGGCCCCGACGGCAGCGGGCGACGGCCACCGAACGCATGGGCGCTACGACACGTGGTCCTCCGCGAGCAGCTCGCACGTCTGGAGCAGCGGCACGGCAGACGACGGGGCCTCAAGATCCGAGCCAGGAGGCGACAGCCGGCCGCCGCGAGACGCCCTGCGCGCGCAGCTCGAGGCTCTGTCTCAGGCCGACCTGGTGCTCAACCGGTTCCGACACGAGCTGCGGCAGGAGCTGCGCGCCGCGCAGAGCGAGCAGCGGCTCTCCCCCGGCATCGTGACGTTCCTCGACCAGGAGCTGGAGCGAGTGCGAGAGCGCATCTCGCACGCCCTCGGCTCGCGTGACGACAGGAGCGGCGACGGCGGGGGCACTTCCGACGCCTGAGCCGCGGACCAGGCGCACGCCAGACGCCAGGCGCGAAGGGCGCTCTCCACCACGGGGAGCGCCCCTCGCGATGGGCGCGCCGCAGGATCGCCGCCGCCGCGGGCTGCTGGCGCCCGGCCCAGCCCGGGAGTACGGTTGCCGCGTGCGTTCGCCTGCCCGCCTCCTCCTCGCCGTGTTCCTCGGCGGCACCCTCGGGACGCTCGCGCGCGTCTGGCTGACGTCCCTGACGACGACGTCGATGCTCGATGGCGACCAGACGCTGTACGTGCCACTCTCCGCGAACCTGCACGTCCTCGACTCCGACATCGTCGCGGCGCTCATCGCCAACGTGGCCGGGTCCCTCGCGCTCGGCATCGTCGCGGGAGCGCACTGGCCGGAGCGGCTGGCCACGTTGCGCGCGGCCCTCGGCCCCGGCTTCTGCGGCGGCTTCACCACGTTCTCCCTCATCGCCCTGGCGCTCGCCCTCGTCTTCTCGAACTCCGGCTGGGCGGTCGTCGCGTTCGCGGCCGGCACCGTCGGCGGCATCCTCGCCATCGTCGCGGGGCGAGCCATCGGCCGTCGCGTCTCCCCTCCGCCAGGTGCGGGCCGAGGCCCGGTCGCGCCGAGCCACGACACGTTCGGCCCCGACGGCGGAGCGCCAGCTGGCGGGGTGCGCTGATGGACGTCCTCGTGCTCCTGGCGGTCGGGCTCGCAGGAGGCCTCGGCGCCTGCATCCGGTACGTCGCCGTCGAAGGGTGGCCGCGGATACGCCAACCGGCATCGGCGATCTCCACCGCCCACCCATCGAGCCCGCAGGGCGCAGCCGCACCGCGCCGTATCGCCCCGGAGTGGCGGCTCATGATCGTGAACGTCGTCGCGTCGCTCATCGCCGGCCTCGCGGCAGGGCTGCTCCCACTTCCAACCGTCGCGTCGATGCTCGTCATCTCCGGCTTCTGCGGGGGCATGAGCTCGTGGAGCTCCGTCATGCTCGACGCGACGAACGCGTTGGGCGCCCGCAAGATCGGCAAGGCCGCGATCATCGTGATCATCCAGATGCTCTGGGGAGTGCTCGCGGCGCTGATCGGCGTGACCGTCGGCCAGCTGCTCGGCGAGAGCCTCGGGCTCGGGATGCTCGGCTGGTAGACCCCGGCCGCGGCACCAGCGGTCATCCTCCCGGATGACGCCGGCCCGCGAATACCCTCCCAGAGTCGGGGGCGGATGAGCCCGCAGGCGGTCGAGGCGCGCACCCCCAGACGGGCACCTTGGAAGCATGACTTCCCACCCAGGCTTCCAGACACCGGCCGCGGCACAACCGCACGCGGCAGCAGCACCCGCACCACGCTTCGCCCCGCACCCGAACGATGCGGCGGGCCGCGCATCCACAGCCCTGCCAGCTGCCGGCGGGGTGCTCACGGCGCATTCACTCAGCAAGGCCTACGGACCGACGACCGCCCTCGCGGGCGTCAGCATCGCGGTGCAGGCAGGCGAGGCGCTCGCCATCATGGGCGCCTCCGGGTCGGGCAAGACCACGCTCCTCCACTGCCTGGCCGGCATCGTCACGCCGGACGCGGGCCGCATCGATCTGCACGGCGCTGCCGGCACCCGCGAGATCACCGGAATGTCCGACGCGGAGCGCACCGAGCTGCGCCGCACCGAATTCGGCTTCGTGTTCCAGGAGGGGATGCTCCTGCCGGAGCTCACCGCACTCGAGAACGTCGCCATCGCGGCGATGCTCTGCGGCGTCGACCGCACGCGCGCCGAGCAGGCCGCTGCGCAGTGGCTCGCGGCGATGGGGCTCGCCGGCATGGAGGCCCGCCGCATCGGAGAGCTCTCCGGTGGGCAGGCGCAGCGCGTCGCCATCGCCCGCGCCCAGGTCACCGGCGCCCGCGTCGTCTTCGCGGACGAGCCGACGGGCGCCCTCGACTCAGCGACGAGCGCCGACGTCATGACGGCGCTGCTGGCCGCGACCGCACGGGCCGGCCGCAGCCTCGTCGTCGTCACCCACGACCCCGAGGTCGCGGCGCGCTGCGACCGCACGGTTCGGATGCGCGACGGGTACCTCCTCGAGGACACGGCGGCCCGCGCATGAACGGCAGCCACGACGCCGGGCCCCTCGGCCTCGCAGCGGATACCCGACCGACCGCGAAGGTCAGGGCCGCCGCCCCGTCGTCCGCAGTCGGCACCGTGAGCGTCCCGAGCCCCGCGCCCCGCGGCTCCAGCCGCATCCCGCTCCTCACGATCCTGCGGATGCTCACCCGGCCCGACACCGTCGGCCGCGCCGCCGTCGCCCTGCCGGCCGTGGCCTTCGCCGTCGTGACGGCCCTCACGCTCGTCGTGGTCGGCGGCACCATGATGCTCTTCAACCCGCCGCCAGGCATGCCGTCCCACGGCTTCTTCGCCGTCTTCGCGCTGACCCTGCTCGCGGTCCCGCTGCTGACCCTCGGCGTCGCGGCGGCACGCCTCTCCGCCCGCCGCCGCGACGATCGCCTCGCGACGCTCAGGCTGCTCGGCGCATCCACCAGGGTCGTGACGCTGCTCGCCGTCGCCGAGGCGACGCTCGTCGCCATCGCGGGCATCCTCGCCGGCATGGTGCTCTACGCCGCACTCCTCCCCCTCGTGGGGCTCCTGCACTTCTACGGCGCCCCCATCGGGGCGGCGTCCGTCTGGGTGGGGTTCCCGGTGCTCCTCGCGACCGCGGCCGGCATCACCCTGCTGGCGGCCCTCAGCTCGTTCGCCGGGCTGGCAGCCGTGCGCGTCACGCCCCTCGGCGTGCGCAAGCGCGGCACGCAGCCGCGGGTCAAGTGGTTCGCGCTCGCCTCCGGCGTCGTCATCCTGCTCATCAGCCTCGGCCTCGTCGGCATGATGCAGGGACTCGCGTCGGCCTTCGGCATGATCGGAATCGTCATCGCCGTGCTCGTCCCCCTTGCGGCAGGGATGCTCGCCCTCAACCTCATCGGCAGCCCCCTGGTCGGCCTCATCGGCCGGCAGATGGCGAAGCGCGCGAAGTCACCCGCACGCCTCATCGGCGGGCGCCGGCTCGCCGAGACGCCCGGCGTCGCGTGGCGCAGCGTCTCGGGCATCGCGATGATCGCGTTCGTCGCCGTCATCGGCGGCAGCGGCCTCGCCCTCCTCGACATGGTCGGCACGTCGGGGATGCAGGCAGAGGATCTCATCCTCATGACCGACCTGCGCACCGGCGTCTTCCTGACACTCTTCATCGCGTTCCTCATGCTGGCGTGCACGGTCGGCGTCTCGCAGGCGGCCGCGATCCTCGACGAGCGCAAGCTGCTCATCTCCCTCGACAGGGCCGGCATGCCGCGCAAGGTCTTCGAGCAGGCGCAGCGCGTGCAGGTCTGGGCGCCGCTGCTGCTCGCCGCACTCGGAGGAGCCGGAGCCGCGGCAGCCATCATCCTGCCGATCGTCGGCGCCTCGCTGATCATCGCGCCCCTCGCGATGCTCACGATGGCCCTCTGCTTCGCGCTCGGATTCGGTGCCGTCTGGCTGGCGCTCCTCGGCACGCGCCCCGTCGTCACCTCGGTGCTCGCCTCCGCGCACCGCGGCTAGCGCTCCCGCGGTGCGCCTCGCCCTCTGGTCCCTCTGCCCCCGAAACCCTTGACTCGCTGATCCCCTGACTCTGATCCCCGGTGGAAGAGTCAGCCAGATGCACGCGCCCGATCGGCGGAAGCTGCATCTGGCTGACTTTTCAGCGCGGGAAGGGGCAGGGAGTAGGAGGGGCTACTTCACCGTGGCCGGGGTCTCGCCGAGGCGATCGAAGACGCCCTCCGCGAGATGCTCGGCATCGAGGCGGGCCGCCACCGGGTTCCGACGGTTCGTTCCGTAGCCGAGCAGCGCGACGCGATTGTCTCGGCGACTCCACCCGTCGCGCAGACGAGCCATGCCGCCCTGCTCGCGCAGCTGCAGGGGCGCGAGATGGCGCATCGTGGGACGACTCCCCGTCGCCCAGATGATCGCATCCGCCTCGAAGCGCTCACCGCTCGCCAACGTCACCCCATCCGGCTGAACGCTCGCGAGAGGACCCTGCGAGACGAGCAGCCCCCGCCGAACCGCAGCGAGAGTCCCCCTCGAGAGTGGGATGCCGCGCACGCTCACCTCGCTCGGCAGACGCTCCCCTCGCTCGACGAATCGGACGAACTCGGCCTCGTGGCGTGCATCCATCTCCCGCTGCCGGGAATCGGTCCGCGACGGCAGCGTGAGGCGCGGCAGCTCGTGGAAGTCGGGCTCACGACGCGTCGACCACGCCGTCTTCGCCGCGATCGGCTCCAGCTCGCGCAGGATCGTCACCGCCGAGCGCCCACCGCCGACGACAAGCACCCGCTTGCCCGAGAATCCCGCCAACGACTCGATGTGCGCGGACGGCAGCTGCTGGCCGGCGAAGTCGAGGGCACCCGGATACCAGGGCACGAACGGCGACGACCAGTCGCCAGTCGCGTTGATGACGTACCTCGTCGTGATCGTGCGCGGCGGGCGGTCCCCCACCTGGATGTGCAGCGTCAACAACGGCGAGCGCCGCATCGCCTCGACGCGCAGCACCCGCACCGGGCGGGCCACGAACAGGTCGTACGCATCCTCGTAGCGCCGCATGAGCGGGGGCATGATGTCGCGGACGATGGCCTCAGGATCCTGATCGCTGAGACGGATGCCCAGCTCAGAGAGCCCAGGCGGGCCGGAGAGCAGGGGCGTGTGCCCCACCGTCTGGAAGTCCCACCCGCGTCCCCAGGATCCGCCGGGCTGCGGCTCGGCATCGAAGACCACGAAATCCCGCAGCGGCCGGAGGCCCATCTCGGCGAGCGTCGCAGCGACCGTCACACCTGGCACACCCGCGCCGATGACGACGAGGTCGATGTCGGTCTTCACGGTGAGCACGTCCGGCTTCCTGTCGAGGCGCTGCGGGCGCAGCTCTGCGGGTACATCGGACTGTCGACGAGCTCGGGTCCGGTAGGCCACAGTCTAGAGACGCAGAGTGACGCGGCCGGGTCGGCGCACCGAAGATTCGCTCGGCCGCCGTGGTAATGTGAGCGTCAGATTTTCGTTAACGACTTGCGACCGGGTGGCCATTCCTGCCCGGCCCGAATTATAAGGGGGTTACGCATGGGGCGTGGCCGTCAAAAGGCGAAGCACACCAAGGTCGCCCGTGAGCTCAAGTACTCCGTACATGAGACGAACTATGACGCGCTGGCACGTGAACTCTCCGGTGGCTCCTCGAGCTACCCGGCGAGTCCGCCAGCCACTGAAGAACCCAACGACGACATCCTCTCGAAGTGGTCCGAGTACCTCGACGATGATGACGCCGACGAAGACGACGACGACGCGAGCGGCTACGAGCAGAAGCGCGCGTAAGCGTGCGAGCACGACTCCCCGGAGTCCTGCCGCCGCTGCCCTCGTCTGACTCCGAGCCGACCTCATCACCTGGTGATCGAACTCCAGCCCCCGAGCTTCCCTGCCGCCATCGCAGTGGCAGTGATCCTCGTCGTCGGCAACCTCATGAGCATGCTCACGGTCCGCTGGGGAGCTGACGGGCGTCTCGATCGCTGGGGGTACGCGGGTCTGCGCACCGCAGCGACTCGCGCATCCGACGAAGCCTGGCGGGCCGGCCACGAGGCGGCACTGCGCCCGGCGAATACCGGTGCAGGCGCCGGCATCGTCTTCGCGATCGTCTCGGTGCTCTCCGCCAACTCCGTCGCGCCGTACCTCGTCGCGCTCTCCCTCGCCGTGATCTCGACGCTCACGGGAGTCATCCTGAGCCTCGTCATCGCCCACCGCGCAGCCAAGGCAGTCGCCGGCAAGTAGACGCCGAGCGACATCCGGTGGATGGCGCTCAGACCCCGTCGCGCAGGTTCCTCGCGAAGCTCGCAGCGCGCATCCGCAGGTTCTCCTTGCGCTGCTCGCGGGCCGCCTCACGGTCGTAGCCGATGTACGCCGACGTGGGAAGGCGTCGCACGTTCGTCGAGCACTCGAACTCGGCGCAGACGAGCGTGCCGACGGTATCCCCGCGACGGCCTGCGTCGCCGGTGCGCTTCGCGCTGTAGAAGACGACGTCGTTGGGCAGCGTCACGTCCTCGCACCACGAGCACATGGCGCGCCGAGTCGGCAGCTTCCGCGCACGCTCGAACATGATCGCCACGAGGTCCCCGTCCACCGGGATCACCGCGTAGGCGCGACGCCCCAGCTTCGGGTCCGTCCAGCCGAGGTAGTCGCGCCGCTCCCAGTCCACGTCGTGGAACCCAGGCAGCAACGTCAGGTCGCTGACCTCCTTGCGCGAGGCGTTGACAAACGCATCCCGGATCTGGGCCTCGGTGAGCTGCTGCATCTGACGAGCGTACCCAGCCTCCCGGTCAGAGGCCGTCAGCAAACTCCGCGAGGGCCCTCGCGAGCGGGTCAGGCGCGCCGATGGCGACGTAGTGGCCTCCGGGGACCACGACCGCCTCGACCCCCGCACGGTCGCGGGCGAGCTGCTTCGCGAACTCGAGCGGGAAGAACAGGTCGTCCTCAGGCGCGATGAACCCCGTGGGGACCTCGCGGCCGACGCCCGGCCACGGCGCATCCATCCACGAGCCGGACTCCTCGCGCACGTGCGCCTTCGCGTCGACCACAAGATCGTCCGGCACGAGGTTGTAGTACACGAGCTCGTCCTCGGCATCGACGCCGAGCGCGCTGTGGCCCGTCGCCGTCCACCACTCCTGCATCGTCTCGCCCGGCTTCGGGATCATGCCCGCGACGTAGACGAGCCCGTCGGCGTCGAGACGCTCAGCCACGAGAGCGGCGGAGAAGCCGCCGAGCGAGTGACCGACGATCACCAGCTGCTCCCCCTGCCCGTCGCCGTCGGAACTGTCGCCCCTCGCCTCGTCGAGCTGCGCCGAGACCGAGTCCGCGTAGTCGACGAGCGACAGACCCGGCTCCTCGATCGGCAGGTCGACGGCGACCGCGCGATGGCCCGCCTCCTCCAGCTTCGGGACCACAAGGTGCCAGTCCCAGCTCGACGATCCTCCACCGTGGATGAGCACAAACGTAGCCATGGGCGTTCCCCTCGTTCCCGACCGCCGGCCACCTGACCGACACACGCTCCCACCTTGGGGGCCGTGCCTGGGCTTTCGCTCCACTCGGGCCTGCGGCGGCGCGAAGCGCACGGCGCAGGCCCGGCGCGACCGGCGCGAGGCGGCCGGCGCGAGTTTCGGGATGGGATACACGCACGCGGATGGGTTGCAAGTCATCCCGAAGCGCGAAACCCATCCCGAAACCGTGCGGCGCGGGGGCGGGACGTTGCGAGCGGCGCTCGGGCGGGCGGGCGGCGTCACGAAGCGGCCAGTGAAGTTTCGGGATGGGATACACGCACGCGGATGGGTTGCAAGTCATCCCGAAGCGTGAAACCCATCCCGAAACCGTACGGCGCGGGGGCGGCGGGCGCGGCGCGGGGGCGGGGGCGGCGCGGCGTCACGAAGCGGCCAGTGCAGTTTCGGGATGACATACACGCACGCGGATGGGTTGCAACTCATCCCGAAGCGCGAAAGCCATCCTGAAAGCGGCGGGGGCGGGCGCGGGGGCTCGAGGGCGGGCGCGAGGGCGGGCGCGAGGGCGGGCCGGCGCGGTCAGCTCGCGGCGAGGGGGCGCTCGCTGCGGTCGGCGGCGACGAGCGCCGTCGCGAGCACGTGGATGCCGACCGCGATGTCGTCGGCCTCGGTGAACTCCTCGGGCACGTGGCTGCGCCCGCCGACCGATGGCACGAAGATCATGCCCATGGGTCCGAGGTGCGCGAGGTGCGCCGCGTCGTGGCCCGCGCCGGACGGCACGGCCTCCCACGTGTAGCCGAGCGCGTCCGTGGCGTCGCCGAGGAGGCGCTGCACGTCGGGGTCGGCCGCGACCGGGTCCTGGTCGTTGAGCCACTCGATGGCGGTCTCGACGCCGCGGAGCGCGGCGGCCGCAGCGATGTCCTCGGCGACGCGACGCTTCGCGCCGTGCAGCCACGACGCATCCACGCTGCGCATCTCCGCCCAGATGCGCGCCTCGTCTGGAACGATGTTGAAGGAGCCAGGCGACGACTCGATACGGCCCGTCGTCGACACGCCGTGGATGGGGGCCCCGCACGCTTCTCGCTCGATCGTGAGGATCGCCTCGGCGGCCGCGATGAGCGCGTCGTGCCTGCCCTGCATGGGCATGGTGCCCGCGTGGTCTGCTCGGCCCGAGAACGCGGCCGTGAGGCGTTCGATGCCCGCGATCGCCGTCACGACGCCGATCTGCTTGCCGCTGCGTTCGAGCTGCGGCCCCTGCTCGATGTGCAGCTCGAGGTAGGCGTGCAGGGACCCGGGCGCCCAGGCCTGGCCGAGGGCGCCGCTCGTGTCGAGGCCGAACCCCGTCATGGCGTCGCCGAGCCGAAGCGCCGTGTCGCCGTTCGTGCGCTCGAGGTGCTCGGGGAGGAGCAGCCCCGCGATGGAGCGCGAGCCGATGCAGGAGACGCCGAACGAGTTCGCCTCCTCGCCGAGGAAGTCGACGACGTATAGGTCACGTGCGAGCGTGATGCCCTCCTCGCGCAGGCGCCGCGCGACCTCGATGCCGCCGAGCACGCCCACGATGCCGTCGTAGCGTCCGCCCGCGTGCACGGTGTCGGTGTGCGAACCGGTCATGAGGGGCTTCAGCGACGAGTTCGCGCCGCGCAGCACCCCTACGACGTTGCCCGCCGGGTCGATGTGCGCGTCGAGACCGGATGCGCGCATCCGGTCGCGCACCCATTCGCGCCCCGCACGGTACGCGTCGGAGAACACCCGGCGGGAGAACCCAGGCTCTGCGCTCTCGATGAGGCCGGCGAGCTCGGTCAGGTCGGCGAGCACCCGCTGCTGGTCTGGCCGCAGACGCGACGGGTCGACGGCGCCGAGCAGCGCATCCGCGGTGTCAGCCGACATAGCCGGCCGTTCCGCCGACGAGTCCCGAGTCGCGGTACTTCAGGAAGTCGATGCCCATGATCTGCTCGATCTCGGCGAGCCCGGACTCGTCGATCGCCGACGACGACACCGGCAGCGCGGAGGCCGGTACCGACACGAGCACAACCTCCTGCCCCTCGGCGGCATCCTTCACCGCGACCGCCTCTCCGAGCTTCGGGTCGAGGAGGATGATCGTGTCCGGGTAGGTTGCGATGCGCTCCCCGCCCGACTCGATGGCCATGTACTCGTTGAGGTACGGCACCGTGAAGTCGCCGATGCGGAAGGTGCCGTGGTCCCAGCCTCCGTGCGTGTCGGTCGGCACCTCGAGGCCGAGCGGCCCGCGCGAGACGACCGTGCCGCCGAGGCGTTCGACGACTGCCTGCACGAACGCCTCCTGCTTCCCGGCGCCGCGCTTCCGGAGCGCCGCCGCCATATCCCTGCCGAGGTCGAGGGCGAGCGAGATCGACCCGTGCGCGGCGTGCTCGCGCACGTAGCTCAGCTCGACCGGGTTGCGGGCGGCGGCGATGAAGCCGCCCGTGCGCACCGAGATGTCGCGCAGCACGTCGTCGCATGTGTTGATCGTGCCCCGGTTCACGGAGAGGAAGTGGCCGTGGAGGGCGCGGTTGCCGCCCGACACGACCTGCGTCGCCACGTAGCCTTCCCGCTCGGCGAGGCCGAGCGAGCCGAGCTTGCCCGTCGGGTGCGCGCGCACGTCTCCGGCCGCATCCAGCACCTTGACGCCGAGCACGGACGACTGGATCCAGCCGTTCAGCGTCGTCGAGTAGCCGTTCTGCGCGGTCATGACGGCCGAGATGGGCACCTCAGTCGCCCTGATGAGCTCCTGCAGGGCGTGCACATAGTCGACGGGGCGGATCTCCCAGTTCTTCGCGGCTGGCGCGCCGATCGCGGTGACCGTCGCCACCCAGCTGTCCTCCGGGAGCTCGTCGATGCCCGCGAGCACCGGCCTGTTGAGCTCGGTCGCCATGCGGCCCATGAGCTCGCCGTGGTGCTTCCACCCGCCGCCGCCGCACGCGAGCACACCGCCTCCGAGCACTCCGTGGACGGCGTCTTCCTGGGTCAGTTCACGCACGGGCGTTCCCTTCGGGGTCGGTGGGGGTGGATGCCGCCGGCGCTGCGGCCTCTTCTGCGGCCGGCCCGGCGGACGCGGGGGCACCGCGCGCGGCGAGCCCGAGGGCGGCGATGGGGGCGTCGCCCGTCTCGCCGTTCCGCGCGATGGCGGACGCGGCCTCCTCGTAGCCGGCGGCGGCGTGGCGGATGACGCCGAGCCCCGTGTCGAGGTCGAGAGCCAGGCGGAGTCGTTCGAGGGTCTCCGGCTTGCCGTCGGCGACGATGGAGACGCCGGCGGACTGCATCCACCCGGTGTAGCCGCCGCCACCCGAGTGGATCGCGACGAGGTCGGCCCCGGCGGTGGAGAGCAGCATGGCGTCGAGGAGCGGCCAGTCGGTGACGCCGTCGGAGCCGTCTCGCATGCCCTCGGTGCCGATGCGCGGATGGGTCATGCCGGCGGAGTCGAGGTGGTCGCGGCTGAAGAGCACGGGAGCCGTGAGTCGGCCGTCGGCGACGAGCTCGTTCGCGGCCTGCGCGAGGCGCGAGCGTTCGCCGTGCCCGAGCCAGCAGGACCGCGCGGGGAGGCCCTGCTGCGGCACGTGGACGCCCGCGAGCGCGAGCCACTCGGCGACCTCGGGCCGGTCCGGGAAGAGCGAGGAAGCGAGCGCATCCATGGTCAGCTGGTCTTCGACGTCGCCGGACAGGCACGCCCAGCGGAAGGGACCGATGCCGCGCGCGAAGAGCGGCCGGAGGTAGGCCTCCATGAAGCCGGGGATGCGGTTGACCCGCTCGGTCTCGCTCTCGCCGAGGTGCTCCAACGCCTTCACGCGCAGGTTGTTGCCGTTCTCGAAGGCGATGGATCCGCGTTCCTGCAGCGTGAGCATGGCCTCGACCTGCTTGGCCATGGAGGCGCGTGCGAGGGCCTCGACGCGTTCCGGCTCGGACTCACGGGCGGCGATCCACTCGTCGAGCGTGTACTCGAGGGGCACGTAGCCGTAGCGCGCGTCGTGCGCGGCGGTCTGGTCGGTGACGATGTCCGGGACGACGCCGCGCGCGGCGAGCTCCGCGAAGACGGCCGCCGCGTTGGCGCGGAGCGCGACGGCGGCGGGGATGCCCTCGGCGCGTGCCGCCTCGAGCAGCGCCAGCGCGTCGTCGAGCGAGGGTGCGAGGACGTCGACCCCGCCCACCGCGAGCGCCCGGTCGATCTTCACCTGGTCGATCTCCACGGTCAGGGACGACAGGCCGAGGATGCGCGCCGAGATGGGCTGGGCTGAGCCCATGCCGCCGAGCCCGGCCGTGAGCATCCACCGGCCCTCTGCCCGCGCGTCGTAGTGCTGGACCAGCACCTCGCGGAGGAGCTCGTACGTGCCCTGCAGCACGCCCTGCCTGCCGATGTACTGCCAGGCGGCGGCCGTCAGTCCGCCCCAGATGGTCTGCCCGGCCCGGTACCGCTCGTAGAAGCGGTCGCTGGTCGCCCAGTTGCCGACGGTGTTGTTGACGGCGGAGAGCACCATGGGCGAGTCGCGCTTCGTCGACATGATGCCGACCGCGGCGCCCGTCTGCAGGATCAGCGTCTCGGCCTCGTCGAGCTCGAGCAGCGAGTTCACGATGCGGCAGGCCTCGTCCCAGTTGCGGGCGGCCTTGCCGAGCGACGCGTAGACGATGAGCTCCGCCGCGTTCTCGCCCACCTCGAGCACGTTCTCGAACATGCGAAGCAGGCCCTCGGCCCGCCAGTTCCTCGCGCGCAGCTTCGTGCCGCGCTGCGCGGTGATCGGCTGCGTCCCACGCGCGAGGATGGGGCTCGCGAGCGGCCCGGACACGGGCGGCGCGGACTCCTCGAAGGCGGGGGACGGGGCTGCGGGGTTCGCGGCGATTTCAGGCACTCTGGTCGCTCCAGACTTCGAGGTCGACGTTGGACGGCAGTTTCGCGGCGAGCTCTGCAGCTCCCTGCTTGAGGAGCGCGACGCGCTCATCCAGTACCCCAGTCTGCCGCTCGTCACCGACAAGAGACAGGGAGCACAGCACTCGGCCGCCTGCGAAGACGGGCACGCCGATGCCGACCATGCCAGGGGTGATCTGCCCGTAGGAGACGGCGTGCCCCTCGGCGCGCACCTGCCGCAGGTACGGCTCGATCATCTCCGGGCTCATCGTCGCGGTCGTGTACGCGCGGAGGCCGCCGGAGAGCAGCTCGCGCACGACCTTCTTCGGCGCGTACGCGAGCAGGGGCAGTGCCGTCGCCCCCGCGTAGAGGCTGCGCACCTTCCCGCGTCCGAAGGGGATGCGGTGCTGCGGATGCGCGTACGACACCTCCAGGCACACGGCCGTGATGTGCACGCGCACGGCGAGGATCGCCGTCATGCCGGTGAGCTCCCTGAGGCGACGCAGCACGGGCGCCGCGTAGCGCACGAGGTGCGGGGAGGCGTCGTCGTTTTCCGCGAGGCGGCTCGACGGCATGAGGTAGCCGTCGATCTCGATCGCGAAGCCCGCGTCTCGAAGCACGGTCACGTAGCGGTACACGGTCGACAGCGGCATGCCGAGCTCGCTGCTGATCTCCGAGATCTTGAGCCGCCCTCGGCCCTGGATGAGCTGCAGGATCTCGAGGCCACGGTGCAGCGACTTGTACGCGGCTCCCCCGGTCCCCCCAGCCCCACCGGAGGCAGCCGCTCCCCCGGATATGGGCCGTCCGTTCGGGTCCGCCTTCGGTCGCAGATCGCTCATGGTCAGACCAGCACCTCTCCCCGGCCCGCGCGCGCCAGGAGTCCAGCGGTGTCGGAGTAGACGAGCTCGCCGCGGGAGAAGGTGTGCGTCACACTGCCGCCGGGCGACATGCCCTCGTATGGCGTCCAGCCCGCGTTCGAGAGCATCCGGTCGAGTTCGATGGATATGTCCCCCGGCGTGAATACGACGATGTCGGCGTCCTTGCCGACTTCGAGCGACCCCTTCCGAGCGTCGAGACCGTAGCGGCGCGCTGGGCTGATCGTGAGCGCATCTACCGCCTGCGCCAGCAGCGTGCCGGACGGATCACGACGCAGCGCGCCGCCCAGCGTCGCGGCGACGAGCGTCTGCACGCCCGGCGCGCCCGAGCTGTTGTCGAGCATGACGTCGTGCTCCTTCAGCTCCGTCGACCACGGGGCGTGGTCCGAGCTGACCACGCTCACCAGCCCCTTGCCGAGGCGATCCCACAGCCCGTCGCGCGCCTCCGCGTCACGCAGCGGCGGGTTGATCTTCAGGCGCCCCCGCTGCGTCTCGAGGTCGTCCTGGGTGAAGGTCAGGTAGTGCGGGCAGGTCTCGAGCGTGACGTCGGCGCCCTGCGTCCGGTACCAGTCGACCAGGTCGACGCTGCGGGGAAGCGACAGGTGGCAGACGTGCAGCCTGGCCCCAGTGTCGGCGGCGACCTCGAGTGCCGTCAGCACACCCAGCGTCTCCGAGACGGGCGGGCGAGAGCGTGAGTGCGACTGCGGGTCGGTGCTGCCCGCCGCTCGCTCCTCGCGGAGGAGCGCCTGGATGATCTCGTTGTTCTCGGCGTGCGTGCACAGCGTGCGTCCCGCGTCCCGAACCGCGGCCATGACGCTCAGCAGCTCGCGGTCGTCGATGCGAGGAAAGCGCGTCTCGTGCGTGTGGAACAGTGACACCTTGAAGCCGGCAGCCCCAGCCTCGGCGAGTTCGCCGGCCGCGCGCCAGCCGCCGCCGGGCGCGAGCGTGCCGAGCAGCGCCACGTCGATGTGCGCCTCATCGTTCGTGAGGTCCTGCTTCGCGCGGAGCCTGTCGAGGCTGTTGATGGGGCCGGTGCCGTCATACGGCATCTCGACGATCGTCGTCACGCCACCGGCCGCAGCGGCCCTCGTCGCCGCTGCGATGCCCTCGCCGCCGTGCGAGAGTGAATGCACGTGCGCATCCACCACTCCGGGCAGCACGTAGGCGTCGCCGACGTCGACGATGCGGGCGCCAGCGGGTGCCGGGGTGCGGGAGCGGCCCGTGTGCACCGCGACGATGCGCGGCCCCGCCGCCCACACCTCGCCTTGCCCCCAGACGCCGCGCGGGTCTCGGATCTTCCCACGCACGATGAGGGTCGCGACGAGGTCGTCCTGCGCCTGCGCTGCTGGATCCATGCACACAGAATAAGAACGTCTCGGCGGTTCCGGCTACTGCGTTCTCAGATCACGGGATGAGTTGCGGGAGCCGGAGCGGGTGCCGGAGCGGGCCGGTCAGCGCTGGTCAGGGTCGGCGTCAGGTCGGCGTTGGGTCGGCGTCAGGTCGGCGTTGAGACGAAGGGGACCTGTGGGTCGGGCGCACTCCGGCTACGCAGACCTCGGCCTTGCGCAGGCGTGCGCACCGCCGCGCCTGCACATGCCCGAAGTCTGCGCGGGGTACGGCCCCGACGCTCGCAGACCTGGGGTATCTGCCGGTCGTCACCTCCGTGAATCCGCCAAGGACCGACGTCTTGCCGTGTGGCACGCAGGACGCGGCACGCACGAAGCGTGCAGCTCAGCGGATGCGGTGGTGGTCGAAGACGATGCTCGTCCGAGTGGAGGCGACGGCAGGGTGCGTCGACAGGTTCGCCACCACGAACTCCCGCGCGTCGTTCGAATCGCGGACGGCGACGTGCACGATGAAGTCCTCCGAGCCGCCGAGGAAGAAGATCTGCACGACCTCGGGCAGCGCACGCATCTCCTCCGCGAAGTGCGCGAGCTCCTGGCGCTGTCCCGAGCGGATGTTGACGCTGATGAGGGCCTGCAGCGCGAGGCCCAGCTGCGGCAGGCCCACATCCGCCGTGAACCTCGTGATGATGCCGCGATCGACGAGCGAGCGCACGCGCGCGATGCACGTCGACTGGGCGATACCGACCGCGGCCGCGAGCTGCGTGTTCGACTGCCGCGAGTTGGCCTGCAGCAGCTCGACGAGACGGCGGTCGACATCGTCGAGCAGCCCGGCGTCGACGGCCCGTAGTTCCTTCGGCATCTCACCCACGCGTGTACCTCCTCAGCGAAGTTTTGCCCCGATTCTCCCTCACATGCCGATGTTTCTTCGGCATTCAACGTATTCGAAACACGTTCTGCGCATGATTGCCGGAGAGAAGCACCGAACGAGCACGAACACAAAGGGGTAATCATGCGCATCGGGGTCCCGACGGAGATCAAGAACAACGAGAACCGCGTGGCTATCACGCCCGCCGGGGTCCACGAGCTGGAGCGCCACGGCCACCAGGTCTTCATCGAGGCGGGGGCCGGCCTCGGCTCGGCAATCCCCGACACCTCCTACGAGGCGGCGGGTGCGCGCATCCTCGCGACCGCAGACGAGGTCTGGTCGACGGCCGAGCTGCTGCTCAAGGTGAAGGAGCCCATCGCCGCCGAGTACCGCCACATGCGCCCCGAGCTGGTGCTCTTCACCTACCTGCACCTCGCGGCCGACCGCGCGCAGACGGAAGCGCTCGCGAACGCCGGCACGACCGCCATCGCGTACGAGACGGTGCAGCTCCCGAACCGCTCCCTGCCGCTGCTCACGCCCATGAGCGAGGTCGCCGGCCGCCTCGCCACCCAGGTCGGCGCCTACCACCTCATGAAGGCTGCTGGCGGACGCGGCCTGCTGCTCGGCGGCGTGCCCGGCACCCCGAAGGCGAAGGTCGTCGTCATCGGCGGCGGTGTCGCCGGGGAGCACGCCGCCGCGAACGCCGTCGGCATGGGCGCGGACGTCACCATCATCGACCTGAACATCCCGCGCCTCCGTGAGCTCGAGGTGCAGTTCCAGGGCAAGATCCAGACGCGGGCATCGTCGGCGTACGAGATCGCGGCGCAGCTCGCCGAGGCCGACCTGGTCGTCGGCTCCGTCCTCATCCCGGGCGCCGCCGCCCCGAAGCTCGTCACCGACGAGATGGTGGCGGGCATGAAGAAGGGCTCCGTGCTCGTCGACATCGCGATCGACCAGGGCGGATGCTTCGAGGGTTCCCACCCGACGACGCACGACGACCCGACGTTCGCCGTGCACAACTCGATCTACTACTGCGTCGCCAACATGCCGGGTGCCGTGCCGGAGACCTCGACGCGCGCCCTCACGAACGTGACGCTCCCGTACGTGACCGCCATCGCCGACAAGGGCTGGAAGCGGGCCATGCAGGAGGACCATGCCCTCGCGCTCGGCCTCAACGTGCACGGCGGGCACGTCACCAACCGAGGTGTCGCCACGGCGCTCGGCCTCGCCTACCGCCCGGTCGACGAGGTCCTCGCCGCCGAGTAGCTCGGTCCCTGGCGCCGCGCCCGCCCGCCCGGGGGCTACGCGCTCGCCGTGGCCGCGCTCGTGGATGCGGCGGTCGCGCCCGAGGAGGCGCCGGCGCGAGAACCGGCACCGGCTTCAGCCCCGGCACCCTTCGACCCGCGCTTCGTGCGGCCAGGGACGACGAGTCGCCCGAGCAGCGCGAGCAGGCCGTCGACGACCAGCGCGAGCCCCGTGACGAGGACAGCGCCGACCAGCACGCGCCCGTAGTCCGTGACGGCGAGGCCGTCGAAGATGTAGCGTCCGAGGCCGCCGAGGTTCACGTAGGCGGCGATGGTCGCCGTGGCGATGACCTGCAGCACCGCGCTGCGGAGCCCCGCGACGATGAGCGGCATCGCGTTCGGCAGCTCGACCTGCCACACGATCTGCCACTCGGTCATGCCCATGGCGCGCGCCGCATCCACCGTCGCGCGGCTCACGTTCGCGACACCCGAGTAGACGCCGGCGAGGAGCGGGGGCACGGCGAGCACGACCAGCGCGATCACCGGCGGGAACAGTCCGAGGCCCATGAGCAGCACGAGCAGCGTCATGAGACCGAGGCTGGGGAGCGCTCGCAGCACGTTGGCGGTGGCGACGATGAACGTCGTGCCCTTGCCCGTGTGGCCGATGACGAGACCGAGCGGGAACGCGATGACGGCGGCCAGCGCGACCGCCAGCAGCGAGTACCAGAGGTGCTCGCCGACCCTGGCCGGGATGCTCGAGGAGCCCGCCCAGTTGGCCGGGTCGAGGAAGTAGGACAGCATCTCGTTGAACATCAGATGTCCCCCTTCGCGATGACGGTGTCGAGCATGGCGGTCTCGGTGCGCTCGTTCGGCGTGCGCCTCGACGCCCGCTTCGCCTTCACCCGGTCGCTGCGCAGCCATGGGGTGGTCGCGACGCCGATGATCGCGATGACGCGGTCGAAGATGAACGCGAGCACGAGGATCGTGATGATGCCCGCGAAGATCTGGTCAGGGTAGTCGCGTTGGAACCCGGCGGTGAAGAGCTGGCCGAGGCCGCCGACGCCGATGACGGCGCCCACGGAGACGAGCGAGACGTTGGTGACCGCGACGACCCTGAGCCCCGCGACCAGCACGGGGATGGCGAGGGGCAGCTCGACCGCGATGACGCGCTTGATGGGCGAGTAGCCGATGGCACTCGACGCGTCCTTCACGTCGTCCGGAACCGCGTCGAGGGACTCCAGCACGGTGCGGATGAGCAGCGCCGTCGAGTACAGCGTGAGCGCGATGATCACGTTGAGCGGGCTGATGATGGGCGTGCCCACGATCGACGGGATCACGACGAAGAGCGCGAGCGAGGGGATCGTGAAGACGATGCTCGCGACGATGATCGCGATGCCTCGTCCGCGCGGTCGCCCGACGAGGAGCATCCCGAGCGGGAGGGCGATGACGAGGCCGAGCACCGTCGGCACCACCGACAGCACGGTGTGCTGGATGATGATCGGCCAGACCGTCTCCCAGTTCGCGATGAGCCAGTTCATGATCGCTCGCCGCTCGCGTCCGCGACGCGGGCGAAGACGGCCTCGCCGCGCACCACTCCGGTGGCCACGCCGGCCTGGTCGACGACGATCGCGAGGCCGGCTGGGGAGGCGAGCACCGCATCCAGAGAGCGCCGCAGGTTGTCGTCGAGCGTCACGACCGCGCCGACCGGGACGCGCAGCGAGCTCGCACGGTGCAGCCACGCGTCTGGGCGGCCGTCCTCGTCGACCGCGAGCGACCACTCGGCCGTGTGCCCATCGAGGCCGATGATGCCGGCCACGGCGTCGGCGAGGGGCTCCGCGGTGAGCGAGGCGTCCCGGAACGTGAGGGCGCGGTAGCCGCGGTCCTTCGAGATCATGCTCGACACGAACGTGTTGGCGGGCCTCGTCATGACCTCCTCGGCTGCCGCGTACTGGTGGAGCACGCCACCCGGCCCGAAGACGGCGATCTTGTCGCCGAGGATGAGGGCCTCGTCGATGTCGTGCGTGACGAACACGATCGTCTTCTTCAGCTCGCGCTGCAGCCGGATCATCTCCTGCTGCAGCTCGTCGCGCACGACCGGGTCGACGGCGCTGAACGGCTCGTCCATGAGCAGGATGGGCGGATCCGCCGCGAGGGCACGGGCCACGCCGACGCGCTGCTGCTGGCCGCCGGAGAGGTCGGCCGGGTAGCGGTGGACCAGCTCGGGGCGGAGGCGGACGCGCTCGATGGCATCCATGGCCTTCGCTCTGGCCTCCTTCGCGGGGACCCCCTTCAGGCGCAGCACCGTCGCGACGTTGTCGAGCACGGTGCGGTGCGGGAAGAGGCCGGCGTTCTGGATCACGTACCCGATGCCGAGGCGCAGCTGGGTGGAGGGGACGTCCGCGACGTCCTTGCCCGCCACCGTGATGCGGCCGCTGGACGCGTCGATCATCTTGTTGATCATGCGCATCGACGTGGTCTTGCCGCATCCGCTCGGACCGACGAAGGCCGTGAACGAGCCCTCCTCGATGTTGAGGCTGAGGTCGTTCACCGCCGTGGTGCCATCCGGATACGTCTTGGTGACGTTCTCGAAGGTGATCATGCTGCTCCTTGGCTGGTGACGGGTGGTCGTTGGGCGAGCGTGGAGCTCACGCGTCCTGCACGTGCTCGCTCAGCTCGGCGATGTCGGCGCGCACGCGGTCGATTCGCTGAGAGGTCATGATCGCCGGGTCGTTGAGGGCGAGGGTCTCGCGGATGCGCTTCGAGAGCTGCACCACAAGCGGAGCGCGGTCCTTCATGCTCGGGGCTGGCGCGGCGACGCCCACGCCGACGGCGAGGAGCCCCTCGATCGCGAGGAGCCGCTCGGCCGCCTCGAGGCTGTCCTCGAGGAGCCGCACGGCCAGGTAGCCCTGCGCGTTGTGGTCTTCCACGCCGTCGCCGACGACCCCGCCGAGGTGCGAAACCGGCGCCGCGAGCTGCTGCAGGCGCGCCATGAGCGACGACGCCGTGTTGGCGAGGATGACGGGCACGAACGGATGGTCGGCGTCGTCGATCGACAGCACCTGCTCGACGAGCGACCGCTCGGACCGGAGGCGCCTGATCATGAGCGAGCAGCGCCGCTCGCTCATGATGCCGAAGTGCGCGAGCAGCAGGCGCACGGAGTCGGCCGTGATGGCCATCTGGATGGTCGAGAAGTTGCCGTTCGAGATGATGACGTCGTTGTCGATGTCGATGTACGGGTTCTCGCTGCGCGCGTTCAGCTCGACCGTGACCGACTCGCGCAGCACATCCGCCTGCTCGATGAGGGTGCCGTGCACCTGCGGCACGGTGCGCATGGAGAGCGGGTCCTGCAGGGAGCCCGCCGTGGCCGGTCCGTAGGCGCGGCTCGAGCCGAGCAGGGAGCGGAAGCGCGCGGCCGCCCTGATCTGGCCGGGGTGGGGCCTGGCCGCGACGACCTTCTCCTGGAAGCCCTTGACGCTGCCGTTCAGGGCGTCGAAGGTGTGGGCGACGACGAGGTCAGCGGATGCGGTGAACCGGTCGAGCCGCACGGAGGTGAGGGCCGCGATGCCGACGGAGGCGGCGTTCGCCCCGACGAGCGCGAGCCCGTCCTTCGCGGCGAGCTCGAGCGGCACGAGGCCGGCCGTCGCCAGCGCCTCGCGGGCGGGGACGGTCTGCGTGCCGGTCTCGTCGAGCACGCGCCCGCGGCCGACGAGCACGTTGCCGACGGCGGCGAGCATCGACAGGTCGGCGGCGCCGACGGACCCCTCGGAGGGGATGGCCGGGGTGACGCCGCATTCGAGCAGGCAACGCAGGCCCTCGAACAGCGCCGTCGTGGCGCCGGAGTTGCCCTGCGCCATGACGGCGAGGCGCGCGAGCATCACGGCTCGCGCTTCGATGGGGGTGAGGTTCTTGCCGACCGCCGCGTCGTGGGAGGCGAGCACGAACAGCTGGAACGCGTGCTGCAGCTCCTCCGGGATCTCCTGGTCGCGCAGCGGCCCGAGGCCGCGGTTGACGCCGTACGCGGGCTCGCCGCGGGCCATGACGCTCTCGATGACGCCCCGCGCCTCCGCGAGCCGGACCCTGACGTGCGGGTCGATGTCGAGGTGGCCGACCGTGACGGCGAGCCGCTCCAGGATCCGCGGCGTCATCCGGTCGCGGCCGATGACGAAGCTCGTCAGCGGCAACGCCCCCTCTGCGCTGGTGCCAGCGAGCGCGTTGACTCCGGCCGAGGAGGCGTCCGTGACCGACCGCTTGCCCTGCGCTGCCCGCTTGCTGGGGCGCATCGTGGGTCGCACGTGCGGCCGTTCGGCGTCTGCGTGCTGCTGCATCCGGAACTCGCTTCTCGTAGATCTTGGAGCTGGAGGTGAGGAAAGCGGGGAGAGTCGGTCGGGAAGTGAGTGGTTCAAGGTGGTGCTGCCGAGAGGGTGGATGCGGCCGGACTCGCCCGCATCCACCCTCGCAGCGTCACCGCGTGATGGGGAAGCGGAGCCTAGGCGCCGAGCAGGCCCTTCTCGGTGAGCCAGTCGGTCGCGGCCTTGGTGGGCTCGACCTTCTCGTCACCGGAGACACGCGTGTTGAGGGCGATGAGCTCGTCGGTCGTCAGCTGCGCCGAGATGGCGTCGATGACCTCAGCGACCTCGGGGGTGAGCTTGTCGGTGTTGCCGACAGGGATGACCTGCTGGGCCGGGAAGTTGTTCTTCGGGTCCTCGAGCACGACCAGGTCGTTCTCGACGATCGCGGGCGACGTCGTGAAGATGTTCGCGACCTGCACCTGTCCGCTGACCAGCGCGTCGACCGTTGCCGGTCCGCCACCATCGGCGATGGGAGTGAACGCTGCGGGCTCGACGCCGTAGTTCGCCTTCAGGCCAGGCAGACCCTGCGGGCGCTCCTGGAACTCGGCCGGGGCACCGTAGGTGATCTCGGCGTTATGGGCGGCGAGGTCGGCGATGGTCGTCAGGTTCCACTTCTCAGCGGTCTCCTTCGTGACGACAACCGCGTCCTTGTCCTCGGCGTCGGCCGGGGTGAGGCCCGTGAGCCCCTCCGTCTCGAGCGCCGCGGTGAGGTTCGTGTTGATGGTCTCCGCGTCCGTCGTCTCTGCCTCGGGGTCGAGGAAGATGAGGAGGTTGCCCGTGTAGTCGGGGATGAGGTCGATCGATCCGTCCGACAGCGCGGGGATGTAGGCCTCGCGCGAGCCGATGTTGAACTGCGTCTCGACGGTGAAGCCGGCGTCCTTCAGCGCTTCCGCGTAGAGGTTTCCGATGATCTCGGACTCTGGGAAGTTCGCCGAGGAGACGACGATCGTGTCGCCGGATGCGGCACCACCGTCGGTGCCGCCAGCGTCGGGAGCGGTCGGGTTGGAGCAGGCCGAGAGGAGGCCGATCGCTGCGAGTGCAGCGATGCCTCCGGTAATCAGACGCTTCTTCTGCATTGGGGGTCCCCTATCTTCGGCGGTAGCCAGAACATCAGTGAGTTCGGCCATCTTAGGAATGTGCCCCATGAATTCGGAGCGCGCTTCCCGGATAGCGCGAATTAACTCTGTGTTACGTGCGCAACGTCGCGGACCGGCCCGGTGTTCCCGAACCAGATGCGGCGCATCCTCAGTACATTCGCACGAATTGGGCGAAGTCAACCCTCAGCGCGCGCGGAAGCCAAACCGGGTAGAAATGACCACGTGACGACCTCATCCTCGCTCCCGCTCATCGCCGTCATCGCGACGGGCGGCACCATCGCCAGCACGACGACGGCATCGGGCGCGACGACGCCGAGCCTCGGGGCGGATGCCCTGCTCGAGGGAACCGCAGCGCACGGCGCCCAGCTGCGCGCCGTGAACCTCATGGCCGTCGACTCGTCGAGCCTCACGCTCGCCGACATGCAGTCGATCAGCGACGAGGTGCGACGCCAGGTCGAAGACGACGAGGTCAGCGCCGTCATCGTGCTGCACGGCACCGACTCGATGGAGGAGACCTCGCTGCTCACGGACCTGCAGCTCGAAAGCGACAAGACCGTCGTCTTCACCGGCTCGCAGTTCACGGCCGAGTCGGAGTCGCCAGACGGGCCGGCGAACGTCGCGGCAGCCCTCGCCGCCGCGCTCGACCCGGAGAACCGCGGCCGAGGCGTGCTCGTCGCGTTCGGCGGCAGGCTCCTCAAGGCGTGGGGGCTGACGAAGGCCTCAGCAGACCGCGCGGACGCGTTCCGCAGCGTCACCGACAAGCCCGCCCGCCGCCTGCACCTTCCCGCGCCCGTTGCCGGCATGCGCGTCGACACCGTCGCGGTCAGCCCCGGCGCTGACGCGACCCACCTGCATGCGAGCCTCGAGGCCGGCGTGCAGGGCATCGTCCTCGTCGGCCTCGGCTCGGGCAACGCGAGCCAGAGCGTCGTCTCCGCGGCCTGGGAATGCCAGGCATCGGACATCCCGCTCGTCGTGTCGAGCCGCGTGCCGTTCGGCGTGCTCAAGGCCAGCTACGGCGGAGGCGGAGGCGGACACGACCTCGCGGTTGTCGGCGCCATCCACGCGGCCGTCCTGCGGGCCGGTCAGGCGCGCATCCTGCTCGCCGCCCTGATAGCCAACGAGGCGACGCCCGAGGAGATCGCGGCGGCCTTCGCCGCCGAGTAGCGCCGCGGCGCCGCGCCGCCGCGCCCGCCGAGGCACCACCGGCGCGACCAACATCCGTGAGATGCAGACACCCGCAGCCCCGAAACCGGCTCAACTCACGCCTAGCTCACGCAAGTTGGTCACGGCCCCTCGGCGCCGCCCCACGCAGGCGCTGCGCCGAGACTCGCCCCAGCCGCCCCAGCCGCCGTGCCGCCGCCCGCGCGTGACGCCCAAGTCCCGCCCGCGCGTGACCAACATCAGTGCAATATCGGCGCCCGAAGCCCCGAAACCGGCTCAAAGCGCCTCTATCGCACGCAAGTTGGTCACGTAACGGGCGAACGGCACCGGATGGCCGCCGCGCCCTCGCCTCTCGGCGAGACGCGACGGCTCGTGTTCTGCCCTAGCTGGCGTAGCTGCCGACGAGGCGCACCGCGCCGCCATCGACACCCTTGGCGCCCTGCTCGAAGCCGTCGAAGTCGCGCGACTCGGTCGAGATCGTGCCGGCAACCCACGACGGCAGGCCAGCGGCCTCGAGCCACTCGACGACCGCGGATGCACGCTGGGCGTCGACGACGGCGAACATCCCGATCCCGAGGTTCCAGGTGCCTTCCGTCGACTCGAGGTCGGTGCCCGCGAAGCCCGCGAGGACGCGGAAGATGTCGTTCGGCGACCACGCGCCGCGGTCGAGCTCGATCCAGGCGCCCTGCGGAAGGACTCGCGCGAGGTTGGCGGCGATGCCGCCGCCGGTGACGTGGCTGAAAGCGTGCACGGCGCCGTCGAGGGCAGGCTCGGCGAGGAGCTTGACGAGGGGGCCGGTGTAGAGGCGGGTCGGCTCGAGGAGCACTTCGCCGACGACGCCGCCGAGCTCCGCGGAGGTGTCGGTGAAGGCGAGGCCCTGGTCGGCGACGATGCGGCGCACGAGCGAGTAGCCGTTCGAGTGGAGGCCGCTCGAGGCGATCGAGATGACGACGTCGCCGTGCTGCACGCGCTCCGGTCCGAGCATCCGGTCAGCCTCGACGACGCCGACCGCGGCGCCTGCCACGTCGTAGTCGTCGGGCCCGAGGAGGCCAGGGTGCTCTGCGGTCTCGCCGCCCGTGAGCGCGGTGCCGGTCTCGGCGCACGCCTTCGCGATGCCCTCGACGATCGAGGCGATGCGCTCCGGCACGACCCGGCCGCAGGCGATGTAGTCGGTCATGAAGAGGGGCTCGGCGCCCACGACGACGATGTCGTCGACGACCATGGCCACGAGGTCCTGGCCGATCGTGTCGTGCTTGTCGATCGCCTGCGCGATCGCGACCTTCGTGCCGACGCCGTCGGTCGACGTGGCGAGGATCGGCTTCGTGAACGAGGTCAGACGCGAGGCGTCGAAGAGTCCGGCGAAACCGCCGACGCCCCCGAGCACTTCCGGTCCGTGGGTCGCCTGGACGGCGCGCTTCATGAGCTCGACGGCGGTGTCACCCGCACGGGTGTCGACGCCAGCGGCGGCGTAGAGGTCGTTGCCTGACACAGAATGCCCTTTCCTCGGGGGGATGCGCCCAACAGCCTAGTGCGCCGCGAACGTGACGCCGGAAGCGAACCCTCTCCACGCGGGTGCGCGCGGATCCGCGAGCTGTGACAAAATCGGAAAATCGTTCAGGGCGCCTCGGTGCCTCATCACACTCGTGGCCCTCGCGGGCCTCGTCAGAACTGTGGCCCTCGCGGGCCTCATCACATCAGTGGCCCTCGCGGGTCCGGTCAAATCAGTGGCCCTCGCGGGCCCGCTTACCTGTGCTTGGAGCTCCCCCAGCGTGTGCGGCATTGTTGGTCACGTCTCGACCAGTCCCGTCAACCAACAGATCTACGATTCCCTCCTGCTCCTGCAGCATCGCGGTCAGGATTCGTCCGGCATCGCTACAGCGGACGGTGACACCTTCCACATCGCGAAGGTCAAGGGCCAGGTGCGCGAGGGCTACCGCACCCGCGACATGCGGAACCTGCTCGGCAACGTCGGCCTCGGCCACGTCCGCTACGCGACGGCCGGCAGCGCGAAGAGCGACGACGAGGTGCAGCCGTTCTACGTGAACGCGCCCTACGGCATCGTCCTCGTGCACAACGGCAACCTGACGAACACGCGAGAGCTGCGCAAGGAGCTCTTCAACGTCGACCGCAGGCACCTGAACTCGTCGAGCGACACGGAGCTGCTGCTCAACGTCCTCGCGAACGAGCTGCAGCACGGCATCAACGGGGACGAGCTCACGCCGGATGACCTGTTCGACGCGATCTCCCGCCTGCACGACCGCGTCGAGGGCTCCTACGCATCCGTGGCCCTGCTCTCCGGACACGGACTGCTCGCGTTCCGCGACCCGTTCGGCATCCGCCCCCTCGTGCTCGGTCGACGCGACGACGAGCACGGCCGCGACGAGTGGGTCGTGGCGTCCGAGTCGCTGGTGCTGGAGTCCGGCGGCTACGACCTGGTCCGCGACGTGGAGCCGGGCGAGGCCATCTTCATCACGATGGGCGGCGAGCTTTACTCGCGCCAGTGCGCCGTGAACCCGCGCCTCGTGCCGTGCTCGTTCGAGTACGTGTACCTGGCCCGCCCCGACTCCGTCATGAACGGCATCTCCATCTACGAGTCGCGCCTGCGCATGGGGAAGACCCTCGCCTCGAAGGTGGAGCGCAGCATCACCGCCGGCGACATCGACGTGGTCATGCCCATCCCCGACTCGGGCAGGCCGACCGCGATGGAGATGGCGAAGACCCTCGGCATCGACTACCGCGAGGGCTTCTACAAGAACCGCTACGTGGGCCGGACATTCATCATGCCGGGGCAGAAGGTACGCAAGAAGTCGGTGCGCCAGAAGCTCAACGCGCTCCCGACGGAGTTCCGCGGCAAGAACGTGCTGCTCGTCGACGATTCGATCGTGCGCGGCACGACGTCGAAGGAGATCGTCGAGATGGCGCGTCAGGCTGGCGCGAACTCGGTGACGTTCGCGTCCGCTGCACCGCCGGTCCGCTACCCGCACGTCTATGGCATCAACATGCCGTCGCGCGGCGAGCTCGTGGCCTCAGGCAGGTCGATCGAGGAGATCGCGTCGGTCATCAGCGCCGACCGCCTCGTGTACCAGGAGGTCGGGGACCTGTTCACGGCCATCACCGAGGGCTCCGACGTGAAGGAGCTCGACATGAGCTGCTTCGACGGCAAGTACGTGACGGGCACCGTGACTCCCGAGTACTTGGCCTGGCTCGAGCTCAACACGAAGAGCTAGCCGAGCGGGACAGACCTCCGGGAAACGCATGTTCGTCACACGACGAGCATGCGTTTTCCATAGGTTCTCGCGGGGACGCTCGGTGCGTTTCGGCCGCCGGGCGGGGTCGGTGCGCAGCTCTGCGCGCCGGTAGAGTCCCGTGCATGACCGACGCGCACCCCGCACCCCGCAATCGCACGCGCGACCTCACGCAGGTCGCCGTGTTCGCCGGCATCGTGGCCGCGCTCGGAGTGGTGCCGGCCATCACGATCCCCGGCCCCGGAGTGCCGATCACCCTGCAGACGCTCGGCGTCATGCTCGCGGGCGCCGTGCTCGGCTCGAAGCGCGGCTTCTCGGCGCTGCTGCTCTTCGACGTCCTGGTGCTCGCCGGGCTCCCGCTTCTCGCGGGCGGCCGTGGTGGGCTCGCGGTGCTCGCGAGCCCCACGGTCGGCTACTTCATCGGCTTCCCCATCGCGGCGTTCGCGGTCGGCTGGCTCGTCGAGCGCTTCGGCAACCCGTTCCGCATTCTCCCCGGCATCGTCTCGACGGCCGTCGGGGGCGTGTTCGTGCTCTACCTGCCCGGGATCATCGGCGTCGCACTCGTGGCAAAGATCGGCTTCGGGGCCGCCGCCCTGTCGGCGCTCGCCTTCCTGCCGGGCGACCTCGCGAAGGCCGTCGTCGCGGCGCTCATCGCGCGAGGTGTACACAAGGCCTACCCGGGGCTGCTCCCCGACCGGCGGCGGCGCGACCGGCCGACCTCGCCAGACCAGGCAACGGCACCGGCAGTGGATGCGTGAGGCCGGGGCCGCCGTCGCACCTCGCGGGCGCCTCCTGAGCCGGGGCCGCGCATGATTGAGCTGCGCGACGTGAGCGTGAGCTTCGGCGACGGCGCGCAGCGTCGCTCCGTGCTCGACGGCATCTCGGTGACGCTCGGCGAGCAGCGGATCGGCGTCATCGGCGCGAACGGCTCCGGGAAGTCGAGCCTCGCGAGACTCCTCAACGGGCTGCTGCTGCCCACGAGCGGAACCGTCTCGGTCGAGGGCTTCGACACGAGGCGCGCCGGCAGGGAGGTGCGGCGTCGGGTGGGGTTCTGCTTCACCGACCCCGACTCGCAGATCATCATGCCGACCGTGGGCGAGGATGTCGCCTTCGGGCTCGGTCGGCGCGGCCTGAGCAGGGCGGAGATCTCCGCGCGCACGGCTGCGGCGCTCGAGCAGGTCGGTCTCGCCGACCGCGCCGACCATCCAGCGCACCTGCTCTCCGGAGGGCAGAAGCAGCTGCTCGCCCTCGCGGCCGTGCTCGTCACCGAGCCGAGCATCCTCGTGCTCGACGAGCCGACGACGCTCCTCGATCTGCGCAACTCGCGCGCGATCGCGGCGCGTATCGCCACGCTCCCCCAGCAGGTGGTCCTCGTAACGCACGACCTCGAGATCCTGGCGGGCTTCGACCGCGTGCTCGTGGTGCACGAGGGGCGCCTCCACTTCGACGGTCCTCCCCGGGATGCGGTCGCCGCCTATCGCGCTGCTGTCTCACTCGAGGGCGGGCTGTGACTCCCCTTCCCGTGACCGCGAGGGTGGAGGCGGAGGCGTGGGCTTCGGCGGGGGCTCGTGGCTGACCGCGGAACGGCACTTGCCGTCTACGTGCCTGGCAGCTCCATCATCCATCGCCTGCCTGCCGGGCTGAAGCTGCTCGCGCTCGTGGCTGCAGGGGCGGCCGTGCTCGCGCTCGGCTCACCGCTCTCCGCCGGCATCGCCGTCGCGGTCGCGGCGCTCGGCTTCGCTGCGGCGCGCCTTGGCCCTCGATACGCGTGGCGCGGCGTGCGCCCGACCTGGATCTTCCTGCTCGGCATCTTCGCCTTCCAGTGGTGGTCCGCCGACCTGTCTCGGGCCGTCGGCGTCGTCGGCTCGATCGTCGCTCTCGTGCTCGCGGCGACGCTCGTGAGCCTCACGACCCGCACCACGGACATGATCGACGCCATCGTCTGGCTACTGGGGCCGCTGCGTCGAGTGGGCGTGAACCCCGACCGCGTCGCCCTGCAGCTCGCCCTCGGCGTGCGCGCGGTGCCCCTCGTCGCCGAGCTCGCCGAGACCGCGAGGCAGGCACAGTACGCGCGGGGCCGTCGCGGCAGCCCGCGGGCATTCGCCGTGCCGCTCGTCGTCCGGGCGCTGCGCCGCGCCGACGCCATGTCCGACGCCTTGCATGCGCGGGGCCTCGACGACTGACGATGGCCCGCCTGCTGCCGGTGCGCTAGGAGCGGTTCTCGAGCTCGTCTGCGCGGATCAAGCGCGCGTCGACCGAGCGCTTCGCCGATACGCGACCCGCGATGTACCCGGCGATGCCGCCGAGCGCGAGCGTGACGGGCACCGTGAATGCGAGGAGGAACGCGAACACCTGGATGCGGGAGAACACCTCGTTGGGCGGGAACGCGAACGTGAGGATCGTCACGAGGACGACGCCGACGATCGCACCGAGCACGAGGAAGCTGCTCATGCGAGGGACGTGGTGGACCCTAGCCGCCATCTCCCGAACGCCGTCGTCCTCGTCTTCGTCCTGCTCCTCGAACTCGGCGAGTTCAGCGTCGTAGCCCTCGAACTCGCGTCCGGCGTCGACCTCGCGGCCTGCCATGGTGTCGCCGCCGTCTTCGGGGCGCGACTGAGTGGGTTCGTTCTCGCGGAGCATGCATCCATTGTCGCGCAGTTCGCGGGGAGCGTTCGCAGACTCCGCGGGGAGCGCCGCGGCGCTTCAACGAGCAGGGCCGGCAGGCCGTGCAGGCCGTGGCGCGCCTGTCAGCGGCGCACGAGCGGCAGCCAGGGCGAGACGTCGGCGCGGGTTCCGGATGCGCGCACCCGGTTCGCCTCGAACGCCTCCTGCCAGGTCACGCGGCCAGTGGCGAGCTCGAGCCAGGTGTCGACGTCGAGCTCGATCACGTTCGGCGGCGTGCCGCGGGTGTGGCCTGGGCCCTCCACGCACTGCACGGCACCGAACGGCGGTACCCGCACCTCGACGCTCGCGCCCGGGGCGCGGTCTTCGAGAGCCTGCAGGGTATAGCGGACGGCCGTCGCGGCGTCGGCGCGGGGCGTCGGGCGGCCCGCGGCGCGAGCTTCGCTCCAGGCGGTGATGGCTCCGAGCCCTGCGGCGTCGGCGATTCGGGGTTTCGGCACGCCCCCATTGTGCGACAGGCCCGGCGGGCGCGGTGCGAATGTGGAGCCGTGTGTGGCGGCCGGGTGTCGCCGTGCGGTCATCTGCGTTCACGCGGCGGCACGAGCCGTCGTCCCCGGTTAGGCTGGTGCGGTGAGAATTCTCGTCCTCGGATCCGGTGCCCGCGAGCACGCAATTGTTGCCGCCCTCCACAGCGAGCGCGCACACTCGATCGTCACGGCCCCGGGCAACCCCGGCATCGCCGCTGAGTCTGAGGTGATCCGGCTCGACGTGAACAACCCGTCGCTTGTCACCGACTTCGCCAAGGACGAGAGCTTCGACCTCGTCGTCATCGGCCCTGAGGCCCCGCTCGTCGCTGGTGTCGCCGACGCGCTGCGCGAGGCCGGCATCCCCGTCTTCGGCCCGTCGAAGGCCGCGGCCACGATCGAGGGATCGAAGACGTTCGCGAAGGACGTCATGTCCCGCGCCGGTGTCCCCACCGGTGGCGCGCGCCTCGCGGAGACGCTCGACGAGGTCGCCGCCGCCATCGATGAGTTCGGTGCACCGTACGTCGTGAAGGCCGACGGCCTCGCCTCGGGCAAGGGCGTCATGGTGACCGAGAGCCGCGAGGACGCGCTTGTCCACGCCGAGCACTGGCTCGCTGCCGGGCCCGTGCTGGTCGAGGAGTTCCTCGACGGCCAGGAGGTCTCGCAGTTCGTCTTCTCCGACGGCGTCAACGTGCGGGCGCTCCCGCCTGCCCAGGACTTCAAGCGTCTCCTCGCCGGTGACGCGGGGCCGAACACGGGCGGCATGGGCGCGTACACGCCCGTCCCCTTCCTCAACCAGCGCTTCGGCGGGGAGCGCGCCTTCTCGAAGCTCGTCGTCGATCAGGTCGCGAAGCCGGTCGTCGACGAGATGCGTGCCGCCGGCACCCCCTTCGCCGGGCTCCTCTACTGCGGGCTCATCGTCACGAGCGCGGGCATCCGCGTCATCGAGTTCAACGCCCGCTTCGGCGACCCCGAGACGCAGGCCGTGCTCGAGCGTCTCGACCAGCCGCTCTCCGAGCTCCTCTACGCCTCCGCGACCGGCACCCTCGGGCACCTGCCCGAGGAGCTCGCGATCGCCGACAACGCGGCGGTCACGATCGTGCTCGCGAGCGAGGGCTACCCGGAGGACGTGCAGTCGGGCCGCACCATCGCCGGAGTTCCGGATGCGCTGTCCGAGCCGAACGTGAAGGTCCTGCAGGCCGCGACCACGCAGCGCGACGACGACACCCTCGTGACGAGCGGTGGCCGCATCCTCAACGTCGTCGGAACCGGAGCGACGATCGCCGAGGCTCGCGCGTTCGCCTACCAGGGCCTGTCTCGCATCCACATCGACGGCGCCCAGTACCGCGCCGATATCGCGGAGCTCGCCGCCCGCGAGCAGCAGTCGTGACCGACGCGACCAACGCTCCAGCCCTCGAGGGCTGGTCGCATGTGTCCTCCGGCAAGGTCCGTGAGGTGTACGAGACCGCCGACGACAACCGCGTGCTGCTGGTCGTCGCGAGCGACCGCGTGAGCGCGTTCGACCACATCCTCTCCCCCGGCATCCCCGGCAAGGGCGCACGCCTGACGGCGCTGAGCCGCTGGTGGTTCGATCGCATCGACGTGCCGAACCACCTCCGCGAGCCGTCCGGGTGGGGCGCCGCGTTGCCGGCCGACACCGCGGCACGCTCCATGCGTGTCGTTCGCCTCGAGATGTTCCCCGTCGAGTGCGTCGTGCGCGGCTACCTGACCGGCTCCGGACTCCTCGAGTATCGCGAGCACGGCACCGTGTGCGGCATCCAGCTGCCGCTTGGCCTCGAGGACGGCGACCGGCTGCCGACGCCGATCTTCACCCCCGCGTACAAGGCGCCCCAGGGCGAGCACGACGAGAACATCAGCTTCGAGAAGATGATCGAGCTCGTCGGCCTCGACGACGCCGTCGCGCTGCGCGACCTCTCGCTGCGCATCTTCCGCGAGGCATCGGCCATCGCCGAGGAGCGCGGAGTGATTCTGGCCGACACGAAGTTCGAGTTCGGGCGCAACCCAGCCAACGGCGAGATCACGATCGGCGATGAGGTGCTCACAAGCGACTCGTCCCGGTATTGGGATGCGACGCTCTACGCCGACGAGAGCCTGCCGCTGAAGCAGCGCCTGTCGTCGTTCGACAAGCAGATCGTTCGCGACTGGCTCTCCGCGAACTGGGACAAGCAGGGCCAGCCGCCCGAGCTTCCCGCCGAGGTCATCGAGCGCACGCAGGCCCGTTACGCGGAGCTCTTCGACCGTCTGGGCGTCCGCGCCTAGGTCCGCGCCTAGGTCCGTCCGACGCCCCTGGAGCGCAGCTCCGCCTTGGGTGCCTGCTCATCTCGTCGTAGAATCGCCGTCGGCGGCGTACACGCTGTCGCCCTCCGCTGGGCTTGACGACCCGGACTCCCTCCTGGAATCCCGCACGCGCATCCGCGTGTGCCCTCACCGGCCGTTCCCTTCGCGCTCCTCCCTTCGAGACTGGAACTTCGCCGTGACCTCCTCCCAAGCCTCCGCGCCCGCTGCAGCTTCGGCGGCCCCAGCCGCGCTCTCCCCCGAGCAGCGCCAGTCGGTGCTCCGCACCCTGCGGTCGCCGCGCCTCCTCAAGGTCGAGGTGCTCGGTGGACTGGTCGTGGCGCTCGCACTCATCCCCGAGGCGATCGCCTTCTCGGTCATCGCGGGGGTCGACCCTCGGGTCGGCCTCTTCGCCTCCTTCACGATGGCGGTCTCCATCGCGATCCTCGGCGGCAGGCCCGCCATGATCTCCGCGGCGACGGGCGCCGTCGCCCTCGTGATCGCGCCTCTCATGGCCTCGCACGGCCTCGACTACCTCATCGCCGCCGTCCTCCTCGCTGGGGTCCTGCAGGTGCTCCTCGCAGTGCTCGGTGTGGCGAAGCTCATGCGCTACATCCCGCGCCAGGTGATGGTCGGTTTCGTCAACGCGCTCGCGATCCTCGTGTTCCTGGCGCAGGTGCCGGAGCTGCTCGGGGTGCCGTGGCTCGTGTATCCGCTCACCGCGCTCGCGCTCGTCATCGTGTTCGGTCTGCCGCGGCTGACGACCGCCGTACCGGCCCCGCTTGTCGCGATCGTCGTGCTCACGCTCATCACGGTGCTCGCGTCGGTCACCGTGCCGACGGTCGGCGACAAGGGCGAGCTGCCGAGCACACTGCCCGGGTTCTTCATCCCGGATGTGCCCCTCACCTTCGAGACGCTCCAGCTGCTGTTCCCCTTCGCGCTCGCGATGGCGTTCGTCGGGCTGCTCGAGTCGCTCATGACGGCGAAGCTCGTCGACGACATCACCGACACCCGCTCCAGCAAGACCCGGGAGGCGTGGGGGCAGGGCGCCGCGAACATCATCACCGCCTTCTTCGGCGGGATGGGCGGCTGCGCGATGATCGGGCAGACGATGATCAACGTGAAGGCGTCCGGCGCTCGCACGCGCATCTCGACGTTCCTCGCCGGCGTCTTCCTCCTCCTGCTGGTCGTGCTGCTCGGCGACCTGGTGGCGCTCATCCCGATGGCCGCGCTCGTCGCCGTGATGATCTTCGTCTGCTGGGCGACGTTCGACTGGCACTCGATCCGCCCGTCGACGCTGCGCGGCATGCCCCTGAGCGAGACCGCCGTCATGCTCGTGACGGTCGTCGCGACCGTCACGACCCACAACCTCGCGATCGGCGTCGGCGCCGGCGTGCTGTGCGCGGTGCTGCTCTTCGCGCGCCGCGTCGCGCACGTCGTGCAGGTGCGCCGCACGCTCTCGGAAGACGGCGCCGTGGCTTCGTACGCGGTGACGGGGCAGCTGTTCTTCGCCTCCTCGAACGACCTCTACGCGCAGTTCGACTACGCCGCCGACCCGGCACGCGTGGTCATCGACCTGAGCGCGGCGCACGTCTGGGACGCGTCGACGGTCGCCGCCCTCGACGCGGTGATCGAGAAGTACAAGAAGCACGGCGCCTCCGTGGAGGTCGTCGGCCTCAACGACGAGAGCGAGACCCGCCTGCAGCGGATGCGCGACGTGCTACCGGGCGGCGGACACTAGAGCCGCTCAGGGCTCGCCGCGCGCCGCCCCCGTGCGCGATCATGGACGCATGGAGTTCTCGTTCTCGAATCCGCTGTGGCGCTGGGAGAAGCGGCGCGAGCTGTGGACGTTCGTGAGCCTCAGCGAGGACGCCTCCGACAGGATCGCCGCGGCCACGGAGCGCTTCACGCACGGCTTCGGCTCGGTGCGGGTCGAGGCGACCGTCGGCGGATCGACGTGGCGCACCTCGATCTTCCCGAGCGACGCCACCTACATCCTGCCCATCAAGAAGGCCGTGCGGGAGGCCGAGGGACTCGAACTGGATGCGCCCGTCGTCGGCAAGGTGCGGCTCGTCGACGTGGAGGACCCGCAGCGGTAGGGGGCGCATCCAGCCACACTCTCAGTGCGCGAGTACGGGAGCTGCCCCTGCCTCCGCCGGTTCCTGGCTGAGGGATGCGCCCTGACCGCGGCGGCGGAACAGCAGCGCGGAGACCACTGCCCCGACCGCGAAGAAGCCTGCACCCCACCAGTAGGCGGCCGCGTAGCTCGCGATCATCGAGTCGCCGACCGCTGCGGGCCCGTGCTCGACGAGGTAGTCGGCGGCGGCGGTCGCGGCGAGCGTGTTCAGCAGGGCCGTGCCGATCGACCCGCCCACCTGCTGGCTCGTGTTGACCATGGCCGACGCGACGCCTGCGAACTGGCGGTCGACACCGAGCGTCGCCGTCTGCATCGACGCCGGCATGATCGTGCCCATCGCGAACCCGATGAGCATGAGCGGCGGCATGACGTGCCCCGCGTACGTGCTCGACGCATCCAGGAACGTGAGCCACACCATGCCGCTCGCGCCGAGCGTCATGCCGATCGGGACGAGCACCTTCGGACCGAAGCGCGGCACCAGCAGGTTCGTGCCGAGCTGAGCCGCGAGCACGAGCATCCCGATCATGGGCAGGAACGCGAGACCGGTCTGGATCGGCGAGTAGCCCAGCGTGAGCTGCAGGTAGTACGTGACGAAGAGGAAGATCCCGAACATGCCGGCACCGGCGATCATGACCGACAGGTAGGCGGCACCGCGGTTGCGGTCGCGGACGATGAAGAGCGGCAGCAGCGGATGCCCGGCACGCGCCTGCCAGAGCACGAACGTCACGAGGAGCACCGCGGCACCCGCGAGCATGCCCCACGTGAGCGGGGAGTCCCAACCGTCGGTCTCGGCGTTCGAGAAGCCGTAGACGAGGCCGAAGAGGCCGCCGGAGACGAGGAGGGTGCCCGGGATGTCGAGCTTCGGGCGCGGACCGGAGCGCGAGATGGAGGGAACGTAGATGACGGCGCCGACCAGGGCGACGGCCGCGATGGCGACGTTGATATAGAGATTCCAGCGCCAGTCGAACGCCTCGGTGAGCACGCCGCCGAGGAGCAGGCCGACAGCTCCGCCTGCGCCGGCGATCGCGCCGAACACACCGAAGGCGCGGGCGCGTTCCTTCGGGATCGTGAAGGTCGTGGTGAGCACGGCGAGGGCGGTGGGGGCGAGCAGCGCGCCGAAGACTCCCTGCAGTGCGCGGGCTGCGACGAGCAGCTCGAACGAGGGGGCGGCACCGCCCAGTGCTGAGGCGATCGCGAAGCCGATGAGGCCGATGACAAACGTGCGCTTGCGGCCCATGAGGTCGGAGAGGCGACCTCCGAGCAGCAGCAGGCTTCCGAAGGCGAGCGAGTACGCGGTGACGATCCACTGGCGCTGGCCGTCGGAGAAGTCGAGGTCGGCCTGCGCAGACGGCAGGGCGATGTTGACGACCGTCGCGTCGAGGACCACCATCAGCTGGGCGAGGCCGACGACGATCAGCGTGAGCCAGCGGCGACCGTCGGTCGCAGGGGTTGAGGTTTCGGACATGCGGCTCACCATATACGAGACTGAGTCGTTTCGGATACCTTGAGTTTCGTAATGTCGCGAGCTAGGCTGTGACCACAACGAGAGGTGGTTTCGATGACGCAGACTGACCTCGCCGACAGCTCCCCCGCAGCACCGGCGACCGAGGCGACTGGAGCGGCGAGCGCACCCGCGGCACCGACCTCGCAGTCCCCGGCAGGCGCCGAGAAGAAGCCAAGGCTCGGCCGCAAGCGCGACCACACGCGAGACACCGACATCCTCGAAGCGGCACTGGATGTGCTCGCCGAGACGGGCTACGACGGCATGACGATCGACATGGTCGCGACCCGCGCGAAGGCCGGCAAGGCCACGCTCTACCGACGCTGGGCCTCGAAGTCAGACCTCGTGCTCGACGCCGTCGCCTGCATGAAGTCGAAGGACCTGGACCTCGCCGCACTCCCGGACACGGGCTCCCTGCGGGGCGACCTGGTCGCGCTGGTGCGCCCACCGAGCATCCGCGACGCCGAGCGCAAGCTCAACGTCATGACGGGGGTCGTCTCGATGATCGCCCGCGATCCAGAGATGGCCGCGGCGGCCCAGGAGGCGATCGTCGCGCCGAGGGCAGCCGCCAACCGCGCCATCTTCGAGCGGGCGATCGAGCGGGGGGAGATCTCCGCCGACGTCGACCTCGACACCCTGAGCACGATCGCACCGGCCATGGCGGCCTTTCGCACACTCATCCTGCGCCGCTCCCCCGACCGCGACTTCCTGATCGGCATCATCGACAACGTCGTGCTGCCTGCAGCCAAGCGCGGCGCGCCCACGAGCTGAGCATCCGCCAGAAGCAAGCGTCAGCCAGAAGCACCCGCCCGAGGCGAGAAGCCTGCATCTCCCTCACTCTTGTGGCGGTTCTGGGGAGGAGAAGGGGCGGGAGAGGGCCCGAGAGGGCGGACGGGGCCGGGGCACTCCAAAAGCAGTGGCCCTCACGCGCGAGGCGCGCAGAAGGGGAGGCGCCTGGGCTTTCCTCGCGAGAAAACGACGGCCCCTCCCCTGCGCCGCCCCACTGATTGAGCAGCAGGCGGGATGAGCTCGGCACGCTCCGGGTGTCGCGACGCGGCGCGGCCGAACTCAGTTCAGGAAGCGGATACGGCAGACCTGCGCACGCTACGCGGCGGGCACCAGGATGTCGCGCACGAGCGCGTCGAGCTGCGCATCCGCGTCGAGGAACTGGCGGAGCGTGTTGCGTGCCGCACCGAAGTCCTGGAACTCCTCAGCGGTCATGCCATCGACCTCGTAGGCCCGGCGGAACTCGCTGAGGGTGTTCAGCTCCTCGAGGATCCCGGCCTCCACGGGAACGCCGATGCGATCCGCGACGGGGATGTCGTTCTCATTGATGCGCGCCTGCCAGTCGAACGGCGGCGAGACGACGAGGTCTCCGCCCACGAGCTCCGACCACTGGAGCTGGTTGCGGAAGGCCGCCGAGAGCACGCGGCTGCGGTAGCCGCGCTCCTGGAACACGGCGTGCGCGCGCTTGAGCGCCGCGACACCCGCCCACTCGAGGATGCCGGGAGTGACGAGGATGCGGTTGGCGGTCGTCCATTTCTTGAGCCAGTCGTCGAGGCGCCCACCCATGATGGTGACGACGTGCCCGAACTCCTGGTCGGGGAGACCGTCGGCGGCCCGGCGCTCGAGGGCGCGCTCGAGGGCTGCGCCGACCGCGACAGCCTGCGGCACGGTGAAGCTGAGGGTCGCGTTGATGCTGACGCCACGGTAGGCGGCTTCCTCCATGGCCTCGATACCCGTCTTCGTGGCGGGGATCTTCACGATGATGTTCTTCGCCAGCTTCGAGAACTCCTCGGCCTGGTCGGCGAGGGCAGCTGCGTCGCGGTGCAGGCGCGGGTCGGTCTGGATGGAGAGGCGGCCGTTGCGGCCTCCGCTGCGCTCGAACGCCGGCTCGAGGAGGAGGGCCGCGTTGATCGAGAGGTCGCGCACGGCCTGCCAGCCGATCTCCGACTCGCCCCACGTGGGGTTCTGCGCCGCGATCTCCTTGATGCGCGGGCCCCAGACGTCAGGGCGCTTCTTGATGGCCGCGAAGGCGATGACGGGGTTGCAGGTGGCGCCGACCGCGCCGAACTCGATGGACCTCGTGAGCTCCTCGGGGTCTGCGGAGTCGTTCCAGAGGGCGGTCTTCGTGTTCTGCGCCGCCCAGGCGAGGGGTGCGAGCTTCGTGGCTGGAGTGCCGTTGTCACTGGACGGCGCTGTGTCGAGCAGGGTCATGCTGTTCTCCTCATCGGTGGCGGATGGCCGGGTTCGCCGGTGCCGCGGCGGCCGCACACCCCGAGGTCCGAGGCGCCAGGCCTCGCGAGCCATCGCCGACGTGGATGCTCGCCTTCGAGTCCGTGTCGGCCGATACCCGCCTGCCGCATATGTCCTGACATTATCACAACAGGTTTTGGGTGCGCGAGAGGTCCGCACGTCACGACCGGGAAGGGGTGAGGGGCGAGCGAGCGGCGTGCGGCGTGCTGCGTGCTGCGTGCTGCGTGCTGCGAGTCCGCCTATGTACAGGCGTCCGGGGACCGCTACTCGCCACCGCGGTCGGCGGCGCGCCCCCTCGGCGACTCGCCCTTCTGCGGCTTCCGCATGACCACGACCGCGACGACGGACCCAACGAGCAGGAGGGCGCTGAGCATCCCGAGCACCCAGAGCACGTCCCACAGGTAGCGGTCCCACCAGGATGGTTCGAAGTCGACGATCGCTAGCCAGGTGTTCTGGAACGCCTCGACGGCGTTCCTCCCGCGAGCGTTGCTCTCGCCGGACACCCACAGCGACGGGGCGAGGAAGATGAGCATGAGCATGCCCGCGAAGGTCATCCGCTCGAGCCGAGCCCTGGCGAGGCTCCCCCTCGGCGCTGGCTCGGCGTTGATCGACGCCGCCCGCGCGGGATCACGCCAGGACAGGACCGGAAGTACCACGAAGACGAGGCCGACAAGCGCCCCGCAGAGCACGGCGGCGAACCCGACCAGCCAGGTGAGGAAGGCGTTGAGCAGGAGCTCGGCGACCGGCGATTCCGTCTCGTTGAGCTCCGGCACGATGCCGCCAGTCAGCGTCAGCACGAGCAGGAGCAGCGAACCGAGCAGCCAGGCGGCTGTGAACAGCACCGGCCCGACCACCATCGTGCGAACCATGAAGCGCCCGAGCAGCGGGCGATCCGGGGTATCAGGAAGACTGAGGAGCTCGACGATCAGCCAGATGCCGAGGAGCGCGGGAGCGCCCATGCCCGCGTAGGACCATGTGGAGGCGTCGTACGGGAACTGCGTGACGTCGGCGATCGTGTACAGCGTCCAGACGCCGACGAGGACCGCCACCGCGATGCCTGCCGAGCTGAGCTCGGCGAGCATCCCCTTGCTCCGGATCCCCCGGGTGAGCTGGCTCCACATCAGGCGCCGGTGTTCGAGCCCTTGGCGTCGGAGGCAGCGCCGACAGCGGCATCTTCCTCGCCGAGGTCCTTGCGCCACGGCAGCCGCGTGCGCATGTCGTCGGGAACCGCCTCGTCTTCCTGCAGCTTCTCGAGCGGCTCGTACCAGGCGCGGATGAGCGCCCAGCTGACCGCCGCAACGGGCACCGCGAGCAGCGTGCCCACGATGCCACCGAGGATCGTGCCGACGGTCAGCGCGATGAGGACGACGAGCTCGTGCAGCTTGAGCGACTTGCCGAGCACGACCGGCTGCAGGAAGTTGCCCTCGAGCTGGTTGACGAGCACGACGATTCCGACGACGACGACGGCCGGGACGAGCCCGTTCGTGACGAGTGCGACCAGCGCTGCCAGGACACCCGCGAGTGTCGCTCCCACGATCGGGATGAACGCGAGGATGAAGACAAGGACAGCGAGCGGGAAGGCCAGGGGCACTCCGACGATGGCGAGCCCGATGCCGATGAACACCGCATCCACGAGCGCGACGATGACCGTGCCGCGCACGTACCCGCCCATGACCTCAACCGCACGGGACCCCATGAGGCGCGCGCGGCGCTGGTTGGCGCCCTTGAGTGGCTTCGTGAGGAAGCCCCAGATGAGCGGGCCATCTTTCATGAAGAAAAAGAGGATGACGACGAAGAGCACGCCGCTCGTGATGAACGTGGTCACGCCGGAGATGCCGGCGGTGAGGCCGCTCGCGGCGGCGTTGCCGAACTGGCTCGTGAAGATGAAGTCCTGAGCCTGCCCGAGCCACTCGTTGATCTGGTCCTGATTGATCGTGATGGGGAAGGTCGCGTTCACCCACTCGATGGCCTGGTTGAACCCCTGGACGGCCTGCTCGGAGAGGTCGGACCACTGGTTCCGCACAAGGAGGACGACCATCGTGAGCGCGCCGCCGAGGAAGACGATGATCGCGAGCAGCACCGTGACGGTCGCCAGGGCCGGCGGCCACTTCTTGGACGTGAGGAACTTGATGATGGGCCACGCGGCGGCGGACACGATGAGCGCGAGGAGCACCGGGATGACGACGATCGTGACCTGCAGCCCCGCGAAGATGAGCAGTGTCGCGGCCGCGACGATGACCAGCCCCTGCAGCGCGCGGGTGGCGACTCGTCCGAGCTGGTCGGTCCACATGACGCCGACGCTCGTCGGGCGACGCCCGCGGCCCTCGCCGTCGTCGGGCGCGTACGCCTGCACGGCGCTGCCGCCGACCATGACCTCGTCTCGGGCCGGGGCCTCGAGGTGCTCCACCGGCCCTGCGGACTGCGCCGCCAGCTGGGCGGCCACGGAAGATGCGGAGGGGGCCGGCAGCGCAGGGCGAGCCGCTGGCTTGTCGCGGCCGAAGAGGCGCTTGAGCTTGTCGCTCATGGATGCTCCCAGAAGGTCGGTGAGGCGAGCGGCGGAGGTGCCCGCCGTCGCGAAGATGTGACAAGGCTATGCGTGTGCACCGACATTGTGGACGAGCCTCGCGCATCCGCGCCTGACGGTAAGCTGGGGGCGTCTCTTTCCTCCATCGAATCGGAGCCGCTCCCGATGCCCAAGATCGTCGTCATCGTCATGCCGAAGCAGGAACTTCTCGACCCGCAGGGCAAGGCCGTCGCGGGCGCACTCTCGCGCCTCGGCAAAGACCACCTGCACGACGTGCGCGTCGGCAAGCGCTTCGAGATCACCACCGACCGCGAGGTCACGGCCGAGCTCATGGAGGAGATCTCGCAGGTCGCCGATGAGCTCCTCGCCAACGGGGTCATCGAGGACGTCATCTCCATCGACGTGCTGCCCGACGGCACCGAGACCCCGGACGACGCCGACGAGCTCGACGACGCCGCGGTCGAGACCGAGGACTCTCTCGCGTCGGTCATCGCCGCCGAGGTGCAGTCGAAGGGCTCCGCTTCATGAGCCCCCGCATCGGCGTCATCACCTTCCCCGGCTCGCTCGACGACCGGGACGCCCAGCGCGCCGTTCGCCTTGCGGGCGGCGAGGCCGTCGCGCTCTGGCACGGCGAGCACGACCTGCACGGCGTCGACGCCATCATCCTCCCCGGCGGGTTCAGCTACGGCGACTACCTCCGCGCCGGCGCGATCGCGAGCCACTCGCCGATCATGGCCGAGGTCATCACGGCCGCCAACGCGGGTCTGCCCGTGCTCGGCATCTGCAACGGCTTCCAGATGCTCACCGAGGCGCACCTCCTGCCGGGCGGGCTCATCCGCAACGACCACGGCAAGTTCGTCTGCCGTGACCAGGTGCTGCGCGTCGAGAACAACGACACCGTCTGGACCAACGCGTACGAGAAGAGCGCGGAGATCACGATCCCGCTGAAGAACGGCGAGGGCGGCTTCATCGCCGACGACGAGACCCTCGCGCGCATCGAGGGCGAGGGCCAGGTCGCGTTCCGCTACGTCGACGTCAACCCGAACGGCTCCCGCAACGACATCGCAGGTCTCACGAACGAGCGCGGAAACGTGGTCGGCCTCATGCCGCACCCCGAGCACGCGGTCGAGCTCGGCTTCGGTCCGGACACGGCAACCCACATGGCATCGGGCCTCGATGGGCTCCCGATCTTCCGCAGCGCCGTCGAGGCGCTGCTCGCGCGCGTCTAGACCTTGTCGCAGACGCAGAGCGCAGCGCAGCCAATGACGCAGACCCAGGCGACCTCGCCCGACGCCACGGCCGACGACCGGCGCCTCACCCCGCGGGTCCTCCTGCGCGCCGTGTCGATCGGCGAGGCCATCACGTGGGCCCTGCTGCTCACTGGCATGTTCCTGAAGTACGTGACGCAGACCACCGATGTCCTCGTGTCGGTCGGCGGCTCGCTGCACGGCGCCATGTTCATGGTCTACCTCGTCGTCACGGCGTTCGTCGGCATCAACCAGCGCTGGCCGTGGTGGATGTTCGGGCTCGGCTGGTTCGCCGCCATCCCGCCGTTCGCGACGCTCGTCTACGACTGGTGGGCAGAACGGCGCGGTGCGCTCGAGGGCTGCTGGCGCGAGGCCCCGTCGAAGGGCCTATCGCTGCAGCGCATCGTGCGCTGGTTCGTCGACCGCCCCATCACCATGAGCGCGGCCGTCATCGTCCTGGCCGTGGTCATCCTCACGGGCTCCCTCAGCGGTGCCCTCGTCGGCCCCACCGGCGCCCACTAGGACCACTCGCCCGTCGGGAGCAGCCGACCGTCAACGCCAAGCGACACGAAGAGGGCGGATGCACGCGCATCCGCCCTCTTCGCTCGTCTCGGCCCGGGGGCCTCTGGCCTAGCGTCCGAAGAAGATCTTCGCCTGGTCCCAGCGGTCCTGCGGAACGGTCTTGAGGCCGTCGAGCGCCTCCTCGAAGGCGACCGTCTGCATCTCGGTACCGCGGAGGGCGACCATGTTGCCCCACTGCTTCTCGTTGACCATGTCGACGGCGTATTGGCCGAAGCGGGTCGCGAGCACGCGGTCGAACCCGGTCGGGGCGCCGCCGCGCTGGATGTGGCCGAGCGTCGTGTTGCGGGTCTCGATGCCCGTGAGCTTCTCGAGCTCAGCGGTCACGTAGTCGCCGACGCCGCCGAGCAGCGGACGCCCGGAGACCTCGGTGCCCTGCGACAGCACCTCGTCCATACCCTCGGGAATGAAGCCCTCGGCGACGACGACCAGCGGCGAACGCCCACGCTGGTGGACCTCGGAGACCCACTCGGCGACCTGCGTCATGGGCACCTTCTGCTCCGGGATGAGCACGGCGTGAGCGCCAGCGGCCATACCCGAGTGCAGGGCGATCCACCCGACGTTGCGACCCATGACCTCGGCGACCATGACGCGGTGGTGCGACTCGCCGGTCGTGCGGAGGCGGTCCATGGCGTCGGTTGCGATCTGCACGGCCGTGTCGAAGCCGAACGTGTAGTCGGTGGCCTGGAGGTCGTTGTCGATCGTCTTCGGCACGCCGACGACGGGGATGCCGGCGTCAGCGAGGCGCTTGGCTCCCGCGAGGGTGCCCTCTCCGCCGATCGCGATGAGCGCATCCACCGAGTGGCGCTCGAGCATCACGGCGATGTTCTCGGGGCCGCCGTTCGGCCCGTCGAAGGGGTTGGTGCGGGACGTGCCGAGGATCGTGCCACCCTGCTTCGCGAGGCCGCGGACCTTGGTGCGAGGGAGGTCCATGATGTCGCCCTCGGTGACACCGCGCCAGCCGTCGCGGAAGCCCACGAACTCGTTGTCGTAGGTCTTGATGCCGTGGAGCACGCTGCCGCGAATGACAGCGTTGAGTCCGGGGCAGTCGCCGCCGCTGGTCAGCAGTCCGATCTTCATGCGTTCGCTCTCCTCTGGGTGTGGCAAATCTCGCAAACAGCCATCACGGTCGAGTAGCCCACCCCACGGAAACGAGTTCAGTGCAGAAGCGGATTCCTGCGTTGGAAGACGGCTCGACAGCGACAGTACCGGGTCCGGGTGGCTTGCGCGATTTCGGAGACCGGTCGAAGGCGGCGCGGCGCGCGCCGCCGGCTAGGCCGTGGCCTTGCCGACCATGCGCAGCGCGAGGATGATCGCGCCCACCATGAGCACGGCTCCGACGGCCGACGTGACGGTGCTGCCGGCGTCGAACGCGTGGAACGCCGAGTCGAGGAGCGTCTGCGCCTGAGCGGTCATGCCGCCGGCCTCGAGCTCGTTCGAGACGTTCACGGCGCCGGCGAGGGTCTCGCGAGCGGCATGCGCCTGCTCGGCCGTCGCCCCCTCCGGGACGACCATCCCGGAGCGGTAGCTCGCAGTGAGCACGCCGCCGAGGACGCTCGTGCCGAGCACCGCGCCCACCTCGTAGGCCGTCTCGGAGACGGCGGATGCCGCCCCGGCCTTGGCGGGCGGGACACTCGCGATGATGACGTCGTTGGAGAGGGTCTCGGCGATCGCGATGCCGGCCGCGAGGAGCGTGAATGCTGCGACGAGCATCCACAGCGGGGCGGAGCCGCCCGTGATCGCCAGCGAGAGGTAGGCGAGGAACGCGAGCCCCAGGCCGAATGCCATGGCGATGTGCACCTTCACGCGGCGCACGACACGCACGATGAGGAGCCCGGCGACGATCATCGTCACGGTTCCGGGGAGCAGCATGAGGCCAGCCTGCAGGGGCGTGAGGCCGAGGATGAGCTGCAGGTGCTGCGACAGGAAGAAGAGGAGCCCGACCAGCGCGACGACACTCACGAGGTTCACGAGCACGGAGCCCGTGAAGGCGGGCACCGCGAAGAGGCGCATGTCGAGGATCGGGTTCTCCTGCTTCAGCAGGCGACGCACGAACAGCCAGCCGGAGAGGACGCCGATGAGGAGCGCGCCGACCGAGATGAGGTCGATGCCGTCGGTCGCCGTGTGCTTGATCGCGAAGACGATGGGCGCGAGGGCCGCCATGGAGAGGAGGATCGCGGGAACGTCGATGGGGCCCGGGTTCGGGTCGCGCGACTCGGTGACGAGCAGCGGCGCGAAGATCAGGAGCGGCAGGAGGAACGGGACGGCGATGAGGAAGACGGAGCCCCAGTGGAAGTGCTCGAGGAGCACGCCGCCGACGATCGGGCCGATGGCCGTGCCCGCCGAGAAGCCGGTCGCCCAGACGGCGATGGCGAGGCGGCGCTGGGCGCGGTCGTGGAACATGCCGCGCAGCAGCGAGAGCGTGCAGGGCATGATCATGGCGCCGAAGAAGCCGAGGAGGAGCCGCGAGATGAGCAGCATCTCGGCGGAGACGGAGAAGGCTGCGAGCACGGAGACGAGCGCGAAGCCCGTCGAGCCGATGAGGAGCAGCTTCCGGCGTCCGATGCGGTCGCCGAAGGAGCCCATCGTGACGAGCAGACCCGCGAGGACAAGCGGGTAGATGTCGATGATCCAGAGCTGCATCGCGGCGCTCGGCTGGAGGTCGAGGGCGATGTACGGGAGGGCGAAGCTCAGGACCGTGTTGTCGATCGACACGAGGAGGACGGGGAGCATCAGCACCGCGAGGCCGAGCCATTCCGTCCGGCCCGCGCGCTGTTCGATCATTGTGGTCATGAAAGAGGACTATACCGACCAGACGGTACAGTTGGCAACTGTAGGATGGCGGCCATGAGTTCAGCTAGAGACCGGATCCTGGACGCCTACGAGGAGTCGCTGACCACCGTGGGTGTCGCCGCGACCACCCTCGACGTGGTCGCCCGCATCGCTGGAGTCTCCAAGGGCGGGCTCATCTACCACTTCCCCTCCAAGGAGGCACTGGCGGACGCCCTCATCGAGCGCTTCACGGGCATGGCGCGCGCCAGCGCAGAGCAGCTCCAGGGCGACGCGGCGTCGACCGTCCGGCACTTCATCGAGATGAGCAGCTCCGTCGGCGACGAGCTCGACACGGCCTGGCTCGCCGCGATGAACCTCTCCCGCAACGGCAACCAGAGCGCGACGCGCGCCATCCTCGAACTCGAGCGTTCCTGGCACGACGCGATCCTCGAGTCGACCGGCAGCCCCCTCGTCGCCCACATGACCAAGCTCCTCGGCGACGGCCTCTACCACTCGAGCTCGTTTGTCACCGAGTCGCGCGAGAGCCTGCCGGAGGCCGCGAAGCTCCTGCCGAGCGACGAGGAACGCGAGGAGATCATCCGCACCCTCCTCGACCTGCTCGACGACTAGCCGCCACTCGACTAGCCAACTTGCGGGATCACGCCCGCCAACACGGCACGGCCAGCGCCGCGCACCCGCATCCATCACGGGAGCTGGTCACCGGTCACGCAGGTCACGAGCGGGCAGCGGGCCCTCTGAGCGCAGGACGTGACCAGCATCCGTGCAATCTCGGGCCGATGCGGGCATCACGCGCCAGATCTGCCGCATATCGCACTCATGTTGGTCAGGGCTGCCGCGAACGCCCGTCGTCCTGCCAGCCGCCGCGACTCAGCGCGGCGGCGGGCAGCTGGATGCGCGCGGGATGAGCGTCGGCATCGCGCGCCGGATGACGGACCCGACCCCGGGCGTCAACAGCAGCTCGAGCGCCGTCGTGGCGATCTGGTCGAACGATGTGCGCACGGAGGTCAGCGGCACGGGCAGGGCCTCGGCGAGGGGGACGTCGTTGTAGCCGACGAGCGCGAGGTCGGTGCCGATCTGCAGACCGTGTCGGTGCGAGGCCGCCATGACCCCGAGCGCGAGGTTGTCGTTGGCGGCGAAGATCGCGGTCGGGGGCGTCTCGGTCGCGACGAGAATGCGCTCGGCCGCGGCCGCGCCGTGCTCGATGCGGAAGCCGTCGCCCGCGATGCGATGCGGCGGGATCTCGATGCCGGCCTCGCGCGCCGCACGCAGGGCGCCGGCCAAGCGGTCACGCGCACTCGAGGTGAAGTCGGGACCCGTCACGAGCGCGATGTCGCGGTGGCCGAGGTCGACGAGGTGGCGCACGGCGAGGTACCCGCCGACCTCGTCGTCCCCCAGCGACGAGGGGCTGACGCCGTCGGTGCGCAGCACGAGGGCGAGCGGGATGCCGGACTCCTGCAACGACTGGGGAAAGCTGTCGACGCGGCGAGACGAGGCGATGATGAGCGCGTCCACGTTGCGGTCGAGCAGCACCTGGGCCGCGCGCTGCTCACCCTCGGCGTCGTCCCCCGTGGTGGCCACGACGGCGACGTAGCCCCTCGCGGCAGCGGCACGCTCGATAGCCTCGTACATGAGCGCCATGACGGTGTCGCTGAGGCGCGGCACCAGCACGCCGATCGTGCTCGTCGAGCCGCGGCGGAGCTGGGATGCGAAGACGTTGCGCCGGTAGCCGAGCTCGTTCGCGATCTCGCGGACCCGCACGGCGGTCGCCGACTGCGACTGCGCGGTGCGCTCGTCCAGGATGCGACTCACGGTGGAGATGCTGACGCCGGCCTCGGCCGCGACTTCCTTGAGGGTCACGACTCGTCGCTCGCCCGCTCCGGGGGCAACGGCACTGTCGTTTCGCCTCATGCGGAGGAGTGTATCCCGGCCCTCGACGCCTGCCCGGCAGGAATCTCCAGACTCGACCCTTGACATCGGGAACGTTTGCATGAAGACTTGCAATCGTTCCTGCAAACGTTTGCATCAACTCGGAAGAGCAGCGGCGAGCAGGACCCACCACCTCAACGATGAGCAAAGGAAGACAAGATGTCGATCGACCTCCGCGGCCTCTCCCCCGCCCCCGTCACCCCCTTCACCGAGGACGGAGCCGTCGACTACGACGCCATCCAGCGCCTCGGCTCCTGGCTCGGCTCCGTCGACGGCGTCAAGAGCCTCGTCGTCCTCGGCCACGCCGGCGAAGGCACCTTCCTCACCCAGACCGAGCAGGCGAAGGTCATCACCGCCTTCCGCGAATCGGTCGACTCGCGCATCCCGATCGTCGCCGGCATCACCCAGGAGGGCAACGCCGTCGCCGCCGAGGAAGCGAAGCGCGCAGTGGACGCGGGCGCATCCGCCGGCCTCGTCTACCCGTCCCACGGGTGGCTGCGCTTCGGCTACCAGGACGGCGCACCGCAGACGCGCTACCGCGACATCTACGAGGAGAGCGGACTGCCGCTGATCCTCTTCCAGTACCCCGACAACACCAAGGCCAGCTACAACCTCGACACCCAGCTCGAGATCGCCGGCCAGGAGGGCGTGTTCGCGACGAAGAACGGCGTGCGCAACATGCGCCGGTGGTACACGGAGATCCCCGCGCTGCGCGCCGCATACCCGGAGCTGCAGATCCTCTCCTGCCACGACGAGTACCTGCTCCCGACCATGTTCGACGTCGACGGCCTGCTCGTCGGCTACGGCAACATCGCCCCTGAGGCGCTCGTCGAGCTCATCGAGGCAGGCAAGGCGCACGACTACGACCGGGCGCACGAGATCCACGAACGCCTCCTGCCCGTCACGAAGAACGTCTACCACCGCGGCTCCCACATGGAGGGAACCGTCGCGCTGAAGTGGGGCCTCGTGCACCGCGGCATCCTCGACCACGCCACGGTCCGCACCCCGCTGCTGCCCCTCGCCGACGGCGCGGACCGCGAGATCGCGGAGGCATTCGCCATCGCCGGACTCGACCGCGTGACGGTCGCCTCCTAGCAGGGAGGGGCAGCGGCAACAGGGTCGCTGCCCCTACGCTTGGCGTCGACTGCTGCAAGCTCGACGACACACGCCGCCCAGACGCGGCACCGGAAGCACGGGTTCGCGAACCCGTGCGACCCCCAAGTCAATGACGACTTCGCGGCCGGATGCACCCCGTCCACCGGCCGCACTCCACGAAGGAGACCCCCATGGGCGACACCCGCCTCCACTCGACGCCGGGCACCGGCCACGCGCGAGTCTCGACCGAAGCAGTCCGAACCATCGTCGAATCCCGCCGAACTCGGCGCCGTTTCTGGCAGCAGCTGGCCCTCATCGGCCCCGCCTTCGTCGCGGGCGCCTGGCAGTTCGGCCCAGGCAACCTCACCACGGCAGTGCAGGCCGGAAGCTCCTACCAGTACACGCTCATCTGGGTCATCGCCGTCTCGACGGTGCTCATGATCTTCCTCACCGACATGAGCGTGCGACTCGGCATCAAGTCGCCGGTCTCCCTCATCGCCTCCATCAAGGACCACCTCGGGAAGCCCCTGGGCGTCGTCGCGGGCGTCGGCGTGTTCCTCATCACGCTGTGCTTCTCAGTCGGCAACGCCGTCGGCTCCGGGCTCGGCCTCTCCATGCTCGTCGACGGCTCGTCGCCCGTCATGTGGACCCTCATCTGCACCCTCGGCGTCGCGGCGGTGCTGTTCATCCGCAGCATCTACAACGTCATCGAGAAGGTGCTCATCGCCATCGTCGCGCTCATGGCGATCTGCTTCGTCGTGAGCGCGTTCGTCGTGAACCCCGACTGGTCGGCGGCTGGCCGCGGGCTCATCCCCACGGCGCCAGAAGGCTCATGGCTGCTCATCGTGGCGCTCGTCGGCACGAACTTCTCCATCAACGCCGCCTTCTACACCTCCTACGGCACGAGGGAACGCGGCCGGAAGGAAGAGGACTACCGCGACGTGACGATCGTCGACACCATTCCGGGCATCATCGCCCCTGGCATCATGACGGGCCTCGTCATCATCGTCGCGGCCGGCGCCCTGGGGAAGACGTCCGAGACGGCGACCTCCATCACGAGCCTTGCCGCCATCTTCGAACCGCTAGCCGGCCCCATCGGCGGCTTCATCTTCGCGCTCGGCTTCGCGGGGGCGGCGTTCTCCTCCATGATCCCGAACGCGATCGCCGGCGGCACGATGCTCTCCGACGCGTTCGGCCGCGGCGCATCCGCCAACACCCTCACGGCACGACTCACGAGCGGCTTCATCCTCGCCTTCGGGCTCGGCGTCACGCTCATCTTCCAGACCTCGCCGGTCGAACTCATCGTGCTCGCGCAGGCCCTCACGATCCTGGTCGCTCCCATCCTGGCCGCGCTCATCATCATCATGGCGAACCGCCGCTCGCTCATGGGCGAGATGCGCAACAGGTGGTGGCAGAACGCGTTCGGCATCATCGGCCTCGCCGCCGTGCTCGCCCTCTCCGTTCGGCTCCTCCTGAGCTTCCTCGCCGGGTAGCTCTTCCGGTGGCCGTTGGCCAGGGTTCGTGCGCGGCAGCAGGCTGCGCGAGGGCCCTGGTCAACTTCCGTGACCAGACCGATCGGCGCTCGCCGGGGCCCGGCATCGTCCTGGGCGAGCAGGCGCATCCATCACGGAAGTCGGACAGCACCGGTCGTCCCGGGCGCCCTCCTAGGATGACGGCATGGTGAGCTTCGCCGACAAACCCATCCACGACTTCACGATCGAGCAGTGGGAGGCGTTCCTCGCGGCCGGCCCCGACGACGGCGGCGTCCGATTGAAGCTGCGCAGGAAGCTCTCGAATGCGCCGGGCATCACCTGGCAGGAAGCCCTCGACGTGGCCCTCTGCTACGGGTGGATCGACGGCCAGTCGGCGCGATTCGACGACGACTACATGCTGCAGGCGTTCACGCCGCGGCGGAAGAACAGCCCGTGGTCGCAGATCAACGTCGGGCACGTGGCCCGCCTCATCGACGAGGGGCGGATGCAGCCTGCCGGCCACGCGGAGATCGAGCGCGCGAAGGCCGACGGCCGCTGGGACGCGGCCTACCGGGTCAAGGACGCGGTCGTCCCCGCCGACCTGCAGGCGGCACTCGACGCGAACCCAGAGGCGCTGGCCTTCTTCGAAGCGATGAAGAAGCAGGCCCGCTTCCAGGTGATCTTCCGCATCACGGGGATCAAGACACCCGCGATCCGCGCCGCCCGCATCCAGGATGTCGTCGAGAAGGCGGCGCGCGGCGAGCACCACTACAAGTAGGCGCCCCGCCGGCGCGTCTCCCGCCTGCATGTCCGTCTCCCCCGACGCAGACATGCAATAAATGCATGCTCCCGACGTCGAGAGCATGCATTTTTCACATGTTTGCCGCGCGCACAGGGCAGGCAAGAGGCGGGTGGATGCGCCCGGCGAGCGAGCGCATCCACTTGGCCTAGCGGAGCACGCGCTCCGAGATGAACACGCGCAGCGCCTGCTCGTCGTCGTCGAGCTCGACGACCCGCTGCGGGGCGTCGAGGAGGGCCTGCGTCTCCGCATCCACGTCGACGGCCGAGCCGAGGGCCTCCGAGATGGTGTCGGCGAACTTCTGCGGCTTCGCGGTCTCGAGTACCAGCATGGGCACGCCGTCCTCGAGGTGCTCGCGCGCGACCTTCACGCCGTCGGCCGTGTGCGGGTCGATGGTGACACCGGATGCGTCGTGCACGCTGCGGATCGTCGCGAGACGGTCGGCATGCGTGCTCGTTCCGCTGACGATGCCGAAGAGCGGCTCGAACGTGTGCTGCGCGACGGAGAGGTCGATCTCGCCGGTCTCGGCGAGCTCGCTCCAGGCGGCAGCCGTGCGGCCGCCGTCGCGACCGAGCAGCTCGAACACGAACCGCTCGAGGTTCGACGCGCGCGACACATCCATCGACGGGCTCGACGTGGCGAGGGTGTTCTCGGCGTTGCGCGGGCGGTAGAAGCCCGTGCGGAAGAACTCGTCGAGCACGTTGTTCTCGTTGACGGCGAGCACGAGCTTGCGGACCGGCAGGCCCATGAGCTTCGCGTACAGACCCGAGAGGATGTTGCCGAAGTTGCCGGACGGCACCGCGAACGAGACCTCGAAGCCGTCGCGCTCATCCGCCGACAGCTCGTCGGTCGCACGCAGCCACGCCCACACGTAGTACGCGATCTGGGCGGAGATGCGGCCGAAGTTGATGGAGTTGACGGCGCCGATGTTGTTGCCGCGCTTGAAGTCGATGTCCTCGGCGAGGCGCTTCACGAGGTTCTGGCAGTCGTCGAAGACGCCCTTCACGGCGATGTTGTGCACGTTCTCGTCCTGCAGCGAGTACATCTGCGCGCGCTGGAACGCGCTCATGCGGCCCTGCGGCGAGAGCATGAAGACCGAGACGCGCTCGCGGCCGCGCAGCGCGTGCTCCGCGGCGGACCCGGTGTCACCCGAGGTGGCACCGAGCACGTTGAGCACCCGGTCGCGCTTGCCGAGCACGTAGTCGAGCGTCTGCCCGAGGTACTGCATCGCCATGTCCTTGAACGCGAGGGTCGGCCCCTCGGACAGGCCGACGAGCGTGAGCTGCGCATCCAGCTTCTGCAGCGGAACGACGTCCTCTGACGCGAAGCGGCCCTCCCCGTAGGCGTGCGCGGTGAGCTGCTCGAGGTCCTCGCGCGGGATGTCGGTCGCGAAGAGGCCGAGCACCGCCGTCGCCAGCCCGGCGTAGTCGAGCGAGCGCCAGCCCTCGAGGTCCTCGTTCGTGAAGTGCGGCAGCAGCTCCGGCACGGCGAGTCCGCCGTTCGGGGCGAGGCCCTCGAGAAGAACGTCGGAGTAGGAACCGAGCGTGCCGCCACGGGTAGAGATGTATTGCAAGTTCACTCGCCTCAGTCGTCGTGTTTCACCGGGAATGTGCGCCCCCATCGTATCGGGGCGGCTCAGTCGCGGGAGGTGCCCTTGACTTCCGGCGTCTGCCGACCAGCCTGAACCTCGAGCGCCGTGGTCTCGTCGACCAGCTCAGCGCGGCGCTTGCCGGCGGAGCCCACCGCGAACCGGTACGCGAGCAGCAGCAGGGCCAGCCACACCGCGCCGACGATGAGCGCGACGCGGGTGCTCTCGAACCAGCCGAGCACGCCGAGCACGAACACGAGGAAGCCGAGGGTCGCCCACGACGCGAACGGCCACAGCGGCACAGGGAACTCGGATGCGCTGCGTCCGCCGCGCGCGATGTCGCGCTTCATGGCGATGTGCGAGCAGACGATCATGATCCACACCCACACCGTCGCGAAGGTCGCGATGGAGGCGATCACGAGGAAGACGTCCTCGGGGATGACGGCGTTCATCCACGCGCCGACCGCGAGCGCCGCGACCATGAGCGCCACCGTCGCCCATGGCACGCCGTTCCCGGAGACGCGGAGGAACACGCGCGGCGCCTGGCCCTGCTCGGCGAGACCGAAGATCATGCGGCCAGCGCCGAACACGTCCGAGTTGATGGCCGAGAGGGCCGCCGTGATGACGACGAAGTTCAGGATGTGCGGGGCCGCGGGGATCCCGAGGCCATCGAAGATCGACACGAACGGGCTCGCGTCACCCGTGATCGTGTTCCACGGCGCGAGCATCATGATGACGGCGAGCGCGCCCACGTAGAAGAGGAGGATGCGCAGCGGCACGCTGTTGATGGCCTTCGGGATGACGCGCTTCGGGTCCTGCGCCTCGCCGGCCGTGATGCCGATGATCTCGATGCCGCCGAACGCGAAGACCACGATCGCGAACGACGCGATGACGCCCTCGATGCCCATGGGGAAGAAGCCGCCCGTCGCCGGGTTGAAGAGCGCCCCGATGCCAGACGCATCCGGTGACTGGTTGCCGAAGCCGAAGATGATGATCGCGATGCCGCCGGCGATCATGGCGATGATGGCCGTGACCTTCACGAGCGCGAGCCAGAACTCGAGCTCGCCGAACGCGCGCACCCCGAGCAGGTTGATGGCGGCGATGAAGAGGATGACGGCGACGATCCACACCCAGCGGGCGACGTCCGGGTACCAGAAACCCATGTACACGCCGAACGCGGTGACGTCGGCGATCGCGACGACGATCATCTCGAACGCATACGTCCAGCCCGTGATGAACCCCCAGCGTGCGCCGAGGTAGCGGTTCGCGAACTGCCCGAACGAGCCCGTCACGGGGTGGCGCACCGTCATCTCGCCGAGCGCGCGCATCACCATGAAGACGGCGGCGCCCGCGATCATGTAGGCGAGCAGGACCGCCGGACCCGCGGCCTGGATCGCGGCGGAGGACCCGTAGAAGAGGCCGGTTCCGATGGCCGAGCCGAGCGCCATGAAGCGGATGTGCCGCGCCGTGAGCGCCCGCGCGAGCGGCCGCTTCGCGGTCGCCCCTGATTCGATGCCGTCGTTCTCGACCGTGTTCATGCGCAGCTCGTGTCTCTCGTCGCTCGGTGGCGCATCCACCCGACCGTCTTCTGCGCCGGCGCGCCACCTGCGGAATCGTAGCCCCTCGGCGCCCCATCGTCGGCGCTGGGCCCACGCTGGAGCGATACCAGGAACCCGCCGAGAATCCGGGGAGGTCACCCGCGAATGACGTCCAGCGCACGGCCCGTTGCCCTAGGTTGGCGTCAAGCATCTGCCCCGCTCGAGTGGGGCGTCGAGGAGGACACCATGCCAGAGACACTTCCGCTGCCCGATTCGCCCCGCCAGGGCGTGGAGCGCTTCGAGCTGAGCGCCGTTCCACTTGCCGTCGCGCGCTACGACAACGTCAGCATGCGCGAGCTACGGACGCTCTTCGACACGACCTTCCAGGCGATGGCTGCAGCGATCGGCGCCGACAAGGTGCATCCCTCCGGACCCGCCCTCGCGGTCTACCACGGCGACCCATCGCAGACGTTCGACGTCGAGATCGGCTTCCCGGTCGTCGAGCCGATCCGCGAGAAGACGCTCGTCGGCGACGTGACGATCCAGAACTCCACCCTCCCGGCGGGAGCCGCGGCCGGTGCGTCGCACCTCGGATCGTTCGACGGCCTCGGCGAATCGTGGGGTCGACTCATCCAGGACCTCCGCGACTCTGGCGACGAGCCCGGCTCCATGGTGGAGATCTACGTCACCGAGCCGAGCCCCGACATGAACCCGGACGACCTGCGCACCGACCTCATCGTGTCGCTCGCCCCGCGCGGGTAGGCACGCGGCCGAGCCGCGCGCGCGCAGACCCCACAGACCCCACAGACCTGAGCCTCCCGCACCCACCCGGCGGCAAGCAGGTGCGCAAGCCCAATGTCTGCGCCTACAACACGAAGCACGCCCACACACCTGGGCCTCCCGCACCCACCCGGCGCCAAGCAGATGCGCAACCCCAATGTCTGCGCCTACAACACGAAGCAGGCCCACAGACCTCACAGACCTGAGCGTCCCGCACCCACCCGGCCGCAAGCGGATGCGCAACCCCAACATCTGCGCCGAGAAGCCGAAGCACGCGCTCAGACCTGCGCCTCCCGCACCCACCCGGCGGTAAGCAGGTGCGCAAGCCCAACATTTGCGCCGACAAGGCGAGGCCCGCCCACAAACCCCACAGACCTCGGCCTCCCGCACCCTCCCTGCCGCAAGCAGGTGCGCAAGCCCAATGTCTGCGCCGACAACACGAAGCACACCCACAGACCTGGGCCCCGTGCACCCACCCGGCGCCAAGCAGGTGCGCAAGCCCAACGTCTGCGCCGACAAGGCGAGGCCCGCCTACAAACCCCACAGACCTGAGCCTCCCGCACCCACTCGGCCGTAAGCAGGTGCGCAAGCCCAACGTCGGCGCCGACAAGGCGAGGCCCGCCTACAAACCCCACAGACCTGGGCCTCCCGCACCCACCCGGCGGCAAGCAGGTGCGCAACCCCAACGTCTGCGCTGAGAAGACGAAGCACGCCGACAGGTCAAAGCACGCCCACAGACCTCACAGACCTGGGACCCGCGCACCCACCAGACGGCAACTAGATGCGCAGCCCCGACGTCTGCGACTCAGACGCGGCCTGCGCCCTGCGACGGGAGCACCTCGAAGGTCGCGGGCTCCGCGAAACCGGCCGCGGCGAAGGCCTCGTGGATGCTGCGCGAGACCTCGGCGAGATCGCCGCGTTCCACAAGCGCGATCGCCGCTCCCCCGAAGCCGCCGCCCGTCATGCGCGAGCCGATGGCTCCCGCAGCGACGGCCGTCGATACAGCGAGGTCGAGCTCGGGCACGGAGATCTCGAAATCGTCGCGCATCGATGCGTGCGACTCGGCGAGCAGCGGGCCGATGCTGCGCGGGCCGCTGTCGCCGAGCGCAGCGACGACAGCAAGCACCCTCGCGTTCTCGGTGACGATGTGCCGCACCCGACGGAAGGTCTCGTCGTCCAGCACCCGCTCTGCGCGCTCGAGGTCGCCGACCGTCACGTCGCGCAGCGAGGCGACGCCGAGCCCCGCCGCACCCTTCTCGCACGACGCGCGCCGCTCCGTGTAGCCGCCGCTCGCGTGGGAGTGCTCGACACGGGTGTCGATGACCAGCAGCGCGAGGCCCTGCGCCTCGAACGCCAGCGGCACGATCCTCGACTCGAGCGAACGGCAGTCGAGCAGCACGCCGGAGTCGCGCTGGCCGAGGAGCACCGCCGACTGGTCCATGATGCCCGTCGGCGCACCGACGGCCTCGTTCTCCGCGAGGCGTCCGACTCGAGCGAGCGTCCGCCGGTCGAGCCCGAGGCCCCACAGCTCATCGATCGCGACCGCCACAGCCCCCTCGAGGGCAGCGGATGAGGACAGACCAGCCCCAAGGGGCACATCCGACTCGATGTGCAGGTCGAGGCCGCGCACCTCGCTGAGATCGGCGCCCAGCTCGCCAGCAGCCCAGATGACCCCGAGCACGTACGCGGACCAGCCGCCGAGTGCATCCGGTACCAGCTCGTCGATGGCGATCTCCTCAACGCCCTCGCGCAGGCCGCTCGAGACGCGGACGAGTCGGTCGTCGCGCAGCCTCGCCGCGACCACCGTGTGCCGGTCGATCGCGAACGGGAAGACGAAGCCCTCGTTGTAGTCGGTGTGCTCCCCGATGAGGTTCACACGGCCGGGCGACGACCAGAGGCCGTCCGGCGCCCCATCGTGGATGCGCGCGAACGCCTCGGCGGCCGTCGTCGCGAGCTCCGGCCGGGTCACGCTGCGTCCACCTTCGCGAGCGCCGCGCGCAGGAGGCCTGCCGTGGCTTCGGGTGGGACGTCGCCGATGAAGGCGCCCATCGCCGACTCCGAGCCGGCGAGGAACTTGAGCTTGTCCTCCGCGCGTCGCGGCGAGGTGATCTGCAGCATGAGCCGGATGTCGTCCCGATGCGAGTTGACTGGCGCCTGATGCCAGGCGGCGATGTAGGGGGTCGGGGTGTCGTAGATCGCGTCGATGGCGCGGAGCACGCGGCGGTACTCGCGGGCGATCTCGTCGCGCTCCTGGGCCGTCGTCTCGGCGAGGTCGGCGACGTGGCGATGCGGAAGCATGTGCACCTCGAGCGGCCAGCGCGCGGCGAACGGCACGAAGAACGTGACGTGCTCGCCGCGCAGCAGGACCCGGTCGGAGGCCTGCTCGAAGTCGAGGATGTCCTGGAACAGCATCGGTCCGTACGTCTCGATCGAGCGGATGAGCGCGCTCGTGCGCGGGGTGATGTATGGGTAGGAGTAGATCTGGCCGTGCGGGTGGTGCAGCGTCACCCCGATGTCCTTGCCGCGGTTCTCGAAGGGGAACACCTGCTGCACGCCGGGCAGCTGCGAGAGCGCCGTCGTGCGGTCGGCCCAGGCCTCGACGACCGTGCGGGCGCGCGAGAGGGAGAGCGATGCGAAGGATCCCTCCGACTCCGGGCTGAAGCAGACGACCTCGCAGCGACCGATGGATGGCTTCGTGCGGCCGAGGCCCACGGAGGCGAGCTCCTCGAGCTGCACCTCGGCGTCGGCGTCGTCTCCGCCCAGCGCGGGTCCGAACGAGGGCGACTTGTTCTCGAAGACGGCGACGTCGTAGTTGCTCGGCACCTCGGTGAGGTTGGCGGGCGTTGACGGCGCGAGGGGGTCGAGGTGCTTGGGGGGCAGCATGACGCGGTTCTGCCTGGCCGCGGCGATCGAGATCCACTCACCGGTGAGCGGGTCCTGACGCATCTCGGCGACCGGTGGGCGGTCGGCGGGCACCCGGCTGTCGAGGGCGCGCTCTGGGTCGAGCGTCGTGTCGGCGTCGTCGAAGTAGATGAGCTCGCGACCGTCGGAGAGCAGCGTCGGACGCTTGACGATGTTGTTGGTGAGGGAATGCACGCTCCGATTACGCCACTTTCGTTTTCGAAAGTCAAGTGCCTTTCGCTTGCGAAGGCGTAAGCTGAATCCCGTGGTGAACATCGAGACGCCCCCAGAGGGCCCCGCGCACGCGCGCAGAGCCGACCTCGTCGAACTCGTGAAGCGTACCGGCTTCGCCAGGGTCGCCGACCTGAGCCGAGAACTCGGCGTCTCCGAGGTGACCGTGCGCTCGGACCTCACCGCGCTCGAGCGCGACGGAGTGCTGGGCCGCGTGCACGGCGGCGCGATCTACGGGCACGGGCCGACCGGCCTCGAGACCTCGTTCGAGACGGCGCAGCAGAGCGCCGCCGACGAGAAGCGCCGCATCGGCATCGCCGCGGCCGCACTCGTGACCAGCGGGTCGAGCGTGCTCCTCGACGTCGGCACCACCACGACGGCCGTGGCGGAGGCGCTCCTCGCCCGGGAAGACCTCGACGACGTCGTCATCATCACGAACGGCCTCTCCATCGCGCTCGCCCTCGAGTCGGCCATCCCCCGCTTCACGGTCGTCGTGACCGGAGGCACCCTCCGCCCGCTGCAGCACTCGCTCGTCGCACCGTACGCATCCGCCATGTTGGAGCGCATCCACACCGATCTCGCGATCATCGGCTGCACTGGCGTGCAGGTCGCGGCCGGCGTCACCAACGTGAACCTGCCGGAGTCGGAGCTCAAACGGGCCATGCTCCACGCCGCGGACCGCTCGGTCGTCGTCGCCGACGCCAGCAAGCTCGGCCGCGCCCACGTCGGCGTCATCGGCGGGCTCGCCGAGTTCGCGAGCATCATCACCGGCACCGAGGCCGCCGCCGCCGACGTCGCGGCGCTTCGAGCGGCCGGCAGCGACGTGCAGCAGGTCTAGCAGCCGCGCTCAGCCGGCCGAGCGTCTCGGCGAGTGTCCAACACCAGTGCGATTTCGGCGGTGTCCGACGCTCAAACGCCAGAACGCAGCGAAATCGCACTCATGTTGGTCAGCAGAGCTACTGCCCGGCGGGCACCGCGAGCGCAGGGGCCGGATGCACGTCGACGGCGACGACGCTGCCCGGCTCGAGCGCACCCGTGTCGCGGCTCCGCATGTGCGCCCGCAGGAGCGTGCCGTCCGCGAGCCGCGCCTGGACGACGACGTGGGCCCCGAGGAATCCGGTCGAGACGACCCACGCGAGCGCCTCACCGGCTGGTAGAGGGCCGTCAGCATCGACGCTCGTGGATGCGCTCGGACCGCCCGCGGATGCCTCGGCGGTCGCGGCACCCGAGGCTCCCGACTCGTTCGCCGCGAGCCGGGAATCGGCCACCGCGAACGACACGTGCTCCGGCCGGAGCAGCACGTCGACGGCGCCCTCGGCGCTGCCCGCGAGCAGCGGCACCCGCTGCCCAAGCACCGTCGCGACTCCGCCCTCCGCGCTGGCCCGCACGCGCGAGTGGTGGCCGATGAAGTCGGCGACGAACGCGTTCTCGGGCGTCGAGTAGATGGCCTCCGGCTCGCCGAGCTGCTCGATGATGCCGCCGCGCATGACGGCGACCCGGTCGGCGACGGCGAGCGCCTCCTCCTGGTCGTGCGTGACGAAGACGGTCGTGATGCCCACCTCGAGCTGGATGCGGCGGATCTCGTCGCGGAGCTGCACGCGCACCTTCGCATCCAGCGCCGAGAGGGGCTCGTCGAGGAGCAGCACCTTCGGCTGCACGGCGAGCGCGCGTGCGAGCGCGACTCGCTGCTGCTGACCCCCGGAGAGCTCGTTGGGGTACCGCTCGCCGAAGCCGCCGAGCCCGACGAGCTCGAGGTACTCGGGCACACGCGTGTTGCGCTCCTTCGCGGAGATTCCGCGGCGGAGGCTGAGGGGGAACGCGACGTTCTGCGCCACGGTCAAGTGCGGGAACAGCGAGTACGACTGGAACACCATGGCCATGTCGCGCTTCGAGGCTGGCACGCTCGCGACGTCGCGGCCGCCGACGAGGATCTCGCCCTCGTCGATGTCCTCGAGTCCCGCGAGCGCGCGCAGAGCGGTGGTCTTCCCGCATCCGCTGGGCCCGAGGAGGGCGACCATCTCGCCGGGCTTGATGCTCAGGTCGAGTCCGCGCAGTGCCACGGTCTGGCCGAAGCGTCGCGTGACGCCGCGCAGCTCGACGCCGACGGCCACCTGGGAGTGCGTGGTGGAGGTGGATGCGTCGGTGCCGCCACGGGAGGCGACTTCAGGGAGGGTGCTGGTCATGGGCGTGCCTTTCGGGTCGTGCGCTTCCTGCGCCCCGCGAGCAGGTCGAGGGCGATGAGCAGGATCGTGGTGACGCCGAGCGCGAGGAGCGACATGACGGCGGCGATCTGCCCGTCGGAGAGGTTGATCTGGAAGAGGGCGGTCTGCAGGTTGTCGCGGGCGAGGAAGCGGGCGACGGTGAACTCGCCGAGCACGACCGCGATGGTGACGAAGCTCGCCGAGATGAGCGCGGTGCGGATGTTCGGCAGGATCACGCGCACGATGATGACGGGCCAGGACGCCCCGAACGAGCGGGCGGCCTCGGTGAGGGTCTTCAGGTCGATCGACCTGAGGCCCGCGTCGATCGAGCGGTAGGCGAACGGCAGCACGAGCACGACGTAGGCGAACGCGAGCCACACGGTGTTCGACCCGAGGGGCGTGGAGGCGAGGAAGCGGTAGATCGGTGCGAGTCCGACGACGAGCACGACGGCGGGGATGGTGAGCGGCAGCAGGCAGATGAACTCGACCGCCCGGTCCATGGCGGGCACCTTGAGCCGCACCCACACCATGGTGGGCACGAGCAGCACGAGCATGATGGCGACGGTGAGGACGCACATGATGAGCGAGTTCGTGAGCCCGGACCAGAGCACGTCGAGGGTCGAGTACTCGCCCGTGTTGCCCGCGAAGACGCGCTTCCAGGCGTCGAAGCTGACCTCCCCCGTGAGCGGGAAGCGGATGGAGAACTCGAAGAGGCTCACGAGCGGCACGAGCAGCGCGACGGTCGTGAGGGTGAGCACCGCGATGCGGAAGGCCTGCTGGCGGCGGCGGGCCCGCTCGACGAGGCCGCGGCGACGCGGACGCGCAGGGGCGGATGTTGCGAGCTGCGTCATCGGGACAACCACCTTGCGCTGCGCTTCTGCAGGAGCGCGTAGAGCGACATGACGATGGCGACGACCACGATCATCCCGAGCGCGAGGGCCTGCGCGTAGGACTCGAGCCCCGCCGTGTTCTCGTTGCGCAGCGCCGCCTCGATCTCCATGGGCACGATGATCGTCTGCTGCGAGATGAGGGCGGCCGCCGTCGCGAAGGCGGAGAAGGAGTTCGCGAACAGCAGGAGCACGGAGCCGAGGAAGCTCGGCGCGAGCAGCGGGCCGGCGACGCGGAACCAGTACACGAGCGAGCTGCCGCCGAGCATGACGGTCGCGTCGCGCCATTCCCGGCGGATGCCGTCCACTGCCGGCAGGAAAACGATGACCATGAGCGGCACCTGGAAGTAGAGGTAGACGGCGACGAGGCCTGGGACGCTCGACAGGAAGCCGGAGTCGACCTGGAAGCCGGCCGCTCCCTGCAGGAAGCGCGTGAGCATCCCGTTCGTGCCGATCGTCGCGACGAACGCGAACGCGAGCATGACGCCGCCGAACTGCGCGAGCACCGAGTTGAACGCCGTGAAGACGCGGCGACCGAGGCTGTTCGGCGGGCTCGTGGAGAGGGCGTACGCGACGACGGCGCCGATGACGGCGCCCAGCACTGCGGTGACGACCGACAGCCACGTCGATGTCCAGAAGATCGTGATGGAGGCGGGAGAGAGGAGCCGCTCGAATCCGCTCGTCGTGAAGACGCCCTGTCTGGTGAAGAACGCGCCGATGGCGACGAGCACCGTCGGCAGCAGCAGGAAGACGCCCGTGTAGAGGAGGAAGGGGGCGACACCGAAGAGCGACGTCCGCGACGCCGCCTTGGATGCGCCCGACGGGCGGCGCCCGAGCGCGTCAGGCGTGGCTGCGAGTGCAGCGCCTGACGGCTCGGTCGCCGCCGCGAGGGGTGCGGTTGCGGTCATCAGGAGATCGTCGAGTCCCAGTTCTCGGCGAGGAACGCGTTCGCGGTCTCGGCCTCTTCCGAGGTGGGCGTCACGGGCGTGCCCTCGACCTCGGGGAGGCTCTCGAGCGCGGTCTGGTCGACCGTGCCCTCGGCTTCCATCCAGTCGAAGAGGACCGGCATGGCACCGCCGGCGAGCCAGATGTTCTGCACCTCCGGCGAGTACAGGTACTCCATCCACAGGCGAGCGGCGGCGGGGTTCGGGGCGTCGACGTTGATGGCCTGGTTGTAGTACGCGGCGATCTCGCCGCCCTTCGGCACGAAGGTCGCCCACTCGACGCCCTTCGCCTCGAGGCGCTCGACGGTCGAGAGCTGGTTGTAGCTCCAGTCGAAGACGACACCGTGCTCGCCGGCGTCGACGGTGCCGGCTGTGACGTCCTTCAGGTTGAGGGTGCCAGCCTCCTTGAGCTTCGCGAAGTAGTCGAGGCCCGGCTGCAGGTCGGCGAAGTCTCCGCCGACCGCGTTGTTCGCCGAGAGGAAGCCGTTGAACGCCGCGCCGGCCTCTGCGGGCTTGCCGTTGAGGGCGACGGAGTTCGCGAACTTCGCGTCGGTGAGCTGGTCGATCGAGGTGATCTCGCCGTACTTGGTGGCGTTGTAGCCGACCGACATGATGCCCGTGTAGTCGTTCACCCAGAGGCCGGTGGCCTCCTTGTTGGCGTCGGGGATGTGCTCCCAGTTCTCGACCTGGTAGGGCGCGAAGTAGTCGGTGGATGCGAGGGCGACGTTCGCTCCGAGGTCGAAGACGTCCGGCGCCTGGTCGGTTCCCTTGTTGGCGTCGGCCGCCGCGATTTCCTCCTGCGAGGAGGCGTCGGGCAGGATCGAGTTGACGGTGATGCCGTACTTCTCGGTGAAGCCGGCCTTGATCTCGCCGTAGTTCGCCCAGTCGTCGGGCAGCGCGATGACGTTGATGGTGCCTTCGGCCTTCGCGGCTTCGACGAGCGCATCCATGCTGCCGAAGTCGTCGAGGCTCGTCGCGGTCGCCGCAGCGGCGGTGTCGCCGGTCTCACCCGTCGCGGGGCTCTGCGAGCACGCGGTCAGGGCAAGTCCCGCGAGGGCGAGGGTCGCCACAATTGAAAGTCGCTTGTTCATGCGAAGTCGATGTCCTTCTCGGAATCCTGGTGGGGCCGGAGGCCGAGAGGCCAGCCGGCGCAACCCTGCCGACTGGCTGGGCGGACACAGGCCACCACGCCAGCGTGAACACGAGCGGTCACCGGATGAACGCCGACGGACGCGCATCTGAACAGCCCATTCGCGCGCATCCGCCGCCCATCGCGCGGCCGCCCGCGAACGCCGTAGACTCGTCCGGTGCGGACACGCCCCGACTTCTCCGCATCGCGCCGCCAGAAGGAGCCTCGCCAGTGAGCAGCCAGACCACAAACCCGTCTTCCGAAGCAGTTGGCCCGGACACCGTCGACAACGCGAAGGCGACTCCCGAGAAGGAGCAGCCATACGGCGCCCTCGGGCTGAAGCCGGACGAGTACGACAAGATCCGCGAGATCCTCGGCCGCCGCCCCACCTCGGGCGAGCTGGCCATGTACTCGGTCATGTGGTCGGAGCACTGCTCCTACAAGTCCTCGAAGAACTACCTGCGCCAGTTCGGCCAGAAGGTCTCCGACGAGATGAAGAAGAACCTCATGGTCGGCATGGGCGAGAACGCCGGCGTCATCGACGCTGGCGAGGGCTGGGCGGTGACCTTCAAGGTCGAGTCGCACAACCACCCCTCCTACATCGAGCCGTTCCAGGGCGCCGCGACCGGCGTCGGCGGCATCGTCCGCGACATCATCTCCATGGGTGCCCGCCCCGTCGCGGTCATGGATGCGCTCCGCTTCGGCGCGATCGACGAGGCCGACACGGCACGGGTCGTGCACGGCGTCACGAGCGGCATCTCCTTCTACGGCAACTGCCTCGGCCTGCCGAACATCGGCGGCGAGACCTGGTTCGACAGCGTGTACCAGGCGAACCCGCTCGTCAACGCGCTCGCGGTCGGAGTGCTCCGCCACGAGGACCTCCACCTCGCGAACGCCCGCGGCGCCGGCAACAAGGTCGTGCTCTTCGGCGCGCGTACGGGCGGCGACGGCATCGGCGGCGCATCCATCCTCGCGTCCGACTCGTTCGACGAGAAGGGCCCCACGAAGCGCCCGGCCGTCCAGGTCGGTGACCCCTTCGCCGAGAAGGTGCTCATCGAGTGCTGCCTCGAGCTGTTCCGCGAGAAGGTCGTCGAGGGCATCCAGGACCTCGGAGCCGCAGGCATCTCCTGCGCGACGAGCGAGCTCGCGGCGGCAGGCGACGGCGGCATGTACATCGAGCTCGACAAGGTGCTGCTGCGCGACCCGAACCTGACGGCCGAGGAGATCCTCATGTCGGAGAGCCAGGAGCGCATGATGGCGGTCGTCGCTCCCGACAAGCTCGACGCGTTCATGGCCATCGTCGACAAGTGGGACGTCGAGACGAGCGTGCTCGGCGAGGTCACCGACACGGGCCGCCTCGTCATCAACTGGCGCGGCGTGGAGATCGTGAACGTCGACCCGCGCACCGTCGCGATCGACGGCCCCGTCTACGATCGCCCCGTCGCCTACCCGAGCTGGATCGACGCGCTCCAGGCCGACTCCGCATCTGTCCTCCCCCGCCCCCAGTCGGGTGAGGAGCTCCGCGAGCAGGTGCTCGCCCTCATCTCGTCGGCGAACCTCGCCAACCCCGAGTGGATCACGCAGCAGTACGACAGCTACGTGCTCGGCAACACCGCCTTCGGCACCCCGGAGGACGCCGGCATGGTGCGCATCGACGAGGAGTCGGGGCTCGGCTTCGCCATCAGCCTCGACGCCAACGGCCGCTACGCGCAGCTCGACCCCTCTGCCGGGGCCAAGCTGGCGCTCGCCGAGGCGTACCGCAACGTCGCCGCCACGGGCGCACGCCCCGCCGCCGTCTCCGACTGCCTCAACTTCGGCAGCCCCGAGAACCCCGAGGTCATGTGGCAGTTCGCGCAGGCCGTCGAGGGACTCGCGGATGGCTGCCTCGAACTCGGCATCCCGGTCACGGGCGGCAACGTGTCGTTCTACAACCAGACGGGCGACGTGCCCATCCACCCGACCCCCGTCGTCGCCGTGCTCGGCCTCATCGATGACGTCGCACGCCGCGTTCCGTCGGGCTGGCAGGAGGAGGGCGACAACCTCTACCTCCTCGGCACGACCCTCGAGGAGCTCTCCGGCTCCAGCTGGGCCGACGTCGTGCACGGACACCTCGGTGGCCTCCCCCCGCAGGTCGACCTCGAGCGCGAGAAGGCGCTCGCCGACCTCGTCATCGGCGCGGGCCAGCAGGGCCTCCTCACCTCGGCGCACGACCTCTCCGAGGGTGGCCTCGCGGCGGCGATCATCGAGGCGTCGACACGCTTCGGCGTCGGCGCGCGCATCGTGCTCGACGGCCTCATGCGCAAGGAGGGCGTGGATGCCGCTACCGCGCTGTTCAGCGAGTCGGCCGGGCGCATCCTCGTCTCCGTCCCGCACGACGACGACGTGCGCTTCCAGGCCATGTGCGAGGCGCGTGACTTCCCCGTCACCCGCGTCGGCGTGAGCGACGGCATGGGTGCCGACGCGAAGCTCGAAGTCCAGGGCCTCTTCGAGTTCACGCTCGCCGAGCTCTCCGAGGCGCGCGGCGCGACGCTGCCGAAGCGCTTCGGCGACGTCGTCGGACCGAACTCCGCGCCGATCTCCGCAGCCATCACGGCGGCGGCTTCGTCGGCGGCCGTCTCGTCGGCGCCAGCCTCGTCGGCGAACTGAGCGCCGCACCTCTTGAGTCTCGGGATGGGTTCCACGCTTCGGGATGGGTTGCTTCCCATCTCGAAGCGGGGAACCCATCCCGAAACTGTTGGCGCGAGCGTCGGCGAGGTCTTCGCTGCGATCGCGGCGTCAGCGACCGCGGCCGGCTTCGCCCTCGATGACGGGCAGCGGATGGTCGCTCGGCGTCTCGCAGGACTCGGCGCGCAGATCGTCGAGCACGAAGCTCTCGCCGCGGAGGACGCCGCTCCGAACCCAGCTGCCGACGCCGCCCCCGTCGCCGCCGGAGTGAGCGACCCCGACGCCGCCGGAGTGAGCGAGCCCGAGGTCGCCGAGGCGGATCGTCCCGACGCATCCGCCGCCCATGCGACGGTCCCGCGCGGCCTCTACCTGTGGGGGCCTGCCGGCCGCGGCAAGTCCTGGCTGCTCGACGCCTTCTACGGCGCGGTGCCCGTGGACCGGAAGCTGCGCGTCCACTTCCACTCGTTCTTCAACGAGCTGCACTCGCGCATCTTCGCGAACCGCGGCTCCGAGACCGTCTTCGCAAACGCCGTCCGCGAACTCATCGGCGACGCGAAGCTGCTGCTCTTCGACGAGTTCCACGTGCACGACCCGGGCCACGCGACGCTGCTCACAGCCTTGCTGCGGTATGCCCTCGACCACGGCATCACGGTCGTCGCGACCTCGAACTACCGGCCGCAGGGCCTCCTCCCGAGCCCCGTCTACCACCACATCTTCGAGCCGGGCATCGAGCTCATCGAGTGCGAGCTCGACGTCGTGGAGCTGCCGGGCGAAGTCGACTACCGCCGTTCTCGCGCAGACGCCGTCGAGCGCCGGGGCTTCGCGACCGGTTCGTGGGTGCACGTGCCGAGCTTCCCGTCGACGCAGGTCGACGGCGCAGACGACGCAGACGGCACAGTCGAGCAGTCCAGTCCTGCTGCGGGCCGTGCACCCGACGCCACTCGCCCGGCTCCCGCCGAGGCGACGAGCCTCGAGCTCGGCGGCCGCACGTTCGAGGTGACGGCAGTGCGCGGCCGCGAGCTGTGGGCGACGTTCGCGGAGCTCTTCGTCGTGCAGACCTCGTCGCTCGAGTTCCTGCAGTGGGCACGCGACTTCGACACGTGGCACATCCTCGACGTTCCACTCCTCGCCTCCGTCGGCCGCGACCCGCAGCAGCGCTTCGTGAACGCCGTGGACGTGCTCGTCGACTACGACATCGAGGCGCACTTCCACGCCGACGCGTCGTTCGACGAGTTCGTCGCCGCTGCCGCCGGCCGCGCCGACGCGTTCCGCATGGTCAGCCGCCTGCACCTTCTGCAGCGCTGACCAGCTTCCGTGACCAATGGGGTCGCGAGCTCCGTTCAGATTGCGGATGCGGGCATCCGTCACGGAAGTTGGACAGGGGCGGTAGACCCCGCGGTGCCAATAGCGCCGATCGTGCCAATAGCGCCGATGTTGGCTAGGCGAGCGCCACCGGCGAGCGGCCGGCGTCAGCCCTGCGGCTTGCGCTGCCAGACGCCGAAGCGGTTGCCGAGCGGGTCGCGCAGATGCGAGAACTTGATCCTGCCGTTGTCGACGAGCGGGATGACGGTCTCCGCCCCGTTCGCGGCCGCCTGCTCGAGCTTCGCCTCGATGTCGTCGACCTCCACGTAGAACACCGCCCAGCTGCCGCCGCCGACCGTGTTGGAATCCCAGAGCCCGCCTCCGTTGCCTGCGCCATCGACCATCCCGTAGCCGCCGGGCTCGAGCGAGCCGAACGTCCACCCGAAGGTGTCCCCGTAGAAGGCCTTCGCGGCCTCCGGGTCGGTGGTGCCAATCTCGAAGTAGTTCACGTTGTCCGGCATGGTTGCTGTCCTCTCATTCGGATGCACCGCAGCGATTCTGGCTGCGACGCCGGCCTGTTCAGCCGTTGGATCCGATCGTGGGGCCTCACACAGTGTGAGAGTCAAGCCGCGATGGGGACGTTGACCTCGGTGACCCAGTTGTCCGGGTTCGGCTCGCGGCCTGGGCCGTGCACGTAGACGTTGAAGATCGGGCCGACGCGGGTGCGACCCTGCTGGGCGACCCAGCTGCCCGCCGTCGCCGTGGCCTCGTTGATGGTCTCGAAGCCGCCGCGGTGGGTGACCGTCGCGACGCGCTGCTCGGGGAGTTCCACGACCTCGTACCCCTCCGGCACGGATGTACCGCGGTACTCGCGCCAGATCGCCATCTCGACGTCAGCGTCTCGATACTCGTCGTCGAAGTAGGTGGCACCACCGACGTCGCCGAAGGCAGCGGGGTCTCGCGAGGTGAGCTCGGCCACCGGCCCACGGAAGTCGACCCAGAGCGGACCCTCTGAGGGGTAGTCGGCGACCGTGCGGCGCAGGTACAGCACGCGCAGCGCCGGGAAGGTGCGCTCGGTGACGTCCAGAAGGGTCGAGCGCGCCGCGAGCCCATCGAGGAGCGTCGCGGCGAGCGCCTGCTGATCGGCGACCCGCTGCGCCTCGGCCTTGAGCTCATCGAGGTGCAGCTGCAGGCGCGGCCGGAGCACGTCAGGGGCCGCGAAGAGCGGCAGGAGCTCTGCGATAGCGGGGATTCCGCACCCGGCGTCGCGCAGCATCCGCACGCGCCCCGCATCCCGCAGCTGGGCTGCGGCGTAACGTCGGTACCCGCTGAACTCGTCGACCTCGGCGGGCGCGAGCACGCCCCGTTCGCCGTAATGACGCAGCATGCGCACGCTCAGACCCGAGTATCGCGAGAACTCGCCGATGCTCATCAGGCTTCCGGGATGCTCACCGTTCATGCGCCAAGTCTGGCACCGGGTCGCGTGTGCCGGCGATCACTGACCAACATCAGTGCGATTTCCGGCCTTCGACCCGCTTCCGGCACCGGATGCAGGGATTCTGCACTGATGTTGGACACGGCCCGCGGCGACGGCAGCTGCGACGGCAGCTGCAGCTGCGGCCCCAGCGGCAGACGCAGCGCCAGTGGCAACCGACCCGCTACTTCCTGGCTGCCTGCTGCGCTCGCGCGGCCTCGCGCCTGCGGTCACGCTCGGCGTCTGCCGCGGCCGCCGCCTCGGGCGTGGGGGCGGTGCCGCCGAGCACGCGGGGCTGCCACCACTTGCCTGCGCCGTCTTCCGGGTAGTTCGACTGCAGCTCGCTGAGGAGCGCCTCCATGACCGTCTTGAGCTTGGCCGTGGTGTCGGCGGGGTCGTCGTCCGGTGCGACATGGATGGGCGCGCCGAAGGAGAAGTGCACGGGGATGTTGAGGCGTTCTCGCAGCGTGATCTTGCGGTTCTTGGTGAGGAGGCGGTGCCCGCCCCAGACGGCGACGGGGATGATGGGCACGCCGGCCTGCGCGGCGAGGCGTGCGGCTCCGGTCTTGAAGTCGCGAATCGTGAACGACGCGCTGACGCCGGCCTCGGGGAAGACGCCGACGAGCTCGCCGTCACGCAGGGCGGTCGCGGCGGCGGCGAACGCGTCCGCACCGGCCTTCATGTTCACCGGGATGTGCCGCATGCTGCGCATGAGTCGGCCGACGACGGGCTTCTCGAACACGCTCTGCTTGGCCATGAAGCGGATGCGCCGCCGGTTGTGCATCCAGGTCGCGCACTCGACGAGGGCGAACTCGAGGTAGCCGAAGTGGGTCATCGCGATCACGGCGCCGCCGGTATCGGGAAGGTGCTGCGCGCCGCGGACCGTCTGGCGAACGCGGAGCGCGCCGAAGACAGTGCGGCCGACCCCGATCGCAAATGAGTAGACGGGTTCGCGAGTCATGTGGCTCCCTGGTCCAAGTGTGAGGTGCCACCTTATTCGCGGCACCTGGGACGACTCCGGGGCGCACGCGGACGTGGGCGGGGCCTGCGCATCCGTGCTCTTGCCAGGTGCTCTCCACAGATGCGATACTTGCCACACTGCACGTTCGTACATTCTTTAGTGCAACTTTGTGCATTTATCCGCTAGGAGCAACTGACAATGGCTGTCCCCATCCCTGTACGGAGCCCGTTTCTGATCGTCAACCCGAAGGCGTACCTGACGGGCAGCGAGCTCATGAAGCTGGCACACCTCACCGACGAACTCGCTGGAGCGTTCGACATCGACGTCGTGTTCACCGCGCAGCACATCGACCTCCGGTCGGTCGTCGCCGAGACGACGAACCTCTGCGTCACCGCCCAGCACGTCGACCCGATCGTGCCTGGCCGCGGCATGGGGCACATCCTCGCCGAGGGCCTCGCCGAAGCCGGGGTCAAGGCCGTCGTGCTCAACCACGCCGAGCACCCCCTCACCTTGGCCGACCTCGACGCGACGATGCGCCGTTGCGAAGAGGTCGGTCTTGCAACCATCGTCTGCGCCGACTCGGACCTGCAGTGCCGCGCGGTTGCCGACCTCGACCCCTCCGGCATGATCTGCGAGCCGACCGCCAACATCGGCACGGGGCAGATGGACGCGGGTGACTACATCGAGCGCACGACCCAGATCGTGAAGAACGTCGACCCGGCGATCCTCGTCGTGCAGGCAGCCGGCGTGAGCCGCGGCGCCGACATCACGCGCGTCCTGCAGCAGGGCGCCGACTGCTCAGGCGGCACGAGCGGCATCATCAAGCACCCCGACTGGCGCGAGATCCTCACCGAGATGTTCCAGGCGCTCGCCGACCACCGCGACGCGCAGGCGAGCGCCGCCCCCGCCAACTGACCCGCTCCCCCACAGGGCCACCAGAGAGAAGACCAACACATGCTCATCGGACTCGACGAAGCGCTCCGCTACGCACAGAAGAACAACATCGCCATCGCGGCGGTCAACACTCCCTACTTCGAGGGGCTGCTCGGCACGATCTCCGCTGCCGAGAAGGCCGGCGTTCCCGTCATCCTGCAGCACGCGCAGGTGCACGAGAGCACCCTGTCGATCGACGACATCGGGCCGGCGATGCTCGCCCTCGCGACGCGCAGCGAAGCGCCGTTCGTGCTGCACGTCGACCACGGCGAGGACATCGAGTACATCGCTCGCGGCCTCGACATCGGCTTCAACTCCGTCATGATCGACGGCTCGACGCTGCCGTACGAGGAGAACGTCGCCCGTACGACCGAGGTCGTGAAGCTCGCGAAGGAACGCGGCGTGGGGGTCGAAGGCGAGCTCGGCGTCATGACGGGCAACGAGAACGGCGACCCGAGCCAGGGCATCGCCGACGAAACCCTGTACACGGAGCCAGCGCAGGCGAAGGAGTTCGTCGAGCGCACCGGCGTGACCGCGCTCGCTGCCTCCTTCGGCACGGTGCACGGCATGTACCACCAGGAGCCGAAGCTCAACTACGAGCTCATCGAGCAGCTGCGGGATGCGACGGGCGTGCCCATCGTCATGCACGGCGGCTCCGGGCTCAGCCTCGACGAGTACCACCGTTCCATCACGCGCGGCGTCCGCAAGATCAACTACTACACGTACGCGGCGAAGGCGGCACTGGATGCGGCGCTCCGGGCCGCGGAGCAGCCCAACACCATCCTGTTCCCGAAGGTCGCGAAGGCGGTCTCCGCGCAGGTCGAGGCCGACGTGGCCGAGTTCATCCAGGCCCTGCGCCCGGGCGCCTGAGCCGAGCCAGCCACACCAACCGACATCTGCGCGCGCGCCGAAGCACGCGCATCCACGACCACGAAGGAACACCGATGACCGTCTACCAGACCACCCTCCAGCTGCAGTCGCACGGCGGCACGCCCAGCTACATCGACGTCACGGCGGAGGTGAAGGAGGCGATCGCGGCGAGCGGCATCACGGCGGGCACGGTCACGGTCATCTCTCCTCACACGACGTGCGCCGTGTTCTTCGAGGAGTTCGTGCACGACCGCCTCGAGGACGGCACCGAGTTCCTGCAGGCCGACCTCGACGACGTGCTGAACCGCATCGCCCCGAACCAGACGGCCGTGCCGCCCGAGGGCGAGTACCGCTACCCGGGCCCGGAGCACTACGCCGACGTCGAGTCGTGGCCGGACGCCGAGGTGTACCTGCCCGGCGGCGACAAGACGGCGCTGCTGAACGCGGAGGCGCACATCAAGTCGACGATCATCGGCTCGAGCGAGGTGTTCGCGGTCATCGACGGCAAGCTCGGCGTCGGCGTCACCGGGTACATCTACTTCGTCGACTTCGACCGCACGCGCGCCCGTTCGCGCAAGTGCCAGGTCGTCGTCATGGGCGAGTAGGCGCGCGCTCCCCCTCCGAGCATCCGCCTCCGCTGACGCCGCCAACGACGTCGGCGCACCGACGCCGCCGTTCGATCGCACCCTGACTCCCCGTCAGCGGCACGATCGACCGGCGGCGTTCTGCGTCTCTGAGCCGTGGCGACGGTTTGGACGTGGCCGCGGTTTGGGACGTGGCTGCGGATGCATCGTCGCGTGTCGATCCAAGAGTCCCCTGCCCTGGCAGCTGCGCTCCGCACAGCCCGCGCCTCCCTGCGAACCCTTGAGCGCGGCAAGAGTCAGCCAGAAGCATGGAGATCCGCCGCGGAACCTGCTTCTCGCTGACTCCTCGGCCCCTGGCCCGGGCAGCGCCCTACACGAGCTCCACGAGAGCGCGCGCGAGGTCCTCGTCGAGGATCACGCCGTCGAGCGCCCCCGTGCGGAGCGCACCGGCGACCCCAGGGGCCTTCTCGGCGCCAGCGGCGAAGCCCACCACTTCCGGGATCTTCGCCAGCTGGCCGAGGGTGATGCCGATGACCCGCTCGGAGACCGGTGCGCCAAGGGCGCGCCCCTGGGCGTCGAAGAAGCGACCGCAGATATCGCCGACGGGCTGCTGCGCGTCCAGCTCGGCGCGTTCGGCATCGCTGAGCCGCATCGCGGAGACGATGTGCCTCGACGCGTGGAGCCCATACGAACCGATGCCCACGAACGCGAGCTGCACATCCGTCGCCCGCTTGATGGCCATGGAGATCGACGATTCCCCGGTAAGCGCAGCCCAGGTCTGGGGCGACTCGACGACGGCGGGCGACTCGAACCGGAACGCCATCGCCCCCGACTTCTGCGAGAGACGCTCCAGGGCCGTGTTCCCGGCCGGCCCCGAGTCGAACGGCATGCCGCCGACGAGCGGGCACAGCGTCAGCGCGCGCCCCGTGGACTCGACGTGGATCTGCTCGACGAACGCGTCGATCGACTTGCCCCAGCTCAGGCCGACAGAACCGACCGAGGGCACGCGCTCCGCGAAGTAGTCGGCGGCCGCTCCGGCCACGATGTCGAGGGGGTTCCTGCCCGGCAGCGCCGAGACGACGACGGCGGCACCGACACCGAACGCATCCGTGATCTGCCGTTCGAGCTCATCGACACGACCGACGACGTGGGGGTCGTGGATGCGGATCTCGACGATCCCCTGCTCGCGTGCCGCCGACAGGATGCGTGAGACGCTCGCCCGCGAGACGCCGAGTGCTGTCGCGACGTCGCTCTGGGAGAGGCCGTCGAGGTAGTAGAGGCGCGCTGCTCGGACGAGGGTCTCGGCGTTGCGGGGTGCTGGCATCCCGAGCCTTCCTTCCTGTGGGTGGTGCAGAGCGACGCGCAGGCTGTGCTGGGCAGGAGGCGCAGCGCTGCTCACTCCTGCGTGGCCCTGCGGTGCGGGACGGCCTTCCCAGATGGCGACGGCTCCCTCACCGCGCTCTCGCGCCGTTCGGGAGCCGCCCCGACGCCGCACGCTTGGCGCGGCATCGGTGATCCGGTTCACATGATCCTATCGACCGACGATCAGGCGCCCGGTCCAGCCGGGCGCCCGACGGGTGTCGGACGGGGGTCAGGCGCCGATGACACCAGCCGCGACCAGCGAGTCCTGCAGGCGGCGCATCGCGATGAGCGGACGCGTCTCGTCGAGCTCGACGTCGTCGTAGGAGACGATCTCACCCGCCTTGATGTCGCGCTTCAGGATGCCGCCGGAGATGAGCCCGATCGGGATCGAGTTGTCGGCGCGTGCCTCGTCGGCGTCCACGGCCCAGCCGTGCACGTGGTGCCCGCCCATGCCCTCGAGCTTCGTGCCGGCGGCGAGGTCGAACTTCGCCTTCGAGGCGACCTCGGTGCGCCACGTGGTGGTCTGGAAGTCGGCGCGACGCTCGAGCACGGCCTCGCTGATCGAGAGGATCGCCTCGACCGAGGCGAGGTGGTACGGGCGGTAGAGGGCGTAGTACGGCCCCTTGCCGAGCTTCAGGTAGTCGAGCTCGTGCGTGACGACATCGTCTTCCGACTTCACGACGACGAACACGCCTGGCGCGACGTCGCCCTCGACCGTGTACTCGACGGCCGGGGTCGAGGTGAGGACTCCGCCGTCCTCGACGGGGATGAGCGTGGTCGCGAGCGTCGCGATGTCGGCGGCCGGGCCGTGCATGCCCGGCTTGTTGACGGGGAAGCCGGTCGCGTTCGAGAGGGAGGCCATCTCGATCTGCGTCTTCGTTCCGTCGGTGAACTCGCACAGGATGCGCGGGTTCATGTTCTTGGCCTTCGCCTCCTCCATGACGTCCTCCGGCACGTCCGTCGGGCGGTTCGGGTTGTTCTTGCCCTTGCCGGCCGCGACGACGGTGAGGCCGAGGTCGGTGGCGTGCTCGACGAGCTTGAGCGCCTCGACGGGCTCGTCACCGCGGCAGATCGTGTAGATCTGCTGTCCGGCGTTGGCGATGCTGGCCAGGAAGAGCCCCACCGTCACGTCGGCCTCGACGGTCATGAGAGCGACGTCCTTCTTGCCGAGGAGCGACGCGTAGGCGACCTGCGCTGCGATCTCGGTGACACCGGAGACCTCCAGCACGACGTCGACGGGGAGCTTCGGGATGAGGAGGCCGTCGTTGATGACCACCGGGCGGCGAGCCTCGATGTGCTCGGCGACCACGGCGAGGTCGGTCTCGACCTGGACGTCGCTGCGGCCGGCGCGAGTGTACGCATCCACACCGCGCTCGACGGCGATGTCGGCGACGACGGCGACCTCCATGCCCTTGGCTCGCTCGATCTGGGCGATGAGGCCTGAGCCCATCTGCCCGGCCCCCACGACGCCGACGCGGATGGGGCGGCCGAGTTCTGCTTCACGCTGGATGAGGCGCTGGGTGTAGTTCATGTGCGTTCCTTGCTGAGTTCGTGGGGTGGGGTGCTGATCAGGGGCTAGTTGCTGACGCGGGAGAGGCCGGCGAACTGCTTCGGGGCCGCGCCCTTGACAGCGTTGGGCTGCGCGCGCTTCGTCTTGCCCTTGACCGGCGGCAGCGTGACCTGGGCGCGCACCGTGTGCGGCAGCATGCTGATCGCCTGGCGGACGGCGGTTCCGAGGTGCTTGTGGCGGGCCTCCGCGCGGTCGTAGACCGTCGTGAGCGGGCCCTCGAGGTCGGGTGCGGGCTTCAGGCGTCCGAAGACGCTGAACCCGAGGAGCGCGCGCGCCTCGACGACCTCGAGCGTGGTCGGGTCGACGAGCAGCACGGCGATCGCGCCGCGGAACGCGCCCTTGCCTCGACCGCTGACGAGGTTGAGGTTCTTGCCGGCGTTCGCCTTCGCGATCTCGTTGACCTGGCTCATGTAGGCGCGCATCTGCACGACCGTCATGAACATGCTCAGGACGAGCGCGAGGACCAGAACGGCGGGGAATCTCCAGTCCATGATCTACACCTCGTTCCGGCGCACGCTGATGAGTGCGCCCTCGGCGGGAGTCGTGAGGGTGCCGGTCGCCTGGATGGCGCCCGGGAGGAGCGCGGTGTCCTCCGCGTTCAGGTAGAGCACCACGTGACCCAGTTCCTGCAGGTTCGGGTTGGCGAGATCCCCGACCGCGGTGACCGTGACGGCCTCGTCGCCGATCACGAACTCGTCGCCGGCCTGCACGGGGACGAACTCACCCGAGTGGCCCTTGTGCACGAGGCTGACCTCGGCGAGCGCATCCGGAACGGGTTCGCCGAAGAGGATGTAGACGCCACCCTCGAACATGTCGTTCGCGTCGGGTCCGATGCGTGCGATTTCTGACTGCCAGATGGTCGTGGACACGTGGTGGTCCTTTCTTGAGGCGAGAGGTTGAAGCGAAGTTCAGGGGTGGATGCGCGGGCGGGCCGGTGCGGCCCGCCCGGCGCCCACTAGATGAGGAGGAAGGAGGCGAAGTAGGCGAGCACAACCGCGAGGGGCGACGTGATCTGCCTGGAGAACAGCACGGCTGGGACACCGACCGCGACCGTCTCCGGCTCAGCCTCACCGAGGGAGAGACCGACGGGGATGAAGTCACAGCCGACCTGGCCGTTCACCGCGAAGAGCGTCGGCAGTGCGTACTGCACCGGCAGCGCGCCTGCCGCGATCTGCGTTCCCATGAGCACGCCGACGACCTGGGCGATCGCGGCACCTGGGCCGAGGATCGGCGACAGGAAGGGGAGACCCGTGATGACGCCGAGCAGGATCAGGCCGATCGGGTTCGAGGCCAGCGGCGACACCGCGTTGGCGATGAAGTCCGAAGCGCCCGTGTACGTGACGACTCCGATGAGAAGCGAGACGTACGCCATGAACGGCAGGATCGTGTTGAGGGTCAGCTTGATCGCCTGGCGGCCCGAGGAGAGCAGCGTGTTGATGAAGTAGCCGATGGCGTTTCCGAACTTCACGACGAAGCCCGTGAATCCGCTTCCCTGCGCTGCGATCCTGGCGCGTGCATCCGCCTTGGCCTTCGCCGCGACCTCTTCCGGGCTCAGGCTGGGCGCCTCGGCTGCGGCCGGGGCACCAGCTGCTGCCGTTGCCGCCGCGTCGAGCGCGACGACGTCGCGAGGGGCGACGTCGGAGACGAAGATGTCCTCGGTGATGAACTGGGCGAGCGGGCCGCCCGGTTCGCCGGGGTACACATCCACCGTCGGGATGCGCTTCTTCGGGTACACGCCGATGCGCGCCGTGCCACCGCAGTTGATGACCGCGCAGAGCACGTTCGCGTCCGGCACGTTGTTCTTGAAGCCGTCGACGGCCTCAGCCCCCGTGAGCTCGGCGATCTTCTGGGCGACCGGGTGGATGCCACCACCCGTGACCGACAGGACGATGTTCTTCTCGGCGTTGGGGACGAGCGTCAGCCCGTCGCCCCAGCCGCCGCGACCGCGGTTGACCTTGACGCCCTTGTAGTCCGCGGTGCTCGCGCCGCCGTCGGCCGAGTTGGCGTTCGTGTTCTCAGCGTCTGTGCTCACAGGACACCACCTTCGCTCTTGGAGCCCTGGAGGTGGCCCTCTGCATACATCTCGTCGAAGCGAGCGAACGTCGCCTCGTGTCCGCCGCGCTTGATGAGGATCTTCGTGATCCACTGCGTCGTTATGCCGCGGATGAAGATGACGACGATGCCGACCATGAAGTACAGGGCCGCGAGGGTCGCGTACTTGTCCGGTGCGATGGAGAGGACACCGGCGGAGATGCCCGTCCAGACGAACAGCTCACCCGCGTTGGCGTGAGGCAGGAACGCCGTGACCGGGTGCACGAACGACACTGCGGAGTCGTAGAAGGCCGGCTTGTAGCGCTCGGGGAGGAAGCGGCCGAACGTGTAGGCCATGGGGTTCGTCAGCATGATGACCGCGATGATCGGCATGACCGTGTAGCGCGTGATCGCGTACTTGCCCGCCCAGCGGACGGCGCGCGTGACGCGCTCCTCGCCGATCCACGTGGTGACGGCGTACATTGCCGTGAGCAGCACGAGAAGCAGGGGGAGGATGCCCGTGATGAGGCCCATGAGGCTCTCGGCGGAGGCGTTGAAGAGGCCGATGAAGTTCTCGGCGATCCAGGTGATTACTTCCATGCCGGCTGCCCTCCCGACGTGGTCGTCGAGCTGTGCTCGACTGTGCTGGCCGCGGGGGCGGCGAGCGGCGACGTAAACCGCATGTTCTGACTCCTTTGTCGGGGTGTGCACGAAGTTGCAAATAGATATGATCGTTTGTGCACCTGCCGAAAGTGTAGGCATGCGGGACCCCGTGCGCAAGTGCGGGTTTTCACCCATCCGAAACGGCTTCGGTTCGACTGGCAGGTTCTGTCAGAACCTGTCACCCCTCAGCCGCCAGACGTAGCGTTTTCAGCATGAGCACCACGAACCTCACCCTGAACAACGGCGTCGAACTGCCCAGCATCGGCTTCGGCGTCTACCAGTCCGCACCAGAGGAGACCGCAGCCGCCGTCGCCGAAGCCCTGCGCGTCGGCTACCGCCACATCGACACCGCCGCCGCCTACGGCAACGAGCGGGAAGTCGGCCAGGCGATCGCCGCATCCGGAGTACCCCGCGACGAGATCTTCGTCGAGACCAAGGTCTGGATCAGCGACTACGGCTTCGACGAGACCCTCCACGCCTTCGACAAGTCGGCCCGCAAGCTCGGCCTCGAGCAGCTGGACCTGCTCATCCTCCACCAGCCGCTCCCCACAGACTGGGAGAAGACGATCGGCGCCTACCGTGCCCTCGAACGGCTCTCCGCCGACGGCAAGGTGCGCGCCATCGGCGTCAGCAACTTCATGCCAGACCACCTCGACCGGCTGCTCGACGCGACCGACATCGTGCCGGCCCTCAACCAGATCGAGTTGCACCCCTACTTCCAGCAGAAGGACGTGCAGGAAGCGGATGCGCGCCACGGCATCCTCGACCAGGCCTGGTCACCCATCGGCGGCATCACGTTCTACCGCGAGGGCGACGGCGGAAGCACGCTGGAAGACGCGACGATCCGCGCCATCGCGGACGCCCACGGCAAGAGCCCTGCGCAGGTCATGCTGCGCTGGCACGTGCAGGAGGGCCGCTCGGTGATCCCCAAGTCGGTCAAGCCGCATCGCATCGCCGAGAACTTCGATATCTTCGGCTTCGAGCTCACGCCCGACGAGGTCGCCCAGATCGACGCCCTCGACAAGGGCGTGCGCCGCGGGCCCGAGCCCGAGTCGCTGACGCTGGAGGCCTACGGCATGCCCATCCCCGAGGCCTGATCGGCGAGGCCTGACCGGTGCGTCCTGATCCGCGCGGCCTGATCCGTGCGGCCGCGCGCCTCTCAGCGCTGACCCCACCTCGCGGCGGTTCTCCCCCTCGCGGGTGTCCAACTTCCGGGACGAGAACGCCCGCGCAGGCCCAAACCGCGCGCCTGAGCCGATCTTGGCCAGCCACCCGTCGTCAACCGAGTCGGGGCCTGCCTGGCTTGCCTCCGCCCCTGTCCAACTTCAGTGCAGAATCAGCTCCGACGGGAGCTCTACTCGCGTTCCCGCCGGAATCTGCACTGAAGTTGGACAGCGGCGCGTCTGCATCCGCCAGCAGGTACTCGCGGGGCCTCCCTCGCTCGAGCCCGCGGGCGTAGCTTGGACACATGAACGATGTGCGCGAGCAGGTGAAGGAGTTCCTCAGCTCCCGCCGGGCGAAGATCACCCCCGAGCAGGCTGGGCTGCCGGCCTACGGAGGGAACCGCCGCGTCGCGGGACTGCGGCGCGAAGAGGTCGCGATGCTCGCCGGCGTCTCCGTTGACTACTACGTGCGGCTCGAGCGCGGCAACCTGTCGGGCGCATCGGAGAGCGTGCTCGATGCCATCGCGTCGACGCTGCAGCTCGACGAGGCCGAGCGCGAGCACCTGTTCAACCTCGCGCGGGCGAGCGCTCCGCCCAGGCGAGTGTCGAGGAAGCGGGGCGGCGGCGAGCTGCGCGCCTCGGTCCGGCAGATGCTCGACGCGTTCTCCGAGGCTCCCGCGTGGGTGCGCAACGACCGACACGACGTCCTCGCGGCCAACCGCCTCGGCCGGGCGCTCTACTCCCCCGTCTTCGACGACCCTCGCCGGCCCGTCAACACGACGAGGTACATCTACCTGAATCCGGCGGCCCGCGACTTCTGGCCGGACTTCGACCGCATCGCCGCCGACGCGGCATCCATGCTGCGGATGGAAGCGGGCCGGAACCCCCACGACCCTCAGCTGCACCAGCTCATCGGAGAGCTGTCGACGCAGAGCGAGCTGTTCCGCGAGATGTGGGCGGCGAAGGACGTGAAGTTCCACCGCAGCGGTGTGAAGCGCCTGAACCACCCGGTCGTCGGCTTGCTCGAGCTGAACTTCGAGTCCCTGCCGCTGCCGAGCGAGCCCGGTCTCACGATGAACGTCTACACGGCCGCCGAGGGAAGCCCCAGCGCCGACGGTTTGCGGATGCTCGCATCCTGGGCGGCGACAGAGTTCCCCGTCGAAGCGCAGGCAGCCTTCCAGCAGCAGTAGGCGCGAGCCGGCTGCCGGCTGCCTGTTGCCGCCCTGCTGCACGCCCCTCGTACGCACGCGAAATTGAGCCAGACGCATCCGCCCACAAGGGTTGTGGATGCGTCTGGCTCACACTTCAAAGGCGCGAGGCGTGCAGGGTCAGCTGGTGGCCGAGCGGCGCGTGAGGCCCTGCCAGCCGTCTCGCGTGCGCCCGCTCACCACCCGCGCTGCGGGTATTCCTCCGGCGTGAGCAGCTCACCCCAGACCGTCTCGGGCTCGTCGGAGTCAGCGCCTGGAGCTTCCCAGAGCGCGAGGTGGCACATGAAGTTGTCGGCGGATGCGCCGTGCCAGTGCCACTCGCCGGCCGGGGTGTGGACGGTGTCGCCCGGGCGCAGCTCGATGAGCTCCTCACCACGCGACTGCACGTAGCCGTACCCCTCGGTGACATGCAGGGTCTGACCGACCGCGTGGCGGTGCCAGGCGGTGTGCGCGCCCGGTGTGAAGCGCACCAGGTTGAGGCGGGTGCGCGACGGCTCGGTGCCCGCGTAGTAGGCGTTGAAGTAGACGTCACCGGTGAACCACTCGGCTGGACCTTTGCTGGTCGCGCTCTTCGGCTGGAGTTCAGTGCTCATGAGGGTATTCCTCTCGACAATCGATCACGCATTTTCGGTTCGTGCGCGGCCGCGCACGCGGTGAGCGTGGGCGGCCGCTCGCGCCTACATCTGGACGAGCACCTTGAGGGCTTCGCGCGCATCCATGGCGGCGTAGCCGGCCGGCACCTCGTCGATGCCGATCGTGCGGTCGAAGACGCGGCCGGGCTTGATGTCGCCGTTCAGGACCTGCTGGATGGCCGGTTCCATGTAGGCACGGACAGGGGCGGGCCCACCGGTGAGGGTGACGTTCTTGCCGAAGAGCGAGCCGAAGCCGATGGGCGCATCCTCGTACTGGGGCACGCCGACCCGGGAGATGACGCCGCCGGGGCGCACGATGCCGTAGGCCTGCTCGTAGGCGGGCATGTGGCCGACTGCTTCGAGGACGACGTGGCTGCCTTCGCCGTTCGTGAGGTCCATGACCTGCGCGATGCCGTCGTCACCGCGCTCGGCGACGACGTCGGTTGCGCCGAAATCGATGCCGAGGTCGGTGCGCGAGGTGTGACGACCCATGAGGATGATGCGCTCGGCGCCGAGCTGCCTGGCGGCGAGCACAGCTGAGAGCCCGACGGCGCCGTCACCGATCACCGTGACGGTCTTGCCCGCCTCGACGCGGCCCATGTGGGCTGCGTGGTAGCCGGTCAGATACACGTCGGACAGCGTCAGCAGGCTGGCGGTGAGCTCAGCGCTCTCCCCGCGGCCGAGCGCTGCGGCGTCGACGCCGGGCACGACGACCAGGCTGCCGTCGGCCTGTGGGATGCGGGCGAACTCCGCCTGCAGGCCGCCGACCTCGCGGCTGCCGTAGAAGCCGCCGTGGAGGCACGACGTCTGCACACCCTCGCGGCAGAACACGCACGTGTTGTCCTGGAACGCGAACGGCGCGATGACGAAGTCGCCGACCTTCAGGGTCGTGACGGCGGCGCCGAGCTCCTCGACGATGCCGATGAGCTCGTGTCCCATCGGGGACCCCTCTTCGCTCGCCTGCATCGAGTGATACGGATGCAGGTCCGAGCCGCAGATGCACGCCTGCGTGACGCGCACGATCGCGTCCGTGGGCTGCTGGATGGTCGGGTCGGCGACGGTCTCGACTCGGACGTCGCCTGCCGCGAACATGAATGTGGCCTTCATGGGTGCCTCTCGTTGCGCTTCCGGGAACGGCAGCGTGCCAGCCGCCCTCGTCGAGAGCACCGGCCGCCGCCGTTCCTCCATTGGATCGCTACCAGCCTGCGCCCGGGAGGGGCAGGTGTGCCAGGTACTGGCATGCCCTGCCACGGCGCGCGGCGGGCCTGCGGCGTGCAGCGCGGCCAACTTGCGTGACGAGAACGGCGCACCGGGGCCCGAAGGGCACATTCCGGGCCCATCCATCCCGCGAGTTGGACAGGGGATTCCGACGGCGGGGCAGGGGACTCGAGGACGGGACAGGGGCCCCTGGACGGGATAGGGGATTCCTGGGGCTGGACAGCAGGGCAGCCCCTCTCGGCGGCGACCAACTTGCGTGACGAGAACCGCTGCCGGGCCCCTGAGAGCGCATCCCCGGCCGCCTCATCACGAAAGTTGGCCAGGTGGGGCACGGGCGGCACGGGCGCGCGCCAACACAGGCGAACGGCCGATGCAGGCGCGCAGGGCGAGAGCCTCCGCCCAGCGAGACAGGGCGACCGACTGCGCGAAGGAAGAGGGGGTGCACCGCCGCTACGCGAAGGCGGAGGGGGCGGGCGTGCCCTGCCGCTACGCGTCGGCGGTGAGCCCCTCGTGGATGCGGCGGAGGTCTTCGATGAGGGAGCCGATGAGCACCCAGCTGCCGCCCTTTGGCGCCGAGACGACCAGCGGGGCGGTGAGGGCGGGCGGTTCGAGGATGAACCCGCGGGGCTCTCCGGGCTCGCTCGGGATGAGGATGCGCGTGTCGTGGGCTGCCCGTCGGAGCTGCTCGGCGATCGCGATGGCCTGCGGCTCGTCCGCGAGGGTCGGCTCCCAGTGCTCTGCGACAGCGCGGGTCATGCCGGTGAGCTGTGTGACGATCGGGCGGAAGCGGTCGAGGAGCTGGCGGCACTCGACGAGCTCCTCGTGGTGGCTCGACTTGCGCGGGTTGAAGGCGAGGGACTCCAGGCCGTCGGCGATGGAGTTCTCGGCGGCGCCCGCCATGGGGCGCAGCAGGCGCGCCTTGAGGAGCATCTCGGTGAGGCTCGCGGCGGTCTGCGGCTGCTCGATGGCGTCGGCGAGTCGCTCCAGCGACGCGGCGATCTCGTTGCCGAGCATCGCGGTGTCGCGCTGCGCCGGCCCGACGAGCACGGGCGGCAGGATGATGGCGTTGACGAGCAGCCCGAAGGCCGCGCCGATGAGGGTCTCGAGAATGCGGTCGAGCGCGTACTCGGGCGTGGATGCGCCGAGCGCGAGCACGAGCATGGCGCTGATGGCGACCTGGTTGCTGGTCGTTGCGGTCATGCGCAGCAGCCAGGCGACGATCATGGCGACGACGATCGCGAGGAGGATCACCCACGACTGGGGGCCGAGCACGAGCGAGATGGCGCTCGCGACGGCGACGCCGATGACGACGCCGGCGCTTCGCTCGAGCGCCTTCGCGAACGACTGGTTGACGCTCGGCTGCACGACGAGCAGCGCGGCGACGGCGGCGAACACCGGCAGTGGGCCAGGGATGAGCCACCCTGCGAGCAGCCACGCGCCCACGGCCGCGATGGCGGTCTTCGCGACCTGCAGTGCGGGCACGCGCTTGCTCGCCTGAATCCGGTCGAGGCCGGTGAGACGGGAGAGGGAGCGCACTGACTCAGCGTAGGCCGCGGGCCGGGGACGAAGCTCAGCGAGGGCCAGGAGCCTCGGTCAGGACGTGGTCGCCGTGAAGATGACGAGGGCCAGGACGACGAGCAGCAGGATGACGAAGATGAAGACGCCGCCGGCGATGAGCAGGGCGAGGGCGACCGGGTGCGCCTGCCACCACGGCACGAGGCGAGGGTCCCGCTGGCGCAGCTGCGGCGGCGTGACGAGCTCGGGGACGGACATCCACGGCACGCCCCGGCTCGCGAGGTCCTGCATGATCGCCGTGAGCTGCTGCGTGCTCCACATCTGTCCGACGAGGATCAGCAGGCGGCGGTCGTGGCCCGTCACGATGAGGTGATGGGTGGGAGGTCCGGAGAAGCCGCCGAATGACATCCGGTCGACCGTGACGACGCTGGTGGCCTCGGCTGCCGCGAACCGGCGGGTGCGGAACATCCACTTGTGCTCGATCCAGCCGTCGCCGAAGCGGATGTAGGTCTCGCGCATCGACTTGCGCGCGAGCCAGATGGAGAGCGGCACGGAGCCCCCGAGGAGGACGACGATCAGTGCGCCGTAGCCGAAGCCGAGCCAGAAATCCTGCAGCGAGAAGATGACGGTGAGGATCAGCAGGAGCGGGGCGAGCATCCCGAGGCTGATCCAGGACTGCCGCATGTTCAGCGCGACGGCACGGCGCTGGGTTTCCGGGGAGAGGCGTAGCTCGTGCATTCGAAGAGCCTAGAGCGTGTGCCCGTATGGTGGGCGGATGCCGAGACGCTCGCCGACTGCACCGCACGGGGTGGATGCGACGGGTTCCGCCGTCGCTGGCCCGAACGGCCCGGTGGCGGTCCGGTCCTACGCGCCCGCCGCGAGCGCTGCCCGGCTCTCGAGTTCGCCAGTGATCTGGCTGCACGGCGGCGGCTTCTACTCGGGCGGCCTCGACCAGCCGGAGACGCACGAGGTCGCGCTCGCGCTCGCGCGCGCGGGGTTCGAGGTGACGACCGTCGACTACCGGCTCGTGACGCTCGGCGGGCGCGACCGGGCCCAACGCGAGGCGTCCGGGTCCGCGCAGCGGCCGGAGCGGTCTGGACGCGCACCACAGTCGGGACGCTCAGCTCGGTGGGAACGCGACCGTCGCCCCGACGTGCGGTTCCCGGTGCCGCTCGACGACGTGCTCGCGGTCGTCGAGGCGGTCGCCTCCCGGTCGGGTCGTGATGTGGTGCTCGGCGGGGCGAGTGCCGGTGCCTGCCTCGCTGCGGCGGCGGCGTACCGGCTCGCCCGAGCTGAGCGCTCTCCCGTGCGGGGCCTGTTCCTGACCTACGGGACGTTCCACGCGCAGCTGCCGACCCGGTCCTCCGAGCTGCTGAGCCGACTGCGCGGAAGCCGCCGCTACGTCCACACTCCCTGGCTCATCGGAGCCATGAACCTCAACTACGCGGGGAGCGAGGACGTGCTCTCACGTCCGGACGCGTTCCCCGGCGGGCACGACCTGACGGGCCTCCCGCCGTCGCTGGTGGTGGACGCGGACCGCGATGCGATGCGCGCATCCGGTTCGTCGTTCGCGCGCGAGCTCGCCGCAGCCGGCGTCGACACCGAGTACCGCGTGATTCCCGGAAGTGCGCATGCCTTCCTCAACCGGCCGCGCGACCCGGCCTTCACTCGCGGCATCGACCTGATCAGCGAGTGGATGCGGCGCCTCGACTGAGCGGACCCGAGTGGACCCGAGCGTTCGGCGCGTTCGGCACAGCGGGGCACTGTTCAGCGTCGCGGGGCCCGGGGCGGGTGTGCGTCTCGCGGAACTCCGACGCGCGTGACGAACAGCGGCACGTCGCGGCGGGAGAGGCCGAGCCGGTAGCGCAGCTCGCCCTGCGCGAGCGAGGAGTCAATCACCTCTGAGGCGGGCGCGAACGCCGCCCCGCGCGCGGTCGCACGCAGCCAGAGGCGCATGAGCGCCTGGCCGGCCTCGAGCACTCGCGCGGGTGGCAGCCCGAGCGGGGAGTTGAGCACCCGCGTGATCTCTGCCCCGGAGCCGAGGTCGAGCAGCTTGGTGTCGGCGACGAGCACGAAGGCCGTCGCCTCGGCTGGGGCGTCTTCGTCGGCGGCCGACACTGGCACCTCGAGCAGCACCCGACGCCACAGCTCGCCGAGCGGTGCGGCGACGCCGACTGCTGCGTCTCGGATGCGCCGCTTCCTGGTGAACGCGGAAGCGACCCGGGTGGCGAACGCGGGGATGCCGAGCGCCTTGTCGTTCAGCCCGTCGACCGTGTAGCGCGGATGCGAGGGGTGGAGCCGCAGCCAGTGCGCGAGCTCGCGCGCCACAGCCGGCTCTCGCAGGGTGTCGGCTGTGCCGAGGGACGAGAAGTGCCGCAGATCGTCGGCGTCGACGGGAACGAGCCGCAGCCACTCGGGGAGCACGCCGCAGAGCTCGAGCACCAGACCGCGCGCGGACTCGAGCCCGCTGCGCACGGTCTTGCGTGCGGCGAGCATCCGTCGCTCGGAGTCGGGGTCGAACGCGGACTCGGCGTGCTGTTTCGTGTCGCCGCCGGGCGAAGACACGGTGTCGTGGTGCAGCTGGATGCGGAGCACCGGTTCATCGCTTCTGGCCTGCACGATCGCTTCCGGGTCGGCAAGCGCGGGGAGGAGCTCGACGTCGAAGGCCACGCCGTGCGATGCCGCGCTGACGCTGAAGGCCTCGAGCCACGCGCCGAGGCCGAGCAGCGTGTCGCGACCGGTCGGGTCTGCGGCTGGGAGCGTTCGTCTTCGCGAGACTCTCAGCTCCACGGCCACCCCGTCACCGATCATGCGCGGCGACCACGGCTGGGTGTTGTGCGCTGACGGGGCCGACGCTGCGTCGGCGATGATCTGATTCAGCGTGTGGATGCCGGTCATGGCTGCTCCCCCTGGTTCGTCGCCTGCTGCTGCCCCGCGATCGCTGTGTCTGCGCCCTGACTGCCCCGAGTGCCCACGGGCCGCCGGTAGAACACCGTGCCGTGCAGCTCCGATCCGCCCATCCTGCTGAGCTGCCTCGCCGAGGCGGGGTTGTCGAGGCCGATGTAGGTCGAGCGCAGTGCCGTGTAGCCGCCCTCGATGAGTGCCTCACCGACGGTGCGCCCCAGCAGCGAGCTGATCCCGCGACCGCGAGCGTCGGGCGCCGTGCCCTGGATGGTGAGCACCGCTTCCCGCGGCTCGCGCCGTTGGCGCCAGATCTCGAGCAGCTGCCTCGCCCCGATGCGACCCGAGGAGCGCTGAACGATGCGGGTCACATCGGGCACACAGAGCAGGAAGCCGAGTGGCGCACGCGTCTTCGCATCAAACGCGAACACCCAGATGGCGGGGTCGATGATGGCGACGAGCCCGCTGGTCGCCTCGCGCATCTGCGCCGGCGAGATCTGCGTGTAGTAGGGCAGCTCGGCGAAGGCGGCGTTGACGAGCTCCCGCTGGCGAGCGACATCACGTGCGAACCGAAACCGCGACGCCCGTTCGATGACGATGCCGGCGGCCTCGAGTTCGGCCTCGGTCGGAGCCGTGAAGGCGTCGCTCTCGATCTGTCCGAGGCGACCCTGCTCGAGTCGGGCCATCCATGTCGCCGACTCGTTCCACGTCGTGAAGCCCAGCCCCTCGTAGGCGCCTGGGACCCAATCCGGGTTCCAGGCCCCCTCGACGAACCCCCGCTCGCCGAAGCCCGAGGTGATGACGCCGCCCACTTGGTTGGGGAGCAGGGTGACGGGTCCGAGGAGCTCGCGCCGACCTGTCTCCGCGGCACGTTCCTCGACGGCTCCCACGATCGCTCCGAGCGCTTCCGCGTCGGCCGCGGCGACGGCGCCGAACAGCTGCAGGCTCGATCCGAGCTTCGCGTCGAGGGCGCTGCTCGTGTGCGTGACGGCGCGGGCGATTGGCACGCCCCCGCGGTAGGCGAGCAGCAGCTCCACCTTCGACTCGTGCGCGTGCTTGTCCTTCCACCACGAGCGGAGTGTCGACTCGAGCACCGGCACCTCACGGCTCGGGTCTGAGACGCGCCCCGGCAGCTCGACGAACTCCAGGAACTCGAGCTCAGAACTGACGCGTCGCACCTCGAGCGCAGGCCGCGACGCGTCACCCGCTTCCGTCTCTCGACGCGTTGCGCCTTCCTCGAGACCCGCCAGCTCCTCCTCGCTCGCGAAGAGTCGGATGAACCCGGCGTCGGCGTTCTTGGTGTCCTTCACGATCCACTGCATGAGGTGCCGGTGCTCGGGCATCCTCGCGAAGCGGATGAGGGCGTCGCGCGTCGAGAAGTTCGCCAGCGTGCCGAGCGTCCACGGCGCCTCCCAGTAGATGCCGTGCCAGCAGTAGTCGGGCATGCGCCGCATCTTGCCGGTCATCCGGCCCCAGATTCGACTCGTCACTGCCCAGGCGAGCGGGCTCGTGTAGCGGGTCGCACCCACGAACATCGATGCGGTGTCGAAGATCGTGTGCGACGGCGGCGGGATGGGCGTCGTGAGCCGTTTCGGCTTGCGCGTGGGCTCGGCGACGAGCGGTGGCGTGCGGCCTTCGGCCCGTTCCTTGGCGACGGGGGCGAAGTGGGGGTTGTGCGCCATCTCGCCGGGTGGCGGCTCGGGGTCGGCCCGCCAGATGCCGTTCGAGTAGCCGCGGGTCTCGGCGAGCAGGAGCTTCGTGCGCCCGTCGTGTCGAGCGGCGACCTGGCGGGCGCGCTCGACGCTCGCGAAGAGCAGCAGCTCCGCCGAGACACGGCGGTCGCGGAGGCGCCGCCGCCAGATCACGCCCTCCCGCTCGGCGCTGCGCCCCTCGACGATGACAAGGGCCTCCGCCCTTCCCTGGATGGGCGCCTTCGAGAAGTCGGTGGTGTACACGGCCTACTCGGCGTTCTTCACGACGTAGACGTTCTTGATCTTCGCGTTGCCCCCGGTGAACGGCCCCGTGCCGAAGGAGTGCACCTCGATGCGGAGGTCACCCGTCGTCGGGTCCTCGTCGAGCGACTGGGCGAAGTCGCGTGAGACGGAGGCGAGGTGGTCGACGATGCCCGCCCTCGTCGTCTCGCTGAGCGTCGCGAGCTCCTCGCTCGAGAGCGCCGCGCCCTCGCGCAGCTGGAGATGCACGACGGGCCGCTGCTCGTGGCCATCGAGCTCGAGCAGCCCGAGCTTGAACGACTCGATGTCGCCAGCGTGCGGGTTGTCGCGGTAGAGCCCGTTCTCGATGTCGATCGGGTAGAGGTTCGCGCCCATGTACGAGATGGTCGAGTCCTTCCTGCCGAAGAGCAGGAGGAACGGCAGCTTCATCCGCTGGACCGCGAATGCGCGGTGGAACGCCCTGGACAACGCCGGGTCGAGCTCGGCGATCTTCTCCCGCACCTCGGGGAATGAGAGGATCTTCGCCTCGTCGCCGATGTTGTAGCGCAGCTTCGGGCTGAGCACGGCAGACGAGTTGAGGGTCACGACGAGCTCGTTGCTCGCGTTCGTCTCGAGGTAGGTCTCGAGCGGGTTGTACTGGAAGACCATCGGAATGCGAGACTCGTCGTCACCGAGGAGCGCCCGCCTCAGTCGCTCATCGGCGAACATCGCCCGGCGCAGCCACACGCACGCGTCGGACTCGCCCGCCATGCCGATCGTGAGGTCGGATGCCCCGTACCCCGAGTACACGCGGCCGAAGCGCTCCTCCAGGTAGTCACGCAGCCCCTCGGTCATCGCCTCGCCGCCGACGAACCCGTTGAGTCGATGCTTCGACCAGTCGAACCACTCCTCGCCGTCGAGCCGGTCGCGCAGGTGCTTCAGGAACGGCGGGTAGGCGCTCACCAGGTACTGGTACTTCGGGCCGAAGTGACGGATGGTGTCGACGATCTTGTCGATGTCCGGGCCGGTGTTCTTGACCATCGAGATCTTCGACAGCGCGTGGCCCGTGTTGGTGCCGGTCGCCCAGGCCCCCATCGAGAAGGCGTTGATGCCGAAGAGCTTCTTCGTGCCGAACAGCAGCGTGATGTAGCCGGCGACGTTGTTGTGGATCGTCTTCAGCTCGTGCCGCCCGCGGATCCAGTTGAAGGGAGAACCGCTCGACCCGCTCGACTCATCGACCACGGTGCCGACCGTGTCGATCTCCCCGCCCCAGCAGCGCTCATCTTCCGTGTAGCGCTTGACGTAGTCGTCCTTGCTCGTCTCGGGGTAGCTCGAGAGCTGCCACCACCGGAACGTGAAGTCGTTCTCGTGCAGCCACCGCTGGTACGCGGGCACGTCGAGGTTGGCGCGCTGGCAGATCATCCAGGCGTTGAACTTCGCGAAGTCGCCCATGGCCGGCACGTAGTGGCGGGCGGTCCACCGCCAGACGGCGGGGTGCAGGTGGTAGAGGTCGTAGGTCTTCGTGAGCGCACCGGAACCGAGGCGCAGCAGCGTCTGCCGCAGCTTGGATGCACGCTGCAGGCCGGCTGGCCCTGGGCTCGCCGCTCTGCCTGTCCCCGACTCCCGAACACCGATCTGCTGCGTCACGTCGCTCCCCCGCCTCTCGCCACCGCCGAAGTGTGGGCATAGCTAAGCACGAGCCACGGACATTCAGCCTGGGACGCCAGAAATAATACATTCCATGGAATATAGTTCTCTGGAATGTGGTTGCATGCCTGTATGACCGATTCGAAGACCCCGTCCTCCGACTTTCTGCGGGCACTCGTGAGCACGCAGATCCGGCTCTGGAATGACGCGGACGCCGCTCTGCGCCCCATCGGAATCCCGCTCTCGCATCTCTACGCCCTCAACGCGATTGCCGAGGCCGGCGCCGTGCGGGCGAGCGACCTCGCCGCGACGATCGGCATCACGGTGGGCGCCGCGAGCAAGCTCATCGACCGACTCGAGCGCGATGGGCACTGCAGCAGGCGCGCGAACCCTGATGACCGCCGCTCGGCCCTCGTCGAGCTGACGGCCAGCGGCTCGCGGGCGCAGGTCCAGGGGTCTTCCGCCCTCGAGGCGTATCTGACGTCCCGCCTCGACCTCACGGGCACTCGCGCCGAACGAGATGAGCTCTCGGCCCGGCTGCACTCGCTGACCACCGCGCCCACAGACGCTGCAGAAGGATCGGCAAGCGAGTGAGCGAGCGCATGCGTGCGGTTGTGCTGCGCGAGTTCGGCGGCCCGGAGAAGCTGCAGCTCGAAACCATCAAGAGGCCGAAGGCGCACCCTGGCGAGGTGCTCATCCGCGTGCAGGCGTTCGGCCTCAACCGCTCCGAGTACCACTTCCGCTCAGGCGTCGCCGAGGCCGGCGAGCTCCCCCGCGTGCCGGGAATCGAGGCGACCGGCATCGTCGTGGATGCGCCAGGCGGCGACTTCAGACCAGGCCAGCAGGTCGCGACCATGATGGGCGGCATGGGCCGGTCGTTCGACGGCGGCTACGCGGAGTACGTGACGGTCCCGGCAGCACAGGTAATCCCTTTCCGCAGCAATCTCGACTGGTCGATGCTCGGCGCGCTCCCCGAGATGCTGCAGACCGCCTGGGGGTCCCTGTCGACCGGCCTCCAGGCGAAAGAGGGCGACAGCATCCTCATCCGCGGCGGAACATCGTCGGTCGGGCTCGCGATCGCAGCGCTCGCCGTCATGCGCGGGATACGCGTCTTCTCGACGACCCGTAACCCCGACCGCTTCCATCACCTGCGCGACCTCGGCATCGAGCATCCGCTGCTCGAGAACGGTGCGGTCGCAGCTCAGATCCGCGAGATCGCTCCGGACGGGGTCGATGGGGCAGTCGAGCTCGTCGGCGCGACGACGCTGCGCGACACGCTTCGAGCCGTGCGCACGGGAGGGACAGCCTGTTTCACCGGCATGCTCGCGGACGACTGGATCATCCCCGAGTTCTACCCCATCGCATGGCTGCCCAACGGGGTTCGCCTCACTGCCTATTCTGGGGAGGCGAACGACCTGCCCCCGCACGTGCTGCAGGACTTCATCGATGCGGTCGAACGGGGCGACGCACGCGTCCCCATCGGCCACGTGTACCGGATGGACGAGATCGCCCAGGCGCACACCGACATGGAGTCTGGTCGCTACGTTGGCAAGCTCGTGGCAGTGCCGTGGACTGGCTCAGAGCTCTGATCCGCGGGCTGACCCGCGCGGCGTCCGGGCTGCACGCGGCGCACGGCTGGATGCTCCCTCCGTTGCCTGACGCCACCTCGGGCGACCACCCCACAGCTCCATAGGCGACTCGTAGCATCGCCATAGCCCCTTCCTGGGCAGGCGACTCATGCTGACGTTCATCCCCCGATGAAGAGCAGGAGCACCGCCATGATCAAGATTCCCGAACCCGACCTCACGCCTGACGGACCCGCCTACGAGGGCAGGCTCCTCGACCGAGCGGACGAGGAGGTCGTCGACCAGGGCGTCGCCTTCGACATCGGCACGCTCCTGTCGCGGCGCGGACTGCTCAGCATCTTCGGAGTGGGCGTCGGAACGGTCGCCCTCGCCGCGTGCACCCCTGCCGGGTCGGGTGCTGCGGGCACCGCCGCGGCGACGGCAGCTGCCACGGCTAGCCCTACCTCGAGCGCTTCGGCAGCGGCCGGCGCCCTCCCAGCGAGCGAGATCCCCGACGAGACAGCCGGCCCCTATCCGGGCGATGGCTCGAACGGCGCGGATGTGCTCGAACAGTCCGGGGTCGTGCGCAGCGACATCCGCACGAGCATCGGCAGCAGCACCGCAGCTGCCGGCGTGCCCATGACGCTCACGCTCACGATCCTCGACATGGCGAACGGCGACCGGCCGTTCGAGAACGTCGCCGTCTACGTCTGGCACTGCGACGCCACAGGTGGCTACTCCATGTACTCCGAGGGCATCGAGAACGAGACCTTCCTCCGCGGGGTCCAGGTCGCCGACGGCTCCGGCAGCGTCACCTTCACGTCGATCTTCCCTGCCTGCTACACGGGCCGCTGGCCGCACATCCACTTCGAGGTGTACCCGACGGTCGACGACATCACCGAGTCCACCAACGCGATCTCGACCTCGCAGGTCGCGCTGCCCGAGTACGCCTCGAACGCCGTCTACGCGCTCGCGGGCTATGAGGGCTCCGCCTCGAACCTTGCCCAGGTCAGCCTCGACTCCGACAATGTGTTCGGCGACGACGGCGGAGCCCTGCAGCTCGCAACCGTCACGGGCGATGCGACGAGCGGTTACAACGTCGCCCTCACCGTGCGCGTCGACACCACGACCGCCCCGACCGCAGGCGCGGCCCCCTCCGGCGGGGGCGGTGCCGGAGGGCCAGGCGGCTCCGGCGGACCCGGGAGCTGATCGACCACCGACCACCGACAACCGAAGGATCCCGACATGCTCGCGAATCTCACCGGCTGGCACGGCCTCGCCGTGCTCGCCATCATCGTGCTCATCTTCGGCGCGTCCAAGCTGCCCGCCCTCGCGAAGAGCGTCGGACAGTCGATGCGCATCCTCAAGACGGAGGTGCGAGACCTGGACACCGAGGCGACCGAGGCACCCCCGGTGACCGCTCCGGAGGTCAGCACCGACGGCCACCTCAAGGGAGGAACGCCGAGCCAGCCGCGAGGAGCGGACCCGGATCAGCGCTTCCCGGATGCCACCAGCCGCTCCGCGGCGAGCTTCAAGTAGGGGGCGGTCGCGCTGCCGTCGGCAGCCGCCACCTCCTGCGGCGTGCCCTGCGCGACGACCTCGCCGCCCTCGTCCCCCGCACCCGGCCCCATGTCGATCACCCAGTCCGCGCCGGCGACGACGCGCATGTCGTGCTCAACGAGGATGACGGTGTTCCCCAGATCGACGAGGTCGTGGAGATGCCCGAGGAGGCGATCGGAATCAGCGGGGTGCAGCCCTGATGTCGGCTCGTCGAGCAGATAGAGGGTGTCGCCCTGCTGAGCCCGACGCAGCTCGGCAGCGAGCTTCACGCGCTGCGCCTCGCCGCCCGAGAGCTCCGGCGCGGGCTGGCCGAGCGACACGTAGCCGAGCCCGACATCGGTGAGCGCATCCAGATGCTGGAGCACCTCCGCCCGACCGGCGAACTTCTCCCGCGCCTCGGTGACGCTCATCGCGAGCACGTCCGCGATCGACGATCCCTCGTACTCGATCTCCAGCGTCTCCGCGTTGTAGCGCTTCCCGCCGCAGGTCGAGCACGGCGCCTGCACCGTTGGCAGGAAGAGCAGCTCGACCTCCATCGTCCCCTCGCCCTTGCACGTCGGGCAGCGGCCGCTGGGGAGGTTGAACGAGAATCGGCTCGCCGAGTACCGCCTGCGCTTCGCCTCATCCGTCGCCGCGAACAGCGAGCGGATGCGGTCGAACAGCCCCGTGTAGGTCGCGACGTTCGAGCGTGACGTGCGCCCGATCGGCGCCTGGCTGACCTGCACGATTCGCGTGAGCCGCTCAGCCGGGCCGATGGCTCGCCCGCGCGTGGTCTCCGCCGCGACGGCGACCATGGGGTCTGCCCCGTCCGGCTCCTCATCGGCGACGGCCTCGCCCAGCTCACTCGCGAGACTCGCGCGGAGCAGGTCGGGCAGCGCCTGGTTCACCAGCGTCGTCTTCCCCGAGCCCGAGACCCCCGTGACCGCGGTCAGGCAGCCGAGCGGGAACGCCACGGACAGTCCGCGGATGTTGTTGCGCACCACACCCTCGAGCGCCACCTGCTGCTCCCTGGGCCGAGCCTCACGCAGCTTCGGCTTGGGCGAGTCCTCGCAGTCGAACAGGTAGCGGCGCGTCACCGATTCCTCGACGGACCGCACCCCCTCGAGAGCGCCCGAGTAGACGATGCGGCCGCCGGAAGCTCCTGCCCCCGGGCCGATGTCGACGATCCAGTCCGCCTCGCGGATCACGTCGAGCGAATGCTCGACGTAGAAGACCGTGTTGCCCCGATCGCGGAGCCCGCGCAGGATCCGGAGGAGCGCCTCCGTGTCGGCAGGATGCAGACCCGCCGAGGGCTCATCCAGCACGAACACGACACCGAAGAGCCCAGCGAGCAGCTGGTTGGCGAGACGAAGCCGCTGCAGCTCACCTCCGGAGAGCGTCCCCGTCTGCCGGTCGAGCGAGAGGTAGCCCAGACCGAGGTCCGAGAGCGGCGCGAGTCGCGCGCACAGCTCACCAGCCAGCCGTCGCGCGGCGAGGTCCTGCTCCGGGGCAAGCGCCTCACCCTCCCGCACCCAACCGGGTTCGAGCACACGCTCCATCAGCACGGCCAGCTCGCGCAGCGGCATCGCCGCGAGCTGCGTGATGTCGAGCCCCTCGAACGTCACGGCAAGAGCATCCGGCTTCAACCGCGTGCCCCGACACGACGGGCACTGCACGCTCTCCATGAACGCGGCCGCCTTCTCGCGCATCCGCTCGCTCTTCGAATTGGCGAAGGTATCGAGCACGTACCGCTTCACGCCGACGAACGTGCTCATGTACGAGGGCTCGTCGCCCGCCGCCACCGCGGCGCGAACCTGCGCGGGCGACCTGCCCGTGAACACTGGCACCTGCGGCTTCTCCGTCGTGTTCAGCAGCCACGACCGGCGCTCGCTGGGAACCTCGCGCCACGGGATGTCGATGTCGTAGCCGAGCGAGACGAGGCTGTCCCGGAGCTGCTTGCCGTGCCAGGCCGTCGGCCACGCGGCGATCGCCCCGTCGCGGATGCTCAGCGACGCATCCGGGATCATGAGCGACTCGGGCACCTCGTAGACGCGGCCGAGCCCATGGCAGTTCGGGCAGGCACCCTGCACGGTGTTCGCCGAGAAGTCCTCCGCGAGCAGCATCGGCGCGCCCTCCGGATACACGCCGACCCTCGAGAACAGCATGCGCACGACATTCGCGATCGTCGACGTGCTCCCGACCGTCGAACGAGCGCTCCCGCCTCCGCGTTGCTGCGGGAGCGCGACCGCAGGCGGCAGGCCCTCGACCGAATCCACGTCGGGCGGCGAGACCTGGTTCATGAGGCGGCGTGCGTAGGGTGCGACCGACTCGAAGTACCGCCGCTGCGCCTCGGCGTACAGCGTCCCGAACGCGAGCGAGCTCTTCCCCGAGCCCGAGACCCCCGTGAACGCGACGAGGGCATCCCGCGGGATATCGACATCGACGTCCCGCAGATTGTGCTCGCGGGCGCCTCGGACCACCACCCGGTCCGGCGCTGCAACTGATGTGTGTCCTTCGACGAAACCCATCGGAACAGCATGACTCGCGCTCTCGACCCGAAACTGAACGCTTCAGGTAACGCAAGGTTACGCAGAGCTACGACACGACCACACCGGGTAGAAATGTCTCGTTGTCCGAACATATGACAGCTCCAAGCTGGACAAAGGAGTTCCCATGACCGACCAGACCACCACCACGCCCCGCACCATCGGCGTCGGCCTCATCAGCGTCGGCTGGATGGGTCGCCTCCACTCGCGCGCCTACCGAGCCGTCCCCGACCACTTCCCCGAGCTCGGCATCAAGACGCGGCTCGTCGTCGCCGCCGACCCCGTGCCGGAAGCCCGCTCACAGGCAGAGGAACGACTCGGCTTCGAGCGCACCGTCGCCGACTACCACGAAGTGCTCGCGGACCCGGAGGTCGACGTCGTCTCGATCTGCTCCCCCAACTTCCTGCACGCCGAGATGGCCATCGCGGCAGCCGAAGCCGGGAAGCCGTTCTGGATCGAGAAGCCCATGGGACGCTATGCGTCCGACTCGCGGCGCATCGCATCCGCAGTGGATGCCGCCGGCATCGTCACGGCTGTCGGGTTCAACTACCGCAACGCACCCGCGATCGACCACATGAAGCAGCTTATCGAGGAGGGCGCCATCGGCCGCGTCACGAACGTGCGCGGCGCGCTCCTCGCCGACTACTCGTCCGACGCCCTCGCACCGCTCACGTGGCGCTTCGAGCGCGAGCGCGCCGGATCCGGCGTGCTCGGCGACCTGCTCTCGCACGGCCTCGACCTCGCCCAGCACGTCGTCGGCCGCATCGGCAGCGTCTCCGCGACCGCCGAGACCTTCATCACCGAGCGCCCAGCCCCGGGCACGGGCATCGTCGACCGCTCCGCCCCCGGAACCGGCGAGCTGAAGCCCGTGGAGAACGAGGACTACGCCGCCCTGCTCATGCGCTTCGACAACGGCGCGATCGGCATCATGGACTCCAGCCGCATCATGCGCGGCCCCCGCGCCGAGTACGCCCTCGAGGTGTACGGCACGAAGGGCTCGCTGCGGTGGGACTTCCAGCGCCTCAACGAGCTCGAGGTCTGCCTCGACTCGTCGAACCCGTACGGCTACACGACCGTCTACATGTCCCCCGGCCACGGCGAATTCCACCGTTTCCAGCCAGGCGGCGGAACCGGCATGGGCTTCGACGACCTCAAGACCATCGAGGCGGCGCGGTTCCTGGAGAGCGTCGTCACGGGCAGGCAGGTCGCTCCGTCGGTCGCCGACGGGCTCGTCGCCGCGCAGATCGTCGAGGCCGCGGAGGCGTCCATCGAGGACGGCCGCTGGCACGACGTGCCCGCCCGCGCGTAGCCACCGGCACGGCTTGCGCCCCAACGCCCACCGCGCAACGAATTTCGGGATGGGTTCCACGCCTCCGGATGGGTTGCAACCCACCCGCATGCGCGAAAGCCATCCCGAAACTCAGCGCCGCATCCCGGCCGGACGCCCTGCGGAACGCCCGCCGCGCAACGAATTTCGGGATGGGTTCCACGCCTCCGGATGACTTACAACCCACCCGCATGCGCGAAAGCCATCCCGAAACTCAGCGCCGAGGCCGCCGAGGCGTCCATCGAAGACGAACGCTGGCACGACGTGCCCGCCCGCGCGTAGCCGCCGGCGGCGCCCGGCAGAACGCACGGCACGACGCCCACCGCACGACGAGATTCGGGATGGCTTCCACGCCTCGGGATGGGTTGCAACCCATCGCGAGGCGTGAAAGCCATCCCGAAACTGAAGATGCGCGCCAGGCGCCGGCGCCAGAACGCCGCGCCGGCGGGAGAGCCGCCGCGCCGGCGCCAGAACGCCGCGCCGGCGGGAGAGCCGCCGCGGCGCCGCTCTAGAACGTGGCGGCGTCGATCACGAAGCGGTAGCGCACGTCCGACTTGAGGACGCGCTCGTAGGCCTCGTTGATCTGCGCGGCGTCGATGAGCTCGATCTCCGGCGCGATGTCGTGCTCGGCGCAGAAGTCGAGCATTTCCTGCGTCTCGCGGATGCTCCCGATCGTCGATCCTGCGAAGGAGCGGCGGTTGTTGAAGAGCGTGAACGCGCGCACGGGGATCGGCTCGGCCGGCGCACCGACGTAGACCATGGTGCCGTCGAGTGTCAGCAGGTTGAGGTACTGGTCGATCTCGAGGTTCGCGCTCACCGTGTTGATGATGAGGTCGAACGTGTTCCGCAGCTCCGAGAACGTGGCCTTGTCGCTCGTCGCGTAGTAGTGCTTCGCTCCGAAGCGCAGTCCGTCTTCCTGCTTGCTGAGGGTCTGCGAGAGCACGGTGACTTCGGCGCCCATGGCGACCGCGATCTTCACGGCCATGTGGCCGAGGCCGCCCATGCCGACAACGGCGACCTTCTTGCCGGGTCCTGCATTCCAGTGGGCAAGCGGCGAGTACGTCGTGACACCGGCGCAGAGCAGCGGGGCGGCCTTCTCGTACGGGATGCTCTCAGGCACGCTGAGCACGAAGTCGGCGTCGACGACGACGTTCGTCGCGTATCCGCCCTGCGTGATGCTGCCGTCGCGGTCCTTGCCGCCGTACGTCATGACGTTGCCGTTGGTGCAGTACTGCTCGGAGCCGGCCTTGCAGTTGTCGCACTCGCGGCACGAGTTGACCATGCAGCCAACGCCGACGCGGTCGCCGACCTTGTGCTTGGTGACGTCGGAGCCGACCTCGGCGACGGTGCCCACGATCTCGTGGCCGGGGGCGAGCGGGTAGGGGACCTGGCCCCACTCGCCGCGCACCGTGTGGATGTCGGAGTGGCAGATGCCCGAGTAGGCGATGTCGATGAGCACGTCGTTCGCTCCGACGTCGCGGCGCTCGATGGTGATGGACTCGAGCGGTTCGGTTGCTGAGGGGGCGGCGTAGGCCTTCGCGGTCGTCATTCGTGCTCCTTCGGGATGTGCGTGGAGGTCGTTCGCTCGCCTGCTCCGGTTCTCGGAGCACGGCGGGACCGAGGAGACTCTATGCCTCACCCCCGACCGTCACTCTCCGCGAGCGTTCAGGTCGCCGCGCTTGAGCGCGACGTTGGGATGCGTCGGCCGCGCCGTCGCGTCCGGCTGAGCTGGCGCATCTGGACCCTTCGCGGCGGCGCCGGTCACCGCATCCACGACCTCGTCGACCGAGACGATGCGCAGCATTCCTGTCTCGAGGCCGACAGCGACCTCGTCGGGGATGACGTACATGGCGCGTGTCTCAGGGCCGGCGGTCGCGGTTCCTCGGAACTGTCGCTTCGACATGACCCTCGCCTCGCGCGGCGCGCCACGACGACGACGCCGGAACTGCCGGGCGAGGAACCGCCCCAGGGTGACGCCGCCGGCGATGCCGATGCCGATGGAGCCCGCCTGCACGAGTCGCAGCACGCCGTCGTCCGAGGAGGAGCTCGACGTGATGTCGAGCATCCCCTGGTAGATGGCCAATCCTGGAAGCAGGGGCACGGTGCCGCAGACGGTGGTGATGGTGGCGGGGATGTGCAGCTTGCGTGAGAGGCCTTCGCCGAGGACGCCGATGATGAGGGCGGGCACAGCGGTCGCGACGAGCGGCTCTGTTCCGGCTGTCACGAGGATGTCGTAGCCGAGGTACGCGATTCCGCCGAACACCATGGCGACCAGGGCGGTGCGCACGGTCGCGTAGGACGCGAGCGCCCACGCCGCGGCTGCGATGGCGGCGCCGACCACCTGCACGGCCGACGGCCACGGCTGCACGGATCGCTCGACGAGGCGCAGGTCGATGCCGAGGCCCCGCGCGACGTCGAGCACGATGGCGATGCCGACGATCAGGCCGAGCGTGAGCAGCACCACTTCGAGCAGCCGCCCCATCGCCGTGATGGGGAAGCCGTTGATGGCGTCGTCCGCAGCGCCCACGAACGACATCCCGGCGAGCAGCACGACAAGCCCAGATGCGACGACAAGCGCCGGCGGGAGCGCGGCGAAGTCGACGGGCAGCACCGGACGCAACGCGAGCAGGCCAACGGCCACCCCCGTCGCGATAGCGGCGCCAGCGATCTGCAGGAAGAAGGCGGGAAGCCCCCAACGGCCAAGCGCTTGGAGGACGAGGTCGACGATCACGGTCGTCGCCGCCGAGAGCAGGCAGACGAGCGGTCCGCCGCCGAGCAGGAAGCCGACGCCGCCGGCCATGAGCGCGAGCCACACGGTGACCATCGACCGGCGGAAGCGCTGCGGGGCGACGAGGATCTCGTCGAGGCGCTGGTGGAACGACTCGAGCTGCTGCAGGGCCTCTTCCAGCTTCGCCGGGTCGTCGATCGTCTCGGCGACGTCGATGTCGTTGGGGTCGGCCGCGATCTCGCGCGACAGCTCCATGACCCGGGTGAGGCGGTCGTAGTCGGGGAGGCGGCTGTTGACGACGCGCAGCAGGCTGATGCCCGCGCCGTCGTTCGCCCCGTCGTGCACGACGAGGATCGACGTGAAGGTGAGGTCGATCTGGCAGTCGACGCCGAACGCCTTCGTGGTGCGGCGGATCGCGTCCGTCACGTCCGTCGCGGAGGCACCGAGCGCGAGCATCGTCTCGCCGACCCGCACGGCCAGCTCGAGCACCTCGCGGATGCTGCGTTCGGCGAGCAGGGCACGCTGCGCGCGGCGCCCGATGGTCGTCGACGGGGTTTTCCCGCCGACCTTCCTGGCCAGGTTGTCGAAGAAGTTCTTACCGCGCACGGCCGGAGTCTAATTGCGCGGGAGGGGCCGCGTCAGCGTCCGGAGACGATGTGCACGAGGCCTCTCAGCGCCGCTCCGAGCGGCTCGACTTCGTCGGCGGTGTTGTGCGCGTGGAAGGACAGCCGCAAGTTACCGGCGCGGTTGGCGGCCATCACGTCGAGGCGCTCGAGCGTGTCCTTGATCTGCTGGGCTGCGCCCTCGACGGGGGCGAGCGCGAGGATCGCGGAGCGCGCATCCGGGAGTCCCGCCGCCGACGCGAATGCGGCGCTCACCTCGAGCGCGTGCGCTTCCAGTTGTGGCGCTCCCACCCCGAGGAGGAACTCGAGCGAGGCCTCCGTGCCGACCCATGCCTGCCAGGCGGGCGAGACGTCGAAGCGTCGCGCATCCGCTGCCAGCCGGAGCGGCAGCCCGTAGATGCTCGACCACGGGTCCTCACCCGCGTACCAGTTCGCGGCGAGCGGGCGGATGCTGTCGTGCAGTTCCGGATCGAGCGTCAGGAAGGCGGTGCCTCGCGGGCACAGCAGCCACTTGTAGGCGGCGCAGACGGTCGCGTCGAAGCGGCTCGCGTCGACGTCGTTCCACCCGGCGGACTGCGTGAGGTCGATGAGGGTGCGCGCCCCGTGCTTCTTCGCCGCAGCTTCGATGGCGTCGAGGTCGGCGAGGGTGCCCGTCGAGGACTGCACCGCCGAGACGACGACCCAGGCCGTGTCCGAGCCGATCTCCTCCGCGAGGGTGTGCACGGGCACCTCGCGCAGCCTCAGGCCACGGTCGGCGTGGGCCGCGAACGGGAAGCTGACGCTCGTGAAGTCGTTCTCGGCGAAGAGCACCTCAGCGCCGTCCGGAACCGAGGCTGCGATGAGCCCGACGAGGGGCGAGACCTGGTTGCCGATCGCCACCCAGGCGGCGGGCACGTGCACGAGCTCCGCGTAGAGCTGCCGCGATCGAGTGACCGTGGCGTCGTAGTCGTTCGCCTGTCGGCGCCCCGCGCTCCAGCCTGCGATCTCCCGGGTGAGCGCATCCGTCGTCGCCTTCGGCGGCAGCCCCATCGACGCGGTGTTCAGGTAGAGGGGCTCTGCCGAGAAGGCGGCTGCGTGGATCCAGGACATGAGGCCAGGCTAGCGACCGGTGGTGGGGCGATCATCTCCGAGCGCGAGGCCACGTCGGACTGCATGGCGATGGGCGTCTCCGTCGTCGACGAGTTCGATCTTCCGCTCGAGGTGGCCGCGGCCCCCATCACCGTGGAGCTCATCGACGAGGTGCGACAGCTCCACATCCTGTCGTGACCGACTAGTTCCCCAGCCTGAGTCTGCCGTTCCGCGGTCGCGCGATCACGTCTTCCCGACGGCCGCACCGCTCGGTACCCTTCGAGCATGACCGAGACGACAGCGCTGCGCCGAGCGAAGATGCCCCTCTGCGCGGCGGTCCTCGCCCTCGCCGTCGCAGCGCTCGTGGGATGCGCGCCCGCCGATCCGCAGACCGGAGACCGGTCCCCGGGCGACGAGCCGTACCTCGTCGAGTTCGAACCAGAACCCGCCCGGTCTGCCACGACCACGGAGGGCGAGCTGTTGAGCTCGCCGGATCGTGTCAACGGGGCGGCGGTCCTCAGCGAGGACGGCACCCGCTTCACGGTGATCCGCACAGACAGTCCGGATGACTCCTGCAGCGAAGCCCCCATCCGCCTGATGGTCGTCGACCCGACGACCATCCTCGTGACCTACCGCTTCCTCGGCGAACCTGGCCAATTGTGCAGCGCCGTGGGGACGACCCGCGTCGACGAGTTCGAGGTCCCGCCGGGAATCGAACCGCGCGGCGTCGAGGTGCGCACCGCGAACGAGGCGACGCTACCCGCGCCACTCGCGTTCGATGCGGCACCGGCCACGGACGGCGGTGGGGGTGCGAACGTCGAGTTCCCGAGCCTGAACGCGTTCGAGCTGCTGAGCTCGGCGATTTCTACGCCCGAGGAATCGGCCACGATCGTCAGCACCGACCCCTACGGCCCAGTGCCTGCCGTCATCTCGCACCCGGACGGCTCGTTCTCCGTTGTCCGCACGGACTCCGCCGATCCGTGCGGCCGGATGCCAGCAGAGCTCGTCGCACTGAGCGCCTCCGAGGTCGCCGTGCACTACCGCTTCCTCGGCGAACCCGGTCAGGACTGCGGCCTCGAGCAGATCGATCGCACCGACACCTTCTCTGCCCCGGCGGGCGTCACCGGTGCGGTCGCCGTCTCGATCGCCTTCGAGTACCCGAAGTACCGCCCCATCGTCATCGAGCAGCTCCCGACGTGAGACGGGAGAAGGCAGCTGCGTGATTCCAGGACAGGCGCCTCGACTCCTCATCGCGAGTTGAACTCGCCCTCCCGCAGCCCACCCGGCAGCGCCGTGTCGCACAGCCGGAGCCTTCCCCGGGACCGCCCCACTCTGTAGCCTTCGAGCATGACCGAGACGACAGCGCTGCGCCGTTCGAAGACGCCCCTCGCCGCGGCTCTTGCCGCTCTGGCTCTCGCGACGCTCGTCGGATGCGCGCCCACGGACCCGCGAGTCGGGAACCCGAGCGAGACGCCCGGGGCTGACGGAGGCGTCTACGTCGAGGAGTTCGATCTCGCGGTGGCCAGAGCTGCGACCCAGGAGGAAGAAGAGCTGCTCCGCCAGGAGGACAACTTCCGGGTCGAAGCCGCCGTGCTGAGCGAGGACCGGGAGACGTTCCGCGTCGTTCGCAGCGACAACGGGGTGGACACCTGCAGTGAGGCGCCGTCGCGGCTCATGGTGCTCGACAGCACGACGATCCTCATCACGTACGCCTACCTCGGCGATCCTGAACAGGCCTGCACACTGACCGGGATGACGAGGGTCGACGAGTTCCAGGTCCCGCCCGGGATCGACCCGGAGGGTGTCGAGGTGCGCATGACCAGTGAGTACGTGCAGACCGACGACCCGACCGTGGAGATCCCGTCCGGGGCGACGACGGAGGCGGTCGCCCCAGCTTTCACCACGCTGGACGGCGCTGTGGCACCCGTCGCGACCGCCGAGCAGTCGGCCCTCATCCCCGGAACGGACATCACGCAGCGTCGGCCCGTGGTCGTCGCCAATGACGACGGGACCTTCACCGTCATCCGCCCAGACGGCGCTGAGCCGTGCAGCCACGTGCCGAGCGAACTCATCGCATTGAGCACATCCGAGATCTCGATCAATTACCGGTACCTCGCGAAAGACGGTGACGGTGCCAGCTGCAGCGTCGAATCGATCGACCGCGCCGACGTGTTCGCCATCCCTGCGGGCGTCGCCGGGAATGTCTCCGTCTCGATCACGCACGAGAGTTCCCCGCTCGGCCCCATCATCATCGAGCCAGCAACGACGTGAGATCGTGAGCACATGAAACTCGCCGAAGCGCTCCTAGAGCGCGCTGATCTGCAGAAGCGCGTCGAGTCGTTGCAGGCTCGCATCGTCGCGAACGCCTCCTATCAGGAGGGTGAGCAGCCGACCGAAGACGCGAGTGAGCTGCTCGAGGAGTGCGCGACTCGCCTCCTGCAGCTGGAGCGTCTCGTGACGTCGATCAACATCACCAACGCGACCGCGCCCACGGAAGATGGGCGCACCATCACGGCGCTGCTCGCGGCGCGGGAGACGCTGCGCACGCAGCACAGCATCCTGGTGCGGGCAGCGGATGCGGCGGCCGGGTCGTGGGGGCAGCGGCAGATGCGCAGCGAGCTGCGGCAGATGTCCGCCCTGCCGGTGCGCGACGTGCGTGCCAAGGCCGACGGGGTCGCGCAGGCGCTCCGCGAATTGGACGTCGTCATCCAGCGCACGAACTGGGAGGTGGAGCTCCTCGAGGCGTAGCCGTCGACGGAGCGAACACGGGGAAGACTGTCGCGGTGAGTCGGTAGGCGAACGGCGCGAGCACACACCGAGGGCTGGCGGTTTCCAGTCCACCTGTCGACGCGGTGGGCAGCGTCTCGGCTTCGGCCGTCACACCTCAGCCCAGCATCCCTCACCGGGAACCGCGCACGTAGGACACCTCATCACCATGTGCTGGCCGGACGCCGAGGGCGGGATCGGGGACCTCACCGCACCGAGAACGACGGGCAGCGCCTTCTGCGTGCCCGCGGGGTTCGGCGGCGCCTTGTGCGCGCTACGCCTGCTCGCTCGGCAGCACCGATACGGCGAACCACTGCCCGTAGCCGTCCTGCGCGAAGGTGAGCGTCGATCCGCGGTCGATGGTCGCCTCGTTGTGGGTTCCGCACATCGACACGTGCTGCGTGTCGTAGGAAACGCCGGGGCGGACCTTGCCGTCGATGACGGGCAGCAGTGCAACCGGGCCGTCGGTCGTCAGGCCCGGCAGGTCGCGGTCGCCGACGCGGAACAGCTCGCGATCGATGCCGGAGCTCGCAGCGAGCGCATCGACATCGCTGTACGGGCAGCCGAGCACAAACGCGCTCGCGTCCTCGGGGAGCAGCTCATCGATCTCCATCGTCGCCGAGAGCTCGTTGACCTTGAGGTGATCGACCAGGCGCACCGGATCGGGGGTCGCGCAGGCCGACAGCGAGGTCACGGAGAGCACACTGAGGGCGACGAAGGTCACTGCTCGACGGGGGTGCACAGGAGTGACACTACTTGTTGGACCGGGTCTATCGCGTCATCCGAAGTGGTGAACTTCGTCATCCGAGAGATGGATGTGACGCATCCGTGGCCGTGCATGCGGACTTCCGGCCTTCCGCGCCTGCGGGCGGAACCAGCCCCCGCGGCACCTCTCCCGAGCCTAGGAGCGATCTGCGGAGCGCACGCCGACCGCGTGAGAGATGGGTGTGGGAAAGAAGTCGCGCGGCTCGAGGAGCTCCGCCCGGTGCGTGCCACAGCTCGCACAGGCGCTGTAGATGATCGTGCCGAGCGACGTCGCGTGTCGGGATGCGGTGACCCATCCGTGCTCGACGCACGTCGGCCCGGCGTCGGCGACTGCTGGAACGGGCGCGTGCGCGGCGGCGGGGAACGCGATAGGGCGCGTGGCGAAGTCATCTGCTGGCGTGAGTTTCTTCATGCCATCGAGCCTGGTGTAATAGCCTTATGCATCTCAACCCTTACGGTGAGTACGCCGTCATCCTGGCCGCTTCGCTGGCCAACGACTGGCCAGCCGACCGCCCCGCGCTCCTCGCTCGCACCCGCGAGCACGGGATGACCATGCCATTTCCGCCGGAGGCCGAGGACCACGCGCGCACCCGAGCCGTGATCGACGAGTGGCTCCGCGTCGTGGATGCCCCGAGTGACGAACAGCGCGCCGAGGTCCTCAACACCCTCATGGCCTCGGCGACGGCCTATCCGCGCCTCACCAACCACGACAACGAAGGCTGGCACCTCCACTACCGCGACTGGAACATGTCGCTGCCGGACATCCTGCTCGCCGTCATCACCGTCGGCACCGCCCTGCACCTCACGACGCGAGGCATGCACCGCCTCGGCCGATGCGCGGCCGGCCTCGACGAGGGCGACGAGTGCCGCAACGTGGTCGTCGACGTCACCCGGAACGGGCGCCAGCGGTACTGCTCGGTGCGTTGCGCGAACCGGGCCGCCGTTCGCCGACACCGGGCTCGCGCGACGAGGTGAGCGCATCCGCACCCAGCACGCTCCTCGCCGAGGGCACCTGCGAGGTGCCCCGGATGCGCGTGATGGGTTCCCGCGACCGTGATGGGAAGAAACCCATGACCAGTCGCGGAAACCCATCACGCCCAGCGTCGAAACCCATCAGGGATGCAGAAACCCCGCAAGCCCACCGGGCGCGAGTCGCACGCGCGCGACGCCGACCACCCGGAGCTGTGCCAGGCAGGGCCGCGCCAGGCAGGGGCCGCGCCTGCTAGGACCGCGTCGCCTCGAGGCCGCGCTCGAGGTCGGCGAGGATGTCCTCGATCCCCTCGATGCCGATCGACAGGCGGATGAGTCCTGGAGTCACACCGGCCTCGTCGCGCTGCTCCTGCGAGGAGCGCTTGAAGATCGTCGACTCCATGTGCAGCGCGAGCGATCGCACGTCGCCGATGTGCGTCATGTGGCTGACCAGGTCGAGGGCCTCCACGAACTTGCGCGCCGCATCCGGGCCGCCGGGAAGGTCGAACGAGACGACGGAACCAGCACCGTCCGGCAGGTACTTCTGGGCGAGGGCGTAGTACTCGTTCGACGGCAGTCCCGAGTAGTCGACCGAGGCGACCTCGGGTCGGGCCTCGAGCCATTCGGCGACGCGCTGCGCGTTCGCGACATGGCGCTCCATGCGCAGCGACAGCGTCTCGATGCCGTGCAGCAACAGGAACGTGCTGGTCGGCGGCACCGTGGGTCCGTAGTCGAGGACCGTGACCGACTTCACGTAGCTCATGAACGTGTCGGCGCCGTACCGCTCGATGAAGGAAGGGGCCCCCTCGAACGACCCCTTCGTGAAGTGCGGGAACCGCTCGGAGTTGGCGGCCCAGTCGAACTTGCCAGCGTCGATGATGACGCCGCCGATGACCGAGCCATGACCCGAGAGCCACTTCGAGGTGGAATGGATGACGATGTCGGCGCCCCACTCGATGGGACGACAGAGGTAGGGGGTCGCGACCGTGTTGTCGACGATGAGCGGCACCCCGGCCTTGGCGGCTACGCGCCCGAGCAGCTCGAGGTCGACGACGTCGTTCTTGGGGTTGGGGATCGACTCCGTGTACACGGCCCGAGTCTCGGGGCGGATGCGCGCGAGCCACTCCTCCTCGCTCGCGTCCGCGCAGAGGAACTCGAAGTTCAGGCCCTGCCGGGTGAGGCTGCCGTCGAACAGCTGCCGGGTGCCCCCGTAGAGGCTCGCCGTCGAGAGGATGTGGTCACCGGAGGCGGCCAGCGAGAACAGGGTCATGGCGATGGCCGCCTGCCCGCTCGACACGACGAGCCCGTTCCGCCCACCTTCCAGGTTCGCGATGCGCTTCCCCGCGACGACGTTCGTCGGGTTGTCGCCGCGCGAATAGGCGCGCCCGACGCTCTCGCCGGAGAATCGGGCCTCGGCCTCGTCGTAGGACGGGAAGACGTACCCGGCGCTCTGGTAGATCGGGGTCACGCGTGCGCCGACGTCGCTGTCGACGACCGCGCCGGCGTGGATCTGCCTGGTCGCAAAGGTCTGTTCGTTTCGCTCTTCAATGGCCACAGGGTCAACGTACGGAACTCGCGTCAGCTTGTGGAGCCGCGGCGAAACCTTTGGAAATACGCGAGGGGCCTCGAGCGTTTGCGTGGTTACGTTTCCCACATGCCCTCGCCGACAAGCAGCACCGAGACCACGAGGCGCTTCGACGCCGTCACCCGCGCGGAGCTGGCCCGCCCCGACAGCCGAAAGTGGAGCCTCAACGAGGGCACCATCGGCGCGTGGGTCGCGGAGATGGACTTCGGGACGGCGTCGAACGTGCGGCAGGCGATCCTCGGAGCCGTCGAGAAGGACGAGCTCGGCTATCTCGCCCCGCCCACCTGGGCGCGCACGGCGACGGCCGCGTCCGCGTTCTTCGAGCGACGCTACGGCTGGGCGGTGGAGCCCGAGCGCATCCACCACATCGCCGATGTCATGGGCGCCTTCGACGTGTTCGTGCGTCACTTCACGGCTCCGGGCTCTCCGATCATCGTGCCGACGCCCGCGTACATGCCGTTCCTCGTGACCGACGCGTTGCAGGGGCGCGAGACGATCGAGGTGGCGGGAGTGATCGAAGACGAGCGCTGGACGCTCGACTTCGAGGGCATCGAGCGTGCCTTCGCGAACGGGCCGGCCAACGTGGTGCTCGTCAACCCGCACAACCCGACGGGCGCCGTCTACACGAGGGACGAGCTCCTCCGCCTCGCCGACATCGTCGAGCGCGGCGGAGGCCGCGTCTTCGCGGACGAGATCTGGGCGCCGCTCACCCTCGATGGGCCGCAGCACATCCCGTACGCGTCCGTCTCGGCCGAAGCGGCCCGCCACTCGGTGACCTCGACGGCGGCCTCGAAGGCGTGGAACGTCGCTGGCCTGAAGTCCGCGCAGATCATCTTCACGAACGACGCCGATCTCGAGCACTACCGCACGTTCGGCTTCGGAGTCGTGTGGGGCTCGTCGATCCTGGGTGCGTTCGCCGCCGAGGCCGCGTACAGCGACAGCGACGGCTGGCTCGACGAGGTGAACGCGGCGCTCGTCGAGAACCGCGACCTCCTCTTCCGGCTCGTTGCCGAGCTCCTGCCCGGCGTGCGTGCCATCGTGCCCGAATCGACCTACGTGGCCTGGCTCGACGTGTCAGCCCTCGGCATCGATGGCTCACCCGCGAAGTTCTTCCTCGACAACGCCGGCGTCACCCTGACCGCAGGTGCGTCCTGCGGTGCCGATTTCGAGCAGTACGTGCGCATCGTGTTCGCCACCCCGAAGCCGGTGATCGAGGAGATCATCCAGCGCATGGCCGACGCTCTCGCGGCCCGCTAGGGCACCCGCACACGCCCGAGGAAGCGGGCCAGCAGCTCCGCGGGCGGGCCCGATCGCCTAGTTCTGCTCGGCGATGCGCTCGTGGTGGCGGATCACCTCGGCGATGACGAAGTTGATGAACGTCTCCGCGAACTCGGGGTCGAGGTGCGCCTCCTCCGCGAGCTGTCGGAGGCGGAGGATCTGGCGTCGCTCACGGTCGGGATCTGCGGGCGGCAGGCCATGCTCCGCCTTCAGCTCACCGACGAGGGTCGTGAACTTGAAGCGCTCGGCGAGCATGTGCACCAGCGCGGCATCGATGTTGTCGATGCTGCCGCGGATCGAGGTCAGCCGGCGCAGCGCTGCATCGTCCGACGTGTGCTGGACCTGCGCGTCGCGAGCGGATGCGGGGGACTCGACGCCATCGACGTGCTCGTTCCTGACTGCGGGGGCTTCGCTCGATGAGGACATGCCAGGAGCCTAGCGCTGGCTCCGTGTCGCGAGAAATACGCGCCAGGCGCGGCTCGGGACCGATACTCTCTGCCATCGTCCCAGGATTGGAGATTGTCAACAATCGACAGCAGCGCTAGCCTGGACGCATGTCGAACCCCACCGAGCCTGCCGACGGCCACCGCCACGACGGCGATCAGTCGGCGCACGACCACGACGGCGGCGAGGCCTTCAGCCCGACGCATCCGTGCGTCGAACGCTCCTCCGAGCTCCACGAGGACCACGGGCACAGCCACGGGCTCGGCGACCACACGACGGCCACGGGCAAGCACCGCAAGAAGCTCATCATCGTCCTCGCCATCACGGCGAGCGTCTTCCTCGTGCAGATCGTCGGAGCCTTCGCCTCGAACTCGCTCTCCCTGCTCGCCGACGCCGGCCACATGCTCACGGATGCGGCCGGCGTCACCGTCGCGCTCCTCGCCAGCTACGTGGCGACGCTCCCCGCATCCTCCCGCCGCACCTTCGGCTTCCAGCGAGCGGAGGTGCTGGCGGCACTCATCAACGGACTCATCCTCGGCGTCATCGCCGTCACGATCTTCATCGAGGCGATCCGCCGATTCGGGCAGGAGGTGGAGGTCGAGTCCGGCATCATGCTCGCCGCGGCGGTCATCGGAGCCGTCGCGAACCTCGTCTCGCTCCTCGTGCTGCGATCGGGCCAGAAGGAGAGCCTCAACGTGCGCGGCGCGTACCTTGAGGTCCTCGGCGATCTGCTTGGCTCCGTGGCCGTCATCATCGCGGCCATCGTCATCTGGGTGACGGGGTGGATGGTCGCCGACCAGATCGCGTCGATCCTCATCGCCGTCCTCATCTTCCCAAGGGCCATCAGCCTGCTCCGCGAGGTCGTGGACGTGCTCATGGAAGCCACCCCGAAGAACGTCGACCTCGACGCCACTCGCAGGCACCTGCGGTCCGTGCCCGGGGTCGTGGATGTGCACGACGTGCATGCGTGGACCATCACCTCCGGCGTGCCCATGTTCTCCGCCCACGTCGTCGTCGCCCCGGAGACGCTCGACGAGCGGGGCCTCGACGCGGTGCTGTGCGAGCTCGATGCGTGCCTCAAGGAGCATTTCGAGACGAGCCACAGCACCTTCCAGGTCGAGCCCGCCACCCATGTCGACCACGCGGCCCACTCGGGCCAGCTCCACAGCTGAGGACGCACCCCATGAGCGCAGCAGCCACGCTTGGCCTCCAGAGCCAGCAGACCTCGGCGATCATCGCCGACCATCTCCGCGAGCAGGTCATCGACGGCTCGTTCGCACCAGGTGCACAGCTGAACGAAGCGCGCATCGCCGCTGACTACGAGGTCTCGCGCGGGCCGGTTCGTGAGGCGCTGCAGCGGCTCGTCCAGGAGGGCCTGCTCGAGAGCCGCCGCAATCGTGGCGTCTTCGTCCGAGAACTCACCGACGAGGACGCCGCGGAGATCTTCGCGGCCAGGGAAGCACTCGAGTGCGCGGCCGCCGCCGTCATCGCGGCCAAGCCCCCCGCCGAGCGGGCGAGCATCGCCTCGACCCTGTCCGCCGTCGTGGCGGAGCTGCACGAAGCCGCCCATGCCGGCGACGAGATCCGGGCACTCCGCCTCGACCACGCCTTCCACCGGAGATTCGTCGAGAGTGCAGGCAACTCGCGCCTCTCCCGGGCGTACTCGACCATCGCGACCGAGTCGCTCATCTGCACCTCGCACGCAATCGGCGCGCACCCCGCGCTCGGCGACTTCAGCACCCATCACGAGGAACTCGTCCGCCTCACCGAGAAGGGCGACATCGAGGGCATCCACGAGGCCGTGCACCGGCACCTCACACCGCGCACCGCCTGAACGGGCACCGCGACCGGCGCGCGAGCTCGAGGCACAACGACGAAGAGCGCATGCCCCTGAGGGCATGCGCTCTTCGCACGTTCAGCGTTCCGGGCCGCCGAATGGGAACCCGGAAGGCGGGACTCCTAGCCGCCGAGGCCGTCCAGCACAGCTGCCGTTCCGGAGAGGCCGAGGCGTGAGGCGCCGGCTTCGACCATGGCAAGCGCATCCGCCGTCGAGCGGATACCGCCGGACGCCTTCACGCCGAGCCGTTCGCCGACCGTGGCACGCATGAGCGCCACGGCATGGGTGGATGCTCCGCCAGCGGCCGAGAAGCCCGTCGACGTCTTCACGTAGTCGGCCCCCGCGGCTTCGGAAGCCTGGCAGGCGGCGACGATCTCGTCGTCCGTCAGCGCGGCAGACTCGATGATGACCTTGAGGAGTGCGGAAGGGGCGGCCTCGCGGACCGCGGCGACGTCCGCCTGCACGAGGTCGGCCCGGCCAGCCTTCAGCATGCCGATGTCGATGACCATGTCGAGCTCGTCGGCGCCGTCGGCGACGGCCCGCGCCGCCTCTGCAGCCTTGATCGCGGAGTGGTGCTTCCCGGAGGGGAAGCCGACCACGGTCGCGATCTTCACCTCGCCCGGGTCTCCCTGCACGGGGAGCATGTTGGGCGAGACGCAGATGGAGAACGCCTTCAGGGCCTTGGCCTCCTCGAGGAGGGCAGCCACCTGCCCAGGGGTCGCGTCGGTCTTCAGCAGCGTGTGGTCAACGATGCCCGCGAGCTCGGCTCGCGTGACCCGGTCATCCGGATGCGACTGTTCGTTCACCTCCGCCATCAGCTGACGACGTTGATCTGCACGTCGACGTTGCCGCGGGTGGCGTGCGAGTAGGGGCAGATGTCTTCGTGCGCGATGCGAGCAACCTCTTGGGTCTCCTCGCTCGACAGGTTCGGCGCGTAGACGTCGTGGACCACCGAGAGCTCGAAGCCAGTGGGCTCGCGCTTGCCGATTCCCACCGAGGTGGAGACGGCGGCGTCCTTCGTGTCCTTGCCGAGCTGCTTTCCTGCCGCGTGGAATGCGCCGAGGAAGCAGGCCGAATATCCGGCGGCGAAGAGCTCTTCAGGGTTGGTGCCCTCTCCGCTGCCACCCATCTCCTTCGGGGGACGCGTGTCGAGATCGATGCGGTCGTCTTCCGAACGCACGTGGCCGTCGCGGCCACCACCGGAAGCGTGGGCAATTGCGGTGTACACAGGAGTCGTCATGGGTCCATGGAACCACGTCTGCTGACGGACACGCTGAGCCGAGCTCCGCGTTCTCCTTCAGCGGGCTGATCTTCCGTCGACGAGACCCGCCTCGCCCACCAGCGCCTGCCCGGCCTCGACACGTGCACGCAGCCGCTCGCGGACGGTCGACCACTCTGGCTCGATGACGGAGAAGCGGACCGTGTCTCGCCAGGTGCCGTCCGCACGGAGCTGATGACGCCGCAGCACCCCCTCCCGGGCAGCGCCGAGCTTGGCGAGCGCCGCCTGCGAGCGTTCGTTGCGGTTGTCGACGCTGAACTCGACTCGCCCGAAACCCACCCGGAAGAGGTGGTCGAGGAGCACCAGCTTCGTGGCCGGGTTCACGACGGTCCCCCACACCGCTGGCGCGTAGGCGGTCCACCCGATCTCCGCCGACTCCCGGGCCAGGTCGACGCGACCGATCGAGGTCGTGCCGACAGCCCGCCCGTGCTGCGGCCCGCCGTTGACTCTGACGACGTAGGTGCATCCATTTCGGGGCCCAGGCGTGTAGTTCTCCACCCAGTCGCCCCAGTCTCGACGGTCGGGCATCCCAGCGGGACCCCCACCCCATCCGGAGGCGAACACCTCTGGCACGCAGAGGACATCGCCCAGCTCCGCCCAGCCTGCCGCGCTCGCCGGATGCAGCGAGACGTGCCGGCCTTCGAGTACCTGCGAGGGTTCGAGATGCATACCCTCATGAAACACGATCCGAGCGCGCCGATCGATAGCGACGCGTCCAGCGCCCTGAGGCGCGCTGCGGGTTCGGGCACAGCGGCACGGAATGCCGATTCCGCTTTCGCAGCCTGGACCGGCCCGACGCAGACCCCGCGAATCGCCAGATCAGGCATGGATTCACGAGCACACCGACCAAAAGACATGTGGACGATCCGAATGGACTAAACGGTTCATTAGCGACACCAGACGCGTGCGTCGGCCCGCCACCACCGTGTTAGCTTCCTTCATGTGGTGAGCGAAACGGCACCGCCCGGGCAACCCCACGAAAGTGAAGCAGCCTTCGGCGGCACAGCCACCGCATCCGTGAGATCTCGAGCTGCGGCTCGAGGCGGCGAACGGAACAGAGAGCAACCAAATACTCCCCTCGCCGGCGCGTAACGCCGGGTTCGAGAAACTGCAGCCCGCATCAACACGGGGTGGGCGTCATCGGGGGACGACGCCCGACTGCACTCCTCACCTGGCGACCGCGGCAGGGGACGATGGGCACCAACCTCGGGGGAGGTTGGTGCCCATCACTGCATGCGCGGGCGGTGACGGGCGCCCGAGGTCAGGAGGCTCGGTACCTGCCCGGCCGATGATTGAGCATGATGATGAGACTCAGCACGCCGGCACCGAGCGCCGAGATGAGCACCTGCGACGGGTCGAGGACGGTGAAGGAGGCAAGCACCACCAGCAGGTCGAGCGCGAGCAGCACGTAGCCGGCCCGCACGCCGAACTTCTCCTGCGCCACGAGTGCGACGACGGTGAATCCGCCGAGACTCGAGTTGTGTCGGAACAGGATGAGCAGCCCGACGCCGCACAGGACGTTGCCGAGCACCGCCGCGTAGACGGGAGGCAGCTCGAGAGGCCCAACCCCCGCGACGGATGCATGCAGCGAGGTCAGCACGGAGACGAGCGCGATCGAGACGAGGCTCCTCACGACGAACCGCCAGCCCTTGCCTCGAGCGGCGAGCGCGAAGAACGGCAGGTTCACGACGACGAAGATGACCCCGAATTGAACGGGCAGCACGTACCCGAGCAGCAGCGCCAGGCCGGCGGTCCCCCCGGTGACGAGGCCGCCCGACTTGAGGAGGAAGAGCCCGAACGAGATGACCAGAACTCCGACGGCGAGGCCGGCGATGTCGTCGAGAGCGCGGTGGCGTGGAGGCGCGACGAGTTCAGGCATGCGCCGAGCATGTCGCCCGGGGGTAGTCTGCGCAAGACAAGCTGCGCGGACTGAGCAGTTTGCACGCTCTCCGCACCTGAGGAGGAGATTTGCCCAATCATCGCGGCTTCGACGCCCTTGACGCCCGCATCATCCGGACGCTCGACCGACTCCCCGGCGCGTCCGTGCTCGCCCTCTCGAGAGAGCTCGGCGTGGCCCGGAACACCGTGCACGCTCGCCTGTCGCGGCTCGCCGACGAGGGGATGCTCTCGCCGGAGAGCACCCGCCTCAGTGCCGCCGCCCTCGGCTATCCGCTGACCGCCTTCGTCGCGCTCTCCCTCAGCCAGAACGCCGCCGACGAGGCCTACGAGCGACTCGGCGAGATGGCCCAGGTCGTGGAGGTGCACTCGACGACCGGCGATGCCGACCTGCTGGCGCGTGTCGTCGCCAAGGACACCAGCGACCTGCATCGAGTGACGCGCGCCATGCTCGAGCTGCCCGGCGTCACCCGGACGAGCACCACCGTCTCGCTCTCCGAGGTCGTGCCGTACCGGCTGGCGCTCATCCTCGACGACCTCGCAGAGGGCTGACCCGCGCCAGCTCGTCCTGCTCCGGGGCTAGTCCTGCTTCGTGGAGAACGCCGAGTCGAACGCCGCCTCCGACGGACGATACGTGGACAGCGTGCGCACGAACCCCAACGCCTCCGGAGCACCCACGAGACGGTCCATACCCGCGTCCTCCCACTCCACCGACAGCGGACCCTCGTAGCCGATCGCGTTCAACATGCGGAAGCAGTCCTCCCACGGCACGTCCCCGTGCCCGGTCGAGATGAAGTCCCACCCCCGCCGCGGGTCCGCCCACGGCAGATGCGACGACAGGCGCCCATTCCGACCATTCGACAGGCGCTTCTTCGTGTCCTTGCAATGCACGTGATAAATCCGGTCCTGGAAGTCCCACAAGAACCCCACCGGGTCGATGTCCTGCCACACCATGTGCGAGGGATCCCAGTTCAGGCCGAACGACTCCCGATGCCCGATCGCCTCCAACGCACGCTTCGTGGTCCAGTAGTCATACGCGATCTCGGACGGGTGCACCTCGTGCGCGAACCGGACCCCGACCTCCTCGAACACATCCAAGATCGGGTTCCACCGATCCGCGAAGTCCTGATACCCGGCATCCACCATCGCCTCCGTGGCAGGAGGGAACATCGCCACGTACTTCCAAATCGACGAGCCCGTGAAGCCGGTCACCGTCTTCACGCCCAGCGCCGCTGCGAGGCGGGCGGTGTTCTTCAGCTCCTCCGCGGCACGCTGCCGCACCCCTTCCGGCTCCCCGTCCCCCCACACGCGGTCGGACACGATGTCGCGGTGGCGCTGATCGATCGGGTCGTCGCACACCACCTGCCCCTTGAGATGGTTCGAGATCGTCCACACCTTGAGGCCATTGCGCTCGAGCACCTCCAGCTTGGAGGCCACGTACTCGGCGTCATCCCACCGCCACGGGTCGAGATGATCACCCCAGCAGGCGATCTCGAGGCCGTCGTAGCCCCACTCCCCCGCCAGGCGAGCAACCTCCTCGAACGGCAGATCGGCCCACTGACCGGTGAACAACGTGACAGGACGAGACATGTACTAGCTCCTCTGGAGTTCTGGTTCGACTGAGGTGTGCGGGGCATCGCTCGGAACGGGAATCGAGACCCACGAGCTGCCGCGTGCCGAGCTCTCCTCGACGGCGGCGAGCACCCGCTGGACGGCGAGGCCGTCGGCGAACGAGGGCGCCGGAGCTCGGTGAGCCGCGATGTCCTCGACCAGCTCGACCGCCTGGTGCGTGAAGGCGTGCTCGTAGCCGAGCCCGTGGCCGGCCGGCCACCACGCCTTGATGAATGGATGGTGCTCTGGCTCGGTCACGATGATGCGCGTGTACCCGGCCGTGGTGGGATCGCCGCTCGCGTCGAAGTACTCGAGCACGTTCATGTCCTCGAAGTCGAAGGCGATCGATCCCGTCGTTCCGTTGATCTCGAGCCTGATCGCGTTCTTCCGGCCGTACGCGAAGCGCGTCGCCTCGAAGACGGCGATGGCGCCGCCCTGCAGGCGACCGAAGAAGACTGCGGCGTCGTCGACCGTGACGGGACCGCGCTCGGTGCCGCCGGTTCCGGAGAGCCCCGCGAAGTCCTCGGCGACGGGTCGCTCCTTCACGAATGTCTCCACGAGACCCGAGACTCCGCTCAGCTGCTGGCCGGTGATGAAGTGGGTGAGGTCGACGATGTGCGCCCCGATGTCGCCGAGCGCACCCGAGCCGGCCTTCTCCTTGTCGAGACGCCAGGAGAGCGGCGCGTTCTCGTCAGCGAGCCAGTCCTGCAGGTATTGGGCTCGCACCTGACGGATGTCGCCGATGCGACCCTCCGCGACGAGCTGCTGCGCAAGGCGGATCGCCGGCACTCGCCGATACGTGAAGCCGACCATGGCGCGCACGCCGTGGGCCTCGGCGGCGATCGCCGCAGCGTTCATCCGCTCGGCCTCCTCGACCGTGTTGGCGAGCGGCTTCTCGCAGAGCACGTGCTTGCCCGCCTCGAGCGCCGCGATGGCGATCTCGGCGTGCGTGTCGCCCGGCGAGCAGATGTCGATGAGCTGCACGTCGTCGCGAGTCAGCAGCTCCCGCCAATCGGAGGTGCTCGACGCCCAGCCGAGCTTGTCAGCGGCCTGCGCCGCCTTCGCGGCGTTCCGGCCAGCCACGACGCGCATCTTGGGCGCGAGCGGCAGGTCGAAGAAGCGGGGAGCGTTCCGCCACGCCTGCGAGTGCGCGGCCCCCATGAAGGCGTAGCCGACCATGCCGATGCCCAGGTCCGGCTGTGCGTCTTGACTCATTGTTCACTCTTTCGTTCAGGAGGCCAACGCGGGGCGGAGTCAGAGAGGAGGAGAGCCCCGCCCCGCGCGGACAGTGTGAGCAGCTGGTTACGACTCGAACGCCGCGTCGATGTAGTCGCCGACGTTCTCGCTCGTCACGACGGGAGCGTAGAGCTGCACCAGACGCGGGACGCTCTGCGACGTGAGGTCGCCGAGCGAGCGGTCGTGCGCGATGAGGCGGGCCAGCTTGATGCCGTCGGCCGCCTGCGTCGACGGGTAGACGACGGTCGCCTTGACGACGCTGTCGCCCTCCTGGATCTCGCGCATCACGTTCGCCGAGCCCGCACCGCCGACGAGGAAGAACTCGTCGCGGTTGGCGTTCTCGATGGCAGAGAGGACACCGACACCCTGGTCGTCGTCGTGGTTCCACATCGCGTCGATCTGCGGAGCGGCCTGCAGGAGGTTCGTGGCCGCCTGCTCACCGCCCTGCACCGTGAAGTCGGCAGCGACACGGTTCGAGACCTCGAGACCGCAGTCACCGAGCGCATCCGCGAAGCCCTGGCTGCGCTCCTGGGTGAGCGGCAGGGAGTCGATGCCGGCGATCTCGGCGACCACGGCGTCTGGCTTGTCCGCGAGCTGCTCGCACATGTACGTGCCGGCGCTGACGCCCATGCCGTAGTTGTCGCCGAGCACCGTCGTGCGGGCAGCGAAGGGGCTCGTGAACTCGCGGTCGACGTTGATGACCGGGATGCCCGCCTCCATCGCCTTGGTCGCGACCTCGGTGAGGGCGGCGCCGTCGAAGGGCAGCAGCACGATGGCGTCGACACCGTCGTTGATGAAGCCCTCGATCTGGCTGATCTGGAGGTTCACGTCATTCGTGCCCTCTGCGACGCGAAGCTCGACGTCCTCGTACTTCGCGGCCTCAGCCTCGGCGGCGGACGTGATGGCGCCCATCCAGCCGTGGTCGGCCGCCGGGGCCGAGAAGCCGATGACCAGCGGCTCGCCGGCCGCGTCGTTGTCGGACGCCGTGGCGTTGCCGCCTGCTGGCGCCTCGCCCTCCGCCGTCGGCGGGGTGTTCGAGAGGCAGCCGGTGAGCAGCAGCAGCGCCGAAGCGGCCGTTGCGCCTGCTGCGAGGATCCGGCGCTTTCGGGAAGCTGTCTTCCTGAAGGAACTCGTGGACATGGGGATCTCCTTTGATGCTGCCATGGTGATGGGGTTTGGGTCTGGTGAGGTTCGGTGGGTCTGGTGGGGATCGGGCTGGAGGGCCTGGCTCGCGCCCCGTCCCGCGGCTAGGACGTCTTGGCCCGCGACGAGAAGCGCTGCTGGAGGAGGACGGCGATCACGATGATCGCGCCCTTCGCAATGGCCTGCACGGAGCTGTCGAGGTTCGCCTGGATGAAGATGTTCGTGAGGGTGGCGAAGATGAGGACGCCGAGGACGGTGCCGACGATCGTGCCGCGACCGCCGACGAGCAGGGTGCCGCCGACGACGACCGCCGCGATCGCATCCAGCTCGTAGAGCATGCCGTTGGTGGACGAGCCCGCCGTCGTGCGGGCGAGCATCATGATGGACGCGATGCCGGCGGTCAGACCGACCAGCGCGTAGAGGTACATCGTGTGGCGCTTCACCTTGATGCCGGCGAGGCGCGCGGCCTCCGGGTTGCCCCCGACGGCGACCGTACGGCGCCCGAAGGTGGTGCGGTTCAGGAGGAACCAGCCGCCGATCGCGACGAGCACGAAGATCCACACGATGACCGGGATGCCGAGGAGGTCGCCGCGGAAGGTCTCGAGGAACGAGTCGACGTTGACGATCTGCGTGCGACGACCGGCGATGAGCTCCGCGAACCCACGGGCGGCGACCATCATGGCGAGCGTCGCGATGAACGCCACCACCTTGCCGTAGGCGATGAGGACACCGTTGACGACACCGGCGCCGAGCCCGACGAGCAGCGAGGTGAGCACGATGACCCACCATCCCCACGCTTCCGCGTAGGCCTGCGTGGAGAGCGTCGTCGCCCAGACCGAGGCGAGCCCGAGCACGGAGCCGACGGACAGGTCGATGCCGCCCGCCGTGATGACGAACGTCATGCCGATCGAGAGGACGCCGATGATGGACGCCTGGCTCAGCACCACCATGAGGTTGTCGACGCTCGCGAAGCGCTCACCCGCCGAGACCGTGCCCGCGATGCAGAGCACGACGAGCGCCAGGATGAGGCCGAAGTTGCGGGCAGAGCTGCCACGGAAGAAGCCGCCGCGCTTGGCGTTGTCGCTGGCGACCTCGTGCTCCACGCGGGAGCTCTCGTCGGCGGCGGGGGCGATGATCGTGCCGTCCTGGGATGGCGAGCCGCCGCTCGGGGCGGAGGACTGGGGAGTCTGAGTGCTCATGCTGCGCTGCTTTCCATAACCATGTCGAGTACGGCGTGCTCATCGAGAGCGGATGCTGGGCCTTGGTGGACGACTCGCCCTTCGGAGACGACGAGCACCCGGTCGGCGAGGCCGAGGACCTCCGGGATCTCGCTGGAGACGACGACAACCGCCGCGCCTTCGTCGGCGAGCTTGCGTATGAGGGCGTAGATCTCGGCCCGCGCGCCGACGTCGACGCCTCGGGTCGGCTCGTCGAGCAGCAGCACGCGGCAGCCGTGCACGAGCCAGCGGGCGAGCATCGCCTTCTGCTGGTTGCCACCCGAGAGCGTGCGGATGTCGCGATCGACGCCAGCCGGCCGCAGGTCGAGGTACTCCGCCTGCTCCTTCGCAGCGCGGCGCTCGTCGCCTTCCTTCAGCCACGAGAACGAGGCGAAGCGCTGGAACGTGGAGAGCGTGATGTTCCGGTAGACGGGCTCGTCGAGCAGGAGCCCCTGGCTCTTGCGCTCTTCCGGCGCGAGGCCGATGCCCGCGTTCACGGCAGCCGTGACCGAACCGCGCGCGAGCGTCTTGCCCTCGACCGTGACCGTGCCGCCCGTCGCCTTGCGTGCGCCGTAGATGGTCTCCATGATCTCGCTCCGGCCGGCACCGACGAGCCCCGCGAATCCGACGATCTCGCCAGCGGAGACGGTGAACGAGACGTCCGAGAACGTGTCAGCGAGCGCGAGGTCCTGCACGTCGAGCAGCACGGGCGCATCCGATGGGAGCTCAGGGGAATCGGGGAACAGGTACTCGACCTTGCGGCCGGTCATGAGGGTGATGAGCTCCGAGGTCGGAGTCTCGCTGACCGGCAGGTTCTGGGCGACCGTGCGGCCGTCCTTGAGCACCGTGATGCGATCGCCGATCGTGCGGATCTCCTCGAGCCGGTGCGAGATGTAGATGATCGCGACGCCCGCCTTCGTGAGCTCCTCGACCACGCGGAAGAGGTTCGCGACCTCCTCGGAGTCGAGCACCGCGGAGGGCTCGTCCATGACGATGATGCGGGCCTCGTGCGAAAGCGCCCGAGCCATGGAGACGATCTGCTTGCCAGCGGCGGAGAGCTCGCCGACCTCGGTCGTGGGTGAGATCTCGGAGTGCCCGAGCCGCGCCAGGATCTCCTTCGTCCGCTGCTTCGCCTCGGCACGCCTGGAGACGCCCGCGGTGTCGAGTTCGTGCCCGAGGTACACGTTCTCCGCGACGGTCAGGCCGTCGACGACGTCGAGCTCCTGGTACATCGTGGCGATGCCGAGCCCGAGTGCAGCGACTGGGTTGGGGATGGTGATGGGCTCGCCGTCCAGGAGCAGCTGGCCCTCGGTGGGCTGGTGTGCGCCTGCGAGCACCTTGATGAGCGTCGACTTGCCTGCGCCGTTCTGGCCGAGGAGGCAGTGGACTTCGCCGGGGAGGACGTCGAGGTCGACGCCGTCGAGCGCCCGAGCACCTGGGAACTGCTTGACGATGCCACGCATCTGCAGGAGGGGGGAGGGACCCGATGTGGGGTCTTCGTTGACCATGTGTCGAAAGCTACCGTCACTTTTGTCGACGGTCAAGCAAAAGTGTCTTGCCTGTTGCACAATTGAGATACGCCGCCACACAGAAGCGCTGCAGTCACCGAAGACGGTCAGGGCGGTAACGTGGCGAAGTCGGCTCCCGCCGACCCCCGACCCGAGAGAGAAGACGCGCATGGTCATCGAGCAGCTGCCGAAGCCGGCGTCGCGCCAGCCTGGCCCCGGAGAGCTCTTCCAGATGCTCCGCGACGGCGCCCCCCGCACGCGCGCTGAACTCGCATCCGTCACCGGCCAGGCCCGCTCCACGGTCGCGACCCGCATCGACATGCTCATGACGGCGGGCCTCATCGTGACCGTCGGCGAGGCCCACTCGACGGGCGGCAGGCCCCCCGCCGTCTTCGCCTTCTCCCCCGAGAGCAGAGTTGTCCTCGCCGTCGACCTCGGTGCGACCCACGCGAGAATGGCCCTCACCGACCTCGCCTCGAACATCATCGCCGACTCGGAGGACAAGCTGCCCATCGACCTCGGGCCGGACGCGGTGCTGGCCTGGGTGTGCACGAAGGGCGACGAGATGCTCGCCGCGTCGAACCGCGGGCGCCGCGAGCTCGTGAGCGTCGGCGTCGGCCTCCCCGGGCCCGTCGAGTTCAGCTCCGGCCGACCCATCAACCCGCCCATCATGCCCGGCTGGGACGACGCCGACGTCGCCGGCAGGCTCGGCGCCCACTTCGACGCTCCTGTGCTGGTCGACAACGACGTCAACATCATGGCCCTCGGCGAGCACCGGAGCGAGTGGCCCGAGGTCTCCGACCTGCTCTTCGTCAAGGTCGCGACCGGAATCGGCTCCGGCATCATCGCGGACGGCTCGCTGCGACGCGGCGCCAGAGGTGCCGCTGGCGACATCGGGCACATCGCCGTGCCCGGCGCCGAGAGCATCCCCTGCAGGTGCGGCAACCTCGGCTGCCTCGAAGCCGTCGCCGGGAGCGACGCAATAGCCCGAAGGCTCCGCGAGGAGGGCATCGAGGTGTCGGGCAGCGGGCAGATCGTGGCGCTCGTGCGCTCGGGAGACCTGAGCGCAGCCCGGGCCCTCCGTCAGGCCGGCCGCGATGTCGGCACCGTGCTCGCCGCCTGTGTCAGCATGCTCAACCCGTCGATGATCGTCATCGGCGGGAGCATCGCGGAGGCGGGCGAGCAGCTCATGGCCGGCATCCGCGAAGTCGTCTACTCGCGCTCACTGCCGCTCGCGACGCAGCACCTTCGGGTCGTGGCGTCGCGAGCCCGAGGCGACGCCGCGATCCTCGGCGCCAGCGCCCTCGCCATCGACCACGTGCTCTCGGCCGACGCCATCGACGCCGCCCTCGCCTAGCCGCTCCCACCGGCGTGCCCCGGCGACGCCATCGAGCGACACAGATCGTCGACTCTCGGACAGACGGACGCGGTGCAGCGGCCAGCAGCGCACCGCGGACTACGCTGGACCGGTGCCAGAATCGCCGCGGGAGAGTCCTTTCCTGGAGCAGACAGCACCGCATCTCTCCCGAGCGGTGAGCCAGAACAGCAAGGGGAGTGCATGAACGACCGGCAGCCAAGGGCAGCGCACGCAATCGCCTGCGATCCGAGCACACCGTTGCAGGTCCTCGTCGATCTCGCCGCCCAGCGCTGGGACCTCCATGCGCTCATCGCCGCGAACCCAGCCGCTTCCCCCGAGCTCATCCGCTGGATCCGAGGCGTCAACCCGACGCTGTCGACCGGACGAACGCCCGGTCACCAACCAGCGGCGTCAGCAGCAGGTCCAGCACTCGCACCGGCGACAGCACCGCACGTGTCTCGCCGAAGCCGCGGAGTCGGCGGCTGGCTCGCCGGGTGCGGATGCCTGGCCGTCGTGGCCATCGTGGCCGTCGTCGTCTTCGCCGGTTTCGGCGCGCTGCTCTTTTCCGGGGGTGATGAGACGGGCGGCTCCTCCAGCGTGGCGACACCCGATGCTGCCCCCACGGCAGACTCCGAGATCGACACCCAGCGCGCGCTCTACGCGGACGAACGCGCCAAGATCGACGAGCTGTCCCTCGAGTTCGAAGAGTCTCCCGTCGCCTGGCTCGTCGCTGAATTCGAGTGGTTGTTCCGGCAGGACGAGAAGATGGCTGATCCGAACCTGCTCGAGTACACCGCGCAGACGATCGCAGCGCAGGCGAAGACCTTCCGAGAGGGACTCGAGGTCAGCGTCGCTGAGGCTCAAGCCCGGCGCGTGAACACCAGCGGCTTGGTCACGGAGAGCATCGTGGACACGGCAGGCAAAGGGTTTATCGACGTGCAGTGGGATGCGGCAACCGCGTGCACGGCCGACGATCGGGAGGACTGGCGCACGACAGGGTGCATCACGAAGGAGGACTCGCTCACCGTGCACCTGCTCCCGGAGAGCGAGATCGGCGAGTGGTCGAGCAAGTTCACCGTCGTGCACGAGCTGGCCCACGTCTACCAGCGTGCCGACAACGCCAGCGTCTTCGACTATCGCGGCGAGTACAACGACCTGCTCGCGCAGGGCCTGTTCCAGGGCAGTGCCGAAGCCATGGCCGACTGCTACGCCTTGACCTACTACGGTGAGTGGTCGCTCACGAACGGCGACACGACCATCGGCTACGGCTACGTGTGCGACGAGAACGAGCGTTCAGCGATTCGAACCTGGGCGTCGAACCTGAACGCGCCCATGCAGTAGCGCGCCTAGGGAACCAGCCGATCGCTTGCCCAGGAGTCGACTCCTCGTGTGTGGCGGCAGCGGATGTGCTCAGCGCCGGAGAGGTCGACCGCGTCGATCGCGTCGACCGTGACCCGGACCCACGCGAAGCGCTCGAACGCAGCCTCATCGCCCGTCCCCCGAGCATCGGAGTCCCCCTCTGCCAGCCGAGTCCCGGGCACCTCAGGCTTGTCGTAGAGCCGCTTCGACCCCGCCCCGAGCCCGTCCCAGATCTCGCGCCGGACGGCAGTGTCGGCGACGACCTCCGCGCGGCCGCCCAGGCGCAGCTGCACGTCGCGCTCCGGATCGTAGAACGTGAGGGCCGCTCGCTGGTTCTCGGCCAGCTCCCCGACCTTCGCCGTCCGACTGTCCGTCGCGAACGCCACGACGCCGCGCCGCTCATCCACGGCTCTCAGGATCACGGCACGGACGCGGGGCTCGCCGCCCGACGCCACGGTGCCGAGGTAGCCGAGCGTGAACGGCGTGCGCCCCGTCGTGGCTGCGACGAGCGACGCCCACACCTCACCCATGTCGCCAACATCGAGGCTGCGCTCGACGCTCACGGCAGGATCGAATCGACGTAGCCGCCGTCGACGCGCAGGGCGCCTCCGGTCGTCGCCGAGGCCAGCGGCGATGCCAGGTAGGTGACCAGGTGCGCGATCTCCTCCGGCTCGATGAGACGCTCGATGAGCGACTGCGGCCGGTGCCGTCGCATGAACTCCCGCTGCGCGTCGTCCCAGGCGAGGTCGTCGCCCACGAGCTCCGCCACGAACGCCTCGACGCCGCCGGTGTGCGTCGGCCCCGCGATGACGGCGTTGACGGTCACCCCGGTGCCCTTGACCGCCTTCGCGTAGCCGCGCGAGACCGCGAGCAGCGCCGTCTTGGTCATGCCGTAGTGGATCATCTCCTCGGGAATCACGACGGCTGAGTCGCTCGCGATGGAGATCACCCGCCCCCAGCCGCGCGACGTCATGCCCGGGAGGTACTCGCGCATGAGACGGGCGGCCGACAGCACGTTCACCTCGAAGTAGCGCAGCCACTCCTCGTCGCTGATCTCGAGAGCGGGCGTGCTGCCGTAGATGCCGAGGTTGTTGACGAGGATGTCGAGGTCAGGGAACGCAGAGCGGACGACGGCCGCGCCCTCCGCCGTCGCGAGGTCGGCGGGCACCCCCTCGATCGTCGCGTCTGGCACGCGCCCGCGCAGCTCGGCGACGGCCGACTCCACGCTGGCGGCTCCGCGCCCGTTCACGATGACGTGCGCGCCAGCGGCGGCGAGATCCGCGGCGATCGCAAGGCCGATACCCTGCGTGGAACCCGTGACGAGGGCCGTACGGCCCGAGAGATCGATGTGCATGCGCCGATCCTGGCACCACCGCCTGACCGGTCCGTGCAGATCTCGCCGGCCGGTCAGGCCAGGTCGTCGAGGGCGTCGCGGGCGACTCGCAGCGCGTCGTTCTGGCGGGCGCGGATGCGCGTCCGGAGCTCCCCGAGCACGGCGACGGCGTCGCGGTCCTCTGCACCCGTCTCTCCGCGCTCTTCCTCCTGCGCGGACTGACCGAGCTGCTCGCTCAGCACGCCGAGCTCCTCGTCGAGCATCGACGAGTCCTGCAACTCGCCGAAGGCCTGCGCGAGGCGCTTCCACTCCTTGCGCTGCTTCTTCGCCGTCGCGTCCGGCAGCTCGTCGATGGCCTCGTAGCCGTAGCGAACCGACTTCGCGGCCTTGCGCACGTCGTGCCAGCGTTCGAGCTTCTTCGGCTTCTTGCGGGCGCGTTCCGTCCGCTTCTCGACCGTGGCGATGGCGGTGCGGGTCAGGCTCCGCATGGTGCCGAGGGCGCGCCGATCGGCGAGCCCTGCGAACGGGGGCGCGGTGACGAAGGAGACGAGGCTGTCGTGCAGCGCGTCCCAGCGCTCCCCATCGAGTTCCGTCCGGAAGGACGCGAGGGTGGCTGCGTGCCGGTCGCCGATGAGCGCCTCGATCCGCGCTCTGGCGACGTCGACGGCCCCCGCGCCCGCCTCGAGGTGTCCCGCCGAGTCGAGTTCGGCGAGCACGAGCTCGCGGAGGACCTCCGCATCACGGGGAGCCCCCAGCACGCCCCCAGCCCACTTGAGCTCCCCGGCGAGCGACGCGACCGCATCCGCCTCGAACAGGGCGCCGAAGACCTTGAGGAGGCTCCGCAGCCTGCGCAGGGCGACCCTCGCCTGGTGCACCGCGTCCGGCGCATCGATGCGGGCCGCGGCCTCCTGCTCCTGGAACTCGCCGAACCGCGACGCGATGGCGAAGACGACCGCGTCGCCGGCCGTCCCCTGCCCCGTCGGCGCCTGCGCGGGCTGGACCCCGTCGAGGCTGCGAACGAGCTTGGAACGGTGGATGGACGGGGTGAGGCCGGCGTCGAAGAGCACCGCCTCGATCTCGTCGAAGACCCGGATCGATGCGCCGTCCGCCAGCTCGACCTCGAACTCCCGCCACTCGAGCGTGCGCTCCTCGCCGATGCGGACGACCCTGGCGTGCACGACGTCGTCGCAGATGAGCGCGGCGAGCGCGTCGTCGTCATCCCGCGCCCCGCCGGCCGACCACGCGCCGCCGCCACGCACCTCAGTGGTCGTGCGCGTCGTCGTGAGCTCCACGAGCGGAAGCACGGGGCGCTCGCCGATGATGTCCGCGAACTCGGCGCGCAGCTCCGGCGGGATCCGCCGCGGGGCGCCCACGGGCGCGTGGACCTCGATGCGCTCGTCGCCGCTGCGCGGACGCTTCAGGTGCCACCCCTCGTCGTCGCCACCCGTGCGGCGACGCAGCACGCAGCGGGCGTCGAGGATCGCTAGCTCGGGAGTGTCGACATACTCGGCGACGAGGGTCTCCGTGACCGGCTCCCCTGCTCGGAGCCCCGCGCCGAGCTTCGAGAGCTCGGGCTCCCCCGCCCCCTCGGGAATGTCGTACTTCCGCTCGATCTCGCGCTGCTCGGAGGTCGTCCGAACCTGATCGTTCTTCGACTCGATGCTCATTCGGAAAGGCTAGCTCCCGGAGCCCAGCGCGGCCCTCATGAGCGGGAGCTGCATCGGCAGGCGAGCAACGGAGACGACAAACGCGACGACCGACGAGGCGGTGCGCTTCCGCCACGCCCGGCGGCCCAGGTCGACGCTCATCTGGGCGTTGGCGGGCCAGACCGCGAGCAGCACGGCCGCGCTCGCGAGCCCCGCGATCGACCGTGTCGACGGGCGCACGAGCCCCGCCGCGCACGCCAGCTCGGCGACGCCGGAAGCGACCACCAGCTCGCGGCTGTGCCCCCGCAGCGGTTTGGGGATGATCGGTTCGAAGACGGCGGGCTTCACGAGGTGGATGACGCCGGAGACGGCGAAGGGAAGGACGACGATCCACGGGATGGCCCCGCCGTGTCCGCGGGAGCGGCGTTCGAGTGTTCTGGACGACATGGAAGCATCTTGCCCGGCGCTCCCGAACGTCACCCAGTCGCCACCCTCCGGGGTCCGCTAGCCCTCTTGGACTTCCTCGGCGAGGAAGGCGAGGGCTGCGGCACGGAAGTCACGCGAGCCTGGAGCGTTGAAATGGTGGCGGTCCGGGATCTCGAAGAAGCGGGCCTTGGGCGTCGCCGCGGAGAGTGCCTTGGACCCCTCGATGATGCCGTCGCGGGACCCGGTCGCGAAGAGCACCGGCTGCTGCGGCACACGGCCGAGGTCGGGGTCGGCCTTGCCGGACGCGCGCATCCCTTCGGCGATCGCGAGCAGCGCCCGCAGGTCGTTGCCTCCGACGCGCTCCGTGAGGGCGAGGTAGTTCTGCGTCACCGGGTCCTGCACCGGGGTGCCGTGGTCGATGAGCTCGCGCACCTGATCGATATCGAGGCGCCCGAGCGGCACGCCATCCGGGACTCCCCCGAGCACGACCCGCGGGATGCGGTCGGCGAAGTCCTGTGCGACCTCCCAGCCGACGCGCGCGCCGAGCGAGTAGCCGACGTACAGCGCGGTGTCGACGAGGTACGCGTCGAGCACGGCCTCGACGTCGGAGGCCAGCGTGCGGATGTCGTAGTCGCGCCCCTCGTAGGGCTTGTCGCTCTGCCCGTGCCCGCGCTGGTCGAGGCCGAGCACGCGGTAGCCGGCGCGCAGCAGGTCGCGCACCCAGCCCGTCGCCACCCAGTTGTCCTTCGTGCTCGACGCGAAGCCGTGCACGACGATCACCGTCGGCGCGTCCACATCTCCCCACGTGTACGTGGCGATGCGGTGACCGTCGCCGACCATCACGAACTGGGGGTCTGGGAGGACGGTCAGGGCTGCGGGGGCGCTATTCACGTCGTCGATTGTCTCAGGCGTTGAGCGCTTGCCCGCACACGGGCGCTGACGGCGCTGCCCGCGCTGCCCGCGGTCAGTCGATCAGGTCGTGGATCTGGATGATCTCGTCGCGCTTCGGGCCGACGCCGATCGCGGAGATGCGGGCACCGGAGAGGCGCTCGAGTGCCTGCACGTAAAGCTGCGCGTTCTCGGGCAGCTCCTCGAAGGTGCGGCAGCCGGAGAGGTCCTCGGTCCAGCCGTCGAAGTACTCGTAGATGGGCTTCGCGTGGTGGATGTCCGACTGCGAGACGGGCATCTCGTCGAAGCGGACGCCGTCGACGTCGTAGGCGACGCAGACGGGGATGCGCTCGATGCCGCTGAGCACGTCGAGCTTCGTCATGACCAAGTCGGTGACCCCGTTGATGCGGGCCGTGTAGCGGGCGACGGGAACGTCGTACCAGCCGGTGCGGCGCGGGCGTCCGGTGGTGGTGCCGAACTCGCCGCCGCGAGTGCGCAACAGCTCACCCCACTCGTCGAACAGCTCGGTCGGGAAGGGGCCGGCTCCGACGCGCGTGATGTAGGCCTTGACGATGCCGATGATGCGGTTGATCTGGGTCGGGCCGACACCGGCGCCCGTGGATGCGCCTCCCGCGGTCGAGGACGAGGAGGTGACGTACGGGTAGGTGCCGTGGTCGACGTCGAGCATGGTCGCCTGGCCACCCTCGAAGACGACGTTGCGGCCGGCGTTGAGGGCGTCGTAGAGCTCGAGCGAGGTGTCGCCGACCATGGGACGGAGGCGCTCGGCGTGGAGGAGGAGCGCGTCGACGATCTCGTTGACCGTGATCGCGCGACGGTTGTAGACCTTCACGAGGAGGTGGTTCTTGCCGAAGAGCGCTGCTTCGACCTTCTGGCGGAGGATGTTCTCGTCGAAGAGGTCCTGCACGCGGATGCCGATGCGGTTGATCTTGTCGGCGTAGGCGGGGCCGATGCCGCGCCCGGTGGTGCCGATCTGGCGCTTCCCGAGGAACCGCTCGGTGACCTTGTCGAGCGTGGTGTGGTACCCGGTGATGAGGTGCGCGTTCGCGGAAACGCGCAGCTTCGAGGTGTCGACGCCGCGCGCCTCGAGGTGGTCGATCTCGTGGAAGAGCACGTCGAGGTCGATGACGACACCGTTGCCGATGACGGGGGTCACGCCTGGGGTGAGGATTCCGGAGGGCAGCAGGTGCAGCGCGTACTTCTCGTTACCGATCACGACCGTGTGGCCGGCGTTGTTGCCGCCGTTGAACTTCACGACGTAGTCGATGCGGTCGCCGAGGAGGTCGGTTGCCTTGCCCTTGCCTTCGTCGCCCCACTGGCCGCCGATGATTGCTACGCCTGGCATGTGTCGCCCCTGTTCTGTCGGATCGGCGCAGCTCGCGCCTGTCGTGTGCGTGGCGTGAGCCGCGCGGTCGGCGGACCGACTCGGCGGCCCTGCCTTGTTCCCTGCTTGTCTGCTGGTGCGGATGCGCCGCTAGCTCGCCGCGTGCATCCGCTCGATCTCGGTGATCGCCTGCGGGTCGGCGTCGTGGAGCAGGCTGGCGAGGCGCTCGGGCTCGCCCTCCTCGCCGATCTCTGCTGCGCTTCGTCGGAGCGCGTAGAACGCGCGCAGGACTCCCTTGTTGGGGTCGTGCGACCACGGCACGGGGCCCTGGCCTCGCCACCCGGCCTTGCGAAGGGCGTCGAGCCCCCGGTGGTAGCCGACGCGTGCGTAGGCGTACGCGCCGATCGTGTTGCCGTCGGCGTGCGCGGCGTCTGCGAGGGTCGCCCACGCCAGCGATGAGGCCGGGTGCTTCTCGACGATGGCTGCAAGCGCGGCCTGGTCGTGGGGCAGGTTGGACAGGTCGTCGACGACCTCTGGCTCAGCCGCAAGGCGCGTCTCGGGGATGCCGAGGAGATTCGTTCCGGTCACGGGAGCCGATTCTATCCTGTGCTCGTTTCGGGGCGCGCTCGAGATGCGAAGCTGTGGAGAAGCGTGGCTCAAGAGCGGTGGGTCAGCGCGCTGGGAAGATCGCGCACGTGCTGGTCGCCGTGGCGAGGAGCACGTCGGCGGAGTCCCTGAGCTCGGCTTCGACGAACGCCGCCCTCGCCCCTGACTTCACGACGCGACCGCGCACCCGGACGGGGCCCGTCTCCACGGTCATGGGGCGCAGGAAGCTGACCTTGATCTCGAGGGATGTGTAGGCCTGCCCCGGGCGGAGCGTCGTGTGGACTGCCGTGCCGCACGCCGAGTCGAGGAGCGTCGCCGCGAATCCGCCGTGCACGGTTCCGATGGGGTTGTAGTGCGACCGGTCGGGAACACCCTCGAAGATCACCTCGCCCTCGGCGAAGCTCACGACGGTCATGCCGAAGTGCTGCGCGATCGGAGCGATCTCTGCACCGTTCGCGAGGTGAGCCCTCAGCTGCTCGAGGCCGGTCATCGAAGTCGGGTCGGTCATGTCGCTCCTTTGCGCCATGGCATCCGGAGATGGATGCGCACCGAAGAGCCTCGCACCCATCGGCTGGCACTTCGAGAGCCTTGTGGCGACCATCCAAGTGGCCGCTCGCGCTACCAGGGGAGGAAGGCGAAGAACGAGACCGCGATTCCGATCGAGATGGTGGCACCCACGAAGCAGAGCGCAAGAAGCTCCCCGGGCATGATGGTGCGCTGGTAGACGTCCCAGTAGCGCTCTTCTGCCCGTCGTCGAGCGGCGGCTACTGCACTGCGGTTGAGCCTGCGTCGTTGTTTGAGCACATAGGTAGCTTATTTAACTAAACAAAGCCGAAGACGGGGGTTGACTCTCGAGGAGGCACCCACTAGTGCTGCGGAGCGCCCTGCGGCTCGGCCGCCTCGACCGAGCCGACCATGCCGGAGAGGAACTTCGCCACCCCGTCGAGCTCCTCGGTCGTGAGCGAGTCGACGACCGCGATCATGCGCTGGTGCATGAGGCCGAGCGTCTCCCGCACCTCACGGTCGGACTCCGCGGTCGACGCGATGATCGAGGCCCGCCGATCGGTGGGGTGCGGCCGCCGCTCGACGTGACCGCTCTTCACGAGGCGATCGACGAGGCCCGTGACGGAGGCGGAGGAGATCTTGAGCCGCTCCCCCAGGTCCTTCTGCACGACGACCTTGCCCTGGCGCTGCTGCTGGAGCAGGAAGCGAAGCGCGAGCAGGTCGTTTTCGTTCATGCGCATCGACGAGCGCGTCCGCGCTCGCATCTTCGCCTCCGCTTCGCGGTAGTCGCGCAGCAGGTTGAGCACGTCGACCGAGGTCGCATGCTCTCCGCCGGTCGGGTACCAGTACCCGGACGAGCGCTCAGCGGGCGTGTGCGCCATGGTCCTCCTCGTGGTGGCGCCGTCGACGCCATGAAACTAGTTCAACAAACTAGCAAAAATGGGTGCGCCCCGGTGCGGAAACCACAGACAGAGCCCCCGCTGGCAGGTTTTGCCCGAGATTTCCGCTCGTGACGCCCGCGGAAGTTCCGCGACCGCGGAGAACACGCGGATGTCGGTGGCTGGTGAGACTGTTCCTGAACGGAAACGAAATGGGGCTGAACGTGACCACACTCACCGCCGACGACCGCTGGGGCATCCAGCAGACCCTCGCGCTCTACGGGCACTTCGTCGACAACGGCGAATGGACCCTGCTCGACTCGGTCCTCGCTCCGGATGCGCGCATCGAGAGCCCTGCTGGCGAGTTCACTGGCGCATCAGGAGCGAGAGCCTTCGAGCAGCAGCTCGCGGCCTCGCTCGGCGGGCACCTGCCCTCCCACCACACCATCAACACGGTCATCCGGGCTGGCGAGGCCGCCGGGTCGGCCGTCGCCTGGAGTCGCTACGTGCTCGTCACCTACGAGGCATCCGCCGCAGGCGGCGACTACCTCGACACCCTCGAGGAACGCGACGGCACGTGGGTCATCACGAGCCGCCGCATCACGGAGCGAAACCGCGAGCGCCCGAGTGGACAGTACTCGGCCGAGGGCGCGGAGTCCTTCGCGAGCTTCGAGTCGTCGCGATGACAGCGCAGAGCCCGAGCGCCGTGGCAGCGCAAGTGCCTGCCGCCGACGCCGCCGAGGTCCTCGACGTGCTCGCCCGCTACGGGCAGGTCATCGACAACCGCGACTGGGATCACCTGCGCAAGGTATTCACGGAGGACTTCTCCTTCGGCACGGGCCCGAACGCGGTGCGCGGTGACGAGGCGCTCGCCCGGGTCATCAACACCGTGCAGCCCTACCACCCGCACTACACCACCGACACCGTCCTCCATCGGGTCGACGCCGACACCATCACGTCCTGGTCGAAGTTCCTCCTCGTGCGAACGGACGGCACGACGGCGAGCGGCGACTACATCGACACCATCGTCCGCACGGCAGACGGCTGGCGCATCAGGGTGCGCGACGTGAGCCGCGGCTCACGCCCGCCGAGCGACCCGGGCGGCGCTTCGACTCGCACCTTCTCGTCGGAGCGCTGGCGGGCAGCCGTCAGCTGAGCGCCTCCCCGTCGCCACGCGAGGGTTCCTCCTCGGTCGCCGAGGCACTTGCACCAGGCGGGTAGACCGCGTCCGAGGCCGGAACGTACGCCGTCCAGCCGGAGTCAGCCTCTGCACCCAGAGCCCGGTAGGTGACGGACCCCGTGCGGTCGCCTTCCACTGTGGAGATGATCTCCATTCCGCCCTCAGAGACTTCGTCACCGCTCGGCTCCGTGCCGTCGCCGAGGAGGCGCCTCGTGAGCGCGGACTGCGCCGACATCAGTTCGTCGAGCTCGAACAGCAGGATCTCGTCGTCCGGCTCGACGCCATGCCGTGCCGCCGCGAGCACCGCACGGCGGATGAGCTCCTTGGCGAACGACCCGGTGGTCTGCTCGGCACGACCCGACGCCTCCAGGAGCGCTTCGTCGCTGAACGGCAGGCCCGCGGCGTACTTCTCGAGCAGACGGTAGCGCTCCGGCCCGCCTGGCAGCGCGATCTCCACGGCCAGGTCGACGCGACCGGGACGCGAGACGAGCGCCCGCTCGAGCACCTGCACCCGGTTGGTGGTCATGATGAAGGCGACGTCGGCATCGCCGTCGAGGCCATCAAGCGCGTCGAGCACCTCGAAGAGCAACGGCTGCGGGGACGCGTGACGTTCCATGGCAACGAGGTCGATGTCCTCGAGCACCACGATCGACGGCTGCAGGGTGCGGGCCAGTTCGGCGGCCGCGCTGATGTGCTGGATGCTCGACCCGGTCAGCAGCACGGCCGTCACCCCCTCCGTGCGGCTCAGGAGATGCCTGACCGTGAGCGTCTTCCCGGTCCCAGGCGGGCCGTACAGCAGCACGCCTCTCTTCAGGTGCTGGCCCGCGGCGAGCAGGACCTCACGCTGCCGCCCGATCTCGATCACGTGCGACACCACTGATTCAAGGACGCCGTACGGCAGGATCACGTCGGTCTCGGCGACGGCCGGTCGCTCCAGGAACGACGCACCAGCGTCCATCCGGTAGTCGCTGTTCTCGAACGCGAGCACCTTGCCGCGCAGCACGCTGCGCTCGATCATGAGGGCGCGAACCTCGCCGAGGAGATCGGAGACGAGCGAGGGGTCTGCGGCGGTGAGCACCTCGAGCTGCCCCTGCGGTCGGCCCATGTCGGGGCGGGATGCGCGCTGCATGACCACAACTCGGGCGCCACGGTAGGTGAAGAGTCGTGCACCGAAGCTCACGACCTGTCGTGTCGACCTGGGACCTGTCGCCTTCTCGGCGAACTCGGCGGGCCCCGACCTGAACGGCATGTGCGGGCTCGAGATGAGCTCCGCGAGGCCGGCGTGCGCGTGGGCGGAGCCACCGGCGACACCGACGAGCCTCGCTTCGCCGCGAGCGGCGATCTCCTCAAGCGCGATATCCGCGTCGACGATCCGGTAGCTCGCGAACTCCTCGACGACAACCGGGAGCGCCTCGGCGTCGGCGCCGAGGAAATCGCTCAGCTCGCCGCCGAAGGGCGTGCGCACGACTTGGACCTCGGCCGGCGTCTCGTTGACGCGTTCGAGGAACCGCTTGAACGCACGGAAGAACTGGACATCGTCGTGTGACTGCTCGCTCATGCCATCCCCTGCCTGCGGGCGAATCCCGCCGCTCCAGAGCCTAGAGCCGCATCGCCGGAGAGGCACCCTGTAAATAAACGATATTCAGTTAAATCGGCCCGAACCCTGGGTTTCCAAGGCCCCATCTCCTAGGCTTCACCCAATCGCGCGATGCTGCGCGCACGCATCCAATGTCTGGAGTGAGTTTGAGCACCTACGTAGTCGTGAACCCAGCCACCGGCGAGCAGGGACAGGAATTCCCGCTCGTCACATCCGAGGGCATCGAGACCGCCCTGCAGAGCCTCGACGGCGCCTACCGGACCTGGTCGAAGCCGAGCACCGTCGCAGAGCGCGCCGCCCTCATGAGCCGGGCAGCCGAGCTGCACCGCGAGCGCCGCGAGGCCCTCGCCGAGATCATCACGAGGGAGATGGGCAAGCCCATCGAGCAGTCCTACGGGGAGGTCGACTTCAGCGCCGACATCCTGCAGTACTACGCCGACAACGCGGAGAACTTCCTGAAGGACGCCCCGATCGAGCTGCTCGGAGGCGAAGGCACCGCCCTCATCCGCCGCTCCGCCCTCGGTCCCCTCCTCGGCATCATGCCCTGGAACTTCCCGTTCTACCAGGTCGCTCGCTTCGCCGGCCCGAACCTCGTGCTCGGCAACCCGATCCTGCTGAAGCACGCCGGCCAGTGCCCCGAGTCGGCGACAGCGCTCCAGCAGATCTTCGCCGACGCCGGGTTCCCCGAGGGCGCCTACGTCAACATCTTCGCCACCAACGAGCAGATCGCCGACATCATCGCCGACGACCGCATCCACGGCGTCTCACTGACCGGCTCGGAGCGCGCGGGCGCCGCTGTCGCCGAGATCGCCGGCCGCAACCTCAAGAAGGTCGTCCTCGAGCTCGGCGGCTCCGACCCGTTCATCCTGCTCAGCACCGACAGCGTCGACGAGGCCGTCGAAGCCGCGGTCGCCGCGCGCCTCGATAACTCCGGGCAGGCCTGCAACGGCGCGAAGCGCATGATCGTCATCGACTCGCTCTACGACGAGTTCGCGGAGAAGTTCACGGCCGCGATGACCTCGGTCGCTCCCGTCGACCCGACGAAGGACAACTCGGAGCTCGGCCCGCTCTCGTCGGCCCCGGCCACGAAGAACCTCGCCGAGCAGGTCGAGCGGGCTGTCGCTCAGGGCGCGCAGCTCCTCGCGGGCGGTGGCCACGACGGCAACTTCTTCGAGTCGACCGTGCTCGCCGGCGTCACCCCCGACAACGACGCCTACACGGAAGAGTTCTTCGGCCCCGTCGCCGCCCTCTACAAGGTCGGCAGCGAAGAGGAGGCCATCGAGCTCGCGAACGCCACGCCCTTCGGTCTGGGCTCGTACCTCTTCACGACCGACCAGGAGCAGGCGCAGCGCGTCGCCGACGCCATCGAAGCCGGCATGGTCTACATCAACGGCGTCGGGCTCGACAGCCCCGAGCTGCCCTTCGGCGGAGTGAAGCGCTCCGGCTTCGGCCGCGAGCTCGGCTCGCTCGGAATCGAGGAGTTCGTGAACAAGAAGCTCATCCGCCAGGTCAAGTAGACGGCCAGCGCGCAGAGGACAAGCGCGGCACTGCCTCTCCGGAGGCGGTGCCGCGCTTGCTGCAGGTGCAGGGCGCGACCGCACCATCCCGCGGCGATGTCGGAGGTACCCCCTAGCGTGTGAGCATGCTTGAACTCCTCGCCATCGAGAACTACCGGTCCATCAAGAGCGTCACGCTCGGGCTCGAGCGCTTGAACGTCATCACGGGGGCGAACGGCAGCGGCAAGTCCAACCTCTACCGAGCGCTGCGCCTGCTGCACGACATCATCCGCGAGGGGGCCCTCTCGTCGCTCGCGATGGAGGGCGGTCTCCGGGCGGTCATCCACGCCGGCAAGCGGTCCCGCGGCGAGCCCGTCACCCTCAAGCTGGGCCTGCGCACCTCCGGGGTGTCCTTCGCGACCGACCTCGGCATGCCCTCGCCGACTCAGGTCCAGAACTTCGCGATCGACCTCGGCATCCCGATCATCTCCGATTTCCCCTTCGACCCGGTGGTCAAGAGCGAGCTCGTCTGGGCGAGCGAGCTGCTGCGCCCCTCGACGACGCTCGTCGAACGCCGCGCCAACTCGGTGCGCGTGAGAGACGCCGACTTCAAGCTCGTGCAGGCCGAGTGGAGCGTGCGCGAGGCCGAGTCGATGCTCGCGACACTCGCCGACCCCTCAACAGCACCCGAGCTGTACGCGCTGCGCGAGTCGGCGCGCGGTTGGCGCTTCCTCGACTACCTCCGCACCGACGCGGCGGCTCCCGCTCGGCTGCCGAGCCCCGCCACGTTCACCCCGGTGCTCCCCGACGACGGCTCGCGGCTCCCAGCCGCGCTCGCGACGGTGCAGCGAATCGGCCAGGCGGGGGCCCTCCACGACGCCATCGATGCTGCTTTCCCGGGGTCACGGGTCAGCGTCGAGGAAGACGAGTCTGGCATGGCGAAGATCGTCATGTCGCAGCCGGGCCTTGCGAGGCCACTAGATGCGCGGGAGCTGTCCGACGGCACGCTGCGGATGATCCTCCTCGCGACGGCGCTCCTCTCGCCGCGCATGCCAGAGCTGCTGGTCCTGAACGAGCCGGAGGCGAGCCTCCACCCCAGCCTCCTGCCAACGCTTGCGGGCCTCATCCGGCGAGCCTCGGAGCAGACGCAGGTGATCGTCGTCACCCACTCGCAGCCCCTCGTCGATGGCTTGCGCGACGACGCGAACGTCGTCGAGCTCGAGAAGGAGGCGGGGGCGACGAGCATCCGCGGCAAACTGCAGTTCGACGGACCGCTCTGGGTCTGGCCGAAGCGCTGAGTCACCGAAGCCGCGCCTACTTCGCTTCGCCGTAGCTGTCCACGACGTGCGCGACGACGGGGAACGTGACCTGGCTGCCGGCGAACAGGAAGCGCCCTGCCTCTGCGGCGGCCGCGATGACCTCCGCGGCGGCGCGCTCCGCGTGCTCGGCTGGCGAGTGCACGACCACCTCGTCGTGCAGGAAGTAGGCGAGGTGCGCCGTGCGCTCGAGCGGCGCATCCGCGACCGAGCCGGTGCCCCGCGGGTCGCCCGTTCCCGAGCCGAGGGCGGCGAGGCGCTGCCGGATACCCGCCATCCACGTGAGCGCCCATTCGGCTGCCGTGCCCTGCACGATGAAGTTCCGTGTGAAGCGGCCGAAGTCGCGAGGCGAGAACTCAGCGGGCGGCCACGGAGACGTGCGACCGAGCCAGGTCTGCACCTGCTGCCCCCGCTCACCGGAACGCGCCGCCGAGGCGACAAGCCCCATGGCGTGCGGGAACGCCCGCTCGAGACCCGGCAGGAGGACGGCGCTCTGGCCCGTCGTCGCGCCGTACATGGCCCCGAGCATCGCGACCTTGGCGCTATCGCGGTCAGGCACCACGCCGCGGTCGACGAATGCCGCGTACATGTCGCGCTGCGCGCCCGCCCGCGCCATGGCCTCATCCCCCGACATGGCCGCGAGGATCCTCGGTTCGAGCTGGGCCGCGTCCGCGACGACGAGCTTCCAGCCGGTGTCGGCGACCACGGCGCTGCGGATCTCCTTCGGGAGCTGCATCGCTCCGCCGCCGCTCGTCGCCCAGCGCCCGGTCACTACGCCGCCCGGCACATAGTCGGGGCGGAACCGCCCACCGTGGATCCACTCCTCGCGCCACGTCCAGCCGTTCGCCGTGAAGAGCCGATGCAGACGCTTGTAGTGCAGCAGCGCGTCGACGACCGGATGCGATTTGCCGACGAGTTCCCACTTGCTGGTGCTGGCCACATCGAGCCCCGCCCGGCGCAGTGCAGCGAGGAGGTCTTTTGGCGAGTCGACGTTGAGCGTCGCCTCCCCGAGCGCAGCTCGAACAGCTGAGGCCGCCGCCTCGAGCTTCGCCGGTCGGCCACCCGTGCCCCTCGCGCCGAGCGCCTCGACGAGCACTCCCTCGTGGCGTTCGACGCTGAACGGCATGCCCGCCGCCCGAAGCTCGGCCGCGACGAGGGCTCCAGCGCTCTCGACGCCGACGAGGAACGCGAGGGCGCCCTTCCGATCCGCTTCCTGATCCGACGCCTCCAGCCCGGCGAGCTGGGCGTCGAAGAGCCGCCGCGTCGCCTCGGGCGTTCCCGGGTTCTCGGCGTCGAGATCGAAGAGGCCCTCGCCGGGGTGCGAGCCCCCACGAGCATCCGCGACGTCGAATCGAGCGTCGAGGTAGCCGGCCGTGATGAGGATGCGCCCGGCAAGGCGCAGATCGTGGCAGCGCCCCACCCGCACGCCGTGGGCGAGAAGTCGCGGCACGATGTCCTGGCTGTTCCACACCCACCGGATGGGGTCGGACGGCGGCGCAGACCGCTCACGTTCGGACACGAGCTGCGCGAGGGCGATCGCGTCGGGAACAGTGACGGGCGCCGACGCCTCGTCGCCATCGGCGGGGCCTCGCCGGTCTTCGAGCGCGAAGCCGCGCGCCAGCGACGTGACGAGGATGTGCATCCGTTCATTGTGGGGCAGGGCACCGACAATCCAGGACGCCGATACCCGGGTCGCCCCGGGTCTGCGCGATTCCACAACATCCGCGGGCACGCTGGTCGCATGGAAACGAAACCGGTGTCCCCCGCCGGAGCGTCGACCGACAGCCTCGAGAACGTCACGCGCAGCGTCGCGCGGGATGGCACGAGCCACGTGGTGACGCTCGAGCGCGACTTCGCGAATCCACCAGAGAACATCTGGGGCCTGTGCACGACCCCGGAGGGTCTGGCCCGCTGGTTCGAGCCCGCCGAAGGCGAGCTCCGGCAGGGCGGCAGGTACCGGCTGACCGACAGCGGCACCTCCGGAACCATCGAGCGCTGCGAGGCGAACGCCCTGATGCATCTGACGTGGGAGTACGACGGCGACGTGAGCCGCGTCAGCCTCGCCCTGGAGCCAGCGGGGCACGGGACGCGCCTCACGCTCCGACACGTCGTGGCGGACAACGAGCACTGGGCCCAGTACGGGCCAGCTGCCACCGGCATCGGCTGGGACGGAGCTCTCCTCGCCCTGGCCATCGCCCTCGCCGACGAGGACGCGGACGTCCACGCGACCATGTCGGCCTTCAACGACTCCGACGGCGGCAGGCGATTCGTCGCCTCCGCGGCTGACCGCTGGTGCATCGCGCATCTGAGCGCGGGCGCCGACCCCGACGACGCCCACGAATCGGCGACGCGCACCGCGGCCTTCTACACGGGCGACGAATAGACGAAGAGCGGTGCGGGAGTTCGGGCACGGCCGATGAGACGACTCCGACCCGCCGGGAACACCTGACGCCTCTCGGCGGTTGCATCCAGGGTGACTGTTCCTCTCTCAATCCTCGACCTCGCTCCCATCGCCCCTGGCCAGACCGTCAGGGAGAGCTTCCAGGCGAGCGTCGAGCTCGCCCAGGCTGCCGAGCGCTCCGGCTACCGTCGTGTCTGGTACGCCGAGCACCACAACATGCCGACGATCGCGTCGAGCGCGACGAGCGTGCTCATCGGGCACATCGCCTCTCAGACCTCCACGATCCGGCTGGGCGCGGGTGGCGTCATGCTCCCGAACCACTCCCCGCTGGTCATCGCGGAGCAGTTCGGCACCCTCGCGACGCTCTACCCGGACCGCATCGACCTGGGCCTCGGGCGCGCGCCAGGGAGCGACCAGGCGACGTTCCGAGCGCTGCGGCGTTCCCCGGCCTCCGCCAATGAGTTCCCGCAGGATGTTCTGGAGCTGCAGGCGTTCCTGCGCGGCCAGTCGACCATCCCCGGCGTGCAGGCGGTGCCGGGCGGTGGCACCGAGGTGCCCCTCTACATCCTCGGCTCGAGCCTCTTCGGCGCGCAGCTCGCCGCGCAGCTCGGCCTGCCCTACGCGTTCGCGTCGCACTTCGCCCCGGACCAGCTGTTCCAGGCCGTCGCCCTGTACCGCGAGCAGTTCCAGCCCTCCGAGCAGCTCGCAGCGCCCCACCTCATCGTGGGGGTCAACGTCGTCGCGGCCCTCGACTCGGCGGATGCGCAGGAGCAGTTCACGCGCTCCCGGCGCTCCCGGCTCCGCAGCATCCTGCTGCGCGGGCCGAACTCCGATTTCAGCGATGAGCAGATGGACCAGATCATCGCGAGCCCGCAGGGGCAGCAGATCGCGAACATGATGCGGTACACGGCGGTGGGAACCGGGCAGGAGGTGCGCGACTACCTCACCGAGTTCGCGGAGGCGACCGGCGCCGACGAGCTCATCATCGGGCACGGCTCGCTGGAGAGCGCCGATCGGGTCAGTTCGCTGGAGATCACGGCAGAGGCGATGCGCACCCGGGAGCTCAGCGGTTCCGTGTGAGCCGCGGCGGTCTCGCCGGCATTCGCCGGGGAGCTATCGTCGGGGGATGGACCTCATCGGGCATGCCTTCACGACCACCGACTGGGCGGCAGTAGCGCCGACGCAGCACTCCGGCGAGACCGGCGGCGCCACCTGGCGGACGCAGCAGATCGGTGACACGCGCATCCGTCAGGTCGAGTACTCGCCGGGCTATCTCGCCGATCACTGGTGCTCCCGCGGGCACGTGCTCCTCGTGCTCGAGGGGAGCCTCGAGACCGAGCTCGACGACGGCCGCCGCGTCACGCTGGAGGCGGGCCAGAGCTACCAGGTCGGCACCGGCATGGAAGCGCACCGCTCCAGCACGGCGACCGGCGCCAAGCTCTTCGTCATCGACTGATCGTCGGCCCAAGGGGCGGCTACGGGGCGCGCCGCGCTCCACCTGTGCCGCCGGTCCCGTCATCGTCGGTGTCCGCCGACGGCGTCCCGTCGGCGGTCGAGGCGGCGGCTGACGCGTCCGGGAGCTTCCCGAACGCGAGCACGTTGGCGAGCTTGCCGACCGCGCCGAGCAGGTCGCCCTTCTCGCCAGCCGTCTCGGCACCGGATTTCTCTTCACGCCCGCTCCGCTTGCCCGGGTCCCCAACGGGGTCACCGGCGCCTGAGCTTCCGGGGCGCGCGTCGCGGCGTCGCTTGTCTTCCATGGGGGCTCCCGCCTGTTCGCTTGCGGAGTTCTCGCGTCTCAGGCAAGCACGCGATCCTCCGCGAACCTGGGGAGCGGGGTTCAGGGGCGCAGCCGGGATCTTCAGTCGGGCCGCTTGGCTTCGATGAGGTGTCGAGTGGAGTGCGCGACGAACGCCCCCTCGCGCTGGATGAGCTCGTGCAGCTCTCGCAGGCGGGTCCGGTAGGCGTCGACGCTGAAGCCGGGAACCCACCAGATGACCTTCCGCAGCAGGTAGACGACTGCCCCAACATCTCTGATCTCGATGCGGAGCCGCTCCTCGCGGAGGTCGACGATGTCGAGTCCGGCCGCGACCGCAGCCCTCACCTCATCGTCCGCGCGCCGCTCGAGACGCGCCTGCGGCTGAGGGCCGAGGAAGTACTCGATGAGCTCGAAGACGCTGGCGGGGCCGACGTGCTGCGCGAGGTAGGTGCCGCCGGGGCGCAGCACGCGTGCGATCTCCTCCCACCAGACCGTCGCCGGGTGGCGGCTCGTCACGAGATCGAAGGCGCAGCTTGCGAACGGCAGCGGCGGCTCGTCGGGGTCGGCGACGACGGCAACGCCCCTCGGATGCAGCAGCCGAGTCGCCTTCGCGACGTTCGGCGGAAAGGACTCCGTCGCGACAGCCAACGGCGGCATGACGGGCGACAGCGCCAGGACCTCGCCCCCGCCCGTCTGAATGTCGAGGGACGCCTGCGCACGCCCCATCCGCTCGCCGAGGAGGCGCGCGTAGCCCCAGCTGGGCCGTTCCTCGCTGGCCCGCCCATCGAGCCAGGAGAAGTCCCAGCCATCGACGCTGGCGGCCTCGGCCTCGGCGATGAGTTCCTCGAATGCGCTGTCCATCACCCCATCATGTCGAACCTCGCGGACGCCTCTCGGGAACGCGCGTGTCACGATGGGGCATGCCCGTCGTCGAGTCCCGCTGCATCGTCCACGTCGATCCTGCGACGGCGTTCGCCGTATCCCAGACCACCGGCGAGGTGCGGATGCGCTGGGACCCGTTCATCCGGCGCCAGCACTTCCTCGACGGGGCGACGCTCCCCGCGAAGGGGGTGCGCACCGCCACCGTGCAGCGGCTCGGCTTCCGGATGATCAGCGAGTACGTCTCCTACGCCCCGCCGACGAATGTTGGCATGAAGATGACGAAGGGCTCCTGGTTCTTCGAGCGCCTCGGCGGGGGCTGGCGGTTCACACCCGCCCCGGACGCCGAGGGCGACGGTGAGGCCCGCACACTCGCGGTATGGCGCTACAACTTCGCCTGCAAGCCGAAGTGGCTCGCCCCGGTCGCGGAGCGCATCGGGAAGTTCGTGCTGCAGCGCGACATCGACCGCCGCATCCGCGGATTCGCACGCGGATGCGAAGACCCCGTCGTGCTCGCCGCGGTCGCCGCCGCGGCTTAGGAACGCCCAGCAGCCGCACCCATATACACATCCCTACCGCTGCCGGTACGCTTGTGTACATGCCAGAAGAGAGCGTTGCCGAGTTTGCCAAACGTGAGGGGGTGTCCCCTCGCCGCGTGCGCGCACTCATCGAGCAAGGCACCATCCCGGCCCGCCAGGTGGGTAGGCAGTGGCTCATCGATCAGTCCTCCGCACACCGCCCCGCAGCCTCTCGCCCGCTGGCCAACCGGATGCGCGCGAACCTCCTCGCGATCCTCTCCGGAGATGCCCCTGAGGGGCTCTCGACATCCGAACGCGCACGACTCCGCCGCTACCGCAACGAACTCATGCACAGCCCCGATCCGGACCGCATCCTTGGCGCTTGGATCCGCGAAGAGGCACCCCTGAAGCTCCAGGTGGCTGCCAGTGACCTCGCCGACCTCGCCGCCGACGAGCGCATCGTCAAGTCCGGGTTCAGCGATCCGCGCGCCGAGATCGCCGCCGCGGGCCAGCTCGAAGCCCGGGTCGCCAAGGATGATGCCGCCGCGATCCGCCGCGAGTACCTGCTCCGGCCATCCGAGAGGCCCAATGTTCTCTTGCACCTCACCGACGAGAAACCGCCGTCACCCCTGCCTCTCGGGCTGCTCCTCGTAGACCTCGCACACCATGACGGCGTCCGCGAGCGATCCCGCGTCGCCGAACTCCTCCGAAAGGTCGACGATTGACCATCACCGCCCCAGCCATGACTCCCGCCCAGGCCGAGGCGTGGCACGCGCTCTTCGAGGTCTACAAGGCGCACCCAAAGGGCTGGGCGCTCGTCGGCGGGCAGATGGTCCACTCGCTCTGCTGGGAGCGCGAGGCGGACCCGCCTCGGCCCACGCAGGACGCCGACGTGGTCCTCGATGTCCGTGCCCAGCCGACCATGCTCTTCGACTTCACCGAGACTCTCACCGACCTTGGCTACGAGTCCGCAGGTGAGTTGCCGTCGATCCTTGAAGGCATGAAGGGCGTGCAGCATCGTTGGGTGAAGGGTGCGGCGCAGATCGATGTCCTCATTCCGCGGTTCTTGGGGGAGCGCGCCGACAATCGCACCGGAGTCACGGGCGGCCGCACCATCGCCGCACCTAGTGGCCAAGGCGCTTTGGATCGCTCCGAGGTGATTGAGGTCGCCGTCGCGGGCGTCACTGGCACCGTCCGCCGACCCACGCTTCAGGGGGCCATCATCGCGAAGGCGTCCGCAATGCTGATCGGCGAGGGTACTAAGGAAGAACGCCACCTCAACGACCTGTCGATCCTCGCCTCACTCGTCACCCGAGGCGACCGAGTCGGGGAAAAAGTCACCAGGACCGAGGCTGCCAGGGTCCGGGCTGCGTTCGCAATGATCCTCGCCCGCCCACATCTCCATCTCAGCGTCGGCGTGGACGCGGAGACGATCAAGATCGTCCTGGATCAATTCGTTTTGGAGTGAGAGCGGGATGCCGGTGGGTTGGGGATGGGAGAAATTGTGCCTGACCTAGGCGGTACTTTGCTGCGGCCTCAGAAGAACGTGCGGTGAATGCACGGTGACGGGAGGCGGACGCCGAGAAGGCCCCGGCCGGTGCATTTGGCACCTGCCGAGGCCTGCTCAGTTCAGTTCAGTCGCAGCCGCGCGGGCTCAGACCTCGTGCGAGTTGCGTCGACGCAGGCTGGCGATCAGCAGCACGCCGCCGGCGATGAGCACGGCGAGCCCTCCGATGAGCCAGGGACCCGCATCCTGAGCACCGGTGGTCGCCAGGTCAGGCGAGCCGGGAGCTCCGGGCTTCACGGGAACGACTGCGGGGGCCGTCGTCGTCGGCGTGACCGACGCCGTCGTCGTCGGCGTGACCGACGCTGTCGTCGTCGGGGTGACCGACGCTGTCGTCGTCGGGGTGACTGACGCTGTCGGCGTCACGGTCACGGTCGGCGTCGCCGTCTCCGTCGGCGTCACGGTCGTGGTCGGCGTGGTCGTCTCCGTCGGCGTCGTCGTCTCGGTCGGCGTCGTCGTCTCCGTCGGCGTGACCGTCACGGTCGGCGTCGTCGTCTCCGTCGGCGTCGTCGTCTCCGTCGGCGTGACCGTCACGGTCGGCGTCGTCGTCTCCGTGGGCGTCGTCGTCTCGGTCGGCGTCGTCGTCTCCGTGGGCGTCGTCGTCTCGGTC